>NZ_CP084712.1:0-1216666 GCF_023822045.1 Sphingopyxis sp. USTB-05 | reverse complement strand
TGGCCGAGATGGAGCGGCTCGCGCAGCAGCTTCCAGCCGGTTTCGCATATGAATGGACCGGCATCTCCTACGAGGAAAAGCAGTCGGCCGGCCAGATCGGCATGCTGCTCGGCCTGTCGCTCGTCGTCGTCTTCCTGCTGCTCGCGGCGCTCTATGAAAGCTGGTCGGTGCCTGTCGCGGTGCTTCTGGTCGTGCCCTTGGGCGTGCTGGGCGCGGTGCTCTTCTCGATGTTCCGCGGCCTGTCGGCGGACATTTACTTCAACGTCGGCCTGATCACGATCATCGGTCTTGCGGCGAAGAATGCGATCCTGATCGTCGAGTTCGCGATCGAACAGGAAGCCGAAGGCAAGTCGACGTTCGACGCGGTGATGGAAGCGGTAAAGCTGCGCCTGCGTCCGATCATCATGACCAGCCTGGCCTTCATCCTCGGCATGGTGCCGTTGGTGATTGCAAGCGGGGCCGGCGCCGCCAGCCGCATCGCGGTCGGCTCTGGCGTGATGGGCGGAATGATCGCGGCCACGTTGCTCGGCATCTTCTTCATTCCGCTCTTTTACCTGTCGGTGCGCAAATGGCTCAGCCGCAAGCGGCCCCCTGCCCCTGCCGAGAAAGGCCATCATGAGGAACCCGGCCATGCGTAACCTGATCGCGCTGCTCGCGGCGATGACGCTCGCCGGATGCGTCAACATGGCGCCAAAGCACGAGCGTCCGCCGCTCTCGACCGCCGCCGACTATCCGGCCGAATTCGCGGGCGACGTCACGCTCGGGCAGCGGGCAACCGATGTCGCCTGGCGCGACTTCTTCGCCGACCCGCAGCTCGAAGTGCTGATCGCGCAGGCGATCGAGCGCAACCGCGACCTCGCCGTCGCGATCGCGCAGATCGAGGAGGCGCGCGGCCTCTATCGCATTCAGGATGCCGATCGCCTGCCGACCGTGGGTGCGAGCGCGGATGCGACACGAACGCGCGGCCCGTCACTGACGGGGCCGGGAACCGACACGACCAACCGCTATTCGGTCGGCGTCGGCGTGACCTCGTTCGAGCTCGATTTCTGGGGCCGCGTCAAGAATCTGTCCGAGGCGGCGCGCAGCCAATATCTCGCGACCGAACAGGCCGAACGCGCCTTCCGCCTCGCGCTCGTTCGCGACGTCGCCTCCACCTATTTCGCATCGCGCGGTGCCGACGAACAGATCGCGCTCGCTGAAGCGACGGTGACGAGCCGCAAGGAGGGGTTGCGCATCGCGAAGCGGCGCCTCGACGCGGGGGTGACCTCGGCGCTTGACTATCGCCAGTCCGAAACGCTGCTGACGCAGGCCGAGACGCAGCTGGCGAGCCTGAAGCTTGCGAAGGCGCAAGCCGACAATTTCCTCGCCGTGCTGACCGGCGGCCCCGTTGCCGGCCCGCTGCCTGCGCCGCTGCCGCTCGTCCAGCAGGGACAATCGCCGACGCTGACCGCCGGCCTGCCGTCGGACCTGCTCGTCGCGCGTCCCGACGTGCTCGCGGCCGAAGAACGGCTTCGCGCCGCGCGCGCCAATATCGGCGCCGCGCGTGCTGCCTTCTTCCCCTCGATCTCGCTGACCGGCAACCTTGGCTTCGCCTCGGGCTCGCTCGACAATCTGTTCAGCAACGATGGGTTCGGCTGGAGCTTCGGCCCGTCGATCAGCTTGCCGATCTTTGATTTCGGGCGGAACAAGGGCAATCTGACCGTCGCCGAGGCGCGCGAGAATATCGCCGTCGCGACCTATGAGCGCACGGTACAGGGGGCCTTCCGCGAAGTCGCCGACGCACTCGCCGGACGCCGTTACCTCGCGGATCAGGTCGAGGCACAGGAACGCGGCACGCTGGCACAGCGTCGCATCGCCGATCTCGCGCGCAAGCGATACCGCGAGGGTGTGTCGACCTATCTCGAAGTGCTCGACGCCGAACGCAACCTGTTCGCTTCGGAACAGACGCTCATCGAGCTTCGTCGTGCACAGGTCGACAATCTGGTCACTCTCTATGTCGCGCTCGGCGGCGGATTGGTCGAGCGTCGCTAAGGCGCCCGGCGAAACCGCGATGACGGGCGAAGCCGCGTCCCCTGCCCTGCTCAAGGATATTCTGGGGCCTCCGGCGCTGGAAACGATCGCCGACGCGGGGGAGGCCGCGTCGCCGCGCTTTGATCGCGCGGCCTTTATGCGCGCGGCTGCGGATGGGCTCGACGCCCTGTCGATCATGGAACGCGTGCGTCATATTGCGAGCGCGCTCCATACCGCCTTGCCGCAAAACTATCCCGACGCGCTCCATATCGTCCGCGCGATGGGGCCGCGCCTGACCCACGGGTTTCAGGCGATGGCGGTCACCGAATATGTCGCACGCTATGGGCTCGACGATTTCGATCGGTCGATGGACGCCCTTGCCGACCTGACGCGGTTCGGTTCGGCCGAATTTGCGATCCGCCCTTTCCTAGCGGCGGATACGCCCCGCGCACTCGCGACGATGATGCGCTGGACGGGCAGCGCGGACGAACATGTGCGCCGCCTCGCGAGCGAGGGCGCCCGGCCGCGCCTGCCCTGGGCGGCGCGCGTTCCCGCGCTGAAGGCGGACCCGACACTCGCGGCGTCGATCCTGGAGACGCTGAAAGCCGACTCCAGCCTCTATGTCCGGAAATCCGTCGCGAACCATTTGAACGACATCGCGAAGGATCGGCCCGACTGGCTGCTGGATCGCCTCGCGGACTGGCCACAGGATGATCCGCGCACGATCTGGATCGTCCGCCATGCGCTGCGCACGCTGATCAAGCAGGGCGAGCCACGCGCGCTCGCGCTGATCGGCGTCGGCCATGGTGCCGCGGTAAATGTGCGGAGCTTTGCGATCGCGCCTGAAACCGTGCGCCTTGGCGACCGGATCTCGATCGCGGTCGAGCTCGCATCGGACTCGCGCGAACGCCAGCCGCTGGTCGTCGACTATCGCATCCACTACGCCCGCGCCGGCGGAAAGACCGCACCCAAGGTCTTCAAGTTCAAGACATTCGACCTCGCCGCCGGGGAAGTGATCGCGCTGGCGATCTCGCAGACCATCCGCGATTTCAGCACCCGGCGCCATCATCCCGGCCGACACCGCATCGAGCTGATCGTCAACGGGCAGACAATGGCCGAAGCCGCCTTCGACCTCTTACCCGGCTGACGCGACCTGTCAGGTTCCCGGCGGTGGCTGCGGCTGCGGCGCGGGCACGGCGGGCTCTGGCGTGCGATCCTGGATCGGCAGGCGCAGGTCGATCGGGCTGCCATTGATTTCGGTCGAGATCACCGCATCGCCGCGCTCGATCCCGATCCGCGTGCCCTCTCCGATCGGGATCGCGCCGACGTCGGGGACATCGAGCGGCTCGACCGGGCCGGTCGGATCGACAATCTTCTTGGGCTGCGACGCCGCTTTCTTGCCTGACGCCCCGGTCATGAAGTCACGCCAGATGCGCGCCGGCAAACCGCCGCCCGAAATGCCCTGCAGCGGCGTATTGTCATCGTTGCCGATCCACACCCCGACGACAAGGCCGTTCGCGTAGCCAACGAACAGCGCATCGCGATTGTCCTGACTGGTGCCTGTCTTGCCGAAATTGGCCTGTGGCAGCCGCGCGGCGCGGCCGGTCCCGCGATTGACCGCGGCGCGCAGCATTTGCTCGATATCCTCGTGCTCGCTCGACCCGAAGCGCGACGGGCCCGAGATCAGATTCTCGAACCAACCCTTTTCGTCGGCCTCGAACGCGTGCGGTTCGACCGGATAGCTGTTCGCCGCAACCGCGGCATAGGCGGCGGTGAGTTCGAGCAGCGTCATGCTCGACGTGCCGAGCGCAAGGCTGGGATCGCCCTTCGCCATCGGTGCGGTGACACCAAGGTCGCGCGCCATGTCGATCACCTTGTCGTCGCCGATTTCGCGGAGCAGTCGGACCGCCGCGACATTGCTCGACGACGCAAAGGCGTCTTCGAGGCTGATCTGCTTCGAATAGGCGCCGCCTGAATTCTTGGGACGATAGGAACCGGTCTCGATCGGACTGTTGTCGATCATATCGCCCGGATCCCAACCGGCGCGAAGCGCGGCGAGATAGACGAAGAGCTTGAAGGTCGACCCCGGCTGGCGCCGCGCCTGCGTCGCGCGGTTAAAGGGCGATGCGGCATAATCCTTGCCGCCGATCATCGCGACAACCTCGCCATTCGGGCGCATCGCGACAAGCGCGACCTGCGCCTTGCCCAGCCCCGCGCGGCTCGTCACACGGCGCGCGATCCCCTGCAACCGCGCATCCAGGGTGGTCGCGATCGTCTGGCGCGAATAACCGACATCGCTCAACTTGCGCGCCTCGGGCAGCGCCCAGTCGGCGAAATAGGTGCCGGTCGGCAAGGTGTTGCGCGTGCGCACGTCGATGCGCGGGGTGCGGAGCGCCTTTCGCTCCTGTTCGGTGAGATAGCCCGTCGTGACCATCGCATCCAGCACCAGCTTCATACGCTTTTCGGCCAGATCGGGGTTTTTGGTGGGGGCGAGCCGAGACGGCGCCTGCACCAGCCCCGCGAGCATCGCCGCCTGCGCGGGGGTCAGCTTTTCGGGCTGGCGATAGAAATAATGGAGCGAGGCGGCGCGAAGGCCATAGGTGTTGTCGCCGAAATAGGCGTTGGACAGATAACGTTCGAGAATCTCGTCCTTGGTCAGCCATGCTTCGAGCCAAAAGGCGATCAGCGCCTCGCGCGCCTTGCGCCCGAGCGTGCGCTTCGGCGTCAGGAAAGTGAATTTCGCGAGCTGCTGAGTGATCGTGCTGCCCCCCTGCGTCCGCCCGCCGGTGACATTGCTCCAGACGGCGCGTGCTATGCTGCGCGGATCGACGCCCCAGTGGTTGTAAAAGCGGCGATCCTCGATCGCCAGGAAGGCGCCGGTCACATGCTTGGGCAGATCCGCACTCTTCACCGGCGTGTCGACGATCGCGCCGATGCGCGCGATCGGGGTGCCGTCGGACGCGAGCAAGGTGATCTGCGGCGGAGCGATCGGTTCGAGCGATTTCGACAGCGGCGCGGTCAGCGCGAGCCAGCCGACGAGCAGTATGAAGATCACGCAAAAGATCGCGAAGCCGCGCGAGATGCGGCGCATCCATTTGCGCCCGCGCGTCTCGGGAACGATGGGCGGCGGCGGCGCTGCCATGTCGGCGAACGGGCCACCCGGCGTCGCGGCTAGGGTGGGGTCGGGGCCTTCGGGTTTACGGAACCATTTCATGCGCAGCGCCCGTATTACAGCCCCAACACAGCATAAGCAATTGCGTTATATGGTGCGTTGGATGGGCTCCATTCATCAAGAAGGACAGCGACTTGATCGGCGTGTCGCGATAAGAAAAGAAGAAGCCCCGTCCATCCGGAGAGCGACGACATGAGCCAAACAGCCACCCGCTATTGCGACCTGGTGATGAAGGGCGGCATCACGAGCGGCATCGTCTATCCCAACGCCGTTCTGGCGCTCGCGCGCGACTTCCGGTTCAAGAATATCGGTGGAACCTCGGCGGGCGCGATCGCGGCGGCAGCCACCGCCGCCGCCGCGTTGGGCGACCGCAAACATGTCGCATCGGGGTCGGCCGCCCCCTGCCCCTCGACGCTTGGCTTCGCCGGTCTCGAACGCGTCGCGGCACAGCTTTCGTCGCGGGGCTTCATCTTCGGCCTGTTTCAGCCCGCGCGCGGCGGGCGAAGCGCCTATCGCCTGATCGTCACGCTCACCGGAAACGCGAGCGCGCTCCGCAAGGCCTGCACGGCAGCGATCGCAGTCGTCGCCATCGCCCCGCTTGAAGCGTTGCTCCTTTTCGGCCTGTTCCTTGCGCTTGGTTATGCGATTGCGGGGCCATCCGGGGCGGCAGCCGTACTGCTGCCCTCGGCGGTTTGCGCCTATCTTGGCGCAGCAATCGCCGCGGCTTTACGTGTCGCGCGCGTCACGCGGCGCAATCTGCTGGGCCTCTGCTCGGGTTTGAGCAGCGGTAAGGATGCGGCAGAACCGGCGCTGACCGATTGGCTTCACGGGGTTCTGCAATCCTTGTCGGGCAAGGATATCGCCGAACCGCTGCTGTTCGACGACCTGTGGGACGCGCCCCGTTATCCCGGCGAACCGCGGACCGAAACAGCAATCTCGCTTCAGATGATCACCACCGGCGTTTCGCATCGTGAACCGCGAACGCTGCCCTTCACCGATGCGTCCTTCTGGTTCCTGCGCGAGGAATTCGATCTGCTGTTCCCGCAAACCGTCGTCGACGCGATGGTGGCGATGGCGGGTGCGCCCGACCGCGTCGACGGAAAGGATTATTATCGCCTTCCCGGCAAGGGCCGGATGCCGGTGCTCGTGGCGATGCGGATGAGCCTCAGCTTTCCATTGCTGATCAGCGCTGTGCCGCTGCACGAGCCGGCGGCGAGGCGCACGCTTCGCGGCGAGACCGAAGGCGAGACGTCGGGGGAAAGCGAAGATCGCAAGGAAACGACGCTCAGCCAGAGCACCGACAGCTTGGCCACCGGCGGCGAGGCTCCGCTTTCGCTGATCGAGGGTTTTCGTATCTGCTGGTTCTCGGACGGCGGGGTTTCAAGCAATTTCCCGCTCCATTTGTTCGACGCGCCGCTGCCGCGCTGGCCGACCTTTGCGATCAACCTCGTCTATCCCCAAAGCGACGACAGCCCGCCGGTCGACAACCCTGAACCCCAATGTGCGCAGGACCGGGCCGAAGCCGCGGTGTGGTTGCCGCTGCATAATAATCGCGGATGGCAACGCAGCTACAACTCGATCGCCCGGCCCCTTGCGCTGGCGGAGGTTTCCGCTTTCATATTCGGTATCATCAGCACGATGCAGAATTGGCGCGATCTGTTGCAATCGCGCGCGCCGGGGCAACGCGACCGGATCGTCCACGTCGCGCTCGACAAGGTCGAGGGCGGGATGAACCTCGACATGTCGCAGGACATATTGGACAGCATTTCGCTGAAAGGCACGGTCGCTGGCGAGCGCCTGTATCAATTCTCGTTCGACAATCATTATTGGGTACGCTGGCGGAACGTCGCATCGGGCCTTCAGCGCTACACCATCCGGATTGCGGCCAGCGCGAAAGTCGTGCCGCCGATTCCCGCTTATGAGGCAGCCTTTGCGACAGTGCGCACAGGAGTGCCGCCGGCAGTTTCATACAAATTCCGGTCGACCGAAGCGCAAAGCGCCGCGCAAGCGCTGTTCGCCGACCTGGTGGCACGCGGCGAGGAATGGGCCGACCTTGGCCCCGACCTCAGCGACGGTACGCCGCGGCCGTTGCCCCAGATGCAAATCACGCCGATCTACTAGGGTCAGCCCCCCTAGTTCGCGGGATCGTCGCGGTCCTGTTGCGGCGAGGCATGATCGTCCTTTTTGATGAAACTCATCTTGCCCTGCGGTTCCAGGATCGCCCATGCGACCTCCGACATCTGCCCGATCCCGGCCAGCCGCATTTCGGAGAGTATCTCGTCGCGCGTCAGCCGGTCGCGCCGCAGATTTTCGATCAATATCTCGCCATCGCGCACGATCACCCGCGGCGCGCCTTCGAGCAGGTTCTTGGCACGCGGGAACAGATATGCCGTCCAGCTTAGTACCAGCGCCCAGAAAGCGAAGGTACAGATGGCGAGCGTCGCCCCGGTCAGGCTGAAATCATTGTGCGTCACCCCCTGCTGGATGAGGTCGCCGAGCACGACGAGCACGACGAATTCGAAGGGCGTCATCTGGCCTAGCTCGCGCTTGCCGAGCAGCCGGATCAGCAGGAACAGGATGAAGAACATCACAGTGGCGCGAAGCACGATATCCATCAGGGCAGCACCTTGATGCGAAGCGGCATTTCACCAATGCGCCGCTTGCCGTCGAAGACTGCGATTTCGCCGCTGGTGCCCGCGAACAGCGGCGGGTTGATCTGGCCGTCGACCTTGATGTGCACGCTGTCGCCCGCGCGCAGCGGGCCGTAGGAAAAATGAAAACGGCCGTCCTCGAACCACTCTTCGGCGGGCGCCGGGATCATCGTGTTGACGGTCATGTCTTGCCAGAGCGCGGGCGATACGGCGACCACCGCATCATCGAGCGGAGCTTTTGCGGTCAGGGTAATATCGGTCTCGAAAAACTCGCCGTTGCGAATGACGGTCGGCGTTTTTACCGTCAGGCGCGCGTCGCCTAGATCGGCCGTGCGGGGCGGGCTCGGTTGTCCGCCGGTGAAACCGAGGGCTGCGGCCAACAAGAGGCCGCCGAGAAGGAGGATCGAGATCGGGCTGGCGTGCCGATCCCAGAGGCGTTGGTGCGTTGGCTTGGCATCGAGTCCTTCCAGCGCCTGCATCCGATCCTCCGGCCTGATTGCAACGCTCTCAGGCCACATAAAAGGCCAGGAGCGCTCGCCCGCTTTGGCCGCGGGCGAGCGCTTAATTGACGCTTGGCGCGCCCGTTCGTTCCGCCGCCTCAGCGGTCGGCGGCGGCATTCTCGATCAGTTCGGCGACTTCGACCGGATGCGAGACCATCAGTGCGTGCGAGCCGCTTGCGACCGCGACGGTCTTGCGGGCATGTGCGCGCTCGGCCATGAATTTCATCGTCGCCGCCGGAATGTTGCGGTCCTCGCCGCCATAGATGACATAGCTCGGCAGGGTCTTCCACGTCGCCGCCTGCGAGGCATCGGTCAGCGCCCCCTGCGTCACCGGACGCTGCGTCGCGGCCATCAGCGTCGCCTGCGCTTCGGGCACGTCGGCCGCGAATTGCGCATGGAATTTGGCGGGCTGGATATAAAGGTCGGTGCCGCCGCCCGGCAGACTGACCGGCGACAGCGCGTCACCCAGCGTGCTGCCGGGGAATTTGGCCGAAAGCGTCAGCGCCGATTCCCCCGTGTCGGGCAGGAATCCGGCGACGAAGACCAATGCCTTCACATTGGGATTGTCCTTCGCCGCTTCGGTGATGACGACACCGCCATAGCTGTGGCCGACAAGGATGACACGGCCCGGGATCGACCGGACGACCGCCGCGACGCTGGCGGCATCGCCCGCAACGCTGCGCAACGGGTTCGCGGCTGCGATTACCGGATAGCCGTCCTTCTCGAGCCGGGCGATCACGTCGTTCCAGCCCGAGGAATCGGCGAAGGCGCCATGGACCAGCACGACGGTCGGCTTGGCGGCCATATCCTCGGCCTGCGCGCCGACGGTGCCGGAGAAAAGCAGTGCGGCAAGCGCCGCCGAACGAATTGAACGATACATGTCATCATCCTCTTGGCTGTTGAATAGGCAAGAGATGCACCCGCGGGCCCGCGGCGCATATCACATCAAAGTATCTGTTCCCGTCCTGCGATCATATCACTCCCCACACCAAAGGATAGGGCGGCCACGCGGGTTCGACAGCCGCGAACCTGCTTCGGCACGATAGCTCGTCCGGTGGCCGCGCTGGCACATGCTTTGAGCGAGGCGGGGGGCATTCCCGTCCGGAACCGAAAGGATCGACATGACGAAGAATATCGCACCCTCCCCGCTCGAACCCGCAACCGGCGCATTTGTCGGCGGTCTGCCCGACGGCCCGCCGATCTATACGCTGACGCCAACCGACGCCCGCGGCGTCCTGTCCGCCGTCCAGCAGTCGGTCACCGTTCCGCTTCTGGCAGTCGACAGCGAGGACAGCACGCTTCCCGTCGGCCCGTCGGGCAAGACGAACATTCGTGTCGTGCGCCCCGCCGGCGCGACCGGTACGCTTCCCGCGATCATCTATATCCATGGCGGCGGCTGGGTGCTCGGCGACAAGCAGACGCACGACCGGCTGGTTCGCGAACTCGCGGTGGGCGCCAACGCCGTGCTCGTCTTCGTCGACTATGACCGCTCGCCCGAAAGCCAATATCCTGGCGCTATCGAACAGGCCTATGCCGTCGCGCGCCATGTCGCCGACAATGCCGGCGCGTTCGGCGCCGATCCGAAGCGCATCGTGATCGTGGGCGACAGTGTCGGCGGTAATATGGCTGCGGCGGTGACGCTGATGGCAAAGGAACGCGGCGGCCCCGATTTTCGTGCGCAGCTCCTCTTTTACCCGGTCACCGACGCATCGATGTCGAGCGAATCCTATAAACAGTTCGCCGACGGTCCGTGGCTCACCGCAAAGGCCATGGCCTGGTACTGGGACCAATATTTGCCCGACGCTGCGCGTCGCAATGAGATCCTCGCATCGCCTGTCAACGCGTCGGCCGAGCAGCTTGCCGGCCTGCCGCAGACCTTGATCATCGTCGATGAGAATGACGTGCTGCGCGACGAAGGAGAAACCTATGCCCGCAAGCTCGCCGAAGCCGGCGTGCCGGTCGTCGCGGTGCGCTATAACGGGACGATCCATGATTTCATGATGCTCAACCCGATCACCGAAACCCCGGCCGCGCGCGGCGCGATCGGGCAGGCGATCGGCTATTTGCGCAAGGTCCTTGCGGCGGGTGCGTGATGCGAGGCGGGAGGCGGCGATGCGCCGCCTCCCGCAAATCGTCAGGGTGTCTCGACCGGAATCTCGAAGCGGAATTGCGCGCCGCCGTCCGGATGATTGGATGCGGCAATAACCCCGCCATGTTCGGAAATGATCGATTGGCAGATGGCGAGCCCGATCCCCATCCCTGCCTCCTTCGTTGTGAAGAAGCCCTCGAAAATTCGGTCGAGATCGTCGGGCGAAATCCCGGGCCCCGTATCGCGAAGCGTAAAGGCGAGCGCACCGCTTTCGGTCAAAGACGTGCCAATATAAATCTCACGCGTTCCCGTGCCCTGTGCCTCGACCGCCTGGACGCTGTTGATCAGCAGGTTCACGACCACCTGCTGCAACTGAATGCGGTCCGCCATGGTGTTCGGAAGCGCGCGTGCGAGGTCGGTCGTAATACCGATCGATTGGGATTCGATTTCGTGACGGATGAAGATCAGCGATTCCTGCACAATCTCGTTGAGATCGGTCGCGACGCGTTCAGGCTGGCGTTTTGACGCCATGCCGCGGATATGCTGCACGATATCGCTAGCACGCCGTCCGCTCGCGGCGATGCGCGCGGTCAGCGCCTTCACCTTCTCGACATTGGGGTCGTCGCGCGACAGCCAGCGCAGGCTGGTCTCGGCATTGGTGACGATGGCAGCGAGCGGCTGGTTGATCTCATGCGCTATCGAGGTCGTGAGTTCGCCCAGCGTCGAGATTCGCGCCGCGTGGGTGAAGTCGGCTTGAAGCTGCCGGATCTCGGCCTCCATGCTCATACGGTCGGTTACATCCTCGAAACTGAAGATCGTGACGTCGAGCTCGGCGAGCACCTTCGGGTAGGTCACCGACATGCGCACGTCGAGCACCCGGCCGTCGAAGGTCTCGATCTTCGTGATCTCTTCGTGGCTTGTCTGCCCGTTGAAACGTCCGATCATCACGTTGCGAAGCGAGCTGCGATTGACCGTAAACAGATATCCGACCGGCCGCATCAAATCGAGCGCGCTGGAGCCGCCGAGCAGCTGAACCGCGGCGCGATTGACGTCGGTGATCTGAACCGTCGTCGCGGCGAGTTCTACCAACTCGGGATGCTCGTCGAGATAAGCGCCAAAGTCGGTGACGCCCGTCGCGCGGATATCGTTGTAGATGCGCCCCATATGGCTGGCGTCGACCTGCCACAGCGCGATCGGCATATGATGGACGAGTTTGCGGTATCGCGCCTCACTCGCCCGAAGATAGACATAGGAACGGTCGTCATCGACCGCCCCGTTGACCGCGGCATAAATCCGGCCCGGCGTTTCGGCCCGCCAAACTGTGACCAGTGGATCGCGCAGGATGCCATCCGACGGGAGTTGCCGCCGGTAGGTCGCATCCTCGGTTTTTCCGGTCATCGCATCAACGATCAATTCGCCCAGCGTTGCGCGGCTCTCGAGCGGCCAGAAACCGGCGACCGGCTGGCCGATCATAAGGTCACGTCCACGATTGCCGCCGACGAGACGCATTGTCCGTTCGTTGACGTTGATGATCCGTGCCGCCTTCACCAACTCATTATGGCGTGCGTTCAACTGCGCTTCGGCGTCGGCTTCGCCGCGCAGCCGCGCGATCTCGGCGATCAACGCTTCGGACGCCGAAACGTCGATTTCCCAGCTCGCCGCCATCAACCGGTCGGGAATGTGCCAGTCCGCCCCCGGTACGGCGCCGTCGCTGAGCGACTGCCGGCCATATTCGATGACGTCGCGCGGGGTTCCGTCCTGCGCGAAGCGGACATATTGGCGGATATCGACGGCGATATGGATACCCGACGGGGTGCGCCGGCTGACCACGCCCTGCCACGTTCCTTCCTGAAGCAGCATGCGCCAATGCTCGCGTTCGTTCTCGCTGCGCGTCGACAGATGGCCGATACCACGACCGACCATCGTGAGCGAGGGCCAGCCATAGAGCGCTTCCGACGCCGGATTCCAGTAATGGACCGCACCTTCGATATCGAAAATGACCACACTTTCGGATGCGAAGTCCGCGATATCCGGTTCGGACACCTGCGTCGTCACTTGAAGCGGTCCGGCGTTCACTGCTCCGGCCCGTCGGGCCAATCCTCCGCCCCGATCGCCGCCTTCAGCTGATCGAGAAGCGCATCGTCCGCAACCGGCTTGGTCAGCCAGGCCTGCGCGCCGAGGTCGAGCGCCCGCGCCCGGACGCTGGAATCGATGACCGACGTCAGCACGATGACGGGCAGGTCCGACCCGCCGGCCCGCATCCGTTCGAGCAGGTCGATCCCGCTCATCCCGGGCATTCGCACATCGGTAATCAGGCAATCGAAATGATTTTGCACGTTATCGAGGAACGCCGGGGCACTATCGAAGGTGCTGCACTCCAGTCCGGTAACCATCAACAGATCGCACAATGCTTCGCGGATGGCTTCGTCATCATCCACAACTGCGACAAGAGGCGTTTTGGGCAAGCGATTTGGCCCTTTTTCTCACGACCGGGACGGCCAATAACGCCATAGTCGCGCAGCTTGTAAAGCTTTGTAACCATACCAAAGTCTAGGCTCCCCCGGTTTCACGCAATTGTGCGGGCAATTTCTCCCACGCGCGGATCAATTCGCCGACGGTCGCCGCCTGCATCTTCTTCATCACATTGCTGCGGTGAAGCTTGACGGTAATTTCCGAAATACCGAGGTCATAGGCGATTTGCTTGTTGAGCCGTCCGCGGGCGACCTCGCGCATCACCTGACTCTCGCGCGGGGTGAGCGTCGCGAAACGTTCGACCTGTTGCCGGACGATCCGGGCGTTCGCGCGATCCGCAACATCGCGTTCGACACCCGCGACGACGGCGTCGAGCAACGTCTGGTCGCGCACCGGCTTGGTCAGAAAATCGACGGCGCCAGATTTCATCGCCTGCACCGACATCGGGATGTCGCCGTGTCCGGTCAGAAAGACGATCGGCTTCGCGATGCCGGCGGCGGCCAGATGCTGCTGAAGGTCTAGCCCGCTCGATCCCGGCATGCGCACATCGAGGACGAGGCAGCCGGCGCGTTCGAGCAGCGGCGATTCGAGCAATTCGCGCGTCGAGCCATAGCAGTTCGCTTCCATCCCGACCGACAGCATCAATTCGCTGATCGCCGTGCGCACCTCTTCGTCGTCGTCGACGATCAGGACAAGCGGCGGTTCATAATCGGCGGTCGTGGTCATTACCCCTCCCCGGTAAGCGGTGTCGTCGCGAACGGCCATCTTCCCGCGGACATCCTGCGACCGAAAGGCAAGAGATCGTCCCGGTCATGTCGGCAGGCGCGCAAAGTCTATGTGCCCGCGGGTTTCGGAGCAAGGGCTTTCCTTGCTCCGAAACCCGTACGACAGCGCGCCGTTTCGATCGAAGAGCCGCAAGTCGTCAAAGCAGCGCCATGCCGCCATCGACGCGCAGATTGATGCCCGTAACAAAGCTGCTTGCATCAGAGGCGAGGAAGAGTGCGGCGCTTGCCAATTCACTAGGCTGGCCGAGCCGGCCAAGCGGAATTGCGCCCGCCATCATTTCGACGAACGCGTCATGATCTTCAGGCGCCACGCCCAGTTTCTCAAGGATCGCCGTCTCGGTCGGCCCGGGGCTCAGCATGTTGACGCGGATGCCGCGTGCCTTGAACTCGAGCGCCCATGCGCGGGCGAAGGCGTTGATCGCGGCCTTCGTCCCCGCATAGACCGCGTGCCCTTCGAGCACCTTGTCGCTGGCAAGTGAGCCGACAAGGATGATCGAGCCGCCGTCCCGCATGATGGGCGCGATCTTCTGCACCCCGAAAAAGGTCCCGCGCGCGTTGATCGCGAACTGCGCATCATATTCGGCCTCGGTCACGTCGTGCGACGGGCTGATCGTGTTGACCCCCGCATTCGCCATATAGATGTCCGCATGGCCGAAGCGCTCGCGGACGATCTCCGCGACCTCGCGATGATGATCGGGATCGGCGACATCGCCCTGGATCCCGAAACCCGCCGATCCGATTTCGCGTACGGCGTCGTCGACGACCTGCTGGCGGCGGCCGGTAATGACGACCTGCGCGCCCTCGGCGGCGAAGAGTTTGGCTGCGGCGAGGCCGATGCCGCTGTTGCCGCCGGTGATTACCGCGACCTTTCCGTTCAAGCTTGTCATAAATTGCCTTCTTTCCTGGGAGAGTTTGTCATGCGCTGCGAAAGCCGATCCGGCGGTGGCTTTCGTCGCAAAAGGGTTTGTTCTTCGATGCGCCGCAGCGGCAGAGCCGCGCCGTTTCGACGGCGGCGACGGTCCGCCCCGTCCCGCTGAGAATTTCAAGATTGCCGCGTATCTGCAGCGGTCCGTCGAGTTGGGGCTCGACGGTCAGCGGGCCATTGCGAACCGCGAGCTTCGGCCCATCCTTCGTCGGCGGCTCACCGGTCGCCTCGAAGCCGATATATTTATGCGACTTGTCACAGAAGGGCTTTCGCTTTGAAGCACCGCAACGACAGAGCGTCGCGCGAAAACCCACCTTCTCGCCATCGAGCGCGAGATCGGCGCGCACTGCATAAGGACCGTTCTCGCGCAGCGTGATCAGATTGACCGGCGGCACCGGTTCGGCCTGGCCGTCGCGGCGCTCATAAGTCAGCGCGCCCGACGGGCATTGGCGGATCGTACCGCAGAGATATTCGACATCGGTCGCGTCGGGGATGATCCATGGGCCGTCGACATTGGCGAGGAATGTCGCCGGGTCCTGCGTGACGCAGAAGCGCGCATGGATGCAGCGTTTGCCGTCGAACATCACGGCGATGTCCTTGCCCTCGGCCCGGTCGACACCGTCGGCCGAGGTCGTTGGCGACGCTGAGGGCGCTGCGGGCGGCGGCGCTGCGTCGGGGGTGCTTGCTGGCGCAGCCTCGCCAATTGGTGCGTCGCGCAGCCGCGCAGCCTGCTTCTGCAAAATCCGCGCGGCACGGACGCAGCGAGGGTCGGCAGTGTCCATCGCTTCGGCGACGGCGCTCAGTTCCTCCATACGCTCAAGATAAACGTGCCTGGCGCTTGCACCCGCGGGCAGCGATGCAGCCTCGCGCAGCGCGGTGAACGATATACCGGCGTTGCAGCCCGGGTTCGATGGGCCGGCGGGAAGGCGTGCCGCGCGCTCCGCCACTGCGGTGAGCGCGTGCATCAACCCGATAGCCGAACCGATATAGAGCGCCTTGTCGGGGTTCGGGCGAGGTATCGCATAGCCGGCGGCGAGCAGGCGAAGCGCAAGTACATAGATGGCATTGGCGAGGTCGACCGTCGCCACGGCGTCGGCGTCTTCAAGCCAGATGCGCCCCTCGGGCGACGGCGGCTTGCGAAGCACGGGGTTGGTCGCCGCGGGATGCGCGGGGGCGAAGTCGGGGTTCGCGGCGGCGAGGCTCTGCATCTCGTCGCGGACCGCAACGAAGCGGCGGAAATGCGAATCGTCGCTGTCGGTCGGCGCGCCCTCCCCCTCGACGATGATCTCAGCGAGCGCGGCGAGCGCGCTGTCGAGGCTGGTGACGGGCCGCGCGCCCTTGAAGCCGACTTCCTCGGGCGTCAGTTGCAGCGCGGGATCGCCGCAGAAAAGTGCCGCCTCGCCGATCGCGCCAGCCAGCGCGCGCAAATCGGTCTCGATCACCTGATAGAAGGCGCCGATCGTCGCATAATCATATCCGGTCGGGGTCAGGCGGAACGTCCGCGGCGTCCGCGGCGCGGCCTTGTCCGCCGCGAAGCCCGCCCCGTCGCCTTCAGCCGAGGTTTCAGGGCGCTCGAGATAGAGGAAATGCTGGATCGCAGCCTCGCCGAAGGGCGCGAGCTTTACCGCGATGCCTGCCGGAAGCCGGCCGGGCTCGATCGGAAAGTTGGTGCGTCCGAAACGCGGCGCGCCACCTAGAGCCACGGTGATGTTCCACACCGCAACAAGGTGGCTCATCTCGTCGATCGCGACGTCGAGGATCGCGCGGCGCCAGCGCGCAACCGCTTCGGCCTCGGCGCCGCTCAACCCCTCGCCTTCGCCATCCTTCAAGCTGAAAGCGGCATAGAGATAGGTGCACATCAGATTATGCTCGAGTTCCGCGGCTTCATAGAGCGCGTGCAATATCTTCTCGCGGCTCACGGCGGTTTTGCCGTCCATCTTCATAACCCTCCTGCGACCGCCGCCGGGCGGCGGGTGAAGCGGACAGGATAGTCTGCGCTGCCATCAGGGGCAGGCACGAGAGTTGACAAGCCGCCTGTACCAAACCGCTCGCCCGCGGGATTGAAATGCGGGGTGATTGTCATCCGGCCTAACCGGCAAGGCAGCCCATCCTGTACCTTCGCATAGGTCGCCCCCGTCTCGACAGACCCGGCGCAAGGGGCATAGCCTCTGGTCCATCGACAGCGTTTTAACAGTACCATGAGGTGACGAGATGAATGCATCATGGGACGCCGGACGGCTCTCCTTCCAGATCGATCGCTCGCATTCGACACCGATTACCGCCCAGATCGCCGCGACAATCCGCACCGCGATCATGGACGGCCGGCTTCGACCCGGAACGCGACTGCCATCGTGGCTCGACATGGCTTCGCAGCTTGGCGTCGCGCGCGGGACGGTGAAGGCCGCCTATGAAGCGCTGGCCGACGAGCTGCTGGTCTTTTCGGCAGGGGCCGCCGGCACGCGCGTCGCCGAACGGGCCGCGCCGAAGCCGGTCGAGACGAAACGGGTCGACATTCCGCGGCCGCTGCAAAATCTCGAACGCGGCTTCTCGCTTCGCCCCTTGCCCTTTCAGATGGGGGTGCCGGCGCAGGATGCCTTTCCCGCGAAATTATGGGCGCGGCTGCGTACCCGCGCGGTGCGCGCGAATGCCATGGCCCCGGTCGGCCCGCCCGATCCGCGCGGCGAGCCCGAACTGCGCGCGCAGATCGCGGCACAGCTCGCGATCACGCGCGGCATCTGTTGCCACCCTGACCAGATCATCCTGACCACCGGCTACAAGAACGGCCTCTGCCTGACCCTGATGGCGCTCGGCGTGCAGGGACGCACCGCGTGGGTCGAAGATCCCTGCTACCCGATATCGCGCATAGGGCTGGAAATTGCCGGGCTGAAACCCGTCCCGATCGCGGTCGACGCCAAGGGCATCCGCGTCGACATGGGCGTGCGCGCCGCGCCCGACGCCGCGCTGGCCATCGTCACGCCGGGGCAGCAGGCGCCGACGGGCGTCACGCTGTCGCCCGAGCGCCGCGCCGCGCTGCTCGCCTGGGCGGAACGCGAAGGCGCGTGGATCATCGAGGATGATTATCTCAGCGAACTCCAGCTCGGCGGCCGTGCCGCGCCAGCGATGGCGGCGCAGGACCCCGCCGGCCGCGTGATCCATATCGGCACCTTCGGCAAGACAATCAGCCCGGCGCTGGGTCTGGGCTTTGTCGTCGCCCCGCTCGCGCTCGCCGCGCGATTTGGCGAGGTTGCGGGCTGTCTCAACCCCGCGCCCAATGTGACGACGCAGCTCGCGCTTACCGACTTCCTGGCCGACGGCCATTTCCTGCGCCACCTGCGCCACATGAAAGGCCTGTATCGCGAACGGCGCGACGCGCTCCACGCACGGCTCGATCCGGATATCGCGGTCGATGCCTTCGCCGGGCTGGCGGTGATCGTTCATCTGCCGCGCGGTTATGACGATGTCGCGCTGGCAAGGCGCGCGCCCGAACTGGGCATCGCGCCGGCGCCGCTGTCGATCTGGTACGCGAACCCCGCCGCGGCGCAGCCCGGTTTGGTGCTGTGCGTCACCAACCTGCGCGAACAAATTCTGGGCAAGGCGTGCGACACGCTGGCGACATTGATCGACGAAGGCGTCGCCGCGCCGGTTTCGGCGCAGGCGGCGTAAAGGAGACGAAGATGAAACTGCTGCATGTCGATGCGAGCCCCAAAGGCGCAAATTCCGGCTCGCGCGCTCTATCGCGCTTTTTCGTCGATCGGCTGCGCGCGCAAGTCCCGACGCTGTCGGTCGACTATCTCGATCTTGCGGTGGAGATCTTGCCCCCGATCACCGAGTTGTTCGCAAGCGCGACCTACACGCGCGCCGATGAACGCACGGCAGAGATGAAGGAGGCGCTGATGGTGTCCGATGCTCTGTGCGCGCGCCTGCTCGGCGCCGACGCCTTGCTCTTTGCGATGCCGATGCACAATTGGACGATGCCCGCGGCGTTCAAGGCGTTCGTCGATACGATCGTGCGCGGTGGCCTGACTTACGTGGTAACCGACGAAGGACAGTACGTCGGCACGCTCGGCGGCAAGAAGACGCTGTTCCTGACGACGCGCGGCGTCGACCTGCGCCCCGGCACGCCCTTTGCGGCGATGGACGCGCTGACGCCGGCGCTTCGTGCGGCCTTTGGCTTCATCGGTGTCGATGACCCCGTTTTCGTGGATGCGCAGCCTATGCAGTTCGCGCACGAGGTCGAGCGGGCCGCCGCGATGCGGCGCGCCAGGACCGAACTTTCCGCGCTCGCCGAGGCATGGGGGGTGATCGAGCCGCGCGCCGCGCTGTCGCGGGCGGGCTAGCCCTTACGGTACAATCATATCTCCAGCCCTTGGGTCTGTTGCGGTCGTGCCGCTGGCGTAGGCTGTTCGCGTCTCTCTCAAAGGAAAGGTGAGCTGCCATGGACGCCGAAGTTGTCGACAATGTCGAAAAGCGCTGTTTCGAACTCGACCTGCCCGACGGTTCGACCGCGGCCGCCTTTTACCGGGTCGACGAAGAGGGGCGACTGGTCCTGATTCACACCGAGGTTCCGTCGGAATTCTGGGGCATGGGCATCGCATCGCAACTCGCAGAGGGCGCTTTCCACCTGATGCGGCAGACGGGGCGCAAGGCGGTTTTGCGCTGCCAGTTCATGGTCAACTTTTTCGGCCGCCATCCCGAATTCGCCGACGTCGTCGCCGGCTAGCGAGGCCATCATGATCGACGAATATCATCTCGAACGCTTCGTTGCCGCGCAGGCCGAAGCCTATGACGACGCGATCGACATTCTGCGCCGCGGCGCGATGTGCACGCCCTACATGGATTTCATCTTCCCGCGCCTGGGTATCGAAGACAACGATGGAAACGTCTATGCGCTCTCGTCGCTCGACGAAGCGCGCGCCTATCTGGATTTCGCTCCGCTCGGCGGCCGTTACCGCGAGTGCGTCGAAACACTCTTTCGGCTGGTCCAGACAAGCGCGCGCGAAGTGTTCGGCGAAGTCGATGCCGCAAAGCTCCACGCCTCGCTCACCCTGTTCGCCGAGGCGTCGAACGAAGTACTGCTGCGTTCGGTGCTCATCACCTGGTTCGACAATATGGTCGACGAGGCGACGATCGTCCGCATCGACAACGACCGCTGACCCTCAGGCAAAAGCGATCCATTCGCGTAGCCAGTCGTCGAACCGTGTCGGTGCGAGGCGCGGACGATTGCAGGTGAGCGGTTCGCCATCGAACCGCGCGCCGAAATACAGCGCGTCCGGGTCGACCGAGATCCAGCGCATATCCTCATTGGCGGTGAGGATTTCGGTCGCGAGTTCGGCAAGACCGAATGTGTCGGGTCCGGCAATCTCGACGATATCATTCACCGGCGCTTCGGTGACGAGGCGGGCCAGCGCCGCGACGACGTCGTCGGCGGCCACCGGCTGCATCGTGACGGGCGCAAGCGGCATCCGGTCGCCATCGCCGCTCGCGTCGACGATCTTGTAGACGAACTCGAAAAAGGGTGTCGATCGGACGATCGTGAACGGGACGCCGACGCCCAGAATCCGCTCCTCCTGATCGCGCTTGGCGAGAAAATAGCCGCCGTTCAGCGTGTCCGCGCCGACAGCGGAAAGCGCGATGACGTGCCCGACCGACGCAGCGCGGGCAGCGGCGAGTATATTATCGCTCGAAGCGGCAAAGAAACGCCGCATATCGGCGGCGTCGCCATAACCCGAGTTCGATGCATCGACGACCACGTCGGCGCCTTCGAGTGCTTGAACCAGCCCCTCGCCGCTGACCGTGTCGACGCCGGTCGACCGGGCTGCCACGACGACCTCATGCCCATCTTCGCGCAGTCGCGCGGCTAGGCGGCGACCGATCTGGCCCGTTCCTCCGATGACAGTGATTTTCATGGCGCTTCACTCCGCGATGCATTTCGTCCCCACAGCCTAAGCCGATGGAGCGAAGCACGGCAGAACCGAGACGCGACAATCGCCCTGCACTAAGCGGGCGTCTGGTCTCCGGTCGGGCCGGCATCGGCCCATCCCGCTTCGGTCGCCTCGAAGCGCGATCCGGTTTCGAGCGTGCGATGCACGGGGCAGCGGTCGGCGACGCCAAGCAGTTCGGCATGCTGCGCATCGTCGATCGCGCCCGTGATCTCGACACGGCGGCTGAAGATATCGGGTTTATCGAAACCCTTGTCCTTGCGGTGCGTCACGCCGGTACGGATGCGGTCGACCGGCCACCCCTTGCGATCCGCATAGAGGCGGAGCGTCATCGTCGTGCAGGCAGCGAGCGCGGCGGATAGCAGGTTGAAGGGCGTCGGGCCCGAACCCAGACCGCCCGCACTCTCGGGCTCGTCGGCGATGAAGGCGGCCTTCCCTGCCCGCATGGCGAGCTGGAATTTGCCGAGGCGCGTTTCCTCCGCTTCCGCGTCGAACTGGCTGGCGGCAGTCGGCGGCATCGCGGGCAGATAGCGGCCGGCCCACGCCGAAATCATGTCGGCGGCGAAATCGGCGTCGCGCGCATCGGTCAAAAGATGGTCGGCGCCGTCGAGCGAGACGAAACTCTTGGGATGCTTTGCCGCGAGATAGAGGCTGGTCACATTCTCGATCCCGACGACCTGATCGATCGGCGAGTGAAGCAGCAGCAAGGGCCGCTTAAGTGACGCCACGCGCGCGCCCTGATCCTGCTCGCGCAGACTTTTGACGAACTCCTTGCGGACGGTAAAGGGCCGGCTGCCGATCGCCACGACGCCGCGACCTTCGCGCTCGATCGTCTCCAATCCCTCGGGATCGAACTGGTGGAGCGCATGTTCGACGTCGAACGGCGCCGCGATCGTCGCGATGGCGTGGACTCCGGGCAGCGACCCCGCGGCGGCCAGCACGGCCGCTCCGCCGAGGCTATGCCCGACGAGCAGCATCGGCGGCATGCCCGCCGCGGTCATCGCGTCGGCCGCGGCGACCAGGTCCTTGACATTGTGGCTGAAACCCGCCGATCCAAAATCGCCTTCGCTGGCACCAAGGCCCGTGAAGTCGAACCGCAGCACGCCGATGCCCGCACCAGCAAGGCGCCGCGAAATCCGGACCGCAGCCTTATTATCCTTTCCGCAGGTAAAGCAGTGCGCGAACAGCGCCCACGCCTTGGTCGATCCGACCGGGAGCTCAAGCCTACCCGACAGGCGTTCGCCATCGCCATTGGGAAAATCGAAGGGGCGCGTCGGCATCTCTATCTCCGGTCGCTGTTAACAAGGCTCGTCGGGCGTAGCATAAAATGCCCGAAGGCAAGAGGCGCATGACACGATCGTCAGGCGAGCCCCTCTGCCTTCAGCGTCGCCTGGACCGCGGGACGCGCTTTCAGCCGTTCGTGGAGCGCGGCAATCGCGGGCGGAACGTCGACGCCAAAGCGGCCAGCCCATGTCGTCGTCACGAACAGATAGAAATCCGCGACGGTCGGGCGGTCCCCGAACAGATAGTCGCCCTTGATCGTGTCGCCAAGGTAACGCATCCGCGCAGTGATATAGGCACTGGCGACGGCCTTTTGCTCGTCGGTGCCGTTGTGCCAGAAGGGCTTGTAGCTTTTGTGTATCTCGGTCGAAATATAGGCGAGCGCCTCGACCAGCCGTGTTCGGCCAAGCGGACCTTCGACCCCCAACTGCGGATAGACGCCCGCCAGATAGTCGAGGACAGCGATATTTTCAGTGACGATCTCGCCATTGTCGAGTTCAAGCGCCGGGACATAGCCCTTGCGCGTTACATTGTTGAAATCGGTGCCGCTCGCTGTGATCTTCGTCTTGATGTCGACGCTCTCATTCTCGAACGGCGCGCCAGCTTCGTGGAGCGCAATATGGGCGGCAAGGCTGCACGCCCATGGGCAATAATAGAGTTTCATCGATCGTCTCCTGAACGGGAAGCCGCCGGGACATCGGAGGGAGATGTCCCGGCGGCCGGGATCGGCGCTGGACGGCCGGGTCGGTAGGTCCAGCGCCCGGGGGCTCGTTACGCCGCGGCCGCCTGTTCGACCGGGTGGACGGCGCGAAGGCTGATCTGGACCGTGTTCCAGAAATTGATCGCGGCGACTGCGACCGTCAGATAGGCGATCTGCTTGTCGTCGAAATGCGCCTTCAGCAGCTCGTAATCCTCGTCGGGGGCGCCCGTTTCGGCAATGCCGGTCAACGATTCCGTCCAGTTCAGCGCGGCGCGTTCGCGGTCGGTGTAGAGCGGCGATTCCCGCCAGGCGTCCAGCAGATGGATGCGCATGTGGCTTTCGCCATGCTTCACCGCATCGGTCACATGCATGTGGATACAAAAGGCGCAGCCGTTGATCTGCGATGCGCGCAGCTTCACCAATTCGATCAGGCTGTGGTCGAGGCCCGAGGTTTCGAACGTGGCTTCGACGGCCAGCATGGCCTTCATCGCATCGGGGGCGGCCTGGAAGATATTCATACGGGGAGTCATTGCTTTTCTCCTTATTTTTCGTGGAAAATCAGAGGGCGCCAGCGGTGCTTGACCGCTCTTTTCGCGCGTCGGCGATGGCCCAGAGGCTGAGCAATCCCGTGAGGATCGCGGGCAAAGTAACCGCCGGAAAATCGCGAGCGATCGCGTCCGGACCGCATATGCCGACCGCAACTTCCCAGAAATGGAAGAACGCATGGCCCCAGAGCCACAGCGTCGCGGTCGTCCACAGCAGCACGCGATATTGAGGACGGAAGGCGCCCATGAGGAGCGACGTTCCCACGAAAAGGAAGATCAGCCCGATGTCGCGAATGAAATGCTGGTTGAAGGGCCCGGTTGTCGTGACGCCCGGAACCGCGAGATACCAGTCGCCGGGCGACCAGAGCATGAAAAGCCCGTTCGCTTCGGCGCCGATGCCGAGGATGACGGCGGTCCAGATACAAATCGTCTTGAGCATGATGATCTCCCCTTGGGTCGCGGATGATTATTTTTTCGGCGGCGGCGGGACGTTTTCGAGCCACCAGTCGAAGCGCGTCGAACCAAGCTTCGCACCGGGGCCAGGGATCAGCGAATCATCCTCGAGCCGCAGCCCGAAATAGCGTGCTTCGGGATCGACCACGATCGGGCGCGTGTCGTCGTCGAACGCCATCACCTTGCCGATGATCTCGTCGAGGTGGAATTTCTCGGGCCCGCCGATCTCGACGATGGTGTTCGCGGGCGCGGCGACCGCAACGGCCGTCACTGCGTCGGCGACATCCTCGGCGGCCATCGGCTGGATATAGGCGTGCGACAGATGAACCTCGTCGCCGACGACCGCCGATTGGCCGATACCGCGAAGAAATTCCATGAACTGCGTCGCGTGGATGATAGTGTAGGGAATGCCGCTATCGCGGATCAGCTTTTCCTGTGCCTGTTTGGCGAGGAAATAAGGGCTGACCCCCATTTTTTCAGTGCCGACGACCGACAGCGCGATATGATGGCCAACGCCCGCAGCTTTCTCGGCCTCGGCAACATTCTGGCCCGCAGTCTTGAAGAAATCGATCGCGGCCTCGTCAAAGGTCGGCGAGTTGGCGAGGTCGACGACGACCTCTGCACCCGCCAGCGCTTCGGCAAGTCCTTCGCCGGTCAGCGTGTTGACGCCGGTATTGGGCGCCGCGGCGACAGCCTGATGCCCCAGAGCATTGAGTTTGCTGACGACTTTCGAGCCGATAAGCCCGGTTCCGCCAATCACGACGATCTTCATGCCACTGCCTTTCCCTGCGACGACGCACCTTGCGTCCGTTGCCATTGGAATAGGCGTGTCACCCGCGCCGATGCAGACCTGAGAGGTGCGAAAGCCAGTGTACCATCGAGTGTTTCAGACCCGTTGGTACAATCGGGCGTTCAAATCTCGAACCTTCCGCGCACCGGCGGGCGCTGTTCTAATCCACCCATCGAGACGGTTTGCGCTCCCTACCCCTCCCCGCGCAGCCCGTCTCGACCGCATCGGCTGATGCTTCGGAACTTCGTGGAGCCGTGTTAATCGGACGTGACAGAGATGATGAACGCAGGGGTTTTTCCGGTTTCTCCCTGCGGCCAACGAATTGGCAGGCGAGCATCCTACCTGTCCGGCTCCCTTTTTTCCCGAACGACCTATGGCCGGTTCGCGAGCGTGTCGCGCGCGACGCGTTGCAGCGCCGCCGCCTGCGCGTCCGAGAGCCCGAGTTCGTCGGCGCCCTTTTCCTTTGCACCAAGCGTCGTCGGATCGATGCCGGTGATCGCGCCAAAGGTGACGAGCGCCGAGAGATAATAGCCCGCGACGCTCGCGTGATAATGGTCGTACGCCCACAGATCGAGCTGGCCATAGCCGATGCCGTCATAGGGATTGGGGTCGGCGACACCTTCGGTCATCGCGCGGTTCCAGGCCTGGCCGACCGGCACGATCCCCGCCACGGACGGATTGGCGGCGCGTGCGCGGTCGGCCGCGGCGCGGAGGTCATCGGCCATCGCCGTCACCGGCTTTCCGTACCAATGCCCCCCGGATTGATAAGTCTGGTCCGCGCGCGTCCAGGTCGCGGCGAGACGGATGTCGACGGCGGGATTGCGCGCCTTGAACAGCGCGGCCAGCCGGTCGACATTGCGCAAATAATCGGCGGGATCGCCGGGCTTTGCGCGGTCGAGCGTGCTGAATTCCTGAAGCACGACGATATCCCACGACCGGTCGAAAAGCTGGCGCCGCTCGTCATAATGGAAGCCGAGTGACTTGCCGCCCTGCGTCTCGAGACTGACGGCATAGTCGAGCCCAGCCTGCTCGGCGAACAGCTTGAACAGCGCGGGCACGCCGCCATAGCCCGCATTGTTGAGATCCGTCACCGTGCCGGCGCGCCAGTTTCGCGCCGCAGAATGCGCCCCCTGCGTAAAGCTGTTGCCGATGAAGAGGATCGTCTTCGGTGCGGCTTTTTGCGGTGCGGAGGGGGCCGCGCCGGCGGCGGCGGTCGGCGCGGGCGCGCGTTCCTTTGCCGTTGCCGCCGGCGCGACCGCGAGCGCGGCAGCGCCGATCGATAACCAGATGCCGTGCCCGTATTTCATATCAGAACTCCGTGGTGACCGAGGTGTACCAGTAGCGGCCGTAGGGGTTGTAGAGCGACCCCAGATAGCCCTCGGACGACAGCGGCGGCTTCTCGTTCGTGATATTGCGCACGCCGACACGCCAGCGCATGTCGCCGCCCAGACCGCCTGCGTCCTTGATACGCACCTGCGCATAAAGATTGCCGGTAACCTGCGACTTGACGCGCCACGGGTTGCCCTCGCTATCCACGAACGCGGTTTCGTCGACCGCGCCGGTATAACGCGCGAAGGCCCCGATCTGGAACTGGCCGAGCGACCATGTCAGCGACGCCGTCCCGCGCCATTTCGGGCGGCCATTCGCCTCGATCAGATTCTGGGTCTCGGGCAAGGGAGTCGCGGCGTTGATGTCGCCGGCCGCGCGGGCCGCAACGAGCATGTCGACCGCATCGCCAGGCGCGCGCGAGAATTTGAGCAGCCGTGTCGCGTTGACGGAGAAATCGAACTTGCCGATGTCGGTCTTGGGCGATTGCCAATAGAATGCGAAATCGAGCCCGCGGACGGTTTGCGGCTGCAGGTTGATGAACTGGTCGCGCACCGTCGTGATGCGGCCGACCGGCGTGATGCCCGTACCCGCGAACGCCGCGAGATCGTCGGCATTGGCGGCATCGCGAATGACGTTCGGGTTCGACGATCCCTGGAGGCGGAGCAGATAGTCGAGCGCCACGGCGGTATCGTTGCCGAGAATGCCGACGATGCCCTTCTGTTTGATCGACCAATAGTCGACGGTGAAGGTCATACGGCCGAGATCGGCCGGAATGAACGTCGGCTCGAACACCGCGCCGAGATTATAGTTGGTGCTCTTTTCGGGCTTCAAGTCGGGGTTGCCCGAGACGCGGCGCGAATAGCCGACATTGTTTCCGCACGCGTTGAAGTTGGCGATCCGGCCGGCGCGCAGGTCAACCTCGCAGCGCAGGAAATCCTGGCTGGTCGCAAGGCGCGCATATTCGACCGCATTGACCTGTTCGAGGTTCGGCGCGCGGAAACCCTGCGAAAAGGAACCGCGAAAGCGGATACCGTCGACGACGTCCCATGCCGCAGCGACTTTCGGCCGCACGACGCTGCCGAAGTCGCTATAATGTTCAAAACGACCGGCAAGTTGCACATCGAAGCGCCGGACGAGCGGGATGTTCATCTCTTCCGAAACCAGCGGGACGGCGAGTTCGGCATAGCCGGCGGCGACGGTACGCTTGCCGTACGTATCCGGATTGTCGCTGACCGCTGCGGCATCGCTGATCGTCACCGCGCCCGTCACGGCGTCGATGAAGGGGCTCGATCCGTCGACCGCGGAATCGCGATCGTCGCGCTGCGTTTCACGCCGCACTTCGAGGCCGAAGGCAACGCCGACGTCGCCGCCGGGCAGTGTCAGGAGATCGGCGCGCGAGGCGCGGAAATCGCCCATCGTCAGCGTCGTCTTCGACCGGCGCCGCAACTGGAACGTGATCGCGTCGATAGCGGCCTGCGAGCTGGGGGTACAATCGCCCGAACTCAGGCTGTCGATGCAGCCGCCGTTGAACGGATTATAGGCATCTGGCGTCGCAAGCGCGAGGCTCTGCTGAAGCGCCGAGCTGCGTACCGCGAGGCTGCTGTCGACTGCGGAAGCCTCGGAATAAACGAAGGCGCTGTCCCATTTGAAACCCGCAACCTCGCCGCGAACCCCGATCAGACCGCGCAGTTGCTCGCCGCTCACCTTCACCGCCTGCGGCCCGGTATCGACGAAGCGATAGGTGGTGAGCAGCACCGGCAGGCCTGCTGCGGGCACGTTGACGAGTCCCGGGATGCGATTGGGGTTGGGCTGACCATTGATCGTCGTCGCGCCGAACGGATTGTAATAGTTCGAGGCCGGGATCCATATCTGGTTGAGGTTGATCACCGGCGGCTGAATACGCGTCGTGTTGGAACGATAATATCCGAACTCGCCGAACAAAGTCAGATCGTCGGTCAGGTCGTAGTGGCCGTTGATGAAGGCATTGTAGCGCTTGACGCTCGGCATCACGGTCGTGCCGACCGCTGTGTCGAAACGCAGGTCACGGAACGCATTGTTCGTCGCGAGCGCGGTGTTCACAAGGCAGAGATCGGCGGTCAGCGCCTGCGTGCATCCGCCGAGACGCGTCGGGCGAACGGTGAACGCGCCCGCCGCCGTGGTGAGGTTCGTCGCGCCGCGGCGCGGCCGGCCACCTGTTACCGGGACCTGAAGCGCGGGCCAGGCGCCGCGCGTCGCGCGCGCGTCGGGCGTCGTTGAATCCGCGAAGTCCGGATAGTCGGCGAACAGCGGGCGGAGGTTCGCCGAAGCGGTGAAATCCTGGTCTTCCGCACGCAGCGCCGACCGATCGGTATATTCGAACGACAGCGTGACATTGCCGCGATCGAAGCTCTTGCCGGCGAGGATATTGCCCTGGAACTCACGCAGATGCGTTCCCTCGGCACCGCCATACTGCGCCTGCATCCGAAGGCCGTCGTAATTGTCCTTGAGCACCGTGTTGACGACGCCCGCGACGGCATCGGAGCCATAGAGCGCGGCGGCGCCGTCGAGCAGGACTTCGAGCCGCTGGAGCCCCGTCGTCGGGATCGCGTTCGAGTTATAGCTCAGGACCGGCACGGTGCCCGTGTCCGACAACCCCTGGCTCGCCGGGTGGGTGACGATACGGCGACCGTTCAGCAACACCAGCGTGTTGCCGACTCCGAGCGAGCGGAGGTTGACCGAGCCGACGTCGCCGCGCGCGGCGTTGCTGGTCTGGGCATTGTTGCCGGGGTTGAAGCTGACGTCGCCCATCTGCGGGATGTTGCGGATCAACTCGTCACCGCTGACTGCGCCGATCGCGTCGAGCTTGTCCTGATTGACAACGACCACGGGAAGCGCCTCGGTAACGCGCGCGCCTTCGATGCGGGTGCCGACGACGACGATATCGCCGGCGGTTTCCCCATCGGGCTGCGGCTCGTTCGCGTCGGCCGCTTCGGTAGTCGCTTCGGCTTCGGCCGTCTGGGCCTGCGCGGGTGCGCCCGCGAGAAGGCAGATCGCCGTGCTCGCCAGAAGCATTGTTCCAACTGTGCGCCTCATTTTCACTCTCCCCAATTTTATTGTTTAAATTTCCGGGCCTTGCCGGCCTCAATCGCTGTCGGTCTCTACCGGTGCCGCCGCGAGCGGCGCGGGCTCTCCGCTGAGCGCGCGGTTCAGCGCATCGCGGTCGAGCGCGTTTTCCCACATCGCGACGACGATCGCGGCGAGCGCATTGCCGATGAAGTTGGTGAGCGCGCGGCACTCGCTCATGAAACGGTCGATGCCAAGGATCAGTGCGAGCCCCGCGACGGGTACGGTCGGAACCGCGGTCAACGTCGCTGCGAGCGTGATGAAGCCTGCGCCGGTGACGCCCGCCGCCCCCTTCGAGCTCACCATCGCCACGAGCAGCAGCGCGACCTGATCGCCAAGGCTGAGGTCGACGCCCGTCGCCTGCGCAACGAATAGCGCCGCGAGCGTCATATAGATGTTCGTGCCGTCGAGGTTGAAGCTGTAGCCGGTCGGCACGACCATGCCGACCACGGGCTTGGCACAGCCCGCCTTTTCGAGCTTGTCCATCAGACTGGGCAGCGCGGCTTCGGACGACGAGGTGCCCAGCACGAGCAGAAGCTCTGCCTTGAGATATGCGATCAGGCGGAAGATCGAGAAGCCGCAGAGCCGCGCCATGCCGCCGAGGACGACCACCACGAACAGGATCGAGGTCAGGTAAAAGGTCGCGATCAACGCGCCGAGATTGACGAGCGATTCGACGCCATATTCGCCGATCGTGAAAGCCATTGCGCCGAACGCGCCGATCGGCGCAAAACGCATCAACATTCCAACGAGATAGAAGAAGACGCTCGAAAGCTTTTCGAGCATGCCAAGCACCTGCGCCCCCGCGGCGCCGGTGTGCGACAGCGCGATGCCGAACAGGATCGCCGCGAACAGCGCCTGCAGGATCGAGCCCGAAGTCAGCGCCGAAACGAAAGTCGTCGGGATGATCGCGAGCAGGAAGCCGACGAGCGACGTGTCATGCGCCTTGGCATCATATTCAGCGATCTTGGCGACCGCGTTCGGATCGAGCGTGCGGGGATCGATATTCATCCCTGCGCCCGGTTGCACCACATTGGCGACGATCAGCCCGATGATCAGCGCGAGCGTCGAGAAGAAGAGGAAATAGGCGAAGGTCTTGGCCGTCAGGCGCCCGAGCGTCTTGCCGCTGCCGACCGAAGCGATGCCGGTCGATACGGTAAGGAAGATCACCGGTGCGATGATCATCTTGACGAGGTCGATGAAACCCTTGCCGAGCGGCTGCAGCTTGACGCCGACTTCGGGCCAGAAATGGCCAAGCAGGATGCCGCCGGCAATCGCCGCAAGCACCTGCACATAGAGATGCGACCACCACGGACCGGTCTTCGCCGGCAGGTGCGTCGCATTCATGTCGATCGTGGCTGCCACCAGCCTCTCCCCATCTTTTGCGTCCGGCTCGACGCAGCCCGGGGTGTTTCCCGGCCTTTGGCTAAAAATAGGGGCGCGATGGAATCATCGTCAAACGACATAGAAAACTCATTCAAACTGTTGTTTTAATTATAATATTGTGGAACGGGCCTGCCCCACATCATCCAAATCGTGCAAAATACCGCATACGATCCCATGCATTTGTGCAATAATCCGCACATGCTCTCGCAAAGCGATTCGCCTCTGATCGGCCCCAACACCAGCCGCGAACGCCTGTTCGTCGCGGTTGCGGTGGGGCTGGCGATCCTGCTCGTCGCGGGGTTCGGCCTGGCGCAATGGGCCGCAGGTCGCGCTGCCGCGCAGGCCGAGGTCGAGGCGCGACAGAATGCACGCGCGCACGCAAGCCTGCTCGAAAGCGAACTGCAGAAATTCCGCCTGCTGCCGCGCGTGCTCACCGAATTCCCCGACGTCCGCGCCGCGCTCGCCGACAAGAGCGACGCTGCCTCGCGTCGGCTCGACCGCGAACTCGAACAACTCGCGGCGCGCACCGACGCCACGGTGATCTACGTCATCGACGCCAGCGGGATGACGATCGCGGCAAGCAACTGGCGCTCCCCAACGAGTTTTGTGGGCGAAAATTATCGCTTTCGCCCCTATTTCCAGGGCGCGATGAGACGCGGCGACGCGGAGTTGTTCGCATTGGGCACAGTCAGCGGACGCCCGGGCCTCTACCTCGCGCGCCGTGTCGATGTCGGCGGTCGCCAACTCGGCGTCATCGTGCTCAAGGTCGAGTTCGACAAGCTCGAAACCCGCTGGGCCGATTCCGCCGCGGCGACGCTCGTCACAGACGCTGCCGGGATCGTCGTGATGAGCAGTGAGCCGCGCTGGCGCTTCCGTTCCTTCGCTCCCATTTCAGCCGAGACACAGCAAAGACTTCGGGCGACGCGCAGCTATGGCGAGGCGCGGCTCGACCCGTTGCCGGTCAGCCGCGCCGGGGACGGTATCCGCATCGGCGCGGACCTGTTCCGCGAGGCCGACGAGCGCGTATCCTTTCCCGGCGGCACCCTCCGCCTCCTCCAGCCCGCCGAGCCAGCTCGAGCCAGCGCCAATGCAACCGCGCGCGTTGCCTTCCTGGTACTGCTGATCCTTGTCGGAGCTGCGATCATCACGCTGTTGCGTGTCGTCGAACGGCAGACGCTGCGTCAGGCGGCGCACGAGGCGCTCGAACGCGAGGTGGCGGCACGCACGCGCGACTTGCGGAACGCGAACGATGAACTGCGTCTAGCGTCCGAACGGCAGACCGAAACTGACCGCCGCTATCGCGCCGCGCGCGAGGAACTGGCGCAGGCCAGCCGCCTGGGATCGATCGGACAGATCACGGCGGGCGTGGCGCACGAGATCAACCAGCCCATCGCGGCGATCCGGACCTTCGCCGAAAACAGCCTCCGCTATCTGGAGCGCGCGCAGCCCGACAAGGCGCGCGGCAACCTCGACACCATCGTCGAACTGACGGCGCGCGTCGGCGCCATCACCAACGAGCTGCGAAATTTTGCGCGCCGCAAGCCGACACCGCTGGGCCCCGTCGCAGTACAATCGGCGGTCGACGGCACGCTGCTCCTGATCGGCGACCGGCTGCGCGCGCAAGGCATCGCGCTCGATGTCGGAATTGAAAATCCAGCCGCGACGGTGCACGCCGACCGCGTCCGGCTCGAACAGGTGCTCGTCAACCTTCTGCAGAATGCGGTCGATGCGGTGCAAGGCGTGAAGAATGCGCGCGTCGCGCTCCATGCGCATGGCAGCGATCCTGTCCATATCGATGTCTGCGATAATGGCCCCGGCGTTCCGGCCGAACTGTTGCCGCAGCTCTTCACACCCTTCGTCACCGGACGGCCCGACGGGCTCGGGCTCGGGCTTGCGATCGCGAGCGATATCATGGCCGAATTCGGCGGCACGCTGACCTTGATTCCCTCCCCGCTGGGTGGCGCGGGTTTCCGCCTGACGCTGAGGCCGGCATGAGCTTTTTTACCGACGAGCAGGCGATCTTCTTCGTCGACGACGATGCGGCGCTGCGCGAAGCGAATGTTCAGACGCTCGATCTGGCGGGGCTTGCCGTCGAGGCCTTTCCCGACGCGCAGAGCGTCTTACCGCGTATCGGGGCTGGCTTTCCCGGTATTGTCGTCACCGACATCCGCATGCCGGGGATGGACGGGCTCGAACTGCGCGCTGCGATCCATGCGATCGATCCCGACATCCCCGTCATCCTGATCACCGGCCACGCTGATGTCGCGATGGCGGTGCGCGCGCTGCACGACGGCGCGTTCGATTTCCTTGCCAAGCCCTTTGCCGCCGATCATCTCGTTGGCGTCGCGCGGCGGGCGTTGGCGCACCGCGCGCTGATCCTCGACAACCGGCGACTGACCGCGGCGGCGGCAGCAATCGACAGTCCGTTGATCGGCGAGAGCCCGGCGATGATGCGGCTGCGCGAGACGATCGCACAGCTCGCGCAGGCCGATATCGACGTGCTCGTCGAGGGGGAGACGGGGACGGGCAAGGAACTCGTCGCGCACATGCTCCATCGCCAGAGCCGGCGGAGCGGGGCATCCCTGGTCGCGGTGAATTGCGCCGCCTTGCCGCAGGAACTGGCCGAGGCCGAGCTGTTCGGCAGCGACCTGATCGACCGGAGCAGCGGCAAGCTCGGTCAGGCGGGACGAATCCGGAGCGCGCACCGCGGCACGCTGTTCCTCGATGAGATCGATACGATGCACCCGGCGGTGCAGGCAAAATTGCTGCGCGTAATCGAGGAGCGCGAGGTGCAGCCGATCGGCGCCAGCGCGCCCGAGCCCGTCGATCTGCGCGTCGTCGCGGCGACCAAGACCGACCTTATGGATGCGGTGCGCGGCGGCGATTTCCGCGAGGATCTCTATTATCGGCTGCACGTCGTCAAACTGCGCATTCCGCCGTTGCGCGAACGCCGCTCGGATATTCCGCAAACCTTCGCCTTCTTCCTCGACGAAGCCGCGGCGAAGATGGGCATGACCGGGTTCCAGATCGACGACGGCATCCGCCGTCACCTCGTCGAGCACGACTGGCCCGGCAATGTCCGCGAGCTCAAGAATTTCGCCTATAGCGTCGTGCTCGATCTGCCGTCGGACCCCGGCCTGTCGGCAATGCCGGCCGACGCACCGCTTGCCGAGCGCGTGCGCCGGTTCGAGGCGACGATCATTCACGACACGATGGCGCAGACGCGCGGCAATATCGCCGAGACGATGGCGCGGCTGGGTCTTCCGCGAAAGACGCTCTACGACAAGATGCAGAAGCTGGGGATCGACCCCAAGAGCTTCCGCGCCTAACGCGCCGCCGGTTTCCCCTGCGCCGCGAGCACGCGCAGGATATTTCCGCTCCACATCTTTTCGATGTCGGCATCCGAATAACCCGCGGCCTTCAGCCGTTCGGTGACCTTGGGCAACGCTGAAATATCCTCGATGCCCGGCAGACCGCCGCCGCCGTCCCAGTCCGCACCGAAGCAGATATGGTCGACGCCGCCGACCTCGATCGCGCGCAGCACCATCTTCATATAGGCGTCGAAATCGGCTGCCCACAGCTTCTCGGTCTTATCGAGTTCGCGCCACTTGCGATTGAGATCGGCTTGCTCGGCGGGCGTAATCTGGCCGATATGCTCATATTTTCCGAACAATTCGGCGCGCGCGGGCGACATGTTCATCGGCGACATGAAGATCGTCGAGATGCACATCGCCCCGCCCTTCGCGGCGAGGGCTTTCAAGCGCCCCTCGTCGAGGTTGCGCGGATGGTCGAAAGCCGAGCGCAGGCTGGAGTGCGACAGCAGGATCGGATATTTCGACAACGCCAATATCTGATCGAATGCGGCGTCCGACGAATGGCTCGCATCAATGACGATGCCAAGGCGGTTCATCTCGACGACCCATTGCTTGCCGAGCGGGCTCAGCCCCTTCCAGCGCCCCTCGCCCGTTGCGCTATCGGCGAACTGATTGTCCTTCGAATGCACGGGACCGGCAAGACGGAGTCCCTTGTTGTAGAACTCCTGCAGCAGCGACAGGTCTTCGCCGAGCGGATAGCTGTTCTCCATCGACTTGAAGGCGATCAGCTTGCCTTCCTTGTTCAGCCGCAGCGCGTCGTCCGCGGTCAAAGCGGGCGCGATCACGGCCGAATTAGCGGCGATCGTCTTGTCGATCAGGTCTGACCGCTTGCGCGCGAACGCCAGTGCATCCGCATAGCCCTTCGGCGTCAGCGGCCCCTGATCGGTATAGATGGCAAAGAAGCCACCATCGAGATTGCCGTCCTTCATCCGCGGAATGTCGAGTTGCGCCATGTCGTCGGCAAGCGCGTGGCGGTCGGCAAAACTCCAGCCCGCGCGCTCGAAATGAAGCGGCGTGTCAAGATGCGTGTCGAGCACGAGCATCCGGCTGTGCAGCGGCGCTTCGGCCGCTTTGGGCTTGTCTCCGCCCGGCGAACAGGCGGTGAGCGCGGTCGCGGTCAGCAGGATGGCGAAACGCTTCACTTCTTGTCCTCCACAGGCTTCAGGTCGAGATCGTGATAGTCCCAGCTGAAGTCGGCGATCTTGCTTACCGCCTTCAGCGTCACGCCGGTGATCTTGCCCTCGGCATCGAGCGCGAAGGTTACATAGGCGGGCTCGATCGCCGGATCGTCGAAATCGGTGACGAAGCTGTCATACTGCCAATGCTTGAGCCGCCCCGCCATCCGCGGGGTCGAGGTGAAATCGATCGTCAGGCCGGTCGATGCCTGCCCGATCACGATGTCACCATACCAGGGATCGCGGTAGCGGCCCGCATAGCGCGCCAACTCAAGCGAGGGACCGCTCTGCGCCGGCGACGCCTTTGCCTGCTTCAGATACTCGACGCCGCCTGCGAGCCGCGACTGATACCAATCCTCCCATTTCGCGATCCAGCCATAGTCGGGCTGATCGAGATAATGGTCGAGCAGGTCGTAGGTGAGGCCGAGCAGCATGCCGCTGTCCTCGCTGTTCATCATGATTGCGAAGCCGACATTCTTGTCCGGGATCATCACGACGCGCGTGATCGAACCGAAGACCCCGCCGCCATGCTGAATGATGCGGTGGCCGCGATAATCCTGCACCTGCCAGCCGAGCGCATAGGCCTGCTGCGTCGGTTGCGCGGGCTTGAGCTGATCGGGAAGCGGCGAAATCGGCATCGGGGTGACGGGCGCCCACATTTCAGCCGCCTGCTTCTCGCTGAACAGGCGTTTTCCGTCCGGCAGCGCGCCGTGCGCAAGCTGGATCTTGAGCCACGCCGCCATGTCGTCGGCGCTGAGGGCAAGGCCGCCCGCAGGCGCACCGTTGCGGCCAAGTTCGTCGCGCTCGTTGAGCGCCGCCTGCGGGCCGAGGCCGCGCAGGGGGCCCGACAGCCGCGCATGCGGCCACGACCGATTGGGAATGCGGAAACGGTCTTCGCTGTCGCTCGTCGCATTCTTCATGCCCCCCGCACGCAGGACGCGCGCGCGGATGAAGTCTTCCCAGGTCTGCCCTGTGACTTCCTCGATCAACTGGCCGGCGACGGCATAGAGGATATTGTCATAGGCATAGGCCGAGCGAAAACTCGTCTGGGGTTTCAGAAACGCGACGCGTTCGGCGGTCTGCTTGCGCGTAAGGTGCGTGCGCGGCACGAACATCAGGTCGCCCTGCCCGAGCCCCAGCCCACTGCGGTGGACGAGCAGGTCGCGGATCGTGATCTCGCGCGTGACCCACGCGTCATACATGCGGAACCACGGCATATGCTTGATGACGGGATCGTCCCACGCGATCTTGCCTTCATCGACGAGGATCGCGAGCGCCGCGGCGGTCATCGCCTTGCCGGTCGATCCGGTCTGAAAGATCGTCTGTCCATCGACCGGCGCACGTTCGCCGATCTTGCGGACACCCCAGCCGCGCGACAGCGTCGTCTTGCCATCCTCGACGATCGCGATCGACACGCCCGCCGCGCCGACTTTCTTGCGCAGCGCCTCGACGCTTTCGCCGATATCGGCGGGCGGTTCGGCCCATGCGGGCGCGGCGACCGACAACATCAGCGACAGGGCAAGCAGGCGTTTCATGGCAAAGCCTCCATATGGGGAGCGGTAGACGGGCGCAGCAGGCGCCAGGTTCCGATGGTGATGAGCGGCAGGACGAACACGCCGAGGAAAAGCCAGGCGAGGAAGCGGTATCCGCTCGCGATCAGGTCGACGAGGCCGATCTCGCCCGCGACGAACATGCAGCCGGTCAGGATCACCGCGCCAATGATTGCGCGCGCTCCGGTCGAGAGCGGCGGCCGCCCGCGGCTCTCGATCGCGCCCGAAATGCGCTCGTTGATCGCATGGACCGATCCCGCGCCGCTTTCGAGCAGGGCGGCAAAGATCATCACCTGAAACAGCACATGGAACCCCGGCACCGTCATCTGGCGGAGCAGGAAGTCCGACGGCAGGGTCTCGTCGCCGATCGCGGGATAAAAGGCCATCATCGCGACGAAGAAGAGGATCGCCGGCAGCATCGACAGCGGCCCCGCGATCAACCCGGCGACGACGGCATCGCGCTGATGCCTCAGATGCCGCAGCACGGGCAGGATCACCACCGCGCCGACGATATTATAGCTGGCATAGGTCAGCCCGCCCGCCATCCAATTGCCCGAAGGCGGCGGCGCGTTCGCGAACCCCTGACCGATCAGCCCGCCGAAACTCGCGAGCGCGAGGACCAGGAACAGTCCATAGACCGCGTAGAGCAGGATCGAGACATATTTGAACATCTGCTCGACCGCTCCGGTGCCCCAGGCGGTGACCGCGACGATCGACACCGCAAGCAACACCACGCCCATGAGTTCGGGCCAGCCGAAGGTCGCCGCACCGATCGCCCCCGCCGCGGCGCCGAACACCGCGAGAATCAGGACGACGAAGATGATGTAGGCGACCTCGAACGCGACCCAGGCAGGTCCGAGCAGTCCTTTGAAAAAGCTGCGATAATCATAGGCGCCAAGCCTGAGCGCCAACGCAAAGGTCAGCGCGGCGACGACACTCCAGATCAAAGTCGCGAGCAGCATCGCGGACAGCCCGCCCCACGGCCCCGACGGCACGAAATATTCGGCCAGTTCGCGCCCCGTCGCATAGCCGCCGCCGATGATGACGGCCTTCAGCGCAAAACCGGGCAGCAGGTAGCGCTGAAACCAGCTCGACCCGCTGCCCGTCTCGCCCACACTCACGCGAGAATGCTTTCGACGAGCGCATCGAACGCCGCGCCACCGCGGATCGGATCGGCGACGGGAAGTCCCAGCCGCTGCCGTTCGTCCGCCATCAGCGCTTCGGCCGCGTCGGCGTCATAGCTTGACGTATTAAAGCTGACGCCGCCGCAACGGATCGCGGGATTGGTTCGGCTGCCAAGGCGGATCGTCATGTCGATTACCTCCTCCACCGAAGGCAGGGCAAAGCTTTCCATGCCCAGGATCACGCTACGCGTCGGGTCGTGACAGACGACGAACACGTCGGGCTGGCTGCCGTGAAGCAGGCCGAGCGACACGGGCGCATAGGCGGGGTTGAAGATCGACCCCTGCCCCTCGATCACATCCCAGTGCGTGTCCGGCGCATCGGGGCTGAGCATCTCGGCCGCCCCTGCCTCGAAATCCGAAACCACCGCGTCCATCGGCATACCGCCGCCCGCGATCATTATGCCCGTCTGGCCGGTCGCGCGAAAATCGGCATCGACGCCGCGCGCGACGAAGGCCCGGTGCAATGCAAGCGCGGTATATTTCTTGCCGAGCGCGCAATCGGTTCCGACGGTGAGCAACCGCTTACCAGTGCGTTTGCGCCCCGTTCCTACCGGGATCGCGGGCGGCGGAGTACGGATGTCGATAAGGCGCTGCCCTGTGCGCGCAGCCGCCTCGACAAGCGCGGGAACGCTCGTCAGCTTGGTGTGGAGCCCGCTGACGATGTCGAGCCCCACCTCCATCGCCTCGACGAGCACCGCGACCCACGCCGCGCCGATGATGCCGCCCTGATTGGCGACACCGATCACCAGCGAGCGAGCGCCCGCTGCCCGCGCTTCGGCGGGCGACAGGCGCGGCAGGCCGGTCGAAACGGTACAGCCGTCGATCGCCCATTCGCCCGTGCAGCGATCGCCCGCCCAGTCGGCAAGGCCAAAGGCGGTCTTGGCATAGGCCGCATTCGTTGTGTCGCCGAGGAACAGCAGATAGGGCTGCGGCAGGGTCAGGCTGCCCTCCAGCCTGCCGATAGGCACGTTCATCTTGTCCAACTCCAATCCGCCGCTCAAAAGGCCATGTCGAGCGCGACGCCGATCGTCCGCGGTTGCAGCGGAATGTTCGTCTGATAAGCCTGCGTGCCGAACGCGTCGAGGGTATAGGATCGCTGCGTCGACGCCCGTTCATTGGTCAGGTTGCGGGCGTAGACGCGGACGGTCCAATGATCGTCGAAAGTGACGGCCGCGTTGGCGTCGAGCGCCGTATAGGCGTCCGACCACAAATTATCCGGGCTGCTGGATGGCAATGACGCCAGCTTCGACGAATGCCGTACGCCCACACCGACCTTGCCCGTCGCGTCGCCGCCGATCGCAAAGCTGTAATCGGCCTGCACCGATCCGGTAAATTTGGGAACGCTGGGCAGACGCGCGCCATCGACGCCGGAGATTTCGGGGGCGTCCGCCGTCAGCTTGGCATCGGCATAAGACGCGCTGGCAACCAGTGACAGCCCCGGCGCCGGGCGCCAGGTCATCGTGCCTTCGACGCCCTTGCTGACAGCGGACGGACCATTCGCCTGCCCCGTCACACCGCCAAAAGGCTGAACGACCTGGATGTCGGTCCAATCCATATAGAAACCGGCCAGTTCGACCGACAACGCGCGGCCCAGATTGCCCTTGAAACCGACTTCGTAATTGACCAGCGTATCGGCCTTCACCTGCGGCGGGACGCCGGGGAACACAACGTTCGGACCGCCGGGACGATAACCGTTGGCGACGCGGGCATAGAGCATCGCGTCCTTGCTGATGTGGAACTGCGGGCTGACGCTATAGATGAACACATCCTCGTCCGACTTCCCGGTGAAATTCGCAACGCCGATGAACGGCCCGCTGCTGATCTGCTGGAAGTTTTGCTTGTTCTTCGCGTAACGGACGCCCCCGGACAAGGCGAACATGTCGCCGAAATAGGCGGTCGCATTGGCGAATACCGCCATTTCCTTGAAGGTCGACGGCAGGGAAACGACGGCGCCGGGGTCAAGCGCGTTCGGCGCGCCGGAGAAGTCGAATGTGCGAACCAACTGATGGTTCTCGCTCTCTTCCTTCGTATAGAAGGCACCGATCAGCCATTCGAAGCGATCGTTGCTGGGCGAGGCCAGACGGATTTCCTGCGTGAACTTCTCCAGGTCGAGCGCGACGCTGAATGGCGCGAGGCCCGCGGGCACGGCCCCGCCGGTCAGCGCCGGGAAAGCGATCCCGAAGACCAACGACGCATCCTGCACGCTGACCGTGCTCGTCTCGCTATACGTGCTGACCGATGTCAGCGTCGCGAAGCCAAGATCATAATCGAGCACCGCCGAATAATAATCGATGCTCTTGCGGAAGGGTTCGGGCAGGAATGAATTGTAGGACCAGCCATCGCCGAGCGGGACCCCCGCGGCGGTCGAGATGACGGCGTTGGTCGCATTCGCGTCGATCGTCTGCCAGATGCCGCCCAGGCGCACCGTGAAATCCTCTGTCACATTCCAGAGCAGGCTCACTCGGCCGCCTCGCTGTTCGACGTCGTTCGCGTCGTTCAGCGCGGGATTGTTGACCGAACTGACATAGCCGGGCGTTTTGCGCCACGAGAAGCTGCCGGTGATGCCAAGCTTGTCCTGAATGATCGGGGCATTGACCATCACCTGTGCGGCCCAGCCCGGATTGCCGGCCTCGTCGATCGTGAAGAGTTCACCGCCGGCCTTCACGCTGAAATCCGTCGTGCTCGGCGCGACCGTGCGATACTTCAGCAATCCACCGATCGAGCTTGCACCGTACAGCGTCCCCTGCGGTCCGCGAAGAATTTCCAGCCCCGCGATATCGTACGGCATCAAATCGAGCGAATAGGTCGCGCTGCGGGCATAAAGGCTGCTCGATCCTACCGGTGCATCATCAAGATAGATGCCGACTGCCTGAGCCGATCCGACCGGCGCGATACCGCGCAGCGAAATGATCGATGTGCCCGGCTGCGAACTGATCACCGTCATCCCGGGAACATAACCGGCATAATCGACCAGCGAACCGGCGCCCTGCTCGCGCAGCGCCTCGCCATTGACGACGGTGATCGAGATCGGAACGTCCTGGAGCGCTTCGACACGTTTTTGCGCAGTGACGACGATGACCTCGCCCTCTGCCTCGACGGCCGCTGCTTCCTGCGCCTGTGCCGGCATCGCCGCCATCAATGCGACCATGCTTCCTGCGATAAAAAGTCCCTGTTTCATCGTCTTATCCCCAGACTTGGGCCAGCAGGCGGCGGAAATTGCCACCGAGCACGGCCCGGATGTTTTCGTTGGAATAACCGCGGCGGATTAGCTCTTCGGTCAGGTCGAAAGTTTTGAGCGGATGGTCGAAACCGTCGATGTCGATCTTGTCGCGAAAGGCATAGCTGCCCTTGTAGCTACCCTTGAGCGCGGCATATTCGTCGGGCTTCATATCGTCATAGCCGTGCAGGTCGGCGTCGGATCCGATGCCGACATGGTCGATACCGACAAGCTTCGCGACATGGTCGATATGGTCGGCCATATGCCCGACATTGGTCGGGTCGGTCGTGCGCACGAACATCCGCACCCCGGTGATCCCCATCACTCCACCCTTCGCCGCGAGAGCCTTGATCGCGGCGTCGGTCTTGACGCGCGGATGATCGACCAGCGCGCGGGCGTTGCTGTGGGTGATCGCGATCGGCCCCTTCGCTATTTCGATCGCATCAAGCGTCGTCTTGTCGCCGCAGTGCGAGACGTCGACGAGCATGCGTTGTTTTTCCATTTCGGCGATGATCGCCGCGCCATAGTCGCTGACGCCGCCATCGACGCGTTCGGTGCTACCCGATCCGATGCGGTTCTGGCTGTTATAGGTAAGCTGCGCGCAGCGCAGGCCCAGGCGGCGGAACAGCGCGACGTCGGCGATCCGCTCGAAATGTTCAGCATTCTGGATGCCCATGATGACTGCGCATTTCTTGTCGGCCTTGGCGCGATCGAGGTCGGCGACGGTGTCGACGAGAGTGAAGACATGGCTATTGCGCCCGGCAAAGCCCTGCCAGCCCGCGAGGAACTCCATCGCCTGCGCCTTCGCGTCCGGACCGCCAAGGCCGTAGGCGTTGTGAAAGCCGGTGATGCCGCTCGCACGGAACTCGGCCGCTTCGGCGTCAGTCAGCCGGTGCGCGACATAATTCTCGTCCAATGTGATCTTGAGCGGCGCGAGCATGTCGATGACGAGGGACGAAGCGACCAGATCGACGGCGCGGCGCGAATAGCTTTTTCCCGGAGCCGCAGCAAAGGCATAGCTGCCCCTGGCGATCATCGGCGCGGACAATGCGGTACCGATCGCGCCCGCCAGTGCGGCACGGCGCGTCATCGGGAATGACGCCGTCATCCCATCCTCCCTTTATTAGTTTCAGTTTCGACTATTGTCCCAATCAGAAAATTGTCAACCGGTTTAGGACATAAATTTGTCATCATCCCCAAATTTCGGCGGGGCAATGGATCATTCCATCGCGATAGCTGACACCCGGATCGCGATCGCGCGCTAGGAAGGTCGGCCCGTCGAGATCGACGATGTCGCAAAGCTGGCCCACCAGATAGGATGGCGCCATCGACAGGCTGGTGCCCATCATATTGCCGACCATGACGTCGAGGCCCAGCTTCTTCGCCTGCCGTGCGATCGCCAGGCCTTCGGTCAATCCCCCGCATTTATCGAGCTTGATGTTCACGACATCGAACCGCCCGACAAGCGAGGTTGTGTCGGCGAGCGACAGCGCGCTTTCGTCGGCGACGAACGGCAGCGGGCGCTTGAGGCCGTCAAGATCGGCCTCGCGCCCGCGTTTCAGCGGCTGTTCAAGCTGTGCGACGCGCATCGAGACGAGTACTGGGAGCAATTCGGCGAGCGTTTCGATATCATAGCCCTGATTGGCATCGACCCCGATCCACGCGTGTGGCCGCGCGGTGCGGATCGCGACGACACGCGCGATATCGTCGGCCAGGTCGCCGGTAAGCTTGACCTTGACCGGTGCCTCCGGATCGATCGCAAGCGCGGCCTTAGCCATCGTCTCCGCGCGATCGGCACCGAGAGTCAGCGTCGAACGCAGCGCTCTCGGCGGGCTCAGCCCGGCAAGCTCCCAGACAGGGCGCCCCGACTGCTTGGCCTCGAGATCCCAGAATGCGCAATCGAGCGCATTACGCGCGCCGCCCGGCGGAAGAATATGTTGCAGGTCGTCGCGCGTCGCGCCGCGCTCGATCGCATCGCGGACGCGTGTCGCCTCGGCCAGCATATGCTCGATATCATCGCCGAGATAATAAACCCCCGCCCCCTCACCGCGCCCGACATGCGTGCCGTCCGAAAGTTCGGCGACCAGCAGCGCGGTTTCGGTGAAGACATGCCCCGAAATGCGGAAGGGCTGGTGATAGGGAAAACGCTCGACCCGAAGGTCGAGCGTTAATTCCCTTATGCTCTGCGTCGCCATCAATAGACCATCCCGAAGCCGTAGAGGTGGAAGACCAAAGTCACCCAAACGAGCACCAGGGCGGCGAGGATCAGCAACACCGCACCCAGCTTCATCGTCCAGCAGCGCTTGTCCTTGATGCTGAGCCACAGATGCCAACCGGCCGTGATCAGCAGGCCAAAGGCGGCAAGCGGCGTGATGACGCGCAGCAACTGGATCAGCCAGTCGAGCGGGCCACCGATGCTGCCGATATCGGCCGAGAAGGCCGCGATCAGCCCGAACCAGCCGGCGAGCGCCGCGATTGCCAGCCAGGCGAAGACGCGCGACAGGCGATAGGCGCGCAATGCCTTGCCCTGCACCGCGAACTCGGCCTTGAAATTACGCCGCACCAGCGCACGCACCGGCCAGGCAAAGGCCGTGAGAAGGATGATCGCGAAGGCAAAGATCAGCGCCGGATTGAGCAGCGCCGCATTGACGCTTGCCGGAGCGGGTTCGAAGACCATGAAGGGCGAACCGCCATCGACGCTCCAGCGCACGACACGGCCGTCCTTGACCTCGGCAGCGAGGCGCTCGTTCGTTCCGGTGTCGCGCCAGACGAACGGCTCGACCTCGACCCAATCGCGCGCACCGGCGCCAAGCCCGTCGAGCGCCGGGAGCGTGATCTTGCCATCTTCGGTCAACGAGATCGTCGTCTGCCCGAGCAGGCCGAACAGGCTCATGAAGTTGGTGAACGATCCGCGGCTGCTGATGTAGTTTCCGACCATCATCTGTGCATGTTCGGTCGCCGTCTTGGCATCGACCTGGCCAGGCTTTTCGGTACCGGGCAGATAGCGGTCGGCGAATTTGTGGAACAATGCGCTGCGCACGGCGCCCGCGTCGCCCTGTTTGCCCGCGCTGTTCATCGAGATGAAGACGCCGATGTCGGCGTCCGGGAACAGCCACAGATAACTATGGAACCAGACGGTGTCGCCGCCATGCGCGATCGCGCGGTGACCATTGACCCACTGTTCGTAGAAACCGAGCGCCATGCTGTTGAGCGGGCCGACCCCGGGCGCCTTGAAATCGTGCATCTGCTTCGCGGTCTCGGGCTTGAGCAGCCCGGCGCCGTCATTGAGATGCGCGATCATGAACTTGCCCATGTCCGCACCGCTGGCCGACAGGCTGCCTGCGGGAGCGGGAATGACCAGTTCGAACGGCTGCGCCTTTTGCGTGATGTCGGGATAACCCTTCGACATATGCGGCGCGAGATTGGCGGGGAGCGGCTGGCGGAACGACGAATGCGCCATACCCAGCGGATTAAAGATATGCTTTTCGATATAGTCGTCAAAGGGCTCGCCGCTGACACGCTCGACGATATAACCCGCGAGTGCGGTGGCATAGTTTGAATAAGCCGGCGTCGTTCCCGGCGCGAAGACGCGATCGGGCAGGGCCAGCGGCATCTGCTTCTTCAGCGTCATCACCGCCTTGGGATCGCTGCTGATCAGATAGCGCACCGATTCCTGAAAGCCCGCAGTATGCGTCATGATGTTGCGCATCGTGATCGGCTTGCCCTGATAGGCCGGAATCTTGAAATCGAGATAGGCGTTGACGTCCTTGTCGAGGTCGATCTTGCCCGCCTCGACCTGCTGCATCACCGCAGTCCAGGTAAAAAGCTTCGAGACCGATCCGGGGCGGAACAGCGTAGTCTCGGGCAGGACCGGCGCGCGTTTGGCGACGTCGGAGAAACCATAGCCCTTTTCCAGCACGACCTGATTGCCGCGTACGACGACGACGACCGCACCCGGAATGCGCCCGCGTTCGAGCGCATAAGGAAGATAGCCGTCAAGCCAGGCCTCAAGGTCTTTCGCGTCCAGCGCGACGGGCGCAGTAGCGGTCTTTGCGGCCGGAACGGCCGCGGCTTCGACTTTCTTTACGGCCGGTGCAGGCACAGGCCCCTGCGCCGCCAGCGGCAGCGCGGCAAAAGCCGCCAGCCCGATCATCGCCTTTCGGATGAAACGCATCGCTTTCCCCTTTTCATTTTCGCGGCCTGTCACATCTTGCAGCAAGCCGCGCGACCCCTTACCAAGGGACCAACATCTATTGGCCCGATACGGACATAATGATCCTGATTAGAAAATTGTCAAATATGGAATGGAAAAATTGATGGCGGATGGGGCAACCCCGCCGACGCTAGGCGCGGTGATGAAGGGTATAAGGGGCCGGAACGGCTGGACGCTCAAGGAAATGAGCGCGAAATCGGGGATCCCGGTATCGACGCTGTCGAAGGTCGAACATGACCGGCTGACGTTGAGCTATGACAAATTGCAGCAGCTAAGCCAGCGGCTGAACCTCCGCATGTCCGACCTGTTCGCCGAGGACGAAGAGGACATGACGCCGCGCGTGACGGGGCGCCGAAGCATCGGGACGATCGAGCGCGCGGCGCGCGTGACGACCGACAATTACGATTATCATTATCTCTGCACCGATTTGCGACAAAAGCGGATGATCCCGATCATCACGCGCATCCGCGCCCACAGCGCGCGCGAATTCGGCGAACTCGTCCATCATCAGGGCGAAGAGTTCATCTACGTCCTCGAAGGCCGGATCGAGGTGCACAGCGAATTCTACGACCCCGTCACGCTGGAGGTCGGCCAGGGCATCTACATCGATTCGTCGATGGGCCACGCCTATGTCGTCGCAGAGGGATTTGAGGAGGCGTTGGTGCTCGGCGTCTGTTCGAGCGCCGACGACGGGCTGATGGACAGCTTGATGAGCCTGCACGGCTGAAACCACATTCGCGGAGAAACAGATGGCATTGCGTCGGTCGTTCGCCCCTTCCCTGATGCTGCTGTGCAGTTCGATGCTGCTCTCTGCATCGGTCGCCGCGAAAACCGCGGCGCCCGCGTATGATCTGATTATCCGCGGCGGAACGATTTACGACGGATCGGGCAAGGCGCCGGTCGTCGGCGATGTCGCGATCAAGAACGACCGTATCGTCGCGGTCGGCAAAGTCGATGGAACGGCAAAGACCGAAGTCGCGGCAAAGGGCATGGCGGTCGCGCCGGGCTTCATCAACATGCTGAGCTGGGCGACCGAGTCGCTGATTGCGGACCCGAAGAGCCAGAGCGACATCCGCCAGGGCGTGACGCTGGAGGTCATGGGCGAAGGCTGGTCGATGGGTCCGGTGAACGCGACGATGAAACGCCAAGAGACCGAGCGGCAGGGCGACATCAAATTTCCGATCGAGTGGACGACGCTCGGCGAATATCTGACCTACCTCGAAAAGCGCGGCGTTTCGACCAATGTCGCGAGCTTCATCGGCGCCGCGACGGTGCGCGTCCACGAACTGGGCGAAGGCGATGTCGACCCTAATCCCGACCAACTGGCGCGAATGCGTGCGCTCGTGAAGCAGGCGATGAACGAAGGCGCGATGGGGGTCGGCAGCTCGATCATCTATGCCCCAGGCTCCTACGCCGAAACCGACGAGCTTGTCGCGCTGACGAGCGAAGCCGCGAAATGCGGCGGCATGTATATCAGCCATATGCGTTCGGAAGGCGACCGGATCGAGGAGGCCGTCGACGAGTTGATCGAAATATCGCGCCGATCGGGCGCTCCCGCCGAAATCTATCACCTCAAAATGGCCGGACGCAGCAATTGGGGCAAGCTCGACACGATCGTGAAGAAGATCGAGGACGCGCGCGCCCAAGGGCTGAAGATCACGACCGACATGTACACCTATACTGCGGGCGCGACTGGGCTCGACGCCGCGATGCCAACCTGGGTGCAGGCGGGCGGGCTGGAAGAATGGATCAAGCGGCTCAAGGACCCCGCCATCCGCGCGCGCGTTGCCGCCGAGATGAAGCAGCCGGGCAGCGACTGGGAAAATCTCTATTTCGGTGCGGGCGCCGACAAGATGATCCTGTCGGGCTTCAAGAGCGACGCGCTCAAGCCGCTGACCGGCAAGACGCTTGCCGAAGTCGCGGCAATGCGCGGAAAGCCGGCCGAGGAAGTCGCCATGGACCTCGTCGTCGAGGATGGCTCGCGCGTCGGCACCGTCTATTTCCTGATGTCCGAGGATAATGTCCGCAAGCAGATCCAGCTTCCCTGGATGAGCTTTGGATCGGACGCCGCGTCGCAGTCGACCGAGGGCGTATTCCTGAAATCGGGCGCGCACCCGCGCACCTACGGCAATTTCTCGCGCTTGCTCGGTCGCTATGTTCGTGACGAGAAGCTGATTTCGCTCGAACAGGCAGTCTACCGGCTCACCACGCTTCCCGCGACCAATCTCGGCATCAAGGATCGCGGCGCGCTCAAGCCCGGCTACTACGCCGATGTCGTCGTCTTTGACCCCGCGACGATCGGCGACCGTTCGACCTTCGAGAAGCCGCACCAATATTCGGTCGGGATGCGCGATGTGTTCGTCAATGGCGTCGCGGTTCTGAAAGATGGCGAGCATAGCGGCGCGACGCCGGGCCGTGCGGTGCGCGGTGCGGGCTGGAACCGCTGCTCCTAGACCGCCGCCAACAGGCGCTTTTGCTCGGCGGCTGATTTGAACAGAAAGTCATGCGGCAGGCCCATCCGCACGCTTGCTTTGCAATGCGGCGCTTTGCGATCGACATGGCGGTCGGCCAGCCGTCCGGCAAGCCGCAGCGCATAGCGGTCGAACCGCGTTAGATCGAACTTCGACCCCAGGTCGAGCCGCGCCCTTATATGGCCGGGCAACAGCGAAACCGACGCGCGCGCAATCGCGCGATGCAGGAAGCGCGGAACGCCCGGCGCAGCGCGGCCCGACTGGATGATATCGAGAAATTCGAAGATGATCGGATGCGGTTCGAAGCGCGGTTCCAGATCGTCCATCATCGCCATGAACGCGCCCACGGTAGGCGGCGTATGCCGTGTGCCAAACTCGCGCCCGATCGCATCGCCATCGCGCATGAAGCGGTCCTTGTCGGCATCGCTGATCCGATGGACGAAGCGATCATAGGCCATCAGAAAACCATAAGAGGCGGTCGCCGCAACCCAGTCGAGCAGCACGGGGTCGAGCGCACGATATTTGTCGCCCGCGGGCGTTTCGCCCTTCACCTTGCCGTGCAGGCGGTTGACCTGCCCAATCACCGCCTTGGCGTTGCTTGCGGGACCGTAGCAGGCGAGCATCGCGACGAGCCCGGTCCGCCGCGAGCGGCCGATCGGGTCGACCTTGTACGTCGAATGATCCCAAACCCCCGACCGGATGCGCGGCTCGGCAAATTCGAGCAGCACCGCCGCGATCCCCCCGATGCCGAGCGCAATCGGGTTTTTATAGACGCGCCACTGGACGCTATCGGGGGCGAGCAACGCGGGCTCGCCGATGGGGGCGGCGAAATCAATCGCCGTCCCCAGATATTCATCCTGCATCGGCGGACGCACCACGCTTATCGCCTCCTTCAGAAATCATAACCCAGCGTCAGGCCATAGGTTCGCGGCTGATTGGCGAAACGCACGACGACATTGGCGTTGCTGGCGACCGCCGACCAATAATATTTGTCGAACAGATTTTTCGCCCACAGCGACACGGACCAGCCGCTTTCGTCTTTTAGGCCAAGGCTGGCATTGACGGTGCCATACGCATCGACCTTGTAGAGATCGATATCCTCGAAGATGGTGTTCGACTTGCTCTGATAACGCGCGCTGACGGCTCCGGTGAGATTCAGCGTATCGCTCACCGGCGTATCATAAGCGAGCGTCAGACTGCCCTGGAACTTCGGGCTGTAAATAAACTCGGCGCCGTCGAAATTCTCGGGCTGGCCCGCCGCATTGGTGCCGTTGTAATCATTGATCCGCGTCTTGAGATACAGCGCATTGGCGGCGAGCGTCAGCCCGGTCGCCGGACGGATCGTCAATTCGCCCTCGACGCCATAAGCCTTGGAATCGGGAACATTGTCGAGCCGCGAGAGCGCGGTGTAGATCGGATCGGCGAAATAGGTGCTGATCTGTTTGTCGCCATAATCATAATAAAAGGCCGAGAGATTGGCCTGCACCAGGCGATCGGCGAGCGTCGCCTTCACGCCCACTTCATAGGCGGTCAGCTTTTCCTGCTTCACCGGCGCATTCTGGCGCGCGAGGTTCGCGGCGTTAATCGGCGTGGTGCCCGATTTATACCCGCGCGAGACCGATGCGTAGAGCAAGGTGTCGTCGTTCGGCGACCAGTCGAGCGCGACACGCCAAGCGACATTATTTTCCTTGAGCAGCGACCGCACCTCGCCAAAGGTTCCCGTCGCGGGATCGAAGGTGTTGCACTGTCCCTGCGCGATCTGCGGCGCGAGCACGCCATAAGTTTGCAGATAGAGCGCGCGGTTCACGACATTGACGTTCGGCAGCATATTGCCGTTGAAGTCGCGCGAGCAGCCATTGTAGCGCTGCTTGTCCTCGGTATAGCGCACGCCGACGGTCAGCTTCAGCTGTTCGGTCAATTCGGCATCGGCATTGGCAAAGAGGCTCCATGTCGTGGTGCGGATCCGGCCGATATCCTCATAGGTGCGGAAGGCCTGACTGAGTTGCAGCGGCGTGTATCCGGCCGAGTTGAACAGCGGGCTGGCGAGCAGCGGTGCCCCCGCAGCGCGGATCAGTCCGACATTGGCATTTTGACCAAGCAAGGTGCGGTTTGAATCGAGGATGCGGTCGTTCGCATAATAGCCCCCGACGAGCCAGTTCACGGCGCCCGTCTCGCCTTCGACATGCAATTCCTGCGCGAAGCTCTTGATCCGTCCGACGGTGTTCTGAAGCAATATCTCGAACGGGGCGCCGCTCCAATCCGACAAAGCGTTGCGCTTGAAGTCATTGTAACTGGTGAGCGAAACCAGCTTCATCGTGTCGCCAAGATCTTGATCCCAGCGCAGCTTCAGACCCCAGAAGCGGTTGTTTTCGGCGAGCGGGCCATCGAGGCCGAGCCCGGTCCCGATATCGGCCGAGCGCCCCGCTTCTGGCGCCCAGTCGGCCTGGCTCGCCTTCGTCGGGAAATTATTCGCCAGATATGTGGCGAGCCCCGGCGCATTGAAAAAGCGCGAGTTGCTCGTGCCCGTCGTCGGGTTAGTCGCGGGGGTAAAGCCGATCCCCTGCCCCGCGACGGTGTCCGACTTGTTGCGCCAATAAGTAACCGACAAATCGAAATGCGCGCCGGGCGCGGGATCGATCGCGAGCGCGCCGCGGACGCCATATTTCTCGACCTCGCCGAGCCGTTCGCCGCGGCTGTTGCTGACCTGCCAGCCCTTGTCGCTATTCTCGCTGCGGAACGCGATGCGCGCCGATATGCCTTCACCGAGCGGGCCCGAGACGAAGCCGTCGACATTATAGGTCTGGTAATTACCGAGGTCGGCCTTGATGCTGCCTTCGAAACTGTCGGTTGGCTTGGCGGTGATGAAGTTGATCAGGCCCGCGGTCGTGTTGCGGCCATAGAGCGTTCCTTGCGGGCCTTTGAGCACCTCGACGCGTTCGAGATCCATCACCGGGCCGGTGTTCATGATCGGATAGGCGTAGGCGACTTCGTCGACATATGTCCCGACGGTCGATGTCGCCGACAGGTTGATCGTGTTGAAGCCGATCCCGCGCAACGTATAGGTCGGCACGCCCTGATAGCTTTGCGAAACGGTGAAGCTCGGCGCCACCGTCGTCAGGTCGCGCATGTCGGTGACGCGCAGATTCTCCAGCGTTTTGCCGTCGACGGCCTGGATCGCCATGCCGACGTCATTCATCGATTCGGCGCGGCGCTGTGCGGTGACGATGATGTCGCCTTCGGCGGCAACCGTATCGGCAGGCGCTTCCTCGGCGGCGAACGCGGGCACCGCCAGCACGAAGCCCATCGCCGAACCTGCGGCCAGGAAAATACGCATTGCCTTCATCACTCATCCTCCCTCAAACGGCTTGCCGCCGGGCTCGTCTTTGTGCGAGCGTCATGCGAAACCGGACCGTGACAGAACAAAGGATTGCGGCCGGGCGGACAAGCTGACACCTGTGTCAGGATAACGGAGGGACGAGCGCGTGACCGATCAGAAGGCCGAATGCTGGGCGGAAATGCCCGCGCTGGTCACGGCGGTGCAGGCCGCCGGCGACGCAGTCGGCCTCCCCTATGTCGCGGCGCAGGCCGACCTCGGCGATCCCGAACCGATGAGCGACAGCGAAGGCCATCCCTACGCCGAAACCACCTTCCACTGGATCGACCCGAGCTATGCCTATTGGCGCGATCGAAAGCTGGCGCTGCAACTCGCTTTCCTGACTGCGGCCCGCCTCGTCGCCGAGCCCTTCTATTATAGCGACGGCCGCCTCGGCACTTGGCGCCCGACGCATCTGCTCGACGAGGTCGACTGCTCGCAGGCGCGCAACACCCCCAATTTCGGCGAAGCGATCATCGCGCCGGTGCATCTGCCGCGCGGGCTGGTCGGCGCCGTTTTCTGGTGCTCGCGCGAACCCGTCGGGGTCGAAACCATCTTCGCGGAACAAGCGGGGCATTTGCACAATCTGGCGGTCAGATTGGTGGCAACACATAACGAGGCGCGCGGGCGTCCTCGCAATGCTACGGTGCCGCAGACGTTGACGCGGCGTGAGGTGCAATGCCTGCGCTGGGCGGCGGCGGGAAAGACCGACGGCGAGATCGGGATCATCCTTTCGCTTTCGGTATCTACGGTGCGTTTTCACCTGCGCAACGCGGCCGGAAAGCTTGGCGCGACGGGACGCGCGCAGTCGATCCAGATAGCGGCGGGGCTCGGCTTCGTCGGCGCACGCGCGGCCTGATGCAGGTGCCAGCTTGGCCGGGCGTCGCACGAGGCCCTAAACCGGGCGCATGGACATGCTGAACGATCCGGCGCTGGCGGCTTTTCGCGAAGAGCTTCGTACCTTTCTCGCGGCACATCTGCCCGACGACATTCGCCGTGCCGCGGCGCGTGCTACGAGCGTCTTTATCGACCCCGACATCTCGCTGCCATGGCAACGCATCCTCCATGCGCGCGGTTGGGCGGCGCCCGACTGGCCGGCCGAGTTCGGTGGTCCGGGATGGAGCGAGACCGAACGCTATATTTTCGCCGCCGAATGTGCCGGGGCCGGGGCGCCTAACCTTGCGCCGATGGGGCTCAAGATGGTCGCGCCGGTGATCATGCATTACGGCAGCCCCGAACAGCGCGCGCATTATCTGCCGCGCATCCTTTCGGGCGAGGACTATTGGTGCCAGGGCTTCTCGGAACCCGGCGCTGGGTCAGACCTCGCAGCGCTGCAACTGCGCGCAACACGCGATGGCGATGACTATATTCTGAGCGGCTCCAAAATCTGGACCACCCACGCGCATTTCGCGAACCGCATGTTCGCACTGGTGCGCACGTCGAACGAGGGTAAGCCGCAGGCGGGGATCAGCTTCCTGCTACTCGACATGGGTTTGCCCGGCATCACCGTCGAGCCGATCCGCACGCTAGCCGGCGACCACGAATTTAATCAGGTCTTTTTCGACAAAGTCCGCGTGCCGCAGGCGAACCGGCTCGGCGGCGAAAATGAGGGTTGGTCGGTCGCGAAGCATCTGCTCACCTTCGAACGCGGCGGCAAATATGCGCCGGGATTGATCGGGCGGCTCGAACGCCTGCGCGCGCGCGACGACATCGACCCGGTGCTGCGCGCGCAGCTCGACCGCGAGTCGGTAACGCTGAAGGCGCTACAGGCGCTTGAGATGAAGGCAATGCGCGGCGTCGACGGCAGCGCCGCGCTTTACGCATCGGCGCTGAAAATTCTCGGCACCGAGACCGCGCAGCGTATCGACACGCTGGCATGCGAGGTTGCGGGCCATGCCGCATGGGCCGACGCCGACGGGCAGACGCCGGCAGAGCTGGCGGTCGCGGTGCCGCGTTATCTCAACGACCGCGCGGCAACCATCTATGCCGGGTCGAACGAAATTCAGCGCGACCTGATCGCGCGTCAGTTGCTCGGCTAAGCCGCCGCCCCAGCCAAGCGCTCGAAGTGACCGGCACGCGGGCCGAATGCCGCCGCGATTGCAAGCGCGCGCTTGAAATGGCCGCCGAGGCTCAGTTCCTCGGTCAGCCCCATTGCGCCGTGGATCTGGACTGCGCTCTCGCCCACGATGCGGACCGCGTCGCCGACCTCGATGCACGCCGCGCTGACCGCCTGCGCGCGGTCGGAGCGATCCCGATCGACAGCAAGGATCGCTTCCTCGGTCAGCGCCGCAGCCTTCATCGCCGCGAGTTGCATATCGGCGGCGCGGTGGCGTAGCGACTGGAATCGGCCAATCGCAGTGCCGAACTGCTTGCGCTGGCCGAGATAGTCTATGCTGTCCGCGATCATCCGCTGCATCAGCCCAACGGCCTCAGCGCAGCGGCCGGCGAGGATCAGGTCGTTCGCATAGTCGGCCCACGCGCGCGCGCCCTCACCACTCGCCAGCAGCCTGACGTCGCCCGGCTTGAGCGTGAAGGCGAGGTCGGCGGAGACACTGCCGTCGTGCATGATGCGATGTCGCTGCTCAACCTTGTTACCATCCGCGGAAATGAGCAGCAGCGCCTCGTCGCTTGCGAGGAGGAGAAAGTCGGCTTCGGCCGCGCCCGCAACCAGTGCCGCGCTGCCACGGACCAGCTCGCCATCGACGACCGGCATCGCCGCTGTCGAGGCTGTGCAGACGACCGCGATCCGGCGGCTACCCGCCGCGAGTTCAACCAGTGCCGGATGGTCGGGTACGACGCCCGCCAGCAGCACGATTGCCGCGACGTGCGAAAGCCAGTCGGCGCCCGCAAGCGCCGGCCCCAATTCGGCCATCACGACAGCAATATCGATCGGGCCCCCGCCAAATCCTCCAACGCTTTCTGGCAGAGCGATACCGGCAAGGCCAAGCGATTCACAGAGTTCGCGCCAGCCGGGACGGGAATGATCGGCTAGGAAACGCTGGACGCTGCCCCGCAGCATCCGCTGCTCGTCCGAAAGCGGCAGGTCGAGTTCGGCCATGTCAGATCGCCGGCCCAGCGGTGTATATATGCGTCATTTGCTCTCCCACATCTTTCCTGCAACCTACCGTTCCGCAGGTCTAGCTGATTGGCGTAACAGGTTGGCCGGGGCGATCGGAGCGCGCCATATACTTAGCAATAAAACTATTGCATGGGGCGGCATGAATAGCGCGGGACGAGTCGAGAGAAACAGACAGACCGGGAGGATCGGATGAATCCGATCTGGCTTCCTGCCGCGCTGTTTGGCGGCCTTTTCCAGGCGTGGCGCACCGCGTTGCAGCAGCGCCTGCGCGCCGAACTCAGCATTAGCGGCGCTGGGCTGGTGCGCTATCTTTATGGCCTGCCCTTTGCCTTCATTTTCGCTGCCGTCTGGCTGACGATCCGGAGTGAAGCGGTTCCGGCGCTCGGGACCGCCTTCGCCGGTTTCGCGGTCGCCGGGGCGATCACACAAATGGCGGGCACGATCCTGCTCATCATGGCGTTCGGGCATCGCGGTTTCGTTGTCGGCACCGCCTTTTCAAAGACCGAAGCCGTACAGGCCGCGCTCGTCACCGCGCTATTTCTAGGCGAGCGGCTACCGCTGCTCGCATGGATCGGGATCGTCGCTGGAGTCGCTGGAGTGCTGGTGCTCGCGCTCGCCGGGCGCGGGGTTTCCGGGCGCGAAATATGGCGTGCGCTGGGTCAACCCGCTGCGCTCTGTGGCCTCGGTGCCGGGTCGATGTTCGCGCTTGCCGCAATCGCGGTGAAGCTTGCGACCGCCGAACTCAGCAGCGTCGACCTGATCGGCTCGGCGCTCGTCACGCTCGTCGTCGTGATGGCGATCCAGACCGGACTTCACATGTTCTGGGTTGTACTGCGTGACCGCGACACGCTGCGTGCCGTATTCCGGACCTGGCACAATTCGAGCCAGGTCGGGCTACTGTCGGCGCTCGGTTCGGCCTGCTGGTACATCGGCTTTGCCGCAGCGCCCGCGGCGCTGGTGCGGATTGTCGGGCAGGTCGAGGTCGTTTTCACGATCGGCTTTGCACATTTCTATCTGCGCGAGCCGGTGCGGTGGCATGAAATTGTCGGATTGCTGCTCGTTGTCGGCGGCGTGGTTATGGCGCTGCTGGCAACATTTTAGAATGCCGGCGCCTTGCTAACCATCGCCGGAAGTGGGCGGCCCATAACACCCGTCAACCAGCCGGCGGCCTCGACAACTTGTGGCAGCGCGATGCCCGTTTCGATTCCGCTCTTTTCGAGCATATAGATCACATCCTCTGTCGCTACATTACCCGCGGCGCCAGGCGCGAAGGGGCAACCGCCGAGTCCGCCGAGCGACGCATCGACCGTTGCCGCCCCTTCCTCCACCGCTGCCCACACATTCGCAATGCCGGTCCCGCGCGTATTGTGGAAATGGACCCGCACGGGCAGATCGCCTATCGCTTCGCCGACGCGGCCCACCATCTCCGACACTTGCGCCGGAATGCCGACGCCGATCGTATCGGCAAGTGCAATTTCGCGCGGATCCGCATCAGCGGCGCGCTTCGCCATTTCGACGACACGGTCGATCGCCACCCTACCCTCGAACGGACAGCCAAAGGCCGTGGCGATGGTGATCTGCGCGTTGCGCCCGCTCTCTTTCGCCAGCCCGACGATTTCCATTGCGGCGTTCAGCGATTCATCCGAGCTTTGGCCCTGATTGCGAATGCCGAAGCTGTCGCTCGTCACGCACACCGCCCCCAGTTCGTCGATGCGCCCGGTCGCAAGCGCACGCTCGGCACCGCGGCGATTGAGGACTAGGCCGATGTAGGTCACATCGTCGCGCTCTGGCAGCATCGTCACCAGTTCCTCGGCATCGGCGAGCTGCGGAACCTTCTTGGGATTGACGAAGCTTGTCACTTCGATCCGCCGCACGCCATAATCGATCGCGCGGCGGATCAGCACCAGCTTGTCGGCGGTCGATACGATCGTCGATTCATTCTGCAATCCGTCGCGCGGACCCACCTCGACCAATTCTACGGCATTGTTTTTCAACATCTTGCGTCCCGATTATCCCGAGTCATTTAGCAGGTTGAAAATTACATAGCATTCTAAGTATACAATGGCCATGGGCGAAGCAGGTCGTCTTACCAGAGTCGGCCGCGAAAGGAATGATTATGAGCGAGACAGGCAGCGGGGGAGCGCTGGAAGGCATTAGGGTGGTCGAGATGGGGCAGCTGATCGCGGGCCCCTTTTGCGGCCAGCTCCTCGGCGACATGGGCGCCGAAATCGTCAAGCTCGAACCGCCGGTGACCGGCGACCAGATGCGCAACTGGGGCCAGGGCGACAAACCGAGTTGGTGGCGCGTGATCGCGCGGAATAAATATTCGGTCGCGGTCGATCTGCGCTCGGAAGAAGGTCAGGCGCTCGCGCGCGAGCTGATCGCGAAGGCCGACATCCTCATCGAGAATTTCCGCCCCGGCACGCTCGAGAAATGGAATCTCGACCCCGCCGAGCTGCGCAAGACCAACCCCGGGCTGATCGTCGTGCGCGTGTCGGGTTACGGCCAGACGGGCCCTTACTCTGCTCGCGCGGGCTTCGGCGGCATTGGTGAAGCGATGGGAGGATGGCGCGGTATCGTTGGCTATCCCGACCTGCCGCCAGCGCGCATGGGCGTCTCGATCGGCGACACGCTCGCAGCCACTTACGGGTGCATGGGGGCGCTCGCCGCACTCCACCACCGCAGCAAGACGGGCGAGGGCCAGATTGTCGACTCTGCGCTGTACGAAGCTGTGCTGCAGGTGATGGAATCGACCGTGTCCGACTATTCGACCAGTGGTACCAAGCGCCGCCGTACCGGGTCGACGCTTCCGGCTATCGCGCCGTCGAACGTCTATCCGTGCAAGGATGGCGAATATCTGATCGGTGCCAACCAGGATGGCGTCTTTGCACGCCTCGCCGCCGCAATGGGGCGCCCCGAACTCGCCAGCGACGAGCGTTATGCGACGCACCGCGCGCGCGGCGCGCGGCAGGAGGAACTCGACGCTCTGATCGGCGAGTGGACCGCGACGCTAACGATCGAAGAACTCGAAGCGAAGATGGTCGACGCCGGCGTGCCCGCAGGCCGCGTCTATGACTCCGAGGACATGCTTGCCGATCCGCATTTCGCGGCGCGGGAGGCGCTGGTGACAGTCGCCGACGAAGAGTTGGGCGAAGTGACGATGCAGGGCGTCTTCCCCAAATTGTCGGCAACTCCGGGCAGCGTCCGTCGCCCTGCTCCTCTGACGGTCGGACAGGATGGCACAGATGTTCTGAAACGCTGGCTGGGACGGGAGGTTTGACGCGATGATCACCCTCTATGGCGGCCCGACCCCCAATGCGCGCAAAATCGCGATCGCGCTGCTCGAAATGGGCCTCGAATGGCGGCTCGAATATATCGACATCCTCGCGGGCGATCAGCTCACGCCGGAATTTCTCGCGCTCAACCCGAACAACAAGACTCCTGTGATCGTCGACGAGCATGGCCCAAATGGCGTGCCTTTTACGCTCTGGGAAACAGGCGCGATCCTTCTCTATCTCGCGGAAAAGACCGGGTGCTTCATGCCTACCGATCCGGTGAAGCGTGCGATCTGCTGGCAATGGCTGATGTTCCAGGTGTCGGGCGTCGGCCCTATGTTCGGACAGGAAGCGCATTTTACCCATTATGCCAAGGATCGGCACGAATATGCGATCGGGCGATACAGCCGCGAGGTCGACCGGCTGATGATGGTAATCGACAAGCGCCTCGGCGAAACCGAGTGGCTGGCGGGCGAAGATTACACGATCGCCGATATGGCAACCCTGCCCTATCTTCGCCGCCAGCTCATCGAAAAGGCCGGGCGTTTCCCCAATGTCGACCGCTGGGGGGCGGCGATGCTTGCACGCCCCGCGGTTGCTGAGGGGATGAAAGCAGGCGTCGCGCGCGCCGAGACAATCGAAGGCGGATTGACGGGCTTCACCGACGAACATCGCGCGATCCTGTGGGGCGACCGCCAGCACGCGAAGCGCTAAGACCGGCGGCAAAGTGGGCTGTCGTTGCCCTCTTTGGACATCCCCGGCTGGATCCGGGATCGGAACGGCGCAAGGACCGCGCAATATTTCAAAGTTCAGGAAAGTTCAGTCCGATGAGCGCGCCGATTTGAAAGTCGCGGGGTGCTGGATGTGCGCGGCACGTCCGATCGTGGTCGTACCCGTAAGCCAGGCAGCGACCACCTTTTTGTTCACCGAATGAAAGAGCCGGATGAAGGCTGGCACAGCCGGATAATGTAGGAAAGACCTAATTTGAAGGCGATGTCTGTTTTGGGGTGGTGAGCTGACATTCCGTCACCCACTTCCGTCATCCCGGGCTTGACCCGGGATCCCGCTTTTTGACGCATTCGCTGGCTTGGACCTCAAGCGGGACCCCGGATCAAGTCCGGGGTGACGAAGTGTAGTATCCTCCCTGTCGCGCAGCGATGGGGAGGTGGCAGCGCGCAGCGCTGACGGAGGGGCTTCTAGCGCGATGTCGCGGCCCCTCCACCACCGCTTCGCGGCGGTCCCCCTCCCCACGGCTGCGCCGCAGGGAGGCACTTAAGGTCTGCAACCGGTCGCTTTGAGCTCCGCCCTTTCTCCGTTCGTGTCGAGCGAAGTCGAGACACCCATCGACGAAACGCCCAGCCCGATGGGCATCTCGACTGCGCTCGATGCGAACGGTTTAGATTGGGTGGAGTGTCCGCAATCGGTCGAAAGCTGCCAGAACCTCGCACGACAAAAACCGCCTTCCTACTAAATCCAGCGATGATCTACCCTTATGGAGACCGCATCGATCGTCCCGCAGAGCGCCCCTCCGCCGTCCACCACCTGTTAAGGCCGTTTCCCGCCTTTCGTCATCTCGGGCTTGGCCTCAATCGCCCCTCACCGCTGCGTGGTTCGCGTTGCCGAACATGTTCGACCATTCCTTGTCGTCCAGCTTTTGGTGTCGCCCGACATATTTGGCCGGGGCCTTCAGATCCTCGCGCGCCATGGCGCGAGCAACTGCCGGGCGTTCGCGGATCCGTTCGAACCAGCCATGCATAGCAGGCCATTCGTCGAGCCCCATGCCCATCACGAATGCCGACGCGCGGCCGGGCCAGATCGCCATGTCGGCGATGCTATAATCGTCGCCCGCAACATAGGCGCTCTTCTCAAGCCGCTTTTCCAGCACGGTGAGCAGGCGCGTGAGCTCTTTCGTATAGCGCTCGACAGCATAATCCTGCCCGGCCGGCGCATAGCGGAGGAAATGGCTCGCCTGGCCGCCCATCGGCCCCAGCCCCGCAACCTGCCAGGTCAGCCACGACAGGGTAGCGGCGCGCGCGGCACCCGACGTGTGCAGAAAACGCCCGCTCTTTTCGGCCAGATATTGAAGAATGGCGCCGGACTCGAAGACGGCGACCGGGACTCCGCCCTCCATCGGCGCATCGTCAACGATGGCTGGCAGCTTGTGGTTCGGGTTGATGCGTCCGAACTCCGCCGTCAACTGGTCACCCTCGAAGATGTCATAAGCGATGACGCGATAGGGCTCGCCAATTTCCTCGAGCATGATTGCGATCTTTTGCCCGTTCGGAGTCGCGGAATAATGGAGATCGATCATCTCAAAGCACCTCATGGATGACATGGCGGACGCCAAAATCAGTGCGCTCGCCCACCCCGACCGCGAGCACACCGTTGAGCCAGCCATATTTCGCGCTCGCGGTTTCGAACACCGGTGCGATTCGCAGATAATAGCGCGACGGATCAGCGTCGGGGACGGCGGGATCGACGAAGGTCGCGCGCACCTCGTCGGGAATGATGTTGCGACCGGTGTAGCTCAGATAGATGAGGTCGCCGTCGTCGGCCTGCCACACCGCGCGGGCGTCGAAGGTACCGACCGATGCGCTGTCGCCGAGCCGCCCGCTGCGCGACCAGTTCCCGCCACCGGGCAGCACTATACCGTTGATACGTGGGCCGAAAAATCTCCCCCCGCTGATGTAGCCGAGTCGCTGGTCGCCGAAAGGCGACGCGCCGATCCCGATGATCCCGCCCCCGACCTCGAACTCGACAGTGCACAGATAACGCGTCGCCAGCGACACCGGCGCGCTTTGCGGATTTTCTTCGTTCATGATGCGAATCCTCTTCCAGCCTATGGACAAGCATAAAACCATTAGTATACTAAGGGTCAATCAGATTGACGGATCGGAAGCCATTCCGGGACCGCAACAACAAGCTCTATGGGAGGGTGAAGATGAAGGCGCATAACCAGTTCCTGCTGTCCGGCGTTGCCGCGATCGCGATGCTTGCCAATGCCGCACCGGCAATGGCGCAGGCCGCCCCAGCCGACACGGCGGGTGTCGACGACAGCAATAGCAACGAAATCATCGTCACTGCCCAAAAGCGCGAGCAGAATCTGCAGAATGTGCCGATTTCGATGGAAGTCGTCAGCGGCGCCAAGCTCGCCGAATTCAACACCAGCGATATCAAGGCGGTGATGAATTACACGCCGAACGTCTTCGTCCAGTCGACTGCGGGCAACGACGTTATCTATATCCGTGGTTTCGGTTCGCCGCCGGCGAACTTCGCGTTCGACCAGTCGGTCTCGCTCTATGTCGACGGCATCTATGCCGGCCGCAACCGTCAGGCGCAGGCGCCCTTTTTCGACCTCGCACGCGTCGAAGTGCTGCGCGGACCGCAGGGCGCGCTCTTCGGCAAGAACACCGCGGCGGGTGCGGTCAGCGTCGTGTCGGCGGGGCCGACGAAGGAGTTCGAAGGCGCGATCACCGGCCTTTACAACTTCGACCATAAGGGCACCGATTTCTCGGGCTATCTGTCGGGACCGATCACCGACACGCTGGGCGCGCGCTTTGCGTACAAGATCGTCAATCAGGACGGCTATATCTATAACCGCGCCACCGATCACGACGATCCCGAAATCAAGTCGCAGTTGCTGCGCCTCACTGTGAAGTGGGAACCGTCGGCCAATTTCGATTACACCGCGAAGGTCGAGTACGGAAATCGTGAAGTCATCGGCGGCATAACCGTGTCGAGCCCGCTGACCAGCGGTCAGGACCCGCAGACCACGCGTTATCTCGAGCGCTCGGCGCTCGGCGACGAAGGCAACGACAACAAGTCGGTGATGATCTCGGGCGTCGGCAACCTCGCGCTCGGCGACTTCACGCTGACGTCGGTCACCGGATATAGCTGGTTCAAGTCGAAGATCGTCAACGGGTTTGACCAGACGATCCCGAACAGCGGCGGCGCGTTCGTTCCGAACTCGGTATATAACGCCTTCCCCGAACGCTTTGACCAGATTTCGCAGGAAATTCGCATCCTGTCGCCCACGGGCAAGACCTTCGAGTTCATCGCGGGCGCCTATTATGACAAGTCGGATTACACACTGGAGCAGTTTCAGGGCTTCAACATCGCCAGCCTGAACTATTTCGGCCGCATCGACAGTCTGTTCCGGCAGAAGGCCGAATCCTGGTCGGTGTTCGGCCAGGCGACGTTCAACATCAGCGATGCGTTCCGCGCCATCGGCAGCCTGCGTTACAGTCACACCAAGAAGGACGGCGATTTCGCGTCGCGACTGGTCTATGGCCCCTTTGCACTTCGTCCGATTTCGAGCGCGACGGGCTCGATCAGCGAAGGCAATGTCGATCCCTCGGTGACGCTGCAATATGATATCGCGCCGCGCATCATGGTCTATGCGACGTGGGGTCGCGGTTCGAAGTCGGGTGGCTTCGTCTCAAACACGCTCGGTACGACAAGCGCGACATTCACCTTTGAGCCCGAACGGTCGGAGAACTTCGAGGCCGGCATCAAGTCGACGCTGTTCGACGGCAAAGTCGTCGCGAACCTCTCAGCCTATCACACGAAGTTCAAGGACCTACAGGTTTCCGTGTATCAGCCCGCAATCTCGAGCTATCTGACCGGGAATGCCGCCGCAGCAACGTCGAAGGGTCTCGAAGGGTCGCTCAGCATCTTCCCGATCCCCAATTTCGATATCAGCGCGTCGGCCGCCTATTCGGATATCAAATATGACAATTATCCCGGCGCCGCCTGCCTCGCCAGCCAGCCGTTGTCGGTTTGCAATCCCGCACAGACCGATCGGACGCAACCGAACCACGTCGCGAACAATAATCTGGCTGGTTATCCCGTCGCTTACTCGTCGAAATACACCGGCAGCGTCACGGCGCACGCTCGGTTCGACCTGTCGAGCGATCTGAAATTCGACATCACCGGTGTCGCATCGGCGCGGTCGAAATATTTCAACTCGGACAATCAGAGCCCGATCTTCGGCGTCCAGCGCGGCTATGCGAAGCTCGACCTTCGCGTCCAGCTTGCTGACCAGGATGACAGCTGGCACGTCGCGCTCGTCGGCAAGAATCTGACGAACGAAAAGACGATCGGCAGCGCCTTCAACCTGCCTTCGCCGATCACCGCGACACCGCGCGCGATCCTTTACCTCGAACCCACGCGCAACATTTCGGTCGAGGCCGGGATCAAGTTCTAGGTTCGAACCCGATGTCCCAGGGATCGGCCGCGGTTGACGCTCTCCTCGACAGGGAAGCGGCAGCCGCGGCCGTGACCCGTTATACGACGGCGCTCGATGCGCGCGACTGGCATGCCTATCGCGCGCTGTTCACCGACGAAATCGCGATCGACTATGGCTCGATCGGCTCACTCGTCGCGACCGTCGCGGCCGACGATTGGACGAACCGTTGCCGGGCGCTCGAAGGCTTCGACGCGACCGCGCATCAACTCCACAACATCATTGCGACGATCGAAGGCGACCGTGCGACTGTGACGAGCATCGTCGATGCCGTCCATGTCGTCGGCGTCGAGGACCGGGCGCTGCTCGGCGACCTCATCGGCCGCTACACGCACCAACTGGTCCGGCAAGGCGGGTGGAAAATTGCGGGGGTAACGCTCACCGTCGTCGCCTATCCAGCCGGGAAAGAGGCATTCGAAGCCGCGTTCGCCGCCGCGCGCGCCATTTTCGCCGAAGGAAATTCCGCATGATCGACGTCTATTTCACGCCGACGCCGAACGGCCACAAGGTTTCGATCATGCTCGAAGAGGTCGGGCTGCCGCACCAACTCATCGCAATGAACATGCTCGAGGGCGACCATCTGACCCCCGAATATCGCCGGATCAACCCGAACGGCCGCCTGCCAGCGATCGTCGACCATGACCCCATGGGCGGCGGCGCCCCACTGCCAGTGTTCGAGAGCGGCGCGATCCTTCTGTATCTGGCCGAGAAGAGCGGACAATTGCTGCCCGAAAACCCGCGCAGGCGCAGTCAGGCTCAGCAATGGCTGATGTGGCAGATGGCAAGTTTCGGCCCGATGCAGGGCCAGGCGCATCACTTCATCCGTTACGCTCCCGAAGGCCAGACCTATCCGGTCGAACGCTATCGCAACGAGACGCTCCGCCTGCTCCATGTGCTCAACGGGCGGCTGAGCGAAGCTGAATATCTGGCCGAGGAATATTCGATAGCCGACATTGCGGCGTGGCCGTGGACGCGCGCGATCCGTGCGATCGGGCTGACGCTCGACGACTATCCCGCAGTCGCGGACTGGTTCGCGCGGATCGGCGAGCGACCCGCGGTGACAGCAGGGACCGACGTCAAGAATGCAGCAAATCTCTCGAGTGCGCGCCCAGTGCTAACCGAGGAACAATGGTCGAATTTGTTCGGGAAGAACATGCTTCAGGCGCCGGCGCGCTGACCTCCCCCCTCTCGATCGTCGCAGCGGTTCACACCGTATCGGCGCGCCCCCACTGATATTCGATCTTGCCGTCCAGCCGCCGCACAGCGACCCAGTCGCCGCCCGCCAGATTGTCATCCTCGATCAGCGTCACCACGCCACGCGCAATATCTTCGGGCTTGCACGCCTCATTGTTCGCCAGCACGGTCTTCATCCATTCGGACTTGCCGCCAGCACCCGTCGTGTCGAGGATCGGCGTGTCGACCAGCCCCGGCAACATCCCCGCGACGCGGACATTGCACTCATCCTTCAGCGGCGCGCAGCAGCGCGTGAACATCATCACTGCGGCCTTCGTCGTCGCATACATGGCGTCATAGAATCCGGTGCCCAGCGCGACCGTCGACACCGTGTTGACGATCACCCCGCCCCCGCGTTTCTTCATAGCTTGCACGGCAATCTGCGTCGCCGTCACGAGCGAGGTAATATTGACGTCGATGATCCAGCGGATGCGCGCGGCATCGACATCGGGAAATTGCGGCAATCCCGACACAACGCCCGCGTTGTTGTGAAGAATGTCGACGTCGCCATGCGCGCTGAACCAGGCTTCGGTCGCAGCAATGTCGGAGAGGTCGAGCGGGTGGAAGCTCGCCTTTGCGCCCTGGGCTTCGACCAGCCGCGCCGTCTCTGCAAGCCCCGCTTCATTGACGTCGACGAGCGCGATCTCTGCCGCACCGCGCGCCGCGAGCATCGCCGCGGTTGCGCGGCCGATGCCGCCCGCCGAACCCGTCACAATGGCGCGTTTGCCGTTGATATCCATCTCTTCTCTCCCGCTTCTTATCGGGCTACCGTAAAGCACATTGACAAATAAACTTAAATACCTAAGTATTTTTGGCCGGGAAGACTCGCGCATATCTGGGGAGAGTTATGACAGACGCCACCGCCCTCAATGGAGGCGCCGCCGCGTCCGACAGCGGCCTCGCGCTGCGTCGCAACGTCGCGCTCGCGATGCTGTTCGTGGTCGGCACGATCAACTTCGTCGACCGCCAGCTCTTGTCGGTACTCGTCGAGCCGATCCGTGCCGACATGGATTTCAGCGACACGCAGTTTGGGCTTCTCACCGGGCTGGCCTTCGCGCTTTTCTATGCCGCGATGGGCGTGCCCGTCGCTATGATCGCCGACCGCTGGAATCGCGTGAAGCTGATCGGCATCGCCTGTATCGTTTGGAGCGGCTTTACCGCGGCGTGCGGCATGGCGTCGAACTTCTGGCAGCTCGCGCTGATGCGCTTTGGCGTGGGTGCGGGCGAAGCGGGCGGTACCGCGCCGTCGCTGTCGGTGATTGCCGACTATTACCCCCCCGCGCGGCGCCCGCTGGCAATCGGACTGTTCACGCTCAACGGCCCGTTCGGGGTTTTCGTCGGCGCGACCTTCGGCGCGTGGGCGGCCGCCAATATCGGTTGGCGCAATGCTTTCATAATGATCGGTGTCGTCGGCGTCATCGTCGCCCCAATCCTTATCTGGCTGGTCCGCGAGCCCGCGCGCGGGCAGATGGATGCCCAAAAGGCGGCCGACGAAGCCCTGCCCTTCAGCCAGAGCCTCGCGATGTTCTGGCGCCGCCCGTCGCTGCGCATGGTGATGATCGGCAGCGGTCTTGCCGCCTTCACCAGCTATGGCATGCTCAACTGGATTCCGGCGTTCCTGATGCGGACGCAAAAGATGCCGCTCGACGCCATGGCGACCTATTTCGGTCCCGCCGCAGGCATCACCTTTGGCATCGGCATTCTCGGGGGCGGCTGGCTTGTCAGCCACCGTGCGAAAGTATCGGCGCGCGCTTATGGCACCATCCCGGCGCTCGCGACCGCTGTGCTGATCCCGACCTTCATCGCCGCATTGCTTGTCGACACATGGCAGCTCTCGCTCGCGCTGATGCTGATCCCGATGGCGGCATGCACCGCCTATGTCGCGCCCGCGCTCGCGCTGGTGCAGAATTTGACGCCGCCACGAAGCCGCGCGACCGCCGCGGCGGTGCTGATGCTGATGTTCAACATCATCGGCCTCGGCCTCGGCCCGCTGTTCGCCGGGATCGTCAGCGACAGCCTGAAGCCCGAATATGGCGACGGCAGCCTTCGGTGGGCGCTGATGGCGCTGATGCCCTTCGCCGCTGCCGCGGGCATCGCCCAGTTCCGAATGACGCGCTATCTCGAAAAGGATTTCGCTGAATGACCGACGTCGCGGGCAAGACCGCTTTCATCACTGGCGGCGCGAGCGGGCTCGGGCTCGCCACCGCCCGGGCACTCGCCGCCAAGGGGGCATCGGTGATCCTTGCCGATATCGACGCGGCGGGTGCCGAAAATGCGGCTGCGTCGCTGCGCAGCGAGGGCGCGAACGCGCTCGGCCTGCAGCTCGATGTGACAAGTGAGGAGAGCTGGGCCGAGGCTGGCGCGAAAGCACAGGCATTCGGCCCAGTCCGTATCCTGTTCAGCAACGCCGGCGTCGGCGGCGGATCAGGGCCGTTCGAGCAATATGACACCGACGTCTGGCGCTGGAATTATGCGGTTAACGCACATGCGCATCTCTATGCCTGCCGCACCTTTCTGGGTGACATGAAAGCGAGTGGCGAGCCGGGCCACCTCGTCCTTACCAGCTCGATGGTGGCGATCGTGCCGCCACCGATTTCGGTCGCTTATATCAGCTCCAAATATGCAACGCTCGGCATCGCGATGGCGCTGCGCAACGAACTCGCTGAAAGCTGTGTCGACATCTCGGTGCTGATGCCCGGCATGTCGGCGACGCGGATAGTCGAGACGACGCGCGACTTACGCCCCGTCGAGGTCGAGGTCGGCAAGGCAGCGGCGACTAGCCAGGCGATGCAGGGTGTGCTCGCGGGCGGCATGTCGCCCGACAAGATCGGCGCGCGTGTCGTTCAGGCGATTGAGGCCGGCGAATATTGGATTTTCACGCACCCCGAATGGAAGGCCATGGCCGAGTTGGTGACGCAGGACATGCTGTCCTCCTTCGGCTCCTCGGCCGATCCTGCATACAAAGGCGACGATATCGACGGGCTGATCGCCGCCAATGGCGGTCGCATGTTCGGCGCGAAGAAATAGGAGAAAGACATGGCAGAGCAGGATGACATTCGCGCGATGGCGCAGCGCTTCTTCGACGCGATCGAGGCAGGTGACATCGAAACGATGCAGAACAGCTTCACGCCCGACGCCGAGATCTGGCACAACACCGACGAGCTGATCGTCACCCCCGCGCAGACCGCACAGACGCTGACCGGCATGGTCGCGCGGATCAAGGACCGCGAATATGCCGACCGCCGGCTGACCACTTTCCCCGGCGGCTTTGTGCAGCAGCATGTGTTGAAGGGCGTGCGCGTCCACGACGACGGCCCCGTCCGCCTGCCCTGCGCGATCGTGTGCAAGGTGGAAAATGGCAAGATCACGCGGCTCGATGAGTATTTCGATAGCGCGCACGTCGCCGAATTCCGCAAATTTGCGAACGCCTGAGGAGTAAATCATGCCCGTCCTGCGTCAGGTTCCCCGCTCGGAAGTCACCGACGAGACCGTCCTAGCCTATTACAACCGCCTGTTCGGCGAGCGCGATCCCGTCGCCGAGCCCGGCACTGCAACCGGTACGCCCGGCGATTGGTGGACGGTGTTCGCGCTGTCCCCCGACATCTTCGAACATGCGGTCAAGGGTTTCGCTGTCTATCGCAACCCCGCGCGCACCATCGATCCGGTTCTGCGTGAGCTCGGCCAAACGCGCGCCGGCTGGGTCAAGGGCAGCCAGTTCGTCTTTTCACAGCATTGCAAGTCGCTTCGCGGCCTTGGTGTCAGCGAGGAGAAGATTGCCGCGATCGCTCACTGGCAAGTCGCGGACTGCTATAACGAACAGGAACGCACCGTCCTCGCTTATGCCGACTGCCTCGCGCAGGCCGGCGGGCGCGTCCCGCTCGAAGTGTTCGACAAGCTCAAGACCTTCTGGAACGACGAGCAGATTTTCGAATTCACCTACATCACCTGCCTCTATGACATGCATGCGGTGATCACCCGCGCGCTGCGTATGGAATATGACGCCCGCGAAGACCCGATCGTCGAGGTGGCAGCGCCCGAAGGCTTCAGCGCCGCCGACTTCCTCAGCGCGCCACGTCCGGCGCAGGGCTGAGCGAGGGACGGATGAGCGGTTACGGCGCCCCCGAAGCCGTCGCGACGGGGTTGCGCTTTCCCGAAGGCCCGGTGCCGATGCCCGACGGCTCGGTGCTGCTCGTCGAGATTGCGCGCGGCACGCTGACACGCGTCGCGCCCGACGGCAGCCTCTCGGTCGTCGCCGAACTCGGCGGAGGACCGAATGGGCTGGCGATCGGCCCGGACGGCGCCGCCTATGTCTGCAACAATGGCGGGTTCCAGTGGACCGAGGCGGGCGGCCTGCTCTTTCCCGGTCATGCCGCGCATGCCGAGCCTTGCGGGTCGATCCAGCGCGTCGACCTCGCGACCGGCTCGGCGACGACGCTCTACGACAGCTTCGAGGGCGAGCGGCTCAAAGGACCGAACGACATCGTCTTCGACGCTGCCGGCGGCTTCTGGTTCACCGATCACGGACAGGTACGCGACACCGGCCGCGACCATGGTGCGATATATTATGCGGCCGCCGACGGATCGAAAATCAGCCGCCAGCGGGCCGGCATGATGGGACCGAACGGCATCGGCCTCTCGCCGAGCGGCAAGACGCTCTATGTCAGCGAGACGATGACCGCCCGCATCTGGGCGATGGATGTCGTCGCGCCCGGCGAACTGGCGCCGCCGGCACCATGGGCACCCGGCCGCTTCGTCGGCACCCCGCCCGCCTTTCGCCTGCTCGACAGCATGGCAATCGAGGACAGTGGCCGGATCTGCGTCGGCACGATGGTCGAGGGCGGGATCACGATTTTCGAGCCCGATGGCGGCGGTTCTGAGTTTGTGCCGCTTCCCGACATTGGCATCACCAACATCGCCTTTGGCGGTGCCGACCGACGCGACGCCTGGATCACCGCTTCGACCACCGGCACGCTCTATCGTATGCGTTGGCCGCGTTCCGGGCTCCGCCTATAGCAACCGTCAACTTAATTGACGGTTGTGCCGTAAAATGATAAGACTCGTGGGAGAGGATAGGATGAAATTCTATAATAGCGTCGGTCCGAACCCGCGCGTCGTGAAGCTTTTCATGGCCGAAAAGGGTATTGAAATCCCCGAGGTCAGCATCGACCTTCGCGGCGGCGAGAACCGCCGTGCGCCGTATAATGTCGATGTGAATCCGGCCGGACAAACGCCGGCGCTCGAACTCGACGACGGCCATTTCGTCTGCGAAGTGACCGCGATCTGCGAATATCTCGACGAGCGGTTTCCTGAGCCGACGCTGATCGGCTCGACACCCGAAGAGCGCGCGACGACGCGCATGTGGACGCGCCGCGTCGACCTCAAAATTTGCGAACCGCTGACCAACGGCTTCCGCTTTGCCGAAGGGCTGCCGCTGTTCGAGCCGCGGCTGCGCTGCCTGCCCGAAGCCGCCGCCGGGCTGAAAGCCACCGCGCAGGACGGGGTCAAATGGCTGGACGGGCAAATCGCGGGGCGCGAGTTCATCGCGGGTGACGCATTCAGTCTCGCGGACATCATGCTGTTCGCTTTCCTCGATTTCGGCGCGTCGGTCGGTCAGCCGATCGACCCCGCCTGCACCAATGTTGTGCGTTGGTACGAGCGGATGAAAAGTCGCCCCAGCGTAAGTTCGAACTGAAGACATAAGGAGACGGATGATGGCTGCAGCAAATAACGAATTCGAATTCTGCGGGGTCAACCACCTCGCGCTGGTGTGCAAGGATATGGCGCGGACGGTCGAATTCTACCGCGACAAGCTGGGCATGCCGCTGACCAAGACGATCGACCTGCCCGGCGGTCGCGGCCAGCATTTCTTTTTCGACATCGGCAATGGCGATAGCCTCGCCTTTTTCTGGTTCCCGAACGCGCCCGAAGCGGTCCCCGGCATCTCGGCCCCCGCCGCGCTGCCGACGCAGGGCAGCTTTGTCTCGGCACACGGCTCGATGAACCATATCGCGATCAACGTCCGCGCCGACAAGTTCGATGAATATTACAACCGCCTGATCGAGAAGGGCATCGAGGTAACACCGGTGCTGAACCATGACGACAGCCCGATGCAGGCCTCGGCCGAATTGCATCCCGGCGTCTTCGTCCGCTCGGTCTATTTCTTCGACCCCGACGGTGTCTGCCTCGAATTCGCGGCGTGGACGAAGGAGTTCGACGAAAGCGACGTGGCGCACGATCCGGTCCAGGCCGACGGCACGAAGCGCGAAGGCTTCATCGTCGGCCGCACGCCGGTGCCCGCCGAATAGACATTCCCAATCAATTACCCATTGGGAACTCCTCCTGGACCCGGCTTTTGGCCGGGTTCTTTTTTGGGTGGGAGTCGGGATGTCGATTATCGGCGTTAAGGCGACAAAAGATACGGACGTACGCGTCCGGAATGTCTCCTTTGTCGCTTTAAGGCGATGACGGGCGCGGAGTGTCGAAGGGATGCTCTGCAGGATAATCGATGCGGTCATCCACGAGGGTAGATCATCGCCCGATATATTAGGAAAGCCGTTTTTTGTCCGGCGAGGTTCTGGCCGGAATCGACCGATTGCTGCCCTCTCCATCATCGTCACCCCGGACTTGATCCGGGGTCCCGCTATTTCGTGAAGCGTGCCGGTGCCGTCAAAAAGCGGGATCCCGGATCAAGTCCGGGATGACGAAGGAAAATCGGGCAACGTCCGCTCACCACCCCAAAGCAGAAACACCCTATCCCACAGCGCGGTCGCGTCCTTCCCAATAGGGTGCGCGCAATTCACGGCGGAGGACCTTGCCCGACGGGTTGCGCGGTAGCGCGTCGATGAATTCGATGCTTTTCGGGACCTTGTACGCCGCGATCCGCTCGCGTGCCCAGGCCACGACATCAGCGGGATCGAGTGTTGCGCCCGCGGCGGGCACGATCAGCGCCTTGACGCCCTCGCCCCATTTGTCGTCGGGCACGCCGATCACCGCGACGTCGGCGACGCCCGGACAGCCCATGATCGCACTCTCGACCTCAGCCGGATAGACATTCTCGCCGCCCGACACGATCATGTCCTTGATGCGGTCGTGGACATAGTAGAAGCCGTCGGCGTCACGATAGCCGACGTCGCCCGTGTGGAGCCAGCCGCCCGCCAGCGTCTCTTCGGTCGCCTTTGCGCGGTTCCAATATCCCTTCATCACGATGCCGCCACGGATCGCGATCTCTCCGATCTCGCCTTCGCCCAGTTCGCGGCCCTCGCCGTCGAGGATCGCCATTGCGGCACCGGGCCAAGGTTTGCCGCACGACGTAAGCTTGCCCGGCATGTCATGCGCGCTTGGCGAGAGATATGAGCCGCCCCCGGCGGATTCGGTCATGCCGTAGAATTGCACGAAATCGCAGCCGAAGGTCGCACGCGCGCGGCGCAATACATCTTCGGCGATCGGCGACGCGCCGTAGGCGATCGACTTGAGGTGCGGATAGGCACCGTCGTTCGCTGTCGGCTGAAGCAGCATCATCTGGATCATCGCAGGCGCCAGGAAAGCGTGCGCAACATTCTCATCGCGCATCATGCGTACCGCATCGGCGGCGGTGAAATCCTTGACGAGGACAAGACGTCCGCCTTGCGCAAGACCCGAGAAGCTGACGTTCGTGCCGGCAACGTGGAACAAGGGCATGACGATCATCACCGTCTCATCCTCGCCATAGGCAAAGCCGTCGACCTCGGTCGCAGCTTCGAGGAAGGTGCGGTAATTGGCGTTGGTGAGCACCACCCCTTTGGGCAAACCCGTCGTGCCGCTGGTATAAAGCTGGAGCACGTCGTCGGTGAGCTGCGGCGGATCGGCCAGCGGCGCATCGGACGCCGCGCCCAGCCAGGCGCCGAGCGGCTCGAACGCCGGATGCTCGCCATAAAGCGCGATCAGGCGCGGCGGTGTGGCCAGATCGGCGATCGCCGCGAGCGCGCAGTCGAAGAAATCCTCGCCGACGAAAAGCAGTTTCGGCCCGGCATCACTCAGGATGAAGCCGATTTCGGCAGGCGCGAGGCGGCAGTTGATCGGTGCGAAACAGGCGCGCGCGCGCGCGGAACCGAAGAAGAGCGGATACCAGCTATCGTGGTTCTTGGTCAGCGCCGAGACGCGGTCGCCCGGCGCCAAGCCCGATGCGATCAACGCGCGCGCAATACGATTCGACCGCGCATCGAGTTCGGCGAAACTCGTCTCGCGTTCCCCGAATTTCACCGCGGTCGCCTGTCCCCGCACGCGTGCCTGCGCCGCGGGAATGTCCGCCAACGTCCGGATGGCCTCCAGATCGATCATTTTGCTCTCCCAATCGTCGTTTCGACTTGAATTAGATAGAATACTAAGCAAATGCTTGGCCAGCTAAAAATTCGAGAGGACCGGCCTTGTTCGACCACCCCATCCTGCCGACAACTATCGTCGGAAGCTACCCCCAGCCTGACTGGCTGATCGACCGCGAGCGGCTGAAGGCCAGCCTGCCTCCGCGCGTGCGCGCCGAGACGCTGTGGCGCATCCCCGAACCCTGGCTCGCCGACGCGCAGGAAGCGGCGACCCTGATGGCTATTCGCGATCAGGAAGAGCTGGGCATCGACATCGTCGGCGACGGCGAAATGCGCCGCGAAAGCTATTCGAACCGGCTCGCGACCGCGCTGTCGGGGATCGACCGGGATAAGCATGGGACGGCGATCGACCGTACCGGCAACGCGAATCCCGTGCCGCTCGTTTCGGGTCCGATCCGCCGCGTCGCGCCGATCGAAGCACAGGATGCCGCTTTCCTCCGCCGCCACTCGGCCAAGCCCGTAAAGCTTACCCTGCCCGGCCCCTTCACAATGACTCAGCAGGCCGAGAACGGCTATTATCCCGATCTGCGGTCGCTGGCGATGGACTATGCCGATGCGGTCAATGCCGAGGTGAAGGATCTGTTCGCGGCGGGCGTCGACGTGGTCCAGCTCGACGAGCCTTATCTGCAGGCGCGTGCCGCCGAGGCGAACAGCTATGCGATCGAGGCGATCAATCGCGCGCTCGATGGCGTCGGCGGCACGACCGCGCTGCACATCTGCTTCGGCTATGCGATGGTGCATCATGGCGCGGGTGCGACGGGGCCGAAGCCCAAGGCTTATGACTTCCTCGCCGAACTGGAAGCGTCGGCGATCGACGTCATTTCGATCGAAGCGGCGCAGCCGGGGCTCGACCCCGCGATCCTCGCCGAACTGCCGACCAAGACGATCATGTACGGCGTGCTCGACCTGTCGATTCCCGAGGTTGAAACACCCGAAGTCGTCGCCGGACGTATCCGCGAGGCGCTGCGCTATGTCGACGCCGAACGACTTTGGATCGCGCCCGATTGCGGGATGAAATACCACAGCCGGGAGCATAGCCAGGCGAAGCTGAAGGCGATGGTCGATGGGACGGCGATGGTGCGTGCGGAGTTGAAATAAATCTTACCCGACAATTTGAGCATTTAGTTCGTCATTGCGAGCGAAGCGAAGCAATCCAGAGTGGCGTTGACCGCCCTGGATTGCTTCGCTTCGCTCGCAATGACGGCGGTTAGGCGTCGAAAAACCGGCTTAGCAACTCAGCCACCACCTCGGGCACCTCGACCGTGGGCAAATGCCCCACGCCCGGTACGACCTCCAGCCGCGCGCCCGGGATTGCGTCCAAGATTTCGTCATGATGCGCGCGGCTGGTGATGCCATCCTTCTCGCCCCAGATCAGCAGCGTCGGCACGGCAATCTCACCCAGCCGCGGGCGGCTGTCGATGCGCGCCATGATCGCGCGCTGCTGCGCAAGGAAAGTGTCGGCGCCGGTATCGGCGGCCATCGTCCGCGCGATGGTCAGGAATCGTTCGTCGTGCCGCCTTTCTTCTGGAAACAGGATCGGAATCCGTTCCTCGACGACCTGATCGAATTGACCGTTTGTCACGAGGTCGATGTAGCCCTGCCGCCGCGCGGTCTGCGCCGGACCATCCGCCGACGCGAGCGTCGAGATCAGCGCGAGCTTCGCCACACGCTCCGGCGCGCGGCGCATCACTTCGAACGCGACGAAGCCGCCCATCGCGTGACCGACCAGCACAAATTTCGGCGGTGCGTTGTCGAGCAGGCGCTGCGCAAAGCCTTCGATCGTGTCGTCGCGGCTATTGTCGGCGACGATCACGTCGCGGCCCGGCCATTGGTCCAGCAACGGCTGCCACACGGCATCGGTCAGAAGCTGACCCGTAATCAAAACGATAGGAAGCGACATTCAGACCACCTGATGAAGTAGCGCTTCGCCTGCGGCGAGGCGGCGGCAATTTTCATGCGCAACGGAAAGGCTGCGCACCAGCGTTTCGGGGGTGAGCCAGGCGATGTGCGGTGCCAGCACCGCATTTGGCAGACTCAGCAGCGGATTACCCCGCGGCAACGGTTCCTCGCCGAACACATCGAGCCCTGCGCCGAGCAAATACCCCGTCGTCAGCGCTTCGATCAACCGCGCTTCGTCGACCAGTTCGCCGCGCGCCGTGTTCACCAATATCGCGCCCTTCTTCATCGCGAACGGGTCAATCGATCCGCGCGTGTCGTCGGTCAGCGGGATGTGCAGCGAGACGATGTCGCTTGTCGCGAGCAGGCGATCGAGCGGCATAAATTCATAAGCCACGTCGCGCGGGCTGCGCGCGGTATAGACGACCTTCGCGCCCAGCGCTTCGAGGACGGGCGCCAGCCGCTGCGCCGAATTGCCGAACCCGACCAGTCCCACCGTTCGCCCCGCGACTTCGCCGACGCTGTCGAGTTCGGAAGGGTCGGCGGTCCACCCCTCCCCCAGCCGCGTCCGCGCATCGAAAAAACAGGTCCGCCGCAGCACCGCCATCATCAGCGACAAGGCCATTTCGGCGACCGCCTGGCTGTTCGTCCCCGGCATGTTGCAAACCGCGACGCCATGTTCACGGGCGGCATCGAGCGCGATGGTGTTCACGCCGACACCGAGCTTTTGGATCAGTTTCAGCTTCGGTGCCGAAGCGATGAAATCGCCCGTGACCGGCGTGAGCACATGGAGCAGCGCGGTGATCGCGCCCGCGACCTCGTCGAGCGATGCGGCCTCGTCGACATGCGTCACCACGCCGGCGCCGAAGATCCTGTCGACCGCCTCGCGAAACCCCGGGCTCGGGCGGGCGTGCAGGACAATCATGCCGCCACGGCCCCGATCGATCCGGCGAAGGCCGAGAAGCCGGCGAACACCGCGTCGCCGCCCATCGCTTCCTCGATCCGCAGCATCTCGTTCCACTTCGCCATGCGTTCGGACCGGGTGAAGCTGCCGACCTTGAGCTGCCCCGCGTTCCAACCCGTCGCAAGATGCGCGATGGTGACATCCTCGCTTTCACCCGACCGCGCCGAGACGATTGCGCCCCAGCCGAGAGCGACCGCGGCATCGAGTGCCGCCTTCGCCTCGGTCACCGTTCCCACCTGATTGACCTTGATCAATGCCGCGTTGCACACCGCCGCCTCGCCCGCGCGTTCGACGCGCGCGGCGTTGGTGACGAGTACGTCGTCGCCGATGATCTGGACGCGATCGCCGATGGCCGCAGTGACCGCCGCCATCGTCGTCCAGTCGTCCTGCCCCGCCGGATCCTCTATCGACAGGATCGGATAGCGCCCCGCCCATTCGACGATGCGCGCCGCCATCTCCTGTCCCGAGAGGCGCCCGTCGTCGAGCGCGAGGTTATAGCCGTCGGCATCGCCAAGCTCGTTCGCCGCGATGTCGAGCGAGATGAACACCTCATCGCCGGCGCGATGCCCACTCGCCTCGATCGCCTTGGTCAGCGTGTCGAGAGCATCCTCGTTCGACGCGAAGTTCGGCCACCAGCCGCCCTCGTCCGCGACGCCCGAGAGCGGACCTTTCGCCTCCATCAGCTTGCCCGCGGCGCGATACACATCGTCCGTGATTTCAAGCGCGCGGCGAAAGCTTCCGGCCTTCGGGCACATGATCATGAAATCCTGCACATCGGTGCGCCGCCCGGCGTGAGCGCCGCCCCCGAATATCTGGATTTCGGGGAGAGGGATGCGCACCTTGGCGTCGCCCGCGAGATAGCGCCACAAAGGCAACCGCGCATCGGCAGCGGCAGCGTGGAGGACCGCCATCGACACGGCGACGACGGCGTTGGCGCCAAGCCGCGCCTTGTTGGGGGTGTTGTCGAGCGCGCAGAGCGCCGCGTCGACCGAAGCCTGTTCCCGCGCGTCCATGCCGGCGATCGCGCTGGCGATTTCCGAACCGATCCCGGCGACCGCGCGATTGACGCCGAAGCCGCCAAACGCATCGCCGCCGTCGCGCAGGTCTATTGCCTCATGCGCGCCGCGCGAGGCGCCCGCCGGGGCGATCGCCCGGCCCACCGCGCCCGATTCCAGCACCACCTCGGCCTCGACGGTGGGGCGGCCGCGCGAGTCCCAGAGCTGGCGGCCGGTGACGGAGGCGATACGCGAAGTCATGCAAGATTCCTTTTCCAGTTGGCGACGAGCGCGTCGATCGATTGCGGCGCGAGGACGAGCGCTCGCGCCTGATCGCGCACGATGCGCCGATGTTCGGGGTCGGTCAGATATTGTGCGGGCGACTTGCCCTCCACGCGCGCGAGCAACAGCGCGGCGGTGAGCCCGCCGGCGCGTTTCAGCAAGCCGTCCGCGTCTTCCCAATCGATCCCCGCCCGATACGCATCGACGAGCAGGCCGGCCGCCTGCTCCAGCCGAAGATCGTCGAGCCATACCGCCTTGAGCAACAGGTGCGTCGCACAGAAAGCGAGATCGAACGCCGGATCGCTGTAGACAGCGCATTCGGCGTCGAGGAAGACCGGCCCGTCGGGACTGACGAGGATATTCTTGGGGCTCACGTCGCCATGCACCAGCGCAACCTTGCGCGCGACGAGATCGTCGGCGAGCGCGTTCAGCGCGGGCGCCAATTCGGTGTCCTTGCGTGCGACATGTAGCAGGAAGGGATCGACGCGCAGCGCGCGGAACATCTCGTCGTTCGGAAAGGCATCGCGGTCGGCCGCGTTGTTCGCGGTCGCGGCATGCACGGCCACGATCCCGCGCCCCACCGCGGCAGCAAAATCGCCATCGACGCGGCCCGCGACCAGTTCGTCTTTCCACACCGGGCAATCAGGCAGAAAGCGCATCGCGAAGGCATGACCCGTGGGAAGCTCGGCGAGCACTTCGGGCGCGATCCGCGGGTCGACATCCCGCGCGCGCTTCAGCCAGCGCACTTCGGCCTGACCGCGTTCGATCGGCGCGTGCCATTCGGCGGCGACGCGAAGCTGCGGCAGCGGGCGCTTGACGACAATTGGGCCCGACGGCGTCTCGACCTTCCATACGTCGCAGGACACACCGCCGGTCAGCGGTTCGAGAACGACATCGCCCTCGCCCGCCAGTCCGGCGCCGCGCAATTCACGGACGATGTCGACGTCGGCCGTCACGTCACAGCTTCTCCCTGATCCAGGCGCCGACAAGTTCGGCCGCATTCTGGCGTTCGGCGATCGAATCCTCGAAATAATGCGCGCCGGGTATCAGTTCGAGCTTCTTGTCGGTCGAGCCAAGGAAGTCGAAAATCTTGCGAGCGTCGCTTGGAAAGACGCCGGTGTCGGCGAGGCCCTGCACGACCAGCGCGGGCGTGTCGTGCTTGGCGAGGTGCGGCTGCCCCTGGCACGGCGAGGTTTCGAGGCTCCACATGTTGAGCCAGGTCTTCAGCGTATTCGCGCGCCCGATGCTCGGCGTGCGGTTCGCGACTGCAGGGTCGCCGCGATAGCACCAATTGGGTTTGCGGTCCGACGGGTCGATGGCCGGATCGACGCAGCGGATATCGCCCCAGCAGCGGAACATGGGGAAGATGCGATCGGGGATGCCGGCGGCATTCAGCCGTGCGAGTTCAGCCTTTGCCCAATCCGTGATGCGCTGGTTGCGCGCGCGCTGGCCGGCACGATATTTTGCGATGAACGCGTCCGAATAGGGTGGACCGTTATCGGGATTGAACGGGTCGAGTTCGGGATCGGTCAGTGTCGGGTCAGTCTCGTCGATCACCGACGCGTCCATCCAATCGGTGAGCACCTCGGGGCGGCCCTGATGCGCGTTGAAGCTGATGTAGAGATCGCCCTTGATAAGGCTTGCGAGCGCATCCTGCCCTACCGACGGCAGCCGGTCCGTCAGCGTCGGCGCGATCGCTTCGGCCTGATAGGCGCCCATCAGCGACCCGCCGCCCGAATTGCCGAGGATGACGATCTGCTCGACCCCAGCCTCCTCCTTCAACCATTTCATGCCGACGCCGATGTCGAGAACGGCGTGCTCGAGCAAAAACTGATCCTCGAACCCGCGATAACGAGTGTTCCAGCCCAGGAAGCCGAAGCCCTGTCGCGCAAAATAGGGAGCGATATAATGTTCGGCGAAATCGACATTATAGTGCGTCGCGATGATCGCGACCTTCGGGCGCTTCCCCGCCTCGGTCCAGTAAACGCCCTGGCACGGGTGTCCGCCCGCCTGAATCCTCGGCGCCGTCGGCGACACCAGCCCGACAAATCGCGCGTCCAGTCCCTCGATCCCGTTCGGGTCCATCATCATCTCTCCTGATTATAGATATTGTTCAGCGGGTCACTTCGAAGGGCAGCGTGTAACCGTCCAGCCCCGCGCGGATCGCCTTCTTGTCGATCTTTCCTGTCGGCCCAAGCGGGATCTCCTCGACGAACAGCACATCGTCGGGCATCCACCAGCGCGCGATCTTGCCGTCGAGATACGCTTTGAGATCGTCGGCGCAGGCATCGGCGCCGTCCTTCAGTTGACAGAGCAGGATCGGCCGCTCGTCCCATTTCGGATGCGCGACGCCAACGACCGCGGCATTGGCGACGGCATCGTGCCCCATCGCGATATTCTCGATCTCGATCGAACTGATCCACTCGCCCCCCGACTTAACGACGTCCTTCGCGCGATCGGTGATCTGCATATAGCCTTCGCCGTCGATCGTACTGACGTCGCCGGTGTCGAAGAATCCCTCGGCATCGAGCACATCGCCGCCCTCGCCGCCATAATAGGCGCCCGCGATCGTCGGCCCTTTGACCATCAGTCGCCCGGGCGTCTTGCCGTCGTGCGGCAGGCGATTGCCGGCATCGTCGACAAGCTTCATCTCAAGCCCGCAGAGCAGCCTGCCCTGCTTCAGCTTATATGCCATCTGCTCACCCTCGGGCTTCGCAGCGACCGCGGCATTGGGCACCGATACCGTACCGAGCGGCGAGGTTTCGGTCATGCCCCAGCCTTGGATGACATCGACGCCATAATCGTCGCGGAAGGTGCGGATAATCGACTCGGGGCATGCCGAACCGCCGATCGTCACCCGCTCCAGTGTGGTGAAGCGCTTTCCATTTTCCTGCATATATTGCAGCAGCATCTGCCACACTGTTGGCACGGCGGCCGAATAGGTCACGCCCTCTTGCTCGATCAGATTATAGATAGATTCGCCGTCCATTCGCTGCCCCGGCAGCACCAGTTTGGCGCCGACCGCGGGCGCCGAATAGACGACGCCCCATGCATTGGCATGATACATCGGGACGACGAGCAGCACCGTGTCGCGCGCCGAGAGCGCGAGCGCGTCGCGCTGCAACGTCATCAGCGCATGGATATAGTTGGAACGGTGCGAATAGAGCACGCCCTTGGGATTGCCCGTCGTGCCGCTGGTATAGCAAAGCCCGCACGCCGCATTCTCATCGAACCCGCCCCATATATATTCGCACGGCTGACCGGCGATCCAGTCGTCGAAGGCGGTCGCGGCAAAGCTGGTTTGCGGCATCGACGCGGCGTCGCAAAAAAAGACCACCTTCTCGATCGACGGCACCTGCGGCAGCAATTGCTCGACCAGCTCGGCGGTAGCGGGGTCGGCGATGAGCAGCCGGTCGCCGGCGTGGTTTGCGATATAGGCGATCTGTTCAAGGAACAGCCGCGGATTGAGCGTGTGAAGCACCGCTCCCATCCCCGCCGCACCATACCAGGCCGCCAGATGACGCCCGCCATTCCACGCCATCGTCGCGACGCGGTCGCCGCGCTTGATTCCCTCGGCCGCCAGCGCATTCGACACGCGCTTCGCATCGGCATGAACATCGGCCCAGGTCGATCGGGTTACGTGCCCCTCCGCATCGCGCGACACGATCTCGCGCGCGCCGTGCCAGTTCGCTGCATGGTCGATGATCCGGTCGACCGTCAGCGGCACATTCTGCATCAACCCGTCCATGCGATCCTCTCTCCCTTATCGCTTTAATAGATAGTATGCTAAGTATTTCCCGATTGCAACGCCGCTCTGCCTTGCTTCGGCCTTCCCGCTCTTCTAGCGTGGCGCCGTCGGCATCCCGCCGGCAACGGGGCCAACATAGCGTCATATGCGCACCAACCAGCTTATCATCGCGCTTTTTCAACGCTTCTGCTGGCTTGACGAGGGGCTTCAGGCGCGGCTGCACGATCACGGCTGGCCCGACGTCAACCGCCCGCAATCGATGGTCATGACCAATATCGTCAGCGGCATCGTGCGCCCGTCGGACATTGCGCGCAACCTCGGCGTATCGCGGCAGGCGATCCACAGCACGATCGGCCAGATGGTAAAGCTGGGCATCGTCCAGCTCGAGGTCGATCCCGAGGACCGCCGCCATATGATCGTTTCGTTGACCGGCCTCGGCGCGCGCATGCGCAAGGATGCGCAGCGCTCGATGGACGCGCTCACCGCACAGATCGCCGCGCGGCTGGGGCAGGACAGGTTCGATGCGCTCCTCGCCGCGCTCGAGGCCGACTGGGGCGACAATATCGAACCTGCCCCCGCCTCCCGGACTACGCACAAAGCCTAGGCAGCGAGCGCTTTCGCCACCGCCACCAGACGCCCGGCAGTCATGTCGACAAGCGATGCGGGAAGCGCTTCTTTCAAGCCGCCGTCCTCGGCAAAGGCGGCGTGGGCGTTGGGTACCACCACCTGTTCGGGAATCACGAGCATCTGGATCGTCGACAGGATCTGGCGCAGGTGCATCAAGCCGCGCAGCCCCCCGAACGGGCTGATCGAGGCCGACATGATCGCCGCCGCCTTGCCGCGATAGGCAGACAGCGCGACAAGCCCCTCGTCGCCGGTTGGGCGCGATGCCCAGTCGATGGCATTCTTTAGCAGCGGCGATAGCGAGCCGTTATATTCGGGAGAGACGAAGAGCAGCCCGTCCTGCGCCGCGAACAGCTCTTTAAGCCTCAGCGCGTCGGACGGAAAGGCATTGGCCTCAAGCGCGGCGGAATAGAGCGGCAGATCGAACGCCGCCAGATCGACCCGCGTCACGTTCGCGCCTTGAGATTCGAGACTGGCCGCGGCGAGGTCGCCCAAGGCGCGGTTGAATGATCCTTCGCGGATGCTTCCCGCGATGACGGCAATGCTGGTCATTTTCCCTCCCGAGCAATATAGTTAGAATACTAACCTATTGTCGCTTCGCGAGGCAAGTTGCAAGCCGTCAGGCCTTGATGTCCGACAGTACCGACAGTTTCTGCGTCTCTTCGGCCAGATTGCCGATCACACGGCGCATCAGACCTTGCAGCACTTCGACCTCCTCGTCGGTCATCCCCTTGGTCGCGATCTCGTGAATCTCGGCGTTCATCGGGGCGAGAATCAGTTCGAGCTTCTTGGCGTGCGGAGTCAGATGGATGAAGGTCTTGCGGCGATCGTCGGTCGTCTTCTTGCGCGTGATCAACCCGGCCTTCTCCAGCCCCTTCAGCGCGACGACCGTCGTCGGCTCACGCATGCCCACGCGCTCGCTGAGCTCGCGCTGCGTGATCCCGTCCTCGCGCCACAGTTGGCGCAGGAAACGCCACTGCCCCGCCGACACGTCGTGCGTCAGCGTGCGCCGTTCGAGGAGCCGCGAAAAGGAACGAAAGACGACGCGCGCCAGATATCCGATGCTGTTCTCAGGATCGGTATAATATTCGGCCGGATGCCGATAATCCTGTGTTTTCTTTACCAAAATCCTGCTCCCCTGTCGCGAGCTCCGACACCGGGCGCCAGCCCGCGCAAGAGGGAACCTTAGGACGCGAAGATTCGCGCGGCAACCATCTTCATCGCCATCTTGGATCGTATCCCCCTTCCAACCCCGCGATAATGTTGGACAAGATCGAGCGACTCACTTACTTAGAATACTAAGTGAATGGAGTTAGCGTGCAGGAATTTATCCGGATACGAGCTGGTGCGGTGCCCTTGCCGCTCGCCAATGTCGACACCGACATGATCATCCCGGCGCAATATATGAAAGCGCTGACCCGTTCCGGCCTTGGCAAGCACCTCTTTCAGGAGTTGCGGTTTGATCGGAACGGCGCGGAGCGGGACGACTTCATCCTAAATCAGCCGCAGGGCCGAAAGGCGCAAATCATCGTCGCCGATCGCAATTTTGGCTGTGGCTCCTCGCGCGAACATGCTGTGTGGGCGCTCACGGACTTTGGCTTTCGCTGTGTCATAGCGCCGAGTTTCGGCGACATCTTCGCCGGCAATGCGCGCAAGAACGGCCTGTTGCTGATCCGCTTGCCCGACGAAGCATGTACGCGCCTGCGGGAAGAAATCGCGCTTGCGCAATATGCGCCGATCGAGGTCGATCTGGCGGCGCAGCAGATCCGCCTTGCGTCGGGCGAAACGATCGCGTTCGACATCGATCCCGACGACCGCCGCATCCTGATGGAGGGGCTTGACGATATCGAACGTAGCTTGCGCCACGCCGATGCGATCGCGCGGTTCGAAGCGGCGATCTAGCCGAGCATTTCGGGCGACGCGATATGGCCCGCAATCGCGCTTGCGGCGGCGAGCGCGGGGCTCATCAAATGCGTGCGTCCACCCCGCCCCTGCCGGTTCTCGAAATTGCGGTTCGACGTAGCCGCGCAGCGCTCGCCCGGCTGCAGCCGGTCGGCGTTCATACCGACACACATGGAGCAACCCGGTTCGCGCCAGTCGAAGCCCGCGTCGCGTAGAGTGTCGGCGATGCCCTCCGCCTCAGCCTGCCGCTTGACCAGCCCCGACCCCGGGACGACCATCGCGCGAACATGTGGCGCGACACGGCGGCCGCGAACAACGTCGGAGACGATGCGCAAATCCTCGATCCGGCTGTTGGTACAACTGCCGATGAAGACCCGGTCGAGCCGTTGACCCGCGACCCGGGTCCCCGGCGCGAGCCCCATATAGACAAGGGCCCGCTCGGCCGATGCCCGCGCATCGGAGTCGGCTAGTGTTGCGGGATCGGGCACATGGCCGTCGATCGCGACGACCTGTGACGGATTCGTCCCCCAGCTTACCATCGCCCGAACGTCGCGTGCATCGATGGCAAGCTCGCGGTCGAAAAGCGCACCGTCGTCGCTGGTGAGAGCGCTCCACCGGGCCAGTGCGGCATCCCAGCTATCGCTGCGGGGAGCGGCCGGGCGGCCCGCGAGATATGCGAAGGTCGTCGCATCGGGCGCGACGAGCCCCGCGCGCGCGCCCATTTCGATGCTGAGGTTGCAGAGCGTCATCCGTCCCTCCATCGACAGCGCACGGATTGCCGCCCCGGAATATTCGATCACATGCCCGCCGGCGCCGTCGACCCCGATCAGGCCGAGCAGATGGAGCGCCAGATCCTTGGCATGGACATGCCGCGCAAGCGTGCCATCGACGATCACGCGCATGTTGCGCGACCGGCGCTGGCGGATCGTCTGCGTCGCCAGCACATGCTCGACCTCCGATGTCCCGATTCCAAAGGCGAGCGCGCCGAAAGCGCCGTGCGTCGAGGTATGGCTGTCGCCGCAAACGATCGTCATTCCCGGCTGCGAGCGCCCCTGTTCGGGTCCGACGACATGAACAATACCGCCGCGCGGATCGCCCATCGGGAAATTCTCGATCCCGAACCGCCGGGTATTGTCGACCAACGCTTCGAGTTGGGCCCGCGCCTCCGCATCGGTCACGCCGGCCAGTCCTGCCGTCTGGCCGGCCGTCGGCACATTATGATCGGACAGCGCCAGCGCCCGTTCCGGCCGCCGCACCGTTCGGCCCGCAGCCGCCAGCCCGGCAAAGGCCTGCGGCGAAGTCACTTCATGGAGCAGGTGCAGATCGATGTAGAGCAGGGTTTCCCCGTCGTCGTCGGCGACGGCATGCGCGTCCCAAATCTTGTCATAGAGGGTGCGCGGGGGCGGCATTGTCATTCTGTGCAAAACCCTGCCCTCAAAGTCCGATCGTCGAATTCCGTCACCACTTACCCCCGAACATCGTCCGCATATATACTTAGATATCTAAGTTATTATCGCGAGACGGAGAGCGGAGCAAGAATTTTCGGGGTTTCCGGCGCGGCCTTGCCGGTCGAACGCCCGGACGCTGCGCTTTCCCTTTCTGTAACCTCGACGCTTCTGGCGGCGAACACCGACTGAGCTTGCGAAGACCGCGACTGCGACAAACCCCAGAAGGACAGCATCATGATCCGACATATTCCCGCCGTGCTTGCCGCCGCACTCATGCTGGCCGGTCCCGCTTCTGCGGCCGCCCCGGCACCGCAGGGCACCACCCGAACCGATCTCCAGCGCCACGACCTTTCGATACCGGGCCGCGAAACGGTCCAGGCGCGCATCGATATCGCGCCCGGCGCAGTAGCGCCCTGGCATCGCCACCCCGGCGAAGAGGTGATCTATATCCTCGAAGGCACGCTCGAATATCAGCTTGAGGGCGAGGCGCCCGTCACGCTGAAAGCCGGTGACGTGCTGTTCGTCCCGACCGGCGTCGCACATATGGCACGCAATCGTACCGCGAATAATGGCGCCGAACTCGCGACCTATATCGTCGAAAAAGGCAAGCCGCTTCTTGTCCCGGCCAAGGATATCCAAATACCCTGACCCCGGCGACCGGCCAATAATGCAATATTTAGAATTGAAAGGCACAAGAACGGCGGGGACCAGGGAGAGAATGCATGTTCAGCGTCCTCGAATGCGTGGTCCATCAGCATGATCTGCGTTTTGTCCTGATCGCCGCGCTGGTCTGCATCCTCGGGAATATCAGCCTTTTCGTCGTTCTGAACCGCTCGACGCACTGCGTCGACGCCCGCCGGCGCCACTGGCTTGTGGTCGCCGCGGTGGCCGAAGGCATGGGGGTATGGGCGACGCATTTCGTCGCGATGCTCGCCTATCGCGGATCGATGCCGATTCGCTTCGACGTCGGCCTGACCATCCTGTCGGTCGCCATCGCGATCGCCTTTTTTTGGTGCAGTTTCCGCTGGCTGGGCAAGGCGCCGGACGCGCGTCGCTGCGCGCTCGCGGCGGTGGGGGCGGCAATCGGCGTCGCGGCGATGCACTTTATCGGCATGGCGTCGATCATCGCCCCCGCGCGAGTCGCCTACGACTGGGCACCGATCCTCATCTCGGTGCCGCTGTCGGGATTTTGCTTTTTCGCCGCGTTTCTTGCCTTCGCGCGGGCGAAGGGCTGGAAGAAGATTGCACTGCCTGCAGCGTTCGCCGTGCTCGCCATCGTCGTCCTGCATTTTACCGCGATGTCGGCGACCACACTCGTCCCCGATCCGACACGTGGCAGCATTCCCGGGGCAACGAGCAGCCGCGACTGGCTGGTTCCCGCGATCGTCATCGCCAATGTCGCGCTGGTAGCCCTCGCGCTCACCGGATCGCTCGTCGACCGCTGGCTTACCGACGCACATGGCCTTGCCGACGCGACGCTCGAGGCGCTTGCGATCACATATGACGGACGGATCATCGAGGTGAACGCGCGGCTTTGCACGCTCCTTGGCGTCAGCAGCGGCGCAATCGCCGGTAGCACGCCGTCCGACTGGTTCGTCGCCAGCAACGGCGCAGCCTTCGAACCGCCGAACGGCCATTCCGCCGAAGCGCGCCTGCGCACCAGCATCGACGAAGATCATATCCTCGAAATTGCGACGCAGACGATCGAATATCGTGGACGAAGCTGCCAGGTTCTTGCGATCCGCGACCTGTCCGATCGAAAGCGCGCGCAGCGGGCGATCGAGCATCTGGCGTCGCACGACGCCCTCACCGACCTGTCGAACCGGGCTCACTTCGGCCGGGCGCTCGACGCGGCAATCAGTGCGAAGAAACCTTTCGCACTGCTCGCGCTCGACCTCGACCGGTTCAAGGCGGTGAACGACATATTCGGCCACGGAGCCGGGGATGAAATCCTGTGCCGCATCGCCGACATCCTCCGATCCGCCGTGCGTGCGGACGACGTTGTCGCGCGTATCGGGGGCGATGAGTTCCTTGTGATCCAGACCGGTGCTTCAAGCCCTGACGATGCCCGCAAGCTTTCGGCCCGCATTCTCGATACGCTTGCGATCGAAATGGATGTCGCCCGCGATCCGATGGCGGTCGGGGTAAGCATCGGCGTCGCGCTCTTTCCGCAAGACGGAACCGATGCCGAGGTACTGCAGCGCAATGCCGATACCGCGCTCTATCGCGCGAAGAACAACGGCAAGGGCAACGCCGCCTTTTTCGATCAGGAGATGGACGCGCTCGCACGCGAACGCCGGGCGCTAGAGCATGACCTGCGGCACGCAATCGCCCGCGACGAGCTTCGCATCGTCTATCAACCGCTCGTCGCGACCGCTTTCGCTTCGGTCGTCGGTTATGAAGCGCTGCTTCGCTGGGAGCATCCCGAACGCGGCGACGTTCCGCCCGACTATTTCATCCCGGTCGCGGAAGAAATCGGCGCCATCGTACCGATCGGCGAGTGGGTGCTGCGCGAAGCCTGCCGGGCCGCGGCAAACTGGCCGAAGAATGTCTCGATCGCCGTCAACGTGTCGACCATCCAGTTTCAGGTACCAAACCTGCCTGCCGTCGTCCGCGACGCTTTGTCGCAATCGGGCCTTGAGGCGCACCGGCTCGAACTCGAAATCACCGAGACCGCTTTTGTGCGCAACAAACACAGCGCATTGAAAGCACTCCACGAAATCCGTGCTCTCGGCGTCCGGATCGCGATGGATGATTTCGGCACCGGTTACTCGTCGCTGAGCAATCTCAAGGCCTTTCCGTTCGACAAGATCAAGATCGACAAGAGCTTCGTTGCCTCGATCCCCGATGACGAGGCGGCGCGGTCGATCGTGCGGGCGATCATCGGGCTCGGCCGAAGCTTCAACATGCCGATCGTGGCCGAAGGGGTCGAGACCGGTGAGCAGCGACAGATGTTGCTCGACGAGGGGTGCCCACAGGCGCAGGGATATTATTTCGGCCGTCCGGCGCCCGATCCCTTCCAGTCCGAAACATGGCCACTCGCCGCGCCCGACATCGAAATCCGCGACGCCGAAGGCTAAGCCTTCGAAAGTCGGCGATGGCCTTCGTGCCGCGAATGAGGCACAAACCATCGCGATGGCAGGATGCGGGGGATCAGTTTGGCCGGTGACGGACCGTCAGTCCGCCGAAGGACCGGAACGCCCTCCATATCCGTGCAGGCGCATCTGACCCATGGCGGGCGCTACCGACGCGGATATCATCGCCGCTGCTGCCGCGGGCGACCGCGACGCATTCGAAGCGTTGCTTCGCGACCATTATGATCGCATCCACGGCCTTGCCTGGCAGTTGACCGGATCGCGTGCCGATGCCGACGATATCGCGCAGGATGTGTGCTGCATTCTCGCCGAGAAACTCTCCGCCTTTCGCGGCGATGCGAAGTTCACGACCTGGCTGTGCAGCATCGTCTATAACGCCTGCCGCGATTTTCACCGACGCCGATCGGCCTTCACGCGTTTCGCCGGCCGGTTGAGTATCATGACCGGATTGGCGCGCGGCCCCGACGGCCGCGACCTTTACGATGCCATCTGGATCGAAAGCGCGATCGCGCGTTTGAAACCCGACCTTCGCGACACCGCAATCCTGATCGCCGGACAGCAGCTTTCGCACGCCGAAGCCGCACAGATATTGGGCGTCGCAGAAGCAACCATATCGTGGCGAATGCACGAGATTCGGCGCCAGATCGCCCCGAAGGCCGACCCCGACGACTGATCGCGCCGGGCGTTTCGAATTATTTTTCAGAGGCCGCCAAGGATTTCCCGCGCCCCGGCGTCACAGGGACATGCGGGCGATTGTGCGCCGCTGTTGCCAAGGGAGACATGTCATGTCCCGTTTCCGTCTGATGCTCACCGCGGGCCTGTCGATGACGTTAATCACCGCCTGCTCGCAATCGAACGAACCCGATATCGCCTCGCCATCGTCCGACACCTCGGCGCCGACACCGAAAGCCGAACTGGAAGAAGACGCCTCGGCAATCGTCGTGACGGGCCGGCAGATCGCGTCGCCCGTCATGGACGCGCCGATGCCGATATCGGTGATCAGTTCGGAAAGCCGCAGAGCGCCGCCCCCGGCGTCGACGCAGAATATTGTCGTGACGGGGACCGCCCTGCGCGCGGCGCACCCCGACCGGATCAGACCCTATTATCAGGATGTCGGCCGGGACAAATTCACCTCTACTTCGGAAAATCCGTTCAAGATCGCGCGCGACGAGCCTGTGTCGACCTTTTCGATCGACGTCGACACCGCATCCTATTCCTTTGTCCGCGCCTCGCTGAACAACAATGCGCTGCCCCAGCCGGCCGCAGTACGAAGCGAAGAGTTGATCAACTATTTCCCCTATGACTATGCCGCACCGCGCAGCGCGCAGCAGCCCTTTTCCTCGAACGTCGCAGTCTTCCCCAGCCCGTTTACGGTGGGCCGCAAGCTCGTCCGCATCGGCATCAAAGGTTATGAAATCGAGCGTGCGACGCGGCCGCGCGCGAACCTCGTCTTCCTGATCGACACGTCGGGGTCGATGGACGCGCCGAACAAGCTGCCACTCGTCAAGAAATCGCTCGGACTGCTGCTCAACCAACTCGATCGCAACGACCGCGTGTCGATCGTGACCTATGCCGGCAGCGCGGGCACTGCGCTCGAGCCGACCCCGGCGAGCCAGAAAGACAGGATATTGGCGGTGATCGACCAGCTCGGCGCGGGCGGCAGCACGGCGGGCGCCGAGGGCATCCGCCAAGCCTATGCGTTGGCCGAACGCAACCGCGATCCGAACGGCGTCAACCGCGTTATCCTGGCCACCGACGGCGACTTCAACGTTGGCATCACCGACCAGAATGAACTGAAAGGCTATATCGAGCGCGAGCGCGGCAAGGGCATTTTCCTCTCGGTTCTCGGTTTTGGCATGGGCAATTACAACGATGCGCTGATGCAGACGCTGGCCCAGAACGGCAATGGCGCCGCGGCTTATATCGACACGCTTGGTGAAGCGCGCAAAACGCTGGTCGACGAAGCCACTTCGACGCTCTTCCCGATCGCAAAGGACGTGAAGATTCAGGTCGAGTTCAACCCGGCGACAGTCGCCGAATATCGGCTCATCGGCTATGAAACGCGGATGCTGAACCGCGACGATTTCGACAATGACAAGGTCGATGCGGGCGATGTCGGTTCGGGACAGACGGTGACGGCGCTTTACGAGATTGTTCCCGTCGGCGGACCGCGGACGATGGGCGATCTGCGCTACAGCAAGCCTGCTCCAAGAACCGTTGCTGCGGCGTCCAGCGAATATGGCTTTGTGAAGATCCGTTACAAATTGCCCAAATCGGACCGCAGCCAGTTGATCTCTACGCCGATCGACCGCCGCATCGAATTCGCCCGTTTTGCGGACGCACCGCAGGATGCGCGCTTCGCGACGGGAGTCGCGGCCTTTGCCGAGTTGCTCCGCGGCGGAAAATACAGCGGCTCGATGACCTATGACGATGTGCTCCAGATCGTCGGCGCGGCGCGCGGCACCGACGATTTTGGATATCGCATGGAACTGGTCCAGATGGTCCGCGCCGCCAGGACGGCCGGATCGATGGCAAAGCTGGAACGCTAACATGGCGCGGCGGCGGTTCAACGAGGCCGCCGCCGCATCCGCCCTGCCCGTTTTGATCGGGCAATCGGTATATTCGACCGCTGCGATATTGTGCGTATAAGGTCCGACGATGTTCATGCCCCTTTCCTTGCGCCTGCCGTTTCGACATCGCTCGACAGCGCGCCGGGCCGCGTCGGGGACATCGCGGCCATGACGGGCGATGACGATCTGAAAGCCTTCCTGCCCGATCCGCCGCCACCTGCGCCGAAACGGCGCGAAGCTGCGATTTCCGAGGCGCTTGCCCGCTTCGACGGTGCGCCTGCGCCGACCGTTGCGACCCGGCCCGGAAGAGCATCCTGTTGGGCCAATCTGGCGCGTCCGCAGGCCGGTATATTTGCGGCCGCCGCGCTCGTCGCCGCGATCAGCCTGCCCTTTGCATGGACGACGCTTGAACACAGCTCTCCGGCTGCCGACGAACGGGTTCTGCGGGATGTTCCGGCAAAGACGCCCGTCGTCGCGCGTGACACCGTCGAAGTTCCCGCCCCGGTAGCCATCGCGCCCTCCCCGTCGCCCGCGAAAGTGCCCGAGAGTGGGAACATCGCCCCACCCGCGATCCAGCCCGCCCTTGCGCCTCCGGCCGCGAAACCCGTCGAAATTGCGCGGGCGGAGACCGCTGCGCCGGCCGCCAAAGTCGAAGAACGCAGTGCGATCACCGTCACGGCCCAGCGCGCCGCGCGCCCGGTACAGGACGCGCCGAGCGCCATTACGGTAATTTCCGGCGATGTCGCTGAAGATACGGTCGTCGTCACAGGAACGCGCATAGCGGCGCGCGGTGCCCCGAGGCGCGGCGACTGGAACGCCTGCACGGTGAACGACCCCAGCCGAACGCTGTCACGATGCAAAAGGCTGGCGAACAAGGGCGCGAAGGCGGTTCGCGCGCAAGCCGACGCGCATCTGTCCGACGGGCTGGCACAGGCGTGGGAGGGCGATCTGGATGGCGCGATCTCGGCGTTCGATCAGGCGATTGCCGTCGCGCCCGATTTGTCGGTGGCCTATCTCAATCGCGGCCTTGCCTACGATCGACAGGGGGAAAGCGCGCGAGCGATCGCCGACCTCGACCGGGCGGTCCAGCACGCGCCTCAATCCGCGCGTGCCTATTACAACCGCAGCCTTCTGCTACGAAAGCGGGGCGACACGAAGCGCGCCGACATGGACGAACGGCGCGCGATCAATCTCGACCCCCGATATGATTCGATACGCCAGCCGCGGGAGCGCGACTAAGCGAGGCCGACTAAGCTTCGATTCCTGTACGGATGGTCGTCATCGTCGCCGGCAACTCCTAGCCGGTGATAGTCCTGCACAATCTGCGACAAGGTCGACAGCGCGAGTGTGGCCGGGTCGCGTGTCGCCGGGATCAGCCCGACCGACGTGCGAAGCTTGCGGCGAAGCTCCTCGGGCACGCCCGCGTCGCGCAAGGCGCTTTGCCGGACGTCCTGCGTCCGCTGGCTACCGATCGCTCCGACATAAAAGGAAGGGAGGTCGAGCGCGCGTGGCAGCAACTCCTCTTCCCAGTCGCGGTCGTGAAAGACCGAAATGATCGCGGTCCACCGATCGGTAAAGAGGGACGGCAAGTCCGTCCGCGTGGTTAGTCGGACGGTGTCGAAACCCTCGGCATCGAGGTCTGCCAGCGCCCGTTGGTCTGGTGAAAGCACGCTGACTTCCGCGCCAAAGGCCGCCGCGAGACGCGCCAGCGCGGTAAGCTCTTCGCCTTGCCCCATCGCGACGATGCGGAGCGGCGGTGCATAACCGACACGAAAGCTTCCGCGGTCCCAGCCGGCGATCGCATGCGTGACGACCGAACTATCCGAACACACGCCATCTTCGGCCAGCCGCAGAACGGCCATTTCACGGCGGCCATGCCGCGACAGCGCTTCGGCGATCGCTTTCCGATCTGGCCGCGGATTGAACAGGAGATCAATACCGCCGCCGCAAGGGAGGCGGATGTCCAGATAGGGCGACCCCACGCCGAACCGTACGAGCCGGGCGCGTCCGTCGGCAAGCGTCCCGATCGCCTCTGCAACGACCGCCGCCTCGATGCAGCCGCCTGAAAAGGACCCGACATACCGGCCGTCCTCCGCGACCGCCATCTGGGCGCCGATCGCGCGCGGAGAGGAGCCCTCGATTGCAGTCAGGGTCACAAGGATCGTCGCAACCTCTTCCTCGGCCCGCTGCAGGATAAAGCGCAATATGTCCGTCGGCGTTGTTGCTATCATGCGTATTTTGCTTTGAAGTCTCCGGATGCACCAGAGGCGCCGAACGGGAGGTGATTTGTGAGCGACGCAAGCGACATCGCCGCCATCCTGCTTGCCGCAGGGGCATCGCGAAGGTTCGGGACAGCCGACAAGCTGCTGGCGACGTTCGCGGGCGAGCCGTTGGCGCTGCACGCGGCGCGGCGGATCGTCGAACTCACGCCAGGACGGCGCATCGCCGTCTGCCCGGATGACCACGGAATGCTCGCAGAATTGCTTGCGTCGCGGGGTTTCGAGATTGTCGTCAATCCGTATCCTGAACGCGGGTTGTCGCACTCGCTGTCATGCGGGATCGCCGAAGCTGCGCGAGGACCGGAAACAGCCGCGCTGGTTTGCCTCGCCGACATGCCCTTCGTCAGCACGGGCCATTTGCGTGATGTCGTCGCGCGTTTCGATCCGTCAGCAGCTCCGGTGGTGGCATCGACCGACGGCGAAGCGACGATGCCGCCTGCGCTGTTCGCCCGTGCGCTGTTCGACCGGTTATGCGCTGGCGAAGGCGACCGCGGCGGAAAAGCCCTGCTGGCCGAGGCCGCACTCGTCCATGCCCGCGCCGACGAACTGCTCGATATCGACCGGCCGGACGATCTGCCCGGCCACTGATCGCACCACATCGCGATCACGTCATCTCCGGCAGTCTGTCGATGATTTTGTCGAGGGTGATAGGATAGTTGCGTACTCGCGCACCCGTGGCGTTATAAACCGCGTTCGCGACCGCCGCGGCGACACCGCAGATGCCGAGTTCGCCGACGCCCTTCGCCTTCATCGGCGACGTCGTCGGATCGGCTTCGTCTAGGAAGATCACTTCCTGATGCGGAATGTCGGCATGGACGGGGACTTCATAGCCGGCGAGATCGTGATTTACGAAGAAGCCGAAGCGTTTGTCGACCGCGAGTTCCTCCATCAACGCTGCACCGGCGCCCATCGTCATCGCGCCGATCACCTGGCTCCGTGCCGCCTTGGGGTTGAGGATACGACCGGCGGCGCAGACCGCCAGCATCCGGCGGACGCGGATTTCCCCGGTCATCGCATCGACGCCCACCTCGACGAAATGCGCGCCAAAAGTCGATTGCTGAAATTTCTCGGCGAGGTCGCCATATTCCATATTGTCCTCGGCGACGAGTTCGCCGCCGGCCGCCGCATCGCCGAGCGCAATGCTCCGCCGTCCGGCTTTGACCTTGCCATCGGCGAAGACCGCGTCGGATGACAGGCCGAGCTTCTGAATCACGGCTTCGCGCAGTTTCACGCAGGCGGCATAGACGCCGGCGGTCGAACTGTTCGCGCCCCACTGTCCCCCCGAACCGGCCGACACGGGAAAGGCGGAATCGCCGAGCTTCACGACGACCGTTTCGAGCGGCACGCCCATCATTTCGGCGGCGGTCTGCGCAATGATCGTATAACTGCCGGTACCGATATCGGTCATGTCGGTCTCAACCGTGACGATCCCCGATTTAGCAAGGCGGACACGCGCCGCCGATGGTCCGTTGAGGTTGTTACGGAACGCCGCGGCGACCCCCATGCCGACCAGCCACCGGCCGTCGCGCGTGGCACCGGGCTTGGCGCGCTTGCTCCAGCCGAACTTTTCGGCGCCGGTCTCCAGGCATTTATTGAGCTGGCGCTGTGAAAAAGGGCGGCTCGGTTTTTCGGGGTCGACCTGCGTGTCGTTCAGAACGCGCAACGCGATTGGATCCATGCCCAGCTTTTCGGCCAATTCATCGACCGCGATTTCGAGCGCCATCAGTCCCGGCGCTTCGCCCGGCGCGCGCATCGCATTGCCTTCGGGCAGATCAAGCACCGCCAGACGCATCGCGGTCATGCGATTTTCGCCGGCATAAAGCAGGCGTGTCTGCGCTACCGCAGTTTCCGGGCCGCCACCGGGCAGATCGCCCGACCAGCTTTCGTGCCCGATCGCGGTCATCTTGCCATCCGCCGTCGCGCCGAGCCGAACGCGCTGGATCGTCGCTGGGCGGTGCGTCGTGTTGTTGATCATCAGCGGCCGCGGAAGCGCGACCTTCACAGGCCTTTTTGCTATTTTGGCACCCAGCGCGGCGAGCAGCACGTCGGCGCGATTGAACAATTTCCCACCGAAACCGCCGCCGATATAGGGCGAGTCGAAGCGGATATTCTCTTTCGGCATGCCAAGCGTCTTCGCCATGTCGCCGACCGACCAGGCGATCATCTGGTTTGACGTCCACACGGTCAGCTTGTCGCCTTCCCACGCAGCGATCGTCGCGTGGGGCTCCATCATCGCATGGCTGTGATCGGGGGTCGTATAGCGCGCATCGAGCTGAACGGGCGCCGCGGCAAAAGCTGAGGCAAAATCGCCCACGGCGCTGTCCGGCTCGGTTCCGAAGGATGCTTTAGGCTTGATCGCGGTATCGATCGCGGCGGCGAGATCGAAAGCGCCCTTTTCACGCGCATATTCTACGCGAACGAGCGAAGCGGCGGCCCGCGCCTGTTCGAAGCTGTTGGCGACCACCAGCGCGATCGCCTGATGATAATGATCGACCGCGGGTCCACCGAGCAATTTGGCGGTGTTGAAATCGCCCTTCGTCAGCTTGCCCGCATTGTCGGCGGTAACGATCGCGACGACGCCCGGCGCCGCTTTGGCTTCATCGAGGTTCATCGACGCAATCCGCCCCTTGGCGATCGCCGATCCGACGACATAGCCATAGGCCTGGTTCGCCGCGACATCGTGGCGCTCATACGCATAGGGCGCGGTGCCGGTCGTCTTTAGCGGGCCCTCGATGCGGTTGGTGGGTTTGCCGACGATCTTCATCTGATCGATCGGGTTGGTCGTTGCGGGCGTGTCGAATTTCATGGCTCAGCCCCTCGCTTGCGCCAGCACCCCGGCGAGCGTGCGCTCGACAAGGGGCAGCTTATAGGCGTTTTCGTGCGTCGTCTTGGCGCCCGCGAGCAGTCCGCCCGCAACCGGCTTCGCGCCGCGCGGTAGCGCCGCCTCGGCCGCTTCGACGCGCCACGGCTTGTAACCGACCCCGCCGAGAGCGACGCGCCCGGTGCCGTCTGGCTGAACGATCACTCCGACCGAAATCAGCGCAAAGGCATAGGACGCGCGGTCACGAACCTTGTGATAGATATGCGTGCCGCCGACAGGCTTCGGCAGCGTGACCGCAGTGATCAGCTCACCCGGCGCCAAAACCGTCTCCAGATGCGGCGTTTTGCCCGGCGCCCGATAGAAATCGGCGATGGGGATCGCGCGCACCTTGCCCGCCGCGTCGACCGTCTCGATCGCAGCATCGAGCGCACGCATTGCCACGGCCATGTCGCTGGGGTGCGTCGCAATACAAGCGTCGCTGGCGCCGACAACCGCATGCAGCCGGTTGAAGCCGCCGATCGCGGCACAGCCACTGCCAGGCTTGCGCTTGTTGCACGGCTGATTGGTGTCGTAAAAATAGGGGCAGCGAGTCCGTTGGAGCAGATTACCCGCGGTCGTCGCCTTGTTGCGCAATTGCCCCGACGCGCCTGCGACCAGCGCGCGCGTCAGCAGACCATAATCACGTCGCACGCGGGCGTCGCTCGCGAGATCGGTGTTGCGCACCATCGCACCAATGCGGATGCCGCCTTCGGGCGTCGCCTCGATCTTGTCGAGCGCGACGCGGCTGACGTCGATCAGGTGCTGCGGTGCTTCGATCTCGAGCTTCATCAGGTCGAGCAGGTTGGTTCCGCCAGCGATGAAACGCGCCCCCGGCGTCCGGGCAAAGGCGGCTGTTGCAGCAGCCGCGCTATCGACGCGTTCGTAGGTAAAGCTTTTCATGCTTTCACTCCCGCCACATCGGTGATCGCATCGATGATATTCGAATAGGCGCCGCAGCGGCAGATATTGCCGCTCATCCGCTCGCGCAGTTCGACCTTCGTCACCGTCGGTGCGGCGCCCAGGTCCGCCGTGACATGGCTCGGAATGCCCGCCTTGATCTCGTCGAGCACCGCGACCGCCGAACAGATTTGGCCCGGGGTGCAATAGCCGCATTGATAGCCGTCGTGCGTCACGAATGCGTCCTGCATAGCGTGCATCTTATCCGGCGTACCGAGACCTTCGATCGTCGTAATCTTGTCGCCCTCATGCATCACTGCGAGCGTCAGGCAGCTATTGATCCGCCGCCCGTCGACGATCACGGTACATGCGCCGCACTGGCCGTGATCGCATCCCTTCTTCGTCCCCGTCAGGTGCAGATGCTCGCGCAGCGCGTCGAGCAACGATGTCCGGGTGTCGAGATCGAGCTCGCGCGCCGCGCCGTTGACCTCAAAGGCGACTTTGGCAGTCGGCGGAGCCTTGGCCGCCGATCCGGCTGCGGTCGCCGTTCCAATTGGGACGAATGTCACCGTGGCGACCGATGCCGCACCGCCCACCAGCACGCCACGCCGGGACAGCTCATATTCTTCTGGAGTTTGCATCATGGTCCTCCGTTTCTGTTTCTGTTTGCCGATGGGCGCGGGCGCCCACGGGGGAGATCAGGCAGTCATGCCGCACGACTTATGGCCGCGTCGGCTCAGAAAATTTCGGATTCGAATGCCACCGGTATCATATTAACGCACGGCTTAACAGGCGTCCGCCGAGACCTTTGGCCTGTCAGAACCAACGCAAGCGCGGGACGCATGCCTAAAAATCGCGGCTCTCCGATATTGCAAATGCGAGTTAATCTCACTAGTGGCGCATCACCGACGCGGCCCAGCCGCCAACAAAGGGGAAAAAGATGCGCCGTTCCATTCGTTTTCTGCTGACCGGATCGGCATTTCTGTGCACCTCGACATTTGCCCTCGCGCAGCAAGACACGTCGCCCCTGCCGACCGACGACGAGACCAACGATACCATCGTCGTGACTGGCTATGGCCGGACCGATCAGCCCACCGCCGCGACGGGGCTTCCGCTCTCGCCGCTTGAAACGCCACAAACGATCAGCGTCATCACGCAGCAACAGATGAAGGATCAGGCGTTCAACACGATCAACGATGCGCTCGACTTTACCGTCGGCATTTCCAAGAAGGACGTTGATCGTGGACGCAGCGCAATCACCGCCCGCGGTTTCGAAGTCCAGAATTTCCAGCTCGATGGCGCACCGTTCGCCAACGGCAATGTCGGCTTTGGCGAGACCAGCACGGCGCAATATGAGCGCGTGGACCTGGTGCGCGGCGCCGCGGGTCTGATGCAGGGGGCTGGCGATCCGTCGGCGGTCGTCAACCTGATCCGCAAACATGCCACCGAACAGGAATTCGCGGGCAATATCAGCCTTGAAGCCGGATCATGGGACCGCTTCGCCGCTACCCTCGACATCCAATCGCCCCTCAATGCGGCGGGGACGGTGCGTGCGCGCGCTGTTGCTCAGGCCTATACGCAGGACAGTTTCGTCGATCTGGAAAAGAAGAAGGGCCTCCTTCTCTATGGCGTGATCGACGCCGATCTTGGCGACCGTACGACCCTGTCCATCGGCGCAAGCTATCAGCGCGACGAGCGCGACGGGATCATGTGGGCGCAATTACCCTATTGGTACAGCGACGGCACGCGCACCGACTGGCCGCGCTCCAAGACCACGGGCACCGACTGGGGGCTCTGGAATACCACCGAGATTTCTGCCTTTGCCACGCTGAAGCATAAATTGGGCGGCGACTGGGAAATCCGCGGCGACATCGCCTATCACAAGGGAATCGAAAATTCGAAGCTGCTGTGGCTCGACGGCCTACCGGACCGCATTACCGGCGCAGGCGTCGGCACGTCGGGTTACTGGTACAAGACCAGCCCCGAACAATGGCACACCAGCATCCAGGCCAATGGCAGCTTCGCGCTGCTGGGCGGCCAGCACGACCTCGCGTTCGGCGCGATGGCGAGCCGGGTCGATGACGGCTGGACGAACCGCGATCCGATCGCGATCGACCCGATCGACGACTTCAACAGCTTCGATGGCCGGCTCGCCGAGCCAGAATGGGGCGAGCGCTACGACATGTCCGGATTCGGCAACACCACGCAGGCAGCGGTTTATGCCTCGACGCGGATCAGCCTGATCGGCGGGCTGAAGCTCATCGGCGGCGGGCGCGTCAGCTATTACAAGCGCAACGAGCATGAGAGCAAATTTGGTTCGCCCTATAGCCTGTCGTACAAGGGCCAGATCACGCCTTATGTCGGACTGGTCTATAACGTCACGGACAATCTGTCCGCCTATGCAAGCTACACCAATATCTTCAAGCCGCAGGGCAATCTGCGCGACCGCAACAACCGCCTGATCGATCCGCTTGAGGGCAGCAACTATGAAGCCGGACTGAAGGCTCTGCTGCTCGATGGCCAGCTCCTTGCGACGGTTTCGGTCTATCGTATCGAACAGGACAATCTTGCGGTCGCCGACGGACTGATCCCCGGCACTCCCCTCACGGCCTATCGCGGCATGAAGGGAACCGTCGCAAAAGGCTATGAGCTGGAAATCGTCGGCAAGATCACACCGCAATGGGACGTCAGCGCCGGTTGGAGCGACTATAGCGCAAAGGACGCCGATGGCGCGCAGGTACTCGCGCATCAACCGCGCCGCGCGTTCAACTTCGCAACCAGATATGATTTTACCGGAACGCTCGACGGCCTGAGCGTCGGCGGCGCGGTAAAATGGGAAAGCCGCCCGCCGGTGACCGCCGTCAATCCCGGCACGAATGTCGAGGAGCGGATCGGTCAGCCAGCTTATGCCATCGCCAATATCATGGCGCGCTACGACCTCACCGAGGCACTGTCGCTACAGGTCAATGTCGACAATCTTTTCGACAAGCGCTTTTTCAGCGGCAACGTCTGGTTCCCTGGCTTCGTCTATGGCGAACCGAGAAATGCGCGAGTGACCCTGAGATACGCATTCTGAGAAAAGGGCGACGAAGATCGCTTTTCGCCGATTGCGGATGCCCGGCGATTGCGGACATGAAATGAGGACGCTAGCGACGAGCGCATGACATCGGTCCGCTCACGCTCGCCGGCGCTCGTCGCTGCCTTTCAGTCGCTTGGCCTTGCCGCTTCGCTGGTTGCGGCGACGCCTCCGGCGGCGGCCGAACAGATCATTTATGCCAATGCGACGGTAATCGATGGCACCGGTGGTCCGGCCCGCCGCGATCAGGATATCCTGATCGACGGCGAACGGATCGTGGCAATCGGCGCGCATGGCGCTCTGGCGTCGCAGGCGAGCGGCGCCCGCCGCGTCGATCTGTCAGGCCGCTTTGTGATTCCCGGGCTGATCGACAGCCACGTCCATCTCGCGACCCCGCCCAACCGCGTGCGCGCCGAAGCGATCCTGCGCCGCCAGCTCTATGGCGGAGTGACCGCGGTGCGCGACATGGCTGATGACCTGCGCGCGGTGGGCGAGCTTTCGCGCGCGTCGCTGGTCGGCGAAATACCCGCGCCCGACATCTATTATGCCGCGTTGATGGCCGGGCCATCTTTTTTCGAGGATCCCCGCGTTCTTGCGGTCAGCCGTGGTTTCACGCCGGGCACGGCACCCTGGATGCAGGCGATCGACAAAAAGACCGATCTGCGCGCGGCGGTCACCTTGGCGCGCGGCACGTCGGCGAGCGCGATCAAGATTTACGCCAACCTGCCCGCCGAGCGCGTCAAGGCGATCACTACCGAAGCACATCGCCAGAAGCTGATGATCTGGGCGCACAGCGCGGTCTTCCCTGCCCGCCCCGCCGACGTCATCGCGGCGGGCGCCGATTCGATCAGCCATGTCTGTTACCTCGGTTACGAAGCGCAGCCTGAAATGCTCGCTGCCTATCAGGACCGCACCCCTGTCGACGAGGCACGCCTCGCGGCGAACGGCGACGATCCGGTCGTCGCCCGCCTCTTCGACGCGATGCTGAGGCGAGGCACGATCCTCGACGCGACCGGCAGCCTGTTCGTGAAATTCGAAGCCGCGCGCAAGGCCGATCCGAAAGCGAAACCGCTCCGCTGCAGCGGCGCGCAGACGATCCGCCTGACCCAGCAGGCGTGGCGGGCGGGCCTGCCGATTTCCACTGGCACCGATTTCGTCGATCCCGCCAGCAATCCCTGGCCCGAAGTCCATGCCGAGCTTCGTTATCTGGCGCACGACGTCGGCATGCCGCCGATCGCGGTCATTCATTCGGCGACGCTCGTCGGCGCGCGCGCGGCGGGCCGGGACAAGGATATGGGATCGATCGAGCCCGGAAAGCTCGCGAATTTCGTCGTGCTCGCGGCCGATCCGCTCGCGGATATCAACAATATCGAACAAATCGAAATGACGGTGAAGCGCGGCCGCGAATATCGGCGCGCCGACTATGTCGCACCGACGGCGAAGGAGCTTGGAAATGACGATTGACCGGCGCGCAATATTGGCAGGTGCGGCGGGCCTCGCCGCGACATCGTTGCTGCCTGCTGCTGCGGCGCGCGCCGCCGCGGCACCAGACAGCCGCAAATGGGTGATCGTGAATGCGCTCGGCGGGCTTGCCGACCCCAACATACGCGATGCCCCCGACCCCTTTTCGCCGCGCGTATTGGCCGAGGGGCATGCCTCTGGGATCACCGCGATCAACTGCACGCTCGGCTATGTCGCGGGTCCGGCAGATCCGTTCGAAAAAAGCGTCGCCGACGTCGCCGAAATGGACATGCTGCTGCGCCGCTATCCGCGTGACCTGATCAAGATATTGAGCGCCGCCGACATCCGCCGCGCCAAGGCCGAAAAGAAAATCGGGATCATCTATGGCTTCCAGAATGGTGCGATGATGGGCAAGGACGCGGGCCGCGTCGACATCTTTGCCAACATGGGCGTGCGCATCTTCCAGCTCACCTATAATCCCGCGAACCAGCTCGGCGACGGATCGATGGCGCCGGACAATCGCGGCCTGACGCCCTTTGGGCGCGAGGTGATCGAACGTCTCAATGCGCAAAAGATGATCGTCGACCTGTCGCACAGCGGCGAGAAGACCTGCCTCGAGGCCGCGCGCGCGTCAAAGGCACCGATCTCGATCAATCACACCGGCTGCCGCGCCGTCACCGACCTGCCGCGTAACAAGACCGATGCCGAACTGCGGCTGGTTGCCGAAAAAGGTGGGTTTGTCGGCATCTATTTCATGCCGTTCCTCAACATTTCAGGCCATGCCCGCGCCGAGGACGTCGTCCGCCATATCGACCATGCCGTGAACATCTGCGGCGAGGATCATGTGGGCATCGGCACCGATGGCCATATCGGACAGATCGACGATCTTCAGGCCTATGAAGCGGTACTCGCCAAGGAGATCGCCGAGCGCCGTGCGGCGGGGATCAGTGCGGTCGGCGAGCGGCCCGATACCTATCCCTTCGTCGTCGACCTGCGCGGGCCCGACCAGTTCCGGAAACTGATCGGTCTGCTCGCCGCGCGCGGATATTCGAGCAGCCGGATCGAGAAGATCATGGGGCTCAATTTCGTGCGCCACGCCGAAGGCGTGTGGGGTGGCTGAGGCAATCCGTTTCATCGACGCGGCCGAGGTCCACCGGCGGCTCGACCATGCGACATGCATCGAGTTGATGAAGGGTGCGATGATCGCGCTGGCCGAGGGACGAAGTCGGCAATTGCTGCGCGGCATCATCGACCTCGACGGCGGCGACCTGTTCGGCGTCATGCCCGGCGCACTCGACGGCGCAGGCTTCGGTGCAAAGATCATCAGCATTTTTCCCGCCGCCGCCGCTCATGGCAGCTCGCATCAGGGCGTCATCATCCTGTTCGACCGCACGAGCGGCGCGCCCGTTTGCGTGATCGACGCCAGCGAAGTCACCGCGATCCGGACCGCCGCCGCGTCGGCCGCAGCGACCGACGCACTCGCGCGCGCCGACGCCCGTAGCCTCGCGATATTGGGAACCGGCGAGCAGGCTTGGCATCACGTCGCGGCGATCCGCCATGTCCGCCCGCTGGATGACGTACGGATATGGGGCCGTTCGCCCGCAAAGGCGGCAGACCTTGTCGATCGGGTCGTCCGCGACCTGGGCCTCCCAGCGCATGTCGCAGCCTCGGTCGCCGATGCTGCGAGCGGCGCGGACATCATCTGCACGCTGACAGGCGCCGCCGAACCGGTGCTGTTCGACGCGCAGATCGCGGATGGAACGCACATCAATGCCGTCGGCTCCAGCCGGGCCGGCCCCTCCGAAATCGACGAAGCGCTTGTCGCGCGGGCGCGTTTCGTGCCCGACCATCGCGAAGGCGTTCTGGCACAGGGAGCCGAATATCTGCGCGCCAGCGCATCCGGACTGATCAACGAAGCGCATGTCCTGCCCGAGATCGGAAATATATTCTCGGGCACCGTGCAGGGTCGCCGCGCGGCTTCGGACGTCACCATCTATAAATCGCTGGGCTCGATCGTTCAGGACCTCGCCTGCGCGGCATGGCTCTGGAAAACGCACGGCGATTGAAAATCCGTAAGATCGCCCTGGCGCTATGCCCGCGTCGCGGAGCGCCTATTCCACCGAATAGGCTGCATGCGCCCCGGTGATGCGGTAAGGAAAATCATGACGATCGAACCGACTCGCTCCGATCATGGCGCGTCCATAACCGCGAAGCCGGCCTGACCCCGCCATGGCGGACTATGTCTTCAAACCGCACGAGCGGCCTACGCTTCCGGGGTCGCCCGCCAATCCCGATCACCCGACCCCGCGCATGGTGCGCCATTTCCTGATCGGCTGCCTGATCGGGATCACCGGCGGGCTTGGCAATGCGCTGGTGACCGTCAACCTCAATTTCGCGCAAGGCACGCTGGGGCTCAACAGCGACGAGGCGGCATGGCTGACCGCCGCCTATTTCATGACCAATGTCACGGCGAACCTCCTGCTCGTCAAATATCGCCAGCAATTCGGGCTCCAACCGTTTATCCGCTATACGCTCGTCGCCTATGCGGTGACGACATTGATGCACCTGTTCATCCATGATTTCTGGACCTCGGTCGCGGTGCGCGCGATGAGCGGGATCGCGGCGAGTGGCCTCTCCACGCTCACCATTCTCTATTTCTTTCAGGCGCTTCCCGCATCGAAGCGGCTCGCCGCGGTGATGATCGGCATCTGTATACCGCAGATCGCGACGCCGCTCGCGCGCGTGCTTTCGCCGGGGCTGCTCATCTGGGGCGACTGGCACAATCTCTACTGGTTCGAATTCGGGATGGCGCTGGCGACGCTCGCCGCGGTGATCGCGCAGCCCCTGCCCCCCAGCGAGCGCGAAAAAGTGTTCGAACCGCTCGACTTCCTGACCTTTGGACTGCTCGCGCCGGGCCTGTGGCTATTGGTCGCGGTGCTTTCGCAGGGACGGATCCAATGGTGGACCGAACGCGCGTGGATGGGCTGGTCGCTAGCCGCCAGCGTCGCGCTGATCGCCGCGGCCATACTCGTTGAACATCATCGCAAAAACCCGCTGCTCAACACGCGTTGGCTCGGCACGCGCGAGATGCTGCGTCTCTTTGCCGTGGCGGCGTCGATCCGCATTCTGCTTTCCGAACAGGCGTTCGGATCGATCGGCTTTCTTAGCACTGTGGGTCTGATCAACGACCAGCTGGTCACGCTGAACGTAATCGTCGTGTTCGCATCGATCGCCGGCCTCGCGACGGCGGTGCTGACGTTCCGCCCCGACAATCTGTCGAGGCCGATTATCATCGCGGTCGTGTTGATCGTGATCGGATCTTTCTTGGACGCGCAGGCTAATAATCTGACGCGGTCCAGCCAATTCTATGTGAGTCAGGCCCTGATCGGCTTCGCTTCGCTGCTCTTCCTTGCGCAGGCGATGGTGATCGGCATCGCGCGGACCCTGCTCGCGGGCGGCAAGAATTTCATCAGCTTCGTCGTGCTGTTCAGCATGAGCCAGAGCATCGGCGGCCTTGCCGGTGGCACCTTGCTCGGAACGTTCCAGACGGTGCGCGAAAAATATCATTCGCACGAACTGGTCCAGAATATCGTCGCGAGCGATCCGCTGGTCGCTGCGCGGCTGGGCGCAGGCAGCCGTGTCGTTGCAGGCACGATCGGCGATCCGGCTCTGCGCAGCGCAGAGGGCGCTGCGCTGCTGAGCCAACAAGTCACGCGTGAGGCGCATATCCTTGCGTATAATGACGTATTCCTGCTGGTCGGGGTACTTGCGATCTTGACGACGATATGGGGCTTCTTGATCAGCCGGTCTATCCGGCGGCGAAACGAGCCATCACCGGTGATATTATTGGTGCAGCGCCTGCAGGCGCAGGCACAAGCTCAACAGGGGCAATAGGATGAGCGACGAGCCCAAGGCCAAAATGCCGAAACCGGAATCCGAAACGGCAGTCCCGCCGCCCGCCACGCCCGAAGCGGCGCCTCCCTCCGATCCGCAGGTCGACGCACAGCCGTCGGCCTGGCGGCCGCCGGACAAGACGCGCACGACCGTCATTGTCATCATCGTCGCCGCCGTGCTCGCGATCCTAGCCATCCTCTACGCGTGGGACCTGCCGCCCTTCGCCGGCAGAGCGGAGCGCACCGACAACGCCTATGTCCGCGGGCGCGTGACGATCATCAGCCCGCAGGTCAGCGGCTATGTCACGCGTGTGCCGGTTCAGGATTTCGCCGAGGTCAAAGCGGGGCAGATCCTCGCGACGATCGACGACCGCATCTATCGCGCCCGCGTCGCGCAGGCCGAGGCGAACGTAGCAGCGCAGCAGGCCGCGCTGGCCAATTCGGCGCAGGCGCAGCGCTCTCGCGAGGTTGCAACCGACAGCCAGAATGCCGGTATCGCCAACGCGCAAGCGCAACTCGCCAAGGCCGACGCCGACATGCGCCGCGCGCGCGCTCTCGTCGCCGACGGATCGATTTCGACCCGCGAATTCGACCAGACGCGTGCGGCGCTGCTCGCGGCGCAAGCGGCGTTGCAACAGGCGCGCGCGAGCCGCGCAATCGGAACGCAGGACGTCCGCACCGTCGTCGTCGGACGCGCCGGGCTGGAAGCCGCTGTCGAATCGGCGAAAGCACAGCTTCGCCTCGCGCAGATCGATCTCGACAACACGATCATCCGCGCCCCCGCCGACGGCCAGCTCTCCGAAGTCGGGGTGCGTGTCGGTGCCTATGTCACCGCCGGCACGCAATTGCTGTCGGTCGTCCCGCATCATGTCTGGGTCATCGCGAACTTCAAGGAAGCGCAGACGGGCGGCATGGCGATCGGCCAGCCGGCGCGGTTCAGCGTCGACGCGTTGGGCGGTGCCGAGATGACCGGGCGGATCGAGAATCTGTCGCCGGCGGCCGGCTCTGAATTCGCCGTCCTCAAGGCCGACAATGCCACCGGTAATTTCGTCAAGGTGGCGCAGCGTATCGCGGTAAGAATCAAGATCGACGACAAGCAACCGCTTGCAAAGCGGCTGCGGCCCGGCATGTCGGTCGAGGTTCGTATCGACACGCGCGGCGGATCGAAGCGATGAAGCGCGCACGGCTCACGCTGGCAGCGGCGATTATGGCGGGGCTCACCGCCTGCGCCGGACCGAACGTCGCGACAACCAGCGTGGCGCCGGTCGACCCGCCGGTAACCTGGCGAACCGACGCCAATCCCGCTGCTCCGCTGCAACGCGACTGGTGGCAGTCGTTCGGCGATGCGACGCTCACTGCGCTGGTCGACAAGGCGCTATCCAACAACAGCGACATCGGCGTCGCGGCAGCGCGCGTGCGCGAAGCACGCGCCAATTTCGCGCTTGCCCGGGCGCAAACTCTGCCCACGATCGACGCGGCGATCAGCGGCGGACGCTCACGCTCGGTCAACCCGTTCGGCCAGCCCGCAGAACAGAATTTCGCGCAGCCGCAAATCCAGGTGGCCTATGAAGTCGATCTGTTCGGCCGCCTCGCCGACCAGAAATCGGCCGCACGCGATTCATGGTTTGCGAGCGAAGCCGCCCATGATGCCGTGCAGTTGTCGATCGCCGCCGCGGTGGCTAGCAACTATGTCACGCTGCGCGGCCTCGATGCGCGGCTGGAGGTTGCGCGCGAAACGGTACGCGCGCGATCGGAATCGCTGCGGATTGCCAAATCGCGCGTCGGGCGCGGCTATTCGCCCAAGCTCGAACTTCAGCAGGCGCAGGCCGAATATGATGCGACGGCCCAGATCGTACCGCAAATCGAACTCGCCATCGCACGGACCGAGGATGGCTTGAGCGTGCTGGTCGGCGACACGCCTCGGGCAATTGATCGGGGCACGTCCCTCGACCGTCTCACCGTCCCGGCAGTCCCCGAAGGCCTGCCGTCCGAATTGCTGCGTCGCCGTCCCGACGTCGCGCAAGCCGAGTATCAGCTCGCAGCGTCGGACAAGAACCTCGCCGCGGCACGCAAGCGCTTCCTGCCCCAAGTCCGCCTGACCTCGGCAGCCGGTGCAGCCTTTTCGACGCTGATCGGCGACCCGATTTCGATCTGGTCGGTTGGCGGCAGCATCCTTGCCCCGATCTTTCAGGGCGGCAGGTTGACAGCGCAGGCCGAAGTCGCGGGTGCGCAGCGCGACCAGGCGGCCTTCGCCTATCGCCGTACGGCGCTGACCGCATTTCGCGAGGTCGAGGATGCACTCGCTGCCGTCACGCTGATCGACGCGCAGATCGCGCTCGCCCGTTCGCAACGCGACGCGCTGGCCGAGGGATTGCGGCTCGCGACCAATCGGTATCGCGAAGGCTATTCGCCCTATCTCGAACAGCTCGACGCCCAGCGCGGACTGCTTGGCGCCGAGCTATCGTTGATCCAGCTTCGCGCCGATGCGCTCTCGGCGCGTGTTCAGCTTTTTCAGGCGATGGGTGGCGGCTGGACGACCTGCGAAGTTCCTGAAGCATGCGCCTCCGTCCCTTGACGCTCCGGTAGAGTCGAACCCCAAACCCCGTTAGCCGCGACTTGCCCGTTCCGGCAGCGCTGTGGAGCCACGCCTCAGACCACAGTCGGACCCTTTGCGGGCCGATGAAGCTGGCGGCTAAGCGAAATTCCGATTTGAAACATGGCTTTTTGGGTAAAATCTCCCTAAATCATGGGGATATCGAGCCGAATCGCGGTGCACTCGATCGAATAATTTTCCATAATTGAAAATTATGTCTTGATCGGGGTTGATTTTTCAAAAAAATCCGACTTTATAGAAAATCGCAAACCCGAGGACCGCAGGCACCTCAGGGTAAAACATAAGCGAACACCGGACCGCATAACTGCCGTCCGCAGGCGAAGGGGATAATTATGAAATTCGTTCGATCCGGCTGGTATGCGGGCACCGCACTGTCGATGATGGTCAGTTTGAACCCGGCATATGCGCAGTCAAATGACGCGGCGACCGACGTCGTTTCGAACGAGGAAATCGTGGTCAGCGGCTCCCGCATTCAGCGCGAGGGCTTTGACGCCCCGACCCCGACGACGGTGATCGGCGAAGCCGAACTGGCCCTCGGCAACCGTCCCAGCATTGCGCAGGTATTGAACGACGCCCCCCAGTTTCGCGCCACTTCGACACCCTCGACGACGCCCGGCAACACCAGCAGCGGCGTATCGACCGCCGACATGCGCGGCCTTGGATCGGTACGCACCCTCACCCTGCTCAACGGCCACCGCTTTGCCGGCGCCAACGACCTCAACATCGTGCCGCAAAGCCTGGTCAAGCGCATCGACGTCGTCACCGGCGGCGCATCGGCCGCCTGGGGCTCCGGCGCGGTTGCTGGCGTCGTCAACATCATCCTCGACGATGACTTCAACGGCTGGCGGATGGGCGTGCAGTCCGGCATCTCGTCGCGCGGCGACGCCGCACGCTATGGCGCCGACATCGCATGGGGCACGGATTTCGCGGGTGGTCGCGGTCACTTCATGGTGGCCGGCGAATATATGAACGAGCGCGGCGCGCTCAGCCGCGACGATCGGCCCAATCTTGAGGCCGGCCTGTTCCAGCGCGCCGACAACAAGCTCGAACTGGTACGCGACCCGAATTCGACGCAGCTTTACAATGGCGGCTCGATCCTCACCCTCACCGGCGCTCCGCGCAATCTGGTGTTCAACCCCGACGGCAATATCGGCGCCTTTCCGCTCGGTAGCACCACAACCGGCGTCACGACCATCGGCGGCGGCGGCCAGAACATCTTTGACTATGTGGCGGTCAGCACCCCCTATGAACGCGTCAATGCTTTCGCCCGCGCCAGCTATGACATCACCGACACGCTGAAAATCTGGGCGAACTTCAGCTATAACCGCATGTCGGCGAACTATAGCTTCTTCCCTGAGACCCCAGCGGTCGTCATCATGCCCGACAATGCGTTCCTGACGCAGGCGAACCGTAATCAGCTCGCCGCTGCGGGGGTCGCCGGTCCGTTCCTGCTGGGGCGCGTCATGGACGACGTCGGCGCCGACGGGGTGATGAAGTTCAAGTACAGCCGCCGCAATCTGGAAGGTGCGATCGGGCTCGATGGCAGCTTCGGCGACGGCTGGAAATATGACGCCTATTACAACCATGGCGAAATCCGGCTCGATCAGCAGCTCAACAACCAGCGGATCAAATCGCGCTTCACCAATGGCGTCGATGCCGTCCTTGTGAATGGCACGCCGACGTGCCGCATCAACGCCGATGCCTCGACAACCAACAACGACCCCAATTGCGTCCCGATCAACCTGTTCGGCAATGGCAGCATTTCGGACGCCGCGGCCGCCTGGGCGTTTGGCGGTTCGCAGCTTATCTACACGATCAAGCTCGACGCCGCGGGCGCCAGCGTTTCGGGTCAGCCCTTCTCGACCTGGGCCGGCCCCGTCGACATCGCTTTCGGTACCGACTTCCGCTGGGAAAAGCAGGTCACCAACTATGTCGACCCGCTGTCGCTCGCCAACGCGCTCGGCACGCTCAACTCGTCGACCACGAACGGCAGCTTCAACGTCAAGGAAGCCTTCGCCGAAGTGAACGTCCCCCTGCTCGACATCACCGACACGCTGAAGCTCGAAGTCAACGGCGCTGCCCGCTATTCGGATTACAGCACCAGCGGCGGGATCTGGTCGTGGAAAACAGGCGGCACGCTGCGCGTCGCAAACGACCTTCTGCTGCGCGCCGTATATTCGCGCGATATCCGTTCGCCCAGCATCACCGAATATTTCCTCAACCGCTCGACCAACATCGGTACGGTCTTCGATCCGTTCCAGGGTCAGAACGGCACGGTGCAGAATAATGTGGTCGTCTATGGCGGCGGCAACAAACTCCTGACGCCCGAGATTTCGCATACGCTGACGCTCGGCGGATCCTATTCGCCATCCTTCGCTCGCGGCCTGCGCCTGTCGGTGGATTATTATGACATCGACATCGACAATGTGATCACGACCGTCACGGCGAACGACCTGCTCAAACAATGCTTCGTCGCTGCACCGAACGACCCCACCTGCGGCGGCATCATTGTCCGCGAAGCAAATGGGACGATCGGATCGATCACGAACGGCTATCGCAATCTGGCCAATTACCGCACGCAGGGCCTGGATATCGAGGCGTCGTACCGCGTGCCGCTGGGCGACGGGACCCTGTCGTTCCGCGCGCTGGCCAACCATGTCTTCAACCTGAAGATCAACGGCGCGGACGTGTCGGGCTATGTCGGCGGCGACACCGCCTTCTCCACCCCCAAATGGCGCGGCACGGGCACGATCGCCTTTGGTAACGACAGCTTCGGCGCGAACCTGCGCGTCCGCTATGTCGACGGCGGGCTCGACCGCCCGCTGACGGTCGTGAACGGTGTTCCGGTGGAGATCGTGAACAACAAGGTGGGCAGCCGCACCTATGTCGATCTGGGCGTCCAGTTCAAGGCCGGCCCCTTCACCCTGTTCGGCAACGTCAACAATCTGTTCGACCGCGATCCGCCGATCACGCCCTATACCAGTCCGAATTTCGACGTGATCGGCCGCTATATTTCGGGCGGCGTGAAGCTGAACTTCTAAACCTCATACCCAGATAGTCCCGGGGGCAGCGGTATCGACGATACCGCTGCCTTTTTTTTGTGGCGATGGGGTGAAGCCGTTAAAGCGACAAAAGCACCGCATACACGCATCGGTTTTGTGTCCTTTGTGGCTTTAAGGCCAACTTTTGCCATCCCGAGCCGGCTGGATCCGGGATCGGGTCAGGGCAAGGGCCGCGCAATATTCCAAAGTTCAGGAAAGTTCAGCCCTATGAGCGCCCCGATTTGGAAGTCGCGGAGTGCTGAATATGCGCGGTACTTCTGATCATGGTCTCACCCGCAAGCAGGCAGCGACCGCTTTTTGTTCACTGAATGAAAGAGCCAGATGAGGGCTGGCACAGCCGGATAATGTAGGAAAGACCTATTTGAAGGCGATGTTTGTTTTGGGGTGCACATCCCTATCGCCAACTCCCGCTCGTTACCCACCTTCCGTCATCCCGGGCTTGACCCGGGATCCCGCTTTTCTTCCGCATCTACCGGCTTCGGCATCAAGCGGGACCCCGGATCAAGTCCGGGGTGACGATATGGAGAGGGCAGCAATCGGTCGAATAGCAGCCTACCGTCATCACGGCTCGAGCCGTACCATAGCGACGGTTGCATTATGGATCGCGTGCGACGTGACGCGGACAAAAAACCTCCCCGTCGCGCGGCGACGGGGAGGTGACAGGGTGGAGCGCCGATGGAGAGGCTCGGCCGGGCCTACCCCCCATTCAAGCTATGCCGTCAGTAATTCACCGTCATCGAGATCAGGCCAAAGGTCCATGCGACATAGAGCGGCATGATTGCCGCGAAGAGCAGTAGAAGCGCCCAAAGGGTACGGAACCAGCCGCGCTTTTCCTGGCGGACGAGGCGGAGGTTCCACGCCGCGAGAAGCGTGCCGCCGACGAGGACGACCAAGCCCGCGATCTGGAGGAACCACAGCCACGGGTCATAGGATGGCAGCGCCTTTAGTTTCGACATGCTGATCACCCACGCGGCGACCAGCGCGAGCACCAGTCCCGAAGCCACGCGGACGCCGCGATAAATACGCAGCGAACGGCGTTCGAGCGTCAGCGGCGCCTTGTAATGACGGCGGATCAGCGCTGAGGCCGGCCATTGAAGCAGGGTGAGGAGCAGGATGCCGAGGCTGACGTACATCGCGGGCATGATCCATGCCGCCGATTTCGACGCCGGCGCGCGGTCGAACACCATGAAGGGCGAGATGCCGTCGATGCTCCAGCGCACGGCCTTGCCATCGACGACCTGCGCAGCGAGCCGGCCATGCCCGTCGACATTGTGCCAGACGAACGGCGCGGTCTCGACCCACTTCGCGGGCTTGCCGTTGAGGTCGCGCCCGGCGGGGACAATGAGTTCGCCCTTCGGCCCGACGCTGATCTTCACCTGTCCGAGGAGCGAGGCGATCGCATAGAAATTCGTCTCCGCGCGGCGGCTGTTCAGCCAGTTTCCGGCGAGCATCCTCGCATGTTCGGCCGAGGTTTTCGCATCGATCCGCGTGGCAGGCATTTCGTTGCCGGGAAGATAGCGATCGGCAAAATCCTCGAACAAAGCGCGGCGCACAGGGCCGACCGACGCTTGCTCGCCCGTCGCGTTGAACGACATATAGATGCCGACATTTTCGTTCGTGAACAGGTGGAGCGCGGTGTGGAACAACTGCGTGTCGCCCAGATGCGCGATCACCTGGCGCCCGTTAATGTTGGTTTCGAAAAAGCCGAGTTCCATCCGATTGAGCGGCGGCAGGATCGTCAGCGGCGTGTCGTGCATCATCCGCGCGGTTTCAGGCTTCATCAGCCCCGCGCCCTGGTTCAGATGCGCGATCATGAATTTCGCCATGTCGGCGCCGGTCGAAGAGAGGCCGCCCGCAGGTGACGGTCCGACGATCTCGAACTTCGAGGGGCCAGCGGAAAGCTGACGATATCCCGTCGCCATCCACGGCGCGAACGCCTTGGGCAAGGGCTGACGAAAGGTCGACTGCGCCATGCCGAGCGGCTGGAAGATGCGCTGCTCGACATAATCGTCGAACGACATCTTGGTCACGCGCTCGACAATATAGCCGGCGAGCGCGGTGCCATAGTTCGAATAGGAAGGCGTCGTGCCCGGCGTATAGATGCGGTTCGGAATCCCGCCCCTCACATAGTCGCCGAGCGATATCTGGAACTTCTTGTCCTCGAACATGGTGAGCTTGCCATGTTCCTCGAACCCTGCGGTGTGCGTCATCAACTGGCGCATCGTCGCGGGCTTGCCATCCTTCAGGGGAATCTTGAAATCAAGGTAGGTGTTGACGTCCTTGTCGAGGTCGATCTTGCCGGCCTCCACCTGCTGCATCACCGCGGTCCAGGTGAACAGCTTCGACACCGAACCGGGGCGAAACAGAGTGCGCGCGGGATCGACCGGAGTGCGCTTGGCTGCGTCGGCATAGCCGAACCCGCGCTGCGTCAGCACTTGCCCGTCCTTGACCACGACGATCACCGCGCCTGCAAGATCACCGCGCTTGAGCGCGAAGGGGACGAAGCCGTCGAGCCAGCTATCGACATCCTGTTTCGTCAGTGTTGCCGGTGGCGCGAGCGGAGTCTGGGCTGGCGGCGCAAGCTTTTGCGCCTCGGCCGCCGGTTTGGGCGCGATCGCGGGCGCTAGCGGCGTTGCGGGCTTCGAAGCCGCCGTGCCGAGCATCATGACGAGCGGAAGCAGCGCGAATAATTTGACCGAGCGCATCGTCACTCTCCCGCCGCCCGAACGACCGCACCACGCGCCATGACGAAGCCCATGGTTTCAAGGCTGCGCACGTCGGTCAGCGGATCGCCCTTCACCGCGATGATGTCGGCCGACTTGCCGGCGGCAAGCGTACCGATTTCGGCTTCGAGCCCGGCATGCGTTGCCGCCCAGACGGTCGCGGATTTGATCGTCTCCAGCGGGGTCAGCCCAGCCTTCACCATCAGCGCGAATTCACGGGCATTCTCGCCGTGCTTCGACACCGCGCTGTCGGTTCCGAACGCGATGCGGACGCCGCCCTGATGCGCGCGGCGCAGCGCGTCGACCATCAGCGGGCCGACGGTGCGTGCCTTGGCCCGGACCGCTGCCGGCATCCATTCGGCTTCCTCGGCCTGCCGCGCAACGGTGTCGCCGGCCAGCAGGGTGGGAACAAGATAGCTTCCCTTCGCCTTGAACAGCCGGATCGATTCCGCGTCGAGATAGGTACCATGTTCGACCGAATCGACGCCGGCGCGCAGAGCGGCATTCACGCCGTCGGTGCCGTGGGCATGCGCCGCGACCTTGCGGCCCAGACGATGCGCGGTGTCGACGATCGCGATCAGTTCGGCGTCGCTCATCTGCTGGCCGAGCCCGGCCGCGGTGTTCGACATCACGCCGCCGGTCGAGGCGGTCTTGATGACATCGGCGCCCTGCTGCACCGCAAGCCGCACCGCGCGCGCGCAGTCGTCGGCGCCCGAACAGAGTGTCGGCGAGCGGAACAGGTCGATGATTTCCTGACGATAGCCGTGAACGTCGCCGTGTCCGCCGTGCGCCGCGACGCCGCCCGCGGCAATGATGCGCGGCCCGACCACCTTGCCCGTGGCGGTCGCATCGCGCAGCGCGTTGATCGCCTGCGGATCGGCGCCGAGGTCGACGACGGTCGTGAACCCGGCGCGCACGGTGCGTTTGGCAAAGACGACGCCGTCGAATGCCTGATCGACCGTCGATTTGGTCACCGCGTCGAGGCGGCTCGTCGGGCTCGATTCAAAGGTCAGGTGGACGTGGCTGTCGATGAAGCCCGGCATCACGAACTGGTCGCGGAGGTCGACGACCTTGCCCTCGCCGACGAAGCCGTCGCGGATTGCGGCGATCTTGCCGCCTTCGACGACGATCGTCTTGTTCGTTTCGACCCGGCCGCTCGCCGGGTCGGCAAGCAGGCGGCCGGCATGGATGTAAGTCGCGGTCGATTCTTGCGCTACGGCCGGCTGGATCAGCGCGACCAATGCCAAACCGGCAAATATTGTCTTTTTCATTGTGCCTCTCCCTGTCCCTTTATCATTCAGCCGACTTCGCGGCCCCAGATCGCCTCGCCGCACCATGCGTTGCCGTCCACATATTCGATCGAGGGCTGGCGATCGTCCGCAAGGAAGATCGGCCCATCGAGATCGACGATGTCGCAGAGCTGTCCGACGATGAACGCAGGCGCCATCGCGAGGCTGGACCCGACCATATTGCCGACCATCACGCCCAGCCCGAGTTCGCGGGCGCGTTTGGCGATGGCGAGGCCCTCGGTCAGTCCGCCGCATTTATCGAGCTTGATATTCACGACGTCGAAGCGGTCGACCAGCCCGTCGATATCGCCAAGCGTCAGCGCGCTCTCGTCCGCCGCGATCGGGATCGGGCACTGATAGCCGGTAAGGTCGGCTTCGCGTCCGCGCGCCAGCGGCTGTTCGAGCAGTTTGACGTCGGCGGCGACCAGCGCCGCGACGAGCGCGTCGAGATCGCCGATCGCGAATCCTTGGTTGGCATCGACCCCGATCCAGCATTCGGGGCGCGCCGCACGCACCGCCTGTACGCGGGCGATATCGACGTCGAGATCGCCGGTGAGCTTGAGCTTGAGCGCGCGCGCTTGCGCATAATGGCGCGCACCCGCAGCCATCACCTCGGGATCGTCGGCGCCGAGCGTGAAGGTCGTGCGGAGCGGGCGCGGTTCGGCGAGGCCGGCGAGTTCCCAGACGGGAACGCCGCGGCGCCGGGCTTCCAATTCCCATAGCGCGCAGTCGAGGGCATTGCGGGCGCCGCCGGCGGGAAGCAGGGCCTGCAACTGCTCGCGCGTTACCCCTGCCTCGACCGCGCCGCGCACGCTTTCGATGGTGGCCGTCATCGCGGGCACGTCGTCGCCGAGATAATAGACCCCCGACGCCTCGCCGCGGCCGCTATGTTCGCCGTCCGAAAGCGTGACGAGCACGACCGGCGTGTCGGTGAAGACATGCCCCGAGATACGGAACGGCTTGGCGAGCGGGAGCGATTCAATCGCGAGATCGAGCGAGAGGGGAGCGTTGGTCGTCATCGAAATTGTCCTTCAGTCGTTCAGGGCGCTGGAGCAGCGGGCGCGAGTGCCGCCGCGATCTGCGACAAATATTTATTCCAGTCGAATGCCTGCCCCTCGGGCGTCCAGCCGAGGCGGACGATCACGGCATCTTGCGACGGGATCGCGGCGACGATCTGGAAACTATGGCCGCGCGCCATGACGGTGTCTTCGGGCAGGTCCGGGTAGAGCTTCCGGTGTTCGCCGTCAGCTTCGGCATGATTCAGCCAAAGCTGCGCGCCATAGACGGGGCGCGGCGCGGCTTTGGTCGGCGCGACCGCGAAATCGAGCCATTCCTTGGAGAGCAATTGCTTGCCCCCGGCCCGGCCCATGTTGAGATGCAGCAGCCCATAGCGCGCCCAGTCGCGCGCGGTGGCATAGGCGTAGGAGCTGCCGACCTGCACGCCGGCTTCGTCGGGTTCGATCAGCGCACTGGTCATGCCGGTCGGCTCGAACAGGCGCTTCTGCGCAAAGCGCGTCATGCCCTCCAGCGTCCCGCCGGTCGCCTGAAACACGATGCGCGACAAGATATTGGTCGTGCCCGACGAATAGCTCCAGTTCGTGCCGGGCTCATGCTGCAACGGCTTCGCCGCCGCCATCGCGCCCATGTCGCCCGCCTCGAACAGCATTTTGATCGAATCGTTGCCGGGGACATAGCTTTCGGAAAAGGTCAGGCCGCTCGACATCGTCAGCAACTGGCGCAGCGTGATCTTCGCCCGCGGATCGCCCTCGCCTTGCCATTCGGGGACGGGTGCGGGTTCGTCGAGCTTGAGCACGCCGTCATCGACCAACAGGCCGACCAGCGTTCCCATGATGCTCTTCGACGCCGACCAGCCGAGCAGTTCAGTGTTCCGGTCGAACCCCGGCGCATAGCGTTCGGCCACGATCGCCCCGCCCTGCACGACGACGATCGCGCGCGTGTCGGGATAGCCGCCCTTATTCTGTTCGTCGAAGGCGGCGCTCACCGCCTTGTCGAGCGCGACGCGGTTGAGTTTCGCCTCGGCCGCCGCTTGAAGCTTGGCCACCGGAGCATCGCCGATCGGCCAAGGCTTCGCGGCGTTCCCGCGTGTCGGCTTAAGCTTCGCCGCCTGCGCGTCGAGCGTCGCCGCCGAAACATCGCCCGTCAGCAGCGTGCAACCGGCAACGGGCCGGAACAGCGCGGTGCGCGTCGCTGCACCCGGCGCCGATGCGGTAACGGTCCGCGCGTTGCGGTCGACCGTCAGCGTCACCGCCGTCATGAACGGCGCGAACGCATGGATGTCGTCGCGCAGAACATCGGCCTCCGCGCGCTCGGCGACGAAGATGCTGGCGCACGCAATTTGCGCCGACACCGCGGTGCCAAGGTCTTCAGGCTTCGCAATCGCCGGGGCGGCGGCAAAGGCCGGCGCCGCCGCCACGAGTGCAAGACCGGTGAGGCAAAGGCTCGAAATTTTCCGGGGCATATGCTCAGACGCCGCAGCTATGCCGCAGCACTGAGCCTGCCTTGGCCCCGGTATGTTTGCCGTTCGCGATCGTGACGACGCCGTTGACGATCACCGTTTCGATCCCCGTCGGCGATGCCGTGGGCTTTTCCCAGCTTGCAACGTCATCCAGCTTGTCGAGGTCGAACACGACGATATCGGCGCGCATTCCGTCGCGGATCAGCCCGCGATCGGTCAGCCCCATGCGCTGCGCCGGCCAGCCGGTCATCTTGCGCACCGCATCCTCCAGCGACAGGATCGGGCGGCGCTTCACATATTCGGCGATGATGCGCGGGAAAGTGCCATAGGCGCGCGGGTGCGGCAGGCCGAGCGCGTCCATCTCGCCCGCCTTTTCGGAAGCCGCGGCATCGCTGCCGATGCTCACCCACGGCTGCTTGATCGCGGTTTCGATGTCCTGCTCGCTCATCATGAAATAGAGCGCGACCGAGCGGTTCGGCAGACCTTCGAGCAAGATATCCCACGCCACGTCGGCCGGGTCGCGGTTCAGCGCCTTGCCGATCTCGGCGAGGCTCTTGCCGTGATAGGGCCGGTATTTGTCGCTGAAACCGTTGGCGAGGCGCACATTGGCGAAGCCCCCCGAAGCGTGGACGAGGTTCGACCAGCCGGGCATCGAGCCTGCGGCGACTTCCTTCTTCATCCGCTCGCGCACCTTGGGATCGCGCAGCCGCTCGATCCCCTTCTGCACCCCGTCGGCCCACACCCAGCTCGGCGCGATGATTTCGAGCCCCGTGCCGCCCGCCGTATAGGGATAAAGATCCGCCGCGACATCGACGCCCCGCGCGCGCGCCGCGTTGATCGTCGCCACCGCCTGCGGCATCAGCTTGCCCCAGCTGGGAGCATAGGCAGCTTTCAGGTGGAAGATTTCGACCTTCACTCCGCCCTTTTCGCCGATCTCGATCGCTTCCTCGATCGCCTTGACGAGGCCTTCGCTCTCGTCGCGCATGTGGGTCGCATAGAAGCCGTCGCACTGCGCCGCCACCTTCGCCAGCGTGACGAGGTCAGACGTGGTCTGGAAGCTGCTCGGCGGATAGATGAGCGCGCTGGTGATGCCGAACGCACCATTTTGCATCGCGATCTTGACCTCGCGGCCCATCGCTTCGAGCTGCGCCGCGGTCGGTTGCCCGGCGCCGTCGCCCATCACCTTCACACGCGCCTGCGTCGCCGAATAATAGGTGCCGTAGTTGACCGAAATGCCCTGCTTTTCAAGCTGGCTGAAATGCGCCGGAATCTCCGCCGCCTCGGCCGGCGGACCGCCTTCGCCGGCGATTACCGTGGTCACGCCCATCAGCAGCTTGTTCTCAGCCGCGCCGTTCTTGACAAGAACACGCCCCGACTGGTCCATCATATCGATGAAGCCGGGCGAGACATAGCGGCCCTTTGCGTCGATTTCCTTGGTACCGCGTCCCGTAACGCGGCCGATCCTCACAACGCGGCCGTCCTTGACCGCGACATCGGCGCTGACCCAGGGGCTCCCCGCGCCGTCGAGCACGCGGCCGCCACGGATCACGATGTCATATTCGGGCGCCGGCGTGTTCGCAGCGAGCAGCAACGGCAGCATCGACATGGCACCTAAGAGGATCTTACGCTTCATCTTCATTCTCCCTGCCGGCAGCCGTGGGGGCTGACGGTCCTTGCTTTCATTTCTTGGCGGCCGCCTGCGCATCCGCGCGCACTTCGTCCACGACCTCGCGGACCGCGGCGATCACGACTTCGGGGCGATCGATCTGGATATAGTGGGTCGCGTCGGGCACGATCTGTTGGCGGCCGCGGGTCGAAAACGCCGCCTGCTCGGTATGGAGCGTCTTCCATTCCTGCTTGAAGCGTCCGCCCTCTTCAGCCTTCAGTCCCAGGCCTTTAAGCTGATCGGGCTTCATCGGCGCCATCGCCGTGAGCACGATCAACGGCCGGTTTCCGAAACTGTGAACCTTGCGCGCCTGATCCATCGTGCGATCGAAGCCATCGAGTTCGGAGGCCGAACCCCGTATCGAAGTACTGGCGTAGGCGGCCGATTTGGTCAGCGCGTCGCCGAGCCTCTTCGTTTCGGCCTCTGTCCGCATCTTCGGCTTTTCGCCGCGCGCAATGACGAAGCGGACGATGCCGGTCCACGCCAATGCCTTCGCCGTGTGGATCAGCGTCGATGCGCGCTTGGGATGAACGTCGATGCTCACGACTTTCCCGAGCCGCGCGATCTGGTCGGGGTGCGACGGATCGACCATCACCAGCCCGGCGACCTGTTCGCCATATTTGCCCACATATGTCCGCGTGTAGGGGCCGCCGATCGAGTGCCCGACGAGCACCAGCGGATCGGATATTCCGGCGCCCTTGAGCAGCTTGTGCAGATCCTCGGTCACCGCCGCGGCGTCCTGTGGCGTGTCCTTGGGATCGCTCCACATGATGCCCGCGCGGTCATAGGCGCAGGTGCGCGTGAAGCTGGCTATCTCGTCGTGAACCAGAGTCCAGTCGGTCGTCCCGCCGGTGCCGAGGCCCGATTCCAGGATGACCGTCGGCGATCCGGTGCCGCGGCAATCGATGTGCATCTTGCGCCCGCCGATGTCGACGAGCTTTCCAGGCGGCGGGTAGTTCGCCGCGGCATTCTTGCGCCCCAGCGCCTCGTAGATCGAACCCACGACGACGAGCAGTACCAACAATGTGAGCAGGCCCAGCAAGATGCGCTTCATCCAGCGCCGAAACCGCGCCCAGCCAGTCACTTTTGTCACGTCACATTCCCCTGCACGGCTGGTTGAAGCTGTTTTTTCTGGCTGCGAGCCAGCCGATACAGGCCGACGGTCAGCAACGGTGCGACATAGACGGCGAGGAATATCCAGGACAGAAAGCGGTAGCCGCTGGCGATCAGCGTCACCAGCCCGAAGCGGTCGGCAAGGAACATGCAGCCGATCAGCAGCGCCGCGGCGATGCCGGCTCGCGCGCGCTTGCCAAGCGGCGCGCCTCCGCGCGAACGACGTGCTGCGTCGACACGCTCGTTGATCGCATGCACCGAGCCCGCACCGCTTTCGAGCAAAGCGGCAAAAATCATGAACTGGAACAGCAAATGGAACAGCGGCATTTCGAGTTGCCGCAGCATGAAATCCGACGGCAAGGTCTCATCCATGATGCCTGGATAGAAAGCGATCATTGCGACGAAGAAGAGGATGGCAGGCGCCATCGCGAGCGGACCCGCGATCAAGCCCGAAACTACAGCATCGCGCTGGCTGGTCAGATGACGGATCACCGGCAGGATCACCACCGCGCCGATGACGTTATATCCGGTATAGGTCAGCCCGCCGAGGATCCAGCCGTCCGACGGTGCCGGAATGGCAAAACGCGCCGAGATCGCATCGCCGAAACTGCTCAGCGCAAAGACCATGAACAGCGCGTAGACGCCGTAGAGCAGGAAGGAGACATATTTGAACAGCCCCTCGACCGACGCGTTGCCGAAGGTCACGAACAGCGCGATCGATCCAGCGAGAAATGCCGTCCCCGCAAGAGGCGGCCAGCCGAAGATCGACGCGCCAATCTCGCCCGCCGCGGCGCCGAACACCGCAAGCACAAGCGTCACCAGGAGGACATAGCCGACCTCGAACAGGATCCAGCCGCGCCCCAGAAGTCCTTCAAAAAAGCTGCGGTAGTCGAACGCCCCCATCACCCGCGCGAGCGAGAAGGTCGCGGCGCAGATGACGCTCCAGAGCAGCATGGCGAGCAGCATGGCGGCCAATCCGCCCCACGGTCCGCTTGGCAGGAAAAACTCCGCAAGCTCGCGTCCGGTCGCGTATCCGCCACCGATGACAACCGCCTTGAACGCGAAACCCGGCAACAGGAAACGCTGGAACCAAGAGGATCCCGCCGCTGCTGCCGGGGTAGCCGCTGCGCTCATGCGAGGCAGCTATCCACCAGACGGGCGAAGGCTTCGCCGCCGCGGATCGGGTCGGCGACCGGCAATCCCAGCCGCTCGCTTTCGGCCGCCATCAATGCGACGGCCTCTTCCTCGCCTAGGTGCGAGGTGTTGTACGAAACACCCGCACAGCGGATCGCGGGGTTGGTCCGTGCACCCAGCCGCAGGTTGAGATCGATCGTCTCCTCGACACTCGGCAAGCGGTAGCCCGGAGAACCCAATATCTCTTCGCGGCCGGGTTCGTGACATACGATGATGACGTCGGGCTGGCTGCCATGCAGCAGGCCCAGCGATACCGCCGCATAGGCAGGGTGAAACAGTGATCCCTGCCCTTCGACGACATCCCAATGATCGTCCGCCGCGTCGGGGCTCACAGTCTCCGCCGCACCGGCCTCGAAATCCGAAACCACCGCGTCCATCGGCACGCCGCCGCCGGCGATCATGATGCCCGTCTGCCCGGTCGCGCGAAAATCGGCGTCGACGCCGCGCTCGGCGAAAGCGCGCGCAAGCGCCAGGGCCGTATATTTCTTGCCCAGCGCGCAGTCGGTTCCGACCGTGAGCAATCGCTTGCCGCTCCGCTTGCGGCCGGTGCCGACGGGGAGATTCTTGGGCGGATGGCGTACGTCGATCAGTTGGCGACCGAGACGCTCTGCCCGCGCGGCGAGTTCGGGCATATCGGCCAGCCGCATGTGCATGCCGCTGACGATATCGAGCCCCGCCTCAAGCGCTTCGAAAAGAGCCGGCATCCAGCTTTCGGGAATTACGCCGCCGCTGTTCGCGACGCCGATGAGCAGCGAGCGCGCGCCGCGTGCTTTCGCGTCAGCCGGTGCAAGTTGCTCCAGCCCTGCGCTGACCGTCGCACCCGGCAAGGCATATTCGCCGACGCATTTCTCGGGCGCCCAGTCACGAAGACCGAAAGCGGTCTTCGCATAACCGCGGATCGTCGTGTCGCCGAGGAACAGCAGATAGGGCTGCGGAAGCTGCAAGGCACCGCCAGCGACATCGAGGGAAGTTTGAATGTTCACGTCTCTCACCAAATTCCGGAGTGGCGCTGAATCGGCCGCCTTCGCGACATTGATCCTGCGATCACTCCTGTTGACCTGTTTGGGACATTATTTTCAAATTTTGATAATTGCAATATGATTGGAGAAGTTTTCTTTGCCGGCAGGCGGGACCGCTATGCCGGTCGGCCCCGCTGCCCCGGTCAGAAGCGGGTTCCAAAGCCGATCAGGTGGAAGCCTGCGCCAATCCACAGGAGCACCACGGCGCTAATCAACAGGAGCAGGCTCCAGAATTTGGCGAACCGACCGCGCTTGCCCGTCCAGACGTGCCGGATATTCCAGAGCGCGCTCACAAGGAGGCCGAGGAATATGATCGGCGTCACGACCTGGAGCGTGATCAGTGCCCAGTCCAACTCGCCGCTGACCGACGAAAAGTCCCTGAGCAGCGTGGAAACGAACAGGATCCACGCAACCATTACCGTCACGGCCAGCGCCGCGAAGCCGCGGGTCAGCCGGTAGCTTTTGAGCGCGGCAGACGGCAGATCGGCTTTCACGCCATAATAGCGACGGGCGAGCGCCGAGACGGGCCAGGCTATCGCAGTAAGCAGCAGCACGACGAGGCTGCCGAGCATCGCCGGCGTGAGCCAGGCGGCCGACAGATACCAGGGCACCCGATCGAACGCGATGTAGGGCGACGCCGAATCGACGCTGAAGCGAACGACGCGGCCATTTTCGACCTTGGCGGCGAGGCGCATCCTGCCGCCGGCCTCGCGCCACACGAACGGCGCGATTTCGACCCATTTGCGCGGTTGACCACCGATACCCGGCACCGCGTTAAGCCGGATTCCGCCGTCGCGATCGAGCGAGACCTTCGTCTGCCCGGCCAGCTCCATCGCCTTCAGGAAGCTCGTTTCCAGTCGACGGGTCTTGTTGTAAGTGCCCACCATCATGCGCGCATGTTCGCGCGCGGTCGCGGCATCGACCCGGCCGTCGCGCTGTTCGAACGGGAAATAGCGATCGGCGAACGCCTCGAACAAATAGCTGCGGATAGGGCCCGACACATTCTGCGTGCCCGCGGCATTCATCGACATATAGATGCCGACATTTTCCTCGGGGAAAATCCAGAGCTGGCTGTGGAAATTGGGGCTGTCGCCAGCGTGCGACAACGCCCTGCGACCGTTGATATTCTGCTCATAGAAACCGAGCGCCATGCCGTTGAGCGGCGGGATCAGCCGGAGGATCGTATCGTGCATTTGTGCCGCGGTTGCCGGTTTCATTAGCGGTCCGCCCTTGCCCAGATGCGCGATCATGAAGCGCCCCATGTCGGCGCCCGATGCGGTCATCGCGCCCGATGGCGCGAGGCTGCTGAGCTCGAACGGCCCCGGCTTGCCCGATCCCAGCATATAGCCGCTCGCCATCAAGGGCTGCAGCCGCGCGGGAAGCGGCTGGCGGAAAGTCGATCGCGTCATGCCCGTGGGCGCAAAAATGTGGCGCTCGACATAATCATTATAGGGGAGCCCCGACACCCGCTCGACGATATAGCCCGCCAGCGAGGTGCCATAGTTCGAATAGGCCGGCGTCGTTCCGGGCGCGTAAATGCGGTACGGCACCTGGCGCTTGAGTGCATCGCCGAGCGACGGAATCTTCTTCGGATCATAGCTGTTGAGCCCGCGCTGCACCTCGTCGAATCCCCCGGTGTGCGTCATCAGGTTGCGCATCGTGACCGGCTTGCCGCCGAAGGGCGGAATCCTGAAATCGAGATAGGTGTTGATGTCGCGGTCGAGATCGATCTTGCCCTGCTCGACGAGCTGCATCACCGCGGTCCATGTGATCAGCTTCGACACCGAGGCCTGGCGGAAGAGCGTGGTTTCGGGATCGACGCGCCGCCGCGTGCCGACGTCGGCATAGCCGAAACCCCGCTGCGTCAGCACCTTGCCGTCCTTGACGACCACCACGACCGCGCCGGCCGCGTCGCCGCGCAACAGGGCATAGGGCATATAGCCGTCGAGCCAGGCGTCGACGTCGCTCTTGACCATCGCGGGGGCGGGCAACGGACTTGGGCCGCGCAGCTTCGTCTGCGGTTTCGTGGCCGTTTGTGCGGCGGACGGGCTCACGGCTGGCGCCATCACCCCAACCAGCATCGCCGCAACCAGCATCGCGCAAGACCGTATGAACCGCATTCGTCCTCCCCTTTCGACTAGGCCACTCACCAGGCCCTGACATCGAAGTTTCACTTTTTGAAATATTTTCAATTCTTGATATAGGCATCCTGAACGGAAATTTGTCAATGGCAGACGCGACCGCGCAGCCGCGGCGCTGCAGCGCGAACAAATTTCAGAACGACGGATTTTTTCAGAAGCGGCGGCGCGAACCGATTACCGGGCGCGCGGCGCTAGGCGATCATTCGGTTTCGACCGGATGAAGTACCGACTTCAGATCGGCATCGGTTGCCGAACAGACCGACAGGATACGGCACGGCCCCTCCCCCACAGCGACATAACCATGCCCCATCGACGCGTCGAAATAGGCCGAATCACCCGTCTTCAGGCGCGACGGTGCGTACATGTCGGTGTGAAACTCGCATTCGCCTTCGAGCACGAGGACATATTCCTCACCCGAGTGGCGCATCAGATCTCCGAAATCGTCGATCGACCGCACCTTGATGTCGATGATCATCGGATTGAGCGTCTTGTTGAGCAGATCCGCCGACGGATAAGTATAGTTGTACGTCGCCGTCTTGATCGAGGGCCCCTCTCCGGCGGGCGTGATGCTGCGTCGACCGGTGGCGGTATGCGTGGCGGCCGGGACCGACGTCGCGGCGGCGAAAAGCTGCGTGATATCGATTTCGAGACCTTGGCTCAGACGAAGCAGCTTTTCATAGCTGAGCGACATCTTCCCGGTTTCAATCTTTGACAAAGTTGAAACCGGGATGCGCGTGCGTTCACTCACCTCGGCAAGCGTCCAGCCCTTTTCGATCCGCAGTTCGCGAAGGAATACGCCCGGATTGCCGTCGACGGCGGTCCGCCGATCGCCGGTGGTCGGAATGGGCTGGCGCATTGCCGGCATCTGTGTCCCTTCGATCTTTTTTCTCATCTAGCATATATTTGCGCATTTTTCGCATCGATCAAGCCGGACTGCACAATCTGTTGGAACAATCGGCAAAGAAAATTTGCGTATCGGATAGGGCCGGGACGATTGCACATAGGATATCGCGTCGCCACTGATGCGGCGATTCGCTGGGATGACAGGATGACCAACAAGCTATCCATTCGCATTTCTCCGGAGTTTACGAGCTTCGTCGGCCGCGGCCCCTGCGATGCCGCGTTCCTGCCGCCGGACGCCCTCATCTTCGGCTTTGGCGACATTGGCGAGCCCGCGGTTTCGATGCTTCTACCCGCCGACGTCTCGGGACCCGCCGACGATCATCTGGTCGTGCTCGCGATCAGCCGCGCGGCGTGCGACCGCCTGTTCGCGCTCCGTCCCAAGGCGGATGGGCGCTGGTATCTTCCCGCCAGTCTTCGCGGTCTCGGCCGTGCGGTGGTCGCCGTCGAAGGCGATAGCGAAGTCGACGACATGTTGCGGAGCGCGCGCAGCCAGGAATTGCTCTGCCAGCTTTTCGCCGAACTTGCCGCCGACCGCATGGTCGAGGTGGGCGGCCGCACGTCGCTGAGCGAACTCGACATCACCCGCGTCGCGGCCGCGCATCAGTTGGTCAACGAAAAATGGCAGGAAAAGCTGACCGTCGGCAATGTCGCGCGGCGTTGTGGGCTCAGCAAGGCGAAGCTGACGCGGGGTTTTCGCGAACTTTACCAATGCAGCGTCGCCGAGGCGGTGAGCGAGCGGAGGCTGCAACGCGCGCGCCAGTTGCTCGCGCAGAGCGATCTTCCGATATCGAGCATCGGGTATAATTGCGGCTATATGAGCAACGCGAGCTTCACGCGCGCCTTTGCCCGCCGCTTCGGCATGGCGCCGACCAAGATGCGCGGGCGCGAAGCAACGGCCTGAACCTGACGAACGCCCTCTGCCGCGGATTGCATCCCCGCAGCGGTTGTTCCGCCAAGGCCCAATTCGGAAAGCGATCGCAAACTTTGGAACGAAGGCTTCGTCGCCCGCGATAATGGGCAGTCACGGACGATTGGCCAGCCGTTACCGGATATGTTAAACTGCGCCCAACGCTGCGTAACAACCACGAGGTTGATTATGACGGACGATTGGCGAGTGGATGACCTGGCGCTGTGCATCAGCCGGCACGAGCGCTACCCGCCCGAGGTGCGCCCGGGCGCCGTTTTCACAGTGCGGACCGTGTGGACGGATATGCCCGACCTTGTCGGCGGACAATCGGGAACCGCGTTGAAGTTCCGAGATGTCCCCGACCTCGGCCCCCGCGCCGCCTATTGCGCGCGCCGCTTTCGCAAGATCACGCCGGGCGCACCCGACGATTTCGATGCCGAAGTGATCGACCTGCTCGCAGGAGCCGGGGGCATCGGCCGTTAATCGCAGTTTTGCGTGAAAGCGGCGTGTTGATCGATTTACCCGATAAGTGTGCCCGGAAAATTGGGGTTGAGTGCGTGCGCCAGTCCGCATAGCTGGCGCCCTGCAAATCATTTTGCAGTGCAGCAATCAAAGGAAACACTCTCCCTTGGGTATCATCGGAAGCTCGATCAAGCCGTTCAACGCCACTTCGTACCATCAGGGCAAGTTCGTCCCCGTGACGGACGCCGATACCGCGGGCAAGTGGGCGGTCTTCTTCTTCTATCCGGCCGACTTCACCTTCGTCTGCCCGACCGAGCTCGAAGACCTCGCCGACCAATATGCGACGCTTCAGGGCCTCGGCGTCGAAGTCTATTCGGTGTCGACCGACACCCATTTCAGCCACAAGGCATGGCACGACAGCTCGCCGGCAATCGGCAAGATCAACTATCACATGCTGGGCGACCAGAACCACGTTCTCGCCAATAATTTCGGCGTGCTGCGTGAAGATTCGGGCCTCGCCGACCGCGCGACCTTCGTCGTCGATCCCGACGGCGTGATCCAGGTGATGGAAATCACCAGCGAAGGCGTCGGCCGCAACGCCGAGGAACTCGTCCGCAAGATCAAGGCGGCGGTCTATGTCCGCGCCAACCCCGGCCAGGTCTGCCCGGCGAAGTGGGAAGAAGGCGCCGAAACGCTCGCTCCCTCGATCGAACTCGTCGGCAAGATCTAAGCCGACCGATTTGCAGGACCGGGCGGGCGGCGCTCGCCCGGTCTTCGCATTCTAAAAAAACAAGATTCTGACGCCGCCCCCCCACGGCGAACCCTTGCTCCTGTCCGAAAGGCTCTCCCCATGCCGATGCTCGACGCCAACACGACCGCCCAGCTCAAAACCTATCTCGGCAACCTTCGCCGTCCGATCGAGTTGGTCGCGAGCCTCGATGCCTCGCCCAAATCGGCAGAGATGCGCGCGCTTGTCGAAGAGGTCGCGGCGCAGTCGGACCTCGTCACCGCGCGTTTCGATGGCGACGACGCGCGGAGGCCCTCCTTCGCGATCCGTGCCGATGAGGGCCGCGCCGAAGCCGTGTTCGCGGGACTGCCGATGGGGCATGAATTCACCTCGCTGATCCTCGCGCTGCTTCACGTCGGAGGTCACCCGCCGAAGGAAGAGGCCGAACTGCTTGACGCCGTGCGTGCGCTGGAAGGCGATTTCGTCTTCGAAACCTTCTTCTCGCTGTCATGCCAGAATTGCCCCGACGTCGTGCAGGCGCTCAACATCATGGCCGCGCTGAACCCGAACATCCGCCACACCGCGATCGACGGCGCGCTGTTTCAGGACGAGGTCGAGCGCCGCAAGGTCATGGCGGTTCCGGCGGTGTTCCTGAACGGCGAACCCTTCGGGCAAGGCCGCATGGACCTCGCACAGATCGTCGCCAAGCTCGACACCGGCGCCGTCGCGCGCGCCGCCGAGAAGATCGCCGCAAAGGAGCCGTTCGACGTGCTCGTCGTCGGCGGTGGGCCCGGCGGCGCCGCAGCCGCCATCTATGCCGCACGCAAAGGCATCCGCACCGGCATCGTCGCCGAACGCTTCGGCGGACAAGTGCTCGACACGCTGGGAATCGAGAATTTCATTTCGGTCCAGCACACCGAGGGTCCGAAGCTCGCCGCGCAACTGGAAGCACATGTGAAGGATTATGACGTCGACGTCATGAATGTTCAGGAAGCCGCAGAGTTGATCCCCGGCGGTGCGAACGGCCTGCACGAAGTGAAGCTGAAGAGCGGCGCGAGCGTGAAGGGCAAGACCGTGATCCTGTCGACCGGCGCGCGCTGGCGCCAGATGGGCGTCCCGGGCGAAGCCGAATATCGCAACAAGGGCGTGGCCTATTGCCCGCATTGCGACGGTCCGCTGTTCAAGGGTAAGCGCGTCGCGGTGATCGGCGGCGGAAATTCGGGTGTCGAGGCGGCGATCGATCTGGCCGGACTCGTCGCGCATGTGACGTTGATCGAGTTCGACGGCCAACTTCGCGCCGACGCGGTGCTCCAGACGAAGCTCCGCAGCCTGCCGAACGTCACGATCATTACGTCGGCGCTCACCACCGAGGTGCTCGGCAATGGCGAAAAGGTCGTCGGCCTGCGCTATCGCGACCGCAACAAGGATGAGGAGCACCTCGTCGAACTCGACGGCATCTTCGTCCAGATCGGCCTCATTCCGAACACCGAATGGCTGGGCAGCGCCGTGGCGCTCAGCGACCGTGGCGAGATCGAGGTCGACGCGCGCGGCGCGACGAGCCAGCCCGGCATCTTCGCCGCCGGCGACGTGACGACCGTGCCCTATAAGCAGATCGTCATAGCGATGGGCGAAGGATCGAAGGCCGGACTTTCGGCGTTCGACCACCTTATCCGGGCCTGAGCAACGTCGGCCGGGCATCCGATGCCCGGCCGCCTGCCTCATCTCACCGCATTCGCAACCATTTGTTAACCCTCGTGGCGCAGGTTTTGCGCGGGGGGCACACAAAGCGGCGCCAGCCGCGCGAATGGAGAGTTCGCGGTGCTCGAATATCATGGAAGGCCGTCCTCGGTCATGGGGCCGCTGGGGCCATTGACGATCGACGACTTGCCGTCGTCCGCCACGACCTATTGGGTCAGCCGCCGCAAGGCCGAAGTGCTGGCTGCGATCGATGGCGGATTGCTGAGTCTGCAGGACGCCCGCGAAAGATACCGGCTGAGCTCCGAGGAAATCGCCGACTGGCGGCGATCGCTCGATCGTGCCGGACTTCCCGGCCTTCGCGTCACCAAACTCAAACGGTATCGGAGCCAGACGATCGGTTGATCGATCAATAACCGAGTAGCGCCCCGGATCGGGCCCACCCGGACGCGAAGCCGGAGCAGAGGATTTACCGGCGGGTCGGCCATCACCTGCCTTCGGACCGCTTCCGCACCGCGTCGAAGTCGTGGCGGACGAGTAGTTCGCCATTCCGCCATACCGGCACCAGCAGATCTTCGCCCACCGCGACGCTGTCGAGCCGCGCTGCGGCCATCCGGCCGTCCTTCAGCACGACGGCCTGCCGTCCGGCCTTGCTCGCCTTGCCCGGATCGGTACTCGGCATCTTGAAGACATCGTGCCACACGCCGTCGCTGCCCAGCATCGCATTCGCCTTCATCGCGAAGCGCAGCGTGTCGCGGTTGACGTGCTGCAGCATCCCGCCGCCCATGCCGAAAGCGATATTGTCGATCGCGAAACCTTCCTCGATCATCCGCTGAACAAGCCGGCCGATGCTGTCGACGGTCATTCCGTCGCCCTGGATCACGCGGACATGCGGATCGAGGACGCGATAGCCCTTGCCGTTCACATGGCCGCCAAACTTTTCCCACAGCGTTTTCACCGTGCGCAGCGGCGTTTCGATCGGATCGCCGCTGTCGGGCCGTACGACCAGCGTGCCCGCGCGCCCCAGCACCTTCTCGCGCAAGCTGCCGCCCCAGATGTCGGTGACCGCCGTATCGAGATCATAGCTGTCGGAGACGACCGCGACGATGCGTCCCTCGCCTTCGAACCGGTCGAGCATGTTGCGATAGGCATCCTCTTCACGGTCGCGGCCCCAGCTCGTCATTGTACTGTGCTCGGCGGCGGGAATAGAAAAGCCCGCCATGTCGGCGCCATAGTAGCGCCGCGCCGCGACCAGCGCCTCCATCGTGTCGGTGCCCTGGAAATTGACGAGATGTGCGAGCCCACCCAGACCCGCACTTTCGGCGGAAGAAACCCCGCGCGCGCCGAAATCGTGGAGCTTGAAGGGAAGCTGGCCCTCCACATCGTCGGACGTCTTTTCGAGCCCCGCGCGGATCACCTGTTTGCACTTCCAGCTCAGCGTCGCGACCGTCGTCGGATACCAGATCGCACGCAGCATTGCCGTCTCTATGAAGGTCGTCAGCCAGGGCATGCGCGGGTCGGTATTTTCGAGCTGTACCAGCGGCACGCCCGCGGGCACGATCGCGCCTTCGGGCAGCGCCTTGATCTCCAGCGGCAGATAACCGCCATGATCGGCGACGATCGCCTCCCACCCCGCACGGTTGAACGGAACGCCGTGCGCGATGCAGATCGCCTCGGCCTCGTCGATATCCGCCGCGTTGATCGGCTGGCTGAAATAGTCGACCAGCAGCGGCTGGAGACCCAGAAAGACAATCTCTTCGGAAAAGGGGTTTGGCCGCGCCTCGACATAGGCGCTGATTACGCGCGCCTCGGGCGGATATTGCAGAAAGTGGCTCTGCTTGTAGCTGTCGGTCGCCAGGATCAGGTTTTTCATGATGTGAACTCCTCACATTCGCTTGGGTTCGGCAGGACTCCCCTGCCGCGGATTACAGGTCGGCCATTTCTTCGATGATCGACCAATGGTCTTCGAAAAACATCTCGGGGCTGAGATCGCCGAGCCGGTACCAGCGCGCATGCGCTGCATCGTCGCCGCCCTTCACAGCGAACAGTTTGCGACGCTCCGGCAGGCGGAACAGATAGGCGTGGGTGATCACCCGGCCGCGCAAGGACCGGTTCGGCGCATCGAACACGCGTGTGCGATGATCCTCGATGAAGCTGCCCAGCATTGCGGGCGGGATCTGCCCCTTGCCGTCGCTTATCCCCGTCTCCTCGCGCAGTTCGCGGATCGCGGCGTCGCGGATGCGCTCGCCCGCATCGACGAAGCCGCCAGGCAGCGCGAGCAGCCCCTTGCCAGGCAGTCGTCCGCGTTCGACGAGCAATATATGCCCCGACTGCACGACCACCGCGTCGGCGGTGACGAACGGCCCTTTGCCCCATTGCGCGGGATATGCCGCAAGATATTCGCTCTCTTCGAGCAGCGTGCGGAACGTCTCGCCGAGCTTGAACGCATCGAGCCAGGCCGCGACGTCGGCCGTCAGGATCGATGCCGGCATTTCGGGGATGCGCTGGAAATAGCGCCGCCGCACGTCGGTCGAGCTGAAGGTGCCATATTGGCTGTCGATCTGGATATTGTCCCACTCGGGAAACAGGCGGAGATAATAGGAAGAGGCGTCCTTGCCATAGCCCGTCAGCGCAACCTTAAAGTCGGAAAGCCCGTGACTGCCAAAGCCGTGGCCGTTCCCGACGTCGAGGATGATGCGGTTCACGCGGCGCTGCACCTCGGTCACCCAGGCGGTGTCCGAATAGAGATGATCGTCGAGCGGTTCGACGATCAGCCGTTCCTCGGCCATTTCGTGACGAAAGGCGGCGCGCAGCATCGCGGCCCGCTCGTCGAAGGTGAAGGGATTGCGTGGGTCGCGCGCGACGTTCGCCGAACCGACGAGGATGATCAGCCGGCCGACCTGTTCCAACGCCTGCCGGATGACATGCTCATGCCCGATATGCAGCGGCTGAAAGCGTCCGATGAAGACACCGAAATCTGCCTTTTCCATCACGCGAGACTCCCTCGACCTGAATTTCATGTGCCGGACTCCCCGGCACGACTCACTTATATGCATTTGACATATATCTAGTCAAGATATAAGTTTGCGCCATGTCCGAAACCTATGATCCTGCGGCTTTCCCGCCTCTCGCGGTTACCGTCGACCTTGTCCTGATGACGGTCGCGAACGGCGATTTGAGGGTTTTGCTGCAACGACGCGGTGAAGCACCGCACAAAGGCGTTCACGCGCTTCCAGGCGGTTTCGTCGGGGTGGCGGAAAGCCTCGACGACGCGGCAAAGCGCATCCTTGCCGACAAGGCGGGCCTTTCGGATGCCTGGCTGGAACAGCTTTACAGCTTTGGCGATCCGGCCCGCGACCCCCGGATGCGGATCGTCACCATCGCTTATTTTGCTCTGCTTCCCGCCGACGAACTCGCGGCTGCCTTGCCGGGCCGGGACGATCTGATGCTGGCGCCCATCGACGCCATCCCGAAACTTGCCTTCGACCATGATGCGATCGTCGATCATGCCGTAACGCGCCTGCGCGGCAAGCTGGACTATTCCCCAATTGCCTTTGCGCTCCTTCCGCAGCGCTTCACGCTTCGCGCCCTGCAGGACGTTCACGAGGCGATCCTCGGCATTCAGCTCAACAAGCCGGCCTTCCGTCGCCGCATGCTCGACAAGGGCTGGATCGAAGGCACGGGCGAGCGCGAAGCAGGCGGCGCCTTTCGCCCCGCGGAACTGTTCCGGGTCAAGTCCTGAGGCGTCAGCGCGGCGACGAATTCTGCCCCGAACGGTGCGAAAGCATCGCCATCGTCAGCACCGCGCCTATGCTCGACAGGCCCAGCCATTCCAGCGTTCCGACTGCCCATCCGAAACGATATCCGGCGAGCAGATATGCGAGGGCCAGGATCGCGACACCGCACCAGCGTGCAAAATCCGTCGTCCGTTCGGAAAGCTTGCGGCCGATCAGATCGCGTTGATGCCGCGCGCGCGAAACGCACAGAAGCGCGAAGCCCAGGGTCGCAAGGAACAGGAGCAGCAAATGGGTCATGCGGCTTCGGTCACCGGCGACCCGGCCGTGCGCTTGCGCACGCCCGCCTTCGGGCTTGTCGCGCGGCGTTTCGCCTTCGCGGCTGCCCAGCCAAAGCCGGCCGCGACCAACAGCATCGACAGGTCGAAACCGGCAAAGACCATGTCGCCGTTGGCCAAGCTGGCGATCAGCGAGCGATCGGTCGTGAGCGCGCTGACGACCGGCACCAATGCGAATGCAGCGGCGGTCACCGCGAGAACCTCGATCCACGCGCGCGCCGATGGACGGACCGCCGCCCAGACGAATACGCCGCCCCATGCGATGAAAAGTGCGGCGATCTCACGATCGCTTCGCCCTGCCCCCTCGACGGGCAAAAGGCGGTTGGCGAGGAAATAGATGGCCATCCCGAGGGGCAGTCCGCCAATCGCGCCGATGTTAAGTTTTTCGACAAGGCGAAATCCGAAATGCGGCCGATCGGGATCGGGCAGCTTTGCGCGCCGCTTGACCGTCCACAGGATCAGGCCCGAGGCGACCATGACGCAGCCCGCAACGCCCGATAGGAAATAGAGGGTGCGCAGCACCCCGCTGGCGAAGCGGCCAGCGTGCAGGCCGATCATAGTGCCTTCGGTCGCCGTCGCGGCGCCCGACGGATTGTGCGCGGAAATCAGCTTCCCGGTCACGCCGTCGAACGTCATGGACCGCGGCCGGACCGACATGCTCGCGTCGGGGGCGGTCGACACGATGACTTGTGCCGTCCGGTCGCCTGGATTGAGGATGCGCACGCTTCCGGCGCCGGCGCCCCATGTGCGCTCGGCGTGCTCGACCAGCGGCGCGACAGCGATCAGCGGCGCTGGCCCTACCTTTTCGGCGGGAGCCGGCCAAGGAAAGGTCGCCTCGAAGAATTTCTCTTCGTTCGCATAGTTGGCGGCGATCCCCCACGGCATATAGTGCGTCGCAAGGCTTACCAGGCCGGTATAGGTGATCATCAGGATGAACGGCAGGAACAGCACGCTCGACGCGTTATGGGCATCGAGCCAACTCCGCTGGCCCTTGCCTAGACGAAGCAGGAAGAAGTCGGCGATGATCTTCTTGTGCGTGACGATGCCAGAGAAGATCGCAACGAGCATCGCCATCGCAGCGATCCCAACGATCCAACGGGCCCAGTACCAGTTGATATAATGAAGGTTGTAGTGGAAGCGGTAGAGGAAATCCCCGCCTGCTGTTTCGCGTGCGTCCGCCTTACGTCCGGCCCCGTCGAGGCGTGCATCTGTCGGCGCATCCGCCGGTGCATCGGGGCCGTTGACCCAATAGAGTTGCAGGCCCGCGGCGCGCTTGCCCGCTGAATACACCGACCATTCGCTGGCCCCCGGTACTTCGCGTTCGAGCCAACGCGTCGCCGCGGCGAAGCGTGTCGGGCCGTCCGCTGGAACGCTGCGGATCTCGGGCGTCATCCACGCGGTAATCTCTTCCTGAAAATAGGAGGAGGTACCCGTGACGAAGATCGCAAAAAGCAGCCAGCCGAGCAACAACCCGGTCCAGGTGTGAAGCCACGCCATCGATTGCCGAAAGCCGTTCTTCACAGGCGGCCTCCCCAGTCAATAAGGCACCAGTCGGCCAGCGCCGCAATCACGCCAGTCGCGATCAACCCGGCCCACAGCCGCGAAACCGAGCGTACGGCGAATGCGGTCATCGCAAGGCCGGCGAAGATAAGGAAGGACATCAGCGTCGCACCTACCGACGCCTGCTGGGCGCCGCCGGGCAAAAGCCGCGCGATCAGCATGGTCAGCGCACTGGTCACCGCATAGTTGAGCGGCACCGCAGCCAGCACACGTGCCGCAATATCGCGCCACCTTCCACCGTGTAAAATATCAACCGCCCTGCTCATGGCGTCCCTATCGCAACATTGCGAGTGACTCGCAATAGCCCGCACTCAGAAGCGATAGCCGATCGTGCCCATCACGTTGCGCGGTGCGCCGATGAAGCAATCGCCGCGCGCGAGGCAGGACGCGAAAAATTTATTGTTGAGCAGGTTCGTCGCGTTGACCGCGAAGCGCCAGTTGTTCCAGTTGATCTCGGCCAGCGCATCGACCGTCGTGCGCGACGGGGTGACGATCGACCAGACATCGCTCGTCGAGATGCTCTTGCCGCTATAGACGACGCCGCCGCCCAGACGCAGCTGCGCTTCGTCCGCAAGGCCGAATGTCTTGGTCGACCAAATCGACGCCGTGTGGCGCGGCATATAATCGAGGCTGGTGTTGGTTTCCGATTTGAGTTTCGAATAGCCGTAATTGGCCAGCAGTTCGAAATTGCCCGGGAGGCTATGGCTGGCTTCGATCTCGAAACCCTTGGTGTTCAGTTCGCCCGATTGGGTGGTGCCACCCGCGGCAAGATAGAGGACGCGATTGCGTTCCTTTATCTTGAACGCGGTCGCGGTGACGAGGGTATTCGGCGTCGGCTGCCACTTGATGCCCGCTTCATATTGCGTGCCGGTCTGCGGCCGATAGGGATCGCCAAAGGTGCCGTCGCCATTGTCGATCCGGCCGGCGACCGGCAGGAAGCTTTCGGTATAGCTGAAGAATGGCGAGATGCCCGCACCGATCTCGCCGATGATGCCGGCGCGGAAGGTCGTGGCGTTGTCCTTCTGGCCCGACGAGCCGGTAACGCGGTCGCGGCGCGCGCCAAGTACAACCGAGACGCGGTCGAAGAAGCGGATTTGGTCCTGGACATAAACGCCCAGTTGCTTCTGGCTTTCCTTGGTGAAGGGACCGCTGGGATCATAGGTCAGCAGCGCATCATAATCGATGTCATAGAGGTCGACGAGCTCGGTGCCGCCAGCATAGCGTTTCTGAACCTTGTTCCAGCTATAATCGATGCCGACGAGCAGCTTATGCTCGACATTGGCGCCGGTAGTGAAATCGAACTGCAGATTATTGTCGGTCGAAAACACATTCATCCGCGCGTCGCTGGCGTCGGCGGTAAGCCCGATCATGCGACCGCTGGTGCCGTAAACCGAATAGGGATCCTCCGGGTTCGTATAGCTGTCGGCATAGTGGGTATTATATTCAAGGTCGCTATCGATATAGCGCGCCTTCAGGCTGAGCTTCACATTATCTGAGAAGCGGTGCGTCACCGATCCGCCGCCCTGAAGCAAACGGCCGGCGTAGCGATCCCAGCCGGCCTTGCCGACGAAGGTGTAACGATCGAGCTGCTTGCCAGCGACCGTGTTGGGCCGGAAGGTCCCGACGATCGGCAGGAATTGCGAGGTCGAACCAGTATCATCCTCCTGATACAGGCCGGTCAATATGACGTCGGTATCGGGGGTCGGCTGCCAGCGGATCGACGGCGCGAACATCACGCGGTCGTCGGGTACGTGGTCGATATAGGTGCCCGCGTCGCGGGCGCGGCCAACGAAGCGGACAGCGAGATCGTCAGCGAGCGCGACATTGACGTCGCCAAGCACTTCCTTGCGGTCATAGCTGCCGTAAACGAGACTGATTTCGCCGCGCGTCGCAAAATCCGGCGTCTTGCTGACGAGATTGATGAGGCCGCCGATTGACCCTTGGCCGAACAGCACGGAGGCCGGGCCGCGAACGATCTCGACCCGCGAGAAATTATACGGGTCCGAGGCGATCGACGCATAATAGGAGAAGACGTCGCGCATGCCGTCGCGGAACTGCAACGCGTCGAGCCCGCGGACGTTGAAGCCGTCGACGCGCGTGTCGCGGCCATAGGGGTTGGCGGCAACGCCCGCGGCATATTTTATCGTGTCGCTGATGCTGATCGCGCCCTGCGCCTCATATTGTTCGGCGGTGATGACCTTGATCGGCTGCGGCAGTTCCGCCAGCGCGGTATCGGTCTTGGTCCCGGTGTATCCGGTGACGACAATAGGGTCCTCGGCGGCGGCCGCATCGGCGTCGGCGGCGCTCCCGCCAGCCGACGCAGCATCTTCGGCACTATCGGCCGCCCAAGCCGGATTGGTGGCGAAAGCGAGCGCGGCTGCGCTGCAAAGCGCGATCATTCGGACGGTCATGGCGTTTCCCTTTTTGCATCTTTGTTGCAATCGGGAGCGGCCGCTATAGCGAATGGTTCGCAATAGCAAGCTAGTAATAATCGTTTGCAATAACCGACCCCGGCCGCCACACAACGCTTGCGCCGGAGTGCTCTGCGACCCGGCATCACCTTTCAGCTCCATCCGGAAAGAGGGATGTCCCTAATGAAAAAGACTTTTGCAGCTCTGATGGTCCTCGGCTTTCTTGCCGCACCCGCCACCGCGCACGAAGTGTGGATCGAGCGCGACGGCAATGCGCCCGCTCGCATCTATCTCGGCGAGCCGGCCGAGGCCGTTCCTGAAAGCGGCGACCCCGAATTCCCCAAGCTGAAGACGCCGACGCTCTTCGCCGAAAGCCGCGACCGCCCCGCGTCGCTCGTCCGCCGCGCCAATCATATCGAGGCTGCGGTTAGCGGGACCGGCGACCTCCGACTCGTTGACGAGAATGTTTTCGAACCCTGGGCCGGCGAAGACGGCAAGCTGCAGGGCGTGGTTTATCACGCGCGCGCTGGACGATCCGAAACGCGCCATGCGCTCGACCTGGAAATCGTCCCGGTCACGGCGAACGGGAACAGTTTCGCGGTCCTGTGGCAGGGCAAGCCCCTGCCCGGCGCCAAGCTGACGGTGATCGATCCCGATCGCTGGACCAAAGCCTATGTGGCCGACGACAAGGGCGTCATCACCGCACCCGCACGCGGCAAAGGCCGCTATCTGCTGTCGACGAGCAACGAGGTCGCAGGCGAACGCACGCTGGGCGGCAAGACCGTCGCGAGCACGGTGCATGTCTCCACGCTGACCTTCGTCACACCCTGAGGTCCGGGCAGGCCCCGCAGCGTGCGGGCCGAAAGATACATCGTCGGGGCGGCGCAGCGATCCTGCGCCGCCCCGATTTTTTGATCGGCAGCCGTATCACAAGCTCAAGCGCATATTGCGCGGCCCTCAACATGGATGAAGCCGCCGCCCGATTTCCTGAAACGCTCTTGACATCACCGTCCTCAAATTATTATCCACTTGGATAAATATAAAGGGAGGATGTCGATGAAGAGCATTATCGTGGCGTTGATGGGGTCGACGCTGCTCGCAAGCGGGGCTTATGCGCAAGAAAGCGCTCCGCTGCCCGATCCGGCGGCCGAAGCTGCCGGCGGCGACGAGATCGTCGTGACCGCGCAAAAGCGCGAACAGTCATTGCAGGACGTTCCGCTATCGGTTGCCGTTTTGAGCGGGGAGCAGCTTAGCGACCGCAACATCACCGAAATTTCGCAGCTTCAGACGACGACCCCGAACTTCTCGTTCCAGGGCAGCAACAACCCGCGCGGCGCGGGGATTGCGATCCGGGGCATCGGCACGAACAATTTCTCCTCGGCGATCGAGGGTTCGGTCGGGATCGTCATCGACGGCGTACCGATCGGGCGACAGGGCGCGGGCATGACCGACCTGTTCGATATCCAGCGCGTTGAAGTGCTGCGCGGTCCGCAAGGCACGTTGTTCGGCAAGAATGCGTCGGCCGGCGTACTCAATATCGTCACCACCGATCCCAGTTACACCTGGGGCGGGCGGGTGCAGGCGACCTATGGCGAGTTTGACGAGTTCGTGCTGCGCGGGACGGTCACCGGCGGCATCACCCAGAATCTCGCCTTCCGCGCGTCGGCCTATCTGACCAAGCGCGACGGCTATATCCGCAACGTCTTCGATGACAGCAAGCTCAACGATCGCGACGAATGGGGCGGTCGCGCCAAGCTGCTCTGGGAGCCCGCCGACAATATCCGCGTCCTCGTGGCGGGCGACTATTCGTCGCGCGATGCTGCGTGTTGCATGTGGACGATCCGCAGCTTCGGCAACAATGCGCGGGTCCGGACCCAGGTGACCGCCGCGGGCATCGTCCCCGGCCCGAACAATCGCGAGGTTGCGCTCGACGGCGACACCTTCATCCGGCAGGAAACCTATGGCGGATCGGTGCAGGTCGATGTCGAAAGCGCAAGCGGGATCACGCTGACGTCGATCACCGGCCTGCGCTGGTGGGATGCCGTCGACAATAATGACGCCGACCAGCGCCCGACGCCGGCGCTCAACATCAACAATGGCGACAGCCATCAGCGTCAGTTCACGCAGGAACTGCGCCTGACCTCACCCTCGGGCCAGCCGCTCGAATGGGTCGGCGGGCTGTTCCTGTTCAATCAGGACTATGAACTGGGCAATTCGCAGCAGGGGACGTTCGATCAGACCCTGCCTCCCGGCGTCCAATTGTCGCGCGCTATCTTGGTCGAGAACTATACGCAGAATTTCGCGGCCTTCGCCGATGCGACCTATCACCTCAGCGACCGGTTCAACGTCTTTGGCGGACTGCGATACACCGTCGAGCGGCTGAACACGCATTTCCGTCGCTTCCCCAATCCGGGCACGGTCTTGCTGGGGCCGCGCGTCGACCAGAAGTCGAAGCGCGTCGACGGCGCGTGGACCTGGCGCCTCGGCGCTCAGTTCCGCCCCACCGAAGAGGTTACGCTCTACGGCAGCGTCGCGCGCGGATTCAAGGGCGGCGGCTTCAACGCGCTGCAGGACTCAACCGTGTTGCGCACGGTCGAACCCGAAATCCCGACCTCCTATGAAATCGGCGCCAAGACCGAATTGTTCGATCGCCGCGTCCGCTTCAACATCGCCTTCTTCAGCACCGATTTCGACGATTTCCAGGCGCAGGCGATCGGGGTTTCGGACACCGGAACGCTGGTGTTCGACGTCATCAACGCAGGTTCGCTGCGCACGCGCGGTGTCGAGGCCGACATCAACATCAAAGCAGGGGGCGGGTTCACGCTGATGGGCGGCGCGGCCTACACCAAAGCCGAATATACCGACTTTGCGGGCGCGCCCTGCTATTTCGGCCAGACGGTGGCGCAGGGCTGCATCGTTTCGGGCGGCCAGGCGCGGCAGAATCTCACCGGCAAGGAACTCGCAAACGCGCCCAAGGTCACAGCGAACGCCACGGCCCGCTACGAAACCGAGGTCACGGCGGCGGGCGCGAGCGTGTTCGGCCAGCTGTCATACGCCTATCGCGGCAAGACCTTTACCGCGCTCGACCTTGATCCGAAATCGGTGCAAAAGGCTTATGGGTTGCTCGATGCGCAGCTGGGCTTCGCGCTGCCCGGCGACCGGATGCGGGCGTGGATCTGGGGCAAGAATCTGACCGACAAGAGCTTCGTCGAGCTGATCTATGACACGCCGCTCGACACCGGCGGCCAGTCGCAATTCTTCCCGTCAACCGCCGCGCGCCAGTTCGGCGCCACCGTGGAGTATCGGTTCTGATGAACACGCTCGATCGCCGCAGCCTGTTGGCCGCACTGGCGCTGGCGGGCGCGGGGGGTGTTTCGACCCTCGCGCTCGCGAAGTCGAAAGCCCCGGCGGCGCGTAAGCGCCCGCCGAACTTCATCGTCGTCCTCGCCGACGACCTTGGATATGGTGACATCGGCGCCAATGGCTCGCGCGCGATCCGCACGCCGAACATCGACCGGCTTGCCGCCGACGGGTTGCTGATGACCGATGCCTATGCGTCGGCCAATATCTGCACCCCGTCGCGCGCCGGCCTGCTCACCGGCCGCTATCCGATCCGCACCGGTCTTGCCTGGCAGGTGATCCAGGCGAACGACACCAACGGCCTGCCGCCCGATGAGGTGACGATCCCCGAGGTTCTCGGCCGTGACTATGTCTCGGCGCTGATCGGCAAATGGCACCTCGGCCACACGCCGCCCTATTGGCCGCCGACGGTGCAGGGTTTCGACCTGTTCTTCGGACTCCCTTACAGCCACGACATGAAGCCGCTGTCGCTCTACACTGCGGGCAAGGGCGTTGAATTCACGCAGGAAGACGTCGACATGGTAGCGCTGACGCGACGCTTCTTCGCGCGTGCGGGTGACTTCGTCGAAACGAACCAGAGCCGACCCTTCTTCCTGATGCTGGCGCTGACCGCGCCGCATATTCCGCTTCATCCGAGCAAGGAACATGCCGGTCATTCGCCCGCGGGCGATTATGGCGACGTCGTCGAGGAGGTCGATTCCGAGCTCGGCCGTCTGCGCGAGCAGCTCGAGCGGCTGAACCTTCAGAACGACACCTATGTCATCGTCACCTCGGACAATGGCCCTTGGTTCGAAGGATCAGCGGGCGCGCTGCGCGATCGCAAGGGCGGCGCGGGATGGGACGGCGGATACCGCGTTCCCTTCGTCGCATGGGCGCCCGGCCGCATTCCCGCAGGCAGTCGCAGCAACGCGATCACGATGAATTTCGACCTGCTGCCAACCTTCGCAGCGCTTGCCGGCAAGCCGCTTCCCAAGGGGCTGATCGTCGACGGCAAGGACATCAGCGCAGTGTGGCAGAAGGGCGCGGCCAGCCCCCATGACGCGCTGATCCTGTTCGATAATGAAAAGGTCGCGGCAATCCGCACCGACCGCTGGAAATTCGTCGCGCGCAGTTACTACCGCGAATATGACCTGCCACTCGCGCGCATCGGCGCCAACCTCCTCTTCGACGTGCGCAGCGACCCCAGCGAGGATTATAATCTGGCGACGCGCCATCCCGATGTCGTGAAGGATATGCGCGCACGCTTCGACCAATATCGTCAGACGTACGAACCGCTGGGGCGCAAGAAGGAGCCCGACCGGCTTCCCGGCGGGAAGACCCTGCCCTGATCCATCCGTCATTGCCTGTGCCGGCCCGTCGCTGGTATTGGTATCCAGTTGATTCAAATCCGGGGCAAACAGATTGCAGTCGAAAACGGGACCGAAAAGAAAAGCCCAGGACCGCGGTGTCGCGACGCGGCAGAAAATTGTCGAAGAAGCGCTGCAACTATTCTCACGCCACGGTTTCGACGGCGTCGGGATACGTGAAATTGCCGAGAGCGTCGGCGTCCAGCACGGGCTGATCAAATATCATTTCGGCACGAAGGATGAGCTGTGGCGCGAGGCCGTCCGGCTGCTGTTCACCCGGATGAGCGAGATTTTGCGCGCCGAGCCCGGCGAGGCCGATCTGCCGCCATATAAGGCGTTCGAAATCTCGCTTCGACGCTATGTCCGCTATTGCGCCGAGCATCCCGAACATGCGCGGCTGATGGTTCAGGAATCCTTTCGCGACAACGAACGGCTGGCCTGGGCGTCGGAGAGCTTCATTCGCCCCAGCCACGACCGGATATTCGCGCGATGGAATGCGCTGATGGACGACGGGACGATGCCGCGGGTGGATCCCACGTTGATGGTCTATGCGATGACAGGTGCCGCCCAGTCGATCTTCAATCTCGCCGCCGAAGCCAAGCTGACGCACGGGATCGACGCGCTGTCGAACGAGACGATAGAGGCCTATTCCGACGCCATTGTCTCGCTGTTCATGCCCGGCCTGAAGGCGATCGAAAAGTCCGGTCAAAAATAATTATCCATCTGGATAAAAATTAGAGACAGGCGAATTTCGTTGCGATAAGCTCCCGAAAAAAGAGGGAGAGACAATCATGGCCGATGTCAGCGGCGGGACGGTAAGACCGCCCGCTTCCATGGAACAGCCGCGCCTATCGACCGGAGAGGTCGTGGCCTATGGTTCGGGCGACCTTGCCTTCAATCTCTACTTCACCTTCTGCTCGCTGTTCCTGCTCTATTTCTACACCGACGTGCTCGGGCTCTCGGCCTCGGTCGCCGGTTTGATCATCATGGCGGCGCTCGTCTGGGAAGGTATCACCGACCCCGCGATGGGCGTGATAGCCAGTCGCACGCGCAGCCGCTTCGGCAGCTATCGCCCCTATCTGTTGTTCGGCGCACCGCTGCTCGCATTTGCGTTTATAGCGATGTTCCTGCCGCTGGGACTGTCGGGCAACGCCCTCGCCGCCTTCTGCCTCGCGACGCATATCCTGTTCCGCACAGTCTACACCGTCGTGAACATCCCCTTTGTGGCACTGTCAGCCCGGATGAGCGCTGACTCGCTCGCGCGGTCGCGTCTTGCCGGCGCGCGCATGTTGTTCGCGATCCTGACAGGACTGTTCCTCGCCGCCGCGACGTTGCCGCTCGTCGCCCGCTTCGGCGGCGGACGCGAAGGGTTTCTATGGGTTGCGGCGCTTTACGCGGCCATAGCGACACTGGTCCTGCTCAACTGCTTCAGGAAAACCCGCGAAGCGATCGGCGAGGCGCCCGACGCACATCCGACCTTTGGCGCGATGCTCGGCGCGGTGCGGTCGAACCGCGTGTTCCTGTTGCTGCTCGGCGCGACGCTGGTGGGTTCGATCGGTTATGCGATGGGCGGCAAGGCGCTCCTCTATTACATGAAATATTATGCCGGATCGGAGGAGACGATTACGATCGGCCTGACGGTTTCATTGGCGGCCGCCGCGCTGTCGATGCTGTTGTGGGTCAAGCTGACGCAGCGCATCGGAAAACGCGCGGTGTGGCTCAGCGGGATCGCGATCAGCGCGACCGCGAATATCCTGATCTTCGCCCTCGCGCCAAAGGCGGGACCACTACTTTATGGCCTGCTCGGACTCACTGGGGTCGGCAACGCCGCCTTCGTCCTGACCTTCTGGTCGATGCTACCCGACACGGTCGAGGTCGGCGAATGGCAAACCGGCCTGCGGGCAGAGGGTGCTCTCGTCGGTTTCCTCGCCTTTACCCAGAAGGTGGCGCTGGGTGTCGGTACCGGCCTGATCGGCATCCTGCTCGACATCATCGGCTATGTTCCCAACGCACCGCAAACTCCCGAGGCGCTGACCAGCATCCGTGGTTTCGCCACGATCGTTCCGGCGATGATGGCCATCGGCGCCGGGCTGTTCATCCATTTCTATCCCCTCGACACGCGTACCCACGCGCGCCTCGTCCGTGCGATCGGATGGCGCAATGCACGCCGCCGCGGGGGCCCCTCCACGACAAATATGGACAAATGACATGAGCGATCAGCAATTTGATTTCGCGCCCCGCCGCGGCGCTTCGGACGAATGGATCGCCGACACGGTCGATGCGATCATGGCGCAGGCGACGCTCGCCGAAAAAGTAGGCATGCTGTCAGGCCGTGGCTTTTTCCAGGAATTCATGGCCGACGACCGGCTGTGGGGCGCACGCCCCTATCGCGCTGGCAGCGGGATCGAGCGTCTAGGCGTCCCGCCCCTGTGGTTCACCGACGGCCCGCGCGGCGTTGCGCGCGGCCAGAGCACCTGTTTCCCTTGCACGATGGCGCGCGGCGCGACCTTCGACACCGACCTCGAAATGCGGATCGGCGAGGCGATGGGCAAGGAAATCCGTGCGCAGGACTGCGACCTTTCGGGCGCCGTCTGCATCAATATCCTGCGCCATCCCGCGTGGGGCCGCGCGCAGGAAACCTATGGCGAAGACCCGCATCATCTAGGCGCGATGGGCGCAGCACTGGGCGTCGGCATCCAGACGCAAAATGTGATCGCCACGGTCAAGCATTTCGCACTGAATTCGATGGAGAATGCGCGCTTCAAGGTCGATGTGCAGGTGAGCGAGCGTGCGCTCCACGAAATCTATCTGCCGCATTTCAAGACCGCGCTCGATGCGGGCGTCGCCACCGTTATGAGCGCGTACAACAAGTTTAACGGCGAATATTGCGGTCAGCACCACGGCCTGCTGACCGACATATTGCGCGGCGAATGGGGCTTTTCGGGCTTTGTCCATTCGGACTGGGTGATGGGCCTCTACAAACCCTATGCCGTCGCCGCCGGACTCGACATCGAGAATCCCGAACCGCAAATCCTGGGCGACAAGCTGATTGCGGCGGTCGAGGCAGGCCATGTCGCCCCCTTCGTGATCGACCGCGCGTGCCGCAACATCCTGCGCACGCAATATCGCTTCGCCTGCGCCGCCGATCCGCTGACCGAATATCCCGCCGAGTTGGTCGCATCGCCCGAGCATGTCGCGCTCGCGCGCGAAGCCGCCCAAAAGTCGATCGTCCTGCTCGAAAATGACGGTGTGCTGCCACTCGACCGTAGCAAACTGCGCCGGATCGCCGTTCTCGGCCGGCTGGCCGAGCTTCCCAATACCGGCGACATGGGATCGAGCCGCGTGCGTCCGCCCTATGTCGTCACCCCGCTCGATGCGCTCCGCGCCAGGCTCGGCCCCGATGCCATCCAAACGGGTGACGAGGACGACATCGACGCCGCGGTGGCCGCAGCGCGCGCCGCCGATGTCGCACTGATCGTCGCCGGCTATACCGCGCGCGAGGAAGGCGAATATATCCCGGGCGACATCACGCTGGGACAGGAAGACGACGGCCGCGGTGGGCGTCCGGCGATCGGTGGCGACCGCCTCTCGCTCGAACTGCCCGCCGAACAGGTCGCCCTGATCGAAGCCGTCGCGGCGACGGGAACGCCCGTCGTCGTTGCGATTGTCGCGGGCTCCGCCGTGCTAGTCGAGGGCTGGCGCGCGCAAGCGTCGGCGATCCTCCAGACATTCTACGCAGGCATGGAAGGCGGCAATGCGCTGGCCGACATATTGTTCGGCGACGTCAGCCCCTCCGGCCGCCTCCCCTTCACAGTGGCGCGCGATGCCGGCGATTATCCCCATTTCGATCGCGACGCCAACGCGATCACCTATGACTATTGGCACGGCTATGCAAAGCTGGCGCGCGACGGCACCGAGCCGCGCTACCCCTTCGGTCATGGCCTCAGCTACACGCGCTTCGCCCGTCGCGCATTGCGGGCTTCGGTTTCCGGCGACAGCGTGGGTATTTCGGTCGCGGTAGCCAATGTCGGAGAACGCTCCGGCGACGAGACTGTCCTCTGTCACATCAAATATCCCGGCGCGATCGAGCGCTGGCCGCTGGCGCTGAAAGCCTTTTCCCGCGTTTCGCTCGCCCCCGGCGAGACGCGAACGATCGCGATGCAAATCAAAATCGCCGACCTTCGCTATCGTGACGAACATGATCACGAATGGAAAATCGAGCCCGGGGAATATCAAATTCACATATCCGGCGGCATCGAAGCCGACCTTAAGGCATCGGTGCGGCTCTAGCGGTTTGCCGTTCTTGCCAATTCAGCCACTCGCCCGGTTTCAGGACCGCCACATAGGATCCGCCGTGCCAGCTGGCGTCCTGTAAAGCGCCAAGAGGATCGGGCACCTCCGAGTATCCGTCGGCGCCAACAACGCCGTAATGGATCGGCACGATCCTTTCTGCGCCGAGGATTGTGGCGGCCGCCACAGCCTGTTTTGGTGTGAGCACGGCAGGTTCGTCCGTCGCCGGCTTGCGCCACGAAAAGGTAGCGCCGTTGATGGGCAGGAACGCAGCGTCGAAAGAACCGAACTGTCGGCCCACCCGCCACCAGCCACCGTGCATCATCGTGTCACCGCCATGGAATATTCTGCGTCCACCGCCCGATACGACCCATGAAACCTGAAGATCGCCATAGCCATCGGATGCAGGAACGGGAGTCGCCGTAAAGTCCCCGAAGATTTGCGGCTCCCAAAGGGGGCACGGCCGCTGGCGCACATTGGCGGGCAGCCCGCCGAAAGGGGGCGTGCCGGCGGCATATGCCAACGTCCCTCCGCTTTTCAGCGCTGCTGCAATGGCGATGGCGTCGCCATGATCCGAATGCCTATGGGTGATCAGGACGACACTCTCGCCCACCGGATCATCCACGGCAATCAGCTTGTCGGAAAGGGCGGATCCCCAGACGGTCGGATCGATCAGCGGGTCGATGAACAACGTCGCGGCAGGCAGTTGAAGGCGCATGCCTGCCCAGGCCAGACGTTGAACGCGCAACTGCGGCGGCGGCGGTGCCGCCGCGCGCGCTGCAATGCGCCCTAACGATGCGACGCTCGCTGCCGCAGCAATCACGCCGCAGATCATTTGCCGACGGCTTGAGCTTTCACCGATATGGAATGACGAGGACAAGGTCACAGGAGATTGAACCCGATAAGCCGCACGCCCGTTTCCGTCCGCGGCTGGTGCTGGCTGTCGGGATCGAAATGAAGATAAGTACCGACACCGAACCGCTGGTCGCCCTCAATGACTTCCCCATCCAGAATGAAGACGTCCTCACCGCCATCGCCATGATGGTCGACGTGAGGCCACTCGCTGCCGGGCGCCATTTCGACAATCCATGTGCGGACGCCGGGACGCGAGGGCAGATCGCGACGGGTGCACCCCGGGCCGATAAGGATCGCTTCGCAACTGTCGAATGATACGGGCCTGAGCCCTTTTGGCTGGAACATCAATTTCTCCTCCGATCGCCGCCATTTTATGTATCGTGCGATCATCGAGATAGTTTATCGGGCGATATGCTTCTGTGCATGAAACTCACCGCTTATCATCGGGCTGAGGAGTAGAAGTTGTTGAATATCCCAACCTCGGAGGCGTTGATCGCTGCGATAGAGGCCGCTCGAACAGGTTCGATGACAGCTGCGGCGGAACTGCTGGGAATAACGCATGGCGCCGTCAGTCGCCGGATACTCTCACTTGAACAGTGGCTTGGAACGCCGGTATTCGAGCGGCTCGGCCGCGGCGTTCGACCAACGCCCCAGGGCATTATCTTCCTGCGCCGCGCCGAACGATCGCTAAACGCGATCGAAGCACTTCGATCCGAACTTGGTAGCCGGCGCGATCCCGGCGCCATCCGCATCTCCGCGCTTCCATCGATGGTCAGGCTATGGCTGATGCCGCGGCTACGCCGCCTCGAAGCGATCGCGCCCGGACGCGCGATAGAAATCATTCCCGAACATCGTATGGCGCAAGTCCAGAACCGCGATATGGACATCGCTGTGCGGTATGGCACCGGATCGTGGCCCGGTGTCGATACTCATCCCCTTTTTCCCGACATCGCGATTCCCGCCGCTGCACCCGAACTCTCGGCGCGGTTGGTCGGGATTTCAGCGCAGGATCTGATGAAAGAGACGTTGCTAATCGACGGCGACAGCTCAGATTGGCAGGAATGGGGTCGTCGTGCGGGGGTACAAAGAGCCTTATTGGGATCGAAGCGCCAATTCCTTGATCACGATGTCGCGATCGAAGCCGCCCGTCAGGAACTTGGCGTGATCTTGCTGCGCGTGCCGATGGCGGCATCGGCACTTTATGACAAAAGCCTGCAGGCGCTGCCTTTGCCGGCCATATCCAGCACGCGGGGACATTATCTCGCCGTCCGCGCGGGCGAACGCCGTCCGGACATACTCGCGCTGGTCGACGAATTGAGGTCCATCGGCGCCGAAGCCACGGCGCATTTCAATGGGGCCTTTCCCGAAATCGCCGCTCAAATTTTCAACGCGCAGGTCAAGTAGCTGTGCGCGCGCCGACGGACAGCCAAAAACCGCTGGATGGCATAGAGTGGCATTGGCCGATTGCGTGCAATCTGCCTTTGATCGCATGGCGACAAGAGCGGACCTAGCATCATAGGCGTGACCGATGGAGGCGGGTGGCTTCTGCGACGCTTGGAAAACAGCCGAACATTTGCACGAAATCGAGGCGAGGTCGCGGCTTCAGCACATTCATTTTCAGGTACGAGGCGCCGGCAGCAGAAACGCATTATCGAGAGCCGCATGATCGAGGCCACCGCCGGGCAAGGGAAATTTTCGATAGAAGCCCTCGATGCTGTCCGCGTCGGCAAGCACGCGGGCCTTAAACCGATGCGCGAGCGAAAGCCGGACCGGCAAGCCGCCGGTAATTTTGATCCAGCTGTTCCAACTTATGCCGACCCGCGTCATGATCTCGCACTGCCCGCCGACAAGTGGGCCGATTTCGTCCACCAGGTCGGGATTGACCACGCACATACGTTGCTTGCTCTCAGTCACTGCAAATTCTCCTCCAGTCCATGTACGGGCTATTGCCCGGCACCGTGTGGTCGGGACCCAATGCGCAGCCCTTCTCTTGCAGACGCACGCCGTCACACCATCCAAATTTTATCGCTCCAACTTCCATATTTTCCGCATAATCTCTGAAATTACCCGCATAAGATCGATGATATTTCTATCCCGAATCAAAAATTCTCAGGAGAATCTTCGATGCTTACCGAAGCAGACCATCGCATCCTCAAGGTCATTCAGGCGGAAGGCCGGATTACCAATCAGGAGCTGGCAAATCGCTGTGGCCTTTCGCCTTCCGCCTGCTTCGACCGCCTGAAGCGCTTGCGCGAGCAGGAATATATCCTCGGCTTTCACGCCCTGCTCGATCCGAACAAGCTCGACCGATCTTTGCTGATCTTCATCGAGGTGCTCATGGACCGAACCACGGGCGACGTTTTCAAGGAGTTTGCAGCCTCTGTGTCGGCCATGCCGGAGATCCTGGAATGCCACATGGTCGCGGGCGGGTTCGACTATCTGATCAAGGTCCGCGTCCGCGATATGGCGGCCTATCGAACCTTTCTTGCCGATACGCTGGTGCATATGCCGGGGATCCGGGAGACGCGGACCTATGCGGTCCTCGACGAAGTCAAGAATGTGACCAGCCTGCCGTTGTAACATCAGCCAGTCACTTTGAATCGCCCGCCGTGGCCAATCGGCTCTTACGCGCGCCATAAGCCAGATAGACGGCGAGCCCGATCAGATTCCAGAGCAGGAAACGGCTCTGTGTGATCGCCGGGAGGCTGATAAACAGATAGATGCAGCCGAATATCGCCACGAGCCCGACGACCCACGGCATCGGCGCACGAAACACCCGCGGCATGTCCGGTCGACGTACGCGAAGGATGATCAGGCAAAAGCCGACAGCGACGAATGCTGCAAGCGTTCCTGCATTCGCCAGCTCGGCAATTTCGGAAAGCGGGAAAAAGCCCGCGATCGCGGACACAACGATTGCGGTGCCGATCGTAACCGCGACGGGCGTGCCGCGTCGATTCAGCCGGCCGAGGCGTTCGGGCAGCATCCTGTCGCGCGCCATGACAAAGAAGATGCGGCTTTGCCCGAACATGAAGGCCAGGATCACCGTGGGTAAGGCAATGACCGCAACCGCGCCGATCAGCGTCGCGACCCCGGGGTGGCCCAGCGTGCGCAAGACGTGCGCGAGCGGTTCGCCCGACTGCGAGAATTGAAGGAATGGCATCGCGCCCACAGCCGCTGCGGCGACCAATATATAGACGATCGTGCACACAATCATCGACCCCACGATTCCGATGATGAGGTCGCGCCCGGGATTTCTCGCTTCTTCTGCCGCCGTCGACACGGCATCGAAGCCGTAGAATGCAAAAAAGATGATCGCCGCCGCTGCCATAACACCGCGCACCTGTCCGTCCACCTCATGTGCAGCGAAACCATAAGGCATGAAGGGTTTGAAGTTCCCCGCATCGAATGCCGGCAGGGCGAGCAGGATGAAGGCGGCGAGCGCGCCAAGCTTCAGCACGACAAGGAAGGCATTCACCGAAGCACTTTCGCGGGTCCCGACCAGCAGCATGCCCGCCACACCCGCCACGATAAGGACGGCCGGCAGATTGATGACACCCCCGGCATGGGGTCCCGCCGCCAGCGCGAGCGGGACGTCTATTCCTGCGGCTTGCAGGAAGCCGACGGCGTAGCCCGACCATCCGACAGCCACAGCGGCGCACACGACCGAATATTCGAGGACAAGGCTCCAGCCGATAACCCAGGCGACGCCTTCGCCGATCACGGCGTAGCTATAGGTATAGGCGCTACCCGAAACAGGCATCAGCGTTGCGAGTTCCGCATAAGCCAGAGCGGCGCACACGCATACCAGCCCGGCAACGATGAAAGCGAGAAGAACGGCCGGACCGGCGCGCTCGGCGCCCACGCCGATCAACGTATATATTCCCGTGCCCACGATCGCCCCGACGCCCAGTGCAACGAGGTGCCCCCACCCCAGTGTCCGGTGCAGGCGTTGCGCTTCGTTCACGGCCGCGACCGTTTCGATCGATTTTCGTCTGGTAAAGAAAGACATGAAGGTCCCCTGCCCGATCAGCCATGGTCGGGGGTCAATATCGGTGACCGGCGCCGTGCCCGCCGAAATCGGTCAGGCAGGCGCCGGTATTTTGGAGAAAAGCCGTCTACTGGCCCAGCTTGGTCTTTTCGCTTTCGACCATCGCCGCGACGTCACCGAGCAATTGCTTTGCGTCGTAGACAATCCCGTCCTTGATGGTGAACTTCACCCCGCCGACGACCTCCTGCTTGTTCGTTTCGGAATTCAGGCGCTGGAACCCTGTCCCGTAAAGCGTCTTCAGATTTTGCAGCGGATTTTCCGGGACGATCACGAGATCGGCGAGCATACCCGCCTTCACTGCACCGATCGGCGGGGTTTCGCCACGCGGTTCGTACAGCGTCTTCGCGCCCATCATCGTCGCGGCACGGACAACCTCAAGCGGCGAGAAACCGGCTTCGCGCAGCAATTCCAGTTCTTCGACATAGGCGAAGCCATAGACCTTCCAGATGAAGCCCGAATCGGTGCCGACCGTAACCCGGCCACCCATATTCTTGTAATCGTTCATCAAACGCATGAAGAGGCCGTAGAATTTCTTCCACGCGAATTCATTCTCGGTAGTCCAATCGAAGAAATAGGAGCCGTGATTGTCGCGGGTCGACTGAAAATAATTCCAGAGCTGCGGGGTCGTGTAGCGGGCGTGCCAGTCGGCATTGCGCGCACGCATCAGATCACGCGATGCGGCGTAGATATTGAATGTCGGATCGAATGTGACGTGGTTCGCCTTTTGCGCCTCCAGATATTCCTGCCATTGTTTCGTGCCGGGACCATAAACCTGATCCCAGATTTCGGCGACTTCGCCGAAGCGATCCTGCTCGTTGTTATAGTCGTAATGCGACGGGAAATCCTGAATCGCCCGGTCCTTCAGCAGGGATTCCATATGCCCGTAATAATGCGTGATCGTATTGAGCCCCGCGTCGCCCGCTTGGCGTCCATTGAAATTGGCCACGCCAATCTGGCTGAGGTGGGCGGTCGTCCCAAGGCCCAGCTTCTTGGCTTCATCGAGAGCAGCCGAGAAAACATCGGGCGTCTCATTCTCGCGGTTGAAGAATTTAATGCCGTCGATGTTGTTCTTGGCAGCCCAGCGCACCCACTCACGCGCCTTGAGCGGGGTGTCGACGACGCCACCTGTCCAGCCCGCACCCAACGTCTGGTAATTGAAAATTCGCGGCGCCACGATCTCGTTGCGTGCCGAGCGATCCTTCTCGCGGCTGGCAACCGCAGGCGCGCCCAGCGGAACGCCGCGGACCGTCGTCACACCGTGCGCGAGCCAGAGCTTGTAGGCATAGCTGGCATCGGGTGCCTTGTCGGCGCCGGGCAGGTGGACATGCATGTCGGTGAACCCGGGAAGCACGTACATGCCGGTCGCATCGATTTCATAATCGGCATCGTTCGGCGCGCGGTTGGCCGCAGAAGGCAACCCCGGCCAGCCCGCCTGCTTGATTGAGGAAATCCGGTTGCCTTCGACGACGATGTCGAAGCGACCGCGCGGCGGCGCGCCGGTCCCGTCGATGATCGTGGCATTGCGGATCACCATCTTGCGAAACGGTCCAGCCCCTTCGCCCGGCTTGCGCGCCGGTGCGCCGGCGCTGACCGGGAAGACCTCGGCGGTAGCGGCCGCCTTTTTGTCGCCGGCCTGATGCGCGGTCGCAGGCACGGCGAGCAACGCCGCCGCCAGCGCGATTTTGGTTATCTTCAACTTCATTGGACCCGTTTCCCCGTTTCGATTGATCGTTTTTGCACTCATTGCGGTTCGCTAACCGGAGCGGCATTTACGCCGCCGCTCCGGCTATCGCGTCAGGGCAGCGGAACGCCCTCTTCGGGAAGCCCCATCCGCCGCTTTTCGGACTTCACCATTTCGGCGACGTCGGCGAGCAGCTTTTTCGCGTCATAGACGATACCGTCCTTGATCGTGTAGCTGACCCCTCCGACACGCTCGAGCCGCTGCGTCTGCTCGTTGAGGCGCAGAGCCCCGGTGCCGTAAAGCGTCTTGAAGTTCTGGAGCGGATTTTCCTTCACCAGCACCATATCGGCAAGTTTGCCGACGCGCACCGTGCCGATCGGCGGCGCCACATTTCCCTTAGGTTCGTACAGCGTGAGCGCGCCGTTCAGCGTCGCGGCCTGTACAACCTGCGTCGGATTGAATCCGGCCTCCTGAAGCAGTTCGAGTTCCTCGACATAGCCGAAACCATAGGTTTTGAAGATGAAACCCGAGTCCGAACCGGCGGTCACGCGTCCACCGATATTTTTGTAGTCGTTGATCAGATGCATGAATTTCTTGTAGAAATTCCGCCAGCGCACTTCCTTCTCGGTCGTCCAGTCGAAAAAGTAGGAACCGTGATTTTCGCGCGACGACTGAAAGAAATTCCACAGCTGCGGCATCGTATATTTTCCGTGCCAATCGGCATTGCGCGCGTGCATCAGATCGCGCGACGCCGCATAGATCGTCATCGTCGGATCGAAGGTGACACCGTTCTTCTTCTGGCTTTCGAGATAGTCCCTCCACTCATCCGTGCCGGGTTCGAAGCTTTCGCGATACAGGTTGGCGACGTTGCTGAAGCGATCCTGCTCGTCCATGTAATTATAGCTGGGATCCCAGTTCTGGACCGGGCCTTCCTTCAGCAGCGATTCCATATGCCCGTAGAAATGAGTGACGGTTCCAAGCCCCGCGTCGCCGGCATGCTTGGCATCCATCCGCGCGACACCGATCTGCGAGAGGTGCGCGACGGTTCCGATCTGCTGCTTCTTCGCTTCGTCATAGATCGCTTCCAGCACTTCGGGCGGCTGGTTTGGATCGGCGGTGACCTTGATGCCGTCGATCCCGGCCTTGGCGGCCCAGCGCACCCATTCGCGCGCCTTTTCGGGAGTGTTTGTCGCCCCTCCGGTCCAGCCGCGCCCCGTTCCGGGACGATGATAGGAAAAGATGCGTGGCGCCGCGATCTCGTTTCGTGCCGAACGCGCGCGTTCGCTGAGCGAGATTTCGAACGGCGCCAGGTCGACGCCGCGTACCGAGGTGACGCCATGCGCCAGCCACAGCTTGTAGGAATAGCTGAGGTCGGGCGCCTTGTCGTCGCTCGACCCGTGAACGTGCATGTCAATGAAACCCGGGAGCATGAACATGCCCGTCGCGTCGAGTTCATAGTCCGCGTCGCGCGGCGCGCGACCCGATACCAGGGGCAGCCCAGGCGTACCTGCCGCCTCGATCGACGTGATGACATTATTTTCGACCACGACGTCGACCGGCCCGCGGGGCGGCGCGCCGCTGCCGTCGATCAGCGTAACGCCACGGATGACCATTTTACGAAACGGGCCTGCGCCTTCGCCGGGTTGACGTGCTGGCGCCGCGACGGCTCCCGCCCGCGGTTTCACCGGTTCGGCGGCGGGTGCGGCATCCTGCGTCTGCCCCGACACGGTCGGAATGGAACATAACAGGCCGGCGGTCCCAACCATCAGCGTCCGCCACGCAGCCAAGCGCAATCTTTCCATTGTAAGCTCTCCCCTGAAAACCCCTAAATCGAAAATCGGCATAAATGGTGGGGCGCGGCGGATGCCCGCCGCGCCCCACCTGTCATCAACGGAATCGTTTGATGAGGTTGAGCCCGATGGTCCGCGGCGGCGTTCCGTGGGTGACTGTCAGGCCGCCGGTATTGGCGCTGGTCGATTTCGTCGTGATCGCAAGTGCATCGAACAGATTGTTCACATAGAGCTGCGCGCTCCAGTTGCCGTCGGGTGCCTGGACGCCGATACGCGCATTGATGACGCCATAATCGTCGACCTTGCGGCGGAATACGTCGGTGGCGGCAAGCGTCGAATAGGATGAGCCGACATAGCTGCCGTCGATCCGCACCGAACCCTCAAGCGTATCGCTCAGACCCCAGATATATTCGGCCGACGCACTGACGTTCCACTTGGGCACGAAGGGCAGTCTGTCACCCTTGCGGCCGGCAGCGACGACGATGCTGCTGACCTGATCCTCGGACAGCTTTGCATCTGTGTAGCCGACGTTGGCGATCAACGAGAGGCCTTGGATCGGCGTGGCATTCAGTTCCGCCTCGACGCCCCTGATGCGCGCGGCACCAACGTTCGAGATCAGGCCGAACACCGACCCTGTCCCGGCCGTACGTGCCGATACCTGCATGTTGCTCCAGTCGATCTGATAGCCGGTCAGATTCAGATACACGCCCTGGATCGGTTGGCTTTTGACGCCGACTTCATAATTCCAGAGGCTGTCGGCGCTATATCCGGTCAAGGCGACCGGCAGTCCGATGGCCTGATTGACCCCGCCCGGGCGGAAGCCTTCGGCCGCCTGCGCATAGATCATCAGGTCGCGGCTGAATTCATATGACAGGTTGAACTTATGCACGAAGCCGTTTTCAGTGGTTTGCGCCTCGGTGTATGCTGACGGCACGGAGGCGTAGTGAATCTGCCCCTGCTGGACGATACCGCCGACAGTTTTGTCATATTCATACCAGCGGCTGCCGACGGTAGCGGTCAACTTGTCGAAGAATTTATAGGACAGCTCCGCAAACAAAGCCTTTTGCTTTAGGTGGTCGTTGATGGTGCGGTCATAATAGATGTTCGCAGGAACGAACGGGTTGAGTTCACCCGAAAGCGGGCTGGCGCTTAGCAGCGTCGAGCGCACCTTCGACTTGCGATCCTCGAGGAAGCCGCCAAAGGTCCAGTTGAACGGGCCGCTGCCGGTCGATGAGAGGCGCACCTCGTTCGACCAGTTTTTCACGCTTTGCGGCTGATAAAGGCTGGAGAACAGGATGGCGTTGGTCAGGTCAAGATAAGAACTGAGCTGACCGGGTGTGCAAACTCCCGCGGTATTGCCGAGCAGATAGCGTGCGCAACCGGCCGCGTTGTTCCGGCCATTAAAATTGTCACTCACGTCGCCGACCACGATGCGGTCACGATCGAAATAGGTTGAAACGGCAGTCAGCGCTACAGATCCGAAGTCATAGCGAAGCGTACCGCTGTAAATCCGGTTTTCGTCATAATTGCCCGATTCCGAACGCGCGTTGGTCGTATGACGCTCGCCTGTTTCGAAAAACCAACGAGACGCATCGGTCGACACCTTCGTGTAGTAGGCGCCGAGATCGATCGTCAGATCATCGGTCGGGGTGAAACGCAGCAACGCGCGGCCGCTATAGCTGTATCCGTCGTTGATATCCTTCGTGCCATAATAGCTGTTGTCGATATAGCCCGCGAACTGCTGGTAGCTACCAACGACGCGCAGCGCCAACTTATCGGAAACGATCGGCAAGTTGATCATGGCGTCGACGCTCGCGCCGGGGCTTCCGCCCTTTACGGCCGAAAGATTGACGCTGGCGGCCCCTTCCAGAAGATCCGTCTTCGGCTTTTCATAAATGATGCGAACCGTGCCGCCCATCGAACCCGAACCGTAAAGGGTGCCCTGCGGCCCCCGCAACACCTCTGCCCGTTCGACATCGAAAACGCGGAAATCGGGCGTGCTGCTTGCCGCGTCGCTGGTGGTCCCAACCGATCCAGCAACCGGAGACTCGTCATAATAGACGCCCACGGTTGGTTCGCCGGCGCCGACGACACCACGCAGGATGACGCGGCGGTTGCCCGGCCCGTTGTCGACAATCCGCAGGCTCGGGGTGTTTTGCGTCAACTCGGTAAAGCTGGTCGTCCCGGCCCGCTCAAGCGAGTCCCCCGTCACCGCAGAAATGGCCAACGGCGTATCCTGCAAGCGCGTGTTTCGCTTCAGCGCGGTCACGACGATTTCGCCGCCCGAAGTATGGGTCGTATCCTCGGCCTGATGTGCACCCTCTGCGTCTTCGGTGCTCTGCCCCTCCTGCGCCATGGCCGGCGAGGCGGCCAATAGGCTGATGCCCGACATAAGAAGCGCAGTGCGCGCCGCCCAAGCGCGCTTACGAACATTTATTCCAAGCTTACGCATTCAATCTTCCCCTTTTTTTTTAGCCTTGGACCCCTTTTTGCAATTTTTGGATGCTAACATCCGCCCCCCCGAAGGTGCGTGGTTTTTCCGCCCCAATATCGAAGGTTATTCGAGTTTTGGCGTATTATTCGTCATATCTTCGACAGGGGGCATCGGGCTTACAGCATTGTAAGCGGCCATCCCACGGCGACGCTCCCGGAGACGATGGAAGAATCAGATATATCCACATGAAAATAATCGAGAATATGGCGATTCGACATCAGGGACATAGCCCCATCAAAGAGAGGAAATGCCATAGCCTGAGAAGGACAATAAATAGCCTATGATAAAATGATCCGATTATCGCATGTGGAATGAATAATCTTCGGATCGCACCGCTGCACAGACGGGCCCGTCGCACGCGAAGATGAAGCGACCAAAAATGAGGCCCGACCGCAAACGCCCGCTTCATCTTGGACATAAAGTCCCGAAAGCAGCACCGATCAATTCATAGAATACTAAGCTTCACGGCCGAGCGTCATCACGCCCGCTATGAGGCATGGCGACTTGCGCCACGACAAAAGCCCCGGCCGTCCGCAAATGTGAACCCAATATGCTCGCGATAATTCTCGCGTTTACCGCGACCAAACAAGTCCTAACGCTTCCCAATTTTAATCAAGGGCCGCGAGATAAGGGCTATAGTTCGCAGCAACTGCCCCATCGACAACGATATGGGAAAGAACCGGGGATTTTAGCCAAATCGCCTTCAGGCATATTTTCGGCCGAGCGGCCTTGCTTCAAGATTTCCGTGGATCGGTTATCGAGCGTAGCTTTTCCGGCGGCCCGGATTACAGCCCCACCGAATTATCGACGGGGACCCAGCAGCTTGAAACGGATCGCAACTCCGCCCCCGGGCGCCATGTCCAGATCGAGATCGTCGGTGCTCGTCACCTTGCGCTTGCGGATCGTCAGCGCCGACGGATTGGTGCGATAGTCAGCGCCCGGAGCGTCGGCATAGATTTGCGCTTCATACTGTTTGCCCGGTGCAAGGAAATCGAGCCGCTGCGTGATCTTGCGTGCTTCCTCGTCAGTGATCGCGCCCATGTACCAGTCGCCCCCGCCGCGCGGCTGGCGCGCGACGACCACATAATCGCCGATTACGCTTTGCAACGTTTTCGATTGCTCCCAGTCGGCGGGCACGTCGCGGATGAACTGGAAGGCGCCCGGCTGCGCTTCATAGTTTTCCGGAAGGTCGGCCGCCATCTGGATCGGCGAATAGAGGACGACATATTCGGCGAGTTGGGTCGCCAGCGTCGACTGCACCCGCCGCGTCAACTCCTTGCCGCTCCGCGCTATGTCGAAGATGCCCGGCGTGAAATCCATCGGTCCCGCCAGCATCCGCGTGAAGGGCAATATCGTCATATGCTCGGGCGGGTTCGTCGGATTGCCCCACGCGTTGAATTCCTGCCCGCGTGCGCCCTCGCGGCTCACCCAGTTCGGCCAGGTCCGGCGCAGTCCCGTATCCTTCACCGGCTCATGCGTGTTGATTGCGATATGCAGTTTCGCGGCGCGCTTCACGACCTCGAGATGGTGACGCACCGCATATTGGCCCGCGAACCATTGCTGCTCGCCCTCGCCGTCGACGATCGTCCCGCTGTGACGGACATAGCCGGTCTTGATCAGCGACACGCCATTATCGGCATAGAGCTTCAATCCCGCATCAAGCTGGCGCGCGTAATTTTCGATCGCTCCACCGGTCTCGTGATGGCCGATCAGTTTCACGCCCTTCGCCTTGCCGTAGCGCGTGATCTCGGGAAGGTCGAAATCGGGATAGGCTTCGGTGAAGCTGAACTTGTCGCCATTTGCGATCCAGTCGCCGTCCCAGCCCTTGTTCCATCCCTCGACGAGCACGCCGTCGAAGCCGTATTTGGCAGCAAAATCGATATAGCGTTTCACGTTGGCGGTGTTCGCCCCGTGCGTCGGCCCGCTGCCCCAGGTCGACTTCTCAAGGTGCATTTCCCACCAGATGCCGACATATTTTCCGGGTTTGAACCATTTGCGGATGCCGGGAAGCTGGCTCGGTTCATTGAGGTTGAGCGTGATGCGGCTGTCCGCGAGCACGCCGGGTGTTTCGCCGATGAGCACGGTGCGCCAAGGCGTCGCGAACGGCCCAGTCTTCTTCGCCAGCACCCCATCGGGCCAGGGCATCAACCAAGCGCCATAGGTGCCGGCGCCATTGCCCTCGAGCAGCATCGAGGGAAAATCGACGAGCGCCGCCTCGTGGAAGCTCAGATACAAGCCGTTGTCGCCTTTCAGGGTCAGCGGCGTTTCGGCGAGAGTAATTCGGCGCGCGTCGGTCTGGGTATAGAGATATTCGTCGCGTTCCTGGCCGAGCCCTTGATACCACCAAGCCTGATAGGCGCCGACGGTGCGGAATTGCGTATCGTCGGCAGTGATCGATACCGCCTTTCCGTTCGGAATAGCCGCATAGTCGTATCGGAAGCCGAATCCGTCGTCGAACAGGCGGAAGATGACGCCCACCGCCTTGTTCAGCGCTGTGTCTCCTGCCAGCGTTACCGACAGCTCGTTGTGGTTGTCGCGGATCAGCCTTTGCTCGCCCCATGGCTGTTCCCACGTCGTATCGACCGACAACCGCTTCGCATTCCCAACCGCTGTAAAGCGCGGATCGGCCTCACCCGCAAAGCGCAGTCCTAGTCGCGACGGCGCGATCACAGTCACATCGCCACGTTTGACTTCATAAAGCGCCTCGCCGTTCACGACCGAAACGCACAGTTCGAGCCGCTTGTCCGGCGATTTCGTACATTCGCGCGCTGCGGCGGGCGATGCGATCGCCAGCATCGACAGGCCGAACAATAGGGACGTTCTAGGAATCATCTCATTCTTCTCTTTTGCTGGGGAGGCGTGGACTATTTCTGGAAAGCCGAAATCAATTGCCGGCGCAGCACCGCGCGTTCTTCGCGGCTCATCGTCCCCAGCGCTCCGCGGATGGGCGTGGGGATATGTCCCGATGCGGCGTCGGGATCGCCGAACACATGCGCGTCGAACATCGCCTGCCAATAGGTGCGTTCGCCCGGCGGCAGATCCCTGAGCGCGAGCAGCGCCGCGAGGAAGATGTCGTTGGGCCTTTCGATCCCCCGGGCCGTGTCGCCCCACCAATAATTGACCATCGCATTATAGGGATCGAGCGACGCGACATGGTGCCACCAATATTTTGGGATGAAGATCGCATTGCCGGGTTCGAGCCACGCCGCGCGCGCCGAAGCCATCGCCTTGCGAAAACGCGGAAAGCAATCAAAATCGGGATTTTCAGGATCGACGAGCGACAGCGGTGGCGGATTGTCGAGCGGACCGACATAAAGATTGGCTACTTGCTCGGGCGGGAACAGCGTGAACCGCCGCCGTCCCGCGATCACGCATGCCAGGTTATGGTCGCGGTCATTGTGCGTCTGCGTCTTCACCGCGCCGCCGAGCCATAGCTTCGGACCAACCTCTGCGGGGAGCAACGGCAGGGGATTCTGACGCACGAATTCGGGCAGCGCATCGGCGAGCGGCAGCATCTGGATCGCGACGGTCGGCGCATTCTCCTGCCCGATCAGCCCCTCGATCCGCGCCAGCGCATCGCGGAGCGGCGCTTGGCGCTTGGTGAAGGTGAATTCGCGCATGTCTGCGCGATAGGCGAAGCGTCCGTCGGCACGCGCGGGCGCTTCCATTACCGGTACGGCTACGCCGCAGTCCATGCCAGCAAGATAGGCGTTGAGGCGGCCGGGTGAATGTCGCCCGGCCGCCAGTGCGACCCAGCCGTCGAAAAGCCCCTTGATGACGACGGGTGTTTCGGTCGCCACGAGCGCGGCAAAATCGGCGGGCGCCGGCGCGCCCCGCGCTGCTACGTGCGGCAGCGCGTCGAGCGGTGATCGCCGGGCGGCTGCGGCACCGAGACGCGCGGGCTCAACCATGCGGGCGTTGCATGATGGGTGCGAGATAGGCGTCGTGCGTCGGCTGGCGCAGCACCTGTTCGCGCACAAAGCCCAGCATCTTGCGGAAGTGGACATTCACCTCATGCGGCGGCACCCGGTCGACCGCCGGACGCCAGCTTTCGGGGGCAATGCCATGTCCGATGAACAGCGCGCGCCAGCTGTCCGGTGGCAGGCTTTCGTCTTCTTGCGGCGCCAGTTCGCCACGCGCGCGAAAGAAATCGATCATATGCGCCAGCTCGGCCGAAATCGGCAACGTACGCGCCGTATCCCAGAAAGGACCGGCATAATCCTGCAACGTAAGGTGCGCGGCCTGGAAATCGGCGACGCGCGCGAAGTGCGAGCGCATGACACGGTTATATTCGGCGCGCCGTGCCACATAGCTGTTACCTTCGGCCGGATAAACGCCGAGCAGGTGCACGATACTCAGTTGCAGCCCGTGCAACGCCAGTCCGTGACTTGGGTCGAACGAACAGGCCGCCTCACCAAGGCAGATGACATTACCTACCCATGGTTCGCTCGCCATACCGGAAGTGCACGTGCGGAACGTCACCGCATCCAAGGTCAGCCCGCTCGTCGTCGCTGCGGCTTGCAGCGCCGCATCGTCGCTTGTCGCAGCGCCCGAAAAGACATGCGCGACATGCATGTGGGTCAGGCTCGGGAACAGGCCGGTCCAACCGTCCACGCCCGCGCGAATCTCGGCACAGACTGGCAGCGCAGCAGAGCGCGGGGCTAGCGCGGTCAGCATCCGGTCGCCGGGCATAGTCCAAGCTTCGAACGCGCTGCCAGTTGCCTCCCGCAGCAGGCCCTCGCGCGTCAGATCAGCGAACAAGGCGCTTTCAACCCGGCCGCCATCATTGAGCAATAGCGCAACGATCCCGTCGTCGCCGCGCTCGACCATTACGCCGGTTGTCTCGAATATCTCGACGCCCAAGTGCCGCGCGATCGCCTTCAGGCTTTTCGCATAAGCCGCAGCCGGCAGGTGATAACCATAGTCGCTACGCCCATAGATCTCGCTGGCCTCGTCGGGGAGGAACAGGCGGCCATTGTGCGCCGCGGTCGCCGTCAGAGAAAAATCGTCGAGCCCGACGCCCAGCCCATGTCGGCGCGCTTTCACCCAGTGCGGAAAAAAATCGCCGCCGTTGATACCGGTGCCGAACGCGCCATAGCTGTGGAGAAAGGGCGCCCGCCCCGCCCCACTCGCATCGACGAAATTCTGGCCGAGCGTGAAGGCGCCGCGTACTCCGCGCAGCAGCGCCGCCTCGTCGATTCCGATCTGGTTGTGGAGCGCTTCGATCGCGGGGAGAGTCGCGTAGAGATCGGCCGGGCCGTTTTCATCGGGGAGCGCCACCGCCCTGACCGTTACCCCCGCCGGCGCCAGCGCGCGCCGCAACGCTGCCGCAGCGAGCCACAGCGGCGCATCGCGGCCGAGCAAGGTGATATCGCGCACCGCGCTCATGCCGCGTTCGCCGGGATACCGGGCCGCGCCTTGGCCTCCGACGCGCAATAGGTTGCAAGAAATTCGGCGTGCGGCGTCATGTCGGCCGCGTTGACCGCGATCCGTTCCGCCAGATCGTCGAGCCGTGCCTGCAAATCTGCCGCCGACAGACGATGGGTTAGCGGATTTGCCGCCGACGGCAGAACGCCCTGCCCCTCGAGCACTGACAGCCAGCTGTCGCGCGAGAAAAGGCCAAGCCGATATTCGGGCGCCGCTGCGCTTTCGCGAAACAGCGCCATCTTGTGCGCGAGGCTGTCGGGCAGCGGCATGTTGCGCACATGATCCCACATCGGTTCGCCGACACGCTCGTTCGCGGTGTAGTGGAGGACGAGGAAATCGCGCGTGCGGTCGTAGTGGACAGCGAATAGCCGGTTGAATTCGCGCACCATGCGCGGATCGATCTTTTCGCCACGCCGCGGTATCAAGCCGGCAAGGTCGATCGTCGCCGCCTGGATAAGGAAGATGCTGGTCGACTCCAGCGGCTCGAGGAATCCGCTCGCCAACCCGACGGCGATGCAATTGCCCGCCCAGCCCACCTGCCGGCGCCCCGCCTGAAAGCGGAGCAGGCGCGGCTCGTCGAGCGCATCCCCGTCGATGGCGCCGAGCACGGTTTGCCGGGCTTCCTCCTCGCTGCAAAAGCGGCTTGAAAAGACATAGCCGTTGCCGATCCGGTGCTGGAGCGGGATGCGCCAGGTCCAACCCGCGCGCTGCGCGGTCGCGCGCGTATAGGGCGTGAGCGGATCGACGCCCGTGCAAGGCACCGCGAACGCACGGTCGCACGGCAGCCATTCGCTCCAATCGATCCACGGCACGCCCATCGTCTGCCCCAGCAGCAACGAACGAAAGCCCGAACAGTCGATGAATAGATCGCCCGAAATCTCCGCGCCCGAAGCGAGGGTCAGGCTCGCGACATCGCCGCTTTCGGCGTCGCGGACGACGTCGACGACCTTGCCCTCCATCCGCCGAATCCCGCGCGCGGTCGCCCATTTGCGCAGATAAGCGGCGTACAGCCCGGCATCGAAATGATAGGCATAGCTATAGGTCGAGCGGATGGATTTCGGATCGCTGTTCGGGTGCTCGAAACCGTTGGCAAGCGCCGCCGCGACCGCGAAGCTGTAATCCTGCAACGACCGGCTGTCGGTTCCCGCAAGCCGCGCGCGGGCCCAATGATGCTGGAAGTCAGCGTTGGTCCAGCGATCGCCGAAGGTACCGAACGGGTGAATATAGCGCACCCCGGGGCGCAACCAGTCGACGAATTCGATGCCCAGCTTGATGGTGCCGGCCGTCTCGCGCATGAATTCGGCTTCGTCGATGCCGATCATGTCGTTGAAGGTCTTGATATGCGGCAGCGTCGCTTCACCCACGCCAACCGTGGCGATCTCGTCGCTCTCGATCAGCGTGATGTCATAATCGGCCGCCGCCAGCAGGCCCGACAGCCCCGATGCGCACATCCAGCCTGCGGTGCCGCCGCCCAAAATGACGATACGATAGGGTGCGTGCGCGGCCATGAGCGGTTCCTTACTCCCTTTGGAAACGAAGACGCGGCCGCCGCAAGGGAACGGCCGCGTCCCAGTGGAGGATCAGAACTTCACGCGCGCACTGAACTGGAAGCGGCGGTCGACGCGGCTCCACGCCGAGTCGAAATATTTCGCCGCCGCCCCCGGCGTCTGCGGGGAGTCGCCGAACACCTGCTGTTCATAGACTGTCGTCGTGTTGAGCAGGTTCGTGCCGTCAACCGAAAGCTCCAACCACTTCGTCGGCGAGAAGCGCAGCGAAGCGTCGAGGAAGCCAGCCGCCTTTTGGAACACCGGCAAGCCGATGCAGCAGTCGAGGTTCTGTGTCAGGTAACGCGACCGCCAGTTGTAGGCGACACGCAGCCCGACCGGCCCCTTTTCATATAGTCCGACGAGGTTGAACGTGTGCTTCGATATTCCTGCGAGCTTGTGCGAGTCGAGGACGTACCCGGTACCGCCCAGCGACTGCTGGCCCGCGCCGAACGCGCCCACGTCGCCGCTCGACGAAGCAGTGAACAGGTTCGAGTTGTTGATCCCAGACTGATGCACATAGGTATAGTTGGCCTGCATGCCGAGCCCACTGAGCAGGCCAGGCAGGAAGTCGAAGAAGGTCTGATAGGCCACTTCGCCGCCCCAGATCTCGCCACCTTTCCGGACATTGCTCGGCCCACTGATCTGCACCGTCTGGGTCGATGTCCCGTTAGAGACGTCGCGGCCGAACTGGCCAAAGGAGATCGCGTTCGTCAGCTTCTTGTAGAAGACCCCGGCCGTGATCGAACTGTTCGAACCCATATAGCGCTCGAAGGTCAGGTCGAACTGGTCCGCGCGCAGCGGCTTCAGCGCCGCATTGCCCGAATTGGCCAGGAACACGAAATTATAGCCCGTGACATTCGCCGGCGTGTGCGCCGCGGTCGGCGAATTATACACGACATAGGGTGAATCGGCGGTCGTATTGATAACAGGCGCATTGATCGCGAGCGTGTTGCGCAGGAAACCCATTTGCGGCCGCGAGATAGCCCGCGAATAAGCGAAGCGAACGAAGGTCTTATCATCGAAACCGAAGCGCAGGTTCAGGCTCGGCAGCCAGTCTGTGCGCGTCGTCTTATAGCGATCTTCCGCCGCGGCGCCGTTGGCGAAGGCGATGATCTCCGGCGTCAGATAACAGCGCGGATTGACGACGTTGTTGCCGGTCAGCGGCGTGTTGCATGGTACCAGATTGTCGAAGATGTTCGCGGCAGGGAACGCAACGCTACCGGTGCTTGTGATCTTCGTGCGCACCACGCGCAGGCCAACATTGCCCTGCAGATTGACGCTGCCGAGCATCAGCTTGTCGCCGCCGCCGAATTTGATCATGGCATAGGCGGCTTCGGTCTGTTCGCGAACGCGCAGCTTTTCACCGGGCGTGAAACATTCGTCGACGGTCGCCTCCGGGCGATCGCAGATCGCGGTATAGCCCGTGCCGAGCGGCGACCCGGTGGTTGCACCGCTCAGCGACTGGATCAGGCGCGGGAAATCCCGAAGCGTGTCGCGATTAAGGAAGACGAGCGGTCCATTCGGGTAGGCGCTGCCGTTATAGAAGTCGCCGAGGCTCTGCGATTCCCAGATACCCGCGCCATAGCCCTGGAAGGGCGCATGACCGGCGTTGCCGCCGCAATTGCCTGTATTGGTCGGATAAGCGCCGCCCGTCGTATTGTCGGCGTTGAAGCCCGGACCGTTGCAGTTCCAGCTGGCGGCAATCGGCGTCCAGTTGAACGTCGAATAGCGCACCGTCTGCTTGCGATCGGCATAACGCACGCCGACCTTCAGGGAATCTAGCCAGTCGCTGTCGGGAAAATCATATTCGGCGTCGCCGCGCAGCGCGAGTTCGTTGGCGTCATTGTCCTCGACATGGCCCTGGATGAACGGGATCCAGTAATTGTGCGCATTGGCGAGACCGCCTTGGGCGTAATTGACGTTCGATCCGGGGAGCAAGGTCACCTGCGGAGTGCCGTCGCCGTTCACGCTATAATCGTAATTGGCCATCGAGCCGGTCGCGACCAATATGTCGTTATTATAGGTCGACGCATCGATATATTGCGCGTCGAGATCGAAGTGCAGCCGGTCGCTCGCGTCCCAGCTGATATTTGCCGACAGATCGCGCGTTCCTTCACGATGGTCGAAGTTGCGCGCCTCGTTCTGGAAATACAGCCCGTCGCGCTGCGTCGCGCAATTGCCGCCCGGACCCGGTCCGCAATAATTGACGAACGGCTGGCCGAGCACTGCCGAACCCGCATTGATCGCCGCCTGCACGCTCTCTGTCGTACCGCTGAAACTGCCGTGCGGCTGGGTCAGGATTCCTCCGGTCAGCATGCCGTCGGGGCCGAAAGTCAGCCCGCTGCTTCCCGCGATGAGCGATCCGGTGCGCGGGTTGTATGCGCGCGTGCCGAAATAGTTGCCGTCGAGAATGGCGTGGCTGGCGCGTTCAAGCCAGGCATTGGTGTAATGCGAGTCGATATATTGGATCGTCGCCCGCAAGCTGCCCGTTTCATTTTCATATTGCAGTGCGCCCGCGATGCCGCGCCGTTTGCGGTCATAATCGACCTGCGAATAGCGGATGCCGTCGGGCGCATAGGCCCAGCCGGTTCCGCCGAACGGATTGGCGGTACAACCCAGGCTGCCATCTGCGCCGGGCGTGGCGCGCACGACGCCATCGGGACCCGCCGCGCCGAAACCCGCGGTGCAATAAGTATCGATCTTGTCCATGATCACGCTCTCGGTCCGCGTGACGACATGGCTTTGCGCGTAGCTGGCGAGAATGCCGAAGCGACCGATCGCGGTGTCCCAGGTGTTGCTGATCAACCCCGAGAATTCGGGCGTCCAGCGCCCCGAGCGATCGCCATAATTGATTCGGACGGTTCCCGTGACGACGAGCCCCTTCTGGTCGAACGGCACGCGCGTGCGCAGATCGACCGAGCCTGCGATCCCGCCCTCGATCATGTCGGCAGTCTGGTTCTTGTAAACGTCGATGCCGGCGAGCAGCTCGGGCGCGATATCGTTGAACTGCAACCCGCGCGCGGCGTCGGCCGAGAAGCTGTCGCGGCCGTTGATTTCGGTGCGGACGTTGGTCAGGCCGCGGATGAGTACGTCAGTCGGCTCTCCCGACGGGTGCGTCGAGTCATCGGCCGATTGCAGGCGGTTGACCGTGATGCCCGGAATACGCTGCAGCGCCTCGGCCGCCGACTTGTCGGGAAAGGCCCCGATGTCGGTCGCTGTCACAGAATCGACGACGGTCAGCGCATCGCGCTTGCGACCCGCAGCATCCTCCAGCGCGGCGCGCACACCGGTGACCACAATCTCGTCATTGCCCGAAGCGCCCTCGGGCGCGTCCTGCGCGATCGCCGGCGACGTCATCAACAGGCCGACCGTCAATACCGACAACGAGACGCCACCCGACAGCATGCGCCCACGACTTTTCGCGAATCCCTTGAGCCTCATCGCTCTCCCCTTCCCACGGACACCCCTTTTGCGGGGCTTTTCCTTTTAGCGGTGCAAAGCGGAAACGCCCGCCGACCATTTGCATGGTTTTGCGTATTGTTGCACAAATGGCAAGACTCTTTTCGAGGATCAAATATGCTCAATAAAATGACGATATATCAGGATTTTAATTCGCGTATCCAGTGCAATGGGCCTAGATGCGCGTGCCATCCGCATACGTTTGCATCGCAATTACTTTATGCAATTATTTGCACAAATGACTTCAGGAAATTCGTCTTTTCGTTGGCTGCGCCCGATATCGTCAGGATTCCGCGCGCGGAATAAGCAGCGCAGCGAGCGCGGCCAACACAAGGAAAAGGGCCGCCAGTGCCAGGGCGAGCGCCGGCTCGCCGCCAAACAGATGGTGGACGATGGGACCGAGGCAGATCGCGGCAACCAGCTGCGGAATGACGAGGAATATATTGTGGATGCCGAGATAGACGCCGACCTTGCCCGGCGGCACGGCGTTGACGATGATGGCATAAGGCAGCGACAGGATGGCCGCCCAGGCGGCGCCGATACCGGCCGCGGCGATCCACAGCCATTCCAGCCCTGGCGCCAGGACAAGCCCCGCCATTCCCGTCGCGCCACCGAGCAGGCACAACGCATAGGTCGCGCGCTCGCCGATCCGCGCCGATATTGCCGGGAGCGCGAGCGCGCCGATCGCGGCGACACCATTATAGGTCGCGAACAGGATGCCCACCCAATCAGCGGCGACGGCATAGGGTGCCGAGGTCGGATCGGTGGCTCCGAAATGCCGCTGCGCAACGGCAGGCGCCGCATAGATCCACATCGCGAACAAGCCGAACCAGGTAAAGAATTGCACCGCCGCCAGCCGCCGCAGCGGGGCCGGCATGCGCTGGAAATCCTCGCCGATCTGGAGCAGTCCGAGCGAGCGGTCGCCGCGGGCCCGTCGACGGCCGACCGCGAGTTGGGCGACGCCTCCCAGCAGCGCGGCGGATGCGAGCACGATTACCTCCCATTGCCAGCGCAGTAAAAGCGCAAGCAGTAGCAGCGCCGCGCCGGCCAGCGCCGGCGTCCAGCCGCCGAGGCTGAAGCGAACGATCGGCCCGGGCGGGGCCGCCGGCCGATCTTCCGTAGCAACCGACCCGGTCGCAGACTGCTCGCGCGTCGACAGGGCGGTCCACAGCACGGACAGCAACAGGCACGCGCTACCGATATAATAGGCATAGCGCACGGACGGCGGCAGCGCGCCGCCCTCCGCGGTGCCCGCGACCCCGAACCAGTTCACCAGCATCCACGGCAGCGATGAAGCAAAGACCGCGCCAGTGCCGATAAAAAAGACCTGTACCGCATAACCCTTGGCCCGCTGCGCGTGCGGCAGATTGTCGGCGACCAACGCACGCGACGGGTCCATTGCGATGTTGATCGACGCGGTGAGCAACCACAGCGCCGCGATAGCCGCCCATAATGTCGCCGCATTGGGCATGACGAACAGCGCGATTGCGGTGAGCATCCCCCCGATAATCAGAAACGGACGTCTGCGGCCGAAGCGCGAGCGCGAATGGTCGCTGAGATGGCCGACGATCGGCTGGACGATCAGCCCGGTGATCGGTCCCGCAATCCACAACACGGGAAGCGCCGCGACATCGGCGCCCAGCGTCTGGAAGATACGCGTCGTGTTCGCATTCTGCAGCGCCCAGACGATCTGGATGCCAAACAATGCAAAACACATATTCCAGATGTGCAAATTCGTCGCAGCAAAGCCGCGCGACGCAGCCCCATCCCCGCTCTTTGGCGGGGCGTCGGCATGCAAATCTTGCATTACCTCCCCCTTCCTGTGCTATCGCATCCCGACGTCAGGCACGGATGGCATCATTATGAGCACCAACAATACGAGATTGGAAGACTTGGCAAGGATGGCCGGTGTGTCGATCTCGACCGTATCGCGCGCGCTAAACGACCATCCGCTGATCAGCCTGAATACCAAGAAGAAAGTCTGGGCGCTCGCCCGCGAGCATAATTATCCGTTCCGCAGCTACATGCCCGCGGCGCCGGTGGGATCCGAAGGGTCGATCGTCGTCGTCACGCCGCATATGCACGGCCGCCCGCTGCCACTCTCGCACCCCTTCTTCCTCGAACTGCTCGCCAGTATCGGCGAGGCGGCGCGCGCGCGCGACTGCGATTTCACTGTCAGCCACACGGCACCGCGCGACGTCGACGACCTGATGGCGGTGATGACCACCAGTCGCGCCAACGGCGTAATCTTCCTCGGCCAGAGCATGCTCCACGACGGCTTCAACCAGCTTGCGGACACGAATAGCAATTTTGTCGTATGGGGCGCGCACCTGCCGGGGCAGAAATATCGCTCGGTCGGGTCGGACAATGTGCTCGGTGGCCGCCGCGCGACGCTTCACCTCGCGCGACTGGGCCGTAAAGCCATCGCCTTCCTCGGCAGCAGCGACCCAGAGGCGATGCAGCGCCGCCAGGGCTATCTCGAAGCGCTGGAAGCAAACGGGCTGGAAGCCGATCCCGCGCTCGATATTCGTGTCGATTTCGGCTTCGAGTCCGCCGAACGCGCGCTCAGCCAGCTACTCGCGCGCGGGCGCAAGTTCGACGGCATCATCGCGTCAAGCGACCTCATCGCGCTCGGCGCCATTCGCGCATTGCGCAAGGCCAACCTCTCGGTCCCCAAGGACGTCTCGGTCGTCGGCTATGACGACATGCTGCTCGCGCGGCTGAGCACCCCGGCACTGACGACGATCCAGCAAGACACGCTGGAGGCGGGCCGACGGCTGGTATCACAGGTGATGGACGCACATTCCGAACAGTTTCTCGACTATCTGCCGACTCACCTGATCGTCCGCGAGTCCTGCGGCGCGTGACCAGCCGCCTCTGTCTAGGTTTGAGCGACGACCACGAGATCAAGTTCCAAATTCACGCGAATTTCCCGATTCACACCAGTCGGAGGGATCGCGGCTTCACGTAAATATTTGAAGATGCATCATTTTCTTTGAAGCCTTAAAATCTAGGCAGAAAAATCCGCTGTAAAACCCGACTTCTTGGACAAGTTCGCACTCAACACATTTTTGAGCTGCGCCAACAAAGCGATAAAAATTGATTTTTGGTAGCGGAGGAGGGACTCGAACCCCCGACACGCGGATTATGATTCCGCTGCTCTAACCGGCTGAGCTACTCCGCCCCGAAGGGTCGCCGCGACGGGCGAGCAGCGCCTATAGGCAGGGCGCCGCCCTTGGTCAATATCATGTGCGCGCTCCGCGAAAATTCCGTGCGAAGGCCGGTTGCCACGGGCCGCCGAGATAATGATGGGCGGCGAGTCCCGCTATGGTCAGCGCACGCGGCCGGAAATCGGCGGCCAGTTCCACCAGCAATGCCCTCGCCGCGGCCGCCGGCACCTTGTTCTGGACTGTGATGTGGAGCCGCGGCGTTCCCCGATCCTGCATCGTCAATGCTCCGACGAAATGATCGGCGATGCGCTGACGGATCGCCAACAGGTCCGGACTGTCGATGCGAAAGGCGACACCGCCGCCAAGCGAATAGATTTCGCGCAAACTCGCTGCCGGAGGCGGCGTGTCGGCGGCGATGCAATGAATCAGCCGGTCGAGCTCGTTGAGGCACGATGGCGGTAGCTGATGGAACAACGTGATATGTGCCGCGAGATGATTGCGCTCGGGAGGAAAATGCGCGGCGCGCAGATTGTCGAAAAAACGCTGGTCCGCCGCACCCATCGTCGCAGTCACGATGATGGGCACGGCGCCAGCGGTCCGGTAGGGAGGGGGGAAGCCCGGGCCGGCTGATACGAGAAGGGATGGACGAGGCAGTTTCGGGGGAGATTTGCCGTCGTCCATGGGACGCCCTTTCTCGTTGCCACAACCAATGCCCGAAACGCTCGGCGCGCTCCAATCGATTAATCGGCTTAGAATGATTGCCCAAAGCGATTAACCGGCAAATTCCTAAAGCCCGCCCCAGAAAGCCCGGAGCGCCGCCGCGACGTCCACCGGCCGCTCGGCAATCGCCCAATGCCCCGCCCCTTCGATAACCGTCAGCGCGGTGCCCGTGTTCGCCGTGAAACGCCGCGCCACCGCCAGTTCGACATAGGGGTCACCCTCGCCCCAGACCAGCGCACCGTTTGCGGGGAGCTTATCGATGTCGCGCGCCCAGTCATGCTCGAAACTCAGTCCATTGGCCGAACGATAGAGTTTCAGGATCGCGCGGCGCTTGTCCTTGTTCTTCCACTGCTCAGCCTCTTCGCGCGCGATGTCCGCGGGCATGCCCTGCGCCGCCAGCCCCTCGGCGAGTTTGTCGGCCTTGCTGAGCGCCATGAAGATCTCGCCGAGCACGGGCGTGTTCCAGATGCGCGCGATCCGATGGCCGCGGTAATCGGGATCGATCACCGCGTTCGATGCCGCCCAGCTACGGATCAGGTCAGGACGCAGCATCGCGACGCGCTGCGCGATCAGCGCGCCCCAGTCGTGGCCGACGATATCGATCGGGCCGTGTACGGCCACCAACGCCTCCGCCTCACCCACCGCCCAGTCCGCATAGGCTTCCTTCGTCGCGGCAAAACCGGCCGGCAAGGGACCCGTGAAACACGGGAGGGCAGGAACGGCAACCGGCGTATCGCCGAGGTCGAGCGCCGCCAGCAACGGCCGCCAGATGAGCGGGCTGTCGGGAACGCCATGGAGGAACAGCTTGGCGGTCGGCATGATGTCAGCCCTTCGACAAATGGATGATCCAGCTCTGGTCGGTCGGCTCGATCCGCCCCTCGCGATAGCCACCCGCGAGCAGCGCGGTGTGCGCGTCGGCGCGGACCAGCGTCATATAATTCCACTGCCCGCCAAGATCATAATCGAGCCGCGTGCCGGTGCCGCCGGCCACGTCGAAAATCTCTGGCGCGCTGTCGCCTGCCGCGACGAGAACCCGGTTACCGGGAAGCAGCAACAGGCCGTCGGCGATCTTGAAGCGCGGATCGGCCAGATTGCCGGCGGCGACAAAGTGTTCGGTGGCGAGATCGAAGCGCTCGACCGAGCGAAGCTTGCCGCCATAGTCGCGCTCGTCCGAGCCGCCGAGCACAAGGACGTCGCCATTCGCCAATCGAACCGCGCCATGTTTGTATCGGCCCTGCGCCATCGCGCCGGCAGGGAGGAAGCGCTGCGTATCGGGATCGAACAGCTCGGCGCTCGCCAGCGCGCGCCGCGGTTCGCGATCGGGGCGCCCGCCGCCGGTCACGAGAACCCGGCCGTCGGCGAGCAGGGTCGCCGTCGCGCCGCTCCGCGCGGTTCCGAGTGAACCGATGGCCGTCATGCGTCCCGAGACAGGGTCGAAGATTTCGGCATCGGCGCGCACATCCACACCGTCATAGCCGCCCGCGATGAGGATCCGGCCGTCGGCGAGCCGGATCACCGCGGGCGCATTGCGCGCGCCTGCCATGGTCGGCCCGGCGGTCGACTTGCCGGTCACGGGGTCGAAAATTTCGGTCGTCGCCGAAACGCGGCCCCCGACCCATCCCCCGAGCACGAGAACGCGCCCATCCGGCAGCGCCGCCGCCGAAGGCTGGATACGCCCGGCGAGCAGGTGGCCGGTGCCGGAAACCGTCATGGTCGAAGCATCGATTATATCGACGGTGGCGCTCGCCGGCCCCGCTTCGCAGCCTGCGCGCACGCAGCCGCCGATCGCGAGCAATTGGCCCTTTCCGGTCGAAACCAACTGATGCGTCGCGCGTGGTGCGCCCAGCCGGGGACCGCTCTCGATATGGACGCCGCCGGCTTGTTTGGCCGCGCTGCCGCCATTCGCCATGCAGGCGGTCATCGCCAGCGAAAGCAGCATATAGAACGGAAGATTTCGCATCGCCCTCTCCCATGAACCGCCAGCGGGCGGCTATTCCATCTCCCCGCGCTCGCGGCGGAGCGCATACCATTTCTGCACATTGGCATTATGCTCGGCGAGCGTGCGCGCGAAGATGTGCCCGCCGTCACCCTTGGCAACGAAGAACAGATAATCGTTTGCCTCGGGATCGAGCACCGCGGCGATCGAAGCCTTGCCGGGGTTGGCGATCGGGCCCTGTGGCAAGCCGATCATGCTGTAAGTATTGTAGCCGTTCACCGCCTGGATCTCGGAGCGGAGGATACGCCGCCCCAGCGGCTTACCCTTGGTGATCGGATAGATGATCGTCGGGTCGGCCTGCAGCCGCATGCCGACGGCGAGGCGGTTGGTATAGACGCCCGCGACGGTGCGGCGCTCGGCGGCAACGCCGGTTTCCTTTTCAACGATCGAGGCGAGCGTCATCGCCTGGTTGCGGTCCTTGACCGCGGTGCGCGACGTGCGCTTCGCCCAGAGTTCGTTGAACGCCTTGTCCATCGCGTCCTGCATCCGCTTCACCACCGCGGCGCGGCTTTCGCCGGTGGTGAAGGCATAGCTGTTCGGCAGAATGCTGCCCTCTGCCGGCACGGGGATTTCGCCCTTCAACCGCTTTTCGGCCATCAGCCGTTCCCAGACCATGATCGAGGGCATGCCCTCTGGAATCATGACCATGCGCTGGATCGTCTTGCCCGACTGGAACAGTTCGAGAATGTCGCCTGCGTCCATCCCCTTTTCGATCTTATATTCGCCGGGTTTGATCGGATCGTCCGAGCCGAAGAAGCGCGCTTCATTGCGAAAGCTGGACGCCGAGACGAGGCCGGCGGCTTCGAGGATTTCGCCCGCCTTCGCGATGCTCGCGCCCGGCGGGATGACGATTTCCGCATCCTTGGGCGCGCCGCCCGAGCAAGCGGCGAGGAGCAGGGCCAGGATCGTGATCGTTAGCCAGCGGAACGGATGCACGCTTTTCTCCTATTCGGCTCCTAAAGGAGACAAAAGATACGGACGCGCGCGCCCGGAATGTCTCCTTTGTCACTTTAGGCCGACCCTGCGACAAGGTGATAGAGCATGGCCGCGCAATGTAGGAAAGAGGCTTTTACAGCGCCCTCTTACCTCGCCATTCCCGTGAAAGCGGATACCCGGTTGCAAGCTTTGCTCACTGGGTTCCCGCTTTCGCCGGAATAACGAAGTTGCTTTTTGGCTCAGTCGATCGCCTTGACGATGACGCTGGCGTTGGTGCCGCCGAAGCCGAAGCTGTTGTTGAGCGCGGCCTTCACTTCGCGCTTCTTCGCCTTGTGCGGGACCAGGTCGACGCCCTCGGTACCCTCGTCGGGATTGTCGAGGTTCAGCGTCGGCGGAACGATCTGGTCGCGGATCGCGAGGATGCAAAAGATCGTCTCGACAGCGCCCGCGCCGCCAAGCAGGTGGCCGATTGCCGACTTGGTCGAGCTCATCGACACATTGGCGATTTCGTTGCCGAACAGGCGCTTGACCGCGCCGAGCTCGATCGTGTCGGCCATCGTCGAGGTGCCGTGCGCATTGATATAATCGATGTCCGAGGGTGTCATGCCCGCCTTTTTCAGCGCCATTTCCATCGAGCGGAACGCGCCCGAGCCCTCAGGGTGCGGCGCCGTCACATGATAGGCATCGCCCGACAGGCCATAACCGACGACTTCCGCATAGATTTTCGCGCCGCGCGCCTTGGCATGCTCATATTCCTCGAGCACGACGACACCCGCGCCCTCGCCCATCACGAAACCGTCGCGGTCCTTGTCATAGGGGCGGCTGGCCTGTTCGGGGCGGTCGTTATAGCTCATGTTCAATGCACGCGCCTGCGCGAAGCCCGCGATACCGATCGGGCAGATCGTCGCTTCGGCGCCGCCCGCAAGCATGATGTCGGCATCGTCGTCGCGGATCATGCGCGCGGCGTCGCCGATCGAATGCGCGCCGGTCGAACAGGCGGTGACAACGGCGTGGTTGGGGCCTTGCAGGCCATATTTGATGCTGACCTGGCCCGAGATCAGATTGATCAGGCGGCCATGGACGAAGTGCGGCGAAACGCGGCCCGGCCCCTTTTCGGCGAGCAACAGGCTTTCGCTTTCGATGCCCGGCAGGCCGCCGATGCCCGAGCCGATCGAGCAGCCCGCGCGCAGCTTCATTTCGTCGGACATATCTTCGAGGCCCGCGTCCTCGATCGCCTGTCCCGCGGCGTCGATGCCATAGATGATGAAGGGATCGACCTGGCGCTGCACCTTATGGTCGACGCGCTTTCCGGGATCGAAGCCATATTCATGGTCAGGACCCTTCACCTCGCACGCGATCGTGCACTTCTGGTCTGACGCGTCGAAATGGGTGATCGTGCCAGCGCCCGATTTGCTCGCGAGCAGATTGGCCCATGTGGTTTCCACACCGGCGCCCAGCGGCGTCACCAAACCCAAACCCGTCACCACAACCCGGCGCATAGTCATTCCTTTCATCGGCCCCTGCCCCCGCAGGGCGCCGCGTCATTTGAGAAGACGCATATCCATAAAAAAAGCTTCCCGGCCACTGCGCGCGAACGCTCGGGACCGGGAAGCCGGAAACGCGTGGGCGGCGTCGCCGCCGCGTCCGGCCAGGCCGGACAGAGCCAAATCAGCCCTTGTTCGCTTCGATATAGTCGATCGCGTCCTTGACGGTGGCGATCTTTTCCGCCGCATCGTCGGGGATTTCGACGCCAAATTCTTCTTCGAACGCCATCACCAGTTCGACGATGTCGAGGCTGTCGGCGCCCAGATCGTCGATGAAGCTTGCTTCTTCGGTGACCTTGTCGGCTTCGACGCCCAGATGTTCGACGACGATCTTTTTAACCTTTTCGGCCGAATCGCTCATGCACAGTTCCTTTTTTCTGACTATGTCGTGAATGTTGAAAATTGCCCTAGTGCGCGTGGGCGGGACTGGCAAGAGGGCTGGCATCGGCCGTGCGGCGAAGCGCCGTATCGACCAAGACTTCCTCCGCAGCGCTGTAAGCCGATCGTGTCCCTTTCTGCCCCTCCGGCACCTGCGTGACGAAATAGGCAATGCCATCGCCGGCTTCAAGGTCGAACCACAAACCCGAACGCAATCCATAGGCATCGCCCGAATGACCGAGGCGCAGACGGCCGTCGCGGAACAGGCCGTCGCGGCAGGCAGGATCGCGCAGCGCCGGGCCGCCCGTGCTGTGCATAGCTATGCCATATTCGCAGAAAACGCCGCCCGTCCCCTCGCCGCTCGTCGGGCGAACCGGCGCCATCGCTTCGAGCCGGGCGAGGCTTTCGGGTTTCAGGAACCCGTCGCCGCGGCGCAGCAGCATGATGCCGATGCGCGCGAGGCCGTTCGCCGAGATACGCAGCCCGCCCTGCGGACTGAACCCCGCGCCGTGGCGTGCGAGGCGATAGGTGCCAAGGTCGCAGCGGCCGTCCGCCGCCGGCACGACCGGACAGGCCGGCCGCGCTCCCTTCAGATCGTCACGCACCACATTGCCGTCGGCATCGTAGAGTATGACAGCGCGTGCGACCGCCGCGTCGCTGCAAGTCGGCCAGTTGAAACAGGCGTCGAGACCGAGCGGGCGAAACACGAGCCGCGTCATGGCCGTGTCGAAACGCTCGCCGGTCGCCCCCTCGATCGCAGCCGCGACGACGGGGTAATTGAAATTGGCATATGCGAAATCGCCGCCGGGAGGACGTGCCTTGTCCCACGCCGCGGGGTCGGCGAGCGCGGTCTCCAGGTCGGCGTCCAGTGGCAGCGCGTAATTGGTGGCGTCGTTTAGGCCGGAACGATGCCCCAGCAACTGCGCAAGGCTGATCGGGCGGTCGGGCCACGCGGGGTGGCGGAGCCGCCAGCCCAGATAATCCGACACGTCGCGGTCGAGATCCAGCTTACCGGCCTCGACCAGCCGCAACACGCCGAGCGCCACGACGAGTTTCGAAACCGACGCCACGCGGACGGGGTCGTCGGGTGTGACCGCGCGGCCGCTAGCCCGGTCGGCGAGCCCCTCGGCGACGCGCGCCTCGACCTTTCCCTCGCGGTCAAAATGCACCGCCACCGCGGCGGGGGCCGGCGACGCGACCGATGTCAGCAGGGCTAGAAGCGAAAGCATGGCGGCATTTTGCGCAGCGCCCGGCGCAGCGTCAAGGCGCCGCCGGCGCGGGAACCACGCCCGATTCGCGAAGCGCCGTCGCGGCACGCTGGATCACGACCGGGGTGATGATGAACCGGCCCAGCACCTGTTCGGGCGTCGCACTGGCGGGCTGGCGTGTATAGGCGAGCAGGCGCAGCCACTGAGCACGCGCTTCCGCCACCTGTCCCTGCCGTGCCTGCACGATCGCCCGCACCATCATATATTGCGGCTCCATATTGCTTGGCGACGGCATATGATCGAGGATCTGGCGCGCCTCCTCCTGTTCGCCGCGCTGCGACAGGGTGAAGGCGAGCGTGACCGCGGGAACGCCGGGATAGGAGGAATCGAGCTGCAGCGACCGGCGGAGCAGCAGCTCGCCCTCGGTTCCCATCCCGCACGTCATCTTGAACAACCCAAGAAACCCGGACATGTCGGCATCATAGGGATTGAGCGTGATCGCAGCGTCGCCCATCGCGTTGCCGCCGGCACAGTTGCCCGCATAGAAGTTGGCGCGCGCCATTGCGAACAGGCCCGCAGACGAATTGGGGCTGCTTTCATAGGAACGCTGCGCCAGTGCCCGGGCTTCCGCAAAGGCTTCGCGCCCCGCAGGCGTCGTGCGTTGGGGCTGCCAGTCTCCGAAACGCACGAGCGACAACGCCGTGAGTGCGACCGGATCGCGCGGGTTGGCCTTGACCGTCGCGCGGAGACACGCGTCGACGGGTTTCGCGTTCGCCACATTGCGCATCTGGCGCATCCGGTTGAACTGCGCGAGGCACGGAAAGCCAGGTGAGAAATTGTCGGGCTGACGTTGAACCTGATCGCGCACGATGACCCCATAGTCCCCAGCAAGCTGCGCGATGAGCGGCTCGATGGCGACGAATTCGGGCGTTTCATCCGGCGTCAGGCGCAATTGTTGCGACCAGATGGCGCGCTGATCCGCGACGCGGTTGAGCACAAGCGTGACGTCGGTATTGCCCTCGACCGTGCGGACGATCGACGTATCGAGCCGGTAATCGCTTTTGCCGACGGCCGCGCTGCCCGGCGCCTTCGCACTCAAAAGGTCGACGAGGTCGAAACGACGCAACCCATCGCGCAATTTTCCGTCGAGTGCCCGCGCCAAAGCGCGAGATTCCGGCAGGTTTCCTGCGACGGGCGCGCTGACTTCGATCAAGGGGACCGGTACCGGATCGCCGACGAACAACCGGTCGGCCTCGCCGCGGAGCGTCCAGAGCGTGAAAAGCGCGAGCGCGAGAAGGATGAGGACGACAATCCAGCGGCCGAAGCGAGCACCGCGGTCCGGCGCGCGCCGGGCGCCGCCGGGAACCGCCGCGCGGCCCGCGCCTCCGGCGACGGCGCCTGCGGTCTTGACGTCATCGTCGGCCGATGGTTCTTCCGCCGACCGCGCTGCCGGCGGCGCCGAGCGATACTGGACGACGACTTCATAGCTGCCCTGGGGAACGCGAAGGCGGTGAACCCACGGCGTATCGGCATAATAGCGATCGAGCAGGCTGCGCAGCCGCCCCACCATGACCCGGGGATAGCTGTCGACGGCCGGATCGAAATCTTCGCTGCGGCCCAGCGCCTCGGTCGCGATCGCATAAGCCTTGGGCGAGCTGCGTCCGCCGCGCAGGCGGTGCTCGACCAGGAACTGCAGCAGGCGCGACAGCACGGGCGAGCGGGTAAACATCGGAGAATCGAGCAGGCTCTCAAGCTCCGCCGCGATGATCCGGTCGACCTCGGCGGGGTCCTGTATCTCGTTCGTTTTCGCCTGGTCCATGCTACCCTCAAATACCCCTCGCGGGCGGTGCGGTAGATACGCCAATCGACTGGCGCGGCCACCCATTGTTACTTCTACGTAACGGTAACAAGGCGCCTGAACGCCATATCAGAAGAAAAGCACCGCGCCAATCTGCGAGGAAAAACGCGAAAGCCGGTTAAGAATTGGTTATCAAATGGCAACATCGTGGCATGTGACCCCTTGTAACTGCCGCAGCTTCGAAACTGTGGCATTCTTTCCTCCATCGCGTCATTCCTACGATGATGCGGTGTGAGGCCAAAAGGCGAAAGGTGCGAGCTGGTCCCTGGCACCCTTCGATCCCCCTCAGGTCTCATTTTTAGACTTCGCCGGGCGACCCGACAGCCCCACCTGTTCTGTCGCCCGGCAAGTCGATACGCTTCACCGCTCATCGCATGACACGCCGTCCGGGCCAGAGCCGCAGCGCGAGCGCGGCGACCATGACGCTGCCAAAGACAATGCCGACGACACGCTTTTCCGGATCGGCGCCAAAGGCACGCCCAGCATAGCTCGCGGTGAAGATGAACCATATATAATAGACGCCAAAACGGTGCAGATGCCTCCACCATTTGCCGAGCCGCCTCTGCCAGGCGTCGGTCGAGGTCAGCGCCATCAGATAGATGACGACATAGGCCAGCCCGCCGCCGATCAGCGATTGCCAGGTCCGCCCCGGCGCATAGACGATGACGTTGATGCCGAGCGCGACGAGGTGAATCGTGTGCGCCAGCGCGAAGCCCAACCCCCATTGCCGTCGCCGGCGCAGTAGCGCGCGCGTCGCTGGTCCAGGCCAGCGACGCATGAGCGTCGATGCAAGGAAGGCGACAAGAAACAGCGGCAGTCCCGCCCGCGCGGTCCATCGTGCCGCTAGTCCCGCGCGTTCGGCAGCGTCCGCTCCGGCGAGCAATCCGGCGGCTACCGCAAGCAGCCCGGCAGCAAGGCCGAGCAGCAACGGAGTGGCACGACGATCGAGCCAAGCGGTCAAGTTCAGGCAGCACCGATATGCAACGCGCGATGCCCGTTACCGTCGAAGGCGGCCCTCATAATAATATAACAGAGCATGGTTGCGACCCCCCTCTAGGTGCAACCTATATGAAAGGAGCGCCGGTTTCCACCGGCGCTCCAAAATTTTTCCTAAAAGGCGCGCCGACTTACGTCGTGGTCGGCGTTTTGCAGGGACCAGTGTGGGTGCTGGTCATCTGCATGACCATTTCCATATCGCCGCCGGTCGGGACCTTGCCCTTGGTCGTGATGGTGACGTCGGTCTTCTTGGCTGCCATCGTGCCGACCATCGCCATGTCGACGGTCTGGCCGTTGGCCGTGCAGGTGCCCGCGACGTCGATCTTGCCGCCGGCGACGTCCTTCTTCGACCATTTGCACTCGCCGCCGTTGCCCGGACCCTTGGCGAGTTCAGCCGCGACATCTTCCTTGTCGACCTGTTCCTGCGTGAAGCACTGGTCCATGCCGCTGGCGCCTTCCATCATCTTCGCCATGCCGTCCTTCATTTCGGCGGGCATGCCGGGGACTTCGAACTTCACCAGCTTGACGTCGGTCTTCCAGTTACCCGCTTCGCGCTTCACCGGACCGCTCGCATTTTCGCTCTTGCCGCTGCAACCGGCCACTGCGACCAGCGCGCCAATGGCGGCTACCGTCAGAAATTTCTTCATACCCTGTCTCCTGTGACTATTCATTCGGGGGTTCTGTTTTGATTCATTGCGATTGTGGACCCGCCCCATCGATACCATATTGGCAGCAATGGCAATTCAGATTCGTACATCGCTCGATGAAATCGATACGGCCGAGGGTTATGTCCCGCACCGTCCGGCACGCCCCGACAAGGTCGAAGGCGGCAAACGATTCGAGTTAGTTAGCGACTATGAGCCCGCCGGCGACCAACCGACGGCGATCAAGGAACTGGTGTCGACGGCGCTCGACGGGGAGCGCGATCAGGTACTGCTCGGCGTCACCGGTTCGGGCAAGACCTTCACCATGGCGAAAGTCATCGACGAGTTGCAGCGCCCGGCGCTGATCCTCGCGCCGAACAAGATCCTGGCGGCGCAGCTCTATGGTGAGTTCAAGAGCTTCTTTCCGAACAATGCGGTCGAATATTTCGTCAGCTATTACGACTATTACCAGCCAGAGGCCTATGTGCCGCGGTCCGACACCTATATCGAGAAGGAGTCGAGCGTAAACGAGGCGATCGACCGCATGCGCCACTCGGCGACGCGTGCGTTGCTCGAACGCGACGACGTCATCATCGTCGCCTCGGTATCGTGCCTCTATGGCATCGGCTCGGTCGAAACCTATTCGGCAATGATCTTCGATTTGAAGAAGGGTCAGGTCGCCGATAACCGCGAAATCATTCGCAAGCTTGTCGCGCTGCAATATAAACGCAACGATCAGGCATTCGCGCGCGGCAATTTTCGCGTGCGCGGCGACAGCCTCGAAATCTTCCCCTCGCACTATGAGGACATGGCGTGGCGCGTCAGTTTCTTCGGCGACGAGATCGAGGAAATCACCGAATTCGACCCGCTGACGGGCAAGAAGATCGCAAATCTCAACTATGTCCGCGTTTATGCGAACAGCCACTATGTAACCCCCGGCCCGACGCTGAAGCAGGCGTCGGAGGCGATCCGCCACGAGCTTGCTGAGCGGCTAAAGGAACTTGAAGCCGAAGGACGACTGCTCGAAGCCCAAAGGCTTGAACAGCGCACCAATTTCGACCTGGAGATGATTGCCGCGACCGGTAGCTGCGCGGGGATCGAGAATTACAGCCGTTTCCTGACCGGCCGCCTGCCCGGCGAGCCGCCGCCGACCCTGTTCGAATATCTGCCCGACAACGCCCTGCTCTTCGTCGACGAGAGCCACCAGACGATCCCACAGATCGGCGCGATGTCGAAGGGCGACCATCGCCGCAAGATCACCCTCGCCGAATATGGTTTCCGCCTGCCGAGCTGCATCGACAATCGTCCGCTGCGCTTTGCCGAATGGGACATGATGCGGCCGCAGACAGTGAGCGTATCGGCGACGCCCGGGACGTGGGAGATGGACCGTACGCAGGGCGTCTTCGCCGAACAGGTGATCCGCCCCACCGGCCTGATCGACCCGCCAGTGTTTATCAAGCCGGTCGAGGAGCAGGTTGACGACCTGATCGCCGAGGCAAAGGCGACCGCGGCGGCGGGATACCGCACGCTCGTCACGACACTGACGAAGCGCATGGCCGAGGATCTTACCGAATTCCTTCACGAAGCGGGGCTCAAGGTCCGCTACATGCACTCGGACGTCGAGACGCTCGAGCGTATCGAGATCATCCGCGACCTGCGGCTCGGGGTGTTCGACGTGCTGGTCGGGATCAACCTGCTGCGCGAGGGCCTCGACATTCCCGAATGCGGGCTCGTGGCGATCCTCGACGCCGACAAGGAAGGCTTTTTGCGCAGCGAAACCTCGCTCGTCCAGACCATCGGCCGCGCGGCGCGCAATGTCGACGGCCGCGTCATCCTCTACGCCGACCGCATCACCGGCAGCATGGAACGCGCGATGCGCGAGACCGACCGGCGCCGCGAAAAGCAGGAAGCGTATAACGCGGAGCACGGCATCACCCCGACGACGATCAAGCGCAACATCGGCGACATCATCGCGCATGTCGCGTCGAAGGATCAGGTGACGATCGACATCGGCGACGACAAGCCCGCGCACATGGTCGGCCATAATCTGCGCGCGTACATCCAGGAGCTCGAAAAGAAGATGCGCGACGCCGCCGCCGACCTGGAATTCGAAGAAGCGGGCCGACTGCGCGACGAAATCCGCAAGCTCGAAGCCGATGAACTCGGCCTGCCCGCGGACGAACAAGTCGCGCCGCGCGTCGGGCGCTCGAACGAGGGCAAGCCGGGGACACGCAAGGGGCGTTTTGGGAAGCAGAGCAAGACCAAATGGGGGCGGTGAGCTACTCCGGTTTGGATTAATCCCTGGCCCCAACTCCTAGCGTCAAAGCCAAGGCGCTGACAAAGGAAGCAAATGATGGCACGGGGAACACTCCCTTTGACCCGGCGGACTATCTCGAAGCCGCTGAGGACATCCACTATTATTTAGAGGCGGCGATGGAGGGAAATGATGCAAAGCACATCGCCAGCGCGCTAGGGGATGTTGCGCGATCGAAGGGAATGACCGAAATCGCACGGCAAACCGGACTCGGAAGACAAGCGCTCTACAACGCGCTTTCCAAGAACGGAAATTCCACGCTGAAGACGCTGACAGCAGTTCTTGACGCGCTTGGCCTGCAATTATCGGTACAACCCATGGTTGCCTGATCCCATGCTTCGACAAAACGTATACGTTTTCCGATAAGCGTCCTTGCCCCCGCCGTTTCGGCTGCCTAGGGTCCGCCCCGCAACGGGGAGAACCATCAATGAAAACAGGTCTGTCGCTTATCGCCCTGGCGCTTGCCGCCGCCGCGCCCGCCGCCCTTTACGCGCAGGACAAGCCTGCCGACGAGAAGGCCAAGGCCGAAAAGCCCACCGATTATGAACCGCAGGTTCGCACCACCAAGCTGTCGGGGACATTCGGCGGACAGCGGATCAACTATGCCGCAACGATCGGCGAGACGATCATCAAGAATAAGGACGGCGTGCCCGAAGTCGCGGTCGTCACCACTTCATACGTCAAGGAACCGCGCGATCCCAATCGGCCGATTACCTTCCTGTTCAACGGCGGCCCGGGGTCGGGCACCGTCTGGTTGATGATGGGGGCGTTCGGGCCCAAGCGCGTGGCGATCCCCGGCAATGGCACCGACGACGGCGCTCCGCCCTATCCGATCGTCGACAATCCCGACGCGCTGCTCGATGTCACCGACGTCGTGTTCATCGACCCGCCGGGTACCGGCTTCTCGCACCTGATCGGCAAGGCGGACCCAAAGGATTATTACGGCGTCACGCAGGACGCAAAGCTGGTTGCCGAGGTGATCCGCCGCTGGCTCAACGACAATGGCCGCTGGAACAGCCCCAAATATCTTGGCGGCGAAAGCTATGGCACGACGCGTTCGGCCGCGGTCGCCAACCAGTTGATGAACGAGACATATAATGATGTCGCGCTGAACGGGATCATCCTGATCTCCACCGTGCTCGATTTTGCCGCGGGCGCCGATACGCCGGGCAATGAATTGTCGCCGATCACCAATCTGCCCTCGATGGCCGTGACCGCCCTCTATCACGGCAAGGCGACGGCTTCGTCGCCCGAAGCCTTTGCCGAGGAAGCACGGCAATGGGCGATCGGCCCCTATGCCACCGCACTGCTCAAGGGCCAGAAATTGCAGGGAGAGGAACGCGCCGCGATCCGCCGCGAATTGTCGCGCTTTACCGGCCTGTCCGAAACCTTCCTGGAAAATGCCGACCTGCGCGTCACGCCCAGCCGCTTCTACAAGGAATTGCTGCGCGACCGCGGGCTGACCGTCGGCCGGCTCGACAGCCGCTACACGGGCAAGGATTATGACAGCGCGGGCGAAAGCCCCGACAATGATCCAAGCTTTTATGGCATCGACGCAAGCTATACCGCGGCGATCAATAGCTGGAGCCGCGACGGGCTGGGGTTCAAGACCGACCGCGAATATCAATCGATCGGCCGGATCGGGGGTCAATGGGACTGGCGGATCGGCGACCGCGACAGCAACTCCTATCTGAATGTCGCGCCCTATATCGGGCAGGCGCTACGCGAGAATTCGGGGCTGAAGGTGCTGGTCGCACAGGGCTATTATGATTTCGCGACGCCCTTTTTCGCCGCCGAATATGCGCTGTCGCGCACCGGCATCCCCCAGGACCGCATCCAATATACCTATTATGGGGCGGGTCACATGATGTATATCCGCGACGAGGACCGCCATAAATTGTCGGCGGATATCCGGGCCTTCATTCGGGCGCGCTAAGGATCAAAAGGGGGCGTCGCCGAACGCCCCCTTTTTTTGTTTCAGCGCAGGATGCCCGCCGCAGCCTGGCGCCGCGCATAGACATAGAGCGCGATCAGGATCGCCCAAATGATCGCGGTGAAAATCATCGGAAAAGTGCCGAACATGCGCATCAGGTCGGCATAATGCATACCGAACTGATAGATGCAGCTGATCGCAAGCCCCACCAGCGAAAGCAGGAAGGCCGTCACCGCGTGGCGGCTGCGCACAAGAAGCAGCACCGATCCGAGCACCGATCCCCAGACGCCGAGCGCCCAGCCGATATTTGCCCAGATGGGATAGCTGGCGAACCAGGCCTGCTGCTCGGGAGTGAATCCTGCGAGATATTCGGCGTTGCCCATCTTCGTCATTGTATAGTCGAGCGCGCCGAAAGCGTTCCACACCAGCGACACTCCGCCGACGACCCACAGGTGCCACGGCGTTTTGCGAACTTCCGTCATAACAGTCTCCCCCCTCCAGAAAGATCAGGCGAAGCTTTCATCCTTTGCCGTCGCCATCAACGATGTGATATAGTCGCGTAATACAGCAATGTTACGATCGAAATAACCGATGTCGCGGTATGTGCGCGCCTGCATCACCGCACCCTCCATCACCGTCAGCACGAATTCGCCGAGCGCCTTGCGGTCGGCGTCCTTCGGCAGCCGGCCTGCCGCAGCGTCGAAGCAGCCGGCAATCGCGGTGGACCAGTTGGTGAAATTGGCCGCCATCAGGTCGCGCACCACCGGGTCGGGCTCGTGAATCTCGAGAGCGAGGCTGCCGATCGGACAGCCATAGGTGCAGTCGGTGACGATCAGATGCGTGCGATAGCCGGCGAGCAGCGCAAAAATGCGCTCTATCGGATCGTCCACACCCTCCCAGTTCGGCGCCAGCAGCATCTCGTCGATCCCGTCGCGATAAAGTTCGAGTACGCCGACGAGGACGTCCTGCTTGCCCGGGAAGAAATGATAGAGGCTGCCCGAATGGACCTGGCTGCGCGACAATATGTCGGAGACCGAGGTCGAGAGATAGCCCTTCTCCCAGAACAGCTCCATCGCGGTCATCAGGATGCGGTGACGCGTGTCGGCTGCGTTCATGATGCCCCTTCCTATCCGGCGCGATCATAGGCGGCGCGGAGCCAGGCTGCTACCCGGTCATCTGCCTCGTCGGCGGCGATACGGACGCGATGCGAGACCATCGCGTTCCAGCTCCCCGCAAGTTCGAGCTTTCCCGTCAGTTCCTCGCCCTTCAGCGCGAGGCCAATGTCGAAGCGATCCTTGGTCGACGGCTGGAGCAGCGCGAACTGTTTTTTGCGACGCAGGCTGACATAGCCCTTCTTTGGCGCCAACTCGACATCATCGCCGAAACCCTGAACGAGCGCGATCAGCCGGTCATATAGCGGACGCCAATGCGCCCTCGCGCCGTCGAACGCAGCTTCGACCAACGCGTCGCCGTCCTGCGACAGCGATGACGACGCGTTCGCGGCATGGACGATCATATTGGCGTAGCCGTGCCCGAGGCCATGTTCGGATTTGAGGTGATTCACCAGTGCCATATGGCCGGAAATGCCGGTCGCGCGCGTCGCGGCGACCCATTCGTCCAGCCCCTTGCCAGTCTTGGCACGGAGTCTTTCGCCCATCTTCTCGAATTCGTCGGCCATCGGCGTCCTCCCTCGTCAAGATGAGTTGATTGAACATTCAACCAAGGATTTTGTCAAGAGACTTGGCAAGAGGATGGCAAGCCCCGATATGCGCGCAATGTGTGTCGTCGCCCTCGCCCACCAAGCCCATCCCGACTGGCCCCTCATTCTCATCGGCAATCGCGACGAGTTCCACGCGCGCCCCGCCGCGCCGCTCGCGGAATGGGGCGACGGCAGCGGGATCATCGCTGGCCGCGATCTTCAGGCCGGCGGCACCTGGCTTGGCGTCCACCGCCCCAGCGGCCGCGTCGTTGTCGTGACCAATGTGCGGGGCGCCATGCCCGATCCCGACAAGGAGTCGCGCGGCGCGCTGGTGGTCGACCTGCTGCGCGGCGAAGGGCGCTTCGCCGACCCTGCGGCCGACGACCTGCCGCGCTTCAACGCGTTCAACCTGTTCACGGTGGACGGCGGCGCGCGGCTGCTGACCAATCGCCCCGTCCCGTTGATCATCCCGCTGGAGTCCGGCGTCCACGCGCTCGCCAACGAGCCGGTCGACGCCCCCTGCCCGCGCGCCGAGCGTCTGCGCCTCGCGCTGGAGGCCGTGGTCGCAGCGGGCGCCGAGCCGGAGAGCCTGCTTGATACGCTGATGAAAGAAGACGACCCCGCACTGTTCCTGCGCGGCGACGTCTATGGCACGCGCGCTTCGACGCTCGTCGCGGTTTCGGCGGGCGGCGACGTCCGGATGATCGAGCGGCGATACGAAAAGGGCGGCCGTCCCGCTGGAACGACCGCCCTCGAATTTCGTATCGGCTGAGCCAGCGCTTATTTCGGCGCGATCACCATCAGCATCTGACGGCCTTCGGTACGCGGGTGCGCTTCGACCTTCGCGATCTCGGCGGTCAGTTCGGCAACACGCTGAAGCACGTTGAGGCCAAGCTGCGTGTGGCTCATTTCGCGGCCGCGAAAGCGCATGGTCATCTTGACCTTGTCGCCTTCCTCAAGGAAGTCGAAGACCTTCTTCATCTTCACATCGAAATCATGATCGTCGATGTTCGGGCGCATCTTGATCTCTTTGATTTCCTGCGTCTTCTGGCTCTTGCGTGCGAGGTTCGCCTTCTTCTGCGCCTCATATTTGAACTTGCCGACGTCGAGGAATTTGCACACCGGCGGATCGGCGTTCGGAGAGACCTCCACCAGGTCGAGACCCACCTCGGCCGCCTGCTCGATCGCTTCGGCCGTCAGCATTACGCCCAGATTTTCACCTTCCTCGTCGATCACACGAACTTTCGGAGAGGAGATGAATTCATTGTAACGCGGGCCGTTTTTCGGCGGCATCGGTGCCATTGGGCGACGGGTCATGGGCGGTGGTATAGCTGTATCTCCTGGGTCGTTTAAAATAGGCGTGCAGCATCGACGCAAAAACACGCGTGGTGGTCATATAGTGATCAAAGCGCCGTCGTAAAGGGCGCGCCGCTCACCTTATAACGCTTTTCGGGCCGACTGTGGCTGCTCTGCCACTACCATTTTGTCGGCGCGGGATCGACGACGCGGAAGCCGCCTGCGCCGATCTCGCTAACCTCGAGCGCACGCTCGGCGATCCCGCGATTGCTGAAGCGGAAAATGCCGTCGATACCGCCGAAACCGTCGGCAGCGAGCAAGCGGTTCGCCGGGAAATTGGTACCCGGTTTCCAATCGCGCGCGATGCGTACCGTCAACAGCACCGAGTCGTAACCGAGACTCGCGAGCCGATACGGCGCCTTTCCGAAGCGCGTGCGATATTTGGTCGCGAGTTGGCCGTAGAGGCCGTCCGAGACGCTGGCGAACCACGACCCGCGCATCACCGCGCTGCTGCCGAGCGCCGCGTCGGTGTTCCAGAGTTCCGTGCCCAGGATTTGCTTGTTCCCCGTCGTCTTGATCACGGGAACGGCGCGGATCGCATTGCCGCCGCTGTCGGCAATCAGCACCGCGTCCATCGCGCCGGCGTTGGCGATCCGCCGCGCCGCGCCCGTCAGCGCGGTCGCGCTGCGGTCATAGCTTTCCACCGCGACGAGCGTGCCGCCCGCCTGGGCCACCGCAGCGCGGAACGCTGCGGCCGAACGGTCGCCATAAACATTCTTGGGAACGAGAGCGCCGAAACGCTGATGCCCCTTGGCGCGCGAAAAGGCGACGACGCGTTCGACCGACTGGCCGGGAACGAAGCCCATGATAAAAACGCCGTTGCCCGCAACGCTGCTGTCGTTCGAGAAGCTTAGCACCGGCACCTTCGCTTCGCGTGCGACCGGCGCGACTGCGGTGACGTCTTCGCTGAGCAGGGGGCCGAGGATCAGCTTATTGCCGTCGGCGACCGCTTGCCGCGCCGCCGCGGCGGCGCCGAGTGCGGTGTCATAAGTGGTGATGCGCACGCGTTCGGTGCGCGAGTCGAGCAGCGCCAGCGTCGTCGCATTGGCGATCGCCGTACCCACGTCAGCATTCGGGCCCGTTTGCGGGACGAGTAGCGCAACGCGATGGCGATCGGTGTCAGTGGGAAGGCCGGGGCCGACATTGTCGTCCGGGTTTGTCGGCGGCGGCGGGGTCGCCGGGCCGTTCGACTTGGGCACGACCTGACACGCCGCGAGCAGACCCGCCATCGCCGCCACACCCAGCCCGCGCAACATTTGGCGGCGGGCCGGTGCATTATTTTGGCGCTGGGCGACAGTTTCTGCCATTTTCAGCGTCATGCCAGATTCGAACATCTCAGATTCTCCCTTGCCCGGTCTCTATATCGTCGCGACGCCCATCGGCAACCTTGGCGACATCACCCCGCGTGCCGCCAAAACGCTCGCCTCCGCTGGCGTGATCGCCGCAGAGGATACGCGCGTGACCGCGAAACTGCTGTCGCATCTGGGTTTGCGTGTTCCGATGACCCCCTATCATGATCATAGCGACGAACGCACCCGCGCCGCGCTGGTTGCGCGAATGGAGCAAGAAGTTGTCGTTTTGGTGTCGGACGCCGGCACCCCGTTGATTTCGGACCCCGGCTACAAGCTCGTCCGGGATGCGCGTGCGGCGGGACGGCATGTGACGACCCTGCCCGGCCCCTGCGCCGCGATTGCCGCTATCACGCTGTCGGGCCTGCCGAGCGACCGTTTCCTGTTCGCGGGCTTCCTGCCCAACAAGGCAAAGGCGCGCGCCGACACTCTCGCCGAATTCGCGGCGCTGCGCGCCACTCTGGTCTTTTACGAAAGCGGTCCACGGCTGTCGGCGTCGCTTTCCGCGATGGCCGAAGGGCTCGGCGATCGCGAGGCGGCGGTCGCGCGCGAGATCAGCAAGATGTTCGAGGAATGCGTCACTGGCACGCTGACCGAACTCTCTGCTCGCTACGCCGATGCGCCGCCCAGGGGCGAGATCGTCGTGATCGTCGGCCCGCCGGGCGAGATTGTGGCCGAGGCGGCCGACGATGCGACCCTCGATGCAGCGCTCCGCGACGCCATGGCCGACAAACCCGTCGCGCAGGCGGCAAAGGCGGTGGCGAAGCGCTTCGGGCTCGATCGCCATGACGTCTATGCACGCGCGCTGACACTGAAAGAGCAGGCTTGAACCGCGCCGCCGCCGAAGCACGTGGGCGCAAGGCCGAGCGCCGCGCCGCATGGTGGCTGCGCCTTCACGGGTGGCGCATTTTGGGCGAGCGGCTCCGCGTGCCCGTCGGCGAAGTCGACCTTGTTGCGCGACGTGGGCGGACCGTCGCCTTTATCGAAGTCAAATGGCGCGATCGCGCCACCGATCTCGACCTTGCCATCGACCAATATCGCCTGCGCCGCGTCGCTGCAGCCGCCGAAATGCTGAGCCCGCGCTTCGCGGGACCACGCGACGATATCCGCATCGACGTGATGCTTCTTGCGCCAGGGCGCCTGCCACGCCATCTGGTCCACGTCTGGCAACCTTGAGGAAGAAATAATGACCCTGCGCGCCGCGGTACAAATGGACCCGATGGATGGTATCAATATCGGGGGCGACAGCAGTTTCCACCTGATCCTGAAGGCGCTCGAACGCGGTTACGAGCTTTATCATTATGACGTGCGCGGATTGACGTGGGAGGCCGGGCGGTTGACGACGAAAGCGCACCGCATCATCGAGGCGCAACGTGAGGCAGGCGCGCACTACAAGTTCGGCGATGAAGTGCTGCTCGACCTAGGCCGCGATATCGACGTCGTCCTGATGCGACAGGATCCGCCCTTCGACCTCGGTTACCTCACCGGCACCTGGCTGCTAGAACGCATCGCGGGCGAGACGCTGGTGGTGAACGACCCGGTCTCGGTCCGCAACGCGCCGGAAAAAGTGTTCGTGCTCGATTTCCCCGAGTTCATGCCGCCGACGATGGTGACGCGCGAACTCGACGCGGTGAAGGATTTTCAGGCCCGCCACGGCGCCGTGGTGATCAAGCCGCTCCACGGCAATGGCGGCAAGGCGGTGTTCAAGATCGACGCCGACGGCGGCAACCTCGGCGCGCTTGTCGAACTGTTCGGACAGGTGTGGCCCGAACCTTTCATGGTGCAGCAGTTCCTGCCGAGCGTCAGCAAGGGCGACAAGCGCATCGTGCTCGTCGACGGCGAGGTCGCGGGCGCGATCAACCGCAAACCCGGCGAAGGCGAATTCCGTTCGAACCTGGCAGTCGGCGGCTATGCCGAGGCGGCCGAACTCACTCCGCGCGAGCAGGAAATCTGCGACGTGCTCGGCCCGCAACTGCGCGAACGCGGGCTGGTCTTCGTCGGTATCGACGTCATCGGCGGCGAATGGCTGACCGAAATCAACGTCACGTCGCCCACCGGGATCGTTGCGATCGACCGTTTCAACAACAGCGATACGGCGGGAATGATCTGGGACGCGATTAAGCGGCGGATCGGCTGACGCGCCCGCGCGTTCCTTAATCATGACCGACTTCATCCTGAACCTGATACAGAGTTGGGGCTATGTGGGGATTTTCATCCTCATGTTCCTCGAGAATGTGTTCCCGCCGATCCCATCCGAGGTGATCATGGGGCTTGGCGGCATCGCGGTCGCGAAGGGTCATTTCGATTTCTGGACGCTCGTCGCGGTCGCCGTTGCGGGAACGACCGCGGGCAACTGGATCTGGTACGGCATCGGCCGCTGGATCGGTTACGAACGGCTCAAACCCTTCATCGACCGCCACGGACGCTGGCTGACGCTCGACTGGGCGGAGGTCGAGCGACTGCACGCTTTCTTCCTGAAATATGGACCCGCGATCGTCTTCATCGCGCGCTTCATGCCCGTCGCGCGGACAATGGTGTCGCTGCCCGCAGGTATGGTAAAGATGAACCAGGCAAAATTCTTGGTTTGGACCGCCGCCGGATCGACGGTCTGGATCGCCGCGCTCGCGGGCGCGGGCAATTGGTTCGGTGGAAAGTTCGCGAACCTCGACGCCTTTGTCGGCCCCGTCGCGCTCGTCGCGATCGGATCGCTTGTGGTGATCTATATCTACCGCGTCATCACCTGGAAGCCCAAGCAGGCGAACTAGGCGCGCGGGTGCGCGCTCCGGTAGATATCGAGCAGATGAGCGGCATCGACCGCGGTATAAATCTGCGTCGAGGCAAGGCTCGCATGACCGAGCAATTCCTGAAGGCTGCGCAGATCGGCACCCCCGGCAAGCAAATGCGTCGCGAAACTGTGGCGTAGGGCGTGCGGCGTCGTGCGTTCGGGAAGCCCCAGCGCGCGGCGAGCCGAGCGGACGCTGGCGCGGACGACGCCGGGCTGAAGCGGCCCTCCGCGTGCGCCGAGGAAGACCGGCGTATCCTTGGCGATCGGCCAGGGACAAGCCTCGACATAGCGCGACACCGCGCTCGCGACGGCGGGCAGGATCGGCACGATGCGCGTCTTGTTCCGCTTGCCCGTCACGCGCAATGTCTCGCCGAGCGGCAACGCCGCGCCCGTGAGCGACAGCGCCTCGCCGATGCGCAGCCCGGCGCCATAGAGCAGCAACAGCAGCGCAAAATCGCGCGCACCGACCCAACCCTCGCGCGCATTGTCCTCTACATCCTGCGCAAGTTGCAACGCCTCGGCGGGCGAGACAGGGCGCGGCAGCCCCTTTTTCACCCGAGGCCCGCGCATCTGCGGCACGCTGGCATTCGACCCGCCGACAAAACGCAGGAAAGTGCGCAGGGCCGAAAGCTCGCGAGCCGCCGACGCATTGCCAAGCCCCTCGGCCCGGCGGTCGGCGAGATAGGCGCGCAGGTCGTTCGGGGTCAGTGCCTTCAGCATGCGCGCATCTACCGCACCCCCGCGATGCCGCGACAGGAAGTCGCAGAAACGCTCGGCGGTCGCTATATAGGCGCGGCGCGTATGCTCCGACCGGCGCTTCTCGTGCGCCAGATGGGCATCCCAGTCGCGGATCAAATGCTGCGGCAAACCATATCCCCATTCCGGTTCGCATCGAGCGAAGTCGAGATGCCCATCGGCGGCGCGCTAGGTCGAGGGGTGTCTCGACTTCGCTCGACACGAACGGGTCGAGAGTAAGCTAGTGGGTTTTGACAACCTCGGAAAGGATGCTGTCGAGAAGCAGGATCCCGTCGTCGCTCACCGCCAGCCGATCGCCGTTTTGCCACATCAACCCCTGCGCGGTCAGCCGTGCCACCGCGTCGGCATCGACGAACGCCTCACGTAGCAGCCCGCTCCGCGCTTCGATCCGCGCCAGGTCGATCCCGTCGGTCAGCCGCAGCCCCATCAACATCGCCTCGGTCGCACGTTCGTGCGCCGGCAGGTCGGTTTCGACTTTCAGGCCGTGGCCGTTGCGCTCCACCGCCGCGATGAAATTTTCGGGCTTCTTGTGCCGCTCGGTCGCCTGCGCGAGGCGCCGCCCGTGCGCGCCGGGACCGACCCCCGCATAATCAGCGTAACGCCAATATGCCAGATTGTGCTGGCTCTCCTGCCCGACGCGCGCATGGTTCGACACCTCGTACCGCGGCAAGCCGGCCGCGCGCGTCATCGCCTGTGTCGCGTCGAACAGATCGGCGGCGGTATCACCGTCTGGGATAATAAGATCGCCCTTCGCCGCGAGCGTCGCAAAGCGCGTGCCGGGCTCAATGGTGAGCTGATAGAGCGAGAGATGGTCGGTGCCGAAGGCGAGCGCTCCCGCCAGTTCGGCTTCCCATGCGGCCATCGACTGGCCAGGCCGCGCATAGATCAGGTCGAAGCTTACGCGCGCGAAATGCTCCTGCGCGGTCGCGATGGCACGGCGCGCCTCGTCCTCGCTGTGCGCGCGGCCAAGAAATTCAAGCACTTCGGAATCGAAGCTCTGCACGCCTATCGAAACGCGGTTGACCCCGGCCGCAGCAAGGTCGGCGAAATTGGCGACCTCGACCGAATTGGGGTTGGCCTCAAGCGTGATCTCGACGTCATCGGCGAGGCCCCACGCGTCGCCCGCCGCCGCGATCACAGCCGCAACAGTCGCAGGCGGCATCAGGCTGGGCGTACCGCCGCCGAAGAAGATCGACCCGACCGTCCGCCCCGGCAGCAACGCCGCCTCATGCCGCAGGTCGGCGAGCAACGCCTCGCGCCACACCGCCTGATCGACGCTTTCGCGGACATGGCTGTTGAAGTCGCAATAGGGGCATTTGCTGACGCAAAACGGCCAATGGACATAAAGGGCAAGCGGCTCGGGCATGTGGGGCGATATAGGGCATCGTCCCGGAAAGTCAGCCCGCCTCGCCGCGCACCCAGCGCAATATGGCTTCTGCTGCCTCTGCCGCTGATAACGCGGTAATATCGAGATCGAACCGTCTGTCGCAATGATCGAGCAAGACAGGTCTTTCAGCGCCGTCAGCAAGGACCGCCGCATCGGTCAGCTTTCGCGTTCCCGCGCGGCCGGGATCGGCGATCCGCCGCGCAAGCTCGGCGGGGGCACAGCGCAGATGCACTCCATATAGTGGAACACCGCGCGCATCGGCGAGCCGACGGATCGCGTCCTGCCACTCCTCGCCCCAGTTGCGATCACGCCCCGGTGCGATGGTCAGCAAGATCGGCGTACTGCGCGGCAGATGTGTCGCACGATCAAAAACGATGGCGCGCACGGCTCTGACCGACTTGCGAAATTCTTCGGATCCGAAATCGGTGGTCGCAAACGCGGGATCGTAAATCGTGTGATTGTCGATCAGCCGCGCGTCGAGAGACTGCGCGACTATCCGGCCAATGGGTCAGTTTGCCTACCCCCGCAAGACCATTAAGTTCGACGATCATCGCTGGAGCATGGCGCGAGTTCGCCCTTCCCGCAACCTCAATCGATTTGCTGAAAAGCCCCCGCCACCAGCTTCGCAAACGCATCGGCGCGGTGGCTGATCGCATGCTTTTCCGCCGGATCGATTTCCGCATAAGTCAGTGCGTTACCGGTCGGCACGAACACCGGATCATAACCGAAGCCCAGCAGCCCGCGCGGCGGCCACGTCAGGCTGCCCTGCGCCCGCCCCTCGAACACTTCGGCATGGCCGTCGGGCCAGGCAAGCGCGAGGGTGCAGACGAAGCAGGCGCTGCGGTCGACGTCCGGCCCCTGCTCGGCCAGCAGCCCTTCGACCTTGCCCATCGCCATATACCAGTCGCGGCCGGGCTCGCCCTCGAACACCTGCCGTTCGGCCCAGTCTGCGGTATAGACGCCAGGGCGCCCGCCGAGCGCCGCGACCTCGAGCCCGCTGTCGTCGGCAAGTGCGGGCAAGCCCGCCGCCGAAGCGCTTGCGTGCGCCTTCAGCAGCGCGTTTTCGCGAAAGGTCGTCCCCGTCTCCTCGGGCTCGGGAAGCCCGAGGTCACCCGCCGACACGGGCTCGATCCCGAACGGGTCGAGCAGCGCGCGAATTTCGCGCACCTTGCCTGCATTGTGGCTGGCGATGACCAGCTTGCCGGGGGCGAGCCTGCGCGTCATGTCAGCGCCCCGTCGCCTTGTCCTGAGCCGCGAAGATTTCGCCGCAGCCGATGCGCGCGAGGCGGAGCAGACGGAGCAGGCCTTCCTCGTCATAGGTCGCGCCCTCGGCGCTCGCCTGCACTTCGACGATCTGGCCTTTCGCGGTGAGCACGAAATTGCCGTCGGCCTCGGCGACCGAATCCTCATCATAGTCGAGGTCGAGCACCGGCGTGCCATTATAGATGCCACACGAGATCGCGCCGACCTTGTCCGTGATTGGATCTTCGGCGATCGTCTTCGCCGCAAGCAGCTTGTCGACCGCAAGGCGCAGCGCGACCCACGCGCCCGAAATCGACGCCGTGCGCGTGCCGCCGTCGGCCTGGATCACGTCGCAATCGATGATGATCTGGCGCTCGCCGAGCTTCTTCATATCGACGACGGCGCGCAAGCTACGCCCGATAAGTCGCTGGATTTCCTGCGTCCGGCCCGACTGCTTGCCCTTCGCCGCTTCGCGGCTGCCGCGCGTGTGCGTGGCGCGGGGCAGCATGCCATATTCGGCGGTGACCCAGCCCGCGCCCTTGCCGCGCATCCACGACGGCACCTTCTCGTCGACGCTGGCGGTCACAAGCACCTTCGTATTGCCGAAGCTGACGAGGACGCTGCCCTCCGCATGGATGGTGAATTCGGTTTCAATTCCGATGGGGCGCATCTGATCGGGCGCGCGGCCTGAGGGGCGCATAAACTATCCTTTCGATTGGTGATTGCGGTGGCCCTTAGGCCGCCGGCCTCATTCGCTCAACCGCATCTTGAAGAAATCGAGGATTTCGTCGCGCGCCTGCGCCGTCGGCTGGCCCGCCTCGTCGATCAGATGGATGGTCACGACGCTATGCGGGTTCTTCATCGGGCTGTCGGGGTTCGCCGCGCTGTCGGGCAGCACCTTGCCGATAAACCGATCGCCGAGTGCATCCTCATAGGCGGCAAAGCGCGCCGCCTTACAATATTTGTCGCCCTCGAACCGATATGCGAGCACCGTCAGATCCTCAGCGTCCATCCGGGCCTTCACCACTGCAAGCTCATCCGGCGCAATGTGCATTCCGGCCGGGTCGCTCAGCGGCAGCGACGGCTGCGCAAGCACGGGTGCGAGCACCGATGGTTCGAGCATCATCGACAGCGCGAAATTGCCGGTGAAGCACATACCGATCGCGCCGACGCCCTTGCCGCCGCATTCCTTGTGCGCCTGCGCCGCCAATGCGCGCAGCCACTGTGTCGCGGGTGAGCTTTCGTTGGCCTGAAAGGCGCGAAACTGGCGGCTGATGCACCCCCCGATCATCGTGAACAACATGCGAGGCGCCCGGGGCACCGCCCCATCCTTGCCGAAAATATGTGGCATATAGACGGTAAAGCCCGCATCGCGGACCCAGCGCGCGAACCGCGCGACATGCGGGCTGATGCCGGGCATTTCGGTCATCACGATCACCGCGGGGCCGCTGCCCATTGTGTAGACGCGATGCTTGCGACCGAGCAGGACGATGTCGCGGTGGTCGAAGTCGCTCAGCGGATCGTCGCGGTCGAGTGGCGGTGTCGTCATGAATTTTCTCCCCGGCGGAGGCTAACGCGACTTGCGCGCACAGGCCAGCAAAGCTTGCCCCAACCCCTCCCCATCCCTAAATCCCTCTTATGACCACCCCGCCGATCACCGAACTCACCACGCGCGCCCGCGACGTGTTCCGGCTGGTCGTCGATGCCTATCTTGAAACCGGCCAACCGGTCGGATCGCGCACCTTGTCGAAGCTCGCGGCGCTCAACCTTTCGCCCGCGTCGATCCGCAACGTGATGCAGGATCTGGAGGAGTTCGGCCTGCTCGCCAGCCCGCACACCAGCGCCGGGCGCCTGCCGACCGAACAGGGGCTGCGTCTTTTCGTCGACGGGATGATGCAGGTTGCCGAGCCCTCGGCTGAGGATCGCGCGCAAATCGAGGCGAGCCTGTCGGACGCCGGCCCGATCGAAAGCGCGCTCGCGCAGGCGACGTCGGCCCTGTCGGGGCTGTCGGCGTGCGCGGGCCTCGTGCTCGTTCCCAAGCATGAACGCGTGCTCAAACAGCTCGCCTTCGTGCCTTTGTCGGCGAGCCAGTCGCTTGTGGTGCTCGTCGCGGGTGACGGAACGGTCGAGAACCGCGTCATCGACATTCCGGTGGGGCTCAACCCGTCGGCGCTGGTCGAGGCGGGAAATTATATCAGCGCGACGCTGTCGGGTCTGACGCTGACTGAAGCGATGGCGCGCGTTCGCCATGAGATTGAGGCCGAGCGTATCGCGATCGACCGCGCCGCGCAGGATCTGGTCAGCCGCGGCCTAGCCATATGGTCGTCCGACGGGGCCGACCGCCCGGTGCTGATCGTCCGCGGGCAGGCCAACTTGCTCGACGAAAATGCGGTCGGCGACCTCGACCGCGTACGCCAGTTGCTCGACGAGCTCGAAACCAAGCAGGACATCGCGCAATTGCTCGACAGCGCGCGCGAGGGCGCCGCGACACGAATTTTCATCGGGTCGGAGAATAAATTATTCTCGCTTTCGGGCTCGTCCGTGATAGCGGCGCCCTATCGCGGATCGGACGGACGTGTCGTCGGCGTGGTCGGGGTCATCGGCCCGACGCGCTTGAACTATGCCCGGATCGTTCCCATGGTGGATTTTACCGCACAATCGCTCTCCAGACTGATACGATAGGTTTATGACGAACATTGAAAATGACACGCCGGTCGACGACGGCGCGAACCCCGAAGTTGAAACCGCCGACGCGGCGAACCCCGCGCAGGGCGAGAATGAAGAACTGGCACAGCTTGCCGAACAAGTCGCCGCGCTCCAGCAGGACTTGCTCTATGCGCGCGCCGAGACGCAGAATGTCACGCGCCGCAAGGACAAGGAAATCGCCGACGCGCACGCCTATGCCGCGACCAAATTCGCGCGCGACATCCTGTCGGTTGCCGACAATCTCGGCCGCGCGCTCGCCGCGCTCAGCGACGAACAGCGCGCCGCCGAGGCGATCAAGCCGCTGATCACGGGCCTCGAAGCTACCGAGCGGGAATTGCTCAGCGTCTTCGAACGCAACGGCATCACCCGCATCGCGGCGATCGGCCTGCCACTGGACCCGAACCAGCATCAGGCGATGCTCGAAATCCCGAGCGATCAGACGCCCGGCACAATCGTGCAGGAAATGCAGGCGGGCTATATGCTGAAGGATCGGCTGCTGCGCCCGGCGATGGTCGCGGTGGCAAAGGCGGGGTAAACCCGACCGACATTGCACACAAAAAGAAACCCCGGTGGAAGCCGGGGTTTCTTTTTGTCGGTTATGCGCCGGTCACGCAGCCTTGCGGAGCTTCGCCAGCTTCTTCAGCACCATCTCGCGCTTCAGCCGCGACAGATGATCGATGAACAGGATGCCCTCCAGATGGTCGTGCTCATGCTGAATGCACGTCGCCATCAATCCGGTCATGCGTTCCTGGTGATGCTTGCCGTCTTCGTCCTGCCAGTCGACGGTGACCTCGGCGGGACGCGTCACGTCGGCATATTGCTCGGGGACCGACAGGCAGCCCTCCTGATAAATGCTATGCTCCTCGCTCTCGTCAGAGAAGACGGGATTGATGAAGACGCGCGGCTCGCGGATGACCTTCTTACCCTCGGGGTCTTCGGGATCGGCTTCCTGCAGGTCGATGACGAGGATGCGCTTCGCCACCCCGACCTGGATCGCGGCCAGCCCGATACCGGGGGCGTCGTACATCGTTTCGAACATGTCGGCGACCAGCGTCTTCAGCTCGGCATCGAATGTCTCGACGGGCTTCGAAATGACGCGCAGCCGGGGATCCGGGGTCTCTATGATAGGGAGTAAGGCCATGGCGTGCAGGTATGGTCGGGAAGGCGCCGGGTCAAGAGGTAGCGCATTCACACGGCGCTCATCGCGCGGCCGTAACAGTCGGACCGCAATCGCCGGCTTTGGAGATGTGATGAGACTTTTGCTTCTGGCGATTCCGATCCTTGTCGGGGCCTGGTCCGCGGATCGCGCCGACGCCCGCGACATGGCGCCCGCTGCCGCCAAACTCGATGTCGAAATGGCGCGCCGGATGCCGTCAATCGTGAAAGATGAGAAGATCGGCGGAATCGGCATCGCGGTCATCCGCGACGGCCGCATCATCTGGTCGGGCCATTATGGAAAGCAGAGCCCGGGGGTGCCGATAACCGCCCGGACCGCCTTCAACACAGCGTCCATCGCCAAAACGGTGACCGCGGAAACCTTGCTCGCGCTGGCGGCCGACGGCCGGATTGACCTGGACGAACCGATCGCCCGAACGGTCAAATCCGCCGACATCGACCGCGACCCGCGCTATGCCTTGCTTACCACGCGCATTTTGTTGGCGCACCGATCCGGATTGCGCAATTGGCCCGACGATTACGCCGACGGCAAACTCGCCTTCGATTGGACGCCGGGCACGCGCTATCGCTATTCGGGCGCGGGGATCGAACTTGCGGCGCGTTATGCCGAAGCAAAGACGGGAAAACCCTTTCGCCTCCTTGCCGCCGAAACCCTGTTTCGCCCTTGGCATATCGACCGAATGGCGGTTGGCGAGCTCCCCGACTGGACGGAAGGACAACTGGCACTGCCATACGATGCAGAGGGTGCCACGCTCGATCTGGCTTCAACTTATCCGGGTTTGCGCGAAGGGACGGGTATTGGTGCAGCCTATGACCTGATCGCGACCCCCGACGCCTATGCCGCCTTCCTGAAACGGCTCATCGCCGCATCGGCGAAACGTTCGAAAACACGGCAGATACGAGAAACGATTCTGACCTCGCTCGCGGACGATGATCGCTACGGCTGCGAAAAGCCCTTCGTGCGGCGTTGCCCCGATCGATATGGCTACACATTTGGCTGGCAGGCCCATGATTATGGGAAACATTTGATCCTGCAGCACACGGGGAATGACGAGGGGCAGACCGACCTTGTCTATTTCTCCCCCGACCGCCGGACCGGGGCCGCCATCTTCGTCAACGGCGCCAACGGCTGGGTGCCGATCGCCCGTGCGCTGGAGATCATCGGCGACGAACCCGAACTCGCTGCCTATTATCGTGGATTGATCGAAAAGCTGATGGGACGGAAGTTGGAAGCGTTGACGCCGCAGCCTTGAGTCACCCTACCGGCCGACGGGCCCTCAGCGCCTGCGCCAGCGTTCCCTCGTCAAGATAATCGAGTTCGCCGCCCACCGGCAGGCCATGCGCGAGCTGCGTCAGGCGCACCGGATAGCCCTCCAGCCGCTCGGCGAGATAATGCGCCGTCGTCTGCCCTTCCAAGGTCGCGTTCATCGCCAGCACGACCTCGTCGATGCCGCCCGCCGCAACGCGTGCGACGAGCGCATCGATGCTGAGGTCCTGCGGCCGCACGCCCTCCAGCGCCGACAATCGTCCGCCGAGGACGTGATATTTTCCCGGAAACAGCCGCGACTTGTCGAGAGCCCACAGGTCCGACACTTCCTCGACAACGCACAGCGACCGCGCATCGCGGCGCGGGTCGGCGCAGATGGCGCAGGGGTCCTGCGTATCGACATTGCCGCAAATCCCGCAGGTGACGAGCCGTTCGGATACCGTCTGCAGCGCGGCGAGCAGCGGCGCAAAACTGCTCTCGCGCTTCTTCATCAGATGCAGCACCGCGCGCCGCGCCGAACGCGGGCCGAGGCCCGGCAGGCGGGCGAGTTGCTGGACGAGCGCTTCGATTTCGGTGGAGGCCATGTTGCGTTGGTAGTGAGTGTGCAATCGGTGCACAATATCCCTCCCTCGTCACCCCGGACTTGATCCGGGGTCCCGCTCCGCGACGGTGGGAAGCGTGACCCCAGATCACGGGGTGACGGATGTGAGGAGCGTTGGCCTTGCGCCGCGCCGCATCCTCCGCCAAAGGCGCAGCCCATGCGCATCGCCTTCATGGGAACGCCGCCCTTCGCGGTACCGACGCTCGCCGCGCTCCACGCGGCGGGGCACGACATCGTGGCCGTCTATACCCAGCCACCACGGCCGGCGCAGCGCGGCAAGAAACTGCAGAAGAGCCCGGTGCAGGTCTGGGCCGAGGATCATGGCCTGCCCGTCCGCACGCCAAAGAGCCTCAAGACCGAAGAGGCGCAGGCCGAATTCGCCGCGCTCGACCTCGATATCGCGGTGGTCGCTGCCTATGGCCTGATCCTGCCGCAGCCGATCCTGGACGCTCCGCGTGAGGGCTGTCTCAACGTCCATGGCTCGGTCCTGCCCCGCTGGCGTGGAGCAGCGCCGGTGCAGCGCGCGATCCTCGCGGGCGATACCCAGACCGGCGTGACGATCATGCAGATGGACATCGGGCTCGACACCGGCGCGATGCGGCTGATCGAGACGACGCCGATGGGGCGCAAGAACGCGGGCATCCTGACCCATGAACTCGCCGAAATGGGCGCACTGATGATGCGGCGCGTGCTGAGCGATCTCCACGCCTTCCCGCCCGAGCCCCAGCCCGAAGAGGGGGTCACCTATGCGGCGAAGATCGACAAGAGCGAGGCGCGGCTCGATTTTCTGACGAGCGCTGTGCAGGTCGAACGGCAAATCCGCGCATTCAATCCAGTGCCCGGCGCCTTTTTCGAATTTGAGGGCGAGCGCTACAAGATTTTGGCGGCCGAAGCCGTGCATCCATCCGACAGTGTTGCGGGCGCCGCGCCCGGGGTCACGCTCGACGACAATCTCACCATCGCCTGCAACCCCGGCGCAATCCGCGCGACGCGCGTGCAGCGCGCCGGAAAGCCCGCGATGGACACGGCCGAACTGCTCCGCGGACGGCCGGTCCCCGCAGGCACGCGCCTCGCATGACACGTTTCGCGCTCACGATCGAATATGACGGCCGCCCCTATATGGGCTGGCAGCGGCAGGCGCACGGCCCCAGCGTCCAACAGGTTATCGAGGAAGCGATCCACCGCTTCACCGCCGAAACGGTACAGGTGCTCAGCGCCGGGCGCACCGACGCGGGTGTCCATGCGATCGCGATGCGCGCGCATGTCGATATCGAAAAGCCGCTGACCCCGTTCAAGCTGACCGAGGCGCTGAATGCGCAGCTTCGCCCGGCCCCGGTCGCGATCGTCGGCTGCGAGATCGTGCCCGACGATTGGCATGCACGTTTTGCCTGCACCGGCCGGTCGTACGAATATCGTATCGTCAATCGCCGCGCGCCGTTGACGTGGGACAAGGGATTGTCGTGGCAGGTCGCCCGACCGCTCGATGCCGATGCGATGCACGCCGCGGCGCAGCAACTCATCGGACTTCATGACTTCACCACCTTCCGCTCGGCGCATTGCCAGTCGCAAAGTCCGGTGAAGACCCTGGATCGGCTGACCGTCAGCCGTCATGGCGAAGAGATCATCGTCGAGGCGGCGGCGCGTAGTTTCCTGCACCACCAGGTACGCTCGATGGTGGGCTGTCTTGCGCTCGTCGGTTACGGCAAGTGGACTGCGCGCGACCTGAAAGCGGCACTCGATGCCGCCGACCGCAACGCACTCGGCCTCAACGCGCCGCCCGACGGGTTATATTTCGTCAGCGCCACTTACCCGTAGGATATTCCAACCCTTCGTCATCCATGCATGACGCGAAAGAGGGCCCTGAAACGAAAAAGGGCGGCCCTACCAGACCGCCCTTTCCTTCATCGCTGTGGACGCGATTACACTTTTTCGGCGTAATAGAGCGGCGCATGCTCGTTGAGGATCTGGAGGATCTTCGCCTGCGCCGTCTTTTCGTCGCTTTCTTCCATCGCGCCGAGTTCGCGCGCGAGGCGGCTCGATGCCGCTTCAAAGATCTGACGTTCCGAATAGCTCTGCTCGGGCTGGTCGTCGGCGCGGAACAGGTCGCGGGTCACTTCGGCGATCGACACGAGGTCGCCCGAATTGATCTTCGCTTCATATTCCTGCGCGCGGCGCGACCACATGGTGCGCTTCACCTTCGGCTTGGTGGTCAGGACCTGCAGCGCTTCTTTCAGCGTCTTATCCGACGACAGCTTGCGCATGCCGACGCCTTCAGCCTTGTTGGTCGGAACGCGAAGCGTCATCTTTTCCTTTTCGAAGCGGAGGACATAGAGTTCGAGCTGCATTCCGGCGATTTCGGACTTTTGCAACTCGATGACGCGCCCCACGCCATGTTTGGGATAAACGACATAGTCACCGACTTCGAAGACGGGCGTGCTTGCGGACATTCAAGTTCCTTTCATTGGCCTTGTCGGGGGGACAGGAAAGCGCGTGAACAGCGGTATATCCGGCCCTCTGCGGGAGGGGGATTGGGCTGGTAGGGCGGCGCTAGCCAGTCAGATTGACAAGGGATGTGGCTCCATCGGAAACGCCAAGGATACCTCAGCCCGGCGGCGGGAAGAGGCACAGTGTCGGCGTGTTGAATTCATTATAACAGATTCGCAACAAAATTACCAGCCCCGCACGGAAATGCGTCGGTTGGCACCTTGACGGCCATCCACACCCGTTTCAGGTTGAAACGAAATCATAGATAGGGAGCCGGTATGCAGGATCAAGTTTGGTGGATCACGGGAGCGTCGTCGGGCATCGGTGCGGCGCTGGCGCGTGCGCTGGGCGCACGCGGCGCGAAGCTGATCCTGTCGGGACGGAATGTCGCGGCTCTGGAAGCCGTGGCCGCCGACTGCGCCACCGAAACGCTCATCCTGCCGTTCGAGGCGACGGACTATGCCACCCTGCCCGCCATTGCCGATCAGGCGTGGGACTGGCTGGGTCGCATCGACGGGCTGGTCAACAACGCGGGCATCTCGCAGCGCAGCCTTGCGATCGAGACCGACTTTGCGGTCTATCAACAGATCATCGGGGTCGACCTGCTCGCCCCGATCGCGCTGACCCAGCAGTTGCTGCCGCGCATGGTCGGCGCCGGCGGAGGACAGATCATCGCGATATCGAGCGTCGCGGGCATCGCGGGCGTGCCGCTGCGCAGCGCCTATTCGGCGGCGAAGCATGGCATTATCGGTTACCATGACGCCGTGCGCGCCGAGAATGAACATCTGGGGCTGAAGATACTGGTCGTCGCGCCCGGATCGGTCCGCACCAACGTCAGCCGCAATGCGCTGAACGCAGACGGCAGCGTCCGCGGAGAGAGCGACGCCGCGATCGAAAATGGCCTGTCGCCTGACGATGCGGCGGCGCAGATGCTGGCGGCGGTCGATGCGGGGACGCGCGAGTTGATCGTTGCAGAAGGCGCGGAAGCAGCGATCGCAGCCCTGCGTCGCGGCGATCCCGACGCGCTGTTCGACCGGATGAGCACCATGGTGCAGGCGGGCTATGCGCAGCAGATGAAGGCGACGTCCGCGACTTGAGCAACTGCATTCTGCCGGTTGCGGACCTCTCTGTTATCGTCACCCCGGACTTGACCCGGGGTCCCGCTTGAGGCGGATCGGGAGCGCGCGCAAAAAGCGGGATCCCGGGTCAAGCCCAGGATGACGGAAGTAGGCGGCTGAACGCCCACTCCCCATCTCAAAGCCGCCAAAGAAAAGCCCCGCCGGATCGCTCCGGCGGGGCTCTTTCTTTCCCTAAGGGACGCAGCTTAGACCGCGCCGTGCGCCAGCGCCGCAAGGAGCAGGATCGCCACGATGTTGGTGATCTTGATCATCGGGTTGACTGCCGGGCCCGCGGTATCCTTGTACGGATCGCCCACGGTGTCGCCGGTCACCGCGGCTTTGTGAGCCTCGCTGCCCTTGCCGCCATGGTTGCCGTCCTCGATATACTTCTTGGCGTTGTCCCACGCGCCGCCGCCCGAGGTCATCGAGATGGCGACGAACAGGCCGCCGACGATCACGCCGAGCAGAAGCGCGCCGAGCGCCTCGAGCGCTTCGGCCGGACCGGCCACCGCACGGATTGCGAAATACACCACGATCGGTGCCAGCACCGGCAGCAGCGACGGGATGATCATTTCCTTGATCGCCGCCTTGGTGACCAGGTCGACCGTGCGCGCATAGTCGGGCTTCGATTCATAGGTCATGATGCCCGGGTTATTCTTGAACTGGTCACGGACGTCCTTGACCACTTCACCCGCCGCACGGCCGACCGCGGTCATGCCCATCGCACCGAACAGATACGGGAGGAGCGCGCCGAGCAGCAGCCCGACGATGACATAGGGCGACGACAGCGAGAAGGTCAGCGGTTCGGTCAGCCCGAGCTTGGCCGAATATTCGGTGATGTCCGCGGTATAGGTACCGAACAGCACCAGCGCCGCGAGACCCGCCGAGCCAATGGCATAGCCCTTGGTCACCGCCTTGGTCGTGTTGCCCACGGCGTCGAGCAGGTCGGTCTTTTCACGAACCGAGTCGTCGAGGCCCGCCATTTCGGCAATGCCGCCGGCGTTGTCGGTAACAGGACCATAAGCGTCGAGCGCGACGACCATGCCGGCGAGCGCCAGCATTGCGGTTGCCGCAAAGGCGATGCCGACGATGCCTGCCGTCTGGAAGGCGACGATGATACCGACGCAGATTACGAGCGTCGGCAGTGCAGTCGATTCAAGGCTGATGGCAAGCCCCTGGATCACGTTCGTACCATGGCCCGTTTCCGAAGCCTTGGCGATCGAACGCACCGGGCGATAGTTGGTGCCGGTGTAATATTCGGTGATCCAGATGATCAGGCCGGTGATGACGAGCCCGAGCAGCGAGCAATAGAAAAGATCGCTGCCGTTGAACGTCGTCCCCGTGATGTCGGTCGCCATGTCACCCTTGAGGACATAGCTGGTCGAGAACCAGATCGCCGGGATCGAGAGGACCGCGGTGACAAGGAAGCCCTTGTACATCGCGCCCATGACATTCTTCCCGCTGCCGAGGCGAACGAAATAGGTGCCGATAATCGAGGTGATGATACACACGCCGCCCATCAGGAGCGGCAGCGTCATCAGCGGAAGCAGCATGTCGCCCGCGCCCTTCAGAAGCAGCGCGATCAGCACCATGGTGGCGCCGACCGTGACGACATAGGTTTCGAAAAGGTCGGCTGCCATGCCGGCGCAGTCGCCGACATTGTCGCCGACGTTATCGGCGATCACGGCCGGGTTGCGCGGATCATCTTCGGGAATTCCGGCCTCGACCTTGCCGACAAGGTCGGCGCCGACGTCAGCGGCCTTGGTGAAGATGCCGCCGCCGAGACGCGCGAAGATCGAGATCAGCGAGGCGCCGAAGGCAAGCGCGACGAGCGCGTCGACGACGGTGCGGTCATCGCCGCCGACGGTGTAGCCGCCGGGACCGATCAGATACCAGAAGAAGACCGAGATCGCGAGGAGGGCAAGCCCCGCCACGAGCAGCCCGGTGATCGCGCCGGCGCGGAACGCCATGGTGAGGCCCGCCTGCAGCCCGGTCTGCGCCGCCGCCGCGGTGCGGACGTTGGCTTTGACCGAGATGTTCATGCCGACGAAGCCGGCGACGCCCGACAGCACGGCGCCGATGACGAAGCCGGTGGCCGAAATCGGGCCAAGAAACAGCCCGACCAGAATGGCGACGACGACGCCGACGATAGCGATGGTGCGATATTGGCGGCCGAGATAGGCCTTGGCGCCTTCCTGAATGGCGGCGGCGATTTCTTGCATTTTTTCATTACCGGCGGAGGCGCTGAGCACCTGCCGCGAGGTAATGAATCCATAGAGCACAGCCAAAAGGCCGCACGCTATCGCGATCAAAACCGGATTCATGCGTGACTATTCCTTCCCCATGAGAAGGGCGACGCAGAAGATAGCAGTCGAGCACGTCCGACTTATTGATGCCGGTTCGCTCTCTCCCCTGATGCGACCGCCCCAAATTTGGACGTCGAGTTATGGGAAGAAAGAAAGCCCCGCGCAACCCCGCTTATTCGGCAGTTTACCGTGACTTCCGCGCCGCCAAGCCAACCCGCCTACGCGGGTTCGCCGCGCGCCGCCGCCAGCGCCTTGCGCGCGTCGGCGGCAGATTCGGTTTCGGGATCGAGCTTCAGCGCCCGCTCAAGTAGTTCGATCGCACGCGCATTGTTACGCTCGATCCCCTTGCCGGTCTGATAGGCCCGCCCAAGCGTGAAGCAGCTTTCGGCCTCGCCCAGTCCGCACGCCTTGTCGAACAGTTCGAGCGCACGCTGGCGATTACGCCGGACGCCGCGACCGTCGTTCACCAGCATCGCCAGATTGCCGCAGGCCGACGCGTCGTCGGCGCGGCAGCTTTGCTCGAACAGCGCAAAGGCCTGCTTGTAGTCGCGCGGCATGCCGAGCCCGTCGCGATGGAGAACGCCAAGATTATAACAGGCGTGCTGGTCGTCGGCCTTGCACGCGCGTTTGAAGAGCCGTGCCGCCTGGCGCTGGTTCGGCGCGACGCCCTTGCCCAGCGAATAAGAAGCGCCAAGGTTCGCGCAGCCCGATACGCTTCCCAGATCGCAAGCTTGTCGGAACAGCTTTATCGCGCGCTGCGGATCTTTGGGAACGCCATCCCCGCCGACGTAGGAGAGGCCAAGGTTCGAACAGGCCGTCGCCTCTTCGCCGTAACAGGCGAACGCATAATAGGTCGCGGCCCGCTCGTGCGAGCGTTCCACGCCCCATCCCTCGCTATGGGCATAGCCCGCCATCGTGCAGCCCGTCATGTCGCCAAGATCGCAAGCGCGAGCGAAAAGCGGGGTCGCGCGTGCGTCGTCACGGGGAACGCCGTCGCCTTCGTGATGGTGATAGGCGAGCCGCGTGCACGCCTCTGCATCGCCCCCTTCGCAGTCGCGCGCGAGTGCCGCGACCGGGTCCGGCGACGCTTCGACCGATGGCGGATCAGGGTCGGCCGCAACCGTGGGAACGAGGATGACATCGACCGGGTCGGGCAAAGCGGCCGCCGGTGCGGGGTAGCAGAAACAGGAGAAACAGAACGCCAGCACCGCTTTGGCCAAACCGCAGCGTCTGTTCTTTCCGTCGATCATATCCGCCCTTCAGATTCGTCGCATCTGTCGGCGGGACGCATCCCGCCGAAACGCGCTCGCTTTGCCATCAAACGGATTTCAAAGCAAAATATCCCGCGACGGTCACCCCGGAGCGGGCCTAGTGCGTAAAGCCGAGACGGTCGGGCAGCGCGATGCGCTGCGCCCGGTGGGTGAGCATGAGCCCCTCGCCGACACCGGCATGGCCGAGCGGCGTCACCGCGACATCGAGCGACGCGGCGATCTCGCGAATGGCGCCCGCCGCTTCGGGGCCCGCGGTAAACAGCAGTTGATAATCGTCCCCCGCGCTCGCCGCGGCGAGCCGGGTGTCGAGCACATCGGGCCGCACCGCGAGCAGCGCGGCCGAAAGCGGCACGGTTTCGAGCATGATGCCAAGTTGGCACCCACTGGCCTCGCCCATCCGTTGTGCGTCGATCAGCAGGCCGTCGGACACATCCATCATCGCGTGGACGTGCGGCGCCACCGCTTGCCCAAAGGCCAACTGCGGATGCGGTCGACCATAAGCGGCGAGGCAGGTCTCGTTCGGTTCAACCTGGCCCAGCCGCATCGCGAGACCCAGCCCCGCGTTGCCGATCGTCCCGGTGACCCATATCTGGTCGCCAGGCTTTGCGCCGCTCCGCGCAGGCGCGCCGGTCGCGGGCGCCTTGCCGATCGCGGTCAGCCCGAATGTCCGCGGCGCGCCTTCGGGAATGCCCACCGTATCGCCGCCCAGCAGCGGCACTTCGTATCGGCGCAGCACCTCTCCAAGCCCCCGGACGAAAGCGGCATCCCAAAATTCGTCACCGGTCAGACTATAGCCCACGAGCACGCCGAGCGGCGCCGCGCCCTTCGCGGCAAGGTCGGAGAGATTCACCGCGACAAGCTTCCACGCGACATCCTGAGGCCGCTCGTCGGGAAGGAAATGGATGCCCTCGACGATCATGTCGTGGGTGAGGACAAGGTCGCCCAGCACTGCGGCGTCGTCGGCAAGCCCGCGCGCGGCAGGATCGGTCGCGATGGCGCGCAGACGGGCGATGAAATCGGCTTCGCTCATATGACCCTCTCGTCCGATGAGGGGTGACTTCCGTTCGTGTCGAGCGAAGTCGAGACACCCATCGAGATGGCGCCAAGCCGAGAGCATCTCGACTTCGCTCGATGCGAACGGATAAGTTAAGCGCCGGTTCCGCGCACATCCTTGCCGATCGCGTCGAGCAGCCCGTTCGCAAAGCCCGCCTCGCGCGTATCGAAAAACGCCTTCGCGACGTCGACATATTCGCTGACCACTGCACCGACGGGCACGTCGCCGCGCGCCATCAGTTCATAGGAGCCCGCGCGCAGGATCGCCTTCATCGTGCGGTCGAGCCGGTCCATCGACCAGCCGCTCGCAAGCCGCGCTACGATCGCCGCGTCGATCTCTTCCGCGCGCGCCAGCGTACCCTTCACGATGTCGTCGAAGAAGGCGGTGTCGGCGTTGGCATATTCCTCGTCCTCGATCGTCGCGCCGATGCGATGCTGATGGAATTCGTGGATCAGCTTGGCGACCGGCGTGCCCTCCATCTCATGCTGATAGAGCGCCTGGACGGCGGCAAGGCGGGCGGCGGAGCGGGACTGGGTGCGTTTGTTCATGGCTTTTCTACTTTAGACGATTCTGGACGCTGAGCGCGTGGGCGGGAAGCCCCTCGGCGCCCGCGAGCGCGACCGCAGCCGGGCCGATCGCGGCGAGGCTTGCTTCGTCGAGCGCGAGGAAGCTGGTGCGCTTCATGAAATCGGTAACCGAAAGCCCGCTCGAAAAACGTGCGCGACGGCCGGTCGGGAGGACATGGTTCGGGCCCGCGACATAATCGCCGATCGCCTCGGGAGTCTGGCGGCCCAGAAAGACCGAACCGGCGTGACGCACCCTGCCGAAAAGCGCATCAGCCTCGGCCGGGTCGACCGCAAGTTCCAGATGCTCGGGCGCCAGCCGGTCGCAGAGCGGAATGGCATCGGCCAGGGTCGGCACAATGATCGCGGCGCCATTGTCTGCCCAGCTTGCCTGCATCGTCGCTGCCGTCGACAGCGTCGGAATGATGTACGCGACCGCGGCCGCGACGGCATCGGCGAAATCGCCATCATCCGTGAACAGGATCGACTGGCTCGTCGGATCATGCTCGGCCTGGCTGAGCAGGTCGGCGGCGATGATATGCGGTTCGTTCTTCGCGTCGGCGACGACGACGATCTCGCTGGGCCCCGCGACCATATCGATTCCGACAACGCCGTAGAGCTGGCGCTTCGCCTCGGCCACCCACGCATTGCCCGGACCTGTGACGACATCGACCGGACCGATCTTATCCGTACCATAGGCCAACGCCGCGATCGCCTGCGCCCCGCCGATACGCCAGATTTCGTCCACCCCGCCGATATGCGCAGCGGCCATCACGACCGGATTGATCTCTCCATCCGGGGCCGGGGTCATCATCACGATGCGTTCGACCCCTGCGACCTTGGCGGGGATGATGTTCATCAGCACCGACGAGGGGTAAGCGGCGCGCCCGCCCGGCACATAGACGCCCGCGGCATCGACGCCGCGCCAGCGCGCGCCAAGCCGGGCGCCGGCGGCATCGCGATAATCGCGATCTTCCGGAAGCTGCGCGGCATGATAGGCGCGAATGCGGTCGGCGGCGAGGTTCAGCGCGTCGCGTAGCTCGGGCGCCAGCGCATCATATGCCGCGGCGCATTCTTCCTTCGAAATGCTCCACCCGCGCGCGCCCAAATCGAAGCGGTCGAACTTTGCGGTATAGTCGGCGAGCGCCGCGTCGCCCTCGGCCTTCACGCGTGCGATGATTGCCGCCACGTCGGCCGACACATCGGACGCGCTCTCGCGCCGATCGTTGACCAGCGCGTCGAACTCGGCCGCGAAGCCCGGCGCGGAGGCGTCAAGCCGCCGCATTGCCCTGCCCCACCGCCTGACGGAATTTTTCGACGAGCGCCGGCACTTCGGCCGAACGCAGCTTGAACGCCGCGCGGTTGACGATCAGCCGCGCCGATACTTCGCTGATGATCGTCTGCTCGGCGAGCGCATTTTCGACGAGCGTCCGTCCGGTCGAAACCAGATCGACGATGTGCGAGGCAAGTCCCAGCTTCGGCGCGATTTCCATCGCGCCGTTCAGCTTGATGCATTCGGCCTGAATGCCCTGCGCCTCGAACCAGCGGCGCGTCGTTCCGGGATATTTGGTCGCGACGCGGATGTGGCTTTCACCGAGTCCCGGCGGCGCGCTCCCCTCGGGCCCGGCAAGCGACAGCCGGCAATGGCCGATGCCCAGGTCAACGGGGGCGTAAAGCTCGCTATAATCGAACTCGTCGACGACGTCCGATCCGACGATGCCGAGCTGCGCCGCGCCATGCGCGACGAAGGTCGCGACATCGAACGCACGCACGCGGATCAGCGAGACATGCGGCTGATTTGTCCCAAAAACTAACGCTCTGCTTTTCTTGTCGAAAAACTCGTCCGACGGCTCTATCCCGACGCGCGCAAGCAGGGGCAGCGCCTCGTCGAGGATACGCCCTTTCGGGATGGCAAAGATGATCGGTTCGGGCATAAGCTTGCGCGCCCATAAGCGGCGAGAGGGAAAAGGGCAATGAGCGAGCGATACCAGTTCATCGACATGGCCGAAATCGGCCCGAAAGCCGTCCGCACCGCCTTTGCCAATCAGGTCGCCTATTGCCGCGCCAACGACGCGCGCGTCACCGCACGCGTCGTTGCGGCGCTGGCCAAGCTGCTCGACAAGCCGGCGAGCGAATTCGCGCGCCGGATCGCTGGATGGCAAGGCCCGCCGCTCGCCGACGCATTGCCGCTGCGCGCCGCCGGCGGCATCCACGCGCTCCACCTGTCGGGAACCGCGCACGAACTCGCCCCCATCTATGCCGATTCCGAAGACATCAACGACGATGCAATCGTCGCCGGTGTCGTCGCGCGGCACGAGGCGGTGCTGCTCCCCTGGCTCGACGGCCCGCCGCAGACCAATGAGGCGGGACGCTCGTCAAACTTCATCGCGGCGATGCTCTGGCTCGCCGACCGGGGATTGCCGCCGCGCTTCGACTGCCTCGAAATCGGATCGAGCGCGGGAATCAACCTGATGATCGACCGCTATCATTATAACCTCGGCGGCGTGCATGTCGGACCGCAGCCCCGTGTGATGAGTTTCAGCCCTGACTGGCGCGGCGATCATCCGCCACAGCATGAAATCGAATTCGCCGGCCTCAAGGGCTGCGACGTCGCGCCCGTCGACCTGACCGACCCCGCGCAGGCGCTACGGCTGAAGGCCTATATCTGGCCGGAGCATCATATCCGCTTCGCGCGCATCGAGGCCGCGATTGCAACGGCAACCGAAGAACCGCCGCAACTGATCCACGCCAATGCCGCCGATTTCGTCGAGGCCGAACTTGCGCGCCCGCAGGCCCCAGGCACGACGCGCGTGCTGATGCATTCGATCGTGTGGCAATATGTGCCCGCCGACCAACAGGCGCGGATCACCGCCGCGATGGAGTCGGCCGGCGCGCGCGCGGCGCCCGAACGCCCGCTCGCATGGATCGCGCTAGAGGCCAATCGTACGGTGCATCATCATGAACTGGTCGTGCGCTACTGGCCGGCCGGCGGCGAACCGCAGAAGCTGGCGCATGCCCATGCCCATGGCGCATGGGTGGAGTGGCTGGGTTAGAGTCGGCGCGTAGAAGGCGGCTTTGGGGTGGTGAGCTGTCGCTCGATCCCCACCCTCGTCACCCCGGACTTGATCCGGGGTCCATGACGATGGTGCGGCTATGGATCCCGGATCAAGTCCGGGATGACGAAGAAAGATAGGGGGGCTTCCGGTAGATACCCACCTTCCGTCATCCCGGGCTTGACCCGGGATCCCGCTTTTTGAAGGCACCGGCACGCTTCACGAAATAGCGGGACCCCGGGTCAAGCCCGGGGTGACGGTTAGAGAGATGCCAGGCTCGGTCGGACGAAGCCATTCCTCCCACGAAAGTCTTGTCAAAGCCGCGCTTCGAGCCGCGCGAGAAGTTGCTGCACGGGCGCCACCGCGGGTGCTTCCCACCCGGCTTCGAGCATCGCGACACGCTCGAACAGCCGCTCGCTCGCCGCGATGATCCGACCGGTCGACGCCTCGAAGCCCGCGCAAACGTCCCAGTCGGCGCGCACCGGATCGCCGATCCGTGCGGCGCTGTCGTGCGGCCCTGCCCCCGGATCGCCCGCGAACATCGCGCGGCGATGGAGCAGCCAGGCGATGATGTGCATCAGCCGTGTCGTCGTCTTCAGCGATTCGCACGCTAGGCCGATCTGCGCCGCCGCATTGCCCTGCGCAGCGCCAAGGTCGCGCTGCACGGCAAAGGCCGCATGCGCCTCATCGGCGAGCAACATCGCCTCGACATAGAGATTTTCGACCTGTGCCCGCTGCACCGGCACATCGATTGCCATCATATTCATTCGCCCGCCGACTATCGAAACGGAGATGCCACGTCCCCCGCCTCCTCGGCAATGACGGTAACCATTAAAGTTGGCGGACAAATCGTCCCGTTTTGATTCAAGCCGTTAGGCGATGATATCGGGAAGCAGTTGATCCTCGCACCAGCTAATCTCGTCACGCAGCCTGAGCTTGCGCTTCTTCAGCCGCGCGAGTTGTAACTGGTCTGGCACCGCCGCCTCGCCAAGCGCAATGATCGCAGCGTCGAGATCGCGATGCTCGACGCGAAGCAGTTCCAGGCGCTGGGTAATTTCCTCTGGGTTCACACGGCCTCCCTGCCACGTTCACCACTGGTCCGCAACGGGGACCGGCTGACCGAATCGTCACGACATGCCGGCCGATTCATGTTTTACTCCGCCCTGCCCATCGAGTCGAAAAGGAGAATGCCAATGAGCACGTCGCACCTTTCCACCCTGAAGTCCCGACATGCGGACCTCGATGTGAAAATTGCGAATGAAGAGCGCCGTCCCGCCCCCGATACCGGTGTGCTTGCGCAGCTCAAGAAGCAGAAACTGAAACTCAAGGAAGAGATGCTCGCGATCGCCTGATCGCCAGCGCTATCGCCCCGCTGATGCTACCCTGTTCAAGGACGCATCAGCGTCGGCGATAGAGGGGGCCCGTTTCGAGCCCCGTTCGCCGAAGATGCGGCGGCAGATCGGATTGCGAAACCACTTGGCGGCGCACCGCCTGCGGATCGACGGGACGGTCGAACGCGATACCGAACTTACCTTCGCCCACCCAGATCACCCGGCCCACGACCGGACCGACGTTACGCAGGTCGACCTCAACGACGGCCCCTTGCGCAACCTTGACCTTTGCCTCCGCCAGCATGCCGCCCGGCGACAGGTTGCGCACACGGACGGTGACGGGATCGGCACAACCGGGGATGATCAGGCCGGCCTGCAGGAACAGGCTGTCGCGATCGGCGCTGCGCGACAGCGCCGCGACTTCCTCGTCCACCGATGTCGGTCGTTGTGAATCCATTGCTGCGCCCCATAACTCGAATGTCGAGGGACGGAATCTAGAACCCAGCCATTGCGGAATCGTAAATGGGATCGGACTCCCTTACGACTAATCTTCGCGTGAAATCCGTTCGTTGCGCTCATGGCGCTCCTGCGCCTCCAGCGTCATCGTCGCGATCGGGCGAGCCTGCAAACGCGCGAGCGAGATCGGCTCGCCGGTCACCGCGCAATAGCCATATTCGCCTTCGTCGATGCGGCGGATCGCCGAATCGATCTTCGCGATCAGCTTGCGCTGGCGGTCGCGGGTGCGCAGTTCGATCGCCCAGTCGGTCTCGCTCGAAGCGCGATCGGCAAGGTCGGGTTCGCGCAACGGACCATCCTGAAGATGTGCAAGCGTCGATTCGGATTCGGACAGGATCGACTTTTTCCAAGCGAGGAGCAGGCCGCGGAAATAATCCTGCTGCCGCTCATTCATAAACTCTTCGTCGTCGCTGGGGACATAGTCCGAATCGAGATTGGATTTGGCTTCGCGAAGCGCGTCTGCGCCAACGTCGGCAATCTTGGTCGGCATGAGGGGCTCTCGCGTCCTTTCCTGTCACCCCGCGGGCCGCCAAGCGGTGCAGGGAGTGGCGCGCCTATAACCAGCCGCTGGCGACGATACAAGCGCCTTAGCTGCGGATAGCGGCAACCCGTGAAGCGGCGATGAACCAACAGCATAGCGATCGCGATTCTATATGGCTGATCGACGCCCGAAAGGCGGCCCACGCCAGGGCGATTTAGGTCCGAAGGTTAACCAATTGCATAGAATTGCTGCATTTTACGTACTGTTTTGGGACAGTTAACGCGATTTCTGTTGATTCCGCGTCGCAATTCCCGCTCTCGGACAGGCAAACGCGGTTAACACAATTGCCGCGTTCACAAAGCTTTGTCCTTTTGCGGTATAGCGAAAGTGAACGGGGGGTGCCGGGTCGATTGGCGCGTCGCACCTGCAACGGGAAAGAAAGAGAAGTCTATGTCTGTCCGAATGGCCCTTGCCAAGCTTTGCGCCTGCACTTGCGGCGGGGCAATCATCGGTAGCGGGGCAATGCAGATTGCGGACGTTCCAAAGGCACGCGCCCAGACGGTCCAGTCCTGCTCGCCCTGCGCTGGCAAAAAGGTCGTCCGCAAGCGTCATGCAGCGCGCAAGCCGGTGAAGCGCGTACGCCGCGTCGTCACGACCAAGCGCATCATCCGCACCGCGACCCCGCAAACGCAGGTCGTGACGCAGACGATCCCGCTGCCCCCGATCCCCTATGCCCCCTTCCCGCGCGGCGGCTTCGAAGGCGGCAGCAGCGGCGGCGGCGTGACCGTCATCGGTGGCGGCTTTGGCGGCGGTTTCGGCGGCGGCTTCTTCGGCGGTTTCTTCGGCGGCAGCAGCGGCGGTGGCAGCAGCGGCAGCATCGTCGTCACCTCGACGACGACCGGCGGCGTCTCGACCTCGTCCAGCACCTCGTCGGGCGTCTCGACCTCCACCGGTGGCGTGTCGACGTCCACCGGCGGCGTGAGCACGTCGACGGGCGGCGTGTCGACCTCGACGGGCGGGGTCAGCACCTCGACCGGCGGCGTTTCGACATCGACCTCGACGGGCGGTGTCTCGACCTCGACCGGCAGCGTCAGCACCTCGACCTCGTCGGGCAATGTCTCGACCTCATCGGGTAACGTCAGCACCTCCTCATCGAGCAGCAGCTCGTCATCCAGCTCGTCATCGTCCTCTTCGTCGTCGAGCTCATCCTCGTCGGGCGGCAGCTCGTCGAAGGGCAGTTCGGGTTGGGGCAGTTCGTCAAAGGGCGGATCGTCGCACGGCAGTTCGGGCTGGGGCAGCTCGTCGCGCGGCGGCAGCTCGAGCAGCAGCTCGTCCTCGAGTTCCTCCTCCTCTTCGTCTTCCAGCAGCACGTCGAGCGGCGCGACCTCGTCGGGCGCGACCGGCGGCAGCAGCAGCTTCGGTTCGACCGGCAGCACCAGCTCGTCGTCATCCTCTTCGTCGTCGAGCAGCAGCTCGTCGTCCAGCTCGGGCGGCAGCAGCAGCCATGGCGGGTCGTCGGGCGATCCGACCCCTGTTCCTGCGCCGCCGATGATGCTATTGTTCGGTGCTGCAGCCGCTGCGCTTGTCGCACGGCGCCGCGCGGCGAACCGCAACAGCGAAGACGCCAACGCGGCTTAAGAGATCCACTGGCGGTTTGGGGGGCTAACCCTGACCACCGAACTAAGGGCCGCCCTTCGGGACGGCCCTTTTTTCTGGTCCGCACGAATCAGTTTGCCATATAGGAAACTATCTATATAGTTCTCCATATGGTGAACCAACAAGCCTCGCTCGATTCGCTGTTCCATGCGCTCGCCGACCCGACGCGCCGCGCGGTCGTCAGCCGCCTTCTCAAAGGCGCCGCGCCGGTGAAGCAGCTATCCGAACCGTTCGAAATGGGCCTCCCCGCCTTCCTCAAACATCTGACGGTGCTCGAAACGTCGGGGCTGATCCACACCGAAAAGCACGGCCGCGTCCGCACCTGCCGCGTCGATGCCGAACGGCTCGCGGCGGCGGAGGATTGGCTCTCGCGCCAACGCGCCATCTGGCAGGGCCGCACCGATCGCCTTGCCGCCTTCGTCGAATCGCAAACACCCCCGGAGCAAGCATGATGACCCACGACACGACCCTCACCATCTCCCGCCTGATCGCCGCGCCGCCGTCGGCGGTCTGGGACGCGTGGAGCGTGCCGGAAAATCTCGCGAAATGGTGGATCCCCGCGCCGATCGAATGCCAGGTCGTCAAACTCGACCTCCGGCCCGGCGGCGGGTTCGTGACGCGGATGCGCGAGGCTGCCGGCACCGATTTCCAGCCGCATGTCGATGGCTGCTTCCTCGAAGCGGTCCCGAACGAGCGCCTCGTCTTCACCACCGTCCTGACCGAAGGCTGGCAACCGACCGAGCCATGGCTCGCGCTGACCGCGATCCTGACCTTCGAAGCGAAGGACGGCGGCACCCTCTATTCGGCGCGCGTCCTCCACAAGACGCCCGAGGACAGCGCCAAGCATGACGAGATGGGTTTCTACGAAGGCTGGGGCACCGCGATCGGCCAGCTCGCCAAGTTAGTGGAACGCTAAGACGGGCTTGCGCCGCGCGGGCGGCAACGCCATAGCGCGGCGCATGCACGATATCCGCCTGATCCGGGAAAATCCCGAAGCGTTCGACGCCGGCCTCGCGCGCCGCGGCCTCGAACCCCTGTCCGCTCAGATCGTGGCGGCCGATGCGTCGCTGCGCGCGTTGCAGACCGAAATTCAGGGCTCGCTCGCGCGCCGCAACGAAGCGTCGAAGCTGATCGGCCAGGCGATGGCACAGGGCGACAAGGACAAGGCCGAGGCGCTGAAGGCCGAAGTCGCCGACCTCAAGACCGCACTCCCCGCCAAGGAAGACGCCGAGCGCGAGCAGCTTGCCGCGCTGCAGGACATCCTCGCCGCGCTCCCGAACCTCCCTGCCGACGGCGTCCCCGATGGCGAGGATGAAGACGGCAATGTCGAGATCGCCCGCTGGGGCACGCCGCGCAGCTTCGACTTCACCCCGCAGGAACATGCCGATTTCGCGCCCGCGCTCGGTCTCGACTTCGAAACCGCAGGCAAGATGTCGGGCGCGCGCTTCGCCTTTCTGAAAGGGCAGATGGCGCGGCTCGAACGCGCGCTTGGCCAGTTCATGATCGACAAGCAGACGATCGAGGCCGGCTACACCGAATGCGCGACCCCGCTGATGGTCCGCGACGAAGCCGCCTATGGCACGACGCAGCTTCCCAAGTTTCGCGAGGATCTGTTCCAGACCACCGATGGACGCTGGCTTATCTCGACGTCGGAGATGAGCCTGACCAATGCGGTGCGCGAGGAAATCCTGCCCGAGGCCGATCTGCCGATCCGCATGACCGCGCTGACCCCCTGCTTCCGTTCCGAGGCAGGGTCGGCCGGGCGCGACACGCGCGGCTATATTCGCCAGCACCAGTTCTGGAAGGTCGAGCTTGTCTCGATCGTCCGGCCCGAGGATTCGGACGCCGAGCTTGAACGCAAGACGCGCGCGGCAGAGGTGATTCTCGAAGCGCTCGACCTGCCCTATCGCAAGATGCTGCTGTGCAGCGGCGACATGGGCTTTTCGGCACGCAAGACCTATGATCTCGAAGTCTGGCTGCCCGGCCAGAACGCCTATCGCGAGATTTCGAGCTGTTCGACCTGCGGCGATTTTCAGGCGCGCCGCATGAACGCGCGCTTCCGCCGAGAGGGCGCGAAGAACAACGAGTTCGTCCACACGCTGAACGGTTCGGGCCTCGCCGTGGGCCGCACGCTGGTCGCGGTGTTGGAAAATTACCAGCAGGCCGACGGCAGCGTCACTGTTCCGGCGGCATTGCTACCTTATATGGGCGGAATCACCCGCCTGACGCCGGCCACCTAAACCATCGTCACCCAGGACTAAATCCGGGGTCCCGCTTCTCAACGTCGCAGAGCGGGACCCCGGATCAAGTCCGGGGTGACGAAAAGAGAAAGACCAGAAACGTGCGCATCCTCCTCACCAACGACGACGGCTATCACGCCCCCGGCATGGCGGTTCTGGAAGCGATCGCACGCGAGCTTAGCGACGATATCTGGGTCTGCGCCCCCGCCGAGGAACAGTCGGGCGCCGGCCACTCGCTCACCCTTTCGCGCCCCGTCCGCATCCGCCAGCACGAAGAGCGCCGCTGGTCGTGCAGCGGTACCCCGACCGATTCGGTGATGATGGCGATCGGCAAGCTGATGCCCGAAAAGCCCGACCTGATCCTGTCCGGGGTCAACCGCGGCGCCAACCTTGGCGACGACATCACTTACTCGGGGACGGTCTCGGCGGCGATCGAAGGCGCGCTCGCGGGCATCCCCTCGATCGCGCTCAGCCAGGTTTATGCCAAGGAAGGCATGGGCGACAGCGTGCCCTTCGAAGCCGCCGCGGCATGGGGCTCCAAGGTCCTTCGCCCGTTGCTCGATATGCAGATGGCGCCACGCACGCTGATCAATATCAACTTCCCCGCGATCCCGGCCGAAGAGGTGCAGGGCATCCGCGTCACCCGCCAGGGCTTCCACGACTATGGCCGCGGCTCGATCGTCGAGGGCACCGACCCGCGCGGCTATCTTTATTATTGGTTCGGCCTCCATGGGATTGAGCACAGCCTCGGCCACGACAGCGACCTGGAGGCGATCGACGACAATTATATCTCGGTCACCCCGCTCCAGCTCGACCTGACGCATGACGCGTCGCTGGCGGCATTGCGCGGCGCCTACGGCGGCTGACGGCTCCGGCCCAACAGACCGGAAATTCCGTCCCACAGTGATACAGAAGTCTAGCCACCGCGCTCTCGCTTTGGCAAAGGCAGGCTATGGGGGAATTCCGATATCATATCGCCGTGATGCTCTGCGCCGCATCGCTCGCCGGATGTATTCCGGCGGCACCGACACCGCCATCATGGCCCGCTCAGCCGCCCGCAACACCGGACGTCGAACGCCGCCCGCTCGGCGAAGCCTCGGGCGTCTATGAACGCCCGACCTGGACGCTGAAATCCGTCACGACCGATGCCGTGCGCGTGAACGCCGGCGTCTATTCGGTCCGCCCCGGCGACACGCTCCGCGCGGTCGGTGAGAAAACGGGCGTGGGGTCGGAGGCGCTTGCGATCGAGAACGACCTCGCGCCGCCCTACACGCTCCGCTTCGGTCAGGAACTCCGCGTTCCCGCCGGCCTCTATCACCGCGTCGGCGCGGGCGAGACAGGCATCGGCATCGCCGCGGCCTATGGCGTCGATTGGGGCGAGATCATCACAATCAACGCGCTTTCCGAACCCTATATCCTGCGCATCGGTCAGCGACTCCGCCTCCCCTCCGACGCGCGTGCCCTTCCGCGCGATACGGTCGATGTCGGTGCCCGCGCCGCCGCTTTCCGCCTCGACATCGACGACATCCTGACCGGCAGCCAGCCCGCACTCGCCGAAGCGGCCCGACCGACCGCAGGCAGCGCCGCGCCGCGCCAGCCGGTCACCACCGCGATCGCCGAACCCGCCTATTTCGCCGGCCGCTTCGAATGGCCGCTCAACGGACCGATATTGACGCGCTTCGGCCCCACCGCATCCGGCGGAGGCAGCGACGGAATCAACATCGCCGCCGCGGTCGGAACCCCGATCCGCGCGACCGCGGGCGGCGTCGTCGCTTATGCCGGCGACCAGATCGGCGTCTATGGCGGGCTCATCCTGATCAACCATGGCAGCGGCTGGGTCAGCGCTTATGGCCATGCGGGGCGGATCGACGTGAAACGCGGCCAGAGCGTCCGCATGGGCGACGTCATCGGGCGCGCAGGGGCGACGGGTCAGGTCCGGACGTCGCAACTCCATTTCCAGCTCCGCAAAAATCGCATACCAGTCGATCCGATGAAGCAGTTGCCGCCCCGATGAGCCGTCGGCCGTCCGACAAGCTGAAAATGCCGCATATATTTCGCCCGCTGAAGCGCGCGAGTAATTGGCCGATCTGGGCCGACGTCATCACGCGGCTCGGCGTGGCTTTCTTCTTGATCGCGATCGTCGTGCTCGTCCACTGGATCGACCGCGCCGGGCTGAAGGACAGCCACGACGGGCAGATCAGCTTCCTCGACGTCGTCTATTTCACGATGATTTCGGTCACGACGACGGGCTTTGGCGACATCGCACCGGTGTCCGACCGTTCGCGGCTGATCGAGGCGGTGATCGTCACCCCGATCCGCATCATGGTGCTCTTCATTTTCGTCGGCACCGCCTATAATTTCGTCCTCAAACGCACATGGGAAAAATGGCGCATGGCTCGCATCCAGGCAAAGCTCACCGACCATTATGTCGTGCTCGGTTACGGCACCAGCGGAGCGGAGGCGGTTCGCGAACTCATCGCGCGCGGCACCGATCCCGCCTGCATCGTCGTCATCGACCAGTCGGGCCCGCGTATCCAGGCGGCCGAGGCCGTCGGTTGCAACGTGCTGCAGGGCGACGCTTCGAACGACGACACGCTAATCGACGTCCAGATCGCCAAGGCGCACACCGTCCTCGTCTCGGCGGGACGCGACGACAGTTCGATCCTCATCGTGCTGACCGTCCGCCATCTTGCCCCGCATGTCCCGATCAGCGTCGTCATCCGCGCGCAGGACAATGAACTGCTCGCGCGGCAGGCGGGGGCGACGAACGTCATCAATCCCGTCAGCTTCACCGGGCTGCTCCTCGCGGGATCGGCGCAGGGCGAGCATGTCGCCGACTATATGGCCGATCTCGCCGCAATCGGGGGCAAGGTGCAACTGCGCGAGCGTCCAGTCAGCGGCGAGGAAATCGGCGGCAGCCTAGACCGGCTCGCGAGCGGCGGGCGCGGCCTGCGCATCTATCGCGGCGGCAAGCCCTATGGCTTTTGGGAAGAGGAAACGAACATGCTGCAGGCGGGCGACATGATCGTCGAGGTCGTCAACTGCGAGACGTGCGAAGCCGATTAATTCCGCCAGTAAAGCCAGCCGGCCCAAAGCCAGCCGGCAATCAGCAAGGTCCCACCGATCGGCGTCACCGCGCCCAGCCAACGCGGCCCGCCAAGCGCCATGACATAGAGGGTGACGGCGAACAGCGCCGCCCCGACGAGCAACATGATTGCCGGCCCGCGCGCGATGCCCATGATCGCGATCGCCGCGACCGCGTGGATCAACTGGTACAGCCCGCCGGTGCGCAGCCATTCGGCTTCCTGTGGTCCCGATGCGCCATGCGCGCCGAATGCGCCCGCCGCCACCGCAATCGCTGCCGAAATCGCCGCAAATACGCCAATCATGCTCCACCACCCTTGCAATGCCATGCCGATGCGTCGCGCTATAGGGCGACAAGAGGGAGAAGGCGATGCCTCGCGATCCTGCATCAAATCAGGGGCGATGAAGAAGGATGTGGGCCGTGCCAAGCACAGCCATGGTGACAAACGCCAAAAAATCCCCTATGCGCCCCGCCAATCATGACAGTCAAAACCCTCCCCACCCAGCCGAAGGTCGGCATGGTTTCGCTCGGCTGCCCCAAGGCATTGGTCGACAGCGAGCGGATTCTGACCAAGCTGCGCGCCGACGGCTACGGCCTGTCGCCCGACTATGCGGGCGCCGACGTCGTGCTCGTCAACACCTGCGGCTTCCTCGACTCGGCGAAGGAAGAGAGCCTCGAGGCGATCGGTGAAGCAATGGCGGAGAATGGCCGCGTCATCGTTACCGGCTGTATGGGGAACGAGGCCGAGGTTATTCGCGCGCGCTTCCCCAATGTGCTCGCGGTTACCGGCGCGCATCAATATGAGCAGGTCGTCGACGCTGTCCACGACGCCGCGCCGCCGACGCAAGGCCCCTTCATCGACCTCGTCCCAGAGGGCGGGCTGAAGCTCACGCCGCGCCACTACAGCTATCTCAAGATTTCCGAAGGCTGCAACCATAGCTGCTCCTTCTGCATCATCCCCGATCTGCGCGGCAAACTCGTCAGCCGCCGCATCGACGCGGTGCTGCGCGAGGCCGAAAAGCTTGTCGCCGCGGGGACCAAGGAACTGCTGGTCATCAGCCAGGACACATCGGCCTATGGCGTCGACATTCGTCACGACCCGCGCCAGTGGCACGGCCGCGAAGTCCGCGCGCATATGACCGACCTCGCGCGCGAACTGGGACAGCTCAAGACCAGCGAAGGCCATGCCCCATGGGTCCGCCTCCATTACGTCTACCCCTATCCGCACGTCGACGCAGTAATCCCGCTGATGGCCGAAGGGCTGCTGACTCCCTATCTGGACATCCCTTTCCAGCATGCGAGCCCGAGCGTCCTCAAGCGCATGAAGCGCCCCGCGAACGAAGCGAAGGTGCTCGAACGGCTGAAAAGCTGGCGCCAGATCGCCCCCGACATCTCGATCCGATCGAGCTTCGTCGTCGGCTTCCCGGGCGAGACCGAGGCCGATTTCCAATATCTTCTCGACTGGCTCGACGAAGCGCAGCTCGACCGCGTCGGCGCCTTCCGCTTCGAACCCGTCGCGGGAGCGCAAGCGAATGCGCTCGACGATCAGGTGCCCGAAGAGGTCAAGGAAGAGCGTTACCAGCGCATCATGGCAAAGACCGCCGCGATCAGCGCCGCCAAGCTCGAAGCCAAGATCGGCCGTACCCTGCCCGTCATCATCGACGAAGTCGGTGAAGCCGACGAAGAGGGCAGCATCGGCGCCACAGGCCGCTCACAGGCCGATGCGCCCGAAATCGACGGCCATGTCTATCTTCGCGACGTCGCGGCGAGCCTCAAGGCCGGCGATATCGTCGACGTCGCGATCGAAGACGCCGATGAGCATGACCTGTTCGGGGTCGTCGTCTAACCAGCGTTTGCGAAAATCGCTGTCCTACATTGTGCGGGCCGCATAGCCTTGCACGATGACGCCTGCCCGCCCCTCCGAACAGCGAATTGCGAGTGAAGTTTCGCAGTTTTCTGCGGTTTCAAAAGTTGCCTCCATTTCTTTTCTTCGTCATCCCGGACTTGATCCGGGATCCCGCTTTTCAAGCACGGCCAGCGCGCGCCTGGATCGAGTCTCGGGTGACGAAGATGGGTGACGGCTTGCCTATGAAACGCCGTTTCCGAGTGAAGTTGCGGAGATTTTCGCCATTTCCCTTACCCGCGCCAGCGCAAGGAACGGCTTAACATCTCCGCTGTTATAAGGGGCAGATACCGCATCAGGGGCACCATATGCGTCTTGTTCGACTGACGACCGCGACATTGCTGCTGGCCGCCGCCTTATCCGCCTGCGACCGTCAGACCGAGGTCACGGCGCCACCGCGCGCCACCGACAAGGCGCCCTCTCCGACGCAAAAGTCGCTGATCGCGGTGCCGATCAACGCCAACACGGCATCGCTCAAGCAGGCGCTCGAACGCGCGGTCCCGAGGACGCTGTGGACGATCGACCAGCGCGAGCGCGCTTGCATCCAGCCCCAACGGGTCAAAGTCTTTGGCAAGAAGGTCAAGGTCACGCCGCCGATCGCCTGCACGATCGTCGGCCAAGTGACGCGCGGCCCGCTGCGACTGCGCGGCGAAGGGAGCGAGATCGTCGTCGACGTTCCGCTTCGGGCCACGATCGCGGCACGCGACGTCGGCGGCGTGCTCAAGGGCGAGACGGCAACCGGTGCCGCGATGGCGCACGCCCGCATCCGTATCGAGCTTACTCCCGACTGGCGCACCCGGGGCAAGGCGCGCATTACCTATGGCTGGACCAAGGCCCCCGGGATCGATTTTCTGGGCCGCCGCATCACCTTCACCGATCAGGCCGACGCGAAGCTGAAGCCCGTCGTCGCGGACGTCGAGCGCGAGGTAAACCGCGAGATCGCAAAGATCGATATCCGTAAACAGGCCGCCGACGTATGGCGACAGAGCTTCACGTCGCTTGAACTCAACCGCGAAAATCCGCCGGTGTGGATGCGCGTGACACCGCAGCGTATCCTTTATGGCGGCTACCGGGTGGATGGGCAGCGGATCAATCTGAATCTCGGGCTGGAAGCGGTAACCGAGACCTTCGTGTCGAACCGACCGGCCGACCCCACCCCCACGCCGCTACCCCGGCTGGTTCGTGAGATTCCGAAACCGCATCTCGACGTGCGCGTGCCCGTCATCGCGGATTACGCACAGCTTCAGCCCGTCGTCGACCGTGCGCTCGCCAAACGATCACTGCGGCCTTTCGAATTGCCAAAGGTCGGCCCGATGATGGTGAAGTTCGGCAAATCGACGATCTATGGCGCCGAAGGCGGTCGGATCGCGGTCGGCGTCGACGTCGAAGCAAAGCTGGAGATCCGCTCGGGCGAACCGACGCGCGGCCGCATCTGGATGACTGCGATCCCGGCGAACAAGCCGGGCTCGGCCGAGGTGCATTTCACCGATCTCGTCATCAACGGCGACACCGATGGTGTCGGCGGCGACCTCCTGATTCTCCTCGGCCGCAGCGAGGGTTTCGCGCCCTTGATCGCCGAGGCGCTGACGCAGAATTTCACCCGCGATCTTGGCGAGCTACAGGGAAAGATCAAACGCGCCGTCGATCAGCGGCGCGAGGGCGCCTTCGTCATCCGTACCCGCGTCGACAGCTTCGAGACGGGCGAGATAAAGGCCTATGGCAATGGACTCTACCTGCCGGTGCGGATGGTCGGCGGCGCAAGCGTCGATTATCGTCCGCGCTGAGGCTATGCGCGCGTGAAATCCATAGTCCAGTTCACTTCCCAGCTTTCGCCGCCGTCCGCGGACATTGCCTGCTCCCAGCGCGGCGTGGAAGTGTCTGTACGGCTCCAGATGAAGCGCAGTCGGATCGGCTGGCCATCGAGCGTGTCGTCGGCATAGAAATGGCCGACGCCATCCTCGAACCGGCCGATGACGGGCACGTCGAGCGCATGCGGGCTGCGCGCATCGAGCCACCAGATCGCCCAACTATCTTGCGCCGGATCATAGGATCGCAGCGCGATCGCGCGATAGGTTCCGCCGGGGATGTGGAGGAGATTGTCCTCGACATTGCCATTGCCGCCGAGGATCGGACGCATGTCCGAGGTGCCGTCGAACTCTTCCCATTCGGTGCAGTTCGCAAGCCGCTCTTTCAGGCGGCGGTGCCGCACCTGCCAGCTGCCAATCTGGAAATCGAAATCGCCGGCCATTGCACGCACTCCCCATCATCGTAGAGGAATGTTCTTATTACGTTCCAATTCAAACGCAACCCTGCCCGGTTCAGAAAAGCCGGGTAATCCCATAGAAAGCCGCGGCGACGAGAGCGCTCGCCGGAATGGTAATGAACCATGCCGCGACGACATTGCCCGCGACACCCCAGCGCACTGCGCTGGCGCGACGCGCTACGCCGGCGCCGATGATGCTGCCGGTGATCGTGTGCGTCGTCGACACCGGAATGCCTAGCAGGCTGGCGGTGAACACCATGATCGATCCGCCCGTCGACGCGGCGAAACCCTGATGGTGCGACAGCTTGGTGATGCGGCCGCCCATGGTCTCGATAATCTTCCACCCACCCGACAATGTGCCGAGCGCGATCGCGATGTAGCAGCTGAACGCGACCCAGTGCGGGACATGGAATTCCCCGCCGAGATAGCCGGTCGAATAGAGAAGGACGGTAATGATCCCCATCGTCTTTTGCGCGTCGTTCAGGCCGTGGCTGATCGAATAGGCGGCCGACGACAGGAGGTGGAGATGGCGGAAGGTCTTTTCCGCGAAGCTCGCGGTCGCGCGGCGCAGCGCCCAACTGCTGATCAGCATCACCAGCATCGCTAGCATCATGCCCAACAGCGGCGACAGGAAGATTGCGATGACCGTCTTGTTGAGCCCGGTCCACTCGATCCCCTCGAACCCCGCATGTGCCACGCCTGCGCCAACGATACCGCCAACAAGCGCATGGCTCGACGACGACGGAATGCCCTTGAGCCAAGTGACGACGTTCCAGAACATCGCACCGACCAGCGCACCGAACACGACCGCGGGGGTCACCAGATCCTTGTCGATGATCCCCTTGCCGATCGTCTCGGCAACCTTGTGCAGTTCGGGAAAGATGACCGAGAGGAAATAAGCGGCAAAGTTGAAGAAGGCAGCGAAGAGCACCGCCTGCACCGGCCGCAGCAGCCGCGTGGCGACGACGGTCGCGATGCTGTTGGCGGCATCGTGCAGACCGTTGAGGAAATCGAACGCCAGCGCCAGGATGACGAGGCCGACGAGGAGCGGAAAAGCGAGTTCGTGCATGGTAGACGCCCCCGCTTATGCGTGGTCGATGACGAGACCGTCGATTTCGTTCGCAACATCCTCGAAACTGTCGGTGACGCGTTCCAGATGGCGGAAGAGTTCGCGTGCGATCAGGAAGCGCGTCGGGTTCGCCTCGCCATGCTCACGGAACAGGCGCTTGAGGCCGGCGGCATGGATTTCGTCGGCATGGCCTTCCATGCGCACCAACCGTTCGGTCAGTTCGTGGAGGCGCGGACCGTTGGCGCCGATATTGCGGAGCAGCGGCAGCGCCTCCGCCGTCAAACGCGCCGCATCGACAATAATGCCCCCAATGTCGCGCATCTCGGGCTCGAATTCGGTGACGTCGTACAGGTCGACGGCGCCTGCGGTCTTCTGCATCTCGTCGATCGCATCGTCCATCGAGGCGATCAGGTCGGTGATCGCGCTGCGGTCGAAAGGCGTCAGGAAGGTGCGGCGGACGGTCTGGAGCACTTCACGGGTGATCGCGTCGGCGTCATGCTCACGCTCGATGATTTCCTGAACATGGTCGGCCATGCCCTCGCCACCCTGAAGCATGCGCGACAGGGCATTGGCACCGGCGACGAGCGTCGCAGCGTGGCTTTCGAACAATTCAAAGAAATTTCCCTGTCGCGGCAGCAAACGCTGAAACCATGCGAACATCCAGCTAACCCCTGTCTTGTCTGCTACATTGTGGGCGACGCTCCGCGGTTGGGCGACGGCACGAAAACCGCCATCGCCGAACGATCGGATCAGCGCCTGCAAATCGGGCTCTTCCACGGCCGACGCGGCGTCGCGGAACGAAAACCATTTGCGGTCGCGTTCGTCCATTTCTTTCCAGTCGTCGAGTTCGTTCGTCACGGCGAGCGGGAAGACTTCGACATTATACATGATCGACGCGCCATTGGCCCGGCGCTTGCGATATTCATAGCTGCCGATCGGCGTCGGGCAGACAGCACCGATCACCCCCGCCTCCTCCTCCGCTTCGATCGCGGCGGCGGCGTGACGCGTGATGCCCGTCAGCGGATTGCCCTTCGGCACCACCCAACGCTTCGTCTCGCGCGAGGTGATCAGCAGGATTTCGGTCGGACCATCCTGCGCAGGACCGCCGAATCGATAGGGAAGAACCGCGATCTGGCGCATGAAGATCAATCCTTTCCTATAGTTGATGCGACATCATGGCTGAATGGTGACAATTGGGTTTCGCCCCTATGACAATAATGTGACAGCGACAAGGGACGCGGCCCTCCGCACCCATACTTTCATCGCTGTCAATTCGATTGCAAAATGCAACGCGGTGCGTAAGCTGGCGCCAAAGACAATCGGGAGACGAAACTATGGCAGGCACGGCGACGACGGAACGCCCCGCAGACGCGAAGGCTGCACCGGTCGATCAGGATGTGCTGATCGTCGGCGCGGGAATTTCGGGCATCGGCATGGCGGTGCATTTGCAGATGAACTCGCCCGACCGCAGCTTTGCCCTCGTCGAGCGTCGCGAACAGCTTGGCGGTACCTGGGACCTCTTCCGCTATCCCGGTATCCGATCTGACAGCGACATGCACACGCTCGGTTTCGTCTTCGAACCATGGAAGCACGAAAAGTCGATCGCCGACGGCCCGTCGATCCTCGAATATCTCAACCGCATCGTCGACGAACGCCATATTCGCGAGCGCATTCGTTTCGACAGCAAGGTCGTCGGTGCCGACTGGGACAGCGCCGCCGCGCGCTGGACGGTGACGATGGAGGACAGCAAGGGCGCGACGTCGACCACAACCGCGCGCTGGCTTTATCTCGGGTCGGGCTATTACGACTATGACGAGCCCTTCGATGCGCAATTCGCGGGCCGCGAGGATTTCAAGGGTCAGATCATCCATCCGCAGTTCTGGCCGAAAGATCTCGACTATAAGGACAAAAAGGTCGTCGTGATCGGATCGGGCGCAACCGCGGTGACGATCGTCCCTTCGATGAAGGAAGCCGCCCACGTCACGATGCTTCAGCGCACTCCGACCTGGTATTTTATCCGGCCGGCGAAGGACGGCTTCGCGAACTTCCTCCGCAAATTCCTGCCCGAGGGGCTCGCGTACAAGATCACGCGGTTCAAGAACGTCCGCCTTCAAGATATCGCGTTCCGTCGCGCGCGCGAGAAGCCCGAGAAGGTCAAGGAATTCCTGACCAAGAAACTGCAGGCAAGCCTTGGCGACCGATATGACGCCAAAGCTTTCACCCCGCCCTACAACCCTTGGGACCAGCGCCTCTGCCTCGTTCCCGATGCCGATTTCTTCGAAGCGATGAAGGCAGACCGGGCATCGGTCGTGACCGATCATATCGAGAAATTCGATGCGACCGGTATCCAGCTCAAATCCGGCAAACATCTCGATGCCGACATCATCGTGACCGCCACTGGGCTGAAGCTCGCCGTCGCCGGCAAGATACCCGTGCGGGTCGATGGCGCCCCGGTCGATTGGCACGATCATTTCTATTACAAGGCGTGCATGTTCTCGAACGTGCCGAACTTCTCGGCCGTGTTCGGCTATCTCAACGCAAGCTGGACACTGCGCGCCGACATCGTGTCGGAATATGTCTGCCGCGTGCTCAACCATATGCGCGACACGCGCACCACCGTCGCGACGCCCGCCCTCGCCGACCCGTCGAGCCTTGAGGAAGAAAATGTCTTCGACTTCTCGTCGGGCTATATCCAGCGCTCGCTGCACATCATGCCGAAGAGCACGGTCGCGCTGCCCTGGCGGCTCAGCCAGAATTATGTGCAGGACCGCATCGACATGCGCACCGGCGCGATTGCCGACGGCGTGCTGACGTTCAGCAATGCGCGTGCGGCGGCCGCGACCGCGCCCGCCGAACTCGAAGCCGCGGAATAGCCGTCAGGCGGCGCGTTTTGCGCGCCGCCGCCGCACCAGCCAGAAGACAAGCCCGCCAATCGCGAGCAGCACGATCGGACCTCCGATCCGCAGCGCCCGTACCCCGGCCTCATATTGCTCGATGAATTGGAGCGCGGGCGGTTTGGTCGCGCTGCCCAGCACATTCCACTCGGTGATCTGCATCGGCGCATCATTCTGCGCATAGAAGCGCAGCGATACGGTCGTCCATTTCCCCTTGCCCGTTGCGACAATCACCGCCTCTTCCTGCTGCTCCTTCAGGCCGGGGGTGACGTTGGTCTTCCAATTATAGGTAGCGAGTTGCCAGGTGGCTTTGCCTTCGGGGCATTCGCGCGGCAGCGCCGGCACCGCAGCTTCGACCGAGGTTGCGATTTCGGGGTGCAACTGGCTCTTCATGCTGACGGGATCAGTGCAGAAGCGTTCGCCGATCGCGACAAGCTCCTTCTGCCGCTCGGGCGAAACCATCTTGTCCAGTGCCGTCTGAAAACTGCATCCGCCGAGTGCGGCCAGCAACGCCGCAGCCGAAACGATCCGATAAAATCGACGCATCCACCCTCTCCCCTACTGCCCGGGAGAGGATGGCGGATTCAGCGGCGACAATCCAGTTTTATGGGCCAACACCGTCCGAGGCCCCTAGCGCGTTTTTGCCGCGCGCTCATCCTCAGTTGACTGGAAGAAAATCGCGGGCGAACTCCTCCTTCACGACCTTGACCAGAGCGCCGGTGACCGGGACGTTGATCTTGTAGCTGCCCTCGGAATTACGGTGACAGTTTACTTAACCCCTAAATCTGTATCGCCATCCACTTTAGCCGATTTGCTCGTTTCGTTCTTCTCAGCATCCCGCGTCATGTAAAAAATTTTTGACCAAATCCGAACGGCGATTTGGGGGTTAAGTAAACTGTCACCGTAATTCTAGGGTTGAAATACAATATGATGCAGGAAAGAGACCTACTAGATTTGTTGTCCACGAAACAATTAATGGAAAGTCATCTCTACCTCAGCCGATAAGAAATGCACCCACAGGACAATGATTATGAGTGACCAAGAAAAATTTGAGGAATTAACACAATCCATTGGCCAAAAACTTTGGTCGATAATGCCCGAAGGCGCGGATGAGATTTATTTCGAAGCCGCTCTCTATGAAATGCATTCTCAACGAGGTGCGCATTGGCGCAATCGCGACGGCAGCCCTGGACATTTCGACTGGGGTAAAGCGCCAGGCGATATGGACGAAATGATCGCCAACGATCTCTTGAAAATGAAATCGCTCGATATCTTTGAGCGCGAGCCTTGGGACCACGTGACCGTCACATTGACGGAGGCGGGGAAAATCAGTTTCCAATATGCTTATGTTCCTGATGAAGACTTTTGGAGCGGCGTTATTATGCGCGGTGTCAGCGATTTAAATGACGAAGAACTCGAACAAGCATATGTCCCGATGGATATAAGGGAATACAAAATCGAGAAGGCGATACCCCGCAAAGAACAGGACGCGTTGAAGGCTGAACATATCGGAAATCTTGACCGCGCTTCCAAACTACGCACCGAGGCCGAATCGTTGCGAACGCGCCTCGCCGCATATCGAGCCAGCTTAAGCTAGGCCAAATTACGTAATTATGGTAGCGTTTCACTTAATCCCTAAACCTGAATCGCCATCAATTTTAGCCGATTTTCTCGTTTCATTCTTCTCAGCATCCCTCGTCATGTAAAAAATTATTGACCAAATCCGAACGGCGATTTGGGGATTAGGTAAACTGTCACCGTAATTCAAGATGGTCGATCCGATGAAGATTGAACGCGGGAAATTGGTGCCAGATCCCCCGAAACCGCCAAAACCTCCTAGAACGCTAAGGTGATTCCATAATTATGGCATATGGCAAAGGCCCAAAGCAGTTTCTTGACGCATCAGCGAGGCAGTCATTTTTGAATAGCGACTTATCCGGATTGCTAAGAATAATAGAACAAGGCCCAGTATATGTAGACGAAATGGAAAAAATGGCGTGGAATTTTGCGCGATCTGCATATAATAAGATTTCCGAATCCTATGTAGTCGGAGCAGATTTAAATATTCACCATGATGCAAATTCAATTGTTGTAGGTTGGGCAAAAACGAGTCTGGAACGCGAACAATGGCTTCCTTATGATAAGCCATTGACCGAAAAGCAGCTTCGTCGACAATATTACAAGGATGTTGGCAAGGTGTTCTCTCGACATTTCGAGATCCGCCCCGAAGCATGGCTCGGCGCCAATTTCGTGCTGATGCATGACGCGTGGTTCAGGACAGGCAAAGTGGATCAGGCCAAGGTAAGGGACATATTGTCCAAACCGATGGACGATGTTCCCATTCTTCACGGTATTTGGGATGCGATATCCTTGCTGTCCCTTTCGGCGTGGGATTCGATTCCTGAATTGCTGGAAACAACGACGCCAAGTGATGAGAACCGCAAAGGCGCATCCATCAATATCGGCCTGATGCTGGCCGATGATCCGGCGCAATTGCATGATCGCAAGTCCCCTGCCCGTGTGCGAGCGCGAGGGCATATGCGGCGCAATATGGAACGATGGATTGGCACCGGCTTGGCGACGACCGCGCTTGAATGGCTCCGCACCTTTGAATGGCGTGAGGGGGAAAGCGGGTTAAGTCCAGAGGAAGTGATGCTGCGCGCTTATGCCTATATGCCGGACGTGGTGATACCAGACAACATCCGCAGTAGAGTTGAAGAGCTAAGGAAAATTCCAATTTAGTATCGCGCAGCAATTACGAATTACACGAATGACGGTGACATTTTAATTGACCCCTAAACCTGTATCGTCGCCAACCTTAGAAGATGCTGAAATTTGCCGCGCGCTCATCCTCAGTTGACTGGAAGAAAATCGCGCGCGAACTCCTCCTTCACGACTTTGACCAGAGCGCCGGTGACCGGGACGTTGATCTTGTAGCTGCCCTCGGCATAGGGGCCGATTTCATAAGGCGCGATGGCGATCGTCATGCGGTCGAGGTAACGCCCATCCGACGAGCCGAGCCACACCGTCTGCGCCGACGCGGGCGGGCATTTGGCGAAGACGCTGTCGGGCGCCTCGTCGGCCACTATCCCTTTCGCGGCCTTCGCGCGCTTGATCGCCGCACAGAACGGCTCGCGGATCGCCGCGTCGAACGCTTCGCCGCTCTGGAACAGGTCGAGCGGCTTCATCTGCTTGCGCCGGTTGCGGTCCCAGATCAGCGTATCGAAGCCCTGCATACCGTGGGCGCCCCCGGCATAGGTCTCGATCTCTGCCGAAAGGCTGAGGAAGCGCGGCGTGCTGGTCACGCGCTGCCAAATCTGGCGATGGCTGTGCGCGCGATAGGGGAATCCGCCCTTCTCTGCCGCCGCCCTGTCGCGCTCCGCCGCTGCAACCAACGCCTGGCGCTTTACCGACCGGTCGCCATCCAGCGCCTTTGCGAGTTCGGGGATTTGAGCGGCTTCCCTGGGATAGGCATAACCGAAATCGATCAGGTCGGTCTTTTCGGCAACGTTCGACGCGGGCGCGCCCTTCACCGCTTCGTCGGCCGCCCCCTGTGGCGGCGCGCCGGTCACCGACGCCGCGGCCACCTTGTCCGCCTTCGTCGGCTTGTCATCGGAACACCCGGCCAGCAACAGCGCGCCGGCAAGAACGGAAGTGGCATTTCGCCAGAATATTTCAGTCGTCATTCCGACATAACGCCGGGAATCGACAAAATATCCCGAGCGGCCTAGCACCGCGTGCATGACCGACTATTCCGATCTGATCCAGCCCGACAAGGGACAGGACGCGCGCCCGATCCACCTTGTCGACAAAAAGGGCTATGACGAATGGCTGAAAGGCCGCAGCGCACGCGAACGCGCACACCTTGCGGCGGTCGGTTTCAAACCCGACGTATTCGTCCATGCCATTCTGCCGGGCGACGATCCCGACAAATGGGCTGTCCTCACGACGGTTGCGAACACTCAGAAACTGTCGGCCTGGTGCCTTGCCAAGCTGGGACAGATCCTTCCCGAAGGCCGTTATCGCGTCGAAGGCCAGCAACCCGGCAAGGCGCTGTTCGGCTGGATGAGCTCGCAATATCGCTTCGACGACTATAAATCGAACCCGCCCACCAAGGGGCCGCGCGTGCTGCTGACCAGCGACGTGGGCGCCATCGCACCCTTGGTCGCCGAGATGCGTGCGACCGCGCTCGTCCGCGACCTCGTCAACACGCCCGCCGCCGACATGGGGCCTGCGGCGATCGAAAAGGCCGCCGAACGCATTGCGAAGGCGCATGGCGGCAAGTTCAGCGTGACCAAGGGTGAGGCGCTGGAGCAGGGATATCCGATGATCCATGCGGTCGGACGCGCCGCGGCGAAGCATCACGCGCCGCGCCTGATCGAGATCGAATGGGGCAAGGAGGATCATCCGCGCGTCGCACTGGTCGGCAAGGGGATCAGCTTCGACAGCGGCGGACTCGACATCAAGCCCGCGGCAGGCATGCGGTTGATGAAGAAGGATATGGGCGGCGCGGCGCATGTGCTCGCGCTTGCCGAACTGGTGATGGCTAGCGGCCTGCCGGTGCGATTGCACTGCCTTGTCGCCGCTGCCGAGAATGCGATTTCATCGGATGCCTTCCGCCCTGGCGACGTGCTGAAGAGCCGCAAGGGTCTGACGGTCGAAATCGGCAACACCGATGCCGAGGGCCGGCTCGTGCTCGGCGACGCGCTGGCAAAGGCCGGTGAAGCCAAACCCGAATTGATCGTCGATTTCGCGACATTGACCGGCGCGGCGCGCGTCGCGCTTGGTCCCGACCTTCCGCCGCTGTTCGCCAACGACGATGCGCTCGCCGATGCGATGCTCGCGGCGGGGACGGACCGCGACGACCCGCTTTGGCGGATGCCGCTGTGGGACGGCTATGCCGACCTGCTCGAAACCGACATCGCCGATCTCGGCAATGCGGGCAGTTCGCCCTTCGCCGGGTCGATCACTGCCGCGCTGTTTCTCAAACGCTTCATCCCCGACGGCGTGGCATGGGCGCATCTCGACACCTTCGCCTGGCGCCCGTCGGCAAAGCCCGGACGTCCGAAAGGCGGCGCCGCGCTGGGGCTCCGCGCCACCTGGGCAATGCTGCAGGCACGCTACGACCGCCGCGGAAAAACCTGAACATTCTTGATAAAGAGGGGTCGGCTGGTCTAATGGCGCGCGATTGTCCGCCCCGCGCGGAACCCAGCTTTTTACAGGACGGCAAGTGACAGCAGAAAGTGGCGATAATTCAGCGGCAAACCGCGTGCGGATGGGGCGTCCCGGCGCCGCCGGCGCGGGCCGCGATCGCTTTGGCCTGACCGGCACGTCGCAAAGCTTCGATCCGCGCGTCGTCGCGATCCGTCCCGACCTTGCCGATATCGCCGTCGCCGGAACCCATTTCGCGCCGCATTATGCCGCACCGATGATGCGCAGCGGCGTGCTGCCCGCGGCTTCCCTGCGTGCGTCGCCTTCGGTCGATGCCGACCAGACGAGCGAGTTGCTGTTCGGCGAAGGCTTCGCCTTGCTCGACCTGACCGGTGGCTGGGCGTGGGGATATTGCCTTGCGGACCATTATGTCGGCTATCTCGCCGCCGAAGCGCTCGCCGCGCCGATCGCACCGACACACCGTGTCGCGATGATCGAGGCCATGCTGCACAGCGCGCCCGATGCGGCGAGCGGCGGTCCCGGGGTATTGCCGCGCGGCGCCCTAGTGATGGGCGAGCCCGAGGGCGAATGGCTCGCGACCTCGCACGGTTATCTGCCCCTCGCGTCGCTTGTCGAGGTCGGCACCGAGAACGGTGATCCGGCCGAACTCGCCGAGCAGATGATCGGTACACCCTATGTCTGGGGCGGCCGTACCACCAAGGGGATCGATTGCTCGGGTCTCGTCCAGCTTGTTTGGGCGGCCGCGGGCGTACAACTGCCACGCGACAGCGACTTGCAGCTTGCGTCGCTGGGAGCCGACAAGGATGTCGATCCGGCGGCGCTCGCACGCGGCGATCTCGTCTTCTTCCCGGGGCATGTCGGCATCATGGCCGACAGCCAGACCATCATCCATGCCAGCCGACGATGGATGTCGGTGAACAGCGAACCGCTGGCCGACGTAATCGAGCGTTCGGCGGCGAAAGGGAATGATGTGCCGGTTTCCGGCTATAAACGACTGCGGTAAAAATCATGACACAGACGGTCTTCATCGACGGCGCGGCGGGAACGACGGGCCTGGAAATTGCCGAGCGGCTTGCCGGTCGGAGCGAATTTGCACTGATCACCCTGCCCGACGCGGAACGCAAGGACGCCAATCGCCGGGCCGAGGCGCTTAACAGCGCCGATTTCGTAATCCTCTGCCTGCCCGACGCCGCGGCGATCGAGGCGGTCGCGATGATCCGCAACGAAAGCACAATGGTCATCGACGCCTCGACCGCGCACCGCGTCGCCCCGAGTTGGGCCTATGGCTTTCCCGAACTGAGTGCGGGGCAGCGCGAGGCGATCGCCGCCTCGACACGCGTGAGCAATCCGGGCTGCTATCCGACGGGTTTCCTCGCTCTCGTCGCGCCACTGGTCGCAGCGGGTATCCTCCCGGCCGACGCGCGGCTCAGCGTCAATGCGGTGTCGGGTTATTCCGGCGGCGGCAAGGAGCTGATCGCACGGTTCGAAGCCGAACCCGATATCGGGTTTCGCAGCTATGGCCTGTCATTGAACCACAAGCATGTGCCCGAAATGCAGCGGGGCGCAGGCCTGACGCATCCGCCATTGTTCGCTCCGGCAGTCGTCCCCGTGTATCGTGGGATGCTGGTCGAGGTGCCGCTGAGTTTCGACGCGCCGACCGCCGATGCCGCATTCAATGCCATTGCCGCCCATTTCGAGGGATCGGCGCTGGTCAGCGTTCGGCGCGGTGACGAGAGCGAATTGCTGCTCAGTCAGAAGGACGAAGCGACCGACCGGATGGAGTTGACGCTCTTTTCCGACTCTTTCGGCCGTCAGCTACGTCTCGTTGCGCGGCTCGACAATCTGGGCAAGGGCGCGAGCGGTGCATGCGTCCAGAATCTGAACATCATGGCTGGGCTGCCTGAGACTGCGGGCTTGCGAGTTTAAACCTTAGTGCACTGTGTCGAGAATATCCTCGACCGACAAATAGGTGATCAGCCGCTCGATCTGGCGCCAGCGCGCAAAATGGACGTGGTTGCCGAGGACGCGATATTGCTCTGCCCGTGCTGCGGCGGCGAAGCCTGCTTCTTCTCCGTGCATGCTGATCAGCGCATGAGCATCCTCGACCGCGTCGCGATCGGTGAGAAAGGGGGCAGGCAGGTGCATCTTGTTCCTGGTCCGTTACGTCGTGCCCCGATCCCTAACGCCCGCCCATCACCGCACCGTTCCTAACCGTGATGAACGATCGGGTAAGGTTAATTGCCAGGCTTCTTCGGTTAACCTTCGCCCTCCGATGCAACCCCTTTGACGCCGCGCTTCGCCCGTGTAGACAGGCGTCATGCGCAAGATCCTGAAATATGCCGCCCTCGCCCTGTTGCTGCTGCTGATCATCGGCGGCATCACGCTGTACATCATGTCGCGACCCGACGTTGCGCGCTTCTCGACCGCTGAACTCAGCGGGCGAGTGCCAGTGATGGCATCGCAAAAGACCGAGACTTTCCCGACGGTGAATGTGCCCGAAGCGACGAGTTGGCCCGCCGGGCAAGCGCCGCGCGTTGCGCAGGGGCTTGCGGTCGCACGTTTCGCCGAAGGGCTCGATCACCCGCGAACCATGCTGGTACTTCCGAACGGTGACGTGCTCGTCGCGGAATCGCAGAGCCCGCCGCGCAAGGATGGCGGCGTGCAAGGCGCGGTGATGAAGACTCTGATGGGCAAAGGCGGCGCGGGCCGCAAGCCATCGGCGAACCGGATCACCCTGCTCCGCGACGCCGACGGCGACGGCAAGGCCGAAGTGAAGGCCGCCTATATCACCGGATTGAATTCGCCCTACGGCATGGCACTCGTCGGCAGCACGCTGTACGTCGCCAACACCGACGCGCTGCTCGCCTTCCCTTATGTGGCCGGCGAGACGAAGATGAGCGGCAAGCCGACCAAGCTCGTCGACCTGCCCGCCAAGGGGACCAACCGCCATTGGACCAAGAGCCTTGCGGTCGCCCCCAATGGCTGGCTCTACATCGGCGTCGGCGCAGACTCCAATATTGGCGAAGCGGGATTGAACCGCGAGTTCCGCCGAGCCAGCGTGCTCGAAGTGCGGCCCGAGAATAAATATATGCGCACGTTCGCCGCCGGCATCCGCAATCCCGTCGGCCTCAATTTCTATCCCGGCAGCGACCGGCTGTGGACCGTGGTAAACGAGCGCGACATGCTCGGCAGCGACCTGGTGCCCGACTATCTGACCGACGTGACCGAAGGCGATTTCTATGGCTGGCCCTGGTATTATTGGGGCGGTTTCGTCGATCCGCGGGTCGAGCCCGAGGCCGAGGATCGCCGGCAATATGTCAAGCGTCCCGAATATGGCCTTGGCGCCCACACCGCGCCGCTGGGCTTCACTTTCACGCAGGGCCTCGACCTTGGCGACCGCTGGGCGAATGGCGCGCTGATCGCCCGCCACGGGTCGTGGAACCGCGAGCCCGTCACCGGCTATGACGTCGTGTTCGTCAAATTCGGTGCCAACGGCAAGCCGGTCGACGCGCTGCCGGTCACCTTGCTCGACCAGTTCCTCGGCAAGGATGGCAAGACCACTCGCGGCCGCCCGGCCGACGTCAAGGTCGCAAAGGATGGCAGCGCGCTGGTGGCCGACGATACCGGCGGCGTAATCTGGCGGGTCGCGAAGGCGGGATAAGAAAAGGCCCCGCAATCGCGGGGCCTTTTTCGTTTAGGGGCTTTATCGGGTCGTCAGACCCGCATCGGCATCAGCACGTAGAGCGCCGGGCTCTTTTCGCTTTCGCGGATCAGCGTCGGAGCGTTCGCGTCGGCGAGGTGGAGTTCGACGGTATCGCCGTCGACCTGGCCAAGGATATCGCTGAGGTAACGGGCGTTGAAGCCGATTTCCATCGTGTCGCTGTCATAGACCGCGGCAACCTCTTCGGCAGCCGTGCCGTTTTCGGGGCTGGTCACGCTGAGCGTGATGCGGTCCTTGTCGAGCCCGACCTTGACCGCACGGGTCTTTTCGCTGGCGATCGTCGAGACGCGGTCGACGCCCTGATACAGGCTCTTCGGATCAACCTTGAGCAGCTTGTCATTCGCGGTCGGAATGACGCGGCTGTAATCTGGAAAGGTCCCGTCGATCAGCTTCGAGGTCAGGATCGCATTGCCAAGCTGGAAGCGGACCTTGCTGGCCGACAGGCTGATTTCGACATTGCCTTCGGCCTCGTCGAGCAGCTTGCGGATCTCGGTGACGCATTTGCGCGGCACGATGACGTCGGGCATCGACGAGGCACCGTCGGGACGCGTCACGGTGTAGCGCGCGAGGCGGTGGCCGTCGGTCGCCGCGGCCTTCAGCACCGGGCCCGACGCATCCTCGGCGACGTGCAGAAAGATACCGTTGAGGTAATAACGCGTTTCCTCGGTCGAGATCGCGAAGCGCGTCTTGTCGATGATCTGGATCAATTCGGCGACGGGCAGCTCGAAATTGGTCGGCAGGTCACCCTCGGCGATCACCGGGAAATCGTCGCGCGGCAGCGTCGGCAGGTTGAAGTTCGAGCGGCCGGCCTTGACCTGCATCTTGCCCTCGGCGGCGGCAAGGCTGACTTCCGATCCTTCGGGCAGCTTGCGCGCGATTTCGAAGAGGGTGTGCGCCGACACAGTGGTCGTCCCGGGCGTTTCGACCTTTGCCGCGATCGTCTCCACCACCTGAAGATCGAGGTCGGTCGCCATCAGTTTGAGCTGACCCGATGCATCGGCTTCGATCAGGACGTTAGAGAGGATAGGGATCGTATTGCGCCGTTCGACCACCGACTGAACGTGGCCGAGGCTCTTCAACAACACTGCGCGTTCGATCGTCGCTTTCATTCTTAATCCGCCATCCCTGTGTTCCGCGGGAAAAGTCCCTTAGGGACAGACCATCGGAGGCGATTCGTGCCCCGATTCTGGCCCCTGAAAATGTTCACCTTCCTTAACGTACAGGGCGGCGCGTGCAAGCCATGCTTGCAAAGCATCCCCAATCGCGCGAACGAGGCGCGATGCGGCGCTGGGCCTCCCTTTTCCTGATAGCAGCGGCGATGCCTGCCCTGGCGATTGCCGCCAGTCCGACCGCGCTTGGTGTTTTCGATGGCTGGGGCGCGTTTCGCGACCCTGCGACGCCGCGCTGCTACGCCCTCGCCGCGCCTGCCGCCACGATCGGCAGACCCCAGGTGAAAGCCTATGCCAGCGTCGGCTATTGGCCGAAATCGCGCATACGCGGGCAATTTTATGTCCGCTTGTCGAAAGCGCGCGCGCCGGGTCGCGAACTCCGCCTGACGATCGGCAGCCGTCGCTTCATCCTGACCGGCAACGGAGCGCATGGGTGGGCGAGCGATACGCGGATGGACGCCGCGATTATCGCGGCGATGCGGTCGGCACCGAGCATGAGCGTCGAAAGCGGAACGCCGACCGGCGGCGCGATCGCCGACACTTACCGGCTGCGCGGCGCCGCGACCGCAATCGACGCTGCTGCCCTGGGGTGCGCGAAACTGCGTTGAGGCCTTTTGGGGAAGTGGCTGATTTCTGCGCAACTTCACTCGCGATCCGCCTTTCCCCTCCCCCTTCGTTATCCCGAACTCGATCCGGAATCCCTGCGGCACATCGACGTAAGCTGGCCCCCGGATCACGTCCAGGGTGACGAAAGAAGGAAAGGCGACGCATTTTCGAAACGGCGGAAAACTGCGCAACTTCACTCGCAAATCGATCTGCATGACGCGCACCGAGGACCCTGGAACGGCGTCAATCATGGTCGGGAGGATCGGCGGCTCGTTCGTCATCGCCGAGACGCTAGATCGGCCAAATAATGTAGGACAGCGATTTCCCCGCCGCGAACGATCAGCCCCCAACGGCTCCCGCTAGCCGTTACTTCGCGCAAGCTTCGTCAGGCCGGCGGCGAGGAAGTCGAGAACCAGGCGCACGCGGGGCACGTGGCGCAACCTTTCGTGGGTCAGCAGCCACAGGCCCGTCGTATCCTCGCTCTTGGGCGGGATGCAGCGGATCAGGTCGGGTTCGCGCTCCGCGATGAAGGCGGGCAATATGGTGAGGCCCATGCCCGCGCGTACGCCGGCGAGGAGTCCTGACCCGGTATCATATCGCATCACCACCGAATCCTCGAGCCGATATTGGCGGAGCCACGCCTGATAGGGTTCCCAAACCGCACCGCCCCCGCCGATGAAAGGGTGTGCGGCCAGTTCTTCGCGGGTGTGCGGGATGCCGTGACGGTCGGCATAATCGCGGCTGCTGTAGAGAGTCCACGGATTGTCGGCGATGCGCCGCCCGACGAGGCCCGCGCCGGTCGGCTGCTTGCTGCTGCGAATTGCGATGTCCGCGGCACCGGTGGCGAGATCGCGCGGCTCGTCCGACGTGTCGAGATGGATATGGATCGCCGGATGCGCGGCGCGGAGGTCGCGCAGGATCGGCGGCAGGATCGTCACCGCGAAAATTTCCATCACCGTCACGCTGACAGTGCCGCCCGCATCGCGCGACCGCGCTCCCGCAGCGTCGCTGAACCGGTCGGCCGCGTCGCGAACGGCAATCGCGCTCGCCAGCATCGCTTCGCCTACCGGGGTCAGCGCATAGCCCGCCTGTCGCCGCTCGAACAGGTTGAGGCCGGTCGCTTCCTCGAGCGCCGCGATGCGCCGGGCGACGGTCGTCTGGCTGACACGCATCGATTGCGCCGCAGACAGCGTGCTGCCGGTTTCGGCAACGGCCAGAAAGGCCTTGAGGTCGTTCCAATCATACATGACGCCTTGTGCGACATAATGTGGGCGGCCTCATTCTGCAATTTTGCAGAATAGCCCGGCAACATCGTTGCTCCTTTCGCGCCTGGCCATGGATTATCTGCTTCTCCACCGGCTTCCTCCCCTCCTCAGCCGGACGATGGAGAAACAAGATGCAAAAGCTTCTGATCCTCGCCGCCCTCGCTGCCGTATCGATCGGCCAGCCTGCTTCGGCGCAAACCGCCCCTGCGAACCCGAGCGTCGCAGTGGCGCACAAAGATCTCGACCTCCGCACCGAAGCCGGCACCAAAGCGCTCGACCGCCGTATCTGGCGCGCCGTCGTCGAAGTGTGCGGAACTGCCCCCGATTTCGACATCGCGGGCAAGAATGACGTGCGGCAATGCCGCCGCGACACAAAGCGCGTCGCCTCGGCACAGGCCGATGTGGTGGTTGCCAGCGCATCGCGCGACCAACTGATCAAGGTCAGCTCGATCCGCAACTGATCGGCGGACCCAAGTTGCAGGGCCCGTCAAAGCCGGGGCCATGATTCGGGCACGATCATGGTCCCGGCTTGCTATTCCGATAACGAAATTTCGCCACGCCGGGCTTGAAACGGGGCCCCGCTCCTTTTTGTATATCGGCAGCTCTCGCCTGCAAGCGGGACCCCGGATCAAGTCCGGGGTGACGATGAAAGAGAGCCTATTCCCGGTCGCTTCAAATCGCCCCGGATCACCCTCCGCTCGTCGAACGCCACCGGGGCAGTGTCTTTTCAAGCTATCCCCAGGAAACTCGCGAGGACCAGATGAGGCGGACTAACTGAATGTGTCTGTCCGATGGTCATCGGGTAGCCAGTGCTTTTCATACCGATACTTGCGTTCCCAAAAGACGATGGCCGCACCAGCACCATATATAATGCCCGCGAAGAGAAAGCTTCCGCTGTTGTAGCCATATAGCAGCGTCGCGATCGTCCACGCCGTGAGCACGGTCGCAACCGCGCGCGGGACCGGCTTGAGCTTTCCGAAAGCAACGAAGCTGATAAGCCAAGACAAGATCAACATTACCAAGATGACGGAGAATATTACTGCTATTACTACCGTCAGTGTCATTTAACTTCCCAAGTTGCTATGATTCGCAAAAAGATATACATTTTAATTTCATTTTCGCAACATCATCGCAACTGCAATCGACCACCGCGTCAGCGCACATCTGCCGAAACATTACGTCCGTTCGTCAAACGCCATCCGGGCCCGTGCCACCTTTTCCAGATTGGCCTCCGCCCAGACCCATACGCCGCAAAAGGCTTCGCCCAGACTGTGGCCTAGGTCGGTCAGGCAATATTCGACCTTGGGCGGGACGACCGGGTGAACTGTCCGCACCAACAATCCGTCGCGCTCCATCTGGCGCAGCGTCTGCGTCAGCATCTTTTGGCTGATGCCCGGGACGCGGCGCGACAATTCGGTGAATCGGCAGGTTCCGTGATCCTCCAGCTCCTCAAGAACGAGTAGGGTCCATTTGTCGGCGACTCGGCCGATCAGTTCGTTGACGAGCGTTTCGACGCGCGGGTCGACCGGCGCATTGGGGTCGTAAGAGGTTTTTTCGGGCGTGGGCATGGCGGAAAATCCAAATCTCTCTTTTTGGTAACTATGGCACTTTTGGGTGCCTACTTTCTTTTGGAGAGTATGGGGATATCTAGGCCTTCTCACCACCCCCAAAGGAGGCAAATATGAAAACCACAGGCAACACCATCCTCGTCACCGGCGGGGGTTCGGGCATTGGGTTGGCGCTCGCGCAGCGTTGGCACGATGCGGGCAACACGGTCATCGTCACCGGGCGCAATGCCGCAAAGCTGGAGGCGACGATCGCGGGCCGGCCGAATATGACGGCGGTGTCGCTCGACGTCACCGATGCCGATGCGATCGCGGCCTTCGCGAAAGAGATCGTCGCGAAATTTCCGAGCCTCAACGTGCTGGTGAACAATGCCGGTATCATGAATGCCGAGGACGTAAGCGCGAAGCGCGACCTGACGCAGGCCGAAGCGACGGTCGTGACCAACATCCTCGGCCCGATCCGGCTGATCGATGCGCTGGTCGATCATCTGGCGGCGCAGGCGGACAGCGCGATTGTCAATGTGACATCAGGGCTCGCCTTTGTGCCCTTCCCCAAGGCGCCGACCTATTCGGCGACCAAGGCCGCGGTCCACAGCTATTCGGTCGCGCTGCGTATCCAGTTGGAAGGCAAGGTCGAAGTGATCGAACTGGCGCCGCCCGCCGTCCGCACCGACCTGACGCCGGGACAATCGACGCGCGAGGGTTATATGCCGCTCGATGAGTTCGCCGACGAGGTGATGGCGCTGTTTGCCGTAGAGCCGACGCCCGCGGAAATCCTGGTGCAGAATGTCCTGCCGCTGCGTAATGCCGAGGCGAGCGGGACGGTGCCGCAGGTGCTGGAACGGCTGAAGGCGTTGTAAGCTCAGACAATCCTCCCCGTGGCGAAGCCATGGGGAGGTGGCAGCGCGAAGCGCTGACGGAGGGGCTATAACGCGGCGTCGCGGCCCCTCCACCACGCCCTACGGGCGCGGTCCCCCTCCCCATCGCTGCGCGACAGGGAGGATCGATGCCGGAAGATTGCTCTTTTGCCCCTTCCCCACTATATGGCCGCGCATCATGCAGATTCCTGGCCATATCGACCCCGTCACGACGGGCACCGTTCCCTTGCGCGGCGGCAACCGCATCGACCTGGTCGGACTGACGCGCGACGCGATCGGCGGAGTGCTGGTCGAAGCGGGTCTGGACGCAAAGGCCGCGAAGCTGCGCGCCAAGCAGATCTGGCACTGGATCTATCACCGCGGCGTCACCGATTTCGAGGCGATGACCGATATCGCCAAGGCAATGCGGCCCTGGCTCACCGACCGCTTCATCATCGGCCGCCCGACGGTGCGCGAGGCGCAGGCATCGAACGACGGTACGCGCAAATGGCTGCTCGCTGCCGCCGACGGCCAGGAATATGAGATGGTTTTCATCCCCGACGCCGATCGGGGAACGCTGTGCGTGTCGAGCCAGGTCGGCTGCACGCTCAACTGCCGTTTCTGCCACACCGGGACGATGCGTCTCGTCCGCAACCTCGGCGCCGGCGAGATCGTCGGGCAGGTTCTGCTCGCGCGCGACGCGCTCGGCGAATGGCCCAAGGGAACGATGGCGGGCTTCGGCCCCGATCCCGAGGACGACGATGCCGACGACGAGGCTGGTCATTATACCGCCGACGGACGAATGCTTACCAACATCGTGATGATGGGCATGGGCGAGCCGCTCTATAATTTCGACGAGGTGAAGGGCGCGCTCAAGATCGTGATGGACGGCGACGGCTTGGCGCTGTCGAAGCGGCGTATCACGCTGTCGACCAGCGGCGTGGTGCCGATGATGGCGCGCGCGGGCGAAGAGATCGGCGTCAATCTAGCGGTGTCGCTCCACGCGGTGTCGAAGGAAATCCGCGACGAGATCGTCCCGCTCAATCGCAAATATGGCATCGAGGAATTGTTGCAGGCGTGCGCCGATTATCCCGGCGCGAACAACGCGCGGCGCATCACCTTCGAATATGTGATGCTCAAGGACAAGAATGACAGCGACGAGGATGCGCGCGAGCTCGTCCGGCTGATCAAGCAGTATAAGCTGCCCGCAAAGGTCAACCTGATCCCCTTCAACCCATGGCCCGGCGCCCCTTATGAATGTTCGACGCCCGAACGCGTGCGCGCGTTCAGCAGCCTGATTTTCAAGGCGGGGATTTCGGCACCGGTGCGCACCCCGCGCGGACGCGACATCATGGCCGCGTGCGGCCAGTTGAAGAGCGCGGCGACCAAGCCGACTCGTGCCGAGCTCGACCGGATAGCCGAAGAGAAGCAGGCCGCGCTGGGCTAGGCTGCCGGCAAAAGGCGCCTCCGCGCCGCCCTTCACCATAATAGCTGCGTTCAAAATGCACGGTTTTCCGGGCTATGCGGTCGCATACCTATTCTATACTGTGTGGTAAAAATAACACAGGTAAGAAAATTGTCACATTCTGAACGATCCGTTCATTGCAGCGACAGCCGCGAGCCCCATTTACGGGGTCGGTCGCGACCCAAAGGGCGTGACCCGATTAAAAGCAGAAGGAAAAAAACATGAAGAAATTCGCAGTTGCAGCCGCTCTCCTGACGGCCATCGTTGCAACCCCCGCACTCGCAGCACCCGGCGGCGAAGGCCGCGTGGAAGTCCGCGGCGGTCTGATCACCGGCAATGGCCAGGACGAAGCCACCCTCGGCGCCGCCGCCGGTTATGACTTCGACCTCGGCAGCTCGACCTTCCTCGGTGCCGAAATCGCGGGTGACAAGGTCCTCGTCGACGGCGCGAAGGTCCAGTTCTCGGCCGGCGGCCGCGCGGGCGCCAAGATCGGTGCGAACGGCAAGCTTTACGCCACCGGCGGCTACACCTTCGGCGACGTCGATGATCCGTACGTCGGCGCCGGCTACCAGCACAAGCTGGGCCAGAACCTCTATGCCAAGGGTGAATATCGTCACCAGTTCATCAACAACTTCGGCGACTTCGACACCTTCGTCGTCGGCGTCGGCTTCGCTTTCTGATCCTTTCGGAACAGCGAATGACAAAGAAGGGGCGGCCTGCGGGTCGCCCCTTTTCTTTTGGATTGCGGGTTTCGACCGGGAGCCGCCCTATCTTTCGTCGTCACTCCGGACTTGATCCGGGGTCCCGCTTGAGGTCGAAACCAGTGAGCGCCTTCAAAAAGCGGGATCCCGGGTCAAGCCCGGGATGACGGAAGTGAGTGACTGAACGTCCGCTGCCCATCCCAGAGCGGACAATTGCGCGGCGTCGACAATCATCTTCTTCCATTTCGGTCGCGCGCGCGCCACGGTGGGGCGATGACTGCCTTTGCCTATATCGGGGCCGCGCTGGCCGAAATCGCGGGTTGCTTCGCCTTCTGGGCTTGGCTCCGGCTCGGCAAGTCCATCTGGTGGATCGCGCCCGGCATGGCGGCGCTCGCGCTGTTCGCCTATCTGCTGACACTGGTCGATGCCGAGCATGCGGGGCGCACCTACGCGGCCTATGGCGGCGTCTATATCGTCTCGGCGCTCATGTGGCTGTGGGCGGTCGAAGGTGCGAAGCCCGACCGCTGGGACCTGATCGGCGCCGCCGTGTGCCTGGGCGGCGCGGCGATCATATTGTTCGGGCCGCGGGGGAGTTAGCCCGCGTTCGGCAGCGCCTGTTCGACCAGCGGCGCCAGTCCCTCGGCCACCACCGTCACCCCCTTGGCATTGGGATGCATATTGTCGCCGAGCATCAGCGCCTTGTCGGTGACGACATTGTCGAGGATGAAGGGATAGAAGCTTGCCGCATATTTCGACGCGAGTTCGGGGTAGATGGGGTTGAACTTCTTCGCATAGTCGCTGCCGAGATTCGGCGCGGCCAACATGCCGGTGAGCAACACCGGAATATCACGCTTCTTTAGCTCGGCGAGCATCGCGTCGAGATTGGCGCGCGTCTGGTCGGGACCGATGCCGCGCAGCATGTCGTTCCCGCCGAGGCCGAGCACGACGAGCGAGGGCTTTGTCTTTGCATTGTCGAGCACATAGGTCAGGCGCTGGCGCCCCGCGGCGGTCGTGTCGCCCGAGACACCCGCATTCTGCACGCGCGCGACGACGCCGTCGTCCGCAAGCGCGGCCTGCAATTGCGGCGCGAGGCCTTCCTTTGGGCCAAGCTGGTATCCCGCGTAGAGGCTGTCGCCGAACGCGATCACAAGCGGTGCGTCGGCGGGGATCACCGGCGCCGTTTTCGCCGCGACCTTGTCATTGGTCGAAGCCGACGGGTTTTCCGCCGATCCGCACGCGGCGAGCGGTTGGCAAAGCGCAATTGCGCAACCATATATCAACAAAGAGCGCCATCCGGCCGTTCTCATTTCAAAGGGTCCCTTCTTGACCGACGCGCCTCGACCTTCGCCAGACCTGGCGATCGCCGCCCATAATGTGACGCTGACGCTCGGAAGCGACAAGGCCCCTGTCGAAATTTTGCGCGGCGTCGATCTGGAAGTTCCCGCAGGCACCTCGGTCGCGCTGCTCGGACCGTCAGGGTCGGGCAAAAGCTCGCTGATGGCGGTGCTCGCGGGGCTCGAACGCGCCAACGGCGGCAGCATCAACGTCGCGGGGCTCGATTTCGCGACGATGGACGAGGATGATCTGGCGCGCGCGCGGCGCGGCCGCATAGGCATCGTGCTGCAGGCCTTTCACCTGCTCCCGACCATGACCGCTTTGGAAAATGTCGCCGTGCCGCTCGAACTCGCCGGGATTGCCGATCCGTTCGGCCGCGCCGCCGCCGAACTCGAAGCCGTCGGCCTGGGCCACCGCCTCACACATTATCCCGCGCAATTGTCGGGCGGCGAACAGCAGCGCGTTGCCATCGCGCGCGCAATGGCAAGTTCGCCCGCCATCATCTTTGCCGACGAGCCGACGGGCAATCTCGACACCGCGACGGGCCAGTCGATCATCGAACTGATCTTTGCGCGCCGCGCCGCGCTGGGCGCGACTTTGCTCATCATCACCCACGACCCCGAACTCGCCGAACATTGCGACCGCGTGGTCGTGATGCACGACGGGAAAATCGAAGAGCGGGCGGCGTGAGTTCTCCCCAGCGCCGTTCGCATCGAGCCCTTCGACTGCCCGCGGTACGCGCGCTCAGGGCTCGATGCGAACGGGTCTTGGAGGTTTTGCCCTGATGCTCCCGCTCGCTACACTCTGGCGGATCGCGCGCCGCGACCTTGCGACGCGTATCCGCGGCCTGCGCCTCCTCGCCGTCTGCCTGTTCCTTGGCGTCGCGACGCTCGCGGCGATCGGCAGCCTGACGCGCGGCATCACCTCCGAACTCGAAGTGCGCGGGCAGACGATCCTTGGCGGCGATGTCGAATTCAGCCTGCCGCAGCGCGAGGCCACTCCTCAAGAAATGGCCGGCTTTCGCCGCGTCGGCACGCCCTCGGCAACCGTGCGGCTGCGCGCGATGGCGAACGATCCCGACGGCGAGGCGCTGCTTTCCGAACTGAAAGCAGTCGACGGCGCCTATCCGCTCTATGGCACGATGCGGCTGGAAAGCGGCGCACGTAAGGGCCCACCACCGGCGGGCGGCATCTGGATCGGCAAGGACCTTGCCTCTCGCCTCGACCTTCAAGTCGGGGGTGACGTGAAGTTCGGCGAAAAGACATTCCGGATCGACGGCATCATCGCCGAAGAACCCGACCGCCTGGGCGAAGGCTTCACGCTTGGTCCCGTCGCGATGATCGGCCTTTCCGACCTGCCCGCGACGCAATTGATCCAGCCGGGCAGCCTTTACGAAAGCAAATATCGCGTCCGCCTGCCCGATAGCGCGAACCCCGAAGCGGTCGGCAAGGCGCTGACCGCCGAATTCCCCGATGCGGGATGGGACATCACTGACAGCAGCAACGGTGCGCCCGGCACGCGGCGCTTTATCGAGCGCATGGGCCAGTTTCTGTCGCTCGTCGGTCTCGCCGCACTGGTGATTGCCGGGATCGGCGTCGGCAATGGCGTCGCGAGCTATCTTGCGGGCAAGCGCCCCGGCCTTGCGACGCTGAAGGTGCTGGGCGCCGACAGCGGCACGGTGGCGCGCATTTACGGACTGCAGATTCTCGCGGTCGCGGCGGTGTCGATCATCGCCGGGCTGGTCGTCGGCGCACTTGCGCCCGCGATCATCGGCGCGATTGCGGGCGATGTGCTGCCGGTCAAGCCGGGCGTTGCCATCTATCCGCTGCCGCTTGCCGTCAGCGCCGCCTATGGCCTGCTGATCGCGATCGCCTTTGCCCTGCCCCCGCTTGCGGCGACGCGGCACGTTCCCGCCGCCGGGCTTTACCGCGCGACGGTGAGCGGCGCGGCGCGGATCGATCGGCAGACGGTCGTTGCCGTCGCGGCAGCGCTCGCGGCGATCATCGCGCTGGCGGTCGGCACCGCGCGCGAGCCGTTGTTCGCGCTCGGTTTCATCGGGGCGGCGATCGGACTGCTGCTCATTCTCGTCGGGCTTGGCTGGCTGGTGCGGCGCACCGCGAGCCGCCTGCCGCGGCCGAAACGCCCGCTGTTCCGCCTGGCGCTCGCGAACCTGCACCGCCCCGGCGCTGCGACCGGCGCGCTCGTCGTGGCGCTGGGGCTGGGGCTCACGCTCTTCGTGACGCTCGCGGCGATTCAGACGAGCATCACCGCCGAAATCCGGTCGACCGTGCCGCAGCGCGCGCCGAGCTTTTTCGTACTCGACGTGCCGCGTACCGAGACCGCGCGCTTTCGGACGATGGTGACGGGGGCCGACCCCAAGGCGGAGATCAACATGATTCCGGCGCTGCGCGGCAGCGTCACCGAATTTGCGGGCCAGCGCGTCGACGAGCTTGCCGAACTGCCGGAGGGCGCGTGGGTGCTGCGCGGCGACCGCGGGCTGACCTATAGCCCCGTGCTTCCGAACGGCAGCGAACTGGTCGGCGGCCAATGGTGGGCGGCCGATTACAAGGGCCCGCCGCTGGTCAGCGTCGAGCAGGAGGTGGCCACCTCGCTCGGGCTGAAACTGGGCGATACGCTGTCGGTCAATGTGCTTGGGGTCGAAGTGCAAGCGAAGGTCGCATCCTTCCGCACCGTCAATTGGGACAATTTCGGGCTGAACTATGTGCTCGTCTTCTCGCCCGGCACTTTCGACGCGGCGCCGCATAATATGGTCGCGACCGTGGCCGTTGGGCCCGAAGCCGAAACCGCCCTTTCGCGCAGCATCCCGCGCGCTTTCCCGTCGGCCTCACTGATCGCGGTGCGCGATGTCGTGTCGCAGGTGACGACGCTGCTGACGCAGATGAGCCAGGCGATCGCCGCGGCAGCGAGCATCGCGATCCTGGCCGGGATCGCGGTGCTGATCGGCGCGATTGCGGCGAGCCGCGAGCGGCGCGTTTACGATAGCGTGATCCTGAAGCTGCTGGGCGCGACGCGGGGTCAGATACTCGGCGCGCAGGGCATGGAATATGCGGTGCTCGCGGGCATTCTTGCGGTGCTGGCGCTGGGGCTGGGCCTTGCGGGCGCGTGGTATGTCGTGACGCAATTGTTCGATTTCGACTTCGCGCCCGACCCGCTGATCGTCGGCCTGACCCTGCTCGGCGGCGCAGGGCTGTCCTTTCTGATCGGGATTGCGGGAAGCTGGCCGCTCTTGTCGGCGAAACCCGCGCAGGCGCTGCGCAGCCTCTAGTTCAGCAGGCGGAGCAGCGCCGACAGGCCGGCGATACCGAGGACTACTGCAACGATGCCGCGCCACACCGGCACGGGCACGCGGCCGAACAGCCGCGTTCCGACATGGTCGCCGAGCGCCATCGGGACAAAGAGCAACAGCGACAGGATGAAGAGCTTCATCGTGGCGAGGCCGAGCCAGAGCGAGGCGAGCGTCCCGGCGATCGCGGTGGCGAAAAAGACGAGCATCATCGAGGCGCGCGCGACATCGGGCGTGATCCGCTGGCGCAGGTAAAAGGGCACGACCGGCGGCCCCGGCATTGCGGCAAAGCCCGTGAGAATGCCCGAGGCGATGCCGGTCAGGCCGATCGACATCCGCCCCGGCTTATGGCCATCGGGATGCTGCGGCATCAGGATCAGCAGGAAGGCGGCGATAGCGATGATCGCGATCAGCAAGCGGGCGATGTCAGGCGTCACGGCCTTCAGCGCAAGCATGCCTAGCGGCGTCGCGAGCATCGCGAGCACGCCGATCGGGAATGCGGTGCGGCGGTCGGCACCGGCGGCGATGCGCTGAAAACCGACCGGGCCGATCAGCAATTGCAGCAGGATGCCCAGCACCACCGCCTCGCCCGGCGGCATGATCAGCCCGAGCAAGGGCACGAGGATGATCGCCATGCCGAAACCGGTGAGGCCGCGCACGAAGGCGGCGCCGAACGTCATCGCTGCGGCGCCGGCGAAGGTCCATGGGGCGAGTCCGGCGAGATGCGCAAGATCGGTCACTTCGCGGCGGCCTTGGGCCCCAGCGTGACGAGCCAAGCGTCCGGCGGGGTGTTGAAACGGAGCGGCAACAGGCTGGTGCCAAGTCCGGCGCCGACGAAGACGCGCTGGCCCTTGTCGTCGATATCGCCGCACGCGAAGCGGTCGCCGTAGCGCGAAACATAGGTCAAGGCGCCGATGAAGGGGAAGCGAATCTGGCCGCAGTGCGTGTGGCCCGCGAAGACCGCGGCGACGGGGCGTGGCAGGTCGGGAACGATGTCAGGACTGTGCGTCAGCAGCAGCGGCACGCCGGCGCCGAGCCGGTCCATCGCCGCGAAGGTGGCGGGTACATCGTCATGCCCCGAATAATCATCGTCGACTCCGCCGACGACCAGCGGTCCGATCTTGACGGCTTCATTCTGTAGCACGCGAATGCCGAGCTTTTCGAGTTCGCCGCGCAGCGCGTCGGGCTTGAACCAATGATCGTGATTGCCCGGCGCGACGACGACGCCCAATGGCGCGCGAAGGCCGCCAAGCGGTGCCACCACCTCGGCAGGCGTGTAAATATGCGTGGCGCCGCGCCTTTCGCTGACGAGGTCGCCCGCGATCAGGACCAGATCTGGCTTCAGCCGGTTGAGTTCGCCGACGATCCGCGCCAGCCGCGCGGGCGGCATGTCGGGGCCGGCGACATGCGTGTCAGAGAGCAACAGGATCCTGACTGGTCCCTGCCCCTTTGGCCAGTCGCCCACTTCGACGCTTGCGCTGCGGATCAGCGGATCGCGCGTCGCGTTCCAATAGCCCTTGGCGAGAAGCGCCGCGCCGACGAACGCCAGCAGCAACAGCCAGCGCAGCCATCGGCGCGGACGACGCTTCTCGGGCGCGATCAACTGCGCAGGTCGGGCGGGGTCGCCTCACCCTTCAGCATCGCGATCGCTTCGGCGAGCGGCATGATGCGCTGGCCGTCCTGACCGAGGGTGCGGATCGCGACGGTGCCTTCCTCCGCTTCGCGATTGCCGACCACCAGCAGATAGGGAACCTTGGCGAGGCTGTGTTCGCGGACCTTATAGTTGATCTTCTCGTTGCGGACGTCGATGTCGGTGCGGATGCCCGCCGCCGTGAGCTGGGCGACCGCGTCCTTGGCATATTCGTCGGCGTCGCTGACGATCGTCGCGACGACGGCCTGCACCGGCGCGAGCCAGGTCGGGAAGCGGCCGGCGAAATGTTCGATCAATATGCCGATGAAACGCTCATAGGTGCCGAGGATCGCGCGGTGGAGCATTACCGGGCGATGGCGCTCGCCATCCTCACCGATATAGCTCGCATCGAGACGCTCGGGCATCACGCGGTCGGACTGGATCGTTCCGCACTGCCAGGTCCGGCCGATCGCGTCGGTCAGGTGGAATTCGAGCTTGGGCGCATAAAAGGCACCCTCGCCCGGCAGTTCTTCCCAGCCATAATCGTCATTCGCCATGCCCGCGCGCGCGACGGCTTCGCGCAGTTCCGCCTCGGCCTTGTCCCACATTTCCTCGGTGCCGAAGCGCTTTTCGGGGCGCAGCGCGAGCTTCACCGCATATTTTTCGAAGCCGAGTTCGCGATAGACGCGGTCAAGGAGTTGGCAGAAGGCGCGCACTTCCTCGACGATCTGATCTTCGCGGCAGAAGATATGGCCGTCGTCCTGCGTGAACTGGCGCACGCGCATGATGCCATGCAGCGCGCCATGCGGCTCGTTGCGGTGGCAGCAGCCCATTTCGGCCATGCGCAGCGGAAGGTCGCGATACGACTTCATCCCCTGACGGAAGATCAGGACGTGCGCGGGGCAGTTCATCGGCTTGAGCGCCATCCATTCGGCGCCGTCGGAGACGATCGGACCTTCGTCCTCGATGTTCGGGACTTCGTCGGGGATGACGAACATATTCTCGCGATATTTGCCCCAGTGGCCCGACTGCTCCCACTGCTTGGCGTCCATCACCTGCGGGGTCTTGACCTCCTGATAGCCCGAGCCGTCGATCGCGCGGCGCATGTAGGCCTCAAGCTCGCGATAGATGCGATAGCCCTTGGGGTGCCAGAAGACGCTGCCATGCGCCTCTTCCTGCAGGTGGAACAGCTCCATCTCGCGGCCGATCTTGCGATGGTCGCGCTTTGCGGCCTCTTCCAGCCGGACGAGATGCTCGGCGAGCTGCTTCTTGTTGAGCCAACCGGTGCCATAGATGCGGCTCAATTGCGCATTCTTCTGATCGCCGCGCCAATAGGCGCCCGACACGCGCGTCAGCTTGAACGCGGCGGGGTCGAGCTTGCCCGTCGAGGCGAGGTGCGGGCCGCGGCACATGTCCATCCAGCCGTCGCCGCTGCGATAAACAGTCAGTTCCTCGCCCTGCGGCAGCTCGGCCGCCCATTCGGCCTTGAAGCTCTCACCCTCGGCGGCCCATTTGGCGATCAGCTTGTCGCGCTCCCAAACCTCGCGCGTCAGCGGCAGGTCGGCGGCGATGATCTTGCGCATCTCCTCCTCGATCAGCGGCAGTTCGTCGTCGCGGAACGGGCCATGCTCGGCGGTCGGCGCGAAGTCATAATAAAAGCCGTCGCCCGTCGACGGGCCGAAGGTGATCTGCGTCCCTGGAAACAGGTTCTGCACCGCCTCGGCCAGCACATGCGCGTAGTCGTGGCGAAAGAGTTCGAGCGCATCGGCCTCGTCGCGGCTCGTCACCAGCGACAGGTTCGTGTCTTCGTCCAGCGGGCGCATGATGTCGCGCAGTTCACCGTCGATTTTCGCGGCGAGCGCGGCCTTGGCAAGGCCGGGGCCGATGTCGGCCGCGATCTGCAGCGCGGTAGTCCCGCGCACGACTTCACGGGCAGAGCCATCGGGAAGGGTGACGCGGATCATGTCGGACATCGAAAAACGGGCCTTTCTTGCGCAAAAGTGCGGGCGCCCCTTTGCCAGTCATGCTGCGCCGCCGCAAGGGGTGCGACGTTCGGGCAAGGTTTGTGTTCGGGGGCGTTGCCCGTCATAAATAGGGCGCCCTTGATGGAGTTGCCAGCATGACCGATCCGACCCACAGCATCGTGGCGATTTTGCCGTGCAGCAATCTCGATGCGAGCACAGCCTTTTACGAAAGACTCGGCCTGTCGGTCGTCAGCGATTACGGCACCTATCGCCTGCTCGACGACGGCAAGGGATGGCAGCTTCACCTGACCAATGAATCGGGACCGACCTGGCCGGAACGCAATCAGAATCCGTTTGGCCTCTACCTTTACACCGACAGCGTTGCCGAGCTTGCGGAGGTCGTCGGCGACGCGATCCTCGGCCCCATAAAAACGCCGACGCACAAGCCGTGGGGAATGTATGAATTCGCGCTTTCCGACCCCGACGAGACGCTGGTGCGCATCGGCTGGCCGAGCCGATTGATCGAGTGATCAGCCGCGCCGGCCTTGCGGGACTCGCCGGCCGCCGCTAGGGCGACGACAGCCGAAAAGGAGCCACCCCCATGTTCAATCGCCTGTTCGTCGACCATCCGAAGAGCGTCGATGAAAATTACATCGAACATTTCGGCGTCGCGTCGAAATTTGGCGTCACGATGATCTATGGCGGCCTCTGCGCGCTCGTCCATGCGGTCGTTCCCGGCTGGTGCATCACGACCGGCAGCGACACGATCCAGCGGCTCAACCATATCATGGTCGAAAAGCGGCGCGCCAAGGGGCAGGCCGTCATGCAGATGAGCACGATCGACTGGGTCATCTGATCCGCGTGCGCCCTACTGGTACGCCTGAATCCCGCTCGCATCGAGCGAAGTCGAGATGCCCCTCGGCCTCGCGCTATCCCGATGGGTGTCTCGACTTCGCTCGACACGAACGGAATTAGAGAATGGGCGACCCTACCGTACCCAGCTATCTCGACCGTTCGGGCCGCCCGCGGCTCGCCTATCGCCATACGCCGGGTGCCGGCCCGACGATCGTCTTCCTGCCCGGCTATATGTCGGACATGGCGGGCGGCAAGGCGACCGCATTGTTCGACTGGGCGGCGGCCGAGGGCCATGCCTGCCTGCTGCTCGATTACGCCGGCTGCGGATTGTCGGACGGCCTTTTCGCCGACCAGACCCTGCTCGACTGGCGCGGCGATGTGCTCGACCTGATCGATGCGAAGGCCGAGGGACCCGTGATCATCGTCGGATCGTCAATGGGCGGGTGGCTGATGCTGCTGACCGCATTGGCGCTTGTTCAGCGCGACGGGCCGGGCCGGGTTGCGGGGCTCGTCGGGATCGCCGCGGCGCCCGACTTTACCGACTGGGGTTTCAGCGATGCCGAGAAGGCGATCATCCTCGCCGAGGGCGCGCTGGTCGAGGAAACGCCGTACAGCGACCAACCCTATGTGACGACGCGCGGCTTTTTCCAGTCGGGCGAGGCGAACCGGCTGCTAGCGGCCGAAATCCCCCTCGCCTGCCCTGTTCGCCTGCTCCACGGCGAAGAGGATGGCGACGTACCACCCGATATCAGCCTGCGCCTGTCGGCGGCGCTTGCGAGCGCGGATGTGCAGGTGACGCTGGTCAAGGGTGGCGACCACCGCCTGTCGCGCGACACCGATATCGCGCTGCTTATCGACACCGTCGCGCGGCTCGCGACCAACTAGAGGATCATCATGGCCCGCAGCGATTTCAAATTCAGCGTCAAAAAGCGTGTCCGCTATGCCGAGATCGACGCGCAGGCCGTGGTTTTCAACAGCCGTTACCTCGAATATTTCGATATCGGCATCACCGAATATTGGCGCGCGGCGGGGGTTTATGATCGCTGGCCCGCAAATGACAGCCCCGAATTCCACGTCGCGCGTGCCGAGGTCGATTATAAGGTGCCGATCCTGCTCGACGAGGAAATCGACATTTGCGTGCGCTGCTCGCGCGTCGGCCGCAGTTCGATGACCTTCCTGTTCGAACTGCACGGCGCCGGAAAGGACGATCTGCGCGCGACGGGGCTGGAAGTCAGCGTCCATGTCGAAGAGGCACAGGGTGCAACCGCCCCGGTGCCCGATGCATTCGTATCCCTGTTCGAAGCGTTTGAAGATCGCCCCCTTCGCGCCTAATATGGGCGGATGACCAAATATCTTCACACGATGATCCGCGTATCGGATCCCGACGCCACGGTCGATTTCTTCAAGCTGATCGGGCTGGAGGAAACGCGCCGTTTCGACAGCGAACAAGGCCGGTTCACGCTAATCTTTCTCGCCGCCCCCGGACAGGGCGACATGGCCGAGGTCGAGCTGACCTATAACTGGCCGCCCGCCGACGGCAGCGCGCCCGAGGAATATTCGGGCGGGCGCAATTTCGGTCATCTCGCGTATCGCGTCGACGATATCTATGCGACCTGCCAGCGGCTGATGGACGCCGGAGTGACGATCAATCGCCCGCCGCGCGACGGCCATATGGCGTTCGTGCGCTCGCCCGACGGCATTTCGGTCGAACTGCTGCAGGAAGGCCATCTGCCGCCGCAGGAACCCTGGGCGTCGATGCCCAACACCGGCGCCTGGTAGGAGCGGCGCGATGCCGGGCCTGTTGATCAATATCGACGTGCCCGACCTCGCCGCTGGCGAGCATTTCTATATAAATGCGCTGGGGCTGACCGCGGCCCGGCGGTTCGACGATGATATCGTCGAACTGACCGGGTGCGAGGTGCCCATCTATCTGATCGCCAAGCCCGCCGGGTCGACGATCGGCCCCCGTGGCGGCGATTTCCGCCGCTACAACCGGCATTGGACGCCGGTGCATCCTGACTTTTCGGTCGCCAGCCTCGACGACGCGGCCCAGCGAGCTCTTGCCGCAGGCGCGGTGCAGGAAGGCGAGACATTGGATCTTCCCTATGGCAGACAGGCGATGTTCGCCGATCCTTTCGGCAACGGATTCTGCCTGATCGAGTTCAACGAGCGGGGATATGACGCCCTTCTGGGCTGAGCAGGCAGACCAAGGCCCCGGCGCCGCCGCTCCGTCTTGAAGGGGCGAGACGCTGGAAAGGAGATATCATGGCTGCGCTGGACATCGTCCGAATTCCCGTCCTCAGCGACAATTATGTCTGGCTGGTCCATGACCCTGAAAGCGGTGCGACGATGGTCGTCGACCCCGCCGTCGCCGAGCCGGTACTTGCGGCAGCGGCGGAACGCGGCTGGACGATTACCGATATCTGGAACACTCACTGGCATCCCGATCACACCGGCGGCAACGCGGCGATCAAGGAAGCGACTGGCTGCACGATCACCGGCCCCGCCGCCGAATATGCCCGCATCCCGACGCTCGACGTGCAGGTAAAGGGCGGCGACAAGGTGCGACTGGGCGAACATGTCGCCGACGTCTGGGATGTACCCGCGCATACCGCCGGCCATATCGCCTATCATTTCACGCACGATGCCGCGATCTTCGTCGGCGACACGATGTTCGCGATGGGCTGTGGCCGCCTGTTCGAGGGCACCGCCGAACAGATGTTCGCCAATATGCAGAAACTCGGCACGCTCGACGATGCGACGCGCGTTTACTGCGCGCACGAATATACGCTGTCGAACGCACGCTTTGCGGTGACGGTCGAGCCCGACAATGTCGCGCTGGCCGAACGGCTCGCCGCGGTCGAGTCCGCGCGCGCCGCCGGCGAGGCCACGGTGCCGACGAGCATCGGCGAGGAGCGCGCGACCAACCCCTTTCTCCGCGCGCCGAGCGCGGCCGAACTCGGCCGTATCCGCGCGCTCAAGGATGCGGCATGATGCCGCTTCAGCACCTATTCATCCGCAAAGGCTATTATGGCCGATCTCAAGGAGCATATTCATGGCGAAGCTGAACCTGATGGCTGCCGCGCTGTTGACTGCGGCAGCGCCGCTGGTCGCAAGCTGCGCGCCCGCCGGTTCGGGCGAGCCCGGTGCCGCCGCGCTGACCCCCAAACAGGCGGAGCGGCTCGACAAGCAGCTCGCGGGCAAGGTTCCGGGGCCGCCCGTCCGCTGCCTTCCCAATTATCGAAGTAATGATACCATTCGCGTGTCGGATAGCATCTTGCTCTATCGTTCCAGCGGTAATCTGGTATACAGGAATGACTTGAAGAGTAGTTGTCCGGGTCTTGCGCGGGACAGCGACATCATGGTGGTACGCCAGTTCGGGTCGTCGACCTGCGAAGGCGATTTCTTCCACCTGGTCGACCGGTCGAGCGGAATCCGCGGCCCTACTTGTGTTTTTGGTGAATTCGTCCCCTATCGCAAACCGGCGGGGGACAAAGGCTGAGCCAAGGTTCAGTCGCAGGCGGGGACCGGTTTGCGCCGAGCTCTTCGGGTCGCAACCCCGCCTGCTTATGTTCTCTTCCCCCTTGATGGGGGAAGGATATGCAGCCTTGTCGCGGAGCGATTAGGCGGAGTTGGATGGGGGTGATGGTGCGTCATCGCTCCGCCGGTTCAGGCCGAGACCGCACCCCTACCGCTGCGACTAGCCAGCACGCTGGCAAGTCTCGCTGCCTCCCTCATCAAGGGGGAGGAGTTAAGCCTTGTATAGCGCCGCGATCCTGTCTTCGTAGACCTGCTTCAGGATATGGCGCCTGATTTTCATCGAGGGCGTCATCTGCTCATTCTCGATCGTAAAGGCTTCGTCGGCGAAGTCGAACTTGCGCACCTTTTCGATCACCGAGAGCTGGCCGTTGACGCGGTCGACCGCGGCGCGGATCGCGCCGCGGAATTTCTCATGCTCGCGTAGCCGCTCGAGATCCTTGGGCAAGCCTTCCGCCTCGGCCCATTCGGCCATCCATTCGGGATCGGGGACAAGAATGGCGACGATATGCGGGCGCTTGTCGCCATAGACCATCGCCTGCAGGATTTCAGGCTGGAGCGTCAGCATGCCCTCGACCCGCTGCGGCGAGACATTGTCGCCCTTGTCGTTGACGATCAGGTCCTTCTTGCGGTCGGTGATGACGATGCGGCCCTTGTCGTCGATATGGCCGATGTCGCCCGTGTGGAGCCAGCCATCGACGAGCACACGCTCGGTCTCGGCCTTGTTGCGCCAATAGCCCTTCATCACCAGCTCGCCGCGCACAAGGATTTCGCCGTCGTCGGCGATGCGCACCTCCGTGTTCATCAGCGGCGGGCCGACAGTATCCATCTTGATCCCGGCGCTCGGGCGATTGCAGCTGATCACCGGCCCCGCCTCGGTCTGCCCATAGCCTTGCAACAGCGTCAGCCCGATCGAGTGGAAGAACACCCCGATTTCGGGGTTCAACGGCGCGCCGCCCGACACCAGCGCCTTCATCCGGCCGCCGAAACGCTTGCCGATCTTGGGCCGGAACAATTTGTCTAGGATAAGGTCGACCGGACGGTCGAGCACGCCCATGCGCCGCTCATAATCCTTTTCGCCGACGCGCAGCGCCTGACGCAGCATCCAGTTCGCAAGTTTGCCCTGTTTCTCAACCGACTTGATCATGCGCGCACGGATCACCTCGAACAGGCGCGGGACAACGACCATGATCGTCGGGCGCGTCTCCTCGATGTTCGAGACGAGCTTTTCCAGCCCTTCGCTATAATAGATTTGCGCGCCGACCATGATCGGCAGGAACTGGCCGCCCGAATGCTCATAGGCGTGGCTGAGCGGCAGGAACGACAGGAACACTTCCTCGTCGCCGATACCAAAGTCGTTGACGAGCACTTCGGCCGCACCCGCTGCATTGTGCAGGATTGCGCCATGATGCTGCATCACCCCGCGCGGCGCGCCTCCGGTGCCGCTGGTGTAGATAAGGCAGGCGGTATCCTCGCGCTTCATTGCGAGCCCACGCGCTTTCGTTTCCTCAAGCCATGCCTCGCCCCCCTGCACGAGCGGTTCCCAATCATAGACCGCAACCTCGCCCTGCTGGCCGACGCGCAGGCTTTCCATGCTGATCACGATATGCGCCTCGGAACGCATCACCGCGGGCATCAGCGTGCGCGCAAGCTTGGCAGTCGAGACGATCACCGCCTTCGCGCCGCTATTGTCGAGGATGTGCTGATGGTCGCGTTCGGTGTTGGTCGTATAGGTGGGCACGGTGATGCAACCCGCCGCCATGATGCCCATGTCGGCGATGCACCATTCGGGCCGGTTCTCGCTGACCAGCACCACCCGGTCGCCTTCCTTGAGGCCAAGTTCGCGCAGGCTGTGCGCAAGCGCGGACACTTGATTGGCGACTTGCCGCCAGCTCAGCGGCTGCCAAGAGCGATCGGCCTTGCGCCACAGGAAAGGATCTTCGCCGCGGCGCCCCGCACGGTCGAAGAACATCGCGACCAGACTCGGAAAATGGTCGAGATGGGGATTTACGAGCTTCATTCTGCCTCTCTCCAGGGAGATTTGGTGTGTTGTTCTGTTATCGTTGGTTCAATTCTGCGCCGGTGCGCCGTCGATCGACGAACTGCCGGGGCCGCGCGGATCGGCCGCGCCGCGCCAGCCGTCGGCGGTGCGTTCGACAGCGTTGAGCTTCGAGCCGAGGCTCGTCGCGGTGAAGCTGTAACCGAAAGGTTTCATCTTCGAGGCGATCGCCTTGCCCGCCTCGTTATTCTCGATCAGCACGCCTTGCTGACCGAAGAACAGGTTCGGAAGCTCCATCGCCTGCTTGGCGTCGAGGCCCCAGTCGAGCACGCCGACCAGCACCTTCGTCACATGCATGATGATGCGCTTGCCGCCCGCCGACCCGACTGCGAGCACGACCTTGCCGTCGGGGCCGTAAACGACGGTCGGCGACATCGAGGACAAGGGACGCTTGCCCGCTTCGACGCGGTTCGCGGTGGGCACCCCGCCCTCGGTCGGGGCGAGGTCGAAGTCGGTCAGTTCGTTATTGAGGAAATAGCCGTTCGCCATCAATTGGCTGCCGAAGATGCTTTCGATCGTCGATGTCATCGAGACGAGGTTGCCGTCCTTGTCGGCGGTGACGAAATGCGTCGTCCCCTGTTCCTGCACCGGCGGCGCGGCGGCGCGCGGCTTCGCGCCCGGCGGCGTGCCGGGTTCATATTTGCCCGCGGCGCCATAAGGCGAAATCAACTGGCGGCGCTCGGCAAGATAGGATTTGTCGAGCAGGCCTTTCACCGGAACATCGACGAAATCACCGTCGCCGAGATAGGCCGAGCGATCGGCGTAGGCGAGCTGCATCGCTTCGGAAAGCAGGTGCCAGCTCATCGGATTATCCTTGCCCATCGTCTTCATATCCCAGCCCTCGATCATGCCGAGAATGCCGAAAACGGTGGTCGCGCCCGACGATGGCGGGCCCATGCCGCAGACTTTGTAGACGCGGTAGGTGGTGCAAACCGCGGGGCGCTCCTTCGCCTTATAGGCGGCGATATCCTTGACCGTGAGCTGCGTCGGGTGGCGCGGCGCATTGGCGACCGCGTCGCTGATCGCCTTGGCATTGGCACCCGAATAAAAGGCCTCAGGACCGCGCGCCGCTATATCGCGGAGCAGCTTGGCATAAGCTGGGTTCCTGATGCGCGTGCCGACAGGGGCGGGCTTGCCGTCGACATAATAGATCGCCTTCGGAGCGGGAAACTCCTTCCACATCGGCTCGAACTGGACGAGCCAGGTGTTGAGCGCGGGGGTGACGATAAAGCCTTCTTCGGCAAGCTTGATCGCGGGCTGGAACAGCGCCTTCCATTCAAGCTTGCCCCATTTCTTGTGCGCCATTTCCATCAGGCGCACATTGCCGGGCACACCCACCGACAGGCCGCCGGGAATGACATCCATATAGCCGCGCGCCTTGCCGTCGGGGCCGAGGAAACGTTCGGGCTTGGCCGCTGCGGGCGCCATTTCGCGCCCGTCGATCGTCGAGATGCTGCCGTCCTTGGCATTGTGGTGGACCATGAAGCCGCCGCCGCCAATACCGCTAGACTGCGGCTCAACCAGCGTCAGCACCGCGACCATCGCGATCGCGGCGTCGGCGGCGGTCCCGCCCTGATGCAGAATCTCGCGCCCTGCCTCGGTCGCACGCGGATCGGCGGACGAGGTGACGCCCTGCGCAAGCGCGGGCGAAGAGACGGTGACGGAAAGAAGGGCGGCGAGAGGGAGGAATCTTTTCAACATGCGCGCGACATTGGCGCGCGCCTCCGGTCAAGGCAACCCCACACCACCTCCTCCCCCTTGATGGGGGAGGCAGCGAGACTTTCGAACTTGTTCGCTAGTCGCAGCGGTAGGGGTGTGCTTTCGGCCTGAAGCCGCCGCGCAATGGCGCACCATCACCCCCATCCAACTTAGCCTAGCCGCTCTGCGGCAAGGCTGCGTATCCTTCCCCCATCAAGGGGGAAGGTTCAGGCCGCGCCCGTCCCCACAGCGTCCGACACACGCACAAAACCATCGCGCTCCGCGAACTTCTCCAGTCCATGCGCGATCCGCGCCGCGAGGCCTGGGCCCTTGTAGACCATCGCCGAATAAATCTGCACCAGAGTGGCGCCCGCCCGGATCCGGTCCCAAGCCTGCTCGGCCGATGAGATACCGCCCGCGGCGACGAGCGGGAGCTTGCCGCCGCTCGCGGTGCGGAAATCTTTCACCCGTTGCAGCGCCAGTTCGGCGAGCGGAGCACCCGAAAGGCCGCCGGCTTCTTCCGCGTGGCGCGACGCGAGCGCGGGACGCACGATCGTGGTGTTCGAGACGATGACCGCGGCAAGCCCCTTGTCGAACGCAACAGCCACGATGTCGTCGATATCGGCGGGCTCCAGGTCGGGCGCGACCTTGAGGAATATGGGCTTGCCTGCGCCGGCAGGCTGTGCCGCCGCGACGCCGTCCAGCAGCGCCTCCAGCGCGCCCTTGTCCTGCAACGCGCGCAATCCGGGCGTGTTCGGCGAGCTGATATTGACGGTCAGATAGTCGGCGAGCGGGGCCATCGCGGTGGTACCCTTGGCATAGTCGGCGATGCGGTCGGCGCTATCCTTGTTCGCGCCGATATTGATGCCCAGCGGCACGGGCAGGCCATAGCGGCGCAGGCACGCGATGCGTTCGGCCGCCTTCTCCTGCCCGCCATTGTTGAACCCCATACGGTTGATCACCGCGCGATCCTCGACCAGGCGGAACAGCCGCGGCCGCGGGTTGCCGTCCTGCGGCAGCGGGGTCAGCGTGCCGACCTCGACAAAGCCAAAGCCGAAATGCGGCATGACATGCGCGACGCGCGCATCCTTGTCGAAACCCGGCGCAAGGCCGACCGGGTTCGGGAAATGCAGCCCCGCCAGCTCGGTCGCGAGCGCCGGGCTGGTCAGCGCATGGCGCGCGCGCGGCAGCGGCTGGAGCGCGCTGAGCGTAAGGTTATGCGCCGCCTCGCCATCGGTGGCGTGGACGACCGGACGGACGAGCGCATAAGCGCTATCGGTGAGCGAGGCGAAGAGCGACATGGCCCCGCCATTGCGCGCGCGAGGACGCTATGGCAAGCCCCGTCCGCATCGGAAAAACCGGGAGAAATTCGTGTCGCACCTCAAGATTATCGCTCGCCTGTCCACCGGCCTCGTGCTGCTCGCCGTGGCGGGATGTGCCCCGGCCGCGGTGCAGAAAGCGCCGGCACCCGTCGCTGCTGCACCCGAAGCCGCGCCGGCGGGCGCGAACCTTGCGCAATTCTTTGAAAATTATGACGCAGCGCAACTCTCGCTTTCACCCGAAGCCAAGGCGCGGCGCGGGATTCGTGATGGCGACTATGGCAAATGGAACGATGTCTCCGACGAAACCGCGGTCGCGAACCACAAGCTTCAGCAAGCGACGGCGGCCGCGATGCGCGCAAGCTTCGATCCGGCCCGACTGACCGCCGACGAAGCGCTGTCGTTCGAACTGTTCAACACGCAGGCCGCGCGGGCCGACCGCCTGTTTCCGTTCCGCGACCATGGCTATATCTTTGACCAGATGAACGGCGCGCAGAGTCAGATGCCCGCCTTCCTCATCAACATCCACCGCATCGCCAGCGCCGCCGAAGCCGAAGCTTATATCGAGCGCATCCGCGGGCTGGGCCCCATACTCGATGCGCTGTCGGCGCAGTCCGCCGAACGCGCGAAAAAGGGCATCCAGCCGCCGAAGTGGGTCTATGCGTACCTCATCTCCGACATCGGCAATCTGCAGAAGCCCGACAATGCGGTGGTCGAAGACATCGTCGCGAAGGTCGGCAAACTCGATATCGAAGCCGCCGAGAAAGCGCGGCTGGTCGCGGCGGCAAAAACGGCGTGGGCCGAAAGCGCCGGCCCCGCCTATGACCGTCTGCTCGCCGAAATGAAGCGCCAGCAGGCGAGCGCGCCGACGCAAGATGGCGTGTGGCGGCTGCCCGACGGCAAGGCCTATTATGAGGCGCTCCTCGCCAACTACACGACGACCGACATGACGGCGGCGCAGATCCACGACCTCGGCCTCGCCGAAGTCGCGCGCATCCATGGCGAGATGAAGGCGATCATGACGAAGGTCGGATTCAAGGGCACGCTGCAGCAATTCTTCGCGCACCTGCGCACCAGCCCGCAATATTTCTATACGACCCGCGAAGCCTATCTCGCCGACGTCGATGCCAAGGTGAAGGCGATGGAAGCACGCCTGCCCGCCTTCTTCAACACGCTGCCCAAGGCGCATTTGCAGGTGAAGGCGGTCGAGGCATTCCGCGAGAAATCGGCGGGCAAGGCCTTTTACTCCTCACCGTCGCCCGACGGGTCGCGTCCGGGCATCTATTATGTGAATCTTTTCGACCTCAAGGATATGTCGAAGACCGAGCTTGAGGCGCTGGCCTATCATGAGGGCGTTCCCGGACATCATTTGCAGCGCGCGGTACAAACCGAACTCACCGGCCTGCCCGCCTTCCGCCGCTTCGGCGGCTTCACCGCCTACACCGAAGGCTGGGGCCTCTATACCGAGGAACTCGGCAAGGACATGGGCTTCTATACCGATCCCTATAGCGATTTTGGCCGGCTCGGCATGGAGCTGTGGCGCGCGTGCCGGCTCGTCGTCGACACGGGCATCCACGACAAGCGCTGGAGCCGCGAGCAGGCGATCAAATATCTGAAGGACAATACGCCCAACCCCGACGGCGACATCGAAAAGGCGATCGAGCGCTATATCGTCTATCCGGGGCAGGCGACCGCCTATCTGATCGGCAAGCTCAAGATCATGGAACTGCGCGGCCGCGCGCAGGCGGCGCTCGGCGACAAGTTCGACTTCCGTACCTTCCACGACGTCGTGCTGGAATCGGGTCCGGTACCGCTCGATGTCCTCGAACGGCGGGTCGATATGTGGATCGCCGCGCAGAAGGGTTAAGTAAATTGACGATTGGCGCTTGACGCGCGGGGACGAAACGCAAATGATTTGATCCAGAAAAAATAAGGCAACCGGGTCACGGGAGCCAGAGGTCTGGGTCTGATGTCGGATATTTCTTCCTCGCTCGTGGGCGTGGACGGCAGTGCGCCGTTCGAATTGCACTATTTCCCGCCAGATCCCGATCTGGCGGAAATGGTGTCGAGCTTCTATTTCGCGCGGCTGAACCTTCCACGGTTCGACGAATATGAGCGGGCGGACCGCCCGCAGTTCCGTTTCGTGACCAATGCCGACGGCGAATATGTCTTTGAGGACGGCTATCGCGCGACCGTCTGCCGCGCCAACATCATCGGGCCGACAAGTGCGCGCGTCCGCGCGATCAGCAATTGCCCGGCGCAATTGTTCGGATTCGGCATGTTGCCCGGGGGCTGGGCGGCGCTGATGGGCGACGATGCCGACAAGCTGACCGACCGTGCGATGGACGCCGCCGACCTGTTCGGCCCGTGGATCGACGAGGTCGCGGCGGCGCTGGAAAATGCCAAGACGGTCGAGGAAAAGCTCGTCATCGGCAATAATTTCGCGCGCGAAGTGCTGACCCGCAACGAACAGCCGCCGATGTGGTTCATCCGCACCGTCGACGGCTGGCTGACCGCATCGCCCTCGCCGCAGGTTCCCGAACTCGTCGAGGCGACCGGCATGTCGATCCGCTCGGTCGAGCGCATGACGAAGCTTTATTACGGGCTGTCGCCGCGAATGCTCGCGCGCAAATATCGCGCGGTCCGCGCCGCCTCGGCGCTCGCCCGCGGCGAAGGGCTCGACTCCGCGCAGCTCGGCGATGCCTTTTACGACCAGTCGCACCTGATCCGCGAGATAAAGCGCTTTGCCGGCGCGACCCCCGGCCAGCTCGGCAAACCGACCAGCTATACCGAGGCGACGACGAAGGGCCGCAAACAACTCGCGGGCAAGGTCAGCCCGCTCGTCTCCGAGACCTAGGGCCTGGCCCTAGGGCACGCATTAACCATCAAAATTTCGTGCCGCGTCGTTTTGGCGTTTTCATCCAATCGCGAATCAGCGCGGGGGCATAATTCACCCCTGCGACCCAGAAGAGCTCATCCTCTGACGAGGACTTGAGACCTTCATCTTGGCACTCATTTGGCTTTGGCCGGATGGGTGCCTTTTTTTTGGGGCAACTTTTCTATCGCCCCGCATATCCGCGATTGCTTGCGCCGCGGCGATTGCGCGCCTATGTAAGTGGAGTAATTTGCTCCAGTTAAGAATCGTTCGCAACGGCGACGGAAAATAATATGCGCCTGTCCAACCTTGCCGATTATGCCGTGGTGCTGATGAGCGCCGCCGCCCGCCAGTGCGGGTCGGTGCCGATTCACGCGGGCATGCTCGCCGAACAGACGGGCATCCCGGGACCGACCGCGCAGAAGCTGGTGAGCCAGCTCGCGCGCGCCGGCCTGCTCGTCGCGTCGCGCGGCAGCGGCGGCGGCGTGCGGCTCGCGCGGCCCGCGGCCGCGATCAGCGTCGCCGACATCATCGAAGTGGTCGAAGGACCGATCGCCCTCACCTCCTGCGTCGCCGAAGGGCGCCATGATTGTTCGCTAGAGGGCAGTTGCAAGGTGCAACCGCACTGGGGCGTCGTGAATGGCGCCGTGCGCGGCGCGCTGGCGGACATCAGCCTTGCGACGTTGAGCGTCGCCCCGAAACACCCCTCCCCTCCGCCGATCCCGGCACTGGCCGGCGACGAGATCAGATTATGACCGACAACACCGAACTCCCCGTCAAGGATCAGGCCGCGCATGATGCCGCGGCAAAAGTCGCCGATTACGAACATGGCTGGTCCTCGACCATCGAGACCGACTTCGCGCCCAAGGGGCTGACCGAGGATACGGTCCGCTTCATTTCGGCGAAGAAGAAGGAGCCCGAATGGATGCTCGACTGGCGGCTGAAGGCGTTCCGCCACTGGCAGACGATGGAGACGCCCGACTGGGCGAAGCTCAACGTGCCGCCGATCGACTATCAGGACGCCTATTACTACGCGGCGCCCAAAGCGAAGCCGAAGCTCTCCAGCCTCGACGAAGTCGATCCCGAGATCCTTGAGGTCTACAAGAAGCTCGGCATTCCGATCGAGGAGCAGAAGGTTCTCGCCGGTGTCGAGGGCGCGCGCAAGGTCGCGGTCGACGCGGTGTTCGACAGCGTCAGCGTCGCCACGACCTTCCGTGAGGAATTGAAGCGCGCGGGCGTGATCTTCCTGTCGATCAGCGAGGCGATCCGCGAATATCCCGAACTGGTGAAGAAGTGGCTCGGCAAGGTCGTGCCGATGCACGACAATTATTTCGCGACCTTGAACTGCGCGGTCTTCTCGGACGGCACCTTCGTTTACGTGCCCGAGGGTGTGCGCTGCCCGATGGAGCTCAGCACCTATTTCCGCATCAATGCCGAGAATACGGGACAGTTCGAACGCACGCTGATCATCGCCGACAAGGGTGCGTATGTCAGCTACCTCGAAGGCTGCACCGCGCCGATGCGCGACGAGAATCAGCTCCACGCCGCGGTGGTCGAACTCGTCGCGCTCGACGATGCCGAGATCAAATATTCGACAGTGCAAAACTGGTACCCCGGCAATGCCGAGGGCCTTGGCGGCATCTATAATTTCGTGACCAAGCGCGCGCTATGTCAGGGCAAGCGCAGCAAAGTGTCGTGGACGCAGGTCGAAACCGGCAGCGCGATCACGTGGAAATATCCGAGCTGCGTCCTCAACGGCGACGACAGCGTCGGCGAATTCTATTCAGTCGCGGTCACCAACAATTATCAGCAGGCCGACACCGGCACCAAGATGATCCACAATGGCAAGCGCACGCGCTCGACCATCGTTTCGAAGGGGATCAGCGCGGGCAAGTCGAACAACACCTATCGCGGCATCGTGCGCGTCGCGCCGAATGCCGAGGGCGTGCGCAACTTCACCCAGTGCGATTCCTTGCTTTTGGGCAGCACGTGCGGCGCGCACACCGTGCCCTATATCGAGGTCCGCAACCCGACCGCGACGGTCGAGCATGAAGCGACGACGAGCAAGATCAGCGACGACCAGCTTTTCTACGCGATGCAGCGCGGCCTGGGACAGGAAGAAGCGGTGGCGCTGATCGTCAACGGCTTTGCCAAGGAAGTGCTGCAGCAACTGCCGATGGAGTTTGCGGTCGAGGCGCAGAAATTGCTGGGGATTAGCCTTGAGGGGAGCGTCGGATGAGCGACGATTTTGAGTGGAACGCTGAAAACGAAGACGTCGTTCAGCACAGCGTCCAAGGCGTCGCTGCTTACATCAACGCTTATGGAAACATTACCATTCGCCAAGAGCGGAACTGGGATGAAGACCAAGACACAATCGTGGTTCTGACAGTGGATTCAGCACGTGGGCTCGCTGAAAAGCTCAAAGAACTCATCAATTCCTATCAGGCTTAATCATGCTCAAAATTGAAAACCTCCACGCCACCGTCGCCGACAAGCCGATCCTGAAGGGCCTGTCGCTCACCATCAATGCGGGCGAGATCCACGCGATCATGGGCCCCAATGGCGCGGGCAAGTCGACGCTCTCCTATGTCCTCGGCGGGCGCCCCGGTTATGAAGTCACCGAGGGTTCGGCCCAATTCGACGGGCAGGACCTGCTCGACATGGACCCGCATGAGCGCGCCGCGGCTGGCCTGTTCCTCGGCTTCCAATATCCGGTCGAAATCCCCGGCGTGTCGAACGTCCAGTTCCTGCGCGAAAGCCTGAACGCCCAGCGCAAGGCGCGCGGGCTGGAACCGCTGTCGGGCGGCGATTTCCTGAAGCTGGCGCGTGAGAAGGCGGGGCTGCTCAAGCTCGACATGGACATGCTCAAGCGCCCCGTGAACGTCGGCTTTTCGGGCGGCGAGAAGAAGCGCAACGAGATGGTGCAGATGGGCATCCTCGACCCGAAACTCGCGATCCTCGACGAGACGGACTCGGGGCTGGACATCGACGCGCTGCGCGTCGTCGGCGACGGCATCAACGCGATCATGCGCCGTCCCGACAAGGCGGTGCTGCTGATCACCCACTATCAGCGCCTGCTCGACTATGTGCAGCCCGATTTCGTCCACGTCCTCGCCGCCGGCCGGATCGTCAAGTCTGGCGGCCCCGAACTCGCGCTCGAACTCGAACGCGAAGGCTATGCGGAGATCGCGGCGTGATCCTCGCCCTCGCCCTTCTGACAATTGCGCAGGCGCCCGAACCAGTGCCGACCGACGAGGAAATCGTCGTGATCGCACAGAAGCTGGGAAGCCTTGCAGTAATGGTCGGCCGCGACGCCAAAGGGCGTTACCATTGCGACCTCAGCGAAAGCAGCGGCAACGCGCGCCTCGACGCACAGCTCTGCAAGACGAGCGCGGCTTGCGTGAAAAAGGGGGCGTCGAGCCAGGCCGAGGTCAAGGCGTGCATCGACAAGCGCAAATCGACGCTGCTCGCCGATTTTCGCCGCAAATGGGCGGAGCGCCGGCCATGACCGCCCTCCCCACCCGCCGCGACGAAGCGTGGCGCTATAGCGACATCGACGCGGTTACCGCGGCATGGCCGCTACCTGCGCCCGAGAGCATCATCGTGCCTGCCGGCGGCAAGTTTGCGCGCGCGATCGTGCAGGACGCCGGCGAGATCCGGCAGATCGACCTGGTGCTCGGCAAGGGCGCGGCCGCATCGCTGCATGTGCTCAACATCGGCGGCGCTTATGGCCGCATCGAACTCAATGTAATCCTGCACGAGGGCGCCGACTTCCACCTGGGCGCGGCGCAGATCGGCGGCGGTACGCAGAATCTGGAGATCGTCACCACCGTCACCCACGCCGAACCCGGCGCGACGTCGCTGCAGGTCGTGCGGTCGGTGCTCGGCGGGACCGCTACCGGCACCTATCTCGGCAAAGTCGCCGTCGCGCGCGATGCGCAGCAGACCGACAGCGAGCAGGATGTGAAGGCGATGCTGCTCGACCGCAGCGCCACCGCCAACGCCAAGCCCGAACTCGAAATCTTTGCCGACGATGTGAAATGCGCGCACGGCTGCGCGATCGGCGAACTCGACGCCATGGCGCTTTATTACCTCCAGTCGCGCGGGTTGCCGCCCGGCGAGGCGAAGAAGCTGATGCTGCAGGCGTTCGTTGCCGGCGTGTTCGATGGCGCCGAGGATGAAGAACAGCTGCAGGCGCTGGCGCTCGCGAAGCTGGGAGAGTTGGTGTGACCAACCTCCCGTCCCCGTTCGCATCGAGCGAAGTCGCGATGCCCAACGGTAGTGCGCGCATTAGGGGTGTCTCAACGTCGCTCGACACGAACGGGATTAGAGATCAATTCCCCGGCCTGACGCCGGGCTGGCACTATCTCGACACAGCCGCGACCGCGCAGAAGCCACAGGCGGTGATCGACGCCACCGTGAACGCAATGGGCCGCGACTATGCGACCGTTCACCGCGGCGTCTATGCGCGGTCGGCCGACATGACGCTCGCCTATGAAGCGGCGCGACGGCGGATTGCGGCCTTTATCGGCGCGCGAGAGAATGAGATCGCATTCGTGCGCGGCGCGACCGAGGCGATCAATCTGGTCGCTTATTCGCATCCGAAGAAGGGTCGCGTACTGCTGTCGATGCTCGAACATCACAGCAATATCGTGCCCTGGCAGCTTGCAGGCTGGCAGGTTGATGTGTGTCCGCTGACCACGGACGGCTGCATAGACCTCGACGCCGCCGAAAAGCTGCTGACCCCCGAACATAATATGGTCGCCTTCGCGCATGTCTCGAACGTGCTCGGCAGCCCGCTCGACGTCGCACGCGCTGCCGAGATCGCGCACCGCGTCGGCGCCGAATTGCTGATCGACGGCTGTCAGGCGGTGCCGCGGCTGCCGGTCGATGTCGCGGCGCTCGGCTGCGACTATTACGCTTTCTCGGGCCACAAGCTTTACGGCCCTACGGGGATTGGCGTGCTGTGGAGCGACAAGCTCGACACGCTTCCGCCCTGGCAGGGCGGCGGTTCGATGATCGACCGTGTGACGTTCGCCAAGACGACCTACGCCCCCGCCCCCACCCGCTTCGAGGCCGGCACGCCCGCGATCATCGAGGCGATCGGGCTTGCGGCGGCGGTCGATTATGTCGAAGCGATCGGCATCGACGCGATCCACGCGCATGAGGTGTCGCTAGTCGGCACACTGCGCGAAGCACTCGCGCGCAAGAACAGCATCACGCTCTTCGGCCCCGAAAACAGTGCCGGAATCGTGAGTTTTGCGATGGCGGGGGTTCATCCGCACGACATCGGCACTATCTTGGACGAAAGCGGGGTCGCGATCCGCGCCGGGCACCATTGCGCACAGCCGCTGATGGAGCATCTGGGCGTAGCTGCGACCGCGCGTGCGAGCTTCGGTGTGTACAATAATGACGACGATGTGGCGGCGCTGATCGATGGCCTCGCCCGCGTCGAGAGGATTTTCGGATGAGCGAGGATCGGATGATCAAGGTTGAAGAAGTCGCGAGCGTCGAGGCGCCGCCCAAGGCGCGCGTCGAGGATGCAGAGACTGCGCCCGAAAAGCTTGAACGCAAGCGCGACTATCTCGAAGGCTTTCTTGCGGCCAAGCCCGCGGCGGTAGAAACCGGCGCGGTCGGCGGCGACCTGTACGAAGCCGTGATCAACGCGCTGAAGGACATCTTCGACCCGGAAATCCCGGTGAACATCTATGATCTTGGCCTCATCTACAATGTCGAGATCGACGAGGGTCATGTGATGGTCACGATGACGCTGACCACGCCGCACTGCCCGGTCGCTGAATCGATGCCCGCCGAGGTCGAATTGCGCGTCGGTGCGGTTCCGGGCGTCGGCGATGCCGAGGTCAATCTGGTCTGGGATCCGCCGTGGAGCCCACAGAATATGAGCGACGAAGCGCGCCTCGAACTGGGAATGCTGTAATGACCGAGACGAAAACCCGCGCACGCCCCGCCGCCGTCGCCCTCACCGCCGGAGCCGAAGCGCGCATCGCGAAGCTGATGGCGTCGGCGCCCGAGGGCGCGATCGGCGTGCGCCTGTCGACGCCGCGCCGCGGCTGTTCGGGCCTCGCCTATTCGGTCGATTATGTGACCGAAGAGCAGAAGTTCGACGAGAAGATCGAGACCCCAGGCGGCGTCTTCTATATCGACGGCGCGTCGGTGCTTTACCTGATCGGCAGCACGATGGACTGGGTCGAGGACGATTTCGCCGCGGGCTTCGTGTTTGAGAACCCGAACGCCAAGGGCGCGTGCGGTTGCGGCGAGAGCTTTACCGTCTAGGCGCGCATTTCCGCGCGAAATCTGCTATAACGCCTCTGAAATAGCAGGGGCTGTCATGATGCGTGCGCTCTATTTGCTTTATGCCGCAGTGGCTTATGCGATCTTTTTCGCGACCTTTTTGTACCTGATCGCCTTCGTCGGCAATCTTTCGCTTGTGCCGGTGACGGTCGACTTCGCGCGCGTGGCATCGCCCGGTAAAGCCGCGCTGATCGATACGGCGCTGATCGCGTTGTTCGGCATCCAGCACAGCGTGATGGCGCGGCCGGGGTTCAAGGCGGGCTGGACGCGCATCGTCCCCGTGCCGATCGAGCGCAGCACCTATGTGCTGTTCGCCAGCGCGGCGCTGATCGTGCTGATGGCCTTCTGGCATCAGCTAACCGCGCCGGTGTGGACCGTGACCCATGGTGCGGGCGCCGCGATCCTCTGGTTGCTGTTCGCTAGTGGCTGGCTGATCGTGCTGACGAGCACCTTCCTGATCAATCATTTCGAACTGTTCGGACTGCAACAGGCCTGGTTCGCGCTCCGCGAGCGTGCGGCAGCGCCGCCGGTACTTCGCCAACCTTTCTTCTACAGGTTCGTCCGCCATCCGCTCTATTCGGGCTTCTTCATCGCTTTTTGGGCGACGCCGGTGATGACGGTCGGGCATCTGCTGCTCGCGGTCGGCGTGTCGATCTATATGCTGATCGCGATCCGTTACGAGGAACGCGATCTGATCGACATCTTCGGCGAGGCCTATGTCGGCTATCGCAGGCGCGTCGGAATGCTCATCCCGCGTATCGGGCGTTAGCGGCAGACGGTCCAGCCCGCCGTCCGCGCCGCCATGTCGAGATGGAAATGGTCGGCGTGCGCCCGATTATAATCGGGCGACAATATCGTGCTGAACAGGCCGCAGCTTTCGTCGCGGACTTCGTGGAGGAACTCGCTGCGCTTGTCGCCGGGCGCCCAGTCGTTGATCAGCGAGATGCGCGTGCCGTCGGCAAGGACGAAGGCCGAAATGTCGATCGCGTTGGCGGTCGAATGCTGGCTCTGCGCCTGCTCGCCCGCGATCTTGCGGCAATTATAGCTGCCAAGATTTTCGAGTTCGACGACCTTTTGCCCAAAATATTTTTCGGCGAGCGGCTGAATGACGTCGCGATTCCAGAGAATGAGAGCCGCCGTGACCGCGCAGCCGGGCGCGACATTCGCGGGGCGCATCGTCGGCGCGAATTTGTTGCTGGTCAGGATCATTCGCTGGCTCGCGCGACACATGCCAGTGCCGATCGCGGGGCGCCTGAGATAGCCCGCCCCCGCACGGTCGAACGCAGCGAAACAGGCGGTGTCGTCGCTGGCGAGCGTCTCCAGCTTTCGGTGCGTGGCCCAGCCCCATGGATGCGCGAGTTCGAAGCGTGTCCCCGGAACATGCTCGGGATGCGCTCGCACCCACTGCATGCCAAGGATCGCACCGATGGTCACAAGGACCGCGGCGCCGAACCAGATCAGATAGGGGCGCAGAGTCTTCACTCGTCCCGCACAGCATAATTTTCCGCTCGTTGAAAGCGCCGTCCCGCTCGATGACGGCGCTTGTGCCGATTCAGGCGGGTTCGGTGGCCAGCCGTTCTTTGGCGCGGGCGTCATCGGGCCCTTCGGTGCCCAGCGCACCGAGTTCCCCCTGCTCGCGCGCCTTGCGGCCATAGAGCAGTTCGAACAACGGTCCCGCCATCACAGTGGTGACGATCGCCATCAGGACCATGATCGCGAACAAGGTCGGGCCGATGATTCCCTTTTGCAGGCCGATGTTGATGATGATCAATTCCATCAGCCCACGCGCGTTCATCAATGCGCCGATGCCCATCGCCGTCCGATTATCTTCCCCCGCAAGGCGTGCCGCAAGCCAGCAGGCTCCGAATTTCGCCGCGATTGAGACGAACAATATGCCCGCTGCGATCGCCAGCAGCGACAGGCTGTTCACCGTGGTCAATTGTGTGTTGAGGCCCGAATAAGTGAAGAACATCGGCAGCAGAAAAACGACCGTCATCGGCTCGATCTTCTTCTTGATCTCTTCGGTCAACAGCCCGCGCGGCATGCATGCGCCGAGCAGGAATCCGCCGAACACCGCGTGTATGCCGACCGCGTCCATGAAAAACGCCGCCATCGCATAGGCCATCAACACCACCGCCAGCCACCCATCCGTCAACTCGCCCTTCGCCTCGACAGCGCGGCCGAGCGGGATCAGAAGTTTGCGGCCGACGAAGAACATGAAAAGCGCGAAGCCCACCCCGCCGACAATCGCAAGCAGCGCGACGCCCGCGCCGGCGCCGAAGGTCGCAAGCACGATTGCCAGCACGCACCACGACACGGCATCGTCGAAAGCGCCGGCAGTCAGGGTCAACGTGCCTAGCGAGGTGTTCGCAAGGCCGCGTTCGTTGATGATGCGCGCGAGCATCGGGAAGGCGGTGAGTGCGATGCACGCGCCCATGAACAAAGTCGCGCTGCCTTGGCCCAGCCCCTGGGTAAAAAGGCCGGGGATGTCGAGCAGGAAGGGAGTAATCGCCGCAGCAAACAGGAAGGGCGCGACGATGCCCGCCACGGACACGCCGACCGCGCTCTTCGCCTTCGACCGGAAATGATCGAGGCGCAGCGTCGTTCCGACCAGAAACATGTAGAGCCCGACGCCGAACTGCGCTCCGACGTATAGAATATTGCGCGTCTCTTTCGGGAACAGCGCTGCCTGAAATTCGGGAAAGAATAGCCCGAAGAGCGACGGGCCGAGCACGACGCCGGCGATCATCTCGCCGACCACCTGCGGTTGGCTCATGAAGCGGTGCGCGAGCCAGCCGACGACGCGGCACACGAGCAGGATCACCGCGATTTGCAGGAAGAAATGGATGCTGTAATCGCTGGGCGCGTAGCTTTGCGCGGCGTTCACCGCGGGCCCGTGCGCGCCGATAACGTCGCTGACGGCGCGGATCAGTTCATCGACCATATGTGACGCCAATTTGCCCTCCCCACGCCGAGGCCGCTCGGTTTCAACGCGACCCAGTCAATGGCAGCATAGCCGCATGGGAACGCTATCAACAGCGCAATTTTCACGCTCCGGCAGCCATCGGCATCGGCCAGAGGCCCCCTCCGTTTGCGGCGGAGCGCCGGTCGTTTCGCCCTCAGATCACAGCGGAACGAAACTCACGGTCAGCCCGTCCTTCGGCCGCGGGATCGGAAGCACCTGCCATTCGGGCGCATAGCCGTCCGCCACGATGATGCGGTGCGTTGTGATGACATGGTGGAAGAAGATTTTCGCCTGCATATAGGCGAAGTGAAGGCCAAGGCACATATGCGCGCCGCCGCCGAAGGGCACCCACGCATATTTGTGCCGCTCACGCGCGACCTCAGGCGAAAAGCGCATCGGGTCGAACTTTGCCGGCTCGGGCCAATGCTCCTCCATCATATGCGTATAGGCAGGGCTGACGCCGACCGAGGTGCCCGCGGGGATGCGGTAGCCGCCATATTCGAAATCCCTGAGCGCTCGGCGCGGGAAGCTCGGGACCGGGGGGACGAGCCGCAGCGCTTCCTTGAACGCCCATTCGGTCATTTCGAGCTGACCAAGGCTGTTATGCCCGACGCCCTCGCCCGCCGGCGCGACGCTCAGCATTTCCTCGCGCAGCTTGTCCTGCCATTCCGGATTGCGCGCGAGTTCCCAGACGAGCGTCGTGATCGAGCTGGTGATCGTGTCGTGCGCGGCCATCATCAGAAAGTTCATATGGTCGACGATCGCCTCGACCGACATATATTCGCCATTGTCGTCGCGCGTCCGACAAATCTGACTGAACATATCCTCGCCCGTGCCCTCGCGCCGTTCGGGGACCATCTTGCCGAAATATTCCACCAGAAAGGCGCGCCCCTTTGCGCCGCGGCCCATCGCGGTGAAGGGCAAGGGCACGCGGACGACGCCGATCGACGCCTGCACCATGTCGACGAAGGCCTTGTTGACCTTGTCCGCCTCCGGTCCCCACGGGATACCGAGAAAGCTGGTCGCAGCGAGATCGAGGGTCAGTTCCTTGATCGCCGGATAGAATTTGAACGTCTTGCCGCTCCACTGGCCGACACGGTCGCGAATCCCTTCGTTCAGCGAATCGGCATAGTGGCGCATCGGTTCGGGTTTGAACGCGACCGACAATATCTTGCGGTCGGCGCGATGCTTTTCAAAATCCATCAACATCAGACCGCGCGGGAAGAGCAGGTTGAGTACCGGTCCCCAGCCCTGTTCGGACGAGAAGATCTTCTCGCGGTCGAACATCACAAGTTCGTTCGCCTCGGGACCGTGGAGCGCGACGCTGCGCCCGCCAAAGCTGTTGCTTCGATAGACGCGGCCATATTTCGCGACCATCCGGTTCGCAAAGCCTGGATAGTCGCGCAATTGGTCGAGCGTGGTGCCGAGCACGGGCAAACCGTCTTCGCCGGGGATATGGTCGAGCGTCGAGCCCGAGTTGCGCGGCAGCCAATGCTGCGTATCGGGACCGAAACGCTTTTCGGACCATTGGGTGTTCGCGGGCTGGATATTCGTCGGCGCGTTCATCGGTCGATCCTCGTCATCATGTTCCGATACAAGGCGTAACCAACTACTGACATCGATGCAAGTAAGGCGTTGCCGAACACTTGACGGCATTCACCGCAAATTCAACTCGACTCGTACAATTCATGCAACAAGTGGACGGGTCGCAACCGTTGGACCCAAAAGGACAAGCCCATGGCGAAGAGTTTGAAGCGCCCCATCTCCATCGCGTTCGGCGCACTGGCGACTACGATGCTCGGCGGCTGCTATTATGGCGACGTCTATGGTTCGAGCTATGCCTCGGGCGGCGATTGCGCCGCGCGCTATGGTAACGCCTATTATGATAGCGACGGCTATGCCTATGACGATGGCTATGGTTACGACTGCTACGACGCGTCGGACTATGGCGGCGGCTTCGCCCAGATCGGCTTCGGCGGCGGCTGGTACGACGATTATTATTATCCCGGTTATGGGATGTGGATGTTCGACAATTACCGCAACCGCTATCCGCTGCGCGGCCAATATCTGAATTATTGGGGCGGGCGCCGCGCTTGGTGGAAACATCATGGCGGACGTGGCGATTGGAAGCCGGGCCGCCCCGGCGGCTGGAACCGCGGCGACAACGACGGGCGACCGGGCGACGGTCGGCCGGGACGCCCGGGTGGGTGGAATCGCGGCGATCACGACAATGACGGCCCGCGCGGTACGCGCCCCGGGCGCGGCCCCGCCAATCCTGGGACGCCGCCTACCGCCGGCAATCCCGGACGCCCCGACCGCGGCGACGGTCGCCCCGGCCGACCCGGAGGATGGGGCCGCGGTGATGGCAATCCCGACGGCCCGCGTGGCACACGGCCCGGCCGTGGCCCCGGAAGTCCCGCTACGCCGCCTGCCGCGGGCAATCCCGGTCGTCCCGATCGCGGGGAGGGCCGCCCCGGCGGCTGGAACCGCGGCGATGGCAATGGCGGCCGCCCCGACCGCGGCGCGGGCGCCGGGCGGCCGCGCCCGGCTCCGGTCGCGAGTCCGCCGCCCGCAGCGCGACCTGCTCCCGTTGTGCGCGAGGCACCACGCCCGGCACGCCAGGCGCCGGAGCCCAATCGTGAAGGCCGCGTCCGCGATAATTAGGAAGCTTGACCGGCGGGCGGCGGATCTTTCACGCCCGCCGAAACGACCGTCGCGGCGACAAGGTCGCCGACAACGTTAAGCGTCGTGCGGCACATGTCGAGGAAACGGTCGACGCCGAGGATCAGCCCAATCCCTTCCGGCGGCACCCCGACCGACGCGAGGATCAGCGCAATCACGGGGAGCGATCCCGCCGGCACGCCAGCCGTCCCAATGCCGCCCAAAATGCAAACCAGCATCACGACCAACTGCTGGTCGAGCGTCAGGTCGATGCCAAAGAATTGGGCGAGGAAAATCACCGTGACACCCTCGAACATCGCGGTGCCGTTCTGGTTCGCGGTCGCGCCGATGGTGAGCACGAAGCGTGCGACTTTGTCGGGCAGGCGGAGGCGGTCGTGCGCGACGCGGAGTGCGGTCGGAAGCGTCGCGTTCGACGAGGCGGTCGCGAATGCCATGACGGACGCCTCCTGCGTTTCGCGGAAGAAGGCGACGGGCGATTTGCCCGCAAGGGTCTTGAGCAGCAGCGGAAAGACGACGAACATCTGAAGCGCGAGCGCAAGCAGCACGACGCCGACAAAGGCCGACAGGCGGATGATCAGGTCCCAGCCGAACTGCGCCGCAAGGTTGAACATGAAGCAGAAGACGGCGATCGGCGCGAGCTGGATGACGATGCCGATGAGCTTCATCACCACCTCGAACACGCCCTCGATCGCAGTCTTCAGCGTCTCGGTCCGCGGGGTACGCACGAGCATCAACCCGATGCCGAAGAAAAGCGCGAAGAACATGACCGCAAGCACGTCATTCTCGCCCATCGCGGCGAAGAGATTGTCGGGGACGATCGCGACGACCGCATCCATCCCGGTCTTCGCCTCGCCCGCGCGGTCGGCGATCGCCTGCGCGCCCGCCGCCCCCTCGGCCATCAGCGAACGCGCGAGCGCGGGATCGACCCCCGCGCCCGGCTGGAGCAAATTGACGACGGCAAGGCTGATGACGACCGAAATTGCCGAGACGACGACCGTATAGGCGAGCGTGCGCAAACCGACCGATTTCAGCGCCCGCATCTCGCCCATTTCGGCGACGCCGACGATCAGCGCCGATACGAGCAGCGGGATCACAAGCATGAAAAGCAGGCGCAGGAATATCTGCCCGATCGGTCCCGTCACATAGGTTGTGACGGTTTCGACCCACGCCGCATCCGGCGCGCCATAGTGAACGCCAAGCCCTATAATGAGGCCCGCGAGAAACCCGACCAGCATCCGCCAGCGCAGCCGTCTCGCACGCGCTTCGTCACGGTGCACCCCGTCGATCGCCGCTGCTTCGGCCATGGCTCAGCTCCTTGCTCGCCCCCGGTTGGGCGGCCCGAAGCTCGCGCGTTACGCGTTATCGGCCGCTGGCTTGTTTTCACCCTCTGCTATGTCATCACGAAGATCGAGCCCACGGGTTCCATGGTGCGGTGTGTGCGATGGCGCATGCGGCCGCTCGAGGTCGGCGGGTTCGGGCTCTTCGAGCATGCCTTCCCACTTGGTGATCACACTTGTTGCCACGGCGTTGCCGACGACGTTGGTCGCGGTGCGCCCCATGTCGAGGAACTGGTCGATTGCGAAAATCAGCGCAACGCCCTCGACCGGCAGATCGAACATCGCAAGCGTCGCGGTGATGACGACGAGGCTGGCGCGCGGCACCGCTGCGATCCCCTTCGACGACACCATCAGCGTCAGCAGGATCAGAATCTGCTGCGTGATCGACAGCTCGATACCATAGGCTTGCGCGATGAAGAGCGTCGCGAAGCTCGCATACATCATCGAACCGTCGAGGTTGAAGCTGTAACCCAGCGGCAGCACGAAGCCCGAAATGCGGCGCGGCACGCCGAAGCGGTCGAGCTGTTCGAATAGCTTGGGCATCGCAGCCTCCGACGACGCGGTCGAGAAAGCGATCAGCAGCGGCTGGCGAATATAGCGGATCAGCGAGAATATCCGGCGGCCAAGGAAGATCGCGCCCGCACCGAGCAGGATGACCCACAGCACGACGAGCGAGAGGTAGAATTCGGTGACGAGTTCGGCATAAGTACCGAGGATGCCGAGGCCATATTTCGCGACAACGCCGGCTAGCGCACCGAATACCGCGATCGGCGCGAGGCGCATCACATAGCCGGTAATTTGGAGCATCAATTCGGCAAGCGCCTCGGCGCCGCGAACCAGCGGCTTCCCTTTTTCGCCGATCGCCGTCAGGCCAACGCCCGCAAACAGCGCGAAAACAAGAATCTGGAGGACATTGTTGTCCGCCATCGCCTGGAAGATATTCTTCGGGAAAACATGTTCGATGAATTCAAACAGGTCGAGCTTTTTGACCTCGCCAACCTCTGCAATCGAATGCGCACCGACGGTGAGGTTGAGCCCCGCACCCGGCTCAAAGAAATTGACCATGATCAGGCCCAGGCTGATCGAGATCAGGCTGGCGAGGATGAACCATGCGATTGCGCGCGTCCCAATGCGGCCGAGCGCCGAGCTGTCGCCCATATGCGCGATTCCCGCGACAAGCGTGCCGAGAATCAGCGGCGCAACGACGAGCTTGATCAGGTTGAGGAAGATCGTCGACAGCGTGCTGAAGCTGCGCAGCCAATAGGCAAAGGCTTCGCTGTCGGCGGGCACATATACCCGCACCAGATAGCCGGTGATGACGCCGAGGATCATCCCGATAAGAATGTACAAAGTCAGGCGATGGCCCATAAATTACTCCCTGTTCCGCCCCAGGGACGGATCGTTATGCGAGCGGGGTAACAGGGTGACGCGCCGCGGGCAATCGCTGCCGGGCCTATCGCTCGGTCAGGGTGTCCAGAAGGCAAGCGCGGCGCAGCCGGCGACACCCGTGAGTATATTGAGCGGCACGCCGATGCGCACGAAATCCATGAAGCGATAATCGCCCGCGGCATAGACGAGCGTGTTTGTCTGGTAACCGACCGGTGTCGCAAAACAGGCCGAGGCACCGAGCATCAGCGCGATCAGCAGCGGCTGCGGCGCGACTCCCGTCGCTTCGGCAATGCCAATGACAAGCGGCCCCATCAGCGCCGCGACGGCATTGTTGCTGAGCAATTCGGACAGCAACAATGCCGAGAAATAGACGATCGCGATCACTGCCCATTGCGGCGCGTCGGTCAGCACCGGTTCGAGCGCGCCGACCATCAGCGCAACCGAGCCCGCCTGTTCGAGCGCAGCCCCAACCGCGAGCATCGCGAAGATCAGGATCAATACGTCGCCGTCGATACTGCCCCACGCTTCGGACGCATCGATGCAGCGCGTCAGCAGCACGATCCCCACGCCGATGAAGGCGGCGATGCCGATCGACATGACGCCCGTTGCCGACAACAGCACCGCGCTTGCCATCACGAGGATCGCGATCCATGCCCGGCGGCGGCGGAAGGCGGTGACCGACGCCATTGCGAGGCCGATCAGATTGGGATTGTCGCGCAGCTGCGCGATGTTCGCGTCGTCGGCGTCGATCAGCAGGCGGTCGGCGGCGCGGATGCGGTTTTCCGACAAAGTCGGCCCCGGAAGATGGCGAAAGCGAGTTACGCCGAGGATGCGGACCCGCTGGCGCTGGAGGAAGGGGATTTCGGCAAGCGGCCGGTCGATCGAGCGGTGGCTTGGCGAAACCGTCACCTCGACGACGGTCGATTCGGCATCCGGGTTCTCTCCGATGCCGATCGCAAAGCGCTTCTCGCTGCGAATCGTCATCAGCGCAGCGCCATCGAGCCGGGCGACGATTCGGTTACCGGGCGCGAGCCGGTGATTCTGTGCATCCGCCCCCGTGATCAGGCGCCCGCCGGCAAGCACCCCGACGATCTGCGACGGCGCAATGCCGAGGCTGGCGGCGTCGAGCGACATATCGATGGCCGGATCATCTTCGCCAAGGCCGAGTTCGGTCAGATAAAGCTGTTCCGCCCCGTTCGCCTTTTCGGCGATGCGCGGATAGTCCGACGGTAGGAAGCGCGCCATGATCAGGAGTCCAACGACGCCTGCCGCCGCGACCGCAAGGCCATAAGGCGTAATGCTGAACAGTCCGAAATGGCCGAGCCCTGCCTGTTCGGCGATCCCGGCAACGACGAGATTGGTCGAGGTGCCGATCAGCGTCAGGCAGCCCCCGAGCACCGCAATCACCGACAGCGGCATCAGCAATTTCTTGGGCGACACGCCAAGCGCCTCGGCGAGCCGGAAGCAGACGGGCATCATGACGACGACGAAGGGTGTGCTGTTGATGAAGCCCGACACGAGCAGGCCGCCGCCGAACACCTCGATCACCGCGAGGCGCGGGTTTCGCTTCGCGCGGTCGACGACATAGTTGCCGACCTTGTCGATCACCCCGGTACGGATCAGCGCGCCCGAGAGGATGAACATCGCCCCGACGGTGAGCGGAGCGCTGTTGGAAAAGACGCCGTAAGCACCCTTTTCATCGAGCAGACCCAGCGCGAGCATCATACCCGCACCGGCAACCGCGACGACCGACGGCGAGAAGCGTTCCCAGACGAAAGCCGCGAACATGCCCGCGAGCACGAACAGGCCGATAACCGCCTTTTGCTCCGCGATAAATGCGGCGACGAACTCCACTAGGTCATCAGCCGTTTTGGGCCCTGTGCAGCAATTTATGATCGGCGAGGACAAGCGCCATCATCGCCTCGACAACCGGCGCGCCGCGGATGCCGACGCACGGGTCGTGACGGCCCTTGGTGACGATGTCGGTCGCTTCGCCCGCCTTGTTCACCGTCGGCACGGGGGTCAGGATCGAACTGGTCGGTTTAAACGCGACGCGCACGACAACGGGCTGGCCGGTCGAAATGCCGCCAGCGATACCGCCGGCGTTGTTCGACAGGAAATCGGGACGGTTGCTGCCGTCGGTCGCGGGGCGCATCGGATCGGCATTTTCCTCGCCGCGAAGGCGTGCTGCTTGGAAGCCCGCGCCGATCTCGACGCCCTTCACGGCATTGATCCCCATCATCGCGGCGGCAAGATCGCTGTCGAGTTTGGCATAGATGGGCGCGCCCCAACCGGCAGGAACGCCGCTCGCCGCGCATTCGATCACCGCGCCCAGAGAACTGCCCGACTTGCGCGCGGCGTCCATCAGCCCTTCCCAGCGCTGCGCGGCGGCGGGGTCGGGACAGAAAAAGGGATTGCGGTCGATTTCCTCGAGATCGAAATTCGCGGGATCGATCGCATCACCGCCGATTTCGGCGACCCAAGCATGGATCTGCACTTCGGGGATCACGAGCCGCGCGACACCGCCAGCAGCAACGCGCGCCGCAGTTTCGCGCGCGCTCGATCGGCCGCCGCCGCGATAATCGCGGATGCCATATTTGGCGTCATAGGCGTAATCGGCGTGACCGGGGCGATAGGCCTGCGCGATGTCGCCATAATCCTTCGACCGCTGGTCGACATTCTCGATCATCAGGCTGATCGGCGTGCCCGTCGTCTTGCCCTCGAAGGTTCCCGAGAGGATGCGGACCTGATCGGGTTCCTGCCGCTGCGTCGTATGGCGCGACTGCCCGGGGCGGCGTTTGTCGAGAAAGGGTTGTATGTCGGCTTCGGACAGCGACAGGCGCGGCGGACATCCGTCGACGACGGCGCCGAGCGCTGGGCCGTGGCTTTCCCCCCATGTCGTGAAGCGAAGAACGCGTCCGAAGCTGTTGAAACTCATTGCCCTATCCCATCCGGCCGAATGCGGGTGCATATTCGGCCCGTCCGCCTAGCGGCCAAGCCGCGCCCGAGTCCAGCATCATCGCCATGAAATGCGGTCCGGCAAAGGGCGATGCGAAGCGCGCGGCGAGGCCCGGCGAATAGCCGAAACGCGGGTAATAGCTTTCGTGACCGAGCACGAAGCTTATGCCCACGCCTTGTTCGCGGAGTTTCTCAAGCCCGGCGCGGATCAGCGCGGCGCCGATACCCTGCCCTTGCAATCCTGGCACAACCGATACCGGCGCAAGACCGGCACCTACTAGCGCGGCGCCATCGGCCTCGACCTCCATCCGGCTGAACAACATATGCCCGACGATCGCGCCACCCCGTTCAGCAACGAGCGAGACGAGCGCATCGCCGTCCGCCTCGATCATGCGTACGAGTTCGGCTTCGCCCTGATGGCCGAAGTCCGTTCCCGCAAACGCGGCCCGGATAATCGTGTCGACAGCCTCGGCATCCGTCGCCGTCGCGGCGCGGATGCCGATTTCGTCAGACAAGCGAGATGTCCGGCGCGTCTTCCTGTTTCATCCCGACGGTGTGATAACCCGCATCGACATGATGCGTTTCGCCGGTAACGCCCGAGGAGAGATCGCTGAGCAGATAGAGCGCCGATCCGCCGACATCGTCGATGGTGACGTTGCGGCGCAGCGGGGCGTTATGCTCGTTCCATTTCAGGATCAGGCGGAAATCGCCGATGCCCGATGCAGCGAGCGTCTTGATCGGCCCGGCTGAAATCGCGTTCACGCGCACGCCCTGCGGGCCGTAATCATTGGCGAGATATTTGACGCTGGTTTCCAGCGCCGACTTCGCCACGCCCATGACGTTGTAGTGTGGGATCACCTTTTCGGCGCCATAGTAGCTGAGCGTCAGCAGCGAGCCGCCGCCATTGCCCGTCTCTGGATCATAAGGCGTCATCATCGCCGAGGCGCGCTGTGCGACTGCGGTGAAGCTGTAGACGCTTATGTTCATCGTCATCAGAAAGTCGTCGAGCGTGACGTCGGCATAATGGCCGCGCAGCGCTTCCTTGTTGGTATAGCCGATCGCGTGAACGACGAAGTCGATCGTCGGCCAACGCGACGAGAGCGTCGCGAACGCCGCATCGAGATTGTCCATATCGGACACGTCGCAATCGATCAGGAAATCGCAGCCGAGTTCGTCGGCGAGCGGCTTCACCCGCTTCAGCATCACGTCGCCCTGGTACGAAATCGCGAGTTCGGCACCCGCGCCGTGCAGCGCCTTGGCGATACCCCATGCCAGCGACTTGTCGTTCGCGAGGCCCATAATCAGCCCGCGCTTGCCAGTCATCAGACCCGTCATTTTTTGTCTCCGGTCTTTTCAATAATCACATCGTCGACGCGCCCAATAGCGTCGTGGCCCAAATCCTCAACCTCGACGAGCGCGGCGTTGAGTTCGGCGCCCATCACCATACCCAATCCGACGAGATAGAAAAAGAAGAGCGCGACCATCACACCCGCGAGGCTGCCGTAGGTTGCGTCATAGCTGAGGAGGCTGGCAAGCAACGGCGGCAGAGCGAGCGTGACGCCGACCCACCAAAGCGTCGTGAACAGCGCGCCCGGCCATTTCGGGAATTGCCGCCGCCGGTATTTCGACGGCGTAAGGCTGTAAAAGAGCATATAGATTGCGAGGAACAGGCCAAAGCCCGATACCCCGCGCGAGATCAGCACGATGCCGAAGGATTGATATCGCTCGGGCAGCACACGGGTCACGAACTGTTCGACGCCGACGATCAGCACCTGCATGCTGAAGGATAGCAGCATCAGGACGACCGCGCCGGTAATGATGCCGATCGACAGCAGCCGGTAGTGAAAGAAACCCTTGCTGAAATGCGTGCCATAGGCGCGGCGGAGGATATCGCGCACCGTTTCGATCAGGCTGCCGACGGTCCATAGTGCGACGAGCGCACCAAGCCACAGGAAGATGCCGGTACGTGCCGTCATGACTTCACGGATGGGTCCCGAAAGCGCCTTTGCGACAGTGGGCGGCATCGTCGAGAAAACCGCCTCGATGGCCGCCTCGCCCCCGACGCTGCCGCCGAAGATCGACAGCGCGGCGGCGAGCAGGATGAAGAAGGGGAAGAGCGCGATCAGCGCAAGATAAGCAAGATTGCCCGCATGGATGAAGCCGTCGGTGTAGGTGCCGACGACGACGCGGCGCACGATCCGGTACGCGCGGGTACCGGGCGCCAATTGCTCACGCCCGCGATGGATCAGCCCTTCGGCGCGCGCGCGCAGCTTGACGCGTTTGGCGCGTTCGGCCCGCGCCTCGGGCGAGTGCGGCGAATGGCCCTCGGCCAGAAATTCCTTGCCGACCTCTTCGGCGACCTCGCGCTCAAGCGCGGCGACGATCTTTTTCTCGCCGGCGTCAGCCACGCATCACACACCCAGCTCCGCACGCACGTCGCGCGGATCGTTCCATTCGCTGAGCAGCTTGACCAGCGCCTCGTCGTCGGCGGGCAAATCCACCATCAGCCGGACGAGCTGGTCGCCGCGGCCGCCGCTCTTCTGGCTGAAGCCCTTGCCCTTGAGGCGCATCACCTTGCCCGACGAGGAACCGGCCGGGATCGACAGCATCACCGGGCCGTCGACGGTCGGCACCTTGATCTTCGCGCCCTTGACCGCCTCGTTCAGCTTGACCGGCAGGTCGAGGCGGATGTTGGCGCCCTCGCGCACGTAAAAGGGATGATCCTTGACCGTGATCGTCACGATACCGTCGCCGGTGCCGCCGGGTCCTGGCTGCCCCTTGCCGGCAAGGCGCATCTGGGTGCCGGTCTCGACCCCAGCAGGCAATTTCAGGTCGATCGTCGCGCCGTCGGAAAGCGCGATGCGTTGCGGCGCCTGCGTCGCGGCATCGACGAACGACACCGACAGGCGATAGGCGACGTTGGCGCCCTTTTGCGGCGGTGCGCTGCGTCCGCCGAAACCACCGAACGGCCCGCCGCCGCCGCCGCCGCGACCACCGAACAGACCCTCGAAAATATTGCCGAAATCGGCGCTCTCGTTGCCGAAACCGCTGAAACCGCCCGGACCCGTACGCTGATCGCCGCGGAAACCGCCGCCACCGCCATAACCATAGGGCATCGCGGGATTGCCCTCGCCATCGATTTCGCCGCGGTCATATTGCGCGCGCTTCGTCTTGTCCGACAGCAGGTCATACGCCTTGGTCACGTCTGAGAATTTCTCCGACGCCTTTGGGTTGTCCTTGTTCTTGTCGGGGTGCAATTCCTTGGCGAGCTTGCGGTACGCGGATTTGATTTCCGCTTCGCTTGCACTCTTCGCAACGCCCAGGGTGGAATAGGGATCGGCCATTTTGCTCCTGTAGCCCGATAAGTGACTGGGCGTGAAGCCCGATTGCACGTCGATGTGGTAATGTGCCGCTGCAGGTCAAGTTCCGCGCAAGCAAAGCCCTCCCCTGCGGCGGAGGGCTTATTGCTTGCTCACCGCCAACTGCTCGCATTATGACCGCGCGGATGAGCGACGATCCCTTTGCCCTGTTCGATAGCTGGTTCTCCGAAGCGCGCGCCAGCGAACCCAATGACGCCAATGCGATGGCACTCGCGACGACGACGCCCGACGGACATCCGTCGCTTCGCATGGTCTTGCTGAAGGGGCATGGTCCCGACGGCTTCATATTTTACACCAATCTCGACAGCCGCAAGGGCGGCGAGCTGGCGGCGAACCAGCATGTCGCGCTGCTCTTTCACTGGAAATCGCTGCGCCGGCAGATTCGTATCGAAGGTGCGGTGACGCCCGTCGACGACGCGATCGCCGACGCTTATTTCGCAACGCGCAGCCGCGACAGCCAGCTTGGCGCGTGGGCGAGCGACCAGTCGCGACCGCTGGATAGCCGCGAGACGTTCGAGGCGCGCTTCGAAGAAATGCAGGCGCGGTTCGAGGGGCAGGACGTGCCGCGTCCGCCGCGCTGGTCGGGCTGGCGCGTTAATCCTTCGGCTATCGAGTTCTGGCAGGATCGCGCACACCGCCTGCACGAGCGCACGCAGTTCCGGCGCGCCGGAGAGGGCTGGACGAAAGGATTGCTGTATCCATGAGCGCTGCACGCCGCCTTCCGATCACGCAGGTCGACGCCTTTGCCGACCGTCCCTTTACCGGCAATCCCGCTGCGGTCATGCCGCTCGAGGAATGGCTAGACGATGCGACGCTGCAGGCCATCGCGGCCGAGAACAACCTCGCCGAAACCGCCTTCCTCGTTCCCGACGAGAGCAACGAAGCCGATTATGAACTGCGCTGGTTCACCCCGACAATCGAAGTCGCCCTGTGCGGCCATGCGACGCTCGCGAGCGGGCACGTCCTCTTGTCGGCGGCGCAGTGGCGGAACGACATGCATTTTCGCACGCGCAAGGCCGGCCGCCTGACCGTCGCGCGCAACGGCGACGACGGGGGTTACCGGATGAAACTGCCCGCCTATCGCCCGGAGGCGAAACCGATGCCCGACATCGTGCGCACGATGGGCGGCAATGTGGTCGAAACGCTGTGGCATGACGGCGGCTATGCGCTGATCGTCTATCACAGCGCCGAAGAGGTTCGCGCGCTGACCCCCGATCTTGCGGCGCTGAGCAAGGGCGACATCCTCTATATCGCGACCGCGCCGGGCGGCGGCGATGTGTCGGACGCCGACGTCGTCAGCCGCGCCTTTGCACCTGGCGCGGGCATTCCGGAGGATCCGGTGACGGGATCGGCACACAGCGTGCTGACGCCCTATTGGACGACGCGCCTCGGCCGCGACCATTTCGCCGCCTATCAAGCGAGCGCGCGTGGGGGCCATGTCGGCTGCCGCCTCGACGGCGACATGGTCGAGCTGACGGGCACCTGCGTCACGACGGTGGTTGGCGACTTTTTGCTGTAAGGCAGGTTTCGACCCGAAGCCGTCTATCTGTCATCGTCACCCCGGGGCTTGACCCGGGGTCTCGCTTGATACCGATACCGGTGAATGCTCCAAAAGCGGGATCCCGGGTCAAGCCCGGGATGACGGAAGTGGAGTAAGGCAACCGCAGCTCCCCACCCCGAACCCTCAAAGCGCCGCCGTCAGATCCGCCAGATGCCGACGCAGCGCGGGGAACTGGTCATCGGTCGTGATGCCCAGCCGCACGATGGTCAGCCGCTGCGACGGCGAGACGATGATATATTGCCCCTGATGCCCGATGCACGCGAACAGGTCGTTCGGGCCGCGATCGGGCCATAACGCCGGCGTCACGCCCGCGGGCCGCTTGCGGTTGAGCCAGATATGGCCGCCATAACCCGCATCGTTCGCCGAGGGCGTGAGCATGAATTTTATCCAGGTTTCGGGCAACAGCCGCTGGCCGTCCACGACGCCGCCATTGCGCAGGAATTCGCCGAACCTTGCATAGTCGCGCGCGGTCGCGTGCATGATCGATCCGCCGATCATCGTTCCGCGCGCGTCGAACTCGGGCGTCAGGCTGGTCATGCCGAGCGGCTCGATCAGCCGGCCGCCGATGAAATCGCGCATCGCATCGCGGCGCGCATCGGGGTTCCGCGACGGGGTCAGCGTATCGGCGATTATGTCCGACAGGATGACGCTGGTCGCCGAACTATAGTTGAAGACCTCGTCGGGCTGTGCCGCCGCAGGTTTCGCTTCGGCGAAGCCCGCCATGTCGCCCGCACCGCCGCCGAACAGCATCGCGACGGTGTCGCCCTGCCAAACCGGATCGCCACTTTCGACATGCTCCAACCCCGACGACATATGGAGCAGGTTTCGAAGCGTAATCGCGCCGCGCGGGTCTCCGCTACGTTGCCAGGCCGCGACCGGCGCCGGGCCGTCGAGCGACAATTGCCCATCGGCGACGAGAAAACCGGTAAGCACCGCGGTGATGCTTTTTGCCATCGACCAACTGATCAGCTTCGATTCGGGACCGAAACCCGCGGCGTAACGCTCATAGATCGGCTCCCCGTCGCGGAGTATCAGAAGCGCGCGCGTCTGACCGACGTCGTCGACATCGGCGAACAGCGCATCGGCATGCGCGCGGCTGGCGGCGGGCAGCGCAGGCAGGGCCCGCGGCGTCTCTACCGCCGCCACGCCGTCAAGCGATGCTCCGAACTTCGGTGCAGGCGAGGCGGGCGCCATATTCCCCTGCCCTGCCGCCTGCGTCAGCGACCAGACGCCGAGCATCGCGAGGGCAGCACTTGCCAGCAGCCGTTTTTTCGTGATCATGGATCAAGTGAATAACATCAATCCGACCGGGCCGACAACGGGCGAGACGCCAGCCGCCGTGCCGCCGCCCGTGGCCCCCGCCCCCTCGCCGAAGAAACAGAGCCGCTGGGGCGGCTGTTTGCCGTGGGCGATCGGGCTTGCGGTGCTGCTCGCAATTTTCGCGATCTGGAAATTTCCGTCGTTCAAGGCGCAGGCCGAACTCGGCTCCGCCTATGCCGCGCGGGTCGGTTGTTCGTGCCGCTATGTTCAGGGCCGCAGCCTCGAAAGCTGCCAGAGCGACTTCGAGCCCGGCATGGAAATGATATCGCTGAGCGAGGATCCCGCGACCCGGACCGTAACCGGCAGCGTGCCGCTGCTCGCCTCGCGCAGCGCGCGCTATGCTGGTGCCAGCGGCTGTTTGCTACGCCCCGAGAATTAGCGCGAGAAACGGCGCGCGAGCAGCGCGACCGCTGCCGGCACGCCGAAAACGACCAGCGCGATCCCTGCTTCCTCGGCCCAGCCATAGCCCGCATGGAGCACGCCGACGAGCATATTGCCGATCGCGACGAGCAGCCACAGGACGAGGAACAGGCGCGTCGCGCGCGCGGCATCCCCGATCGTCAGGCGCAGCAGGATCAACAGGCCCAGCCCGGCCAGCAGCATCATCACCGTATGCGACATATTTACGCCTCCCCCTCCGCTTCGACGATATAGGATCGATGCCGGCGGCGCCACTCGCCCGGCGACATGCCAATCTTGCGGCGGAAGATCGCGCAGAGATGCGCATGGCTCGAAAATCCGGTCGCGAAGGCTATTTCGGCGATCGAGAGCGGACGGTTCATCAGGAACCAGCAGGCGTGACGAAGCCGCTGCCGCAGCACATATTGCGCGGGGGTCCGCCCGGTCGCGCGCGCGAAATGGACGATCAGGCTGTTCACCGACATGCCGGCCTCGGCTGCCATATCCTCGACGGTCAACGGCACTTCGAGCTGTGTCTGGATGAAGGCCATCAGATCGTTGATGCGCTGGGCAATCGCGGGCGTCTCGGCACGACCGGCCATATTCTCGACGGTCCTCGCAAGGATCGCGGTCAGCGCATCGCCCGCCAAGGCATCGCCCGCCAACAGCGCGCGGACCAACGCGGCGAGCGCAAGGTCATGATGAGCGGCCAGCGCCCGCGTTTCGGGCGCTATGGTCAGCCGCGAGGTCGGAATTTCGACTTCGACCATACGGACCGCGCCGCCCTTTGCCGACGCGCGATAGGTCTGGCCCGCGGGGATCAACCACATTTCGCCGGGCAGCGGATCGCCGAGCGAGGTCCGCCGATCACCCTGCCAGGTTTCGAGCCAGTGATAGCTCCCTGCCTCATACAGGATCAGCACATGGACATCGCGTACGATCGTCCAGTTCGACGGGCCATCGATCCGGTCAACGATCGCGGCGACCCTGAGTTCTCCCACTTCCATCGCATGAGTATGGCAAGAATGGGAAAATGTGAAAGCCTGCTATATTGCGCAATAATATGGTTAAATCGCCCCACCCAAAGTCCTCGGCCCTAGTCGCAGCCGAGACAAAGAGGTGTGGGTGAGACCATAGACGCGTGCCCCAGACACGCAGACAAAGACCCCCCCGACGGCGGGCGGCGCGATCGCCGCCCGCCACTTTTTTTCGAACGAAACGATGGCCTTGTTTATTTGGCAGCGAGAAATTCATCCATCGCATGGTTGACCGCATCAGGCGCGTCCCATGGCACGAAATGTCCGCAGTCCGGAACTTCGACGATCGTCACATCGGGAACAAGCTCTTCGATGCCGTCAAGATTGCACGGCGGCAGCGCGACATCGTCGAGTGCCCAGATGACGAGTGTGGGAATGTTGAGTTTCGGGAACGGCGCCGCGGGTGGTTCGGCATAAGGTTCATTCATTGCGGGAACGATGGCCGGCGAACCGCGATACCAGTTGATCATCGCGCGGCACGCGTCGCGGTCCTCCCAATCCTTGAGCAGGCGGGCAATCTCGTCAGGGGGCTGAACCCCGCCGCTCGGCACGCGTCCTTCGAAAGCATGGGCCAGGATTCCGGCGATGCCATGGTCCTCGATGATCGCATCGCTCGCGGAATCGCGGAAGGTGCGAATATATTGGCTCGCGGCGCGCTGACCCTCGTTCGTCAGGAGAAGTCGCTGAAATATCCCGGGGTGCGGCGCGTTGGCGATGACCGCGCGCGTGACGCGCCCCGCCCATGCCGGATGCAGCCCGCCCGGCTGGCCGCCCAATGCAACACCCCATGCGATCGCGCCGCCCCAGTCGTGACCGACGACGGTGAAATTATCGACGCCAAGCGCATCAGCGAGCGCGAAAATATCGGCGATCAGCTTGTCGGGGGTGTAGGATTCGACGTCCTGTGGCTTCGACGACCCGCGATAGCCGCGCTGGTCGGGCGCGATGCAGCGAAAGCGGTCCGCGAAGTGCGGCAGTTGGTGGCGCCAGGTGCGATGCGATTCGGGAAAGCCATGGAGAAAGATCAGCGCCGGAGCATCTTTCGGGCCCATATCGACGACGTCGAGTTCGACCCCGGTCGAAAGCATCACCCGCTGCTGCTCGAAATCGCCGATCATCCATTCCGCTCCTTTGGTTTCTTTTCAAAACCAATCTGGCGGGGATTGGGGAGCCTGGCAAGCTGCAACAAAAGGCGGGGCGATTGGGCGAAGGAGACGGGGAAACCCGGCGCGACGGTTTTGGGGTGGGGAGCGGACGTTTGCTACTATGTTGTACCCCGGCGAAGGCCGGGGCCCAGGGCTTTAGAAAGCCGAGCTGTGCGGATTGCCGCCCTGGACCCCGGCCTTCGCCGGGGCACATATTGCCGTCGTTAGTTTCCGGTCGTTTCTTCGCTCTCGTCATCCCGGGCTTGACCCGGGATCCCGCTTTTTGACGCACTCACCGGCTTCGACCTCAAGCGGGACCCCGGATCAAGTCCGGGGTGACGATGATGATGAGGTCTGCAACCGGTCACTTTGAGCTCCGCCCTTTCTCCGTTCGTGTCGAGCGAAGTCGAGACACCCATCGACGAAACGCCCAGCCCGAGGGGCATCTCGACTTCGCTCGATGCGAACGGTTTAGATTGGGTGGAGCGTCCGCTCCCGGTCGTTTTCGGCCGTTCCATCAAGTTCGGCAGCGAATGACCGGATTGGGGTGGTGAGCTGACGTTTGCTACTATGTTGTGCCCCGGCGAAGGCCGGGGCCCAGGGCATTGGAAAGCCTAGCTGTGCGGATTGCCGCTCTGGACCCCGGCCTTCGCCGGGGCACACATTACCGTCGTTAGTTTCCGGTCGTTCTTCGCTCTCGTCATCCCGGGCTTGACCCGGGATCCGGCTTTTTTGCGCGCGCTCCGGATCCGTCTCAAGCGGGACCCCGGATCAAGTCCGGGGTGACGAGGGTGTGGGGGGGGCCGCAATCGGCAGAAAGCGGGCCTCTAAGGATAGCTCACCGTCTTCGGTACTTCGGGGATCGGGATGAATTCCTCGCTGTCGCCAGGGACCAGCGGGAATTTGCGATCCTTCCACTCCGCTTTCGCCTCGTTGATCCGGTCGCGCGACGAGCTGACGAAATTCCACCAGACGTGGCGCGGCGTTTTGAATGCCTCCCCGCCGAGCAGCATCACGCGCGCGTCGGTTTCGGCGCGGAGCGTCATCGCCTGACCGGGCTTGAGGATATAAAGGCTGTAGCGTTCGAGCCGCTCGCCATCGAGGCTCGCGTCGCCGATCGCGACGAGCACGGCGCGTTCGTCGGCCTCCGCATCGATCGGCAGGCTCGCGCCCGCGTTCATCAATATGTCGGCATAGATGGTGGCGCTATGCTGCGTCGTCGGCGCCGTGACGCCCCACAGGCTGCCCATGATGACACGCGCCGACACGCTGCCATCCTCGACCAGCGGCAATTTGTCGGCGGGCACATGTTCGAATGCCGGGTCGATCTCTTCCTTGCCGTCGGGAAGCGCGAGCCAGGTCTGCATACCCGAAATCCCCGAACCGCTCGCGCGTTCGGCCAGCGGCGTCCGCTCCGAATGGACGATGCCGCGCCCGGCAGTCATCAGGTTGCACGCACCCGGACGGATTGTGGCGTAAGTGCCCAGGCTGTCGCGATGATCGATCGCGCCCTCGAACAGATAGGTCAAAGTCGACAGGTTGATATGCGGATGCGGGCGCACGTCCATCCCCTGCCCGATATCGAAATGCGCGGGGCCGAACTGGTCGACGAAAATGAAGGGGCCGACCATCGTCCGCGCCTTGTTCGGCAAGGTACGGCGCACGTCAAAGGCGCCGATATCGTGGGTCGAGGGGGTGATGACGGTAAACATCAGTCGAGCCTTTCCAGCGTCTTTCGGGTCTTTTCGGTATCGACATTGCCGGTGTTGCGCGTCGTGCCGGGTTCGAGCAGGACGACATGACATTCGCCGTCCAGCGCCTCCGGGCAATGTTCGATGCCGTGCGGGACGATGATGAACTCGCCGGGCTCGACGATCACCTCATGGTCGCGAAACGCCATCTTCATCCGGCCGGCGACGACGAGGAAGAGTTCGTCCTCTTGCGTGTGATGGTGCCAGTCGAACTTGCCGTCGAGCTTGACCAGCTTGACCTGAAAATCATTGATGTCGCCGGCGACGCGCGGGTTCCACGCGTCGGGAATTTTCGCAAAGGCATCCGCCAGATTGACCTTGCCCACCATAGTCATTCTCCCGGTGCGGTCGCCCTGATCGCGAGCGCGTGGACGCGCTGGCCCGGCAGGTCGCCGAGCGCCTTGTTCACCGCACGTTGGCGCGCAACGCGGTTTTGCCCCGCGAAGCCCGCCCACTCGATCGTCAGGCTGAAATGCGATTCGCCGCTGCCGTCGTCGCCCATATGGCCGTGATGGCTGGCGCTGTCGTTGCTGAGGATGAAATTTGCGTCGGGAAAGGCTGCGCCAAGCAGGCTTTCCATCTCTTGCTGCACAGGGCCTTTGTTGCTCATGGGGTTGACCATAAGCGCTCCATCGCCAAATTATAAGGCCTCCCAAAGATCAGATCCTCACTCTCGATTCCGAAAGCATATCGTGCCGTCTTCCGCTCGCCCCACCCGTTTTCATGGCCGCGTTCCGCGCCAAGAGCGCTGCGCCGCCCCAGGATGCCGTGAGGCGGGGGAGTTTCGCGCGCCCGTATCGTCGCACCGCTCGCCCGACGGGCCGCCGCCCTATCGCTGGCTGTGCCTCGACCATGTGCGCGAATTCAACGCGGGCTATAATTTCTTCGAAGGCATGAGCGCCGACCAGATCATGGCGGCGCAGTCGCCGACCGCCGGCTGGGAAACCGAAAGCCGCGCCTTTCGCCCCGCCGGCAGCGCCGACCTGCCGCCGCGCTGGGCCGACTTCAAAGACCCGATGGACGCGCTCGGCGCTCGCTTTCGCCAGCGAATGGACGAGGCGCGGCGCGAGGCCCGAAATCCGGGCCTGTCACGCGAAGAACATGACGCGATGCAATTGATGGCCCTGCCCGCCGACGCCGACCGTGCAGCCCTGCGGCGGCGCTATAGCGAGCTTGTCCGCAAATATCATCCCGACCGAAATGGCGGCGATCGCAGTTTCGAAGCGCGGCTGGGTGCGGTAGTCGAAGCCTATCAGTTGCTGAGAAAGAGCAAGGCTTTCGCATAGGAGAGGTACAATGACCGACCTGAACGAAGCACGGATCGAAGTGGTGCGCCGCCATATGGCGCTGGAGATCACGCATGATTGGGACGGCGTCCTCGCGACCTTCGACCATCCACGCTATGAATTAATGGGTCCCGGCACGATCTTCGATGGCGAAGCGGCAGTGCGATCCTATTTCGCTACATCGCGCGAACCCTTCCCCGATCAGGCAAACGAGGTCATCGCGATCGCTGCCGACGAGGGCACGAGCACAGTGCTCGTCGAATTCTGGCTGACCGGCACGCATCTCGGCCCGCTGAAGCTCGGCGTGCGCACGATCGAGCCCACGGGCAAGGCATTCCGCATTCGCATGGCCGCAAGTTTCGAATTCGCCTCCGGCAGCGACAAGATCGTCTGCGAACGTCCCTATTATGACCAGTCGGCGGTGATGAAGGCGCTCGGCCTCCTCTGAAAAGGCGTTGCAAGGCGCAACCCATGACGATACCGCGACGGCGAAGCGCCGCCGCGCGGCGACTCTCCCTGACTTATCGCTGGACAGACAAAATGACCGATATCCCGAACAGCCTTCCCGACCACCATGGCTCGACGCTGCTTGCGGCGCCCGATGTCGAGGTCGATGCACGCGAGGTTTTCGGCGTCGATATCGACATGAAAGTGCCGGCGTTCAGCGAAGCGGACGAGCGCGTTCCGGACCTCGACCCCGCCTATGTCTTTGACGGCGACACGACACTCGCGATCCTTGCGGGCTTCAAATACAACCGCCGCGTGATGGTGCAGGGCTATCACGGAACCGGCAAATCGACGCATATCGAACAGGTGGCAGCGCGCCTCAAATGGCCGTGTATCCGCGTCAACCTCGACGCGCATATCAGCCGCATCGACCTTGTCGGCCGCGACGCGATCGTGCTGCGCGACGGGCAGCAGGTCACCGAATTCCGCGAAGGCCTGCTCCCCTGGGCGCTGCAGACCCCGACCGCGCTGGTGTTCGACGAATATGATGCCGGCCGCCCCGACGTGATGTTCGTGATCCAGCGCGTGCTGGAAACCGAAGGCAAGCTGACCCTGCTCGACCAGAATCGCGTAATCCGTCCGAACCCGCATTTCCGCCTGTTCTCGACCGCGAACACTGTCGGCCTCGGCGACACGAGCGGGCTGTATCATGGCACGCAGCAGATCAACCAGGGCCAGATGGACCGCTGGAACATCGTCGTCACGCTGAACTATCTGCCGGCCGCTACCGAAAGTGCGATCATCCTCGCCAAGGTTCCGAACACCGACGAGACGACCGTCGCCAATATGGTGAAGGTTGCGGATCTGACGCGCCAGGGCTTCATCAACGGCGATATCTCGACCGTCATGTCGCCGCGTACGGTGATCAGCTGGGCGCAGAATACCGCGATCTTCAACAATATCGGCTTCGCCTTCCGCCTGAGCTTCCTCAACAAATGCGATGAGGCCGAGCGGATGATCGTCGCCGAATATTATCAGCGCGTCTTCGGCGAAGACCTGCCCGAAAGCGTCGTCGCCCGCTAAGCGGTCATTTCAATATGGTCGCGGCGTCCACCAGCCGGACGTCGTGCATCATATTGAGATAGGCTTCGAAATAGCCCTTGTGCGATGCGCCGACGATCGCGAGCGTGCGCTCTCCGGGCCGAACCGCCATCGCGGCGCGGATGTTCGCGACCATGCGCAAATTTCGCGTCTCCCACCAGCCGGTGTAACGGCGTCCATATTTCTGGGGACTGGTATCGGCCAGCGCGGCGCCAAAATCGCTATCGAACGCCAGCCGCATCGTCGCAGGGTCGTTATAGTCGCGATAGAGCGCAAGCACGCCGGCGCCGTCCAATTTTGCCGCGACCGCCTTGTCGGCGGCGATCCGCTCCTTCACCGCCGGATTGTCCCAGATCCGCTGGAGCGCCGCGCCATAACCCGGATCCTTGTCGAGCGAGGCAGTGACGGCGTCGGCGCTATGATCGTCGGTCGCATACACGCGTTCGAGCCCCAGCCGCGCCGCGAGCGCGGCGCCGATCAGGAAATTCTCGTTACGCCCGGTGATTGCCTTGTCGAGCACCGCGACAAGCGTGGCGTCGAGGCCGTCGCCGGCGCGCCGTTCGCTCGGCGAAAGCCGCAGCCACTGGACGAGCGCCGATGGCCGCTCGCCCCCCGCGAGAAACAGCGCGGCGAGGCGGCGGCGATCGGCGGGCGTCGGGTTTGGGGGCCAGGCGCCGAGCAACCTGTCGGCCTCGACCGTCGCCGCCACCATATCGAGCCCAACGATCTTTTGCGCCGAGCTCGGGTCCCAGCAATAATCCGCCGCGCCAGGATAGAGCGGCTTGTAGCGGATCAGCAGTTCGCAGTCGGTGCCCGAAAGCCCCTCGATCGTGATGATCGCCGGCTTCCATTCAGCTAGGCGCACCAGCAGCGGATCGAGGCTTTCGGGTTTGAAGCTGTCGGGCAGTTCCGACAGATGCGGCGTGCCGAGCACGAGCAGTTCGCCCGGCGTTCCCGCGACATTATCCCTAAGCTGGCGTGGGTCGAACGGCGGTGTGTAAGCTGCGGGCGCGGCCATCGTCAGCAGCAAGGCGGTGAAAGCCGTCACGAAATCCTCCCCTGTGAACACACCGAACGAACGGCGCTGGACAGGGATAGGCGAAGTGTATTATTCGATCAACACTCTTTGCCGGATCGATTTTCCGACTTCCCATGCCCCCTCCCCTCTGCCAGCGTCGCGCGATGTGTCAGGTTTTTCAAAGATGAAGCCCTCCATGCGATCGAAATCCCTGCTCGCCGCACTCGCGCTTGTCCCGCTCAGCGGATGCAGCATCGCGGCGGTCGATTATGGCAAAATCCGCCACGCGGACTATGTCGCCGACCCGCGCTGCACCGCGCAGCCGGGCGCCGTAGTCGATGGCGAAGCCTTGCCCTATTTCTTCGCGACGAGCCGCCTCCCGGACTGCCGCACACCCGAGATCGAACTGCTCCGCCATCGCGGCGACCATATGCGCTACGGCCGCTTCAACGCCCCGCGCGAAGTGATTGTCGGCAAGAAGAAAAAGCTGCTCGCGCCGCTCGCCTTCCAGACCTCGGCCGAATGGTGGCGCGCGCTGCAGGCGGAGACCGACCGCAAGCAGGGGCGCGTCCTGCTCTATATCCACGGCTACCGCGAAAATTTCTCGACGACGTCCAAGGACGCGGCGCAGATCGCGCGCATGACGGGCTTTGACGGGCCGATCATCGAATATAGCTGGCCGTCGCAGGGCAAGATATTGAGTTACGTCGTCGACGAGACGAACATGTATCACGACGTCCGCAATTTCCGCGATTTCCTGAAGTCGCTCGCCGAACAGACATGGGTGAAGGAGATCGTCGTCGTCTCGCACTCGCTCGGCGCGCGATTGGTGATCCCGGCGATTTCCTATGTGGATCGCACATCGAGCAGCGCCGACAGCAGCAATATTTCGAACATCATCCTCGCCTCGCCCGATATCGACCGCGAGACATTCGAACGCGATATCGAGGAGGAGGTCCTGTCGGCGCGGCGCGTCGCCAATAACCGCCGGATCACCGTCTATACCTCACGCGCCGACAAGGCGCTCGCCGCGTCGCGTGCGATTCACGGCTATCCGCGACTTGGCTCACCCTATTGTTTCGATCCGTTCGAGGCGGCCGAGCTCAAGGCCAAGGGATTGCCCGAGCGCTGCTACCCCGTATCGCGCCCCGGCCTGACCGTAATCGACACGACCGATGTGTCGCGCGGATCGACCGGGCACAGCAATTTTCTGCGCAGCGGAGTGGTGTGCTGGGACTTCATCGACGTCGTCGCAAACAAGCGTACGCGGCCCGAACGGGTCGCGACTCAATGGGCGCATGTGTTCCGCCTGCTTCCCGATCCCGTGATACCCAAGAATGGCGACGACGCGATCTGTCAGCGGACGCCCGAGGTCGAAGAGCCGCAGTGAGGCCCTAAAAGCCGCACATGATGGCGAAGTTGGTCAACCAGACGACCGGCCCCTCGCCCGTCCACAGCCACAAACCGCCCGCCGCGACAGCCAGGAAGAGCGCGAGCGCGATCCAGTCCTGCCGCGCGAGCCTCACGCCGGTTGCAGCCGTTTGACCGGTGCGTCGGCAATCGGCAGGTGGACGATCCCGGCGAAGAGCCCGAGCGCGATCGAAAAGCCCCACGCGATGTTATAGCTGCCGGTGGCGTCGAATATCAGCCCAGCGGTGTACGCGCCGAAGAAGCTGCCGAGTTGGTGGCTGAGGAAGACGATGCCGTAGAGCATCGAGAGATAGCGGATGCCGAAGATGCGCCCAACGATGCCGCTGGTCAGCGGCACGGTGCCGAGCCAGAGGAAACCCATTGCGGCAGCGAAGACGAGCGCGCTCGCATGGCTGAGCGGCAGGAAGAGGAACAGCGCAATAACCGCCGAGCGCGCGGTGTAGAGCGCCGAAAGCACATATTTCTGGCGCAGAAAGTCGCCGGCGCGGCCGAACACATAGGAGCCCAGGATGTTGAACAGGCCGACGAGAGCGAGCACCTGCGCACCGATTTCTATGCCAAGCCCCTTGTCGTCGAGATAGGCGGGCAGATGCGTCGCGATGAAGGCGATATGAAAGCCGCAGACGAAAAAGCCCGCATTCAGCAGCCAGTATCCGCGATGAACGGCCGCCTCGCGCAAAGCCTCGCGGGCGGTCTGTTCTTCCGCCTGCAGCGTCCCGGGCGTATCGGTACGGCCGGAGACACCGATCGCGAGCAAACCACAGAGCGCGACGAGCCCCGCCATGATCCACAAGGTCTGATGATAGCCGATATCGCCAAGCAGCATCGACGCCAGCGGCACGACGAGAAATTGCCCGAGCGATCCGCCCGCGGTGACGATGCCGAACGCGCTGCTGCGCTTTTCGGGGCTGACGACGCGCCCGACCGCGCCGAGCACGACGACGAAGGTCGTCGCCGACTGCGCCATGCCGATCAGCAAGCCGAAACTTATGTGCAGCCCGATCGCGTCGGTCGCAAGCGCCGCGCCGATCAGCCCGAGCGCGTAAAGCAGCGCCCCGCCGAGCACGACGCGGCCCGCGCCATGCTTGTCGGCGAGCGCGCCGACGAAGGGCTGGACGAGACCGAAGAGCAGGTTCTGCAACGCCATCGCGAGCCCGAAGTCGGAGCGGCTGATGCCGATATCGACGCTCATCTGCGGCAGGAAGAGGCCGAACGACTGACGCACGCCCATGGCGAGCGTGACGATGAAGGCCGCGCAGAGGATGACGATCCAGGGCTTTTTCATCGGGGAGAGTGAGGGGGAGGACATGAGGGTGCGGATGCTCTCCCGGCTGCGAGAGGTCAAGCGAGCTTAGCTATGACCGCACTCAATCCGTCTTCCTCGCCCGGATCAAGCCCGGGGTGACGATTCTAATATGCGTGTGCCCATATGCGTGCCCTCATCCTCTTCCTTCCCGCGCCAAAGCTGGTTAGAGCCGACTCGAAATGACTGCCCAATCTCCTCTCGACGATTTCAAGGCCGCGCTGTCGAGTGTCGCCCGTGCAGTGACGCGCGATGCCGAGGTCGAGGTCGGCTTTACCGCCGACGCGCCAGCCCAGATCGGCAAGGCGATCAAGGTGCCGACCCCGTCGCGCACGCTGCCCGCCGATCAGGTCGCCGAAGCGCGCGGCTTTGCCGATTCCTATGCTTTGCGCATGAAGCATCACAGCGAGAAATTGCACGCGTCGGCGCGCCCAGCCGAGCCGCTCGCCGCGGCGGCGTTCGACGCGATGGAGCGCGCGCGGATCGAGGCGCTGGGTGCGCGCCATATGGACGGCATGCGCAGCAACCTGTCCGCAAGCCTCGCGATGCGGATGCGTAGCGATCCGATCAGCCGCGCGCAGAACCGCGAAGATGTCCCGCTATCCAGCGCGCTCGAACTGATGCTGCGCGAGGCCCTGACCGGCGAACAGGCGCCGCAGGGGACCGAAACCGGCCTGTCGCTGGTGCGCGAGTGGATCACCAACGAAGCGGGCGGCGACCTGACCGCGCTGTCGATGCTGCTCGACGATCAGGCCGCTTTTGCCGAGACCGCCAAGCTGGCGCTGCGTCACCTCGACCTGATCCACAGCGACGAGCCGCTCGAAGAAGGCAGCGAGGACGGCGGCGAGCAGGACGAGAGCGAGGCCGAAGAAAGCCAGGAAGAGCAGGAAAGCGAAGACGGCGGCGCCGGCGAAAGCCAGGTCGACGCGCGCGCCGAAATGGCGGGCGATCAAGCCGACGACGGCGACAGCGACCCCGACGCGCAGGAAATGGAAGCCGACGGCGAGCCCGAAATGGGCGGCGAAGGCGACGAGGGCATGCTGCCGGTACGCCCCAACCGCCTGCCGAGCGACATTCCCGATTTCAACTATGTCCGCTTCACCGAAAAGCATGACGAAATCATTGCCGCGACCGAGCTTTGCGACGCCGACGAGCTGACGCGTCTGCGCGCCTATCTGGACCAGCAGATGACACATCTGCAGGGCGCGGTGACCAAGCTCGCGAATCGGCTCCAGCGCCGGCTGATGGCGCAGCAGAACCGCGCGTGGGACTTCGATCAGGAAGAAGGCCAGCTCGACGCGGCGCGGCTGGCGCGCGTGATCGTTTCGCCCGGCCAGTCGCTGTCGTACAAGATCGAGCGCGACACCGACTTCCGCGACACCGTCGTCACATTGCTGATCGACAATTCAGGGTCGATGCGCGGACGACCGATCAGCATCGCGGCGATCAGTGCCGACATCCTCGCGCGCACGCTCGAACGCTGCGGTGTGAAGACCGAAATCCTCGGCTTTACGACGCGGACGTGGAAAGGCGGACAGAGCCGTGAGGATTGGCTCGCCGCAGGCCGCCCGGCGCATCCCGGTCGCCTGAACGATCTGCGCCACATCATCTACAAGCCCGCCGACGAGCCCTATCGCCGCGCGCGCAAGTCGCTTGGGCTGATGATGCGCGAAGGGCTGCTCAAGGAAAATATCGACGGCGAGGCGCTGACATGGGCGCACAGCCGGATCATCGGCCGCCCCGAGGAACGCAAGATCCTGATGGTGATCTCCGACGGTGCGCCGGTCGACGACAGCACGCTATCGGTGAACCATGGGGCCTATCTGGACCAGCATCTGCGCCAGGTCATCGAATGGATCGAAAATCGCTCGCCCGTTGAACTCTGCGCGATCGGCATCGGGCATGATGTGACGCGCTATTACAGCCGCGCGGTGACGATCATGGATGCCGAACAACTCGGCGGCACGATGGTCGAACAGCTCGCGGGGCTGTTCGACATCGATTGAGAGCAATCCGGACGCGGCGCCAACGCGACGCCGCACCCGGATTCAATTGGCATCTATTGCGTCGATCCCCCCGGAATCGCAGCTGGCGTCGCAGCAGGTTCCGCCACCGGCGCGGCAGCTTCGGCGGTCCGCACCGACAGCGCCTTTTCGAAGTCGGCGTAAAAGGCATTATAGGGTTCAGCAAATGCAACCGGCTTGCCGTCGGAATAGGATGAACCCATACGCGCCTTAGCCTCGACCGTTTGCAATTTTATCGACATGCGCGTCAGGGTCGGCGAAATAGGCTCGACGAAAACCGAAGCAAGTTGGGTCAGCTTCTTTTTACCGAAACCCCAAAATATATTGTAGACAAGCTTCGATTTCGCATCGGTCTCTGCCGTGATCGTCCCCGCATCCTTGCTCGCGTTGATATTGACATAACCCATCTCCTGCAAAGCGGAGATGGACGAACGGAAGACTATATCAACTCCCGCCGGAATTTCTCGTTTTTGCAGTGCCGCGAGTTCAACTGCACTCAGTTCAACGGGCTTGGGTTCTTTTTCTTTCGCTGATGCCGAGACAGGCGCGATCATTATCGCTACGCCGAACATCGCTATCGTCAATTTGTGCATTGCGCCCCCTTTGAAATTCAAACTCCCCTGGAACGATTGGATAGGGTCGGTTTTATACTTTGCAATCCTTTTGCAAAACATCGACCGACCGACTTACCGCTGGAAATGGGATTACCGTATCGCCGGATGACAACCCCTTCCCCCCTCGTTACAAACCCTTCCCGGTGCAGCAGGGACTCGCGACCTTACGACGGGAGCCGGTGCATTAATATTATGCTGAGGGGTCGCCGGCATGACTTGGAGCCGCACCATGGGGTGCGCTGCTGAGGGGGCGACTGTAGCATGAAAAAAGCATCCGACCTGTTCATCGAGTGCCTGGAAGAAGAAGGCGTCGAATATATTTTCGGCGTTCCGGGCGAAGAGAATCTCGACTTTCTCGACAGCCTGTCGCGCTCGACCAAGATCAAGCTTATCCTGACGCGGCACGAACAGGGCGCGGGCTTCATGGCCGCCACCTATGGGCGCCACACCGGCAAGACCGGGGTCTGCCTTGCGACCTTGGGGCCCGGCGCGACGAACTTCGTCACCGCTGCGGCTTATGCGCAGCTTGGCGGCATGCCGATGATGATGATCACCGGGCAAAAGCCGATCAAGAAATCAAAGCAGGGCCGTTTCCAGATCCTCGACGTCGTCGCGATGATGGGCCCCATTACCAAATTCACCCACCAGATGGCGTCGTCGGACAATATTCCGAGCCGCGTTCGCGAAGCCTTTCGCCTCGCCGAGGAAGAAAAGCCCGGCGCAGTCCATATCGAGCTGCCCGAAGATATCGCCGACGAGCATACCGACAGCCTGCCGCTAAAGCGCAGCCATGTCCGCCGCCCGACCGCCGATGTGAAGTCGATCCGCGAAGCGGTGAAGGCGCTCGAAAACGCGACCTCGCCCGTCCTCGTCATCGGCGCGGGCGCGAACCGCACGATGACCGGCCGCATGTTGCTGCAGTTCATCGAAAAGACCGGCATCCCCTTCCTGACGACGCAGCTCGGCAAGGGCGTGATCGACGAGCGCCACCCGAAATTCCTCGGCTGCGCTGCACTGTCATCGGGCGACTTTGTCCACCGTGCGGTCGAAGCATCGGATTGCATCGTCAACCTCGGCCATGATGTCATTGAAAAGCCGCCCTTCTTCATGCAGCGCGGCGGCCCAACCGTGATCCATGTGTCGAGCAAGACCGCCGAAGTCGATCCGGTCTATTTCCCCGACATCGAAGTGATCGGCGATATCGCCAATGCGGTATGGCAGATGAAGGAGGACATCGTTCCCAACGGCAGTTGGAAGTTCGACCATCTGCTCGCCTATCGGCAGGGCGAGGTCGATCACACCGCGCCGCTGGCGAAGGACGAGCGCTTCCCGATCTTCCCGCCGCATCTGGTTCAGTCGATCCGCGACGCGATGCCCGACGACGGGATCATCTGCCTCGACAATGGCGTCTATAAAATCTGGTTCGCGCGCGGTTACACCGCCTATCGTCCCAACACCGTGCTGCTCGACAATGCGCTCGCGACAATGGGCGCGGGCCTGCCGTCGGCGATGATGTCGGCGATGATCTATCCGGGGCGCAAGGTCATGGCGATCTGCGGCGACGGCGGGTTCATGATGAACAGCCAGGAGATGGAGACCGCGGTTCGGCTGGGGCTCAACATCACCGTGCTGATCCTCAACGACAACAGCTATGGCATGATCCGCTGGAAACAGGCCAACATGGGCTTCAAGGACTGGGGGCTGACCTATGGCAACCCCGATTTCGTCAAATATGCCGAAAGCTATGGCGCGCACGGACACCGCGTCGAGAGCGCCGCGCACCTCAAGGAACTTCTGGCCCACACGCGCGATACTCCGGGGGTGCATCTGATCGACTGCCCGGTCGATTATTCAGAGAATGACCAGATTTTGAACATCGACATCAAGAAGCTGTCGAAGGAGCTGTAAACTCTGCTTCCTGTTCCCCGGCGAAAGCCGGGGTCCAGAGCGCCATTGCGCCATCGTCGCGCGTTCCAGCCCTGGGCCCCGGCTCGCCGGGGAACGGAGAGGTGAAAAATGAAATTGAAAGACGTCTATCCGCTCTATCTCAACAACAAGGCGGTGCAGCCGAACACCGATCTTGAGGTGATCGACAAATTCACCGGCGAGGTTGCGTTTCGGACCGCGCTCGCGACGCCCGATGTGATCGACGAAGCGATCGCGGGCGCCGTGCGCGCCGCCGAGCCGATGGCGCGGCTCGCGAGTTTCGAGAAGCGTGATGTGCTAACCCACTGCGTCGGACGGTTTCAGGAGCGGTTCGACGAGCTCGCTTATGCCCTGTGCGTCGAGGCGGGCAAGCCGATCGCCGACAGCGAGGGCGAGGTCACGCGCCTGATCGACACCTTCCGCATCGCCGCCGAGGAAGCGACGCGCAACTATGGCGAGGTCCAGCCGCTCGACATTTCGGCGCGCGCCAAGGGCTATATGGGAATGTGGAAGCGCGTGCCGATCGGCCCGTGCAGCTTCATCTCCCCCTTCAACTTCCCGCTGAACCTGGCCGCACACAAGATCGCACCCGCGATCGCGATGGGCTGCCCGTTCGTGATGAAGCCCGCGTCGCTGACGCCTTTGGGCGCGATCATCATGGGCGAGGTGCTCGCCGAGTGCGACATATTGCCTGAGGGCGCGTTCAGCATATTGCCGGCGACCCGCGCGGGCGCCGACCTGTTCACCACCGACGAGCGCCTGAAACTCCTTAGCTTCACCGGATCCCCGGGTGTCGGATGGGATCTGAAGGCCAAGGCGGGCAAAAAGAAGGTCGTGCTCGAACTTGGCGGCAACGCTGCTGTGGTCGTCGACAAGGACGCCGACCTCGACCATGCGCTCGCGCGCATCATCTTCGGCGGCTATTATCAGTCGGGGCAGAGTTGCATCCATGTGCAGCGCGTGATCATCCATGAGGAGATCTACGACACGTTCCGCGACATGCTCACTGCGAAGGTCAAGACGCTGAAATCAGGCGATCCCAAGCTGCGCGACACGTTCATCGGCCCGATGATTTCGGTTAAGGAAGCACAGCGGCTGAAAGGCTGGATCGACGACGCGGTCGCGGCCGGCGCGACCTTGCTCGCGGGCGGTGGCTGCGACGGCAATATGCTTGAAGCGGCACTGCTCGAAAATGTCCCGGCCGACACCGATGTCGTGCGCGAGGAAGCCTTTGGCCCGGTCGTCATCCTGTCGAAATTCAGCCACTGGGAGGCCGCGCTGGTCGAGGTCAACGACAGCAAATTCGGCCTGCAGGCCGGGCTGTTCACGCGTGACATCCACAAGGTGCTCGAAGCATGGGATCATCTCGACGTCGGCGGCATCGTCGTCAACGATGTCTCCTCCTACCGCGTCGACAACATGCCTTATGGCGGCGTGAAGGACAGCGGACTTGGCCGCGAGGGCGTGCGTTTCGCGATGGAAGATATGAGCGAGATCCGGAATTTGGTGATCCGACGAACCTGATTGGATCATGGTTAACCGAATATGTGTCAAATAGGCAACGTCACCGAAGCGCCTTCAAACTTTCTTCAAATTGTCGCTAGTTTGAGTCGAACGTTGTAACAAAACTCCTGTCTAGGCCGTGGGCAGCCCGAGGCTGCCTACGGAGTGTGACATGGCCACGATTTCGACCCTGCCCATCCCCGCGCGTTTTCCCGACCCGTTCACCAGCGACCCGCATATTCCCGAACGCGTGATCGGCGAACGCCGTAGCTATCGCGCGGTATGGGTCAGCGATATCCATCTCGGCACGCGGGGCTGCAACGCGCCGCTGCTGATCGACTTCTTTGACCATGTCGATTGCGAGACGCTGTACCTGGTCGGCGACATCATCGATGGCTGGCGGCTCAAGAAGCGTCACTTTTGGCCGCCCGAGCATAATGACGTCGTATGGCGGGTGCTGAAGCGCGCAAAGCGCGGCACGCGCGTCGTCTATGTCCCCGGCAACCATGACGAGATGGTCAAGCCGTTCGACGGCTTCGATTTCGGCGGCGTCGAGATCCGCCGCGAAGCGATCCACGAAACTGCGACCGGCAAGAAGCTGCTCGTCGTCCATGGCGACGAATTCGACGCGGTGATGCTGGCGCACCGCTGGCTCGCCTTTGTCGGCGACGCCGCATACACCGCGCTGATGAAGTGCAATGTGGTCGTGAACCGCATCCGCAGCGCTTTCGGCCTGCCCTATTGGTCGCTGTCGATGGTCGCCAAGCACAAGGTCAAGAACGCCGTCCAGTTCATCGGCCGCTACGAAGAAGTTGTCGCGCACGCGGCGCGCTCGCGCGGGGTCGATGGGGTGGTCTGCGGCCACATCCACAGCGCCGAGATGCGCGAGATCGAGGGCACCGAATATTATAACGACGGCGACTGGGTCGAAGGCTGCACCGCGCTGGTCGAGCATCATGACGGCACGATGGAGATATTGCACTGGGCCGAAGAGGTCGCGAGCCGGACAGCGCCGACGCCGCTCGAACTGCCCGCCCCGGCGCGCGCTGCATGAGAATCCTCATCGTCACCGACGCGTGGGAGCCGCAGGTCAACGGCGTCGTCCGCACGCTGCAGGCGACGATCGGCGAACTGCGTACCGCAGGACATGAGGTCGGGGTCATCTCGCCCGACCTGTTCCGCTCATTCCCCTGCCCTTCCTATCCCGAAATCCGGCTTGCCCTGGCGGGGCGGCGCAAGGTCGGGCGACGCATCCGCGCCTTTGCACCGCAAGCGATCCATATCTCGACCGAAGGCCCGCTCGGCATGGCGGCGCGGCGCTGGTGCCTCGACAATGGTTTTCCCTTCACCACCGCCTATCACACGCGCTTCCCCGAATATGTAGCGGCGCGGCTGCCGGTATCGCCCGCTTTCGTGTGGCGTTTCATCCGCTGGTTCCACCGTCCCGCGCGGCACATCATGGTCGCAACGCGCAGCCTAGCGCGCGAGCTCGCCGAACAGGGTCTCGTTCAGACGATGATGTGGGAACGCGGGGTCGACCACGCGCTGTTCCGTCCGGATCGCGCTCCGCATCCGGCTTATGCGGGGCTGGCGCGGCCAATCCAGCTTTATGTCGGCCGCGTTGCGGTCGAGAAGAATATCGGGGCGTTCCTCGATTGCGATCGTCCGGGCACCAAGGTCATCGTCGGCGAAGGACCCGCGCTCGCCGAATTGAAGGCGCGGCATCCGGATGCATTGTTCCTCGGCAAACTAAGCGGCGACGCGCTGGCTGCGGCCTATTCGGGCGCCGACGTTTTCGTCTTTCCGAGTCGCACCGACACATTCGGCCTCGTGATTATCGAGGCGATGAGCTGCGGAACCCCGGTGGCAGCCTATCCGGTACCGGGCCCCGCCGATATCGTGCGCGAAGGCGCCGGGGCGCTCGACGAGAATCTCGGCCACGCGATCGATGCCGCACTAGCCTGTGACCGTGCCGACGCCGAAGCGCTGGGCAGACGGTATAGCTGGGCAAGCTGTACCGCACAGTTCGCCAAGGCGCTGACGTTCGTGCCCTCCGAACCGCCGCGCGACGCCATCGCCGGCGCACGGCTCGCCACCTAGAAGGTCTTGCGCCACTCCAGCTCGATATAGCGGCCCAAGGGGTCGATATAGCCCGGCTGGTAGTTCAGCGGCACGCGGCCATTCTGATCGGTGATCTTGCGCTGCGCGTCGAAGATATTGTCGACCGCAAGGCGCAGGCGCGACCCTTTCAGGAACGGCAGCTTCTCGGTCAACTTCGGCTTCTGACCCAGATCGACGAAGAAGCGCAGGTTGAAGGTTGCGAGATCGCCGAACTTCAAATCACCCGCGCTGCCGCCGGTCACCGTGCTGCCGCTGTCATATTTGGCGCTAAGCCGTACGCCCATACCCTTGTTGAACAGCCCGCCGTCGAGTTCGAACAGGTGGCGGTTGCTGCCGCCGCCGCTGCCCGTCGCGGACCCGTTCAGAAGGTCGAGTTCGGGTACACCAGGACGGATCAGCACCGTGTCGGTCAGCTTGATCGTATGATAGAGCGACACCTGCCAACGCCCGCCTTGAGGGCCGCCAAACATTCCGCCGGGGCCGCCCGGACCACGCCCACCCATGCGCGGTCCCCCACCGCCGCCGCGCTGGCGACCCGCTCCGGGGCCACCGCCACCTTCGCGCGCACCCGCACCGTCGGGACGTCCGCCACCGGGACCACCTGCGCCCGGGCCGCGCTGCTGGCCGAAGCTTTTGCCGAAGTTCAGGCCCCAACGAATCTGCGAATTTTCCGACTGGTCGAAATTGACCGGACGCTGGTCGATCGCGAGCAGAACGCCATTGGCATCGCGCGTGACGCGATCAGGGAAGGCCGCTTCGATCTCGGGCGTGAGCAAGGGCAGGCTGTTCGCCGTGTCATAGCTTTTGTTGCGGTTGTAATTGATCGAAAAATTCAGCCCCTCAACCATCGGCGGCGACCAGTTGAGCCCCAGTTTGAGGTCGCGGCGCTGTTCGGCAAGCAGGAAGGGATTGCCGCCGGTGGTCGTCGTAATCTGCACCGTCTGCCCAGTCGAAAAATCATAATAGGTGACTGCGGGCGTCACCAGCGGCGCAGCGCCGAGTTGCTGGATGCCCGGCGCCGCCTCGTCCTGGTTGAAGCTGGCGATCAGCGAGAGATTGTCGGTCACGCCCCAGTTGAGGTTCGCGCCCCAGCTTTTGAGCGCCTCAAAATCACTTGGATTCTGTACCTGACCGCTGAGCGTCAGCGAGACGCGACCGATGTTGCCCACCTCATATTCGGGATCGAGGAGCGGCACGGTCAACGAGCCGAACACACCCGGCAAATCGCGCGAGAGGTCGGTCGTCGTTATTCCGTTCGCATTGTCGGAGCGGCTGTCGAAACGCAGCCCCGAATAGCTGCCCGTCATCGACAGGCGGATCGGCCCCGCCCATCCGTCGGTCACCGTGCCCGACAGATTGGCGTTGCCGCCGAAGGTCTGCTGGCTGCTTTCGAAACGGTCGCGGGTTCCGGTGATGCGATCGGTAAAGGTCAACTGATCGGCATCGGCATAGTTGCCCGAGACCGACCAGCGCCAGTCGCCAAGCATGCCGTTAACGCTGGCGGTCGAGGTCAGATTGCGCGCGCGGCTGTGGCGTTCGAGCGGGTCATCGACGCCGCCGACGCCCGGACCGAGCAGCGACAGGGTATCGGTCTGGTCCCAACGCACGTTGATCGATGCATCGGTCGTCTTGTTCAGGCTGCGCTGGACCGTTGCGTCGATCGAATATTCGTCCGACGCGCCGAGAAGGCTGCGCGCCGGGGCTTCGGCAGCCTGCGCCGGATCGTCGTAATCGAGGTTCCGCTCGCTTTCGAGCAGCATCGATTTGTGATCCCAGCCCGCGTTGACATTGAGGCGGCCGTTTTCACCGATCGCAAGAAAGCTCGGCTGGATCTCGCTCTGGAAACGTCCGGCCTGCGTCGGGATGCCGCCCTCGCCTTCGATCGCGACCTGGCGGAAATTGGGCTTGAGCACCATGTTTACGACGCGCTCGTCGGCCGAATAGCCATATTGCAGCGCGACTTCCTCCGGGAAAACCTCGACCTTGGCGATCGCTTCCGGGGGCAGGTTGCGCACCTCGCCGAAGCCGCCGATGCGGCGGCCGTTGACGAGGATGATCGGCCGTCCGCCGCCGCGCCCGCGGCCCGAACGCGTCTGCGGCGCAAGCGCATCGAGCAGTTCGGACACGTTCGACACGCCATAGCTCGCGATCGCCGCCTCATCGAGTTCGGCCTCGGCCTTGATGTCGGTATCGAGCTGGCCGGCGAGACGCGGCGCGGTGACGACGATCTCGTCCTCGCTGTAATCGTCATAGGCATCTTCGACCGTTTCGGGCGCCGCGGGCGCGGCTTCCGCCGGCTGTTCGGCGACCGCCGCCGCGATCGGCGGACCGATCGGCGCCTCGGCCATCGCGGGCAGCGCGAACGAGGCACCTGCGGCGAGCAAGGCAGCGCGTGCGGAAATGGTCAGGCGAATGTTATTCATGGGAGAGCCTTTTTGTTTCTTTTCTGTCTTCGTTTTTTTCTTCGCATGAGAGCGCTGAACCCTCGATGACGCCGCGCTTTGTTCGCGGTTCATCTATGTCGCGCAATTGTCGCAACAATGTGTCGAGGCCATCGTCGTTCGATGGGCGCCTCATATCGACCGCTGGACAGCATGCGCCTTCACCCTTATCGGCCACCCATGACGACTCCAGACTCTTCCGCCGCGCCTGAATCGATCCTGATCATCGACTTCGGGTCACAGGTCACCCAGCTCATCGCCCGCCGCGTCCGCGAAGCCGGCGTGTATAGCGAGATCGTCCCGTTCAACGCCGCCGAGGCGGCACTCGAACGGATGCAGCCGAAGGGCGTGATCCTCTCGGGCTCGCCCGCGTCGGTCCCCGCGAGCGGCAGCCCGCGCGCGCCGCAATCGATCTTCGACAGCGGCCTGCCGATCCTCGGCATCTGTTACGGCCAGCAGGTGATGAGCCAGCAGCTCGGCGGGCAGGTCGAGCCCGGCGGCGCCGACGGTGAGCGCGACGGCGAATTCGGGCGCGCCTTCCTGACCGTCACCGAACCCTGCGTGTTGTTCGATGGGCTGTGGGAAGTCGGCGAACGCCATCAGGTGTGGATGAGCCACGGCGACAAGGTCACGCAATTTGCCCCCGGCTTCCGCATCGTCGCAGTCAGCGACGGCGCGCCCTTCGCGCTGATCGCCGACGACGAGCGCCGCTATTATGGCACGCAATTCCATCCCGAGGTCGTCCACACGCCCGATGGCGCGAAGCTGATTGCCAATTTCGTCCGCCACGTCTGCGGGTGCAGCGGCGAATGGACGATGGCCGAATTCCGCGCCACCAAGATCGCCGAAATCCGCGCGCAGGTCGGCGACCAGCGCGTGCTCTGCGGCCTGTCGGGCGGCGTCGACAGCGCGGTCGCGGCGGTGCTGATCCACGAGGCGGTCGGCGAGCAGCTCACCTGTGTCTTCGTCGACCACGGCCTTTTGCGCATGAACGAACGCGAACAGGTCGAGCGCCTGTTCCGCGATCATTACAACATCCCGCTCGTCGTCGTCGACGCCGAGGAACGGTTTATGGCGGGCCTTGCCGGCGTCACCGACCCCGAAAAGAAGCGCAAGTTCATCGGCGCCGAATTCATCAACGTGTTCGAGGAGGAAGCGAAGAAGATCGGCGGCGCCGACTTCCTCGCGCAGGGCACACTTTATCCCGACGTTATTGAATCGGTCAGCTTCACCGGTGGGCCGAGCGTCACGATCAAGAGCCACCACAATGTCGGCGGCCTGCCCGAGCGCATGAACATGAAGCTCGTCGAACCGCTGCGCGAGTTGTTCAAGGACGAAGTGCGCCTGCTCGGCAAGGAACTCGGCCTTCCCGACATCTTCGTCGGCCGCCACCCCTTCCCCGGCCCCGGCCTCGCGATCCGTATCCCGGGCGAGGTCAGCAAGGAGCGTTGCGACATTCTTCGCAAGGCCGACGCCGTTTATCTGGAGGAGATCCGGAATGCCGGCCTTTACGACGCGATCTGGCAGGCGTTCGCGGTACTGCTGCCAGTAAAGACGGTGGGCGTGATGGGCGACGGACGGACCTACGACCATGTCTGCGCTCTCCGCGCGGTCACCTCGACCGACGGCATGACCGCCGACATTTATCCGTTCGACGCAAGCTTCCTGAGCCGCTGCGCAACACGCATCATCAACGAGGTCCAGGGCATCAACCGCGTGGTGTACGACTACACGTCGAAGCCGCCGGGCACGATTGAGTGGGAATGAGGAAAGTAGAAGGTTTTCAGTAAATTCGCTTGGCACTCGCTAGCGCTGGCCAATCGCTTCAGCGTTGCGGCCTGTTAGGATAGGCAATTATGAGGACGAGCGGTACATCGCCCGTCTGGCGAATTCCGACGCTGGCGCCGCTATACAGCCAAGCCGCCATGCCCGAACGCAGTTCCCTCTCCTCTCCGTCCGAATGGACGGTGCCGGTGCCCGACAGCACATAATAGATTTCATCATGGTCGATCGGATGGATCCCGATCGCTGCACCCACGTGAAGCTGACGCTTTCTGAATTCGAAGCTGCGTGGCGACGGAACCGCATCGCTGATCCGCCATGCCGTCGATTGCCCGATCTTGCCGTGCGGGGCCGGCCCTTCCTGCACCGTATCCGCCTCATCGACGACGACCATCGGCGCCGTTTGATTGCCTGCGAGAAGCAGTGCGAAAATAATGCTCATGACGCCCTCTTCCGTATAAACGAGATGATATCCGGTTCGACTTACGCGTTTGCGAGTGTGGCAGCAGGGGCGCGCAATTCGCCATCAATGCGCCGCGAAAGGTGCCACGGATTGCTGTCCTGAAGTGCCGGCGGCAGCATGTCCTCCGGTAGGTTCTGGAAGCACATAGGGCGCAGGAAACGCGCAATCGCCAGTGACCCCACCGATGTCGACCGGCTGTCGGATGTTGCGGGGAACGGCCCGCCATGCACCATGGCATGGGTCACTTCGACGCCGGTCGGCCAGCTGTTGACCAGCAGACGCCCCGCCTTGTCGGAGAGCAGCGGCACGAGCGGCCGCGCCATTTCCATGTCACGCTGGTCCATATGGATCGTCGCGGTAAGCTGGCCTTCCATGCCCGCGACAACCGCTGCAACCTCGGCGATGTCGCGGCAGCGCACCACGATCGCGGCGCTTCCGAACACCTCGTCGCCGATCGACGCATCGCGGGCATAAGCCTCTGCAGTCGTTTCGAACAGCGCCGGTACGCAGCGGTTATGCCCGGCACCGCGCTCTGCGGAGGCGCGCTCAACCGCTGCGTTGCGATCGAGCGCGGCCACGCCGTCGGCATAAGCCGAAGCGATTCCGGCACTAAGCATCGTGGCGGGCTCCACATCGGCCAGGGCCGCGGCGGCCGCGCCGACGAATGCATCAAGGGCCGGACCGTCGACCGCGACGATCGTCCCGGGATTGGTACAAAATTGGCCGGCGCCGAGTGTAAGGGAGGAAGAAAAGGCGCCGGCCAGTTCAATGCCGCGATCAGCAAGTGCCCCCGGGAGGATGATTACCGGGTTTACGCTGCTCATCTCGGCATAGACGGGAATGGGTTCTTTGCGCTTGCGCGCGATTTCGACGAGGTGCAGTCCGCCCCCGCGCGATCCGGTGAAGCCGACCGCCTTGATCCGCGGATCGGCGACCAGCGCCGACCCCAGCGCGTGCGACTTGCCCGGCAGATAGGAGAACACGCCCTCGGGAAGACCGCAGTCGGCAACCGCCTTTTGCACCGCACGCGCGACCAGTTCGCCCGTGCCGGGATGCGCGCTGTGCCCCTTGACCACGACCGGACAGCCGGCGGCAAAGGCCGAAGCCGTGTCACCGCCAGCGACCGAGAAGGCGAGCGGGAAGTTCGACGCGCCAAAGACCGCGACCGGCCCCAACGACAAGTTCATTCGCCGCAGCGCCGGACGCGGCGGGACGCGGTCGGGCAACGCACTGTCGAGCGTCGCGTCGAGCCAATCGCCCTGCCGCACAACCGCAGCGAACAATTGCAATTGGCCGGTCGTCCGGCCGCGCTCCCCCTCCAGGCGGGCACGCGGCAGGCCGGTTTCGGCCATCGCGGTCTCGATCAGCACATCGCCGATATCGGTTATCGCAGCGGCCACGGCATCGAGAAAATCGGCACGGACGGCGGGGGTAAGCGACCCAAAGGGCCCTGCGGCGTCCGCGGCGAGCGCGCAGGCGTCGGCAACGTCCGCCGCGCTTGCGATGCCAAAGGCGGGACCGACGACGGCACCGGTCGCGGGATCATAGGCGTGGAAGCTTTCTTTGCTCCGCCGCGTCGCGCGTCCGATCAATATGCTGCCGTCGATCACCCTCATTCCCTTCCGTTACAGGCTGAAACGCAGGCCGAAGTTGAACTGCCGGCCGCTGTGGGTGAGCACGCTCAGGCGGTTCGTCTCGTCCACATATTGATCATTCTTCTCGTCGGTCAGATTGATCATTTCGAGGCTCAGCTTGAGCCGGTCGTTGATCGCGTAGGAAAGCTGCGCGTCGAAATTCAACGTGCTGTTCGTGCCGTTCCACGCATTGCCTTCGGTGCCCGGAACCGCGGTGAGATATTTCGACCGATAGGAGGCCGACCCACGGACCGAGAATTTCGAATCTTCATAATATAGCGTCGCGTTCGCGGCGTGCTTCGACAGGCCCACCAGGGGCGCACGCACCGATGTGCTGCCATTCGCCGAAGTCAGATATTCGATATTCGAGCTGACATAGGTGTAGTTTGCCAGCACGCCGAAGTTCGACAGGAAACCATCGAAGAAATTGAAGGGCTGCTGCACATTGACTTCGAAACCCTTCAGCTTGCCGCCGCTGGAATTGACCGGCTGGCTGACGATGAAGATGTCGGTCGGCGACGCCGTGGTGCCGGTCAGCAGCGATGCCGGAAGGCCGAGGTCGGCGAAGGGCACCGAGGTGCTGAGCGACTGAACGAAAGTCCCGATATTCTTGTAGAAGCCCGAGACGGCATAGATGGCGCCAGGCGTCGGATACCATTCGACGCTAAGGTCGAGATTGTCGGACTCGGTCGGCTTGAGGTCGGGGTTGCCCGAGCTGAAGGTGCGGTTGCCACCGGACACGTTGAGATTGCCGCCCGGCGTAATCGAGGCGATTCCTGCGCGCGACATCGTCTTCGCCGCCGCGACCCGCACGAGCAGATTATCGGTCACGTCGAAGACGAGGTTGGCCGACGGCAGCCAGCGACCGTAGGATCGGTTCGCTTCGACCAGGTTGATTGCCGCTCCCTGGCTCGCATAGCCGGTCGAGTTTTGCTTGGTGTCGACATAGCGTACGCCAATGTCGCCGCGCAGCGGGAGCCCCGCGCTCTCCAGGTTGAATTCAGCCATGCCCCACGCGCCGAGGTCTTTCTCCTCCACCGTGATGAACGAACCGCGCGCCGTGGCATTTTCGATGCCGCCAGTCGCGTAGGTCGGGTTCGTCGGCGTATTGAGGGCCGCGAGGAACGCGTCGAGGTTGGGGACGACCCAACTGGTGATCGTGCCATCGGGCAGATTGAGCCCGCGGCCGAACCCTGAATAGACGCTCGTCAGCGGCGCGAGCTGTGCAGGGGTAAGCGTCGTAACGACCGTCTCGCCCTGTAAGCGTCGGCGTTCGGTCGAGTCATAGGTGAAGCGGCGCCAGTCGACACCGGCCTTCAGCGTGATGACATCGCTCGCCTCCCACGCCAGCGCACCCTTTGCCGTGGTGAAGCTGTTGTCGACCGTCTGCGGACGGATGCGGACTTCGGACGTGCCGTTGGTGAAGGCGAAGGTCGCGGGGTTGGCGACGTCGACGCCCGGCCTGATCGTCGGGAAACGCGACGAGAAATCATAGAAGAAACCATTGGTGTTCGCCGCGTCGATCGTGACCGTCGTCTGCACCGGGTTGCGGAACGCCGATTTCGAATGACCGACAAGGCCGGTGAACTTCAGCTTGTCGCCGAATTCCTGCTCGAGGTTGGCGGTGAGCTGGTGGAAGTCGGTCTTGAGGACATCGTAGCGCGATTGGGTGCGCAGATCGACATTGTCGAATGTGCCACTGATGATGTTGTTGTTCGCGTCGACGACGCCCGAGCGGATGATCGTCTGCGGCTTTCCGGTGCCCGACCGGCTGAAGCTAATCGCCTGAAACTGGCTTTCAGCGCGGGTGCCGTCGAGACGCGAATAAAGGCCGTCGATCGAGATCAGCGTGCTGTCCGACGGACGGAACTGCACCGATACCGCCGCGCCAAGCCGCTTTTGGTTGATGTCATAGCTGACGAGACCCGGGATGCGCGGATGGAACAGCGCCGTGTCGAGGTTGGTGCCGTTGTTGATCTGCGCCGGCGTGTACCCCTGCAGCGTCGACTGTGGGCTGAAACCGCCGTTGAAACCGCCATAGGTCCAACGCGTGATATTCGCGCCCTCTTCGCGGATCCGGCGCTCTTCATAAGCGAGCGAGACAAGCACGCCGAAGGTTTCGTCGGGGTTCGAGACGGTAACGAGCCCCGAGAAGCGGGGGGTCAGCTTGCGGGCGAGATCATTATAGCTTCCCTGGACCGAAAGCACCGCGGTGGATTTCTTGAAGTCGAACGGGCGCGCGACCTGCAGATCGACGGTGGCGCCGAGCGAGCCCTCTTCGACCTCCGCGCTCGCCGTCTTGCGGACCGCAAGGCTGTTGAACAGGTCCGACGAGAAGATGTTGAAGTCGAAACCGCGGCCGCGATTGACCCCGCCCGAATTGTCGGTGCCTCCACTCGTGCCGATCGCTTCCATGCCGTTGATGCGCACGCGCGTATATTCGGGGCCAAGGCCGCGGACCGAGATGTTGCGGCCTTCGCCGTTCACGCGGCTGATCGCGACGCCCGGAATGCGCTGAAGCGACTCGGCTAGGTTGAGATCGGGAAATTCGGCGATATCCTCGGCCTTGATCGCGTCGATCGAGGCCGTTTCGTTGCGCTTCATATTGAGCGCGCTGGTGAGGCTCTGGCGAAAGCCCGTGACGATGATTTCCTCGCCGGCGCCTTCGGGGGCAGCTTCCGCAGTACCGGCCGATTCGGCCTGCTCGGCAGCGGCCGCATCCTGTGCCTGTGCCACGCCCGGATGGACGAGCGCCAAGGATGCCGCCCCTGCGAAAAGGCCGATCTTGATGTTGCTCATTGCGGAAGTTGCCATCGGTAATCCCCTCTCCTGCTTGCCGTCGTGCGGCAAGTCGTACGGTTTGAATGTCCAACGGCTAACGCCAGTAGCCCCCATAAAGCCAACCTCAATCAAGCATTGATCATTGCCGATCGCGCACCGATTGGCTGCAAAGCGCACTTTGCGGCAATGATCGAGCCATGACTTGGCTGGATCGTTCCAACTTTCAGCTTGGACCGGCGAAGCTGCAGTCGCTAGCGTCACTCCACCGTAAAAGCCGCGAGTGCTTCCGGTCATCAGGGAGAGGATCATGATCCAGGACGCCGAAAAGCCGACGAGAACGCGCTATTGGATCATTGCGCTGATCTTTGTCATCACGACGATCAACTATGCCGATCGCGCAACATTTTCGATCGCGGGCGAAGAGGCTTCGCGCGAACTCGCGCTGAGCCCGATCCAGACCGGCTATATTCTCTCGGCATTCGCATGGGCTTATGCGCTGGCGCAAATTCCGGGCGGCGCACTGCTCGACAAGTTCGGTACGAAGCGCGTTTACGCCTCGGCCATCCTCATCTGGTCGCTATTCACCGCGGCACAGGGGTTCGTCGGCTTTATCCCCGGCCTCGCCGCCGTCACCACGCTCTTCCTGCTGCGCTTCCTCGTCGGCCTTGCCGAAGCACCGTCCTTCCCCGGCAATGCGCGGCTGGTCGCCGCATGGTTCCCCGGCGCCGAACGCGGCACCGCTTCGGCGATCTTCAACAGCGCCCAATATTTCTCGCTCGTCGCCTTTGCGCCGCTGATGGGGTGGCTCGTCCACGAACATGGATGGCGCTCGGTATTCTGGACGATGGGTGCGCTCGGCATTCTGGCGGCGCTGCTTTTCGTCAGCCAGATTCATGGCCCCGAACAGCATCCGCGCGTCAACAAGGCCGAACTCGATCATATCCGCGAGGGCGGCGGACAGGTTTCGATGGAAGATCGCAGCAAGACGGCACCGGCCTTCTCATGGCCCAATTTCCGGCTGCTGCTATCGAACCGGATGATGCTGGGAATCTATCTCGGCCAATATTGCATCAATGTGCTGACCTATTTCTTCGTCACCTGGTTCCCGATCTATCTGGTCAAGGAGCGCGGCCTCAACATTATGGAGGCAGGGTTCGCCGCGGCGTTGCCGGCGGCATGCGGCTTCATCGGCGGGCTCGCAGGCGGGGTAATTTCAGACCGCATCCTCAAGACCAGCGGGAACCTCGACAAGGCGCGCAAGACGCCGCTCGTCATCGGGATGCTGCTCGCCACCGCAATTCTCGCCTGCGTCTGGGCCGAGCAGGAATGGCTGGTCATCACGTTGATGGCGATAGCGTTCTTCGGCAAAGGTGTGGCCTCGCTCGGCTGGGCGGTGATGGCCGATGTCGCGCCCAAACAGCTCGCCGGTCTGTCGGGAGGCGTGTTCAACATGTTCGGTAACATTGCCGGGATCGTGACGCCAATCGTGGTCGGCTATATCGTCGCGGCGACCGGCTCATTCGACCTCGCGCTCGCCTTCGTCGCGATCCACTGCCTGCTGACGATCGTCGCCTATGTCTGGATCGTCGGTCCGATCCGCCGCCTGGAACTGACCGTATGACATTTTCGCGCCGGACGTTCCTTGTAGCGAGCGGCACTCTTCTCGCGGCGCCGAAAGCGCTCGCCAATGGGCCGGCCCGTGCGGTGCGGATTGCGACGCCGATGGCGGCGCCCGGCTGGGCGAGGTTGCAGCGCCGCCTGCTCAAGGCGAATGCCGAGGCATGCGAGGCGTTCTACGCGAAATATGTCGATGCGAACGACGCGCTGAAAATCTTTGCACGCTGGGGCGCCAACGACGGCCCCGACGATGCGGCCGAGGCGACGAACGACTGGATAACGCTCCACGCGCTCGGCGGCTCCGACAAGCTGCTTAGCCTCTCGCAGCGTTTCTGGGACGGGCATATCCGCCAATATACCGCCGCAAAGACCGTCGACGTCGCAATCGCACGCCAGGGCATGTATTATCGCGAATTCCCCGTCCGGATGGACTGGCAGCATAATGCCGAGGGGCTGACGACCTTCAACGTCATGGGCATGAGCGCGCCGCGCGACCGCAAGCTGTTCGACCGCACGCGCCGTTTCGCCGATCTGTACACGGGACGCGACCGCAGCGTCGCCAATTACGACCCGCGCCACCGCGTCATGCGCAGCCTGATGAATGGCAGCCGCGGCCCGGCGCCCGGCGCGGTCACAGCGCTCGACTGGGCGGGCGATCCCTTCGACGCCGAGCGTTTCCACCTGGAACATGGCGAGGATGATTACGCGCAATTCCTGGCGCATTATGCCGAATATGGCGATGTCGCCGGCGACAATCCGCTGAACCTGCAAGCCACGACACTTGGCCTCAATGCCTATGCGCTCGGTGCCGGTGACCGGTTTCGGCGCTGGGCGCTCGACTATCTGACGGCCTGGGCCGAGCGCGCCCGCGCCAATAACGGCATATTGCCGAGCCGCGTTGCCGCCGATGGAAGCGTCGGTGCCGACTGGTGGCAGGGTGTTTATGGTTGGGGTTTCTCGCCCGTCGTTCCGCAAACCGGCGAGCGCGAAAATCGCAACCGTGTGCCGCGGTCGATCACGACATTCTTCAACGCCCTGCTGCTCTCCGGCGATCGCGACTACCTCCGCCTGTGGCGCGAGATGAACGTGCGGATCAACGAACAGAGCAAATTGGTCGATGGCGTGATGTCTGCGCCGACGATGCATAATGCCGACGGCTGGTACGGGTGGAAGCCCGGCCCCTATCGCACCAACGGCTTCGAAATCTGGTACGCGACGCAGGAAGCCGCCGACCGCGAGGCAGCGGGCAGCCATCCGTGGATCGACTTCCTCGAAGGCCGGAACGCGGCCTATCCCGAACAGGCGCTGCAAGCAGATCTCGATCATGTCGCAAAGCGCGTCGCGATCGCCGAAGCCGACAAGACCGCGCCCGACGAGCGGCTCGCGGACTGGACGCTCGGGATTAACCCGGCGGCCGCGAAAGCGCTGATCCAGACGATGACGGGCGGCCTCCATATCGCCCGGCCGCCATGGTCGCCGACGACCGCACCGCAGGGGGGCGTGCCGCTCCATTGTCGCCTGCGCTATTTCGACGCCGACCGGCGGCGTGCCGGCGTTCCCGACGATGTGGCGGCGCTCGTCCACAGCCTCGGCGACACGCAGACAGAGGTGACGTTGATCAACATCGGCGCCGCGCCGCGGAACCTGATCATACAGGGCGGCACCTACGCCGAACATCGCATCGACACGGTGGAATGGGACGGCGGCAAGCGGCATGTCGGCGGTCGCGATTTTGCGTTACGGCTCGAACCGGGATGCGGAACGCAGCTCAAACTTGCGATGGCGCGTTACGCCAATCGGCCCACCCTGGCCTTTCCCTGGGATCGCTGAGGCTTCAGCCGCCCGGCTTGATATAGGGCGCGACCGACAGCAATTCGCGCTCGGCGCGGCGCGGGTCATTCTCGACCCGAACCTCGCGGTCGAAGATCATCGTCGCCCGCGCGTCCAGGTCATAATGCGGCCAGAGGGGCAGCGAGCCGCCATTGGGATCGCCGCTCCGCGCAAGCCGAACGAAGGCATCGGCCATCTGGCCAGCCAGCGTCCGCGCCTGCGGGCTGTTCCCGGTGCGCGCCTCGGCAAGCTGCACATTGTCGAACACCAGCCCGATGTCGAGCGTGTGGAATGCGCCAAGCACGCCGCCCGCCTCGGGCGACGGAAAATCGAGCTGATACATCCACGTCGGCGCGCCAATTCGCGCGCGTTCCTCGGCCTGGATCAGATGCCCCGGCCACGACCGCGCCGCCGTCGATGCCGCGAGCAATATCTGCCCCGGCGTCCGATCGGGATAGAGCGCACGATATCGTTCGGCGAGCCACACCGGGTCGACATCCTTGACGATCTCGCGCTCCAGCCGGGTCGGCAGATTGTCCCAGTCGGTGTCGCCGCGCTTGAGCGTTTCGGCGATCCACAACCCCGTCTCGTCATGGGTATTGCCCACGATAAGGGGGATCGAAGCCGCCTCACGCGGAGCGCCGGGGTAAAAGGGATGGCGCTTCAGGACATGATGGTCGAGCGTTGAGGTGAAGCTTATTTCGCCCTTCCCCTCAAGCGGATCGGCCATCCCCATCGCCTCGATCAGGCGTTCGACGGGCAAGGTACGCAAATCGTCGAACGACGCCGCACCGGCCTTTGCCATCCACGCCTTCGCACGCTCGGTCGCGTGATTGGGACCGGCCGCGGTCACATGCTGACCGCTCATGGTCGCGGCGCTGTGGAACAGTGGTCGCGCCTCTTCCATCGCCATCAGCGTCACGACTTTCGCGCCGCCGCCCGACTGGCCAAAGATCATCACGCGGCCCGGGTCGCCGCCGAAGCCGGCGATATTGTCGCGGATCCATTGCAGCGCGAAAATGATGTCGAGATTGCCGACATTGCCCGACTCCGCCGGCCCGCCGAGCCGGGCCAGATAGGCGTAGCCCAACGCCGCGAGCCGGTGGTTGAGCGTCACCACGACGACATCGCCGCGCCGGACGAGATTGCTGCCGTCATAGAGCGGATCCGACCCCGACCCATGTGCGTGCGCTCCGCCGTGCAGATAAACCATCACCGGCCGCCGTGCGCCGTCGAGCGCCGGAGTCCATATGTTGAGGAACAGGCAGTCCTCGCTGATGCGCTCGCTGGCCTTGGTCTGCGGCGCCGCCGCACCATAGACCGTCGCGTCGGCAATGCCCCGCCAAGGCGTCGGTGCGAGTGCGCGTTCGAAACGGCGCGGCGCGGTGTCGGCGCCGTAGCGGACACCGCGAAACGCCAGCACACCCGCCTCGCGAAGGCCCCGCACGCGGCCGTAGCGCGTCATCGCAACCGGGTCGCCGCCTCCCTTGGCCCACGCTGCCGGCGGCAGCAGCATCGCCGCCCCCGCACCCGCCATCAGTTGGCGGCGGGCGATCACGCGGCCATGACCTCCATGCACAGGCGTCGCATCGGTTCGGTCGCCGGATTGGCGTTGTCGCGGCGCCAAGCCATGTAAAGTTCGACCGGCTGCTCAGGCGTTGTGGTCAGCTCGCGGAACTGCACGTCGTCGGGATGCAGCCCCATCGAAGAGCGCGGGACCACCGCAGCGGCCAGCCCCGCGCGTACCAGCCCCAGCATCGAATGGATTTGCGTCACATGCTGGACATAGTGCGGCGACACGCCTGCCTCGTCGAAGATACGCGCCAGCAGGTCATGAAAATAGCCTGCGCCCTGCCGCGAATACATGATCAGCGGCTTGTCATCGAGGTCGGCAGGTTCGAGCACCGATTGCGCCTGCCGCGGATCGCCGAGCGGCAGCGCGACGACGAGCGGTTCGCTGAGCGCGAGGATCGAGTTGAACTCGCCGCGTTCAACGGGCGGGCGGACGAAACCGATGTCGATAAGGCCGGTCAGCAGCGCATCGGTCTGGTCGCTGGTCACCATCTCGCGCAGTTCGAGTTCGATATTGGGCAGAGTGGCGCGCGCCTGCGTCACGATACGCGGAACCAGCGTATAGCCCGACACGGCGGTGAAACCGATACCGACCTTGCCAGCATCGCCCTTCGCGACGCGGCGCGCCGACAGCGAGGCACTTTCTGCCAGGCGCACGATCCGCCGCGCCTCGATCAGAAACACGCGCCCCGCAGGCGTCAACGAGACATTGCGGCTGGTTCTCTCGAGCAATGTCACGTCGAGGATTCGCTCAAGCAGCTGGATCTGCCGGCTGAGTGGCGACTGGGTCATATTGAGCCGCTGTGCCGCGCGGCCGAAGTGGAGTTCCTCGGCAGCGGCGACGAAGCAGCGAAGTTGGCTGAGTTCGAACATGGCCCAGCCTAATCCGGTCAAGCCGCCGCTGAAAGAGCCTTTGGCGAAGCGCGCTCGATCAGCGCGCGCAGCTCCTGCTCTTCGGCGGCGCTGAGGTCGGTAAGTGGCGAGCGCACCGGCCCGGCATCGCGTCCGACGACGCGGCAGCCCGCTTTGACGATCGACACGGCATAGCCGCGGCCACGGTTACGAAGCGCGATATAGGGCAGCACGAACTGCCGAAGCTGATTCATGACCTCGGTCTGATCGCCCGCGCGCACCGACTTGTAAAAGTCGAGCGCCCATTCGGGCATGAAATTGAAGATCGCCGACGAATATGTGGTCACGCCCATGGTGAGGTAGGGCGTCGCAAAGGTCTCGGCGGTCGGAAGTCCGCCAATGTAGGTCAGGCGGTCTCCCATGCGGGCATAGACGCGTGTCATCAGTTCGATATCGCCGACGCCATCCTTGAAACCGACCAGGTTGGGGTTGCGATCGCAAAGGCCCGCCAGCGTCTCATCGTCGAGGATCGCATTGTCGCGGTTATAAACGATGACGCCCAGCCCGGTGGCCTTGCACACCGCCTCGATGTGGGCCGCGAGCCCTTCCTGCTTCGATCCGACCAGATAGGGTGGCAGCAGCAGCAGACCATCGGCCCCCGCCTTTTCAGCGCCGCGTGCGATCTCGACCGCGATAGCCGTACCATAGCCGCAGCCTGAAATGACGGGCACCTTGCCCTTCCCTTCGGCAACGGCGGCACGAACGACGTCCACGACCTCGGTCGGCGTCAGCGAGAAAAACTCGCCGGTACCGCCCGCCGCAAACAGGCCAGCAAGTTCATGATCCAGCATCCAGGCGCAATGTTCGCGATAGGGAGCTTCGTCAAATGCACCGTTTGCATCGAAATGCGTCACGGGAAAGGAAAGCAAACCCTCGCCCAACTTCCGCCCCATTGCCACCGGATCCATCAAGCCTCTCCTTTGCGATTACCGCCAACGGCCGCCAAACGCGACCAGGTTGATGCGATTTCTAGGTGAGGCGCCTGAAAGGGTCCAAACCAAAGGCGCGCTTGATTGATGCGCGGATTAGCTTGTTCAAAACAGATGCTGACCGGTTGGAGACTGTCAGCTTTCGGACGATAATTTCAAGAAGCCGTCATCCGCCAGCCTGAAACATACACAAATAAGAAACCAGCTAGCAGATTTGTGCGCTGCAGCGTAAAGGCGCGATCATGAGGATCGCGATCATCGACACAAGCAAGACGCGCGCCGCCATCATCTCCGACGGCCTGCGCGAGGCTGGCCTCGATGATCTCGTGCTGATCGATCCCGCCGGTCCTCTGGTCGCGCAGATCGAGGCGGCGACCCCCGAGGTCGTCCTGATCAACCTTGAAAATCCAAGTCGCGACCTGCTCGAAGATTTCTTCGCCATGTCGCGCGCGCTTTCGCGGCCGATTGCGATGTTCGTCGATCAAAGCGATACGGAGTCCACATTTGCTGCGATCGACGCGGGAGTTTCCGCTTATGTCGTCGACGGTCTTTCGCAGCAGCGTATCAAGCCCGTGCTCGACCTGGCGGTGCGACGTTTCCAAGCCTTTTCGTCGCTACAACGCGAGCTGGACGATGCCAAGAACGCACTGGCCGAGCGCGCGGTGATCGACAGGGCCAAGGCGATCCTGATGAAGCGGCGCCAGATCGACGAGCCCGAAGCCTATGCGTTGCTCCGCGGCCAGGCGATGCGCACTAACCGTCGCATCTCGGAAATCGCGGAGGCGATCGTGACCAGCGAAGCGCTGATGGGAGACATGGAATGACCATCGAGCGTATCCGTATCGGATTCTTGCCGCTCGTCGATGCCGCGCTGCCGATCCTCGCTCACGAGCTGGGATTTGCGGAAACGGAGGGCCTCAAGCTCGAACTGATTCGCGACATGACATGGGCTACAGTCCGCGACCGTCTGCTCTACGGTCATACCGATGCGGCGCACATGATCGCTCCGCTCGCGATCGCGACGACGCTGGGACGTGACCGTCCGGCGGTCCCGCTCGCGGTACCCTTCGTGCTCGGGCTCAACGGCAATGCGGTCACCTTTTCGGCGAAGCTTGCGTCGGAGGTCGGCCTCGCCGACGGACTTGGCGACCCGATCCTGATCGGCGCGGCCCTGAAGCACGTTGCCGAGGCGCGGATCGCGGCGGGCAAACGGCTGCGCTTCGGCGTCGTACACCGCTATTCGAGTCACAATTATATGCTGCGCTACTGGCTTGCAGGCGTCGGCATCCGCCCCGATCTCGACGTAGAGATCGTTGTCACCAGCCCTCCCTTTGCCGCCGATGCGCTAGCGGCGAGCGAAGTGGACGGCATCTGTGTCGGCGAGCCGTGGAACTCGATCGCGGTCGAACGAGGCGTTGGCCATATCGCCCTCGCGACGGCGCAGATCTGGCGACGCGGTGTCGAGAAGGTGCTCGCGATGCGCGAGACGGTGCTCGACGAACGGCGCGATGCTGTCGAGGCGCTTGTCCGCGCGTTGCACGCTGCAGCGGCGCACTTCATTGAGCCGGGCGCTGCCGAAGAAAGCGCCGACATATTGGCTCGTCCCGAATATCTCGACGCACCGCGCGATGCCATACTCCGCGCTATCACCGACCGCATACGGGTGGTACCGGGTGGCGCGCCGATCCACTATCCAGACTTCATGTTCCAGTACCGCGAGGCAGCGAATTTTCCCTGGCGCAGTCAGGCGGCGTGGCTCTATTCTCAGATGGTCCGTTGGGACGATATGGCATTCGACAACCAGGCCGCCACGGCGGCCAGCAATGTCTTCCGTCCCGATGTTTATCGTGCTGCCCTTGCCGGATCTGGCGCGCCTCTCCCCGGTGCGAGTTCGAAGCTTGAAGGCGGGCTGGATGAACCGATCGGAGCGGGGTCGACCCAAGGCCGGTTGACGCTTGGCAGCGACCGCTTCTTCGACGGACGCGCCTTTGATCCCGATGATATCAACAGCTATATCTCTGATCTTCCTTAGGTTTCGAGATTATGCTGCACGTGCGAAATAACCGGTTGCGCGGATAGAGCGAATCAGGCAGTCTTGACGCACTCGGCAAGGATGCCGGGGCGAGACAAAGCGGCTACGGTTCCAACGGAGGGACCGGTCCGCGCGGCAGGCAGGGAGCCTTTCCCTGCACTCCAACAGGCAATGAAGCCGTCAGGATGCGCCCGCGTGGCCGCCGTCCTGGCGGCTTTTTTATTGCCCGTCGCACAAGGGGACGGACGATGACGACAGCAACCGGAGGCGCCGGGATGGCGCCCAAGTCGAACTTCTGGACCAGCGGCCACTGGCCGACGCTGGTCGCCGCTTTTCTCTATTTCGACCTTGCCTTCATGGTGTGGGTGATCCTCGGGCCGCTCGCTCCGGCAATCTCCGAAGATTTGGGACTGACGCCTGCGCAGAAAGGGCTGATGGTCGCGGTGCCGACGCTCGCCGGCGCGGTGTTGCGCGTCGTCAACGGCCTGCTCGTCGATCGCATCGGGCCGAAGCGCGCGGGTGCCATCAGCCAGATCATCGTGATCGCCGGGCTGTTCACGGCTTGGCTGATGGGCGTTCACAGCTTCGCCGGGACGCTGGCACTCGGTATCATCCTCGGCTTTGCGGGCGCCAGTTTCGCCATCGCCCTGCCGCTTGCCAGCCGCTGGTATCCGCCCGAGCATCAGGGCAAGGCGATGGGGCTCGCGGGCATGGGCAATTCGGGAACCGTACTCGCGGCGCTGTTCGCGCCCGGCCTCGCCAAGCTGTTCGGTTGGAATGCCGTCCTCGGTCTTGCGTGCATCCCGCTGACAATCGTCTTTTTCATCTATCTCGCCATGGCGAAGGACGCGCCGAACGCGCCTGCCCCAAAGAAGCTCGTTCATTATTTCGAGCCGCTGAAGACGGTCGATGCCTGGTGGCTGATGGCCTTTTACGCGGTGACCTTTGGCGGCTTCGTCGGGCTCGCCGCGTCGCTGCCAATCTATTTCACCGACCAGTTCCACCTGACCCCCGTGATGGCGGGATATTGCACCGCGGCGTGCGTCTTCGCGGGGTCGCTGGTGCGGCCGATGGGTGGCGCGCTCGCCGACCGGGTCGGCGGGGTGCGCGCATTGATGGCGGTGTTCGTCGTCGCGGCGCTTGCGCTGGCCGGCGTACCGCAGGCCGACACGCTTCCCGCCGCGCTCGGACTGTTCGTCATCGCGATGCTCGCACTCGGCACCGGCAACGGCTCGGTGTTCCAGCTCGTGCCGCAGCGCTTTTCGGCCGAGATCGGCGTGATGACCGGGCTGGTCGGTATGGCGGGCGGCGTAGGCGGCTTCTATCTCGCCTCCTCGCTCGGCATCGCGAAACAGTGGAGCGGCAGCTTTGCTCCCGGCTTCTACATCTTTGCCGGGCTCGCGCTGCTCGCACTCGTCGGGCTGATGTTCGTCAAAGGCCAATGGCGCGCGACATGGGGTGCCGCCGAAGGCGTGCGGATCTAAACATGGACCGCACCCTCATCCTGCTTCTGGCGCTCGCGCCAGCCGGGGCGGCGCAGGCGCAGGACGTCGCGCTGAAGCCGCTCGGCGAAGCGCGACTGCGTTATGAAAGCGTTGGTCAGGACGGCCTCGCGGCGGACGCCGATGCCCTCACCCTTCGAGTCCGTGCCGGAATCGAAGCGAAGTCCGGTCCGTGGTCGGCGCTGATCGAAGGCCAAGGCAATGTGGCGATCGCCGACGACTATTTCGACGGGCTGCACGGCCCCGCCGCGCGACCGCTGATCGCCGATCCGCAGAATATTGCGCTCTCACGCGCGCAGCTTCGTTTCAGCCAGCCGGCCTTTACACTAACGGCCGGACGCCAACGCCTCGCGTTCGATGATGAGCGCTTCGTCGGCTCGGTCGCCTTCCGCCAGAACGGCCAGAGCTTCGACGCCGTGCGCGCCGAAATAGCGCCGGTGAAAGGGGTGAAGGCCGACCTCGCCTATGCCTGGAGCGTGCGGACGATCTGGGGGATCGACGGCGCAGGCGCGCGGCAACAGGCCGTGTCGGGCGACAATCTCTTCGGCAATCTCAGCGTCGCGACACCCGCGGGCAAACTCGCCGCCTTCGCCTATCTCGTCGACCAGGACGAAGCGGCGATGCAAGGCTATCGCCTGTCGAGCCAGAGCTATGGCCTTCGGTTCGAGGGCAGCCAGCCGGTTGGCAAAGCCAAGCTCGCCTATCAGCTAAGCTATGCGCGCCAGTCGGACTGGCACCGCAATCCCAGCGACTATGCGGCCGACTATTGGCTCGCCGACATTACCGCCGATCTCGGAGGCCCCCGTGTCGGCGCCGGATATGAGATACTCGGTGCTGACGACGGGGCCGCGCTGACCAGCTTTCAGACCCCACTTGCCACCGGCTTCAAATTTCAGGGATGGGCGGACAAGTTTCTGATCACCCCGCCCGACGGCGTGCGCGATCTTTATGCAAGCGCCGGTTGGAGCTGGAAGGCCGTCGGCCCGCTGAACGCCGTGACGCTGCAAGCCGTCTATCACGACTATCGCAGCGACCGGGCGAGCCGTGCCTATGGCGACGAGATCGACCTGCTCGCGAGCGCGAAGCTCGGCAAATGCACCGCGTCGGCGCGCTACGCCAATTACGACGCCGACGGCTTTGCCACCGACACGGAAAAATTCTGGCTTCAACTGGACTGGACGCTCTGATGGAACACCGCCCAATCGACCGTGCCGCCGACGCGCGCGAGCATCTGATCGTCATCGGCAATGGCATGGCCGGGTGCCGCGCGATCGAGGAATTGCTCGCGCGCGATCCTGCCCGCTATCGCGTGACGATTTTCGGCGCCGAACCGCGCGTCAATTACAACCGCATCATGCTGTCCCCCGTCCTCGCGGGCGAGAAATGCTTCGACGATATCGTGATCAACGACGCCGACTGGTATGCGTCGAACGGAATTGCGCTGATCGCAGGCGATCCGGTCGTCGCGATCGACCGCCATGCCAAGACGGTGACGACGCGCGGCGGCACCACCGAACGCTATGACCGGCTGCTGATCGCCACTGGCTCCGATCCCTTCATCATCCCGGTGCCCGGCAAGGATTTGCCCGGTGTGATCGCGTTCCGCGACATGGATGACGTCGACACGATGCTCGCCGCGGCCGATGCCGGAGGCGACGCGGTGGTGATCGGCGGCGGCCTGCTCGGGCTCGAAGCGGCGCATGGGCTGACCCTGCGCGGCATGAAAGTCACCGTCATCCACCTGATGCCGACGCTGATGGAGCGGCAGCTCGACGAAGCCGCGGGCTGGCTGCTCAAACAGGCATTGGAAGGCCGCGGCCAGACGATCCTGACTGGCGCCGACACCGCCGAAATCATCGGCGACGGTAAGGTCGAGGGCGTGAGGCTCAAGGACGGAACGCTGATCCCCGCCAGCCTGGTCGTGATGGCGGTCGGCATCCGCCCTTCGACCGCGCTCGCGCGCGACGCCGGTCTGGCTGTCGGACGCGGCATTCAGGTCGACGACCATATGGTGACGAGCGATCCCGCGGTGCTCGCGGTCGGCGAATGCGTCGAGCATGACGGGCAAGTCTATGGCCTCGTCGCGCCGCTGTGGGACATGTGCCGCAGCCTCGCAGACGGGCTGGTCGAACAGCCGAGCGGCTATCGCGGCTCGGTCACGTCCACCAAGCTCAAGGTGTCGGGGATCGACGTCTTTTCGGCGGGCGACTTTTCAGGCGGTGACGGATGCGAGGATATCGTCCTCCGCGACGCCAGCCGCGGCGTCTACAAGCGCGTGATCGTCCGCGACGACCGCATCGTCGGTGCGGTGCTCTATGGCGACACCGCCGATGGTGGCTGGTACTTCGACCTGCTCAAACGCCAGGAAGACGTGTCCGAGCTTCGCGACATGCTGATCTTCGGTCAGGCCTTCGCCTCGGGAGGAGGCGCTGCGGACCCTAAGGCCGCCGTTGCGGCGCTTTCCGACGATGCGGAAATCTGCGGCTGCAACGGCGTCACCAAGGGTCAGGTCGTGTCATGCATCGCCAAGGGGGCGCATAGCCTCGACGCGGTGCGCGGCACCTGCAAGGCGTCGGCGAGTTGCGGTTCCTGCACCGGCCTCGTCGAAAATCTGCTCGCGCTGACGCTCGGCGACGATGTGCAGAGCGGGCCAAAAACGATGTGCAAATGCACGAGCTTCGGCCACGACGATGTCCGCCGCGAGATTGTCGCGCAGGCCATGCGCTCGATCCCCGAAGTGATGCAGAAGATGCACTGGACCACCCCCGACGGCTGCTCGTCATGCCGGCCAGCGCTCAATTATTATCTGCTCTGCGCGCTCCCCGGCGATTATGTCGACGATCAGCAAAGCCGTTTCGTCAATGAACGGCTGCACGCCAATATTCAGAAGGACGGCACTTATTCGGTCGTGCCGCGCATGTGGGGCGGGCTCACCAATCCGCGCGAGCTCCGCGCGATCGCCGACGTCGTCGAAAAGTTCAACGCGCCGATGGTCAAGGTCACCGGCGGTCAGCGGCTCGACATATTCGGAATCAGGAAAGAGGATCTGCCCGCCGTCTGGGCCGACCTTAATGCCGCAGGAATGGTGTCGGGCCATGCCTATGGCAAGTCGCTGCGGACCGTGAAGACGTGCGTCGGATCCGAATGGTGCCGCTTCGGCACGCAGGATTCGACGGGGCTTGGCGTGAAGGTCGAGCGGATGAGCTGGGGCAGCTGGATGCCGCACAAGTTCAAGATCGCGGTGTCGGGATGCCCGCGCAACTGCGCCGAAGCGACGATCAAGGATTTCGGCATCGTCTGCGTCGACAGCGGATATGAGCTGCACGTCGGCGGCAATGGCGGGATTCACGTCCGCGTTACCGACCTTCTCTGCAAGGTCGCGACCGAGCAGGAGGCGATGGATTATTGCGCGGCCTTCATCCAGCTCTATCGCGAAGAAGCGCGCTATCTGGAACGCACCGCACCTTGGATCGAGCGCGTCGGGGTCGACTATATCAAGGCGCGCATCGTCGATGACGAAGCAGGCCGCGAGGCGCTCCGCGCGCGTTTCCTCTATTCGCAAAGCTTCAGCCAGGACGATCCCTGGGCGCAGCGCGCCGAGGGTGCCGAGGCCGAGCATCATGCACCGATGGCGCGCTTCATCCCGCAGGAACGTGCATTTTTGGAGGAGATGGAGACATGACGACCGCTGAATGGCTCGACATCGGCTGGGTCGACCAGATCCCGGTGCGCGGCAGCCGCACCGTGCAGGTCGAAGGCGGCGACGATATCGCGGTGTTTCGCACCGCCGAGGGCAAGATATTCGCGCTGCTCGACCGCTGTCCGCACAAACATGGGCGCCTCAGCCAGGGCATCGTCCATGGCGGCGCAGTTGCCTGCCCGCTGCACAATTGGCGGATCAGCCTATCGAGCGGCGAAGCGCTTGGCGACGACAAGGGCTGCACGCCGACGGTGCCGGTGAAGATCGACGGCGGCCGTGTCCTCATCTGCCGTGCCAGCACATTGAAGGCCGCAGCCTGATGGACCCGATCCGCACGACCTGCGCCTATTGCGGCGTCGGCTGCGGGATCAGCGCGACGGTGAAGGGCGGACGGACGGTCGAGATCGCGGGCGATCCCGACCATCCCGCCAATCGCGGACGACTATGCTCGAAGGGAACCCATCTCGGCGAAACCGTCGGGCTGGAAGGGCGCTTGCTCCATCCGATGATCGGCAAGAAGCGCGCAAGCTGGGACCGCGCGCTCGACCTTGTCGCGAAGCGCTTCAAGGAGACGATCGCGCGCCACGGCCCGAACAGCGTCGCCTTCTATGTCTCGGGCCAGCTGCTCACTGAAGATTATTATGTCGCGAACAAGCTGATGAAGGGGTTCATCGGCACCGCGAACATCGACACCAATTCGCGCCTCTGCATGTCGAGCGCGGTTGCGGGTCATATGCGCGCGTTTGGCGAGGATATCGTTCCGGCGACCTATAATGATCTCGACGCCGCCGATCTGATCATCCTTGTCGGATCGAACACCGCCTGGTGCCACCCGATCGTCTATCAACGCATCCGCGCGCGCTGCGAAGCGGGTGCGAAGCTTGTCGTCATCGACCCGCGCCGTACCGAAACCGCCGAAGAGGCCGACCTTCACCTTGCGATCCGCCCGGGCAGCGACGTCGCGCTGATGACCGGTCTGCTTCATCATTGCCGCGCAGCGAATATCGTCGACGAAGCCTATCTCGCTGCGCATGTCGCGGTGCCCGCCGACTTCTGGGACCAGCTTGGAGAGGGGAACGACCTGTGGTCGATGGCGCGCACCTGCGACGTGCCCGTCGCCGACCTCAGGCGTTTCTATGAGCTGTTCGCCGCCAATCCGCGCACGGTAACGATGTTCAGCCAGGGGATCAATCAGTCGACCGCCGGGACCGATCAGGTCAACGCGATTCTCAACCTCCATCTCGCAACCGGCCGCATCGGCAAGCCGGGCGCGGCGCCCTTTTCGATCACGGGCCAGCCCAATGCGATGGGCGGGCGCGAAGTCGGCGGGCTCGCCTCGACGCTTGCTGCGCATATGGACTTCGCCCCCGAAAACCGCGCGCGCGTTCAGCGCTTCTGGGCCGCGCCGACGATGGCGGAAAAGCCCGGACTCAAGGCGGTCGACCTGTTCCGCGCCGTCGGCGAGGGACGCATCAAGGCGCTGTGGGTGATGGCGACCAACCCTGCCGTGTCGATGCCCGACGCGAACCGGGTGCGCGAAGCGCTCGCCGCCTGCCCCTTCGTCGTCGTCAGCGACGTGATCGAGCAAACCGATACCGGCGCCTTCGCGCACGTCCGGCTGCCCGCCGCCGCATGGGGCGAGAAGGACGGCACGGTCACCAACAGCGACCGAACGATCAGCCGCCAGCGTGCGCTTTTCCCGCTGCCCGGCGAGGCCATGCCCGACTGGTGGATCGTCAAGGAAGTCGCGCGGCGGATGGGCTGGAAGACCGCCTTTGCTTATGACCGGCCCGCCGATATCTGGCGCGAACATTGCCGCCTCTCGAACTATGATAACGACGGCACCCGGATGTTCGCGCTGCCCGGCGCGGCGCAAGGGGGCAACGCCGCCTATGATGCGATGGAGCCTTTCCGTTGGGGCGGCGAGCACCCCTTCGCCGACGGGCATTTCTCGACCGAGGATGGCCGCGCGCGTCTCGTTCCGGTCGCGCAAAAGCCGCTGCCCGAACCGCTCGCCAAGTGGCCGTTGACGCTCAATAGCGGGCGTTATCGTGATCAATGGCATACGATGACGCGCAGCGGGCTTGCGCCGAAGCTCGCGCGACATCGCGCCGAGCCGCTCGTCGAGGTGCACCCCGACGACGGCGCCCGCCTGGACCTCTCCGACGGCGGCCTCGCGCGGGTGGAAACCCCGCAGGGCGCCGCCCTGTATCGCGTCGCCTTTAGCAGCGGTCAGCGACCGGGCGAACTATTCGTGCCGATCCACTGGACGGACCGCACGTCGAGTGGCGGGCGTACCGGTCTGCTCCCGCGTCCGCTCGTCGATCCGGTATCGGGCCAGCCAGGTTTCAAGCGCACTCCGGCGTCGATCGCCGCCGTCACCTCCAAATGGCGCGGATTCCTGCTCCTGTCGCGCGAACTTTCCGACACCCCACGCTGCCTGTGGGCAACGCGCGTTGCGGTGCCGTCGGGGGTGATGTGGGAAGTTGCGGGAAATGGCGACCTCAAATCCGTCGAAGCCCTGCTTCCAAAAGGTGAACGCATCGAGGCGCAGGACGCCGCGCGCGGCACGCGCCGCATCGCCATCGTCGCGAACGGCCGCCTCGCGGGCGCCCTATTCGTCACCGAGAGTGGCGAACTGCCGCCGCGCGATTGGCTGATCGCACAGCTCTCCGCTCCCGAGGTCGCGCCGACGCTGCTCGCGGGCCGCGCGCCCGGCGTTCAGGCCGACCGCGGCCCGGTGATCTGTGTCTGCTTCGACATCGGACTGAAGACGATCGTCGCGGCGATCCGCGACCAGAATCTCGCCGCAGTTTCGGCGATCGGGGCCGCGATCGGCGCTGGGACCAATTGCGGCTCATGCCGACCGGCGCTCGCGCGCATTCTGACCGAGGAGAAGAGCGATGCAGCGTAACGACTTTGCACCCGGGATGGTGTGGCTGGTCGGCGCCGGTCCAGGCGATCCCGAACTGCTGACGATGAAAGCCGTCAGACTGATCGAGCAGGCCGACGTCGTCTTTTACGATGCGCTGGTCGGCCACGGCGTGCTCGCGCTGATCCCAGCGCAGGTGGAGCGCGTGAGCGTCGGCAAACGCTCGGGCCGCCACTCGAAGGATCAAGCGACCATCGACACACTGCTTGTAACCGCCGCGCGTGCGGGCAAGCGCGTCGTTCGCCTCAAAGGCGGCGACCCGACCCTGTTCGGCCGCGCGACCGAAGAAATATCTGCGCTGCATGAGGCAGGCTTTGAAGTCCGCATCTGTCCCGGCGTCACTGCCGCGAGCGCCGCCGCCGCCTCTGCCGGCATGTCGCTATCGCTCCGCGGCGTGGCGCGCGACGTCCGCTTCGTCACGGCACACAGCAAGCGCGGTGCCGCGCTCGACATCGACTGGGCCTCGCTTGCGCAGGGCGCCTCGACCCTCGCCTTCTATATGGGACGCGAGGCGGCCGGCGAGATCATGCGCGGACTCATGCGGGCGGGAATGCCCGGTGCAATGCCTGTGATGATCGCGTGCCATGTCAGCGCGCCCGAGGAACGGCGACTGGCGACGCGGCTCGATCTGCTTGACCTGGCGGTCAAATCCTTCGCTGCCGATGCTCCGACGCTAATCCTCATCGGCGCGGCCGTTGCCTTGGCGGAACTCACCCCTGCCAGTTTCGAGAATATGGCGCAGACGACGCATGACTAAACTCGGCACCATGACCGCCGCCACCGAATGCGCCGCCTCGATCAGCTATGACATGGCTCTGGCGATTCTGGTCGCCCATGCGGTCCCGCTCGAGGCGATCACCCTATCGCTGGTCGATGCAGGGGGATGCCATCTCGTCGATCCCGTCCATGCCCGCCTCGACTCCCCCCGCTTCGATTGCGCGGCAATGGACGGCTACGCGGTTCGCGCGTGCGATCTCGTCGATGGGGCGTCGACGCTGACGCAAATCGGGATCAGCTATGCAGGCAGCGGCGACGCTGGCGAGATCGGAGCGGGCGAGACAGTCCGCGTCATGACCGGCGCTCCCCTGCCCGGCGGCGCCGACCGCGTCGTCATGATCGAATATTGCCGCGAGGTCGATGCCGTCGTGACGATCGAGGGCCCGCCACGCGGCAAGCCGCACATCCGGCGACACGGCTCGGACTTTGCGCGGGGGCAGTTGCTCCTGCGACCAGGCGCTAAGATCACACCCGCAACCGCGATAGTTGCCGCGGCGGGCGACTATAGTCGGCTCACAGTTACGCGGCGCCCGCGCATCCTGCTTCTCACGACGGGAGACGAGATACTTGCCCCCGGCTCTGCAGCAGACGCGGCCTTTTCGATCCCGGACAGCCTGACCGCCGCGATTGAATTACTATGTCGATCGGCTGGCGCCGACGTGGTTGCGAAGGCCCGACTTGCCGACGATCCTGGGGCTATCGCGCGCGCAAAACATGACACGGCATCCGATATCATCGTCGTCCTCGGCGGCGCATCGCGCGGCGATCGCGACTTTGGCCGCGCCGCCTTCGCTCCGCTCGGCTTCGAAATTGCATTTGCCGATGTCGACATAAAGCCCGGAAAGCCGGTGTGGTACGGAAGGGCCGGAGCGGCCCACATCATTGGACTGCCTGGAAATCCCGCCGCAGCCCTGACGATCGCGCGCCTCTTCCTCGTGCCGCTCATCACGCGGCTCATGGGCGGCGACGTCGCGGACGCGCTGCCCTGGCAGCTTCTGCCCGCCGCCGCACCGATCGAGGCGAATGGCGCGCGCGAGGCTTTCCTTTGCGGGGAGACCTCCTATCGCGGCGTCACCGTCGCGGACCGGCAGGACGCATCGCAACAAGCCCGGCTAGCGCGAAGCAACGCGCTGGTGCGGCGCAGCGCCCACGCCGCACCCGTCCTTCCCGGCATGCTCGTGCCAACGCTGCCTCTATGCTGCTAGCGTTGCTTGCGCGCAGATTTGCGCAACCTCTCGCTCGCACCCCGGCGCCGGCAACCGCCGACCCTGGCCGTTCCGGCACAGCGGAGGCGGCGCTACGCGACATCGCACAGAGGATATCTGCGGGCGGCGCGGACAGGATGAGCAATGCCGACATCCTGATCTGGAACACGGCGGTCGTGGTTAGCTTCATGACCGGAGATCGCAGGATCGCGGTGCCACCCGACGCGAAGGTCCTGAACTGGGGCGCGGCTCGGGCCGGGTTTCGTGAGATGAGGCTGCCGGCTCTTGCCGAATTTGTCCGCCTGTTCGTCATCGAGATGGCCTATCGCGCCGATCTCGATGGGCGCGACCGCGAAGCGAATTCGGCTTCGCTTCTGAGGATCGCGGACCTGAAGCAAAGATTTCGTGCGGTCGAGGCCCAAGTCGACTTCGCTTATGAGTTCGACCGGATGATCGCGCGCCTTCATTGCCGGAGCGGTCGAGGAGCATCCACCACGTGGGACAAATAGCACCCTCGACGACGACATCTCGTCGCTTACCGACGATCACCGATTTTTTAGCAGGCGATCTTAAGCGTGCGGGAAGCGGGCCGCATAATGGATGGACAGGCCGCTAACGAGCCAATTGGAATCATGGCAAAAGTGCCGTTGTGCCATGGCTGCGCTTGGAAAGGGGTTCTCGTGCCACAAGGAGCGTGAACCGCGGGTTTGGGGCGGCGATTTCAGTCCGCTGCGACAGACTTCGAGGCGCGGCCGAGAAAAGGCCAAGCCCGCAGCCGCAGACTTGGCCTTCCCGATACCGGTCAGCGCGATGGCCCGGACTATCTTCAGTGCGCGAGCAAGGTAGCAAGGCGCCCCTGTGCACCGTGAATCTCGACCTCGCCTCCCCTTGATCGGCGACGCTGCCACCATTCGGAAATCAGTTCCGCACAGCTATGATCGACCGACCGAAGGCCTGCGAGGTTCATGCGAACGCGCTGATCGACCGGCAGCGCGTCGAGCGCCGAGGATAGTTTGGGCAACGAGACGAAACTCGCAACGCCGGCGAGCCGGAGTTCGTGACCATGGTCATGTTCCGTCTGATCGACGTCGAGTTTCAACCGCCGCATATTGGGGACGATCTCGATGAGCGACAGCGCCAGACCGACAAGGACGCCGGTCAAAAGGTCGGTCGCGACCACCATGACGAGCGTTGCCGCCCATATCACCGCCGGCAGCGGGCCGTGCGATTTCAGGAGGTGACGTACATGCCGCAGACTGACTAGTTTCCAGCCGGTGACGACAAGGATCCCGCCGAGCGCGGCCATCGGAATCTGGCGCAGCAGCCACGGCATCGCCGCGACCAGTGCAAGAATCCAGATCCCGTGCAGCACCGCTGACATACGCGTCACGGCCCCCGCCTGAACGTTCGCCGAACTGCGGACGATCACGCCGGTCATCGGCAATGCTCCGGCAGCACCGCAAAGGAGGTTGCCCACGCCCTGCGCACGCAATTCCTTGTTATAGTCGGTACGCACGCCGTCGTGCATCCGGTCGACCGCCGCAGCCGAAAGCAATGTTTCAGCGCTGGCGATGAACGCGATCGCGATCGCCGTCACCATCAATGTCGGGGTCAGCATCGCGCTGAGTCCCTCCATCGTCGGCGGCGTAATCGCCGCGGTGATCGATTCGGGTACATTAACGCGTGCTACGTCGAGCCCCGCGAACGAAGCGATCAGCGTGGCAAGAACGACGCCGATCAATGCGCCGGGCAGCAGGCGAAGCGCGGCGGGGCGCATCTTGTCCCACAAGAGGGTACAGCCGATTGCGACCATGCCGATAAACAGCGCCGGAACGGCCGGTCCGTCGAGCCCCAGCACGCGCCCGGGGATCGCCAGCAGGTTTTCGAGCCCGCTGGCAAGCGGCTGGGCATCGAACAGCACGTGGAACTGCCCAACGACGATCAGCACGCCGATGCCGGCCAGCATCCCATGGACGACGGCGGGCGAGATGGCGCGGAACCAGCCGCCTAGTTTCATCACGCCGGCCAGAAACTGAATAAGGCCAGCAACGACGAGGATCGGTCCCAGCGCCGCGAGACCGTGACGCTGGACAATCTCGAAAACGATGACCGCAAGGCCCGCTGCGGGGCCGCTGACCTGCAGCGGCGATCCCGCGAGCAGGCCAACGACGATCCCGCCGATAATGCCGGTGATGAGGCCCTTTTCGGGCGGCACACCCGACGCGATAGCGATGCCCATACAAAGCGGCATCGCGACCAGAAATACGACGACGGACGCGGTCAAATCCCGCGCCATCCAGTTCGAGGGCAAGGGCGAAGCGGTCATCGGGTTCACTCCGCAGCAACCAGCGGCAGCGTGTCGGCGGCGCGGCGCGGTCCGGCGGCGAGCGCTACCGGCAGGGGGCGATCGTCGCGCATCGGCACGAAGCGGCCCGTTTCGCCGTCCAGCCCAAGTACCGCACCGGCATGGATATCGACGAACCAGCCATGCAGCGAGATCTCGCCGCGCGCGATGCCCAACGCCACCGACGGGTGGGTGCGCAGATGCGCGATCTGGGCCACGATATTCTCCATCGCGACGATCCGGACGCGCTGATGGTCTTCAGCCTCCGGATACCCTTCCGCCGCGACGCGCTGGGCGGCATGCGAGTGACGCAACCAGGCAGCGACATTGGGCATGGTGTCCAGGCTTTCGGGATGCACCAGCGCTTTCATGGCGCCGCAATCCGAATGGCCGCAAACGATGATGTCGCGTACGCCGAGCGCGAGCACGGCATATTCCACCGTCGACGAAACGCCGCCATTTGCGGTCGCGAAGGGCGGCACGATATTGCCGGCATTACGGCACACGAACAGATCGCCGGGCTGCGCCTGAATGATATGTTCCGGCACGACGCGGGAATCGGCACAGGAAATCATCAAGGCCTTCGGGCTCTGCCCGTCGGTGGCGAGTTTTGCGTACAGATCGAGATTGCTGGGGAAAACCTGCTTTTCAAAATGGAAGACGCGTCCGATCAGCTCGTTCATTCCGATACTCCTTCGCTGGGGGGCGGCGGGACAAGGTCCCGACCGTTGGACGAAGGCAGATAAGCGGCGTCGATTGCTGCGGCGCAGCATCAATGTAAGGAATTATTGCTGGCGGGGCGCAGGCTTGGCTGATCTGGGATGAGGCAAGGCAATCTCGGCACGCAGGCCGCCTTCGGCCCGATTGGTCAGGGTGAGCGTGCCGGCCTCGCGCTCCACCATCCGCGAAACAATCGCGAGGCCCAGACCAAGCCCCTTGGTATTGCGGCTGCGCGCAGCGTCGAGCCGGACAAAAGGTTCCAGCACGTCCAAAAGCGATTCCTCGGGGATGCCGGGACCGTTGTCTTCGACGTGAAGAACGATCCTGTCCGGCTCGCTCGCCAGGCCCACCCGAACATCTTCGCCATAATGAATGGCATTCTCGATCAGGTTGGTGATCGCCCGCTTGAACCCATTGGGTCGGACCATCGCTATAAGGTGATCCGGTCCCTGATAGCTTATCCGGTGACCATGATCGGTCATGTCGTCCACCAGCGTCGCAACGAGAACGCCCAGATCGACCCGCATCGACGCGTCCGAATCCTCGTCACCGCCAAGATAGGCGAGGACCGAAGCAATCATCCCCTCCATTTCCGCAATATCGCGCTCGGAAGAGAGGCGCAGATCGGTGTCCTCCGATCCGTCGATACGAAGTTGGAGCCGCGCGAGCGGCGTACGCAAATCATGTCCGACGGCCGCGAGCGCCTGTGTGCGATCCGCGATCATACGGCTGATCTGATCCTGCATCTGGTTAAAGGCTCGGATCAAGTGACGAACCTCGTTCGTCCCTTCCTCGCGCACGACGATACGCTCGCCCTGCCCCATACTCTCTATCGCGTGACCCAGCGTCCTAAGCGGGCGCAGCGTTTGCCGAACGAGCAAACCGCCTAAAATGGCAAATGCGATGGCGGGTATCAGCGCCAGCATGATGCGGTTGAACTTCAAGCCCCAGCCGGTCTCGAGCCCGTACATCTTGAAATGAACCCAGCTGCCATCCGCCAGAATGATCTGGCCGGCCACCTTGTCGTTGCTGACGGGCGAGGCCAGTTGCAATTGCAAACCCGCACTCGCTAGTGCCGGCTCCCATTCCACCACTTGGTCACGCATCTGCCGTAACTCGGCGGAAAGCATGTGGCGATCGGGTGCCGATCGTTGCCACTCGACCTTATAACGATCGGTTGAAAGGTAACTCGCAATCGCCGGACGCTCGGTCGGTGGGCGCTCGTCGACAAGGCGCTGCACGATCACCAGATGCTCGGCCAGCCGCCGCGCCTCATCCTCCTTGATCGAAAACTCGCCGGCTCGTTCATACAGCAGGGTGCTGACGACAAACTCCAGCATCACCGTCAGCAGGATGATTCCGACGATGCGACCGATCAGTCCTGGCGATGGGCGCGCGACCATCAGATCCGGTTGACGCTGGCATTCAGCATATAGCCTACGCCGCGCACGGTGATGAACGGCGCCGGCCTCTCATCATCGGTCAGTTTGCGGCGCAGACGACTGACGAGCACGTCGATACTGCGGTCAGAGGAGTCGCCGATGCGGGCGCGTGACAATTCGATCAATCGCTCACGCGCGATCACGCGCAGCGGGTGACTGAGAAAGCTCGCGAGCAGGTCAAACTCCGCGCCGGTAAGAGGAATCATCGCGCCATCGCGCGAAAAAAGCTGACGGCGGGCGAAATCGACCGTCAAACCGTCGAACTCGGCCCGGTTGGACGGCACGGCACGGCGCTCTTCGGTCACTCCCCGGCGGAGCACGGCGCGGATGCGGGCGATGAGTTCGCGCGTTCCAAAGGGCTTGGCCAGATAGTCGTCCGCGCCGAGTTCAAGGCCGACGACGCGGTCGGTTTCGCTCGCCCGGGCGCTGATGAAGATGATCGGAACGCTGCTCCGCTGCCGGATCATTTTGCAAAGGTCGATGCCGCTCGTGCCAGGCAGCATGATGTCCAGCAGGATGAGGTCGATCGGACCAGCCTCGAACGTCGCCCACATCTCGGCGGCCGTTGCGGCGGGCCGAACGACATAGCCATTTTCCTGAAGCGCGCGGGCGGTCAAAGTCCTGAGCGGCGGATCGTCTTCCACCAGGAGGACGGTCGGAGCGGTCGTGGAGGATTGAGGAAGAAAGGAAGGAGTGAGCGAGGGAGAGCAAGAAAGCATGCGCGCCACGTAGGGGGCGATGCGTCAACGTCAATGTCGCCCCCGCAGCTTGTCCCAGAATGGCAACGCCTCATCGTCACAGAAACAAATCGTTACGAACGCTGATGCCAAGCGCCCGCGCTCTTGCCAGAAATATTTCGTAACATTTGCGACAAGCGGCTGCATGGTAGGAGCACTAGCTAAACGCGCATCCGCCCGGAACCGCGACCGTCGTTCCGTACCGGGCCGGCTGATGTCGAGGAGTATATTGGTGCGCCTTTCGCGTTTTTGTTCCGGTGTCGCCGCGATGCTGCTGGCTCCCTCCGCTGCTGCAAACGCCGCCCCGGTGCCGAGCCAACTCGCCAAAATGGACGCCGAAGGCTTCCGCTCTACCACGACGGTCGATGACGACGACCTCGAATTCTCGACCATCATATCCACCCGCGACAGCTTCCGTAAGGAACGCCGCGTCAACGGCTCGACCTGGGCCGACGGCCACGTCGAAGCTCACATCGACAAACGAACTGGCGATATCCGGTTCGAAGTTCATCAATCGCTGCGCTATCGGGGTTCGCAAAGGCAATATGATGTGGTCCATTTCGAGGATCGCGACGGCCGTCTCGTCGCACGCCCGCTCGACCGTGCCCTCCGCAGCGACGACACCATGTGCCCCAACAGCGACTTCACCGGCGACTGCGCACTTACGATGAAGCTAGTGTTCTCGGTCGACGAAGACCTTCTCAAGGCCATCACGGATCGCGGCGAAAGCTGGGACCTCAAGTTCAAGGGCCGGCCGGACGGTCAGGACGATCTGCGCATCAAGATCGTTGCGGCCGAAATCGAAGGCCTATTGCTCGCCGTTGAGGGTTATCGCGCGAACTCGTCGATGTCAGCCAGCAGCTGACACACAAGCGGGCTTCTCGCCCGAGCGACATCCCCCTGATTTGCAGGCTTGAGGCGGCGATTTGCGGCGATCAGGGAACAGAGCGACCTGCGGGAATTGTTGCGGGGATCGATCGAACGCCCGTTCGCTAGCCCTCATCTTCTTCAAAAAAAAAGCGCCCGCCAGAAGAACCGGCGGGCGCCAGATGAAGATTTCTGTCCTCTTGCGAGGAAGAGCTCTCCTGGGTCGCACGCCGCGATTAGCGGGACGTCTCGATTCTCGATTGTATGAAAGCGCCAAAACGTCAGCTTTGGTGCTCGATCAGTTTCAGTCCCAGCGTCGCCGCATTCGCCACCGCTTCTTCCCGGCTGCCCGCCCGCAGTTTGCGCATGATGTTCTTGAGATGCCACTTCACGGTTTCGGGCGCGAGGTGCAACGTCCGCGCGATCTCCTTGTTGGATTCGCCCGCATTGAGCGCGCTCAGAATCTCGATCTCACGCTCGGTAAGGAAAGAGAAGGCCTCGCCCGGGGCGGCGCTGTATCCGCCTTCGAGCGCGGGATTGCGGCGCGACGGTTCGGCCAGTTTCAGTAACCCGAGAAAGCAGTCGGACATGTAAGCTTCGCTGCAGAAATTCTGCACGGCGCGGACACCGGTGACGTCGAGCACATCGACGATCGTCCGCCGGAATCCGGAGCTTGCGGCGTGATTGAGGAAGCGCACGGTTTCGAGTTCGACCATCTTGTCGCAGCGGCCACTCAGTTGCGGTAGGATGTTGAACAGCGTCGCGGTGGCGCGCAGTTCGGCATCGTCGCCGTTCGACGCGAGCCGTAGCAGTCGCTCCGCGACCGAGGTCAACCGCGGACGGTCGCCGCTCGCAATCGCTTCATAAGCGCGCATCTCGGAGAGGATTGCAAAGGCGCGCGCCGACGCCGAGAGCGGGTCGAGCGCCGCCCCTTCCTCGTCGCCGATCGCAACGACCGCTTCGGCATCGATCGTTTGCGGCAGACGAAGCCGCGCTCGCTCAACAATACACAGCGCCTTGAGCGGTGCCCAGTCGCGCGCGAATGCGATCAGTTCGGCGCGGTCGATCAGCGAGGCGGCGGTATCGCCCCGCCCCGCTCCCGCCGCCACGCGAATGGCGACGAGAAAAGCATGGACAAGCGCGTCCTGAAAAGCGCTTCGTTCAAGGTGCGGCAACGCGCCGGCGGCCAGGTCCGCCGCAGCCTCGAAGGCGTCACGCTCGTAGCAGGAGCGTGCAAGCGCTGCGTCGATCAGCGCCGACGCCAGCCCGATATCGTGCAGCCGCGCTCTTGCTTCGCGTAGCAATCGTTCGGCCTCGCCAAGCTGCCCCTGAGCGCGCGAAACACCCGCTTTCGCAACTGCAGCGAGAGCTCCGGGCAGGTCAAGTGTCCGTCCAGCGCCGTGCAGCATCAGCGGCCGCACGGCATCGTGGACCAGTCCGAACAAGCCGCGCCGCAACGCGCCGAGCGCAAGCGTTGCACGGACGATGTTCACGGCAAAATCAGGCAAGCCGGTGGGGTCTGCCAGAATTCGGTCGCAGGCCTCGATCACCTCGTCGGGCCTATCTCCGCCATGCGCGCGGTGCAGCAGGTGGAGCACCCGCGCCTCTGCGGCGTCCATAGCGTCCTGCTTCGTAAGATCGCCGGCCTGCAGCACCGCCAGCCAGCTTGCAGCGCGCGCCAGCCCCGACGATCCCGCAATCATCTCGGGCGGCAAACGATCGATCCAGTCACGAACCCGGCCGATATCGCCCCGTTCGATCATCGGCATAGCGGCATCGGCAACGAGCGCCGCAGCTTGGGCCAGATCGGAGCAGGCGAACATCTGATCGATCGCTTCGCCGATCATCCCGCGGCTCGCGTAATGGCGTCCGGCGACACGGCACAACTGCGCCACTTCGTCGGTTCCGAAACGCTGCGCCATCGCGGCGCGCGCCGCCGAATGCAGGCGATAGCCTCCGTCCTCCAAGGGCTCCAGAAATACGCCTCGGCTACTCAGCTCGCTCAATGTCACCGCGCCGTCGCCACCCAGCAAGCGGCACAGATCGGCATCAAGGCGGGGCGCCACGGCACAACGTCGCAGCAATTGCGCCGCTGACGCGGGCAATGCGTCGACCGGCGGATCGACGAGCGGCATCAGACAGCGCGCGAGCGCGTCCCACTGCCTTTCCCGAACCATGGCCGCGAGCCGGTCGGGCTGCCGGGCCAGCAACCGCAGCGCGGCGGGCCAGCCCTCGATGAAGCGATTGAGCGCCGCGACCTCGCGCGCATCGAACGGCACGCCCGCCCGGTCGAGAAAGCCTTGTACATGGGCGTCGCACAGGCCGAGCTCGGCGCGACCTATAGCGAGGACCACGCCCCGCGCCGGGGCATCGCCCAGCGCGATGCCGTGCTGTGCCCGGCTCGCCAGAAGCAGCCGCAAATGCGCAGGTGGATGTCGCATCAAGCATTCGACGATAGCATGCGCGCGTGCGTCTATGAGCCGATCGGCATTGTCGAGGACAAGCAGAAACGGCCGGTCGCTCGCGTCGATCCGCATGGCGAGAGCGTCGGCAATTTCCATGGCGGTCGCCGTTTCATCGTGCGCATAGGCAAAAGCCCCGCACAGCAGCCCCGCGGCATCCGCATGGCCGTCGGCATCGATCGTCAACCAGGCCGTACGCCAGCCAGCGGCCTGCGCCTCGGCGAAAAGCGCCGCAGACCAGGCGCTCTTGCCATAGCCCGCAGGGGCCTGCACCGCGCAGGCCTCATGCTCCGCCAGTCGATCGAGCCAGCGTCGCTGCCCGTCGAGGCCGGCCAGGTCGGCCGGAAAGCGCGGCGGCACGAACTGGCGGCCGGGCGGCGGCATGATGCCGTCGCTCGGCACCGCGCGCAAAAGGGCTGTGGGCTCTGTCCTCGATCCCGGCTGGACGGTCATTCGCTGTCCTCCGAATTGTTGCGCCAAGGCTAGTGCCTTGAACTTCCGGGGGCAAGCAGAGCTGCGCATCCCCCCCATCGCTCCCCCCGCCGCCTTGCCTGTCGCCGAACGGACGCGCGCCATAGCGTCCGTTGACGAAGACGCCGCACAGAACGGGGTCGAACGACGGGAGAGAAAGCGTGACCAACAAGGCTTTTCTGGCGACTTGCCTGTCCACCACCATGTTGATCGGATGGCCCGCTGCCGCGTCGGCGCAGGAAGCGCCGCCCGCAGACGGCGGAACCTCTGACAGCGGCGGGATCGCCGAAATCGTCGTAACTGCACAGAAACGAGCGCAGAATCTTCAGGACGTTCCCGCCGCGGTCTCGGCCATCGGCGGCGATGCTTTGGAGGCACGCGGGATCAACGAGACCTCCGACCTGATGGGCGCGGTACCGAGCCTGCAAATCTCGACACCCTATGGCAAGACGCAGCCGAACTTCTCGCTGCGCGGAATTTCGGTCGCCAATGAGTTTTCGGCGTCCACGGCGTCCCCGGTCGGCGTCTATGTCGACGAAGTCTATCAGAGCTTCCGCGCCAGCCATGGTGGGCAGCTCTACGACATCGACCGCGTCGAGGTGCTGCGCGGACCGCAGGGCACGCTCTACGGCCGCAACACGACCGGCGGCGCGATCAGCTTCTTTACCAAAAGGCCGGGACTGTCGGGCGACGAAGGCTATTTCACGCTCGGCTATGCCAATTATAACACCAAGACGATCGAAGGCGGCTTCGACAAGACGCTTATCCCCGACGTGTTGGGTGTGCGCGTGGCCGGAACCGTCGCGAAGGGCGGTGGCTGGCAATATAATCCGGCGCAGGATCGAAAAGTCGCTACCACCGATTCGATCGCGGGCCGCATTTCGCTGCGCTGGAAGCCCAGCGACACGCTCGACATCAACCTCAAGGCCTATGCCGCCAAGGACGATCCGTGGACGGCCAACGCCTATTCGCTCGGCCAGTTCGCGAATGGCGAAGATATTGTGGGCTATTCGCGCTTCAATCCGGCCCAGAACGGTGGCCGCGCGCTAGGGAAGAATGAGGTATCCGCCGATCAGGGCGGCAAGTCGCTCTCCTCATCCAGAGGTGTCGCGCTCAACATCGCGATGGAACTCAACGACTATTTCACGCTGACCTCGATCACCGGATATGACACCGGCAAATACAGCATTTCCCCCAATGATTGCGACGGTTCGCCGCTGGACGTGTGCTCGATCCGATTCAATAGCACGAGCAAGAATTTCAACCAAGATCTGCGCTTGAACTATTCCGACGACAGCATCGATTTCGTCGGGGGGCTCTATTATGGTCGGGACACCATCAAGACCCGGAATCAACCAGACTTCTTTGGGGCGCTCCGGCCGATGCTGCTGGGGCTCGGCGTTCCGGGCGGTTACAATAATGCCGCTATCGGCACCCCAGACTCCATCCGCACCTTGCCTGCCTTCGCGCTCGACCCGACGCTCACCCCGACGTCGCCGGGCTTCTGCGCCCCGGTCGTCGTCAACCCGAACGGCTTTTTTGATGCCCGCACGCTGGTCGCGTACCAGACCGACGCCGCGATCAACAACACGGGCAATTTTCCGGCGGGCGGCGCCTATTATCAAGGATGTCTGGCCGCAGGCGCCGGACCCTTTGGCCCGATCCTGGGCGAACAGAATTTCGACGTCCGCCGCCCATCCAAGGCCATCTATGGTGACCTGACCTGGAAGGCGACCGACAGACTGACCGTCGCCGTCGGTCTCCGCTACACGATGGACAAGGTCCAGTTCCGCAACGGCAGCACATTCATCTATGCGCTCGACGGGGTAACGCCAGCCACCAATCTGATCCCCTATTCGGCCACCTACAACCCCAATTTGCCGAAGATGAACATGCAGGAAAAGGCGAACCGCCTGACCGGTCGCGCGAACATCAGCTATGAGTTCGCCGACGATATCATGGGCTATCTGCAATATAGCCGCGGCTATCGCAGCGGCAGTTACAACGGCCTCGCCTATCAGGGAACCAATCAGGTCTATTATATCAAGCCCGAAAAGGTGAACGCCTATGAAGGCGGCATCAAAACCCAGTTCCTCGATCGCCGCGTCCAGCTCAACCTCGCCGGTTTCTATTATGATTATTCGAACCAGCAGACGACGCAGGTCGTCGGCGCGACGACGTTTACGCGCAGCGCCAACGGCCGCGTCTGGGGCGGCGAGGCCGAGCTGACCGTCGTTCCGATGGATGGGCTGCAGCTCAATGCGGCCTTCGGCTATCTCAACAGCAAATATAAGGGCAATGTCGTCGACCCGAACGATCCGGCGACCCAATTCACGCGCAACGTGAACGGCAACCCGTTCCCCAACGCGCCAAAGGTCACCTTCAACGCCGGGTTCGACTGGGATATTTTCGAGCAAAGCGACAGCAAGCTGACCCTGCGCGGCGACGCGAGCTATATGGGCAAATATTATTTCGACGCCTTTGGCGATTACGGGCTCGATCCCTGCGATCGCCCCGGAGCGCCAGGGGCCGTTCGCCCCGCGGGCGTCGCCTTTACCTGCGGCAATCCGGGATATTGGCTGGTCAACAGTCGGCTGACCTATCAGGCGAACGCAAATCTGTCGGTCAGCGCGTGGGTCAAGAATCTGACCAACAAATATTATTACACCTACGGCCTCAATATCGATGTCTTCGGGCTCGATTATCTGAACCGCGGGACACCGCGCACTTACGGCGTCGAGGCGACGTTCAAGTTCTGATCGCCGACGCCAGGGGACCGGCGGGCGCCCCCTCCCTCAGCCCGCCGTCCCCGATTTGTTGCTGACCCCATAATTTTGGAGCATGTCATGATGCGTTTTACCGGTAAGAGCGTGCTGATCACCGGCGCCGCGCGCGGGATCGGACTGGCAGCCGCGCAGGAGTTCGCTCGCGAAGGCGCGTCTGTAACGATCACCGATATCGATGGCGACGAAGCCGAAGCGGCGGCGACCGCGATCCGCGCCGACGGTCACAAGGCCGAAGCCCGAAAGCAGGATGTCGCCGACGAGACAGGGTGGGCCGCACTGGTCGCGGACGTCATCGCACGCGAGGGCAAGCTCGATATCCTTGTGAACAACGCTGGAATGGGCTTCCTGAAATCGGTCGTCGATACCGATCTCGCCGAATGGCAGCGGCTGATGGCCGTCAATCTGGAGAGTGTCTTCCTCGGCGTTCGCGCCGGCATCGAGGCGATGAAGGATAAGGGCGGCGTGATCGTCAACGTCGCCTCGATCGCCGCGAACGTCGCCGAGCCGCTCTTCCCCGCTTACAACGCCAGCAAGGCCGGCGTCGCGATGCTGACCAAGGCGGTCGCGGTCGATTGCGCGCGCAAGGGCTGGCCGGTGCGGATCAATTCGCTCCACCCCGGCTATTGCGAGACCAAGCTGGTTGCCGACGCGGTCGGCGCGCTCGGCGACGAAGCGGCGGGCTTCGCCGCCGCAACAGCCGCCGCGATCCCGCTCGGCCGCATGGCGACCACGCGCGAGATTGCGCGCCCGCTGCTTTTCCTCGCCAGCGACGACGCCGCCTACATGTGTGGCAGCGAACTGATCGTCGACGGCGGCTACACGGCCGTTTGAGGGCCAATCATTCAGAGGGAATTTGGGAAATGAGCAAGAAACCGGTCATCGTCTATGGCGCCTCGGGCTACACCGGCCGCCTCGTCTGCGAATATCTACGCGAACTCGGCATCCCTTTCATCGCCGCCGGGCGCGATAAGAAACGCGTGCAGGAGGTGATGGACAAGGTCCCCGGCATCGAGACCGCCGATTATGAGGTCGTCGAGGTCGAGCATAGCGTCGCGGCACTGACCAAGCTGTTCAAGGGCGCAAAGGTCGTGTGCAACATGGTCGGGCCCTTCATCAAATATGGTCCCGAGACGGTCGAGGCCTGCCTTGCCGCCGGCGTCCATTATCTCGACACCACCGGCGAGCAGGACTGGATGCTGCTGGCACAGGAAAAATGGGGCGACGCCTTTGCGAAGAAGGGATTGCTCCTCTCTCCCTGCGTTGCGCAAATGTACACGACCGGCGAGATTGCGGCGAATATCGCACTCGAACAGGCGCCCGGGCTCGATACGCTCGACATGCTCGTGCTGTGGAAGGGCTTCCCGACCTATGCCTCGGTCCAGACGATCTTCACGATCCTGAAGGCCGACTGGTATTATCTCGAGAACAACCAATATGTCCAATGGCCGACGCTGACCGCGACCGAATGCCATGTGCCGGGCCAGCACGCCACCGCGCTGACCCTGCCGTGGGGCGGTACCTCGCACCCGATCTGGTTCAAGCAGGATCCGCGCGTTTCGACCGTGAAGGTCTATGGCGGCGTCTTTGCGCGCGAGGTCATGGACAATGTCGTCGCGATGACCAAGATGATCGATACCGACATCAAGCCACTCCCCTTCAAGGAACAGGAAGCGGCGCTCGCGAAGATGGCGGAATCGGTGCAGGGCGACATGCCGCCGCGCGAAAATCCGCGGCTCAACACCAGCATCGATTCGGTCCACGCCTCCGGCCCGCTCGGCCGCGCGCATGTGCTGATCCACGGCAATAGCAATTACAAGCAGACGGGATTGATGCAGGCCTGGTGCGCGATGAACCTGCTCCAGCAGCCGCCACGCCGCGTCGGTTTCGCATCGGCGTGTCAGGCGTTCGGTCACCATGAAATCCTCGGCGTGCTGCGCCAGTTCGGACTGGTGCTCAAGCCGATCGTCACGGTCGACGATTGAGGGAGAGCGTGGCGATGCGGCTGGTTGACTGGCTCGACAAGGGGGCGTCGCTGGGTCCCGATGCCCCCTGCCTGACGATGGACGGCGAAAGCCTGTCCTATGGGCAGGTGCAAGCTCTGACCCACCGCGTCGCGCGCGGATTGCACGCGGCGGGCATCGTGCCCGGCAAGCATGTTGCGATCCTGTCGGGCAACGACCCCGTCGCCTTTGCCTGCGTCTTCGCGATTTCGCGCGCCGCCGCGGTGTGGTGCCCGATCAACCCGCGCAACGAAGCGGCCGAAAACGCCTTCGTGCTCGACAATTTCGACTGCGCGGCGCTGTTCTTTCATTCGAAGTTCGCCGACCTCGTCGATGTGCTGCGAAGGGAGCTGCCGAAACTCGAATTGCTCGTCTGCCTCGACGCCGAACAGCCCTTCGCACCATCGCTCGACCAGTGGCTGGCGGGCGTCGCCGACGTCCCATTCACGGCAGCGCCCGTCAGCGACCTTGCGATGCTTCCCGGCACCGGCGGCACGACCGGGCATCCCAAGGGCGTGATGCTCACCAATCGCAATCTCGAGGCGATGACCGCACTGACGTTGATGGGCTATCCGTTCGAGGGCCGGCCCGTTTATCTGGCGATGGCGCCGCTCACCCATGCGGCCGGGGTGCTCGCTTTCCCGATCATGGCGCATGGCGGCGAGATCGTGATCATGCCATACCCCGATATCGGCGAATTTCTGGCGCTGGCGTCAAGGCACCGCGCGACGCACAGCTTTCTGCCGCCGACGCTCATCTACATGCTGCTCGACCATCCCGCGCTGCCCGCTACCGACCTCTCGGCGATGCAGTGCTTCTGGTACGGCGCCGCTCCGATATCGCCCGCGCGGCTGGAGGAAGCGATCGACAAGCTTGGCCCGGTGATGGCGCAGCTCTTCGGTCAGACCGAAGCCCCGATGATGATTTCGATGATGGCGCCGAAGGATCACCTGAACCCCGACGGATCCGTCGCGCGCCATCGCCTGTCGTCGGCGGGCAAGCCCGGGCCGCTCGTCCGCGTCGCGATCGTCGATGCAGGCGGCAGCGAATTGCCGCAGGGCGAGCGCGGCGAGATCGTCGTCAAGGGCAGCCTGGTGATGGACGGCTATTACCGGAACCCGGAGGCCACCGCAGAGGCGACGCTGAACGGCTGGCACCGCACCGGCGACATCGGCTACCTCGACCCCAACAATTTCCTCTATATCGTCGACCGCGCCAAGGACATGATCATCACCGGCGGCTTCAACGTCTATTCGGCCGAGGTCGAGGCAGCGCTGCTGTCGCATCCGGCGGTTCAGGACGGCGCGGTGTTCGGCCTGCCCGACGACAAATGGGGCGAGCGCGTGTGCGCAGTCGTCCAGCTCCGCACAGGACAAAGCGCTGGTGCGGACGAGATCATCGCGCATGTCAAAACGGCAATCGGCAGCGTCAAGGCGCCGAAGGAACTAGAAATCTGGCCCGACCTGCCGCGATCGAAAGTAGGCAAGGTCCTGAAACGTGAAATTCGGGCGCAGATATTGGGCGATGAAGTCTGATCGATAGGTAGCGGTCGGCCGTTTCAGATGGGCAAGGCGCGATTATATAGATCCACCGGTCCCGGATATTCCCTTCCGTCGTCTCTTCCGACCTCTCGGGCAATTAGCGCATTGACCATGGCATTCAGGCGCAACAGGTTGCGCCGTTGATCCGGACGCGACGCAAGATTGATCAATTCGTTCGGGTCGGCCTGCGTATCATATAGTTCCAGGTCGTTGTTCCCCGACAATTCCTTCCAGTTTCGCGGGTGCTGATGATGCTCGGGCGCAAAATAGCGCGCGAACTTCCAGCGGCCGTCGTGGACGCCGCGGTGCAAACGTCGGCGTGACAGGTCGAAACGGTCAGTGAATGGAGCGGTCGCAGGTTGGCCTGCCTTTGGGGCCCAGCCATAGGCAACCGCATAGTTGAACAGATGTCCCCGGATGTCGCGCTCCGTCCGCGCCTCGGGATCGGCGAGCAGCGGCGTCGCATCGACGCCCGGCAGATCCGGATAATGTTCTTTCCGCCAGCCCGCATCCTTGCCGCCGAGCGCGAGCAGCGTCGGCGCGATATCGATCGCACTCATCAGGCGGCGGGAACGGCGGCCTCCTGGAACGTCGGGGTGGACGATGATCATCGGCACGTTGGTCTCTTCGCGGTAGATGGTGCCGCCCTTTTGCCGCATCCCGTGCGCCCCGGCACGCTCGCCATGGTCGGAGGTGTAGACGATGACCGTGTTCTCAAGCTGGCCGCTCGTCTCGAGCGCCCACAAAAGCTGACCGATCCGGCGGTCGACGTCGCGGATGCAGTTGTAATAATAGTTACGGAAGCGGCGCCATGATGCCTCGTCGTCAATATCCATCGTTCCATAGGTGCGAACATTCGACGCTGCGATAGCCCGGTGCGCCTCGGGCTTTCCGCTCAGATCGTCGCGGTAGAAGCTCGCGGGAAGTTCGAAGCCATTGTCTTCGGCATAGAGCGGGTCGCCCGGTTCGCGGCGAAGTGGGCCCAGAAGATAGGGGTGCGCGCGCGTCTCAGTCTGTTTTCCAGTCGCGTCATAGAACATGATGTCATGCGGATTGAGCAGACCGACCACCATGAACCACGGCTTGCCCCCGGCTTTGCCCTGCCCCTTGAAGTCGAGGATGCTGCGCGAAGCGTCCGCCGCGATATATTGGTCGTGCCGGTATCCGTCCCAGGTCAGACCGACCGCCTCTCCGTCGAAACCGTAATCGTCGAAACCATATTCCTCCATGGCCTTCTCGGTGGCGGGATAGATCATGCCCGACACCTGATTCCAGTTCCGCTTTTCGTTGATGGGCGAGAGGTGCCACTTGCCCTTGTAACTGGTGTAATATCCCGCGGCGCGCATCATATGGCCAAGCGTCGGCAGGTCGGTAGGCAGCACGGGATCGTCGGCGCCGCTCGAATTCAGATAGATTCCGGTGCGCTGTGTGTGATGCCCGGTGAAGATCGTGGAGCGCGACGGGCTGCACGGCGTCGTCTGGACATGATAATTTTCGACGAGCAGCCCGCGCGCCATGAGTTCGCGGTGCCCTGGCAATTTTTCCAGCAATCCGGGCGGAAAGCTAGCGATGCTCTGCTCCTGATCGGTGACGATCATCAGGACGTTGAGCCTGCGTCCGTCCGCCCCGCGCGCGCTCGCCCGCGCGCCTGACGCCGCGAGTGCCCCGACCCCGCCCATGCCGCCAACAAATGTGCGGCGATCAACAGTCCAGACCATCTCGCGACCTTTCCATGTCAAAATCCATATTGGCTAGAAGCGAAGAACCGCCTCGAGATTGACCGTCCGCGGCGGATTGATCATCACGACATGGCTGTTCCCGTTCAGCAGCGGCGTGTTGATCGCCTGGCTGAACGTCACCTCGTTCGTCAGGTTGCGCCCGACCAGCGCAAGTTCCCAGGCGCCGTCTTCCTTGCGGATCGCGAGGCGGGCGTCGAACTTGGTATAACCCGGCTGCGCGTTCAGCGGGTTCATGTCACCCTGCAAATAGGAGGTCGAAGTGTAGTCGGCGGCGCCGCGAGCGCTGACGATCAGGTGATCGCTCACCGGCACGTCGAACTGCACATATCCCGACGCCTTCCATTCGGGCGCGCGCGTCAGGCGCACGCCCGAAAGGTTGTTCGTCGCGGGCGTGCAGGTCGCTGGGGCGTTGTACAGGCAGGGACCGCCTGGATAGTCATTATATTTCGCGTCCAGATACGCCCCTGTCGCGCCGAGGCTGACGACCGAATTCGGACGATAGCGGGCCTCGACCTCGACACCCTGCGCGGTCGCCTTGGCAGCGTTGCCGGTGATGAAGGCGGTGCCGTTATACGACGAGACCTGAAGATTGGCGAAACGCGTGCGGAACAGCGCGATGTCGAGGTCGAGCCGGCGGTCGAACAAGCGCATCTTGGTGCCAAGTTCCCATGCCCGCGCCCGTTCGTCGTCGAAGTCGAACCGGCCGTTGTTGTTGCGGATGTTATACAGCAGCAGGCCGTCGTTCGACAGGAAGCCCCCACCCTTCGTTCCCGTCGCATAGCTGACATAGGTCGAGACCTGCGGGCTGAATTCATAGCGAAGACGCAGCGAATAATCCCAAAGCTTTTCAGTCCGTTTGCCGGTGATGTCGAAGTCGAGATTGTTCGCGGGGATGCGTGGGCCGACGTTGGTGCTGGTCCCGCGCGCTTCCTTTTTTTCGTAGCTGTAGCGCAGGCTGCCGCTGAAGGTCAGCGCATCGGTCAGTTCCGCCTCGACGATTGCAAAGGGCGAAAGCGACCAGGAAGTCTGGGTGAAGCCGCGCTTCCCTTCGGCCTGAGGCAACGTCGTCCCCACCAGATTGCCGTTGTAACTGATGAGTTGCAGGATATCGAGATCGGCATCGGTATAGGTGGCGCCGAACGCGAGATTGATGCCCGCCGCGACGTCGCGCGAGACGCGCAATTCCTGGAAAAACTGGCTGCTCTCCTCGGCCTGCAGCGTATTGAGCAGATTGATCGGCCCCGGAATGGTGTTGAATGTCCGTTCCGAATCCACGGCCTGATAGGCAGTGACCGACCCGATCGTCCAATCGCCCGGCGTCCAGTTGACCGTCATTGCGCCGGTCCGCGATTTGGTTACGTCATATTCCTTAGGAAAGCCGCGGCTGAACCGCCAAAAACCAGGCTTGTCCTGCGCCGCCGCACCGCCGCTGGCGTTTCGAATGACGTTGCACAGGTTGCAGTTGGCGTTGCCGATATTGTTGTAGACCGCGTTCGAACCGTTGATCTCGTTCCGGAAACCCTCAACCTTGAACAGGACCTCCAGATCGTCGCTCGGCTCCCACAAGAGTTGGGCACGCCCCGACCGGTATTTCGAGCCATTGTCGTCGAACCCCGTCAGCCGGTTTTCGATATAGCCATCCGCTTGCCCTGCGCCGCCGCTCAGCCGGACGCTCAGCGTGTCGCTGATCGGGCCCGACAGATAGCCGCTGAAATTCATGCCGCCTTCGGCGAGTTCGGTGCCGGCGCGGAACTCGGCCTCGAAATCCCGGGTCGGCCGGCGCGTCACCATGCTGATCGCGCCGGCATTTGTGTTCTTGCCGAAAAGCGCGCCCTGCGGCCCGCGAACGACTTCGATGCGTTCGACGTCGAGGAACGGCACCTGCAGCGAACGCGCGCGGCTGGAATAGACACCGTCGACGAACAGACCGACCGATTGTTCGAATGCCAGATTGTTTGCGCCCGATCCGAGCCCGCGGATCGTGATCGCGTAATTGCCGTTGGTATTGTCGATCTGAAGATTGGGAACCGACGACTGGAGGTCGGTGAACAGGCGCTGCCCCTGCTGCTCGATCGCGGCACCCGTGACGACGCCGACCGAAATCGGCACTTCCTGCAGCGTTTGCGGACGGCGCGACGCGGTGACGATGATATCTTCGCTGCCCGCCGCGCTGGTCGCATCATTCGCGCCGGTCGCTTCGGCTTCCTGTGCCGCCGCCGGGACGGCGGCAGCCATCATCAGGGCTCCGGTGGCAAGTGCCGTTACGGCTCGATGGTGGCGTTTCATCCCTCTCTCCCTCGTTCGCAGCCACCGGTCGAAAGGCGCATTTTCGCTTCTCGACTCCATGACCGTCTTCATTATGTATCAATTGATATATTTTGAGCCGAGCAAGATCAATAGCATTCTAAGTATTTTTTGAGAACTATCAAAACCACGGAAATCCGGCACAAATCAGAAATTTGCCAAGGGACGGAGATTTGCTTTACCCAAGGGGCGCACAAAATGACGGAGGGTTCGAGGTCGATCATGGCGATGGGAGAATCGGTCGAGGCACCCGTTGCGCAACCCGGAAGGGACGCGGTATCGAACGCTTCGCGCAAAGGCGACCAATCGCGTCAACGCATATTGGAGGCTGCGCTGGTCGAGTTTGGGGCGGCGGGTTTCAAATCCACGACCACGCGCCGCATAGCGGAACGGGCCAATACGACGCTGCCCCCTCTCAGCTATTATTTCGGCAACAAGGAAGGGCTCTATCGGGCCTGCGCCGAGGAGATAGTCGAACGCTACGGGCACGCGACCCGCGATGCCGTCACAAGAGCAAAAGGGGTTATCGAGTCACCATCGGGACCGGAGGAGGCGCGCGAAACGCTCAAATATTTGATGGCGGCATCGGTCGAGCTGATTCTCGGCAGCGACGCCTATATATTGGGTAACGGAATCATTGCCCGCGAGTTGGCGGAGCCGGGCCCGGCATTCGAGATTTTCTATAACCGATTGTGGCTGCCCGGTATCGAGCGGAACTCGCGGCTGATCTCCTTGATCAAGTCCGAAGCCCAAGTTTCAGCCGAGACGCGTATGCAGGCCATCCTGCTGGTGTCGAGCCTTCCCTCGCTTCACACCCGCAGGGTCGTTGCACAAAGGGCGATGGAATGGCCCCGAATTGGCGAGGCAGAATTGCGCCTCATCACCCAGGTCCTGCATCGGCAAATCGACGATCTCTAGACAAGACCCGCCCTAGGGATCTCGCCGCCGACTGAACCAACTGGAGGTTTGATCAGCCTGACGCGAGCATATCGAGCGCGACGTCGACGATCATATCCTCTTGCCCGCCGACCATCTTGCGTCGCCCGAGCTCGACGAGGATCGCCCGCGTGTCGAGCCCGTGATCGGCCGCCGCCTTTTCGGCATGGCGCAGGAAGCTCGAATAGACCCCCGCATATCCCAACGTCAGCGTCTCGCGATCGACGCGAACCGGGCGGTCCTGCAGCGGGCGCACCAGTTCCTCGGCCGCGTCCATCAGCGCGAACAGGTCGCAGCCGTGGTTCCAACCGTAAACGTCCGCCGCGGCAATGAAGACTTCGAGCGGCGCATTGCCTGCCCCCGCCCCCATGCCGGCGAGGCTCGCGTCGACGCGTATCGCGCCATTCTGCACCGCGACGATGCTGTTCGCGACGCCAAGGGAAAGATTGTGGTGCGCGTGCACGCCGCGCTGCGTTTCGGGTTTCAGCACCCGGTCATACGCCTGCAGCCGCGCCGCATATTGATCCATCGTCAGCGCGCCGCCGCTGTCGGTAACATAGACGCAATGCGCGCCATATTCCTCCATCAGCTTCGCCTGATTTGCGAGCGCCTCGGGCTCCGACATATGGCTCATCATCAGAAAACCCGATACGTCCATGCCGATCCCTCGCGCATATTCGATATGCTGCTTCGCGACGTCGGCCTCGGTGCAATGGGTCGCGATACGCACCGAACGCACGCCCATATCATAGGCATGTTTAAGGTCGTGGATCGTCCCGATGCCCGGGAGGAGCAAAGTCGTGAGTATGCTGTGCTCCAGCACTTCGGCAACCGCTCCGATCCAGTCCCAGTCGGTATGGGCGCCGAAGCCATAGTTGAAGCTAGACCCCTGCAGGCCATCGCCGTGCGCGACCTCGATCGCGTCGACCTTCGCACGGTCGAGCGCCTTCGCGATCGCCTTCACATGATCCAGCCCATATTGGTGGCGGATCGCGTGCATGCCGTCGCGGAGCGTCACGTCCTGAATATAGAGCTTGGTCGTCGCGGGATCGAAACTCATGCGGCCATCCTTTCCGCGATCTTCTCGGCGGTCTTCAGCGCGGCAGAGGTCATGATGTCGAGGTTGCCGGCATAGGCGGGCAGATAATGCGCCGCACCCTCGACCTCGAGGAAGACACTGACCTTCAGCCCGGTAAAGCTGCCGTCCATTTCAGGGATGCGTAGCGGCGCATTGCCGCCGATGCTTTCGAACTGCACCGCCTGCTTCAACCGGTATCCGGGGACATAGGCCTGCACCTCCGCCACCATCGCTTCGACGCTCTTCGCGATCGCCGCGCGGTCGCCGTCGTCGCAGAGACAATAGACCGTATCGCGCATGATCAGCGGCGGTTCGGCGGGGTTGAGGACGATGATCGCCTTGCCGCGCGTCGCGCCGCCGACCTCTGCGATCGCCCGGCTCGTCGTCTCGGTAAACTCGTCGATGTTGGCGCGGGTACCCGGGCCCGCGCTCTTCGACGCGATCGAGGCGACGATCTCGCCATAATGCACCTTGGCGACGCAGTTCACCGCGGCAACGATCGGGATCGTCGCCTGGCCGCCGCAGGTCACCATGTTCACATTCGGTGCGTCGAGGTGCGCATCGCCGTTGACCGGCGGTATAACATAGGGACCGATCGCCGCCGGGGTCAGGTCGACGACGCGCTTGCCATGGGTGATCAGCACTTCGCTGTGCCGCTTGTGCGCCCCGGCAGAGGTCGCATCAAAGACGATCCCGATATCGGCGAAGCCGGGCATCGCGACCAAGCCGTCGAGGCCATCGGCGGTGATCGGCACACCAAGGCGCTCGGCACGCTTGAGGCCATCCGACTCGCGATCAATGCCGACGAAGGCGCCCATTTCGAGCACGTCCGACAATCGCATGATCTTGATCATCAGATCGGTGCCGATGTTGCCCGACCCGATGATCGCGACTTTGGTTTTCGCCATCTCGCTACGCCTTGTAGGTAAAACTGCAGGTGCCGATATCGGCGATGTCGGCGACGACATGATCGCCCGGTGTCAGCGCGACCATTGGCCCCAGCGCCCCCGCGAGCAGGACGTCACCCGCCCTCAGTGGTTCACCGCGACCCGCAAGGGTCCGCGCGAGCCAGGCGGCGGCGTTCAGCGGATTTCCGAGCGCCGCGGCGCCTATCCCGGTCGAGGCGGACGCGCCGTTCACGCGCATTTCCATCGCCGCCCCTTCGAGGTCGAGCCCCGCAAGCGGCAATCCTGCGTCAGCCAGCACGAAGAAGGCCGAAGAGCCATTGTCGGCCACAGTATCGGCAAATGTGATCTTCCAGTCGGCGATACGGCTGTCGACAATCTCGATCGCGGCATGGACGCTCACCACCGCCGCTGCGACCTGCTCAACTGTCGTCGCTGTATCGGGCAGGTCGGCGCCGAGCACGAAAGCGATCTCGGCTTCGGCCTTCGGCTGGATCGCCCGTGCGGGATCGAGAATACCGCCGTCGGCGACGCGCATATCGTCAAAGAGCACGCCAAAGTCGGGCTGATCGACGCCAAGCTGCGCCTGCACTGCTTTAGCGGTCAGCCCGGCCTTGCGTCCGACGATGCGGCGCCCCTGCGCCTCCCAGAACCGCGTGTTGATCGTCTGTACCGCATAGGCGCCTGTCGCGTCGGTCGGATCGAGCACATCGCGCAGCGGCGCGACAACTCCGCCGGAATAGGCATCGCGCAGGCGGCGGGCGACGGCTTCGTGGGTCGCGGTCATCAAGCTTTGCCCGGATGAACGGTGCCGCAGTTGTCGCAGGTGCGCAGTTCCTCGCTGGCATAAAAAGCCTCGAACAGCGGCGGCAGGTCGCGCACGATGCTCTGGAGTTGGACCTCGACGCGGTGGACGATGTGGCCGCAATCGTCGCAATACCATTGAAAGGCATCGATCAACCCGTCGGGCCGCTTGCGTTCGATGACCAGCCCGACGCTGCCCGCGACCGGACGCTGGGGCGAATGCGGGACGCGCGGTGGCAGCAGGAAGATGTCGCCCTCACGGATCGGCATGTCCTTCGGCCCCTCGTCGGTCCATAGGCGCAGGTTCATGTCGCCCTCGATCTGATAGAAAAATTCCTCCAGCGGATCGACATGATAGTCCGTGCGCTGGTTGGGGCCGCCGACGACCGTGACGATGAAATCGGCATCCTCCCATATCTGCGTATTGCCGACCGGCGGCTTGAGGACGTCGCGATGCGCCTCGATCCACTCGCGGAAGTTGAAGGGCAGTCCATAGGTCAGCATGGCATCATCCTTTCGGCGCGCGCGGGATGAAGGCGGTCGCCTTGATCTCGATCAGCAAATGCGGGTGCGGAAGCTGGTGCACCGCGACGGTCGTCCGTGCGGGGCCCGCTTCGTCGAAATACTCGGCGTAGACGGCATTATAGCCGCCGAAATCGTTCATGTTGACGAGGAAACTCGTCACATCGACCACGTCGGCGAGCGAACCGCCAGCGTCGGCGAGGATCGCGCCGATATTCTCGATCACTGCGCGCGTCTGTTCCGCGATGTCGAGACTGACGGTGCCGAACGCGTCTGCGGAGGCGCCCGCGAAACTGTTGTCGGCACGGCGCGAGCTGGTGCCGGAGACGAAGACGAAATCGCCGGCGCGTCGATAGTGCGGGAACCGTCCGCGTGGTCGTGCCTTGCCGGGGATTACCCTGCCCCTCCCTTTTTCGGCGCCCTCGCTCATGCCGCGCCTCCCTCAATCGTGAACCCGACACGGCCGAGATGCCCCGCGTCGAGCGACACGGTGCGCGCCTCGCCAATCGCCGCCGCAGCGGTCGCGCCGCCCAGCATCACCGTCCAGCCCGGCTGAAGCACCAGTCCCGCCGCCCCCGCGAGCCGCGCCGCGGCGACGAGCGACCGGAACGGATCGCCGAGGATCGCCGCGCTTGTCCCCGTCTCGGCGACGGCATCGTCGACGCGCATCGTCATCGCAACGTCCGAAACATCGGTGTCGGCGGCAAGCCAGGGTCCGACGACAAAGGCGGAAGACGACGCATTGTCGGCGATCACGTCGCCAAGCGCGAAGCGGAAATTTTCGTAGCGGCTGTCGATGATTTCCAGCGCCGCAGCCACCGCATCGACCGCAGCGAACGCCTCTTCGCGCGTCACCTCGCCCGCCAGCGGCGCCTTCAGCCGCACCGCGACCTCGGGCTCGACGCGCGGATGGATAAAGCGCGCGCGGTCGATCGCCGCGCCATTGGTGACGACCATATCGGAGGTCAGCCGGCCCCATATCTGATCCGTGAGCCCCATCTGGGCCATCTTGGCCTCGCTGGTGAAGCCCATCTTCACGCCAACCAGGGTCGCACCGCGCAAAAGCCGGTGGTCGATCGCGGCGCGCTGAATTTCATAAGCGTCGGCAAGCGGCAGGTCGCCCGCCTCGCCGGTGATCTGCGGGATCGCCCTTGCCTCGCTGGCGGCGGTGTCGAGCCTTGCGGCAATGGCGGCAATGTCTGCCATAGGTTCCTCTTACAGTTTCACGCAAATATTGGTCGGTTCGGAATAGAAGCCCAGCGAATGTTCGCCACCCTCGCGTCCGATGCCCGACAGCTTCATGCCGCCGAACGGTGTGCGCAGGTCGCGCAGGAACCATTCGTTGACCCAGACTATGCCCGTTTCCATCTGCGCCGCGACGCGATGCGCGCGGCCGACGTCGCGCGTCCAGATGGCGGCGGCGAGACCATAGTCTGTATCGTTGGCGAGTTCGACGGCTTCCGCTTCGCTGTCGAAGGGCGCGACGTGGCAGACGGGCCCGAATATCTCTTCGCGCACGCAGCGCGCATCCTGCCCCAGGCCGGTCAGGATCGTTGGCTCGACGAACGCGCCGCTCGCTAGCGTGCCGTTCAGTTCGGGAACGCCGCCGCCGGTTACCACCGTTGCGCCCTCCTCGCGCGCAAGAGCATAATATGAGAGCACTTTCTCGCGGTGACCATGCGAGATCAACGGTCCCATGTCGGCGCCCGACCACGGATCGCCGACGGTCAACGCCTTTGCCCGTTCGGCGAGCGCCTTCACAAAACGGTCGAAAATCGGCCGTTCGACATAGACGCGTTCCGTGCAGAGGCACACCTGCCCGCAGTTCGAGAAGACCGAGCGCACGGTTCCCGCAACCGCCTCGTCGAAGTCGCAGTCGGCGAAGACGAGCGCCGCATTCTTGCCACCTAGTTCGAACGAGACGGGCTTCACGCCGGCGGCAGCGACGCGCATGATCGCGCCGCCGGTCGCGGATTCCCCGGTGAAGGTGATCGCGTCGATATCGGGGTTGGCGGTGAGCCACTCGCCCGTCGACTCCGCGCCGAAACCGTGAACGAGGTTGAATACGCCCGGCGGCACGCCCGCCGCATCCATTACCTCGGCAAGCAGCGTCGCGGTCGAGGGGGTTTCCTCACTGGGTTTGACGACGACGACATTGCCGCACGCAAGCGCGGGCGCCACTTTCCACGTCATCAGCAACAGCGGCAGGTTCCACGGTGACACGATCGCGACGACGCCCAGCGGCCGTGCGATCGCATAATTGATCGCGCTGCGCCCGTCGGGCAGGTCGGTCCGAAAGCTTGGCATCGCGCGCGCTTCGGCGATCGCGGCAAAGGCACGAAAATTGGCGGCACCGCGCGGAATGTCGATCGTGCGCGCCTGATGCAGCGACTTGCCGGTGTCGGCGATCTCGGCGGCAGCGAACTCGTCGAACCGCGCCTCGATCCCTTCGGCGATACGGACGAGAAGCTTGCACCGTTCGGCCTGCGACATCTTGCCCCACGGCCCCTTGAGCGCGGCGCGCCCGGCGGCGACCGCACGGTTAACGAGGTCGCGGCTCGCCTGAGACACCCGACCGGCTACGCTGCCGTCGACGGGGTTCACATTGTCGAACCAGCGCTCGCCCTCGACGAAGGCACCGTCGACATAGTTGAGCACCGGGCGTTCGGCGAAAGGATAGGCTGCGTCCGTCATGCCGCACCTCCGACCGCGACATAACCCGCGGCATTGCTGTGCGCGGCGCCCGCCTTGCCGACATGCCCCGCCATCTGGAGGAGCGACAATATGGTGTCGTTGAATTGCACTGGCGCTTCAAGGAATGCCGAATGGCCCGCGTCGTTGACCTCCACAAGGAAGGAGCCCTGGACCTCCGCCTGTGCGAGCCGTACGGCTTCGATCGGGAAGAGGATATCATCGACGCCCGAAAGGAACAGGGTCGGAAAGCCCTTGCCGCCGAGATCGGCCGCCGGACGCGCATCGAAGCTGCCCGCCAGGCTGTGGCGATCGACGGCGTTGAAGCTTGCGATCTGGCGATAAAGCGCCGCGAGTTCGCGCGGTGCGCCCGCACCGAGCACGCGTTCGACCTGCCCCATCGCCGCGGTCTTCGCGCGCGCATCATCCATGATCGTCTTCACTTCGCTTGATTCCGCGATACCGTGCAGGCTGTCACAGATGGCAAGCGCGGCAACGCGCTCGGCCGCACGATGCGCAAAACCGATGCAGGTTCCCGCCCCCATCGACTGCCCGACGAGTGCGACCTTCGCCTCGCCAAGATGATCGAGCAGCGCGACCAGATCATCGACGAAGGCATCGCGCCCGCGCCCGTCATGGTCCTGCGACAGGCCGAAACCGCGATGGTCGAAAGTGATGACGCGGTTCGAACGCGAAAGCGCGTCGAGCTGGCGATACCAGATCGCATGATTGCCACCGATACCGTGCGCGAGCACGATCGCCGGCCCTGCCCCATGCGCCTGCCAATATATCTCGGCGCCCGCAGTCGCCAGCACACCGCTTTCCATCACGAAACCCCCATCAATTTGCTGAGCCGCACGACATAGTCGCCGAACGCCGGGTCCTCGCGCGTCGTGCTGGGATCGCGCGGGCGCGGCAGGTCGATGCGGACATCCTCGATAATCGTCCCCGGCCGCTCCGACATCACGAGCACCCGGTCGGACAGCAACACCGCCTCCGAAATGCTGTGCGTGACAAGCAGCACCGTCTTGCGGTCGCGCTGCCAGATGCGCAGCAATTCCATGTTGAGCCGGTCGCGCGTCAGCGCGTCGAGAGCGCCGAAGGGCTCGTCCATCAGCAGCACCTGTGGTCCGCGTGCCAGCGCCTGCCCGATCGCGACCCGGTGACGCATCCCGCCCGAAAGCTGGCTGGGATAGCTTGCCTCGAAACCCGTCAGGCCCAGTGTCTCGACGAGCGCCGCGAATGCCGCTTCGTCAGGGCGCTGCGTCTGCGGGTCAAGGTCGACCCCGAGCAGCAGATTGTCGCGCACATTCAGCCAGGGAAGCAGGTTCGAGGTCTGAAAGACGAAGCCCATCTCGGCCGTGGGTTCCTCGACCTCGGCGCCGCCGAAACGGATGCTGCCGTCCTCAAAGGGGACCAGACCCGCGATCAAGCGCAAGAGCGTGCTCTTGCCGCAGCCCGAGGGGCCGAGGATCGAGACGAACTCTGACGCGCCGATCTCGGCGCTGACGCCCTGCAGGACTTGCCGGCCGTCGAAACGCTTGCCTGCGCCGGAAAGGGAGATAACCGATTTCATGCTGCACGCCACCAGATGAAGCGTTCCCAATAGGCCACGCCGTAGAAGAGAAGGAGCGACAGGATCGTCACCGCGATCAGCGCCGCAAAGGTCAGCGTCGTGTGCCCTGATCCCGACGCCGTCAGGATCAGATTGCCCAGTCCGTCGTTCGACCCGACGAACTCGCCGACCACCGCGCCGATCACCGCAAGCGGCATCGCGACCTTGCAACCGTCGAGGAAGCTCGGCAGCGCCGCCGGGACGCGAAGGCGCCAGAAGCTTTGCATCGGGGTCGCCCGCAGCGCGCGAAAATGCTCCTCAAGATGCGCGGGTGTGCTCGCCAGTCCGCCGAGCGTCGCGATGATGATCGGGAAAAAGGCGAAGAGAAACGCCATGATCAGCTTCGACGTCAGGCCATAGCCGCACCATACGACGATCAGCGGCGCAAGCCCGATCTTCGGGATGCTCTGCAGCGCGACGAAGAGCGGATAGACGGTGCGCTTCGCGGTGCGCGAGAAATAGATCAGCGCCGCGATCGGCACGCCAAGCGCGACAGCGATGAGAAATCCCCAGAAAACCTCGGTCAGCGTGACGAGGCTCTGCGCGAGGATCGGTCCGCGCGAAGTCCATAATTCGCCCAGGATCGCGCTCGGTGGCGGCAACAGATACGACTGCACTCCCGACCAGCGAACGCCATACTCCCACAAAAACCCCAGAACGAGAAAAAAGCCCACGCTGATCGCGGTGTCGCGATTGAACAGGCGGCTCACGCGTCACCGTCCTTTTCCAGCAGCGCCTGAATGCGCGCGGGCGGCGGCACGAGAAAGCGATCGAGATGCCAGCGGTCGAAGGTGTCCATATCCTTCCCGTCCCACACCGACGGCGCATAAGGATCATCGGCGGTGATCTGCGTCATGTCGGTGTAGAATTCGACATTGTTACCGTCGGGATCGCGGAAGACGAGGAAGCTGTTCGCCCCCGGGCCGTGCTTGCCGATACCGCGGTCGATCGTGATGCCGCGCGCGACCAGCATCGCGGCGACCTGCTCCATCTCGCCGATCGTTTCGAGACGATAGGAGAAATGCTCGACCGCAGGGTAATGCCCCTCAGGGATTGCCGTGTGCCCCGGCGGAAGTTGGAGCAGCGCCAGGTCGTGATGATCCTCACCCGCGCGTAGAAAGACCATATGATGGTCGATCCAGTCCGACACGGTAAGCCCGACAACCTCCGCATAAAAAGCCAGGCTGCGGTCGATATCGCGCACCTTGAGCACAAGATGGCCAAGCCGCGTCGGACGCGGACGGTAGGAAGCGGGATCGGTCATGGCTGATTCCCCATCGGAATAAAGGCGTTGGTGAAGAGCTGCGGCGCCTGGTCGAAACCCTGAAGCTGGCCGCTCGCCTGCAGATAGGTGACGGTACGCTCGACCTTTTCGGGCTTCAGCCGGTGCGATCCACCCTCGTCCGCCATCAACGCCGCGGTCTCGCGGATCTGGCGTTCGGTCACCGCTTCGTCGAGCAGCGGATAGGATTTGCGGATGATTGCGAGCGCGGCTTTCGGATCGCGCGCCGCGTCGGCGTAGCCGCGATAGGCCGCTTTCAGAAAGGCGCGCACCAGTTCGGGATCTTTCTCGATCAGCCCGTCCTGCGTCGCGAAACCGCTGCCATAGACGTCGAGCCCGAAATCGGCATAGCCGATGCGTCCGATCGTCACGCCCTTTGCCTTGGCTGCCTTGTCAAACAGCGCGAGCGAATTGCCGAGCCAGCATTCGGCGGCGTCGATCCGCCCCTCGACGAGCGACGAGACGACGATCGCGGGGTCGAGCTGGATCTGCTCGACGCGCGCGGGCTCGACGCCATTGTCCTTCAGCCAGGCGGGAAGCAGCGCCTGGATCATCGAACTTTGCCCGGCACCGAACCGCAGTCCCGCAAGATCGGCCGGCTTCTCGATCTTGTGTCGCTCCTTGACGAAGCAAGCACCCGCGGGAAGTCGCATGTTGATGCCGCCGATCATCCGCACCTTGCCGCCCTTCGAGCGGTTCAGCGCGACCGACAGCGGGTCGATATAGGCAAATTCGAACATGCCCTGATCGAGTTCGTTCGCGGTGCGCATGCCGCCAAAGCCGCGCACCGGCTCGACGGCGATTCCCGCGTCCGCGAAATAGCCCTTGTCGATCGCGACGAAGATGCCCGCCATGCTGCCCTGCGGCAGCCACGCCATGTTGAACCGCACGCTGCGCGCATTGTCCGCCTGTGCCGTGCGCGGCGCATTGCCGCCGAAAGCGCTCCACAAGGTAAGTGCGGCGATCGCGGCGACCACGAGTAGCGGCACGACGAGCGAACGGCGATGAAAGGCGACCATCGCTCAGCTCCGCGGCAGGTGCGGCGCGGAAACCGGGTTCACGAGTTCGCCGACCCCGTCGACCCACGCCGACATCGTGTCGCCGTCCTTCAGGAACACCCCGCGTCCCATGCCGACCCCCGCAGGCGTGCCCGACGCGATCAGGTCACCCGCCTTGAGTTCGAGGATCGTCGAGAGATAGGCGATCTGTTCGTAGATGTTGAAAATCATCTCGGACGTGTTGCCGTCCTGCATCGTCTCGCCGTTGACTCTGAGCCCCAAGCGAATGTCGTGTGGATCGCCGAGGCAGTCGCGCGGCACGAAGACCGGTCCCAAAGGCGTGAAGCTGTCGAAGCTCTTCCCCCGGAACCAGTCGTGCGAGAAGGGAAAGTCGGTCCGGCGCGTGCGGTCGCGCGCGGACACGTCGTTGACGATGGTATAGCCGGCGATCAGGTCGCGCGCGTCATCGACCGCGACGTTCTTGCCCGGTTTGCCAAGGACGACGCCCAGTTCGACCTCCCAGTCGGGGCGCGACACCTGTGGCGGCACAACCACGGTGTCGCCGGGCCCGACGACGCTTTCGATCGTCTTGAGGAAAATATAGGGTTCGCTGTCAGCCTTTGCAGCGAGCTTGGTCTGCATTTCCTCGGCATGTTCGATGAAGTTCGACGCGGCGGCGAAGATGCGGCGCGGCTCGAACGGCGCCATGAGCTTTGGCGCGGCGATCGCACCCGATGCGCTACCCAGCCCGCGCGCGAGGGAGAACAGCCCTTCGCGCCGCGCATCCCAGTCGCGAATGATCGCGCTGACGTCGCCGACGACTGCGGTATGGCCAAGCGCCGCGGCGGCGGCGTGCAGGTCGTGGAAGCTGTCTCCCACCTGGATCGTCGGGCGCGGGCCTTCGGGGGTGGCGCGGGTGGCAAGGGCAAACCAGGTCATGCGTCGATCTTTCTTTCCGATGGGACGGGCGAGCGCCGGGGCTGCGCAGCCGAGCGCAATGGCGCCCCCGATCTGCGTGAGCGCGGCGCGGCGATCCAATATGCGTTGCGCATAGGAAGGACCGATTTTCTTATAGGATCGGGGCGCGGTGAGATTGGACACGGCATCTCACCCAAAGGCCCGGATCAGCATCCGCACCGCGACGACGGTGAGGAACAGGCCGAACATCAGGCTGAGCCCCCGCTTGGAAAGCGCATGCGCGATCCGCGCGCCCCACGGCGCGGTTAGATAGGATACCGGCGCGATAATCGCGAAGCCGACCAGGTTGACGTAGCCGAGGCTACCGGGCGGCAGGTCCTCGACATTCCAGCCCGCAATAATGAAGGCGACGGTCGCAGGCGCGCTGATCAGCAAACCGAACAGCGCCGCGGTGCCGACCGCGCGGTGGATCGGAACGTTGAACAGCGTCATCACCGGGACGCTGAGCGTGCCGCCACCGATCCCCATCATGCTGGAAATGCCGCCGATCGCAAAGGGAATGGCCTGCCCTGTCACGCCGCCCGGGATGGCTTCGGCGATATGCTTTCCCTCAAGCGGCAGCAGCATCTTGATCGCGACAATCAACGCGACGATGCCGAATACCGCCGACAGCACGTCCCCCGATACCCGGCTCGCGAGGATCACCCCTGCAATCGCCCCCAGGAAGATCGCGATCCCCCAACGGCGGAGCTGGGCGTGATCGACAGCACCCTTCGCTTCGTGCGCGCGCGAAGATGAGATCGCGGTCGGAATGATCGTCGCGAGCGATGTCGCGACCGTCACATGCATCCGCACGTCGGCGTCGATGCCCAGCGCCGAAAGAACGAGGTCGAGTACCGGCACGATAACAATGCCGCCACCGACCCCGAGCATACCGGCGATCACGCCGCCCGCGGCGCCGGTCAGCAGCATCATCGCAGCAAGCGTCAGCATATCTCCGTTCAGCACGTCCGGCATCGGTTTCCCCCAAGGTTCGGCCTTCCTTGTGGGACGCGCTGCATATGCCGTCAAAGATAGAAACAGGGTATTCCTATAATCAAAAATACATATCGCCATCGAGCACGATATATGATTTTTTAGATATCAAGATCCTCAAACAATATTTTCCTATATATAAAAGACGACCTAGCCCGGCCCCCATGACACAAGTGGGCATCGCCGGTTTCGGCACCATCGGCCGCGTCGTCGCGAGCCATATCGAAGCAAGCGCGCTGCCGCTGACGCTGGCGGCCGTATCTGCAGGCGACCGCGCGCGCGCCGAGACGGCGATGGCGGCGCTGCAACAGCCGGTGCCGATCGTCGAGACCGCCGAACTCGTCGCCCTGTCCGACGTCATCGTCGACAGCGCGCCGACGGCGGCATTCCGCGATATCGCCACCGCAACGCTCAGCGCCGGCAAGACGCTCGTCACGGTCAGCGGCGCGGCGCTGATGCAATGGCCAGAGGCCACCGAGATCGCGCGTCGGCATGGCGGACGCATCGTCCTTGCGACTGGCGCGCTGCTCGGGCTCGATGCCGTGCGCGCGGCGGCGATCGGCACGATCCATTCGGTGACGATGGTGACGCGCAAGCCGGTGAAATCGCTGGTTAAGGCTGAACATGTCGTGCGCAATAACATCGACCTCAACGGCCTTACCGAACCGCTGAAGATTTTCGAGGGCAGCGCTCTCGAAGGCGCGATCGCCTTTCCCGCCAATGTAAACGTCGCCGCGGCCCTGGGCATGGCGGGTGTCGGGCCCGAACGGACGCGCCTCGAAATCTGGGCTGACCCAGCACTCGAACGCAACACCCACCGCATCGTCGTCGATTCCGACAGCGCGCGCTTCGAACTCGCGATCGAGAATATTCCGACGCTCGAAAACCCCGGCACCGGCCGGATCACCGCGCAAAGCATCGTCGCGGCGCTGAACGACCTCGTCAGCCCGATCCGCATCGGCACCTAAATTTACTGTAAACAGAAAGGCCCGACCTATGACCACTCGCCTGCGCCATGTGGCGATCGCTTCCGCCGACCCCGACAATTCGGTAGGCTTCTTCACCGATGTGCTCGGCTGGACGGTCGCCGGAAAGATCGATAGCCGCAACGCGCGCGGCTATTATGTCACCGACGGCCACATCAATATCGCGCTGCTCTGCTTCAAGAACCGTCCTGCTGCGGGGATGGAGTTTCCCGAGGGCTATACCGGGCTCCACCACATCGGCTTTCAGTGCGACGACATTGCCGAAGTCGTCGAACGGTTCGAAAATTCGGGCTATGCGCCGCGCCACGACGTCAACCTGGCCCAGGGCCTTGGCAAGAATCCCGCCAAGGACAATGCCGAGTATAAGATGGCCGGGCCCGAGAATGTGATGGTCGACGTGTCCGAACGTGGCTGGGCCGGAACCGACAGCTTCAAGGGCGCGCCGCCGCCGGCGTGATCTTGGCCCGTTTCTGAATTTTCGACCGATTGCTGCCCTCTCTACCCTCGTCACCCCGGACTTGATCCGGGGTCCCGCTTGAGGTCGAAGGCGGTCGATGCGCAAGGAAGCGGGATCCCGGATCAAGTCCGGGATGACGGAAGTTGGTGACTGCGCGCCCGCTCACCACCCCGAACCCGCCATTGCTCAAGACAAAACTGTGCGCGCGGTCACCGACAGCCGCTGGACGTCGCGCTAGCAGGTGATAATCTGGCCGCAACGGGTGGGAGGATCACGATGCGAAGCTTGGGGTTGATCGCCGCGCTTTTAATAGGGAGCACCACGCACGGAGCGCTTGCACGCGAGCCGATGCAACCGATCTCGGACGCGATATTGAACGACTGGCTCGAATTGGGCGAGGAGATCGAAACGCGCGCCGATGGCGACCTGAACGGCGATGGCGATCCTGACACCGTCTATGTTGTTGCGAGCCCCGATACGCGGACACTGCACGTCCTGCTCAGCTATCGCAGCGAGGTCGACCTGGGCCATGAGCCCGCGGGGAGTTTCAAGCTCGAACCCGATCGACTTGGCGCGGCCGCATTGACGATCAGCAAGGGCGTGCTGACGATCCGCGACCTGACAGGCGGCACGACCGCGATGTCCGCGACCTATCGCTACCGCGCCGCGACGACGAAGGGCGGCCCTCGAATGCGGCTGATCGGGCTCGACGCCACGGTGTACAGCCGCACCTATGCCCATGACGGCAATGAAATGAGCTGGAACGTCGCGACCGGCGACACGATAACCAGCCTGCTGAAGCTCGCGACAAGCGGCGACCGGGGGTATGACAAGCAGTATACGCGCAAGTTCAAACGGCCGGTTCGGACCATCTATATGGAGGATACGCCAGGCGCAGAGGAAGAACTCGTCAGTGTGACGAGGGCGAAATAGCCCGCGGCGCGATCAGGGTTGCAACAATACCGGAATAATCCAGATCGCAGACAGGACGATAATCACCGCGATCAGCGAAAAGGCCAGGACATAACGGACATTATGTCCCTTTACCCCGCTGCTCGCCTCGGTCTCGGTCACCTCGACATGGTCATCGACGACTTTCATGGTTCGTCTCCTTTTCTGGTCCGCCTAATACGCGGCCCGTCGCGGCACGGTTCCCGCGCGGCTTTCAGGGAGAGAGTGCCAGAGGGTCTGTAAGCCGGGTTCTGTCCACCCCGTTGCCGGGGATGGGCGATCATTCCTCTAGGCGAACGGTTACCCGAACGCTCAAGCAGTCAACCCGGACGGCTGGGCCGGAATCAGCCCTGAGTTGCCTCGTACCATCCCTATTCGACCTTGCTCCCGGTGGGGTTTGCCATGCCGCGTCCGTTACCGTCCGCGCGGTGCGCTCTTACCGCACCCTTTCACCTTTCGCCGGGCCGAAGCCTTTGGCGGTCTACTCTCTGTGGCACTTTCCCTGAACCTGGCCAAAGCCCGATCCGCCGGACGTTATCCGGCACCGTGATTTCCGTGGAGCCCGGACTTTCCTCCCCTTTCTTGCGAAAGCGGCGATCGCCCGACCCTCTGGCACATCCGTTATAGCATATTGCCGGCCATTTGCGAGCGCGACGAAAGGCCTCGCGCTTTACCCGTCGGCGGTCGTAAGGAACGGCCACCAATCCGGCCATAAGACCGTACAGGAGTGAATAATGACGCGCCCCCACCTCCCCATGATGAACCGCAGATCGTTCCTTGCCGCCGGCGCCGCCATTGCGGCGGCGCACAGCCTCGGCGCGCACGCGGCCAAAGAGCCCAGATTGATGATGGATGGCCTCAGCTTCCTGCCCGAGGACCTCGCCGAGCTCCGGGCAGCGGGCCTCGGCGGAATGATCTGCGACATTTCCGAAATCGAGGAGGTTCGCGACAAGGACAATGTCCCCCGCTATCTTCGGACTTTCGAAAAATGCAGCGCGGCGCTCGATGCGACCACAAAGAAGCTCGCCGATCGGCCGGAGGCATTCGTCGCACTCAAGGGTTCCGACATCGGCTCACGCCCGGGTTGCGCGACCTTTCTGCAATTCCAGTCGTGCGAACCCGTCGGCACCGAGTTGGCGCGCATCGCCGATTTCCATCGCCGCGGCCTCCGCGTCCTCCAATTCACCCATCACAACAACAATCTGTTCGCCGGCGGCGCACTCGAACGTGAATGGAGCGGCCTCACCCCGCTCGGCATCGAGGGGCTGTCAGAGATGAACCGCGTCGGTATCGTTCCCGACGTCTCGCACGGGTCCGAACCGACGATGCTTGAAGCTGCCCAGCGCAGCACGACGCCGATCCTGCTGTCGCACGGTGCGTGCAAAGCGATCGTCGATCATCCCCGTTGCGCGTCCGACACCGTGATCAGGGCGATCGCGGACAAGGGCGGCATGATGGGCATCTTTATGATGAGCTTCTGGTTGACGCGCGACGCGGTTCCGACGGTCGATCACCTGATCGCGCAAATACGCCATGTCGCGAATGTCGCCGGCATCGACGCGGTCGGGATCTCGAACGATTTCCCAATGGCGGGCCAGACCAATCTGGTGGCGCTGAACAATGACAATGCAGAGGGCGTGAAGGAATATTTGCCCTGGTGGCAGGCGATGCGCGAACAGAAGATCGCCGGTTTCGACTGGACTCCCGAGCATGTGGTGATCCCGCAGCTCAACAATATAAACCGCATGGCGACGATCGCCACCACGCTCGACAAGGCGGGCTTTCGTTCGCGCGATGTCGACAAGATCATGGGCGGAAATTGGCGGCGCGTGCTGACCGACATACTCGGCTGAAGCCAAAGAAAAAGGGGCGGCCCGCAAGGAGCCGCCCCTTCTCTTTTCTACAGGTCCCGGCGAACCGGGACCGGACGCCGTTTAGAAACGGAAGTCCACGCCGGCATAGAACAGACGGCCATAAAGGTCGTACGTCGTTGCCGAAGTCTGCGCACCCGGGAAGGTCACAGGGTTCGTGTCACCGAACACCGGCGGCTTCTTGTCGAACACATTGTCGACGCCCAGGTAGAACTCATACTTCTTCTTGTCGTCGAGAGCGAAGCGCAGCTGCGCATCGTGGTACCAATAGGCACCCGTGCTCGTGCGGTCGGGATCGGTCAGATCGTCGACGACCGCCGACAGATAGTTCACGCGCCAGTTAAGCGACACATTGTCCCAGCCGATCGTGGCCGACACATTGACCTTGTCGCGGAAACCGGTGCCCAGACGGCCACAGCTATAGCAATCGAGCTGGCCGACTTCCTTCTGCGTCGGACCGCCCGGATACGACGTCTGCTGCTGCTTGAGCAGATGCGTCCAGAAGGCCGACAGATCGAAACGACCGCTTTCGCCGAAGTTGGTGCTGTACTTGACCTGCGTATCGATACCCGAAACGAGGAACGAACCGGTGTTCAGGTTGAACGCGTCAACCTGCGTGACCCGGCCGGTCGCATCGCGCGTGATATTGTCGCAGAACAGCGCATCGCCGTTGCCGGTCATGCACTCGTCGAGCGACGTCTGCTGACCGATGATGCCGATCGCGTTCTTCACCTTGATCCGGTAATAGTCGACCGTCAGGCTGAGACCGCGAGCGAAGCGCGGCTGGAACACCGCACCGAGCGTCAGGGTCTTTGCCTTTTCTTCGCGAAGGTCCGGGTTACCGCCAAGGAAGCCGTTGATCGTCTGGATCTGCGCCGTCGAATAGACGAAGCCACCATTGTTCGCGGCCGCCGCAATTGCGGGGATCGCGAGACAGGCTGCCGACAGGCTGCCCGCCGGAACCGAGATCGGGGCGCCGTCGCCTTCGCCCTCGCGCTGGTCGCACGGGTCGACAATCGCGGGGAAGGTTTCGCTCTGAGCCGAGAAAAGCTCCGAGATATTCGGTGCGCGGGTCGCTTCCGAATAGATACCGCGGAAACGGATATCCGGGATCGGGGCCCATTCGCCGCCGGCCTTCCAGCTCCACACGCCACCGACCGTCGAATAGTCGGCATAGCGGACGGCGCCTTCGAGGCCGAGATAATGGAAGAACGGACGTTCCGACAGGATCGGCGCGACGACTTCGAGGAAGCCTTCCTTCACATTATACTTGCCGCGCGTGTCGGTCAGCAGGTTGCCGAGCGTCTGGCCGAGGTTGGTCGCCTCGTCGAAATCTTCGCTGCTCGATTCGCGGCGATATTCAAAGCCGGTCGCAAAGCTCAGCGCGCCGCCCGGAAGCTCGAATACTTCGCCCGAGACCGATGCCGAGAAGACGTCCTGCTTCACCTTCGCGCGATATTCCGAAAGCTGACCGCCACGGGTCACATAGTCGGCAGCCGCGGCCGAAACCGTGTTGAAGCCGAAGATGTTGATCGGCACGCACGCCGCGTCATTGTTGTTCGGATCGGCGTCGACGTTGATGCTGCAAACCGGGCCGTTCGGACCCGCAACGGCGTTCAGCGCGTTGACATATTGCGGACCAAAGATCGTCCCCGAACGGGTGTAATCCTTGGTTTCGCCATGACCGTAATAAAGTTCATAGTCGAACTTTTCGGCGAAGCTGCCGCGCAGGCCGGCAACGGCGCGCCAGGTTTCGCGGTCGTTCTTGTTGCTGCGATCGAAAATGTCGTTCGAACGGCGACGGAACGGCAGCGAGGTGACGCCTTCCGCGATCATCGCATCGCGAATTGCCGTCGGAAGGAACGGGTTCGTGATGGGAATGCCCGCATAGGGCGTGCCGTCGGCATTGACGAGGTCGGTATCGGCAACGGCCTGCGGCTCCAGGCTCGAACGCGACTTGCTCTTCGCATAGCTGCCTTCGAAGAACAGCGTTGCGTTGTCCGACAGCTCGTAGCTGGCGAGGCCGGTGACCAGATAACGCTCGACCGGAACACCGAGGTAGCGATCCTGGTTACGGTCGTACCCGTCGATGTTGGCGCCTTCGTACGGCTTCAGGACATTGCCCGGGCCATAGGTGAAGGTGCCGGCGCCCGGAGCAAACGTGCCGCCCGGGCTGAAGAGGCCCTGCGAAGCGAACGAGCTGCGGTTCGGAATGTCATGCGCCGAAAATTCGCGGTTGCGCGAACGCAGGCCGTTGTCGCGGTCATAGCTGCCGTTGACGACGATGTGGCCACGGCCGTCGGCAAATGCCGTACCCGCAGTCAGGCTGGCGAGGTAGCGACCCGAGTCACCCTCGTCGCTGATCGTTCCCTGTCCATGGAAACGGATGCCTTCGAACTTGTCGTCGAGAATGAAGTTGACGACGCCCGCGATCGCTTCCGAACCATAGACCGCCGACGCGCCGCCGGTCACGACCTGGACGTCCTTGATCAGGTCGGTCGGGATGGTGTTGAGGTCGACGATCGACGTACCCGGCAGGCCGGCGACGAAACGGCGGCCATTGACGAGAACCAGCGTACGGACCGAGCCGAGGTTGCGCAGGTTGACGGTCGCGATGCCGTTACCGGTCGTCGAGAAGTTCGACGAGGTACGGCTGATATTCTGACCGACCGACGGCAGTTCCGTCAGCACGTCCTGAATGTTGGCGGCACCGGTCTGCTGGATCTGCTCCTGGCCGATAACCGAAACGGGAACCGACGAGCTGAGATCGGGGCGCGCGATGCGCGAACCGGTCACGACGATCGTATCCGCGCCGGCATCATCGGCAGCGTCGGCATCCTGCGCATAAGCAGGCATCGAAATCATCGCGGCGCCCAGCACGAAGGGGGCGGCGGTCAATTTCAAAAGGGGAAGATAATTTTGTTTCACGGTGCAGTATTCCTCGCTGCTTCATGGCAGAATCGGCAAGGACGGCACTTGGAAGGTTTCAACCTAAGCGTCGCCCTCCCGGTCGCGGCGATGGTCCTTTGACGTGAGTCCGTAAAGGGATTTTGGCCCGGCAGCCGATTTTCGTTCTGTTTTGTGACCTATTTGCAACAGCTTTAAGACAGCCAGATGCAAAGGGCGCATGGCTTTCCGGCTTTTCCCTTAGGGTTTCTGGGATTCACCTTCAGGTTGCGGCAACAGCAGCGCAAGCAGGATCGCGCGGCATTCGCCGTCGATGGTGCCGTCGATCAGTTCTGGCCGGAAACGGCGCTGAAAAGCGACGGTCGCCGCGAATCCATCGGTTACGTCATAGCCGAAGCGTTCGAGCGCGAGCAGGAAGCCCGCATCGGTCCACAAGGGATCGGTGAGCTTCTTGGTCGGACGCGGCAGCGCGAGGCGGCGGCGCGCAAGCTCTTCCCACGGGAACAGTTCGCCCGGGTCTTGCTTGCGCGTCGGCGCGATATCCGAATGTCCGACCACATTGCCGCGCGTGATCGCGTGACGGTCCTTGATCAGATGCACCAGCCGCACGACCGAGGCGACCTGCGCATCGGGAAAGGGCACATAACCCCACTCGTGGCCCGGATTGACGATCTCGATCCCGACGCTCGCCGAATTGATGTCGCTGACCCCACGCCAATGAGACTTGCCCGCGTGCCAGGCGCGCTTGTCCTCGGGGACCATGTGCGTGATCTGGCCGTCTTCCGCCACGACATAATGTGCCGACACTTTTGCCTCGGGATTGGCAAGCCAATCAAGGGCTTCGGCACCACTCTTCATACCGGTATAATGGAGCACGATCATCGAGACAGGCAGCGCGCGTTCGTCGAAATTGGGAGACCAGCGTTCGATAAAATCGCTCATGCGCTCCGGGGACCCGTCCTGTGCTTGCCAATCCGTCGATTGCGCCAGTGGCGCGCAAAAAGCAAGGTCAGGCGGCCAATGAGGATGAGATCGGGGGGCGACGCACCTGCTGGTCGGCGGGCTCGTAAAGACCACGCAAGCGCGGGCTCGCGACGAATTGGTCGGTCTGCCCAAGCACGGTTTCCCCCGCGCCGAGGACGAGGAAGCTCTGCGGCGCCGCCATCGCACGGAGCCGTGCAAAGGCTTTCTGCCGCATCGGCGCCGAAAAATAGAGCAGCAGGTTGCGACAGAAGATGAGGTCGGCCGGGCTCGCCAACGGAGGCCGGTCGGTGAGCATATTCTGTACCGAAAAATCGATCCGGCGGCGCAGGTCTGCCTTGGCGAGCCAGCCGCCTTCGGTCTGGTCGAACCAGCGCACCATGCGCTGCACGGGAAGGCCACGCTGGATCTCGAACTGGCTATAGAGCCCGACGCGCGCGCGCGAAATCGCGTGATAGCTGACGTCGGTGCCGACGATATCGACCTGCCAGCCCGCCCATTTCACGCCCTGCTCGGCGATCAGCATCGCCATCGAATAGGCTTCCTGCCCCGTCGACACGCCGCAATGCCAGATGGTCAGCCGGCGGCGCAGCTTGTTGATCTCGCGGATTTGCTCAAGCGCGGTCGCAGCTATTTCATCGAAGACACTATATTCGCGATAAAAATAGGTTTCGTTGTTCAGCATCGCATCGACCGTATCGTCGAGCAATTGCCGGCTGTTCGACGTGACGAGCGCCGCGACGAGTGCGTCGAGGTCGGCGATACCGTGGCGCTGCATCACCGGCTTCAGCGACATTTCGATCCGCCAGATACGGTTCGGCGACAGCGTCTGTCCGGTGCGCGATTCCAGCACCCCCATCAGGACGCGATACGCCGACTCGCTGGCGCTCGCGCCCATCATGGCTTGCGGCGCCCGGGAAGGAAGCTGCCCAGCATCAGCGCAATCGCGTCGGGGTTGAGCGTCGCGGCGGCAATGCCTGCTTTAGCAACCGCCCCCGGCATCCCCCAGATCACGCAGCTTTCGGGCGCCTGCGCGAAAATCGTCCCGCCAGCGTCCTTCAGCCGCGCCGCGCCGATCACGCCGTCGCGTCCCATGCCGCTGAGGATAACGGCCACTCCGCCCTTGCCATAGACGTCAGCGACCGAATCGAGCATCGGATCGGCCGAGGGGCAGCAGCCATTGTCCATGGCGCGGCGATCGAGCGCGATTTCCACCCTGCCGCCGTTGGCGGCAACGATCAGATGTGCGTCGCCGGGCGCAAGGTAGATGCAATCCCGCTCGACGGTCATTCCTGCCGCGGCGACCCGGACGCGGCGCGTTGTCATCGTCGCGATCTGCTTCGCGTAAAATTCCATGAAGGCATCGGGCAGATGCTGCGTCAGCAGGATCGGCGCGGTGATCCGCGGGTCGAGGTTCGCAAGGAAATTGGCGAAGGCGGGAATACCGCCCGTCGATGCCGCGACCGCGATACATTCAATGGGCTGATCGGTGTCGATCGCAAGTGCGGCCGTCGAAGGCACCGGTCGCTCGGTGATCGGAACCGGCGCCGGGAAGTCGCGCTGATGGCCGAGTGTCATGATCCTCTCGGTCAGAACTTCGGCGAAACGCCCCGAAAAACTGCCCCGTCCCGGCTTGGCCAGCGTATCGCTGGCACCGAGCGCGAGTGCATCGATCGCAGCCGGGCCGCCCTCAACGCAATTCGACGAAAGAATGAGAACGCGGGCCTTTTCGGCGCGCTCCAATATGTGCGGCAGGGCGTCGATGCCGTTCATCCCCGGCATTTCGATATCGAGCACGACGACATCAACAGGCTCGCGCGCCAGATACTCGAGCGCGTCGTGCGCGGAGGCGACCGAGGCGCAGATTTTGAGTCCCGGCCGCTGATCGACGATGCGTTCAAGGATGCTGCGGACGACAAGGCTGTCGTCGACGAGCATCACGCGCACGGTCCGCGCCGTTGGCTCGGGATCCGGTATCAGGGGTTGTGGACGGGCCACCTAAAAAAACCTCAAGCAATGCCGACGAGCTGCAGCTTTCCTTCAAGCGTTTCGCGGTCGAACGGCTTCATGACATATTCGTCCGCACCGGCTTCGATCGCCGCGCGGATATGATCGATGCTGTTTTCGGTGGTACAGAAAACGACACGCGGGCGCTCTTCATGACCATAATCAAGGTCGTTGAACGCCCCCAGAAACTCCATTCCGCTCATCACCGGCATATTCCAGTCGAGCAGGATAACGTCGGGACGGTTGGCGCGACAGAAGGTCAGCGCCTCCTGCCCGTCGGCCGCTTCGTCCACAGCAAAGGCCATGCTCTCAAGAATATGCCGAGCAACCTTCCGAATGACTTTGCTGTCATCGACCACCAGACAAGATTTCGACATTCAATTAACTCCGACCCCCGGGATTTGGGCATGTTTATCGTGAAGGCGTGTGCACCCCGTTAATAAACGGTCGAAATCACGCCGCCTTTAAGGTCGGTAGCGTGATAAAATGCGATGGATCGACAACGAGCAGCGAAGCGCCGTCATGCTCGATCATCGCATCGGCGACGCGCGCCCAGCCGGGCAGCAGTTTTCCGGCGACGCGCGTCTCGGGGGCCTCGATGAAACAGACGTCCTCAATCTCGTCGGCGAGCAGCGCATAGCCATGCTCGGCAACATCGACGACGATCACCCGCTGCCCCGGCACCACAGGCACTGCAGGCAGGCCGACCACGACATGCGGATCGATGAGGGTGAAGACCCGGCTGCGCAGCGCGAAGAGACCCGCAACATGCGGCGGCGCGGCCGGAACTTCGACCGGCGTGCCGACGGTCACGACAGAATTGATCGCACGACTGCGAAGCGCGACGCGCGTGTCGGCGATGCGCGCGATAAGATAGAGTTTCTCCATCATGCGACGTCTCCTCCAACACGGCGTTGCAGCGCATCGAGCAGAGCCTGACGGTCGTAGCGATAGACGGTTTCGTCGTCGGGTCCGGTTGCCGCGACCGACGTGCGCAGACGGATCACCGGCACTTCGCTGTCGGCATCGCTGTCGGCCGCGCTGGTCTCGGTAAGATACAGCAGCACATCGGGCGTCTCACCCGAAGTATCGTCGCTCGAAATCACGCGATAGCCGGCGCTTCGCAAGATCGGCGCAAGGAAATTGTCGCCCCAACCGTCATGGTCGTCAGCAAGACGGCAAAGCGGTTGGCGCAACGCCGATACCGGCGTGCCCGCGGCATATTGTTCCATCAGCCAGAAGGGGTCGATCAGTTCGACCGGATCTCCGCCGACAAGCACGACACCCGCGATCAGGCCCGGCGCCGCCGACGGCTGCACGACATCGGGCAGACGGACGATGTCGATCACCTCGGCGATCGGATAACAGAGCACCGACTGACCGTCGTAAAGGCGCAGGAGTTTCAGCGTCCCCTCGCCGCCCGGCAGCACCGCGGCGTGGACTGGGAAAATATCGTCTCCGATCTGCGCCTGCACCCGGCCGGCGCTTTCGAACAGCGCCGATGCCGGAACTTCCTCGACCCGTTCGATGACAGACAGGCGAACCCCGCGGACACGGTGGTTCATATCGCGGAACAGCAACAGTTGGACAGCGTTGCGCGCCGCCGCGGCCTCGGCTTCGGCCTCGGCCATCCGGTCGTGGCTGCGGCCGGCTTCGCTGGCGTCGATCGCGGCGATGGCCAGCAAACCTTGAACATCGAGCAGCAGGACGGGACGGCCATTGTCGGGCAGCGTCGTGCCTGCATAGAGGCCCGTTGCCATAATCATCGGCGCCGCGGGTTTGATCACCAGTTCTTCATGATCGTGGATCGCCGCAACGCTCAGCGCATAGCTTTGCCCCTGCCCCGGCCGGACGATCACCAACGCGCGATCGTCGCTGTCGTCGGAATCGTCGCGCTCGCGGCCCAATATATTCTCGAGGCGGAGGAGCGGAAACTGTTCGCCGCGGACGGTCGCTAGTTCGCCGCCGCCAAGCTGGTCGATCCGCACCGTATCGCCGCTTTCGAGTAGAATCTCTCGCACGGCTCCGCGCGGAATCGCAAAATACTGCCCTGCGGCGCGGACCATCAGCCCAGATATGATCGTCAGCGTCATCGGCACGCGGAGCAGTATCGTTAGCCCCCGCCCTTCATCGTTGCGCAGTTCAACGACGCCGCCGATCCGTTCGACATTCGCTTTCACGATATCCATGCCGACCCCGCGGCCCGATATCGATGTGACTTTCGCCGCGGTCGAAAAGCCGGGCCGGAAGATCAAATCGAGCTTCTCTTTGGGCCCGAGAGCGCGGGCTTCGGTGGTGGTTAGGATTCTTGAGGCGATGGCCTTTGCTGTGATGGTGTCGGGCGAAAGTCCGCGGCCGTCGTCGCGCACCTCGATTTCGATCTGATTGCCCGACTGGCGCGCCGAGACCGATATCGTCGCGGTTATATCCTTGCCCGCCGCGACCCGATCCTCGAGCGGTTCGACGCCATGGTCGATCGCGTTGCGGACGATGTGGATCAACGGATCGCGGATATTTTCCATCATTTCGCGATCGAGCTCGACTTCGCCGCCGCTCGTCTGAAACGCAATTTTCTTGCCCATCTCCTGCGCGAGGTCGCGGACAATGCGGGGCAGCGGGGCGAACAGCTTGTCGATCCGCTGCATACGCATCTGGCTGACCGACTGACGCATCCCGGCGATCGAATCGGACAGGCGGTCGAACGACGCGATGACCGACAGATCGGCACCCGATTCCCGCAACATCCGGGCAAATTCGTTACGAGCGAGCACGATGTCGGTAACGCCGGTCATGACGCTGTCCAGCAGCGGGAGCGGCACGCGGATCGAACGCCAGCTTTGCATCTCGGCGCCGAAATCATCTTCGCGGCGGAGCGGCACGCCGGCAACCTCGAACGGCGCATCGTCGGACGTCTTATGCTCCGATAGCGCGCCGATCACATCGCGGTCGTCGCCGGTGGGTTCGGCGCCCTTCTGTCCCAGTGCCGTGCAAAGATCGCTCAGGCGATCGATGATGCCCAGCACGCCGGTGACGAGCGCGGCATTCGCCACCCGGTTGCCGCGCCGCACCTGATCGAGCGCGTCTTCGGCAGCATGCGCCAGTGCGGTCACTCGCGGCAGCGCCAGAAAACCCGAGCTTCCCTTTATCGTATGGACCGAGCGGAAAATCGCGTCGAGCTGCGCGCGGTCGGCGGGATCCGCTTCCCACGCAACGATGGCCCCGCCAGCCTCGGCAAGGATTTCCGCCGTTTCGGCAAGAAAGTCATTCAGCAGATCGTCCATCGCGGTACCGGTGCGCCCCAAAAACTGAGGTTCCACCATGGCCGACAATGGTTAAAAGTGGCTTTACCCGCGGCCGCGCAGAACTGCCCCGACCAGCAAGGATGTCGGGGTTTCGCGGGCCAGCATGACCGTCCCATCATTCTGCCGTGCGACCGCCTGGACCAGTACCGCGGGCGCGGTGCGCGAGGTCATCGGGCTTGCGCCTTCACCCTCGGCCAGGATGCGTTCGACATCGGCATCAAGGAAGATGCGCTCGGCCTCGACGTGAAGCGCGATTTCGATCCCTTCGCCTTGCTTTTCACAGCCGACATCGAGCCGGCCGCCGCGCACCAGCGCATCGACGAGGAGGAGCGACAGGTTGAGGATGATCTTCACCGCCGGCTTGGGCAGCGGATCAGTCCCGATCATCCAATTAAGTTCGATCGCGCGGTCGCCGATGATGCCATGGATCGCCGACTTCGCCTCATCCGCCGGGACAAGTTCGCCGAACCCGCCCGCCGAACCGAACGCCAGGCGAAAGAATTTGAGCTTGTTCGCCGACGTCCGCGCGCTCTGTTCGAGCAGTTCGAAGCAACGCTCGCGCATCGCCGGGTCCTTCTCGTCGGCGAGAAGTTCGAGGCCGTTGGCGAAAGCGCCGACGGGGCTCAGCAGATCATGACACAGGCGCGAAGCCAGCATCGAGGCAAAATCGACGCGATCGTCGGACATGGACAAACGGGCTCCCCAGCGCAGAAGCCGGATATTTCCGGCGTGCGCCGCTCCTACGGCACCGAACCCGTCCAGAGCAAGCGCGATAACCCTCCTCAAGCGCCCATCATCCCGGCGAAGGCCGGGATGATGATAATGCGAAGATTGCAGCGGCATCCCTCCCCTTGAATTTCGGCACCCTGAAACCACATTCTGATCAATGTTGGGGGACGACGAAATACTGAGTGTGACGCTGCAGGACAGTGCGGCCGGGCTGCGGCTCGACCGCGCGCTTGCCGAAGCCCTCCCCAATCTATCGCGCGAACGAGTGAAGACGCTGATCAAGGGCGGACGCGTCGTCGACGCCGGCGGCAATATTCTGTGGGATCCGTCGGCCAAGGCGGCCGCGCCCGCGACGATCGAGGTCCGCCTGCCCGTCGCCACGCCCGCACATAATGTCGCGCAGGATATGGATCTGGTCATCGCTTATGAGGATGAACATCTGATCGTCGTCGACAAGCCGGCGGGCATGGTCGTCCACCCGGCCGCGGGCAATCTTGACGGTACGATGGTGAACGCGCTGCTCCATCATTGTGCGGGCCAGCTATCGGGCATCGGCGGGGTTGCGCGCCCCGGGATCGTTCACCGTATCGACAAGGATACGAGCGGGCTGATCGTCGCCGCAAAGCATGACAAGGCGCACGAAGGCCTGGCGAAACAATTTGCCGCGCACAGCATCGACCGCCGCTATCTCGCGATCGCAACCGGACGCCCGATCCCCGCAAACGGCACCGTCGATGCCGCGCTGGGCCGGTCGAGCACGAACCGCAAGAAAATGGCCGTTGTCGCCGAAGGCCGCGGCAAGCATGCGATCACCCATTACCGGACGATCGAGCCGCTGAAGAACGCGACGCTGGTCGAATGCCGACTCGAAACCGGACGCACGCACCAGGTCCGAGTCCATATGGCGCACATCGGCCATCCGCTTGTCGGTGACCCCGTCTATGGTCGCTCACGTAAACCTTTGTCTGATATACTCCGGGCACGGAATTTCGTACGTCAGGCGTTGCACGCCGCCCATTTGGGTTTTATTCATCCGGTGACCGGTAACGACATCGCGCTCGACAGCGAACTCCCAGGCGACATGCGGGAACTGATCGATGAATTGCGCGTTTAGGTTTCGAATGAAAATCTATTTTGACCGCCGGACTCAACCGCGGCATATTTCTCCTCTGAAAATAAGGGAAGTTTCTACCAATGGCTAACAAAAGCAATGTTCCGGCAACAGTGCCCGCACTCGGCGGTGAGGCGAGCCTGAACCGCTATCTGGCCGAAATCCGCAAGTTTCCGCTGCTCACCCCCGAGCAGGAATATATGCTCGCGAAGCGATTCCAGGAGCATGGCGACAATGAAGCTGCGGCGCAGCTCGTCACCTCGCACCTTCGCCTCGTCGCAAAGATCGCGATGGGCTATCGCGGCTATGGCCTGCCCGTCAGCGAGCTGATCAGCGAAGGCAATATCGGCCTGATGCAGGGCGTGAAGAAATTCGACCCCGAACGCGGCTTCCGCCTCGCGACCTATGCGATGTGGTGGATTCGCGCCTCGATCCAGGAATTCATCCTGCGCTCGTGGAGCCTTGTCAAAATGGGCACCACGGCTGCCCAGAAGAAGCTGTTCTTCAACCTCCGCCGGATGAAGAACAACCTCGCGGCGTTCGAGGACGGCGACTTGTCGCCCGAAAATGTCGCCAAGATCGCGACCGATCTCGGCGTCACCGAGGACGAGGTCATCAGCATGAACCGCCGCATGGCGATGGGCGGCGACACGTCGCTGAACGTCCCGATGGGCGAGGATGGCGACAGCCAATGGCAGGACCTGCTGGGCGACGAAGGCCCGTTGCAGGACGAGCGCGTGGCCGAAGCGCAGGAGCGTGACGTGCGTCATTCGCTGCTGAGCGAAGCGCTGGAAACGCTCAACGAGCGCGAGCGCCATATCCTGACCGAACGCCGGTTGACCGACGATCCCAAGACGCTCGAAGACCTGAGCCAGGTCTATGACGTCAGCCGCGAACGCGTCCGCCAGATCGAAGTCCGCGCGTTCGAAAAGCTGCAAAAGGCGATGCTGAAGCTCGCGGGCGACCGGCGACTGGTGGGCGCCTGATCCGCCCTTGGCCTTTGCGTCCGTGATTTGACTCGCGGGCGCAAAGGACTAGCCTTCCCCCGGCTTGGACGAAGGGGGAAATATCATGTGGAAATGGATCCGGGTTCCCAAGGGCATCGCGCTGCTGGCTTTTTTGCTGCCGTGGATGACCGTTAGCTGTTCCAACCAGAAACTTGTCGAAGCGAGCGGCTTCGGCCTCGCCTTTGGCCGCGTTACCGCGATGGGCCAAGCGGCGCAGGCAGGCGACGGTGCCTCGCTGAATATCTGGCTGATCTTGGCGCTGCTCGCGATTGCCGGCGGACTGGCGCTGCTTTTCCTGAAAGGGCGTGAAGCCGCAAAGCTGGTTCTCGGCACGTCGATTGCCGCGCTGGCGCTGATCTTCATCGGCACATATCGATACAGCAAGGATGCGATCCTCGCCGAGGCCGCCAAAAATAGCCAGAATGGCGGCATGGATCAGGCCGCGCTCGCGATGATCCAGGTCGATTGGGAAATCGGATATTGGCTGGCGCTGCTGTCGCTGATCGCGGCGGCGGTGATGGCGTGGCTGGTGTTAAGCGGCAAGGAAGCCGCCGCCGAAGCGAAGATGCGTTCGCTGGCTGCCGATGCGACCGGCGCAGCGAAGGACAAGACGGATGACGAGTTGCCGCAGGGCTGAGGTTGGAAGCGACTGATTGCAGACAGATTCTCTCCTCGTCACCCCGGGCTTGACCCGGGGTCCCGCTTGAGGTCGAAGCCAGTAAGTGCGTCAAAAAGCGGGATCCCGGGTCAAGCCCGGGATGACGGGATGTCCGCTCCCCACCCCAAAACAAACATCGCCTTCAATTAGGTCTTTCCTACATTATTCGGCCGTGCCAGCCTTCATCCGGCTCTTTCATTCGGTGAACAAAAAGCTGGTCGCTGCCTGGCTTGCGGGTACGACCACGATCGGACGTGCCGCGCACATCCAACACGCCGCGACGGGCAAATCGGGGCGCTCATAGGGCTGAACTTTACTGAACTTTGGAATATCTAGCCGGGCGATGTCCAAAGAGGGCAACGTCCGCTCACCACCCCCAAACCGACATCGGCGACAGCTACAAATTCAGGAAGGTTCGCGAATTGCCGCTGAGGATTTTCGCCTTCTGCGCGCCCGACAGCCCGTCATGCTCGCGCACCAACGCGCCGATGTCCTGCTCGCCGAGCGGAAAGGGATGATCCGAACCGAGCAGGATGCGATCCTCGCCCATCACGTCGATCAGCAGGGTCAGCGCACGCGGATCGAACACCGCAGAATCGACGAAGAAGCGATCGACGTAGGTCGACGGCGGATTGGGGCAGTCGACACGAACGATGTCGCGATATTTCCATGCATTCTCGACGCGGCCGAGCAGAAACGCAAAGCTGCCCCCTCCATGACCGAAACAGATGCGCAAATTTTTCGGCAGACGGTCGAACGCCCCCGACAGGATCAGCGAGAGGATCGAAAGCTGCGTCTCCGCCGGCATCGCAACGAGCCAGGGAAGCATATATTTGGGCATGCGCTCGCGCGCCATCATGTCCCACGGGTGGACCAGCACCGCCGCACCAACCTCGGCGCAGTGGGTGAGGAAGGTCAATATTCCTTCGTCGTCGAGATTGCGCAGCCCCATGTGATTGCCGATCTGGACGCCCAAATGGCCGCTTTCCATCGCACGGCTGACCTCGCGACACGACAGGTCGATATCCTGCAGCGGCACCTGCGCGAGCGCCTTCATCCGCTCGGGTGCATGCCCGCAAAATTCGAGCGCCGCGTCGTTGAAGCGCTGCGCGCATTCAAGCGCCTGCTCCGCCGGACGGCTGTAGCCGAACATGATCGGCGTCGCGCAGATGATCTGCAGGTCGATCCCCTGCTCGTCGAGCGCCTCCACGCGCCGCGCGGGGTCCCAGAGAATATCGTCGACGGGGCGAAATTCCTTCGCGCCCTGCATGATGAACCCTCTACCGCCGCCGGCATCGCGCAGCCAAGGTAGCCCCTCCGCCTCTGCGCGCATGCGATAGGCATCATCCATCGCAGGGAAGAAATGGCTGTGCATGTCGATCACGGCCACCTGTTTCGCGCCATTGTCAGTCATGATTTTCGCCGCACCCCTGTCTCGTCACGCGCCCGCCGGTCGCCAATGCGTGCGGGCCATGAGGTTGAGTAACGAGCGTCAGCTATCAACAATAATCCCGAGACTTGCCCTAGCTATTACAAAATGGCTATAACCTCCAAAAATCGGGGCGGAGGATCAGCATGCCTAAGTTTCACGAGAATTTCCTTCTCAGCCGGCTGAAGCTGCGCCAGCTTCGCCTCCTCACGGCGATCGCCGACGAAGGCACGGTGCTAAAGGGCTCGCAGGCGCTGAATATCGCCCAGCCCGCCGCGACGAAGAGCATCAAGGAGCTCGAAGACGCGCTGGGCGTCCAGCTTTTCGAACGCTCGTCGCGCGGAGTGACGCCGACCGATTTCGGAACGGTGATGATCAAACACGCCAAGCTGATCCTCGCGCAGCTTCGCCATGCGGGCGAGGAGTTGCAGTCGCTCGAGGAAGGCCTGTCGGGGCGCGTCCATGTCGGCACGCTGCTTGCGGCGTCGACATCGCTGTTACCGCGTGCGCTCGCCCGGCTGCGCGAACGGCGCCCGGGGATCGCGGTGACGGTCGCCGAGGGGACGATCGACCGGCTGATGCCGGGGCTCCGCACCGGGGACATCGACGTCGTGCTCGGCCGCCTGCCCGAATATCGCGAGCGCGAAGGGTTGAAGCAGGATGTGCTCTATCTCGACACGGTATCGATCATGGTGCGCGAAGGGCATCCGCTGACCGAACGAGGTTCACTCACTCTCGCCGACCTGGTCGAACAAGCGTGGGTGATGCCACCGACGCAAACCTCGCTCCGCCGACAGATCGACCAGGCCTTTCGCCACGAAAATCTGGAGCCGCCGCTCGACGTGATCGAGTCGGTGTCGATCCTCACCAACCATGCGCTGCTGGTAAGCACCGACATGCTCGCCGCGATGCCGCATCAGGTGGGCCTCAGCCAGGCGGGGCTCGTCGCGCTGCCGGTGACGCTCGAAGGCGCGGGTTCGCGCATCGGCGCGACGACGCACGCGAATGTGGAGCTGTCGGCGGCCGCCGCCTATTTCATGAGCGTCGTCCATGAGGTCGCCGCGGAAATCCGCGGCGAACTGGGACAGGATCAGGAAGCGCTGGCCGAACCGCGGGACACGCGACGCCAGACGAAATAGGCAGCCACGATCGCAACCAGCCACGGCCCGCCCGCGAAGACTGCGACCTGCCAGTCGGCGTCGATCGCCATCGTCACCGTGATCGCTCCAAGTAGAACGAGCCCCAATATCTGCGCATAAGGAAAGAAGGGCATCCGCACCGGGAGGTCGGCCGACCGATGTTTGCGGCGGAAGCGCAGATGGCTGACGAGGATCGCGCTCCACACGAGGAGCCCGCCGAACAGCACGATGCCGAAGAGATAGTTATAAGCGAGCGGCGTCAGGATCGACAGCGAGGCGGCGGCCAGAATGCCGATACCGGTAACGATCGTGGCCCGCATCGGCACATGCTGCGCGTTGAGCTCGCCGAGCTTCTTCGGCGCATAGCCACCGCGCGCAAGCGAGAAGAGCATGCGCGAGCCCAAATAGATGCTGGTGTTCATCGCCGACAGCGCCGCCGAGGCGACGACGAAGTTCATAATTCCCGCCGCGTAGGGGATGCCTGCGCTCGCAAACATCTTCACGAACGGGCTTTCGGTGACCACCTTCGCGCCGGACTCGGTCCATGGCAGGAAGGCGACGATGATGAAGAGCGCGAGAATGTAGAAAAGGAACAAGCGCCCCGCCATCGTGCGCAGCGCCGCCGGGATCGCGGTCTTCGGATCCTTGGCTTCGCTTGCCGTGCCGACGACGAACTCCAGCCCCATGAATGAAAAGAGCGCCATCAGCACCGCCAGCCATACGCCCGAGAAGCCGTTCGGCAGGAAACCGCCGGGAAGCCCCGTCACATTGTGGAGCCCGACGGGATCGCCGACGATGCCGAAGATACGGCTCAAACCGACAACGATGAAGGCGACGATCGCAGAGACCTTGATCACGGTCAGCCAATATTCGACCGAGCCAAAATTATGGACCGCCCGCGTGTTCACCCAGACGACAGTCACCGCACTGCCGAGTGCCCACATCCACACCGGCATGTCGGGGAACCACCAGCTCATATAGATGCCGACCGCGACCGCTTCGCTGCCGATCAACAGCATCTGCTGGATCCAATAGGTGTAGCGGACGACAAAACCCATCAGCGGGCCGAGATAGATTTCGGCATAAGTACCGAACGAACCCGCGGTCGGATGGACGACCGCCATTTCGGAGAGGCTGAACACCATGATCACGGCAATCAGCGCTGCGATCAAATAGCTGACGAGCACGCCGGGGCCAGCATAGCCGATCGCGATGCCCGACCCCATGAAGAGGCCGGTGCCGATCGCGCCGCCCAGACCGATCATGATGATCTGCGCCTTGGTCAGCCCGCGTTCGAGCCCCGCTTCGCGGTCGATATAGGCCTGTTCGTCCATGAATCCCCCTTGCCGTCCGTCAGGTGACAGCTTCGCGCGCCTGATATTCAGGCTGTCTCCAGATGTCACCGTCCATGATGTGGACGAGCCGGTCGACCGCATCCCACACGTCGGCATAGCCGACATAGAGCGGCGTGAAGCCGAAGCGCACCGTGTCGGGCGCGCGAAAATCGCCGATCACCCCTGCCGCGATCAGCGCACGCATGATCGGATAGCCCTCGGCATGCGCGAACGACACCTGACTGCCGCGCGCCGCCGCGTCGCGCGGCGAGGCGAGCGTGAAACCGTGCCGGTCGCAGCGCGCCTCGACCAAGCGAATGAAGAGGTCCGTAAGCGCCATCGACTTGGCACGGACCGCCTCCATGTCAGCCGCGCGATGGATGTCGAGCCCGACCTCGACGAGCGCCATAGACAGGATCGGCTGGGTTCCGATGAGGAACTGGCGAATGTCGTGCTGCGGACGATAGTCGGGCTCGAAAGCGAAGGGCGCAGCGTGACCCCACCAACCGGTGACAGGTTGCAAGCCCTGCCCTTGATGGCGTTTGGCCGCGAACAGGAAGGCAGGCGAGCCTGGGCCACCGTTCAGATATTTATAGGTGCAGCCGACCGCAAAATCCGCGCCCGCGCCATTCAGGTCGACCGGCATCGCCCCCGCGCTGTGACACAGGTCCCAGATTGCAAGCGCGCCCGCATCATGTGCACGCGCAGTGATTGCCGCCATGTCGTGGATATGACCGGTCTTGTAATGGACATGGGTGATCGCGACCGCAATCGTGTCTTCGTCGATCGCACCCGCGATCTCGTCCTTCTCGCAGAGCCGGACCTTGACCCGTCCGCCGGTCGCCGCCGCAACGCCTTGCGCGATATAATTGTTCGTCGGAAAATTGCTGCCTTCGAGGATCAGCACACTGCGATCAGGGCGCAGCGCGACCGCCGCCGAAAGCACTTTGAACAGGTTCTGACTCGTCGAATCGCAGATCACGACCTCGCCTGGCGCGGCGCCGATAAGCGGTGCGAGCTTGTCGCCAAGCCGCACCGGCAGATCGAACCAGCCCGCGCTGTTCCAGCTCTTGATGAGGTCGGCGCCCCATTCGCGCGTCACCACATCATGAGCACGCTCGCTCGCCCCTTTCGGCATCGCACCAAGCGAATTGCCGTCGAGATAGATCATCCCGTCAGGCAGATGGAAATGCGCGCGCAACAGCGCGAGCGGGTCGGCGACATCCATCGCCTCGCAGGCGGCACGGTCGAGGTTGGCGGCTTCAAGCGTCATGGAAACATATTACCTTTGTCTGCGACATTTCGCGCGCGGCATAGCGCACGCCCTCGCGGCCCATATTGCCCCGGCCCGCGCCGCCGAACGGCATGGCGTCGAGGCGATAGTCGGTCGAGTCGTTGATCATCACCCCAGCGGCGCGCAGGCGGGCCGCCGCGTAGCGGACCGTGCGGAGCGATTCGGAGAACAGCGCGGCATGGATCGCGTAGTCGGCGCGATTGGCCGCGTCGATCGCCGCATCGAGGTCGGTAAAACGGAACAGGCTGACGACCGGCCCGAATGCCTCATGGCAGGCAATGCTTGCATCGTCCGGGACATTCGCGAGCAATGTCGGCCGCACGAGCGTCCCCGCGCGCTCGCCGCCCGCGAGCAGCGTCGCGCCGCGCGATACCGCCTCGACCGTCCAGGCGATCATGCGCTCGGCCTCGGTAGCGCCGATCATTGGGCCGACGTCGGTTTCGCCGTCCATCGGATCGCCAACGCGCAGCGCCTTAAGCGCCGCCAGGAGCGCAGCCTGAAACGCGTTGAAAACGGTATCGTGGACATAGATGCGCTGAACCCCGATGCAATTCTGCCCCGCCGCGCCAAAGGCGCCGGCGACGCATGCCGAGGCCGCCTTTTCGATATTGGCATCATCCATCACGATCACGGGGCCGTTGCCGCCCAGTTCCATCGCCAGCCGTTTAATCCCCGCCGCGCGGCAGATCGCCTCGCCGACGTGCGCGCCGCCGGTAAAACTGACCATCGCGACGTCGGCATGCCCCGTCAGCGCATCACCAAAATCGCTACCGCGCCCGGTCAGCAGGCAAAGTGCCTCCTCCGGCAGCCCTGCCGCCAGCAGCAGCCGCGCGAGCATGATCGCGACGAGCGGCGCCTGCTCGGCGGGCTTCAGCACCACCGAATTGCCTGCGGCGAAAGCGGGGCCGAGCTTGTGGCAGACGAGGTTGAGCGGGTCGTTGAACGGCGTGATCGCGGCGATCACGCCGACAGGTTCATAGACATAATATCCCGAACGCGCCTCGCCGCCCGGAAAACTGTCGAAGGCGATCGTCTCGCCCGCGAGCCGCACCGCTTCTTCGGCCGAAAGGCGCAGCGTGTTGACCGCGCGTGCAACCTCGCGCCGTGCGGCACGGATCGGCTTGCCGGTCTCTGTGGTGATCGCGGCGGCAAAGCGCTCGTTATCGGCTTCGAGTGCCGCCGCGGCGGCATGAAGAATGCGCGATCGTTCGCCGGTCGACAGCAAGCGCATCGCCGCCGCACCGCGCAGCGCGCTCGCCACCGCGCGTTCGACGTGGCCTGCGTCGGCGCAGGCAACCGCACCGAGCGCCTCGCCCGACCAGGGGTTGGTCACCGGCATCATATCGTCCGCCGCTTCCCAGCGGCCGCCGATCAACAACGACCGGCCCGCCCCCAAAGCGGAATGCATCATGGCTTGTCCTTGCGCAGCACCAACTCGTCATATTCGCGGCTGTCGAGCAGGGCCTCGACGATGACCGGGCCGCCCGCCGCAAAGCCTGCTTCGAGCGCGGCGCGGAACTCGGCCGGATCGCGCGCGACCGTCACCGGCACGCCGAACAGCGACGGCCCGCCGATCGTCCCTTCGGCGCGCACTGGCGTGCCATAGATCGGGTTCTGCTTTCTTTCCTGCTTTATGCGGATCAGTGCGAGGTCGTTGTCGGTGAAGACGACGATCACGATAGGCAATTTCTCGCGCACTGCGGTCGCTAGCTCGCCGACCGTCATCAGGAAGCCACCGTCGCCCAGCACGCAGCACACGGGCGTATCGGGGCGACAGAGTTTCGCGGCGATTGCGGCAGGAAGGCCGAAGCCCATTGCAGACCAACCGTTGGTCATGATCTGCGTGCCCGGCTTCGGCGTCCGCCAATGCTGGCCGATGAGGTGCGTATGCGCGCCGACATCGCACGTCATGATGCCGTCGTCGGGCAGTACGTCGCGCAGTACGTCGAGCGCCGCACAGGGCCCGAAAGGCCCGTCGCGTCCGGCAAGTTTCGCGAACATGGCGGCCTTGCGCTCGGCAAGAGCTTCGAGGTCCCAGCGCTTGGCCGCCGCGGGCAGCGCGAGCAGCGCATCGAGCGCGGGCGCAATCGCGCCGACGACGTCGGCGGCAACTGGATGCTTGTCGCGATCGATGTCGGCAGGCGCGACGTCGATGCTCGCAAGCGTGAGCCCGTCCTTCATCCAGCTTTCGTAATTGAACTCGATCGGGTCATAGCCGACCGCGACGACCAAATCGGCCTCGGCATGCGTCTTGCCGACCATGTCGGACAGCGCGTGGAACAGGACACCAGCATAGTTGGGATGATCCTCGGCCACCATACCCTTCGCCATCGGGGTCAGCAGCACCGGCAAACCGAAGCGCTCCGCGAGCGCAACGATGCGGTCCTGCACCCCAGCATGGACGGCCCCGAGGCCAATCGCGAGCACCGGCTTTTCGGCGGCCGCGAAGGCCGCGACAAGGGCGTCGACATCGGACGCAGCCGGAGCGGGTACAGGATCCGTGACAATTGAGCCTACGGTCGCCTGCTCGACTGCCACCGCGCTCATCCCCTGCGGCAGCCCGACATGCACGGCGCCGGGTCGCCCCGACAGCGCGATACGCGCCGCGTCGGCAAGTGTCGCGACCACACTATCGGCCTCGATCCGCATCGTCGCCTTGGTGAGCGGCGCAAACAGGGCCTGGTGATCGATTGCCATCTGCACCGTGCGGCCGCGCAATGATGCGGGCATTTCGTCGGTCAGCGCAATCATCGGCGAACGGTCGAGCGTCGCACCACCGACCCCGGTCGCAAGGTTGGTAGCGCCGGGGCCGAAGGTGCCGAAGCACACGCCCGGGGCACCGGTCAGCCGCCCGCAGATATCGGCCATGAAACCCGCCCCGCCCTCGTGGCTCGCGAGCACGAAGTCGATGCCGTCGGTGGTGCGGATCGCCTCCATATAGTCGACCCAGCCGCCGCTGGGGACGCCGAAGATGTGACGCACGCCCATGTCGCGGAGCGCCCCCACGACATTGCGGGCAACATTGGTCGATTTCATGCGCGATCCTTCATGCGAGAGCCGTCCTCTGGCCACCGGCCTAAGCGCGCGCGCCATAAACAAATAATACCGAATGACTGCCCTGATATACTCTAAGAGTTATAGGAATCGATCAGACGAAACGGTTTGCGATCGTCCCGACGCCCTCGACGCCGCCCTCGACCAGGTCGCCCCGAACGATCCGGCCGACGCCCGCCGGCGTCCCGGTGTAGATGAGGTCGCCGGCCTTGAGTTCGACATAGGTCGACAGTTCGGCGATGATGTCGGCCACGGGCCAGATCATGTCGGCAATGTCGCCCTCTTGCTGCAAGACACCGTTGACCGACAGCCAGATGCGCGCGTTTGCGGGATGGCCGATCGCGTCGGCGGGGCGGATCGGAGAGATGACCGCGCTATGGTCGAAGCCCTTTGCCATATCCCATGGCCGCCCCGCACCCTTTGCCTCGGCCTGCAGGTCGCGGCGCGTCAAGTCGTTGCCGACGGCATAGCCGAACACTGTCTCGATCGCGGCATCCTGTGCGATGTCGCGGCCGCCGCTGCCGAGCGCGACGACAAGCTCGATCTCGTGATTAAGGTTGGCGGTACGCGGCGGCATGGCAATTTCAGCCGCCGCGCCGATGACCGCATCGGCGGGCTTGGCAAAGAAAAAGGGCGGTTCACGGTCGGGTGCGCCGCCCATCTCTCGCGCATGCTCGGCATAATTCCGTCCCACGCAGAAGATACGGCGAACGGGGAAGCGATCATCGCTCCCCGCGATCTCCACGGTCGGCGCGGCAACGGAAAATTTGGGGCTCATCACTGAATCCTTGGCGTCAGGCTGGCGGATAGAGCGCCGCGCGGCATTTGCTGAGGTCGGTGCCGTCAAGGCCGCCTTCCCTCACCGCATTCCACGGGCTCCCCATCTTGTCTTCGGGGCGATACCAAAAGCCATAGAGCTTGCCGTTCGCCGCGACCAGCGTTGCCGCGCCGATGCTGCCTTCTTCTTTCGAGAACCAGGCCAAGCGCATGATGCGGCCAAAGACCGTCCCGCGCAGCGTGCCGAGCCCGTCGTTGTAGCAACCGAAAATCTCGCTGCCCTGCTGCCGCAGCGCAATTGGACCATATTCATGGGCGTAGATGCCGCTCGCATCGGTGACCGCCGCCGCGCCGCGCTGATCGAGCGTGCCGAGGACCGCGAGGTCCGACAGGCGCGTCTGCCCGCTGCCCGCCCAATTGCTGTCGATGCGCAGCCGCAGCCAGCGGGCCGAAGCTTCCTTGGGCAGCTTTACCACCGTCTGCGCGTCGGCCTTCGCCTCGCCCTCGACGAGCGTTTCGAACGGCCCCTCGGGTCCCTTGGTCGAACCGAGCAGTGCGAAACGCCGCACCGGCGATCCTTCGGCGGTCTGCGACATCGACCCATCCTCGCGCACGACGGGTTCGAAACGGTTGTCGAGCGCGACCGCCGTAACCTTGCCATTGCCCGCGAGCTCGAAGTTCAGCGCGTGCGGCAGCGTGGCGCCCTTGTCCGAAAGCCAGCCATAAGCTGCGCCGCCGTCGACAAGGTTGATCGCCCAGGTCGACCAATGCCGCTTCGCCTCGCCCGCATCGGCCTCTGCAATCCCGCCCCAACTGATGTGCAGGATATTGTCGCCCGCGGGTTCGGGGGGTTTTTGCGCCGCCTTTTCGGCGGGCGAATTCGAGCATCCGGCAAGGAGCAATGCTCCCGCCAGCGCCATATTCCATGCGCGCATAAATCTATCCTCCAGCTATAAAGTCAGCGGCGTTCGGGCCAGATCGTCTTCGGCGCGCCAAGATTGGGCTTGCCGAGCAGCGGGCTCGACAAGGCGTAGACGCCGTTCACCGAAAATGCCCAGATGATGTTGCGGTCATATTCGGTATAGACCGCGAAGGTCGAGTTACCGAACGTATAGCTCGGCAATTCCTTGTCGGTCGGGAAACGCGGGACAAAATAGCCCGCAATCGTCGGCTTCGCCGGATCCTTCACATCAAAGATCTGGATACCGGCGTTATAGAAAGCATAGATGGCGAGCCCCTGCCGTCCGCGCTCAGGCTGACCCAGCCCGCCCGAACGCTTCGGCCCGAAGCTGCCGCGGCGCTGGCAATAGTCGGTGAAGCCAGCGCCGGGCGGCGGCACCGGCCGTGGGAACTTTGCCGCGACCTTCGGATGCGCCGGATCGCGCACATCGATCGAGAAAATATCTTTATAGGGCTCGTAACAGCTCTCGTTCATCGGATAGCCGTTCGAGAAGACGAAGCCGGTGCGGTCATATTGGCTGACGTCGACATTATCGAACTCGGTCCCGGCAAAGCTCGGCGGGACGCTGAGATGGCCGAGCGTTTTCGGCTGCGCCGGATTCTTGAGATCGAAGGTATAGAAGCCGAGCCCTCCCATGCCGCCGAAGCCGATCCGGCCGCCGCCCTCAACCGGCTTGGTCAGCACGATCGGGTTGCGCGATCCCATCCAGCTCGTCCGGTTGCCCGCGCGCGGATTGGCGCGATAGGCGGCCTCGCTCGCTTTGTCGCCAAGCACCTGCCCGGGCACGGTGATCTGCGAAACGAACTTCGGGTTCGCAGGATCGTCCATGTCCCAGACCTGATAGCCCGGCGAATAGAGATAATCGGGATATTCGGTCAGGCCGTAGCTGTCGTCGGGCGCCGCGGAGAGCAGCATATATTTTCCGCCCCACCAGGTCACCGCGTCGAGTGCGCCCGACCCTTGCTGCTCGCCGATGGGCGCTTCGGGATGTTTATAGTCGGTCGTACGCGTCGCGATCAGGTCCCATCTGTCGGGCGTCGGCCCGTTCATCACAAAGACCTTGAACCCTTTGAGCGAGTTATAGCGGCGCTGCGCCGCGACCTTGTCGGGCTGGCGCCGTTTATCCTCGAGCAGCCCGAAGCGCCCGATCTCGTAGGAGGCGATCAGCACGTTGCGCTGTAATTTCTTGTTCCACGCGATGGTGACGCCGCCGAAATAATCAGTGACCGCCGACGCGTCCCAATCCTCGCTCGATCCCTTTGCATCCCATACCCCGCCCTTCGACCAGACGATCTTCGCTTGTCGCGGGTCGGTGACGTCGAGGATGCGCAGATAGTCGCGGTCGTGCGTGTAAAGATAACGACGCCCGCCGAAATCGACGACATTCGCCCAGGCGTGCCACGGCGAGGTTACCGCGGGGTAGAAAGCGACGACCTCGACATTCTTTGCATAGCTGTTCTGATCCCACCCATCGAGCTGGCCGGGAAAGCCCGGAACATCAGTGGTCAGGCGCGTCGAGGCGGGATGGCGGAAGCTGCCGTTGGAGTTCATGCCGTAATCGACCCCGGGCACCGGATCGGCGGGCGGGTTTTCGGGCGTCGCATCCTGCCACGCCTTTAACCATGGATCGCGGACGTCTATCGGGCCGGGCTCATGGCCGCCCGACCAATCGGCGGCAGCCAGGATTGCGGGATAAAGCAATGCCGCCAGCATCGCCGCGCCGCCCGCCCAATATTTGCTACCGCTCTTCATATTGGCCTCCCTGCCGCTCAGAACCGGAATCGCGCCGTCACGCCATAGGTGCGCGGCGGAATGTAAGTGCCGTATATCGTGCCGAACAGTTCGAGCTTGCTCGTATAATTGAGCTCGTTCGTCAGGTTCTTCGCCCACGCGGTCAGTTCCCATTTGTCGTCAACGTCGCGCACGCCGATGCGGGCATTCAGCAGGATTTCGCTGTCGAACTTCAGGATCGGAGTGTTCGGATTGTCGAAGAAATTGGCGCCGGTATATTGAAAATCGCTGCCCGCGACGAGGACAAGGCTCTCGCTGATCGGTTGGTCAAGGTTCGCCGCGATGCCGAATGCATGTTTCGGAGTACGGCGGCAGCTATTGCCGTCGAGGTCGGTGCCGTCGTCATCGATGATCAGTTCGCCGGTGAAGTTGCACTTTGAATAGGCGTAGTTGCCCGACAGGGTGAAGGCGTCGCTGATCCGCGCCTGAATGTCGAGTTCGAGGCCATAGGCGCGCGTGCCGTTCGCCGCGTTGAACACGAAATTGTCGGGCGGCAGGCCCGGCCCGGGCGACAGGAACTGGTTGGTCTGCAGATTGTCATAGAGCGTATAATAGGCCGCGGCGTTGACGAAGAGCCGCCGGTCGGCAAGCGCGAGCTTGGCGCCCAGTTCGAAGCTGTCGGCGGTTTCGGGGTCGAACGATACCAGCGCCTCGGCGGGGGTGTTGGCGTCCTCGCCGGTCCAGCCGCCGGGTTTGTACCCCTTTGCATAGCGGGCATAGAAGGTCGCATTGTCGCTCGGCTCGTAGCGCAGCGTGGCGCTCGGCAGCCAGGCGTCCCAGCTCTGCTTGTCCGAAACGGTGAAATCGACCGGGGCGCCCTCGAACGACACGCCCGACCGATCATTGGTGTAATTCTTGCGGTCGTAGGCGTAGCGGAGCCCCGCCTCGAACGTGAGCTGATCGGTGATGCTGTAGCTGAGTTCGCCGAAGACGCCGATATTGTCGTTCTTCGACGTCGTGACGGTGTGATTGCTGCCTGGGAAAGGCGATGCCGGAGTGCCGCCGAATGCCATCGAAAAGGCGAATTCGGTGATCGACGAGAAATCGGCGAAGAGGAAATTCACGTCCTCGGCGCGGCGGATCTTCTCGCGCATGTAAAAGACCCCGCCTTCGATCTGGAGCGGGCCGCCATTGTTCCAGCGCAGGCGCAGTTCCTGCGAGAATTGGCGCACATCCTCCGCCTTGCCGCTGTCGAAATAGCTGTCCGGAACGGTCGCGAGATAAGTGTCGAGCCCGGCGAGCATTGCCGGCGTGATGTCGGGCGCGCCCGTCGCGGGATCGATCGCGAAGTTGAAAAACATGCCCGATCCGTCCTCGCGCGCCGCGAGCGAGGAATCGCGCCACGCGGTCTGCGACACAATGCTGAGTGCGTCGCTCGCCTGCCATTCGATCGAGCCACTGAGACCGTACATGTCCGAATTCTGGAAGCCGGTGAAATTATGCGCGCCGCGGCGGCGCTCGGCGCTGCGGAACGGTGCGTTGCGGTCGGGCAGGACAAAGCCCGGCAAGCTTGCGATCGGCGGCGCGAAGAAGCTGTTGAAGGTCACTTCCTCGCTGTCGCCGGGGACGATGATATCGACCCAGCGCGCGCCGTCGCGGTGCCGCGTATAATCGGCCGACAGGTTGATATCGAGCGTCGCATCGGGTTGCCAGCGAAGTTGGCCGCGGACCGACTGGACATTCTGGTCCTCCTCGTCACCGCCGCGGGTGTTGGTCGCATAGCCGTCATGCTTGCGCGAGCTGACCGTCAGCCCGAGCCCGAGCGTGTCGGACACCGGACCGCGAACCGAGGCCGCGGCGTCGAGCCTGTTGTAATTGCCATAGGTCGCCTCGAAGCGCCCCTCGAATTCCTTGCCCGGCTTTTTGGTCACATAGTTGATGAGGCCGCCGACAACACTCTTGCCGAAGCGCAGCGACTGCGGCCCCTTCAGCACCTCGACGCGCTCTAGATCGTAAAGATCGAGCAGCGACCCGGTGCCGCGCGACATATAGGCACCGTCGAGGAAGATACCGACCGCACCGTCGGCGCCCGCACCCTGGATGTCAGAGCCGATGCCGCGAATGAAAAGCTCGGTGTCGACAGCGCGTTCGGCGCTGAGCTTCAGCCCGGGAACGCGATAGGCGATTTCCGAAAAGTCCTTGATGCCCGAGCGTTCGAGAGCCGCGCTGCTGAAGGCCTGCACCGAAATCGGCACATCCTGCAGAGTTTCCTCGCGCTTGCGTGCGGTTACGACAATCTCGTCGCCATAGCCTTCGGCGGCGGGCGCCGACTGCGCTTCGGCAGTTCCGGGCAGCGCACATGCTGCGGCGGTTACGAGCAAGGCGCAGCGCCAGTTTCGGTTCATTCGCATTACATAGCCTCCCCAGCGGCCGGACGCACCTTGTCCTCTTGCGGGAAGGTTCCGTATCGGCCTGAACGATTGGACGGCCGAAACCTAGTCATCTCCATATATCTATATAATAGATTATGAGGATATCTCTATTCTGATTTGGCTATAGCAGATTGACGAAGACCGACTGCGCCCGGCTATCCATGAAAGATTATAGCACCCCGGCTATCGAATATTGGATCGCCATGGCCGGCGGGCCGACAAGCAATACCGGATTTCGTTTTGGGAGGCTTGAATGCGGCACAATCTTGTCATGCGCACGGCGTCGGTGGGCGTTCTGGCCCTTCTTTTGACTGGGCTCGCAGCTCCGTCGCTCGCTGACGAACCGGCGGAAGCCGCGGCGAAGCCAGTCCCGCCGCTGACGGCGCAGGAAAGCGACATTCCCGATCCCGACATCCGCGCCTGGTGGAACCTGACCTATAACCGCAAGCCCGAGCCGCCGGTGCCGGGCAAGGATTATGGCATGGACGCGGCGACCGGCCATTTCGTCCACCCCAAGGCGACGCCGCTCGTCCGCACGGCGCCGAACTTCCCCGGCCAACTCGATCATTGGGACCAGAAGAGCTATAAAAAGAATGTCGAGGTCCTGAGCTTCACGGGCTTCATTCCGTCGACCGGACACACGTGGCAGTCGATCGCCGACTTTGGCGGCAAACGCTATATGTACACCTATTACCGGTCGGGCGTCGGCGTGTTCGACATCACCGATCCGCGCAAGGCGAAGCTCGTCTATCGCCGCGGCCAGCGCATCGGCGCCCATGGCAAGCCCGACATCGTCAATCCCTATGGCAAGGGCGAAGGCTTTGGCGCCGCGAATATCTCGTGGCACAAGGGGCTCGGCAAATATGTGATGGTGCAGGCGTTCGAGGTCCCGCGCTATGGCATCATGGACGAAAAATATCGCGAACCCGAAGGCGTAGAGACGCTGAAGCACTGGAAGGGCCTCAAGGGCTTTCGCGTCTATGTGATGGACGGTCCGTTGCCCGACCAGTGGAAGCTCGTTGCCGAGCGGACGAGCGACTATCGCCATCCCGACGCCCCCCTGGGCCAACAGCAGGGATCGGGCGTGCTCGACATCCCGGCATGGAACGGGGGCAAATATATGTTCCTGTCGGCCGCGCCCGACGACCGTTTCATGCTGACGGAATTCGCCGACTATATTTATACCCCGGGCTATCAGGTCTGGGACATGACCGATCCCGCGAACCCGACCTTCGTCAGCCAGTTCGCCGCGCCCGGCCAAATCCTCGGCGATCCGGGCCATGAAGCGGCCTATCTGATGAACCCACGCGCGGGCAATCGCACCTCCTGGTTCGGATCGCGCATGCCCCCGTTCATGACCAAGGCGCCCGACGAGGGCGGCAAGATCGCCTTTGGCGCGATGGCGGGGCTCGGCCTCTATTCGCTCGACATCAGCAATCCCGCCGACATCAGGATCGTCGGGCACGTCAATCAGGTCCCGAAATTCGCGGGAACAGAATTCGATAATGTCGACCTCAGCCAATATGAGCGGACCGGCTATATCTTCACCAACGGCTATCCGATGAACGACGAATGTTATGAGCCGTACAAGGACATACTGGTCGTCGATGCGCGCGACCCGGCGAAGCTGAAAATCGCCGCCAAATTCCCCCGCCCCATCCCGCCCGCCGACGCCGCCTTCACCGATTTCTGCCAACGGCGCGGCAGCTTTGGCCCCAAACGGTCGGGTTACCTCACGCAACCCGGCCGCTTTCGCGACGGCGTGGTCGCCTATGCCTTTTACAACGGCGGGGTTCAGATTTTCGACGTGAAGGATCCGACCAAGCCGTCGATTGCCGGCTATTTCGTCCCGCGCTTCCCGACCGAGGCCGAAACCGGCGGCCAGTCGCAGGGTAATCTGACCTATGGCATCTTCGCCGAATATGACCGCAACATCCTGTGGGCTTTCACCAATCACGGCTTCTACGCGCTGTCGTCGCCGCTGATCGGCACGCCCTCGTTCAAGGCGCCTGCGAAGCCCTGGCCGCCACGCGATTAGGGTGCTGTCCGACTTCGATTGAAGAAACTGCGTGCCCCCCGCGAAGGCAGGGGCACAGGCCTTCCTATTCAGAAAGCGATCGTCACACCCTAATCGCGCGGCGGCAGGTGGCGGTCGACGAGGAGCATCGCGGCGGCCAGCAACATTAGCGCCGCCGCGACCAGCCCGAAATAGAGCAGCAGCCCGTTCGGACGCGCGAGCAGGAAGCCCGCGCCGAACGCGCTGGCAATCGCACCAAGCCGTCCGACGCTGATCGAATAGCCGATGCCCGCGGACCGGCACTCGACCGGAAAGACATGCGCCGACAGGGTGAGCAACAGCACCTGAAGCGACAACACCCCCGCTCCGGCGAGCGCGAGACCGAACAGGATCGCGCCATGCGGAACGCCGGGCGTGTGGAGCAGCACGGCCCACAAAGCCAGCGCGGCAAGACCCGCGCAGATCGTTCCGATCATCGTACGCCGCGACCCGATACGCAGCATCAGCCAGGTGAGCGCGAACGAGGTCGCGACCCCCGACAGGTTGAGGATCATCGCTCCACGGATCGCGCTCGCCATTTCGAACCCCGCCCCCGTCAACAGCACGGGGACCCAGCTAAGCAACGCATAGACGGCCATCAGCGCGGCGAAGAAGGCGATGCTCATCCCGATCGTCGAGCGCCGCAGCGACGGCGAAAGAACATGCCCGCCCTGCGCAACGACGGGCGGCGGCGCGAACGGCCCCGTCGCCGTGCCGCCCGCTTGCGCAACAAGCGCCGCGATCCGTGCATCGGCATCGCCGCGCCGCGCGAGCAATATCGGGGATTCGGGGAGCGCGCCGATCATCAGGATGCCAAGCAGCAGCGGCAATCCCCCGCCCACCAGAAAGGCGGCGGGCCATCCATAGGCGGGGATCAGCCAGGAGGCGAGCCCCGCGCCGACAATGCCGCCGCACGGCACCCCGACCGAAATGATTGTGAGCGCGTAGTTGCGCGCGCGTTCCGGCATCCATTCGGCGACCAGCGCCGTCGCGTTCGGGACCGCCGCGCCAAGGCCGAGGCCGGTGATGAAGCGAAGCACCGAAAAGCTCGTCACATCGCGGCAAAGCGCGGTGAGCATCGCGGTCGCGCCGAACCAGAAGGCCGCGCCGATCAATGCCCTGCGCCGTCCGTAACGGTCGCCGATCCGGCCGCCGACGCTAGTTCCCACCGCCATGCCCAGCAGCGACGCGGCCATGACGGGGGCAAGCGCGGCCGAGCCAATCTGCCAGTCGGCGAGGATTGCGGGCGCGGCGAAGGCGGCAAGCTGGATGTCGAACCCGTCGAGCAGGATGACCCCTGCGACGAGCGCGAGCACGCGCGCATGAAAAGCGCCGAACGCAAGCCGGTCGACAACCGGCTGGATCGGGACGGGACCGCTTTCGTCGATGGTCATACGAACGCCATCGCGTCCGCGCGGCCGCCCACCCGGCATACCGAAGCATGGACGGCGGCGGCCATTTCGCTTCCCGAAACACCGCGTGCGGGTTGGCGGCGACAGATCGACAGGCGCGAGCCGTCATGCCCGCGCGCCTCGACTGCAAGTTCGAGGCAATCGATGGCGGGATCGGAAATGAGCCGTGCGCGGCAGCGGTCGAGGCCGGTCGTGGCCAGCGCGCAGGCGACCATCGCGTTGACATTGTGCGGATAACGCGCCGCAATGTCGCGAACGCTGCCGTCAAACAATATAGTCTCTTGCATTGCCCCCGCCCCTGTCACCCCAAGGCTCGATGGCGGCTTGCGAAAGCTGATCGAGACCTCGTCCCACATGTCGCGCCATTCGACGAGGCTGTCGAGACCCACAAGCGCCCCATGCGGAACGAGCAGCGATCGCCCCGATCGCCCCGCCGCGTCGGTCAGGCGGTCGCACAGCGCCTCGTCGGCGAGCGCGGTCAGCGACAGTGGCATATAGTCGGCAAAGGCCAGGAAAGCCGTGCCATATTGGCAGCTGACTTCCGGCCCCGCCATTTCGACGATCAGGTCGGGGGATCGGTCGGGCGCGGCCGACAGGTCGTCGAGGATCACCTCCTCTGGCAATCCCGCCAGTCGCTCGCGCGAACGCGAGTGGATGAAGACGACCTCGTCCCGCCGGTCGCTAGCGGCGATGCGCCGGTAGAGCTCGGCTCCGATGAAACCGAAACCGATCAGCCCGATACGCATCGCCGCCCGCCCCCGCGCGATCAATATTTCCAGCGAAGCGTCACGCCATAGGTGCGCGGCGGATTGTACGAGACGAGGACCGAGCCGATCACGTCACTCTTTCCCGATTCATAGAGTTCGTTGGTCAGGTTCTTGGCCCAGAGGCGCAATTCCCATTTGTCGTCCTCGGTCGCAATGCCGATCGACCCGTTCAGCACACCGACCGATTTCTGCCGCGTGCGCGGGCTGTTCTCATTGTCGAAGAAGAAATCGTCGGTCCAGTTATAGTCGGCGCGCACGAAAGCGTTGATCCGGCTGCTGACCGGCACCGTCACGTCGCCCCCCACGCTGAACGAGTTTTTGGGCGAACGCCGCAACCGGTTGCCCTTCAAGTTCGTCGGCACCGGCACCGAACAGAAGCAGCTCGGGTCATATTGCAGTTCGGTGCTGATGAGGTCGCCGGTGATCTTTGCATCCATATAGGTATAGTTGGCGAAGAGCGTCACGCCGTCGACCGGAGCGAGCGCGGTTTCGAGTTCGATCCCTTTCACCCGCGCCTTGCCGGCGTTCGAGATGACATTGTCGGCGGGCAAGTTCGGGTCGAAGATCACGAACTGCTGCGTCTGCAGGTCCTTATACTCGGTCCAGAAGCCGGTGACGTTGAAACGCAGCCGGTTGTCGAGCCAGGTCGTCTTGGTCCCGAGCTCGTAATTCCACGCATATTCAGGATCGTAAGCGAGGCGCGCCTCGCCCGGGTTGGTGGCATTCTCGCCGTTCCAGCCGCCCGATTTATAGCCCTTCGAGACGAGGCCATAGACATAGACGTCCTTTGCCGGCTGCCAGTGCAGGTTGACGCTGGGCGTCCATGCGTCCCAGCTCTGCTTGCTCGATGCCGAAAAGGCGCGGGTGAAATTGCCGTTCTCATCCTCGAACTCGGCGCCGAGGAAATCGCCGATCGTCTCGCGATAGACCGAAAAGCGCTTCCGGTCCTTGGTGTAGCGGATGCCCGCAGTCACCCCCAGCGTGTCGGTGATGTCGAACGTGCCTTCGGCGAACGCCGCCCAGGTATCGCTCTTCAGCCGCGTTTCGGCGATCTCTTTGCCCTGCGCATAGAATTCGACGAAGATATAGTCGGCGATCTCGGTGCGATCGACGCTCTCGTGCTGGTAGTAGAGCCCCGCGAGCAGATTGAACGGTCCGTCGAAGTCCGACCGGAAACGCAGATCCTGCGAAAAACTCTTCGCGGTTTCATCCTTGTCGTTGATATAATAATCATCGTTGAACAGCGAATGGTCGATCGCGCCGAAATCGATGCGGCCGTCCGCGCCATAGATCATCTTCGTGAAATCGATGAAGCTGCCCGCATCATTGTTGACCGACGCGAACTTGCCTTCGCGATACGCGGTCACCGACGTGATCGTGCCCGAGCCGGTGTCGTAATTTGCGCTCAAATGGACACCGCCCAGATCGGCATCCTGCTTGCCGTCGATATTGTTCGGGCCGCGCCGCCGTTCGGGGTTCACGAACGGGATATTATGATCCGACGGCGTCTGGATATCGACCCACTTACCACCGCCGCGCCGCCGCGTGAGGTCGCCGGTCAGCAAAATGTCGAGCCGGTCGTCCGGCTGGTAGCGGAGCTGCGCCATCACGCCATAGGCGTCGAGATCCTCGACGTTGTTGCCGGTGAACGTGTTGCGCGCATAGCCGTCATGATGCCGCGCGCTCGCGGCGATGCTGCCCGACAGCCCGTCGCCGAGCCCGCCCGCGACGTTCGCCTTGACCTCGAAGCTGCCATAATTGCCGAAGCCCGCCTCTGCCCCCGCACGAAATTCGTCGGTCGGTTTGCGGGTGATGAAGTTGATCGCGCCGCCGACGACATTCTTGCCATAGAGCGTGCCCTGCGGCCCGCGGACGATCTCGACGCGTTCAAGGTCGAACAATTCGATCGCGGTGCCCTGCGCGCGTGACAGATAGACGTCGTTCAGGAAAAAGCCGATCGCCGGGTTCGACGCGGCGCTTTCGATATCGGTGCCGATGCCGCGCAGGAAGATATTCGGTTCGGACACGTTGTCGGGGTTGAAGGTAAAGCCCGGCACGCGGCTCGCGATTTCCGAAAATTCGTCGATTCCGGCCTTTTCGAGCGTATCACCGCCGATTGCCGCGACCGACAGCGGCGCCGATTGCAAATTCTCTTCGCGTTTCCGCGCGGTGACGACGATCTCTTCGAGCCCGCCACCGGATGTTTCCTTCTCCTGCGCAAGCGCCATATCGGGCACCGTCAGGACGGACATCGCCCCCAGCAACAGAAAAGCCCTATTTCCAGCAGTCGTTTTTTTCATTTTCTCGCCCCTCCCGGACCGGGCCATGCGTCCCGTCACAACCGTTCGGCCTCAAGAGTGCGAAGCTGAGCCCTATAATAAAAATAATATTGCAGGCTCCTTCTATATCGATTCCCTATACCTCCAGCGGCTCCGAACCGCCGCTGGCCAACGTCTTGAGTTAGGCGAGTTTAATTCGGAGCGGCGCAGGACGACGGCGCACATGCGCGCAGCCGCGAGGGTCATTGCCGAAACGGCTGCCTTCGATCGAGGGGCTCGCCCTCAGCGTTCGCCCATGGAATCGCCGAATGTCTTGGATATGGGCTTCAGCAGATATCTGAGCACGGTGTTCCGCCCCGTCTTGATCTCGACAGTGGCGGTCATGCCCGGCTGAATCTCGATCTTTTCACCTGCCCTGGGCCGTAGCGAACGCGCGTCGGCCGTGACATTGACGCGATAGAATATCTGCTCGCCGGTTGGCTTTTGCTCGGTCAGCGTGTCGGGGCTGATGTAGGTGACCCGGCCATTTGCGGAGCCATAAATCGAGGAATCATAGGCATCGAATTTCACTGAAGCGTCCTGACCGACCCGCAGATACGCGATATCGACCGGCGACACCTTGGCCTCGATGATGAGTTTGTCGCCCGTCGGGACGATCTGCAACACCTCGTCGCCTGGACGCAGGACAGCCCCGATCGTCGTGAAGCGCACATTTTTGACTACGCCATCCGTCGGCGCAAAAAGGATCGCCGCATCCAGCGCGGCGATCCGTTGTTTCAGCGTCTGCTCGGCGACAACCAACTCCTCTTCGGTGCGGCTGTATTCGGCCTGTAGATCCTGAAGATATTTGTTCTGCCGGTTCGCAATCTGCCCTTCGATGTCCGCAACCGACCTTTGCAGCCGCATGATCTCGCTGCGGCTGACGTCGCCAAATTCGAGCAGCGGCATATTCATTTCAAGCTCGCGGCGGGCGATCGCCTGCATGTTCCGCAATGTGCCGATGTCCTCGGCCTGCGCGGTGCGCCTGCGACTGTAGAGTTGCCGTTGATTGGTGACGAACTCCGGAAACGACTGAACATCGTCCGTGAAGACCAGCGGACGATTGAACAGTTCGGCCTCGACCCGGCTTTTGATCGTCCGATAGCTCGCGACCTTAGCGCGCGATTCCTCCACCGCCGCCTGAATGCGGACGGGGTCGAGGACGACGAGTTTCTGCCCGCGACGGACGCGATCGCCTTCGCGCACCAGGATTTCACCGATCACGCCGCCGTCGGCGCTCTGGATCACCTGCACCCGGCCCGCGGGAATGACCTGTCCCGTCGCGCGGCTGACCTGATCGATCTCCGCGAACCCCGCCCAGACGAGGAGGCCGGCAAGCGCGATAGCGGTCACATTGATGACCATGCTGGAGCGCCGGAATAAGAATCTGGGAAACCCCATGCCTAGCTCCCGGTCCGAGACTGCTGAACGGCGGAAGCCGCCTTTTCCCCACGGCGCAATTTGTCCAGTACCGAAGCCGTGTCGCCATCCAGCACGACGCGTCCCGCCTGCATCACGAGCAGGCGCGACATAGCGCCAAGGAATTGCAGCTTGTGCGTGACGATGACGACCGACGTCGACGGATCGCTGAGCTTGGAGAGGAAAGCCAGAACGCGTGCCTCATTCTCCTGATCCAGATTGGACGTCGGCTCGTCGAGCAGCAGGAATCGGGGCTTGAGAAGGAAGACGCGGGCCAGGCCGACCATGGTGCGCTGCCCCCCCGACAGTCCGCCGCCGCCTTCGAAAACCGGAAGATCGAGCCCCTTGGGGTGCGTCCGTATCAAGTCGTCGAGCCCTGTCCGCGACGCCGCTTCGAGCAGGTGATCGTCCGAAAGGGTCGGCAGGCCCATCGTGAGATTGTCCCGCAAGGTGCCCGACACGAGCCGATAATCCTGGGGGAAATAGCAGATTTCGCGCCGCAGATTGTCTTCCGCAATCTGGTCGAGCGCGATGCCGCCGAGGAGCATATGCCCCTTCTGAGGCGGAACCAGCCCGGCCAGCAGCCGGAGCAAAGTCGATTTGCCCGCGCCGACCGATCCGATGATTCCAACGCGCTCCCCCGGTCCGATTTCCAGTTTCGGAACGGCGAGGCCGAAGCGCGATTCCCCATGTGAAAAGGCGACATTTTCTGCCTTCAAGACCGAGGAAAGCGTGTCGGGGCGAATCTTCTGCGTATCGAGCGGCTGATCGCTCGGCATCGCCAGCAATTGGTCGAGCGCGCGCAGCGATGCGCGGGCATAGCCCCATTGAACGACAAAGCCGGGCAGCGCGGCGACGAGGGGGCCATTTATCCGGCCGCTGATGATCGTGCACGCGATCAGTCCGCCCATCGTCATGTCGCCCTGATTGACGCGATAGGCGCCCCACACGACGATGCCGACATAGGCGACCTGCTGAAGAAAGGAGAAGGTCTGACTGGCGAACACCGACCAGCGCTGAACCTTCACATCATGCCCATTGACCGCGTCGATCAGGTCGTTCCACGCGGCGAGCATATGCCATCCGCCCCGATTGGCCTTGATCGTTTCCGATGCGTCGAGCGCTTCGACCAAAAGGCCATTCTTGCGATTGCCCGTGACCTGCGTCCTGTCCGCATGTTCGCGGATGCCGCGTGAAAATATGACGGCGAGCAGCAGCGAGAGCGCGAATATCGCCAGCGGCACGATCGCGATAACCCCGCCGATCACGGCCATCACGACCAGAAACAACAGCGCAAACGGCAGATCCGCCATGACGAAGATCGAGGCGGAGGAAAAAATCTGGCGCACCTGTTCCAGCCCGCGCAATTGTGCCGCCATCGTTCCGATCCCCGGCGGCCGCGCGTCGAGGCGGACGGCCTGCATGCGATCGAAGAAATATTCCGACACCTCCGCATCGATGGCCATCGCTTCGCGCCCGACCATTAACGCCCGGATCACGCGCATCACGAAATCGATTAGCAGCGCGAAGCCGATCCCGGCCGTCAAAACCCATAGGGTAGCGAAACCGCCACGAGGGATGACACGATCATAAACCTGCATCGAGTAGAGCGATGTCGCAAGCGCGAGCGTATTGACCACGATGGTGGCGACCACCGTCTCGAACAATATATGCTTGCGGCGCATGATCGCGGACCAGAATATGCTCCGTGCGCGCATGAAATTCGGCCTTTCGGCCATCGCCGGAAAACGCATCTCGATCAGCAGACAATCCTTATCCCACGCGACCTGTTGGGCCCCGCCGATCGCCAGCGCGCGGATGGTCGTCGGCGTGTCCCATTGTTCGGCGAGCGCCCAGCCGGATGGCGTCAGGATCAGCAAGGGGAAGGCGTTTGCTCGCGGTCGTTCGCGAACCTGCCGGGGCTCCGGCCATTTCAGAGCCGCGGCCAGCTTGGTCAGGGCCTCGGGATCGTTCAAATCCAGATCGCCGGGCGCCCCCGCCGCCCAATCCGGCGCCAGGCTGATGCCGCGTCGGCGGGCGAGCGCCTCGATCAGTTCCTGATGGGGCTGGTTCATGGACCGCTCGCCTCCCCGACCGTTTGCCATTGCCCCGTCCGCATCATGAGCCGGGTGAGATAGGCGAGCATGTTCACGCGCGCATCGAGCGCGTCGATCTGCGCCGTCGTGCTCTCACGAACCGCGTTCATTACATCGAGCCAGGTCCGCCGGCCGCTGGTGAACTGGCGCATATAGGATTCGGTAACGCGCTGCGATGCTTCCGCCGAGAAGCGCGTCGTCTCCGCCCGCGCCGTCGCCGCTTCATATTCGACATGATCGATCACCAATATGTCGCGAAGCTCGCGCTCGGCGGTCCCGATCTGTGCCTCGCTTGACAATTGGCGCAGGCGGGCGGCGTCGGCGGCGGCAAAGCGCGAAAGCCCGCCGTCCATCTGCATCCGCACGGCAAGGCCGATCTGATGGCCATTGAATTCGCCATAGCCATATTGCGCGTTAAGTTGCGGCAGCGTCTGCGCTTTCGCGATCCGCGCGTCGGCGTCGGCGACCTCGGCTTCCAGGCGCACGCGGCGCAGCCCGGGATTGAATTCGAGCCCCGCCGCGACCAGCGCTTCGCGGTCGAGATTCGGCAAATCGGCAGCTTCGCGATAGGTTGACGTCACCGTGTAGAAGGGATCGCCGACAAGTTCGCGGAGGCGCTGAATCGCGGATTGCTGCTGCGCCACGGTCAGATTGATTTGCTGCGAGACCTGCGCGGTCCGCGCACGAACAAGTTCCAGATCGGACCGCGGGCTGACCTCCTGTGCAACCCGCCGTTCCATCGACGCGAGCAGACGCTGATGCTGCTCGAGGCTGCTGTCGAGGATCGCGCGACGCTGCGTTGCGCGAAAAAATTCGTAGTAGGACGCCGCCACTTGCAGCGCGATATCGAGGATCGCCTGATCGTAGCTGGCGAGCGCCGCCTGTTCGGCCGCCCGCGCCCGGCCGATCGAGCCCTTTATCCGGCCCCCGGTCCATATCGGCTGCTCGACCGTGACGGTGGCTTGCGCACGGTCGCTGCGCTGGCCGAGGATCAGCCCCTCGACCCCAAAGCTTGGAAAGCGTTGCCAGCGCGAGGCCCTGAGATCGGCGCCCGCAGCGCGGACATTCGCTTTCGCCGCGACGATCGAAGGGTGGTCCGCAACCGCACGGTTCGCCAATTCCTCCAGTTGCGGATCGAACCACGGCAAACCCTCCGCGCGCGCCTCCTCCGCCCCCGGCGGACCATAGACCGGCGGTGTGACAGCCTGAGCGGACGCCGGGTTCGGCGACAAAATCCATAGGCACGACAGCGCCGCCAGTTTTGCAGATGCGAACCGGCCGCGCGCGCTCGCAATGCGCCCTTTCCCCGTGTCACCCCCCGCCGCCGCCACTTCGCCGATCATGCAGGCAACGGAGCCAGGGGGGATACGGAGAGGCTACGCAATGACGTGGACGCCCTGCTCGATCAGGACGGTCGCGCCGTTCAGCATATATTGGTCGTAAATCGTGCCGCCGATGGTCTGGCTTGCGCCCACGACCCACGCGCCGTTCAGATTGACGATATCGTTGCTGTCGCCGGTGACCTGCAAGACGCCCCCGCCGGTTGCGGCCAATATGCCGGCCTCCGAAATATCGAGCACATTGCTGTCGTCGTCATAGCCAAGATCGATGCGCTCGATATTGGAGATATTGCTGGACCCGCCGAGAGCCAGATCGATGCCATCGAGCACCAGCGTGTCGAAATCGGCATTGCCGTTGATCGACAGGAAATTGAGGCCCGACAGCAGGATGATGTCGTTGCCGGCACCGCCGTTAAAGATGTCGGCGCCGTTGCCGTCGATCAATATGTCGTTGCCGACCCCGCCATTGAGCGTGTCATTGCCGGCACCGCCCATCAGAAGATCATTGCCGGTGCCGCCATCGAGCGTGTCGTCGCCTTCATATCCATAGAGCCGTTCGAATATCGACCCGGCCGGCGTCCCCGTAAGAGTGTCGTTGGCCGACGTACCTTCGACGATGTCGGGGCTGCCACCCGCGCCGAGCAGCCCCTGGAGAACATCGGCATTTGCGAGGGTCGAGATCAGGTCGGTATCGATCGCACCGTCAGAATCGGTCGCGGTTACCCTGAAACTTCCGAGCAGGCTGACGTCGAGACTGGCCGGCGGCAAAAGGGCCAGCAGGTTGACGCCCGACTCCAACTGCATCGTCGCCAGCAACTGGTTCACCGCGAAATTGTCGATAACTCGCCCGTCGGCCGAGGTGATCGTCAATGTCGAGGTCGGGCCAACGACCCCCAATATGCCCGCCGTGTTCACGACCGACACGGACAGTCCGAGTTCGGCCGCCAAGGCGTTCGAAACGGTCAGTTCCGCATCAGCCAGATTGAGGCTGACGAGTGCGGCATAGGAAACGACCACCTGTTGCAGATTGTCGTCGGGATCGAATGCCACGATCGCCTGCCGGCTGAGGTCGATGATGTCGAGCGCGCTCAGACCGACAAGTCCGAGGAGGTCGACATCGGTCGCCTGCGCGATCGGCGCGCGGTTGCCCGGCGTGACCGTCGGGGTGCGGCTGTCGAACGATACCGATGTTGACGCGGTGTCCCCGTCATTGTCGGCGATGACGGCCCCGATCGTGGTCAGGCTGTTCGCCTGCGCCGAACTGGTCGCCTGGTCGACCACCAGGTTGCCGCCCGCAAGCAGTCTGCCGATAATCTCCGACTGCGAGGTCAGCCCGCCGACGAGATCGACGCCCGACAACTGGATCTGCTGGTCCGCCAGCGCGGCATTGAAGCCGCCCGCGAAGCCGCCGCTCGAACTGAGCGAGATGATCGTGTTCCCGCCGGCAACGGCGACATGGATATAATTGGCAAGATTGCCCGAAATATTGCCTATCGCCGCTTCGCCCTGGAGAATGCCCGCGAGGTTGATGATGTCACCGCCGGCGCTGGCCGGCGCGCCGTTGAAGTCGGCGATCACGTCTTGCGCGGGCGCGCCGACGGTCCCCTGATCACCCACCTCCCAGATGAAGCGGTCGCTGCCGGTGCCGCCCGTCAGCGTGTCGTTGCCGCGACCGCCGACGATGATGTCGTTGCCCGCACCGCCGTTCAATACATCGTTGCCAAGCCCGCCGCGTAGCAGGTCATTGCCGCCGCCGCCGCTCAGATTATCGGCGCCGGCATAGCCGTAGAGACGTTCATCCTCGGCTGTCCCGGTCAGCGTGTTGGGGGCGGCAGTACCCTCCGTAACGCCCGCAGGATCATTTGCGGGATCGAGCAGGCTCGTTCCCAAGAGGTCCCTGTCGGAATCCGTGGCGGTGGCCCCCGACGTATCGGTCGCCGTTATCGAAATGGTCGGCAGGAGGTTCAGCGCGGCGAGATTTAGGCCGCCGCTTTGCTGAACATAGACCGTCGCAAGAAATTCATTCAGGCGCAAATTGTCGATCGGCTGCCCGTTGGCCGATGTTATCAACAGCGCCGAGAAGGACTGCGTATTGACGCTCACCGCCAGCGGCGGGATGCCGATGGTGAGCGCGAAAATATTGTTGGTCTCGACGACAGTGAGGCCGAACTCGGCCGCCATCGCCGCCGACCAGGCGAGGTGATAGCCCGCATTGGTTCCGAGGCTAAGCCCGGCACCCAACAGCGCTTCCGCACGAATTTGCACTTGTGAAATATTGTTGTTCGCATCGACCGCGGTCAGCATCTGGTCGGTGCCGATGCCGATCAGATCCAGCGCGTCGGCGTTGACCAAGCCAAGCAAGCTCGCCGATGCATTGACGTTAACCACCGGCGCCTGGGCTTGAGAAGCTGCGGTTGCGAGCGCCGCATATTGATATGCGCCGGTCATCATGTCGACGGCAATCGTTTCGCCCGCCGTCGTATTGATCAGGAGCTGGTCGCTCGCAGGGTCGAAGCTCCAACTGGCGACGGTGCCCAGCGTGCCCGCCCCCGTGACGGCGTCTGCGTCGGGGTCGAACGTCAGCGTGTAGGTGCCCACGGTGATGGACTGGACATGGCCGCCATCGGCGCCATAGCCGACGACCAGGTCGCCGGACGCCTGACCGGGCACGCCGACCACAAAATGATCGGCAGGCTGCGCCACCGGCCCATCGTCGCGGACTTCGACCGTGAGCAGGCCATTCGACGAGGCACCGCCATTGTCGGTCGCCGTGACGACGAAGCCCAGCGCCAGCAGATCTTGGCCGGCGGCCTGGTGATCGATCGGGCGCGCGAGATCGAAGCTATATGCGCCCGACGTGCCGAGGGTGAGCACCGCGACGGTGGCGCCGCCGGCCGTTCCGGTGAGCGTATAAACGCCGCCCGCAAAGCTGCCCGCCCAGGCGATCGGCACGCCGTTGGAAGTCAGGCCAGTCGGGCCGGTCACCGCAACGCTCGTGACCGATCCGTCCACATCCGACAGCGTCATCGTCCCCGTCGCTCTTGTCGGCGCCGGGACAGACCCGCCGTCGAGCAGACCGCCGGGAAGGCCCGATTCAGCGACGCCGGCAGCGGCGTTGACCACAATCGGCGCATCATTCACCGGAGCGACGACAACGGCCACGGACGCAGAAGCGGTGCCGCCATGGCCATCGCTTATCGTATAGCTGATCGTATCACTGCCATTGAAATTCGCATTGGGCGTGTAGGTCAGCACACCTGTTACCGGATCGATCGAGACGGTTCCGTTCGTCGCGGTGGCGGCCGTGACCGTAAGCGGGTCACCGTCGGCATCGCTGTCATTGGCCAGAACATTGATCGTCACCGGCGTGTCTTCGGCGGTCGACGCAGTGTCGGCACCCGCCACGGGCGCGTCGTTCACCGCCGTGACGGTCAGCGTCACGGTGCCGGTGTCGGTCAGCGCACCGTCGGTTACGGTGTAAATAAAGCTGTCGGTGCCGTTGAAGTTCGCTGCCGGGGTATAAACGTAACTCCCGTTCGCCGCGATCGTGACGCTGCCACCCTGCGTGGTCGCGAAAGTCCCGGCCACCGCGGACAATATATCGCCGTCGGCATCCGTGTCGTTGGCGATCAGGCTGACCACCGAACTGAAGGGCGTATCCTCCGTCACCGTCGCCACGTCATCCACCGCAACCGGCGCATCCGCGACCGGCGAGACGGTTACCGCGACCGTTCCGCCACTAGTGCCGCCCACGCCATCGCTCACGGTATAAGTGATGGTGTCGCTGCCGCTGAAGTTCGCGTTGGGCGTGTAGGTCAATGCGCCAGTGACGGGATCAATCGCCACCGTCCCGTTCAGCGCCGTGGCAGCCGTGACCGTCAGCGGGGCGCCTTCGGGATCGTTGTCGTTCGCCAGAACGTCGATCACGACGGGCGTATCTTCCGCCGTCGATGCAGTGTCAGCACCTGCCACCGGTGCGTCGTTCACCGCCGTGACCGTCAACGTCACGGTGCCGGTATCGGTCAGCGCACCGTCGGTCACCGTATAAATGAAGCTGTCGGTGCCGTTGAAGTTCGGGGCCGGGGTATAGACATAGCTGCCGTCTGCCGCGATCGTCACGCTACCACCCTGAACGGTCGCGAAGGTCCCGGCGACCGCCGTCAGCGTGTCGCCATCGGCATCCGTGTCGTTGGCGATCAGGCTGACCACCGAACTGAAGGGCGTATCCTCCGTGACCGTCGCCGCATCATCGACCGCCACCGGCGAATCTGCGACCGGCGAGACTATGACCGCGACCGTACTGCTCGTCGTTCCGCCTGCGCCGTCGCTCACGGTATAGGTAATCGTGTCGCTGCCGCTGAAATTCGCATTGGGCGTATAGGTGAGAGCGCCCGTCACCGGATCGATCGAGACGGTTCCGTTCGTCGCGGTGGCGGCCGTGACGGTCAGCGGGTCGCCATCGGCATCGCTGTCGTTCGCCAGAACGTCGATCACGACGGGCACATCTTCGGCCGTGGATGCGGTGTCGGCGCCCGCCGCCGGACTGTCGTTCACTCCCGCCACGGTCAACGTCACCGTGCCCGTGTCGGTCAGAACGCCATCGGTGACGGTATAGATGAAACTGTCGGTGCCACTGAAGTTCGACGCCGGTGTATAGGTATAGCTGCCGTCCGCCGCGATCGTGACACTGCCGCCCTCAGCCGTCGCAAAGGTGCCGGCGACGGCCGTCAAGGCATCGCCGTTGCTGTCCGTGTCATTGGCGATCAGGCTGACGGTTGAAACGAAAGGCGTATCTTCCGTCGCGCTTACGGTATCATCGACGGCGACCGGCGCAGCGGCGCCTGCCGATACGACCACGATCACCGCCCCACCAGCCGTTCCGCCCGCCCCGTCGCTCAAAGTGTAGCTGATCGTATCGGTGCCGCTGAAACCTGTGTCGGGCGTATAGGTGAGCGCACCCGTGAGGGGGTCGATGGTGACGGTCCCGTTGACTGCCGTCGCGACCGTGACGGTGAGCGAGTCGCCGTCGGCGTCGCTGTCATTGGCGAGGACGTCGATTACCACCGGCGTGTCCTCGGCCGTCGCGGCGGTATCGGCCCCGGCGACCGGAACGTCGTTCACCGCAGTGACGGTCAAGGTCACCCTGCCGGTGTCGGTCAGGGCACCATCAGTCACCGTATAGAGGAAGCTGTCGGTGCCGTTGAAGTTAGCCGCCGGGGTGTAGACATAGCTGCCGTCCGCCGCGATCGTCACGCTGCCACCCTCAGCCGTCGCAAAGGTGCCGGCGACGGCGGTCAACGCATTGCCGTCACCGTCAGTATCGTTCGCAATCAGGCTGACGATCGAACTGAACGGCGTGTCTTCGGTGACGGTCGCCACGTCGTCGACGGCGACCGGTGCATCAGCCACAGGCGAAACCGTCACTGCGACGGTGCCGGCGCTCGTTCCCGTGCCATCGCTCACCGTATAGCTGATCGTGTCGCTGCCGTTGAAATTGGGATTGGGCGTATAGGTCAGCGCGCCCGTCACCGGGTCGATCGTAACGGTACCGTTCGTCGCGGTGGCGGCGGTCACCGTCAGCGGATCGCCATCGGCATCGCTGTCGTTCGCCAGAACGTTGATAATGATTGGCGTATCTTCTGCGGTAGACGCGGTATCGGCGCCTGCCACCGGAACGTCATTCACTGAGGTGATCGTCAATGTCACCGTCCCAGTGTCGGTCAACGCCCCGTCAGTCACCGTATAGATGAAGCTGTCGGTGCCGTTGAAGTTCGCCGCCGGCGTATAGACATAACTTCCGTCTGCCGCGATCGTGACGCTGCCACCCTGCGTGGTCGCGAAAGTCCCGGCCACCGCCGTCAACGCATCGCCGTCCCCGTCGGTGTCGTTCGCGATCAGGCTGATTGCCGAGCTGAACGGCGTGTCCTCCACCACCGTCGCCGCGTCGTCGACCGCAACCGGCCCGTCTGCGACCGGCGATACGGTCACCGCGACTGTTCCCGTGCCCGTGCCGCCTGCCCCGTCGCTCACCGTGTAGGTGATCGTGTCGCTGCCGCTGAAGTTCGCATTGGGGGTATAGGTCAGTGCGCCCGTCACCGGATCGATCGCCACCACACCATTTGTCGCGCTGGCCGCGGTCACCGTCAGCGGATCACCATCGGCGTCGCTGTCGTTGGCCAGCACGTCGATGACTACGGTCGTGTCTTCGGCCGTCGACGCGGTATCCGCGCCCGCGGATGGTGTGTCATTCACCGCCGTCACGTTCAGCGTCACGGTGCCGGTGTCGGTCAGTGCGCCGTCGGTCACGGTATAGATGAAGCTATCGGCGCCGTTGAAGTTCGCCGCCGGCGTATAGACATAGCTTCCATCCGCCGCGATCGTGACGCTGCCGCCCTGCGCGGTCGCGAAAGTGCCCGCCACCGCCGTCAACACGTCGCCATCCCCGTCGGTGTCGTTTGCAATCAGGCTGACCACCGAGGTAAATGGCGTGTCCTCCGTCACCGTCACCGCGTCATCGACCGCGACCGGCCCGTCATCGACCGGCGACACCGTCACTGCGACTGTCCCCGTGCCCGTGCCGCCAGTGCCGTCGCTCACCGTGTAGGTGATCGTGTCGCTGCCGCTAAAGTTCGCATTGGGAGTATAGGTAAGCGCCCCCGTGACCGGATCGATCGTCACCGTGCCGTTCGTCGCGGTGGCTGTGGTGACCGTCAGCGGATCACCCTCGGCGTCGCTGTCATTGGCAAGGACGTCGATGACCACCGGTGTGTCTTCGGCCGTCGATGCCGCGTCAGCGCCTGCGGCCGGGACGTCGTTCACGGCCGTGACCGTCAGCGTGACCGTCCCGGTGTCCGTGAACGCGCCGTCGGTCACGGTATAGGTAAAGCTGTCGCTGCCGTTGAAGTTCGCCGCCGGCGTATAGACATAGCTGCCGTCCGCCGCGATGGTTACGCTTCCGCCCTGTGCCGTTGCAAAGGTGCCGGCGACAGCGGTCAAGGTATCGCCATCGCTATCAATGTCATTTGCGATGAGGCTGATCACCGAACTGAACGGCGTGTCTTCCGTCACCGTCGCCACATCATCGATCGCGAGCGGCGCATCCGCGACGGGAGACACTGTTACCGCGACCGTCCCGGTGCTCGCCTCTCCAGTGCCGTCGCTTACCGTATAAGTGATGGTGTCGTTGCCGTTGAAGTTGGGATTCGGCGTGTAGGTCAGCGCGCCGGTTACCGGATCGATCGTCACTGTGCCGTTCGTGGCGGTGGCAGCGGTGACCGTCAGCGGATCACCCTCAGCATCGCTGTCATTGGCGAGGACGTCGATCACGACCGGCGTATCCTCGTCTGTCGACGCCGTATCGGCGCCCGCCACTGGCGCGTCGGCGACCGGCGAAACGGTAACGGTAACAGTACCGGTAGTCGTGCCCCCTGCGCCATCGCCGACCGTGTATGTGATCGTGTCACTACCGTTGAAGTCGGGGTTGGGCGTGTAGGTCAGCGCGCCGGTTACCGGATCGATCGTCACCGTGCCGTTTGTCGCGCTCGCGGCGGTCACCGCCAGGACATTGCCGTCGGCATCGCTGTCATTGGCCAGAATGTCGATCACGACCGGCGTATCTTCGGGCGTCGTCGCGGAGTCCGCGCCCGCTGTGGGCGCATCATTCACTCCAGCGACCGTCAGCGTCACGGTACCCATGTCGCTTCCGCCGCGGCCATCGTTTACGGTGTAGTCGAAGCTGTCCGTGCCGCTGAAATTGGGGGCCGGCGTATAGGTATAGCTGCCGTCGGCATTGATCGTTACGCTGCCGCCCCGCGCCGTCGCAAAGGTTCCGGCAACCACGGTCAGCGTGTCACCGTCGGCATCGGTGTCGTTGGCCACGAGCCGAACTGTCGAACTGAAGGGCGTGTCTTCGGTCGCGCTGGCCGCATCGTCTACCGCAACGGGTGCCCTATTGGCGGTGTTTCCATTTCCGGGACCGTCGCTGCCGCCACCACCGCCACCGCCAGCCGCAACGGCTGCCAGGCCGGCGATCGCGCCCGCTCCGAGAAGGATCGGCACGATTGAATGATTTTCCTCCGCGACCAGCAGGGATTCGATCGATTGCAGCGGAACCAGGCCGTCACCGCCCGCTTCGCTCGGCAACCATTCCCAAAGCGCGCCACTATTGCGATCTTCGAAAACGAGATTGTTGGACAGGGCGCCGTCGTGCGTAAAGAAATGGTCGATGGTTAGCGAATCGCCGTTGTCGAAACGTATTAGGAGGCTATCTCCGTCACGAACAATCTCTTGCACGTCATCGCGTCGTGAAAATAGCTTCACGATCATGGGAGATTTTAAGTCTATTCGATTTCCTGAAGACGATATTTGGCGCCCGGATGCTTTATCGATCAATACATAATCGACTATTTTGCCCTGCGCCATTCTCAAACCTCCCAAGATGAGCTGTTGAAACTGGTCCCGTTTCCTAAGTTATTGTCGCCTACAGTCTAATTAGGGTCCAAAAAAGTTAACAACTCCCCAAAATGAGAACAAAAATCCAACATTATACACCAAAGTGGATTTATTTAGATTACTAAGAAAAATTTTCCCCTATACTCGCCACACGCCCGGAAACGTCTATCTCCGCCATAAGTTGCATGGCCAATATGCTCGATAAGCCGCCAATTTCTGGCTCTCCAACCTATGTTAAGCTGTTCGAGAATGTTCACATTCGAAAAATGGCCGATTCTCGACTGAAGCAAGGGCGGGCTAACAGCAAAGTCCGCGCATGATCGCCATTGCCGGTGAGCACATAGGTCGTTGTTCGAGCACCCCAGCTTTACCGATCGCTCCAATCCGCGTTGGACATGGGAAGCAACAATTGATATCGATATCATAGAAAGGAATATCATGCTCGATCCCGATATCGCGGCCGCTATGGGCCAACCGCAGGACATGCCGCCGCTGAGCCCCGAGATCATTCCGATGATGCGCGCGCATATGGCGATGATGGGGGCAGCAATGCCCGGGACCGACATTGATCATGTCGAGGGCTTTGACGCCGACGGTGTGCCGGTCCGCCTCTATCGCCCCGCATCGGATACCCCGTTGCCGCTGCTTGTCTTCCTGCATGGCGGGGGATGGATGTTCGGCGATCTCGACACGCATGACGCGATGACGCGCCACCTCGCTGCGGCGAGCGGCTGCGCGGTGCTTGGCGTCGGTTATCGGCTGGCGCCCGAGCATAAATTCCCGGCAGGTCTGGACGATGCGATGACCGCGCTCGACTGGGCGCGCCGGTCGGCGGCCGACCTGGGATGCGACCCCCATCGTATCGCGCTCGGCGGCGAAAGCGCGGGCGGCAATCTGACCGCTGCCGTTACGCTGCGCCTGCGCGACGAAGGCAAGCCGCAGCCGCTGTTCCAGTTGTTGATCCATCCCGCGACCGACATGAGCTTCTCGCTGCCGTCGTTCACCGAAATCGCGGCACCCGGCCTGTCGAAAACCTATCTCGATGCATGCCGCGAATATTATCTCGGCGATGTTCCAGAGTCCGATCCGCTCGCTTCGCCGCTCCGCGCCGACAGCCACGCCGGCCTTGCCCCGGCGATCATTCTCACCGCCTCGGAAGATCCGCTGCGCGACGACGGCGAATATTATGCCGCCGCGCTGGTCCGGGCGGGCGTCGAAACGCTGGCCCGCCGCCTGCAGGGCCTGCCGCACGGCTTCCAGTTCCTGCCGATCACAATTCCCGCCGTCGCAGCCGCCAATGACTTGATCGGAGGGCTGGTCCGCCGCTACTTCGCGGCTACATAGGGTTTCGGATTTTCGGGGGACGTTCAATCATGGGCAAGATCGGCAAGGACGAACGCCCGACCATGGAAATGGTCGCGACGCTTGCCGGCGTCTCGAAAATCACCGTGTCGCGCGCGCTACGCGGCAGCAACCTTGTCCGTCCCGAAGTCCGCGAGCGCATCGTGAAGGTCGCGAACGAGGTCGGTTACCGGATGAATGTCGCGGCGCGCAGCCTGCGCACGCGCGAAACCCGGACCATCGCGGTGGTGATCGACCAGATCGACCCAGGCCGCCAGTCGCACACCGACCCGCTCATCCTCTCGATCATCGGCGGCCTGCTCGAAACGCTGACCCCGGCTGGCTATTCGACCTTGCTGACCACCAATGAGCATTTCCTGTCGTCGAGCGCGGTCGGCGCCGATGGCGCCGTCATGCTGGGCCAGGGCGAAGGCGCGCACCGCGTGACGCAGGTCTCTGCAATGAACTTGCCGATCGTCGTCTGGGGCGAGCCCGTCCCCGGCGTCAGCGCAAAGGTCGTCGGCAGCGACAATCGCATGGGAGGCAAACTCGCCGCCGAACATCTTGTCACACGGGGCGCCACGCGCCTGCTGTTCCTTGGCGATATCCAGCACCCCGAAATCGCAGCACGGCTGGAAGGGTTTCGCGAAGCGCTGGCATCCAGCGAGGCGCGGCTGGTCGGCGCCCTGCCCTGCCCCTTCACCGCCGAGGGCGGCGCGGGGGCGGTACGCAGCGCGCTCGACGCCGGAACAGCGTTCGACGCGCTCTTTGCCGCAAGCGATTTCATCGCCGCCGGCGCCTGCGACGCACTGTCGGGACGCGGGCTCTCGGTCCCAGGCGACGTCTCGATCGTCGGTTTTGACGATGCGCCGATCGCGAGCGTGCATCGCCCGTCGATCAGTTCGATCCGTCAGGACGGCGCCGAGGCCGGCCATGCACTGGCCCATGCCGTGATCGCACTGATCGAGGGCAACGCATCCATCACGGCACAGGCGCTTCCCGTCGAGCTTATTGCGCGCGAGACCAGTCGCTAACCAAGGTGTTTGCGGAAGAAACCGGCGATGATCCCGTAAGTTTCGACCGACTCGGGCAAGTCGACGTCCATGTGATGCGCGTGCCAGAGGCCGTCGAACAGGACAAAGCTGGCATCGACGCCCGCCGCGAGCAGGCGGCGATGCATGACCGACACGGCGCTGGCGGCGAAATCGCGCGTCGCCGAGATGAGTAAGCTCGGCGGGAATCCAGCCAGCGTTCCGGGGTGTTCGGCCGACAGCACAAGCGGATCGGCAAGATCCGCGCCCCAAAAATAGGGAAGCTCCTCAACCTTCGGCGCAGCACCCGTCCCAGCCCGCGGGTCGAACAGCGCCTGGGCCAGCGCTGCGTCGCCTGCGAATGGAACCGGCGCGCCATGGAAGATGCCGATTGCGCCCGGCGTAGGCAGTCCGTCATGAAGAAATCGCGCGACCGCCTGCGTCGTCAGTACCGCGCCCGCCGAACAGCCATATATACCGATCTTCACCGGTTCGACCGTTTCGATCAGCGCGCGATACACTGCGACGACATCGTCGACAGCGGCGGGATAGACATGCTCGGGCGCAAGCCGATAGTCGATGGCAAGCACACGCATCCCGGAAACCGCCGCGATCGGGACAGCCTCCAGCAGCGCACCCGGCCCTTCGCCCCACATGAACCCGCCGCCATGAAGGCACAGCAGCACCGGCGCATCCGCCGCGCCGCCGGTCGGAGCGACCTCATAGACCTTCACACCCGCAATCTCGCGCTCGTCGATATCTACGGTGTATTTCGCCTGCGCCTTGTCGAGTAGACGCTGGTTATAGTCGCGGAAAAAGGGCCGCGCATCAGCGAGGTCAGACGGCGTAGCCGATTCCCGAAGGAAAGCGCCGAACCGCGCCTTCGCCGCGTCACTGACCCATGGCCCAAATTGCTCGGCGTCGCTCATCCCATCCACCTGCATCCCGCCTCTCTCATTCGATCCACTTTATGTTATCGATAGCACTTAGAAATCATCCCTAGTGATAGCCTTTCCCGTAGATCGCGCAAGCCCTATTGACATCGATAACATTTTCACGCATTCGCATCATCGACCGGACGAATCCGGCTATCCTTTGGGAGGGAAGTGATGATTTCGATGCGTTCCGCCTTTCTGCTTGCACTCGCGAGCAGCGCGAGCCTGCTGCCCGCCGCCGCCTTTGCGCAGACCGAAACGCCGCCGGCCGACGAAACCGCCACCAGCGACGACAGCGGCCTTGGCGACATCATCGTCACTGCCCGCCGCCGCGAAGAGAATCTGCAAAGCGTGCCGATCGCGGTCACCGCCTTCACCGACGAAGCGCTCGAGCAGAAGGGCGTTACCGACCGCACCTCGCTGGCCGACAATACGCCTTCGCTGTTCACGATCAGCGGCGGCTACCCACGCGAGTTCGCCTATTTCGCGCTTCGCGGCCAGGGGCCGGCGTTCGGATCGACCCCCGGCGTCGTCAATTATTTCGCGGAAGTCCCGAACAGCGTGAACGTCGACGGCCGCGTCGGGACCTATTTCGACATGGCCAATATCCAGGTCCTGGCGGGACCGCAGGGCACATTGTTCGGCAAGAATGCGACGGGCGGCAACATCCTGTTCGAGCCCGTCAAGCCGAAGGACGAGTTCGAAGGCTATGTCCGCGTCCAGCTAGGAAATTATAACGACCGCCGGATCGAGGGTGCGCTCAACACGCCGATCGTTCCAGGCCGCGTGATGCTGCGCGTCGCCGGCGAGGTCGGACGCCGCGACGGCTATACCAAGGATGTCGGCCCCTTTTTCGAGGGCAAGGATTACGACAATCTCTCGTACGAAAGCTTCCGCTTCGGGCTGACGCTGGCGCCGACCGACAATGTCGAACTCTATACGATGCTGCGCTATTATCATTCGGACAATAATGGCGGCGGCACCGTGCTCGGTGCGTATAATCCCGCCGCGGGGTTCGACGCCACAGCATTGGGATTGGGGTTCCTTCCGGTCGCCGCCTTCTACCCAGGTGTGCTCACCGCGGTCGCCGAGCAGCAGGCACGCGGCCCGCGCCGCGTATCCTATGACCTCGACCAGTTTTCGGAGACGAAATATTGGCAGGTGATCAACCAGGCGTCGGTGCAGCTCAGCGACAATATCAAGCTGCGCAACATCATCAGCTATTCCGAACTGCGTACCATTTACGGCTATGATTATGATGCGATGCCGTTCCCGATCGCCGGGCAGACCGGACGCATCCCGACCGTAGCCCCCAATTTCTTCACCGAGGAATTGCAACTACAGGGTAAGCTGTTCGACGATGCGGTCGATTTCTCGGTCGGCGGTTATCTCGACCGGCAGAGCTGGAGCGATCCTGCAGGAATCGAAACATATATCTTCTTCCCGATCGGGACGCTCGTTCCGACAATCTCGGGCTTCTTCACCCAGACGAACAAAAGCGAGGCGATATTCGGGCAGGCGACGGTCGATCTCGGCAAGCTTTCCCCGGCACTCACCGGGCTCAGCGTCACCGGCGGCCTCCGCTACACCTGGGAGCATAGCTTCACGGCGCAGACCATCGGTGGACCGCCCGAAGTCTCGGGTTCGGTCGACAGCGACTATCCAAGCTATACCGCGACGCTCGATTATGATGTGACGCCGGGCGTCCACGTCTATGTCACCGCGCGCGACGCCTATAAGTCTGGCGGCGTCAACGGCCCGGTGCCGGTCGGTTCGCAGTTCCGCACCTACAAGCCCGAACGGCTGTCCGACATCGAGGTCGGGCTGAAGTCGCAATTCTCGCTCGGCAATGTCGATGTTCGCGCCAACGTCGCGGCCTATCGCGGCATCTATGACAATATCCAGCGCACCACGGCAGAGGCGGTCGATACACCGAGCGGGCCGGTGCTGCTCAACGTCACGCGCAGCGCGGCGAAAGGCAAGATCCAGGGCGTCGAGTTCAACCTCGCGGTCGTCCCGGTAAAGGGGCTGACGCTGAACGGCAGCTACTCCTATATCGACGCGCGCTATACCGAGGTTGCCGACGGAAGCGCCGGAGCGATCCTCAACGGCGCGCCCTTCCCCTATACGCCCAAGCACAAGATTTCGGTCGGCGGCTCGTACGAGACGTCGCTGGGCAGCGCGGGCGATCTGGTACTGGCGGTCAACTATGCCCGCCAGAGCCGGGTCTCGACAGCGCAAACCAACAGCAGTTTCTACAACTTCCTGCCTGCTTATGGTGTGCTCAACGGCAGCATTGGGCTCAAGGACATCGGGGGGCGCCCGATCGACCTGACGCTGTTCGCCAACAATATCACCAACGAGGCGAAGCCGGTCGGCGTGCTCGACCAATATGCGCAGTCGTCGGGCATGGTCGGACTGACCTATACCGAACCGCGGATGTACGGGGTGCGGATCGGCTACCGGTTCGGGAACTGACCGGGTGGCGGCCTCTCCCGTTCAGCCGCCTTTCGCGCCGACCGTCAGCGCGGAAGCCCGCGCGGCCATGGAGCCTCTCGTAAAGGCAGGCTCTGCGCCCGAAATGACCGCGACGCTGATGCGCAACGCGATCACGCGTAAGGCGGTGCGTGCGGCGGCCGCCAATCATCTGAAGCCGCTGAACAAGAGCCGCGCGAAGCGGTTCGATGTCGAGGTCGAGAAGGGCAAGGTCGCCGGCGTCCCCGTCAAGTTTGTGCGGCGCCGCGGAAGCGACACCGCTGCCAACCGGCGGCTGCTGATCAACTTTCATGGCGGCGGCTTCATGGTCGATTCGGGGTCGGAGACTGAAACGATTCCGATCGCGGGGCTGACCGGGATTTCGATCATCACCGTCATGTATCGCATGGCGCCCGAACATCCGTTTCCTGCGGCGGTGGACGATGCGCTGGCGGTCTATAGGGATGCGCTGGAGCATCGGCCGGCCGGATCGATCGGCATTTACGGCACCTCGGCAGGCGCCGTTCTGACGGCGCAGCTTCTCGCACGGATCAAGGCCGAGGGACTGCCATTGCCGGGGGCAGCGGGTGTCTTTTCGGGGTCCGCCGATTTCGCGCTCGTCAGCGATTGCGAAGCCTTTCTACCGCCGATCATGGGGTCGCGGTCGGCGCCCGAAACCCTGGCCGATTACAGTGTGGGAACCGACCGCACCGATCCGCTGTTGTCCCCGATCTACGGCGACCTGTCGGGACTGCCGCCGACGATGCTGATGACCAGCACCCGCGACCAGTTGCTGAGCCAGACGGTGCGCTTCCATCTTGCGCTGCGAAAGGCCGGCGTCGAGGCCGACCTGATGGTTTATGAAGGCATGCTTCATGCCTTCTGGGCTTATATGGAGTGCCCCGAGACCGACGACGCGCTCGCGGCGCAAGCTGCCTTTTTCCAACGTCATCTGGCAAGCTGATGGGTGCCGAACCCAGCCCTGCGGACCTTTATGGCCCGCTGCTTGCAAAGGTGCAGGAGCGCGCCATCCTGCCCGACGGCAAGACCTTCGTCGACGCGCTGCCCAAGCGGCCCGTGGCGGAGATCATGCGCGATTTCGCGCAGCTTCCCGCAGGAGACGAGGCGCTGCTCTCGTTCATCGCGGCCAATTTCGACCTGCCCGTCGCGGCGGAGGGCGCACGCCCCGCGGTGCTACCGCTCCGCGACCATATCCGCGCTCTCTGGAAGGATCTCGCCCGCGCGCCCGAACAGGCCGCAAGCGGATCGGCCCTCCCCGTCCAGCACCGGCACGTCGTCCCCGGCGGACGTTTTCGCGAAATCTATTACTGGGACAGCTTCTTCACGATGCTCGGTCTCGTCCGCGATGGCGAACTCGAGCTCGCCAACGGAATCGTCGATGCGCTGACCGACCTGATCGACGCGCACGGGCACATTCCCAACGGATCGCGTACCTATTATCTCGGCCGGTCGCAGCCGCCGCTGTTCCATATGATGGTCGAACTGCTCGGCGACGACCGGCCCCAGGTTGCGGCGCGGCGGCTGTCGGCGATGAAGCGCGAACATGCATGGTGGATGGAGGGCGCCGAAAGCGTTGCGCCCGGCCAACAAAGCGCCCGCGTCGCGCGGCTCTCCGACGGCCATCTGCTCAACCGCTATTGGGACCCGCGTGATACGCCCCGCGACGAAAGCTGGCGCGAGGATGTGGCGACCGCTTCCGACAGCAGCCGTCCCGCCGGCGACGTCTATCGCGACCTTCGCGCCGGCGCCGAAAGCGGCTGGGATTTTTCGTCGCGCTGGCTGGACGGCGAAGCGCTCTCGTCGATCCGCACGACGATGATCGCCCCGATCGATCTCAACGCGTTCCTGTTCGGCCTGGAAACCGCCATCGCCGTGAGCGGCGACGCCGAGGCTACCTATTACGAACGCCTTGCCGCCGACCGGCGCGAGGCGATGAATATCTATCTCTGGAATGCGGCCGATGGCTATTTCGGCGACTACGATATCGGGAACGGAATGCTTCGCAGCCCGCTGACGGCTGCTTCTCTGGCGCCGCTTCTTGTCGGTGCCGCCACGCAGGAACAAGCCGACGCGACGGCAAAAGCGGTCGAGAGCGGCCTGCTTGCTTCCGGTGGGCTCAACACGACGCTGAACCACTCCGGCCAGCAATGGGACCGGCCGAACGGATGGGCGCCGCTGCAATGGATCGCCGTCGCGGGCCTGCAAAACTATGGGCATAATGCCTTGGCGCGGGACATCGCGGCGCGCTGGGTCCATACGGTTGGCGCGACTTTTGCCCGCACCGGCCTGTTGTTCGAGAAATATGACGTCGAGACGTCGGGGGCGGGCGGCGGCGGAGAATATGAAACGCAGACCGGGTTCGGCTGGACAAATGGTGTAACCGCCGATTTTATCGACCGTTACGACCTGTTGCCACCGACGGCGCGATAAGCGCCACGAAAGGAGAGACGATGCTGCCCGGTTTGATGCAGGACGCCCCCCTGCAGATCAGTGCGATACTGACCCACGCCGCGCGCGCACATGGCGCGCGCGAGATCGTCTCCAAGCTCGCGGGCGAGCCGCTATGGCGCTATGACTGGGCGGGCTGCGAGCGGCGCTCACGGCAGGCCGCACAGATGCTCGGAACGCTCGGGATCGATAGCGGCGGCCGTGTCTCGTCGCTCGCATGGAACACCCACCGGCATCTCGAACTCTTCTACGGCGTCCCCGGCATCGGCGCGGTTCTGCATACAGCGAACCCGCGGCTCAGCGACGAGCAGATCGCCTTCACCATCAACCATGCGGGCAGCCGCATCCTCTTCTTCGATACCAATCTCGCCGACCTGGTCGAGCGGTTGAAGCCGATGTTGCCCGCGATCGAGCATTATGTGCTGCTCGGCGCACCCTATGAGGCGATGATCGCCGCTGAGGACGGCAATTTCGACTGGCCGCGCTTCGACGAAAATGCTGCGGCCTTCCTCTGCTACACCTCGGGCACCACCGGCGACCCCAAGGGCGTGCTCTACAGTCACCGTTCGATCGTGCTGCACGGGATGGCGGCGGGCCTCAGCAGTGCGTTCGGGTTCAGCGCCTTCGACGCCATCATGCCCTGCTCGTCGATGTATCATGCGACGGCATGGGGCTTGCCGTTCACGGCCGCGATCAACGGCTGCAAGCTCGTCCTGCCGTGCGACAAGATGGACGGCGCCAGCCTTGCCGAACTGATCCTCGATGAAGGCGTCACCTTTTCGGGCGGCGTACCGACGATCTGGACGATGTATCTCGCCTATCTCGAAACCAGCGGGAAAGGCGTTGGCGACCTCAAGCGCCTCGTCATCGGCGGATCGGCGGTCCCGCGTGCGATGGCCGAGACCTTCCGTGAACGCTATGGCGTCACGGTCCTCCAGATATGGGGGATGACCGAGACAAATCCGCTCGGCGTGATCGCGACCCCTACCCCGCTGCTGATGGCAGAGGGCGAAGAATTCGCGACCGAAACGATCCTGACGCGTCAGGGCCGGATGCAGTTCGGGATCGAGCTGCGCATCATCGACGACGAAGGCGCTCCGCTGGCGTGGGATGGCGAACAGGCCGGCAAGCTGCAGGTGCGCGGGCCGTGGGTGGTCGATCGCTATTACCCCGACCTTCCCGCCGCCGATACCGACGGTTGGTTCGATACCGGCGATATCGGGACGATCGACCGCTTCGGCTTCCTGCGCCTTACCGACCGCGCGAAGGACGTCATCAAGTCCGGGGGCGAATGGATCAGTTCGATCGACCTTGAAAATGCCGCGGTCGGCTGCCCCGGCGTCCGCATTGCCGCAGTGATCGGCGTTCATCACCCGAAGTGGGAGGAACGGCCGCTGCTCGTCATCGAAACGCATGACGGCGAGACGGTTGCCGCGGATGCCATCCGCGCACATCTCGAAACCCGCGTCGTGCGCTGGTGGATGCCCGACGACATATTGTTCGACACCGTTCCGCTGACCGCGACAGGCAAGATCGACAAGAAAACGCTTCGCGACCGCTACCGAGACCATCTCGCGAACGGTTGATCCGCCCGGCTATTTCGCAGCAGCGAGCTTTTCCTTGAAGAACCGCGCAATCAGTTCGTTCGCCTGGTCGCTTTCGGGAATGTCCATATAAGCCCAGAAGGCGTGCGGCAGGCCGTCGAACACGACAAGGCGCGCGTCGACGCCTTTTTCGGTCAGCGCGCGGGCAAAGATCGACGTGGGACTGAGCAAAAAGTCGCGCGTGCTGGTTACCAGCAATGTCGGCGGAAAGCCCGAGATGTCGCCATGTATCGGGGACAGGATCGGGTCGGTGAGCGGCGTCTTGCCCGCATAGGTGGCGACCCAGTCGAAACCGGGGCCGGGCATCCACGATTCCGAATCACCTTTCACGCTGGCATCGGCATTGCCGGAGAAATAGCCGAGCGCTGCCGGCATCGGTTTGCCCATGCTGGTCAGCTTCGCGACAAGCTGCCCCGACAGCCCTGCACCGGCCGACGTCCCGAACACGCCGATGCGGCTCGCCTTGCGATCCTTTTCAAGCGCCTGATAGACCGCGAGCGCATCGTCGAGCGCCGCGGGATAGGGATGCTCGGGCGTCAGGCGATAGAGCACGGCAACGACCGGCAGGCCGCTGCGCGCCGCGACCGGGATCGTCTCGGTCAGCGAACCTGAATCGATCGCGAAGCCGCCGCCATGAAGGTTGAGCAGCACCGGACCCGTTCCGAGTTCGCTCACGCCCTTGGGATAGACAATGCGTACCGGGACCCCCGCTATCGTCGAGGTCTCGATCCGCACCTCATAGCGTTTCTCAAGCTGCGCGCCGAAGGTCGCCTGCATCATGTCGGCGAATTTACGGATCTCTTCGACCGGGGGCAGCGGGTCGGGCATCTTTTGCGCCGCCATCTCGGAGGCGACCGCGCGCCCCTTGGGGGTTACCGTTTCGGGAAGCGGCCAGTCCTGCATATTTTGCACCTTTGGTGCCTCCTGCGCGAATGTGGGAGCTACCGGCGCGAGCAGGGCAGCCAAAAACATTATCTTGTGACGCCTCATGATTCGACTCCCGATGCAGACAATCCGTTCGTGTCGATCTCCGCCTCCCGCTCTCCGCGCGGCCAGGCGCAGATCGCACCGAGCAGCGCGAGAACCGACATGGCGAGATAGGCAACGGCCAGACCATAGGACCAGAGCAGGCCCGACCCCGCCGTCGCGACCGCCAGCACCACGCCGAGGAGCACGGCGTTCATCCCCTGCGCGGTGGCGCTGAGATGGGTCGGCACGCGCTGCGCGATCACAAGCATGATGCCTAGGATCGTTCCCGTCGCTGTGATGCCGTTGAGCAATTGCCCGACAACGAGGACTGGAAGCCCAGGAGTGGTCGCCATGATCGCCCAGCGCAACGCTCCGGCCACCGCGCCCGCGACAATCAGCAACCGCGGGTCGCGGTTCCCGAGCAGCTTTGCCCCAAACCAGAAAGCCCCGATCTCGGCCGCAACCGCAAGCGCCTGCAGCAAGCCGATCGTCGTTGTCGATATCCCCTGCGCCGCCCACTGGATCGCACCGAAGCTGGTCAATACGCCATGGCTTCCCATGATCAGCGAGGCGGCGATCATCGCGAGGATCAAGCCGCGATCGCCGATCAGGTCACGCCATCGCCCGCCGGTGGCACCATCCGACGCAGCGAGCCTGCGGTCCGATGGCAACAGAAAGGCAACCATCGCCGGCGCCAGCAACAACGCCGCGACCATCAACGGCAGCATCTTGATCCCAAAGGTGGCGATCGCCCAACCCGCCGCCGCATTCGAAGCGACCACCGCGATCGAGCCCCATACGCGCAGCCGCCCGAAATCGAGCGATCGGCTGCGCACGGCCATTACCGCATAGGCATCGGTCAGCACCGGGATCTGGTCCCAGACGATCGAGAAGAAGATGACGATCGCGATACGGCCTGCGTGCCCCGGCTCGCCAAGCAGGAGGAGGACGATCGCCGCGGACGCGAGCGAGGTATAGGCGATCGCGTCGCGTACCCGGCCGCGCCGGCCGACAAAGGCCGAAAAGGGAGCGACCGTGAGCAACCGCAAGATCAGCGGGATCGCGAGCAGAACGCCAATTTCCTCTGGCGAAGCTCCTGTCGCCTTCAACCACAGCGGCAGGAATGCGAAAAAACCATAGTGGATATAGAGAGCGAGATAGAGGCCCGAAACGCCTAGACCCAGCCTGCCAAAATCGCCCGTAGGCGAACCCAGACCACCGCCTTCGGCCGCAAAATCCCCATGTCTCGTATCCATATCTCTCTCCCGTAGAGACACGCATAGCTGCAATTGTTATCGATGTCATTCAATTTTCGAACATGGCCCATCTGCCGAGAAAGGTCAGCCAGGGCTTTGAAAACAGCTCCGGTCGGGAAACGAAGCGTAACTGCTGAAGCGCGCGGGCCGGCGCCTCAGACACCGGCCGCATGACAGCGGAAGGACCTAGCCCCCAACGCCGGGTTTCGCCAACCGGCTGCGGTGCTGTCCGTATATTGCATAGAGGCCAAGGCCGATCAGATTCCAGATCAGGCACCACAAGAGGGTTTCGACCGGCAGGCTCAGGAACAGATAAAGGCAGCCTCCAACCGTTCCCAATCCGACCAGCCAGGCCGCACGAACGCGAAATGGCCGGGGCATATCGGGTGCGCGGCGGCGAAGAACGAGCAGGCAGATCCCGACCGCCATGAAGGCGATCAGCGTACCGGCGTTGGCGAGCGCCGCCACCTTGCCGATCGGGAGCAGGCCGGCGAGGACCGCGACGATCAGTGCGGTCAGCAGCGTTATACGCGTCGGCGTGCCGCGCCCCGAAATATGCGCGAGGCGCTGCGGCAAGAAGCCGTCGCGCGCCATCGCGAGGAAAATCCGGCTTTGGCCATAGAGGAAGGCGAGCAACACGGTCGGCAGCGCCACCACGGCGGTCGTCGCCACGACCTGGGCAATGCCGCCCTGCCCGATAGAGCGCAGGATCAGCGCCAGCGGCTCGGGGCTGTCGGCGAAGTTTGTAAAGGGCGTCGCGCCGACCGCCGTCGCGGCGACAAGCATATAGATGAGCGTGCAGACCGCCATCGACCCGATAATCGCGATCGGCAGGTCGCGCGCCGGGCGCTTCGTTTCCTCCGCGGCGGTCGAAATCGCATCGAAGCCGTAGAAGGCGAAAAAGATGATCGCAGCCGCCGCCATGACGCCGCGTTGCACCCCGTCGCCGTCGACGTGCGCGACGTAACCATAAGGCATGAAAGGATCGAGATTCGCTGCGTCGAAATAGGGCAAGGTGTAGCCAACGAAGAGCAGCAACGTGACAATCTTCACGACGACGAGGACCGAATTGATCCGGGCGCTCTCGCGCGTCCCCATCAGCAACAGGCCCGCAACGACCGCGATGATCGCGACCGCTGGCAGATTGATCAGCCCGCCGAGTTCGGGACCGCGGGTCAGCGCCTCCGGAAAGCCGATCCCCATCAAAAGCGGCGACGCATAGCCCGACCAGCCCACCGCGACCGTCGACACGACGAGCGAATATTCGAGGATCAGGCTCCAGCCGACGACCCACGCGAAGACCTCGCCCAGACCGGCATATGAATAGCTGTAGGCGCTGCCCGCCGCGGGCATCATCGCCGACAGTTCGGCGTAGGCGAGCGCGGCGCAGGCACAGACGGCCCCGGCGATGGCGAAGGAAACCAGCACGGCCGGGCCTGCCCTGTCGACGCCGACGCCGATCAGGGTCAGAATGCCCGTGCCGATGATTGCACCGACGCCCATGGCCATAAGCTGCGGCCAGGACAGGCTGGGCGGCAGCGCATCGGCGCTTCGTTCGCCGGGCGGCAGGACGGGTTTGCGGCGGGTCCAGTTATTCACGATGCGTCTCCCAAGATCCGGCCCGATGGTTCGGGTCCGCCGCTAACCTCAATGCGTCAGTTCGATGGCCCCCTCAGGGCTTTTCGTTCGGGAACAGCAGCAGCCAGTCGGCTTCGGCCTGGATGCGCGCAAAGAAGCTCCAGCTATCGACGTTGATCGAACGCTTCAGCCAGGGCTTCGCCTTCTCGGGCTCGCCGCTCAGTATATAATAGTTGGCGAGGCTGTAGGCGGTCGACGCCGCGACGCCGTCGGCGGTCGCGAAGGCGCGGCCGCCGTCCTTGTCGCTGAAGAAGCTGTCGGCGGCGCGGTTGCCCTTGAACAACTGGATGCCGTCAAAATAGGTATCCGACCCGCCCTTCGGATGAACTTCGAACAGGGTCAGGTCATAGCTGTCGAGCAGCTTCTGTGCCTCGCGGAGCTTCCCGGCGCGTGCGAGCGACAGATATTCCCAATAGGTGTTCGCCGTCCGCGCCTCGATATCGTGCGTAAAGGCAGCCGATTCGGCCGATTTGGCGAACCATTTCGCGGCATTTTCGAAGTCGTGCTTGCCGAAATAAGCCTGCCCGAGGTGGTAATAGAGATAATATTGCACGACGTCGGGGTCGCCCGGGAAATAGTCCGGACCCGGCTTTTCGCGCTCGAGCGGCTGGTTCTCATAGAGCTTCGCGGCCTTCAGCCCCAGTTCGATCGACTTGTCGAACTCGCGCAGGGAGAAAGCGCGGTGCGCGCGGTGGCGCAGCAGCTTGCCCGAATTGGGGAAGCGCTTCAGCGCCTGATCGTAAACCGCCGCCGACTCCTTCGTATAGCCCTGATAGAAGAGGATGCGGCCGTACCAGGTCGCACTGTCGACCGTCATATTGCTCTCGAACGCCGCTTTCGCGTCACGCGCCGCGCGATCCAGCGTCTCGACCGACGCGACGTTCGCATTGCGTGCGGGGGCGGTGACCATCCGCTCGCCGAGCAACGACATGCCCTGAAAGCTGCCTTCCTGCGCAACTGCGGTCGCGGGCGCTGCGATCAGCAACAGGCCGGCCGATACCAGCAATTTCAAATGCCTGCGGTTCATCATAAATCCTCTCCGAAACAAAATTCGTGTCTTCAATCGATATCGAGATCGAACTTCACGCCCTGCGCAAGCGGGAGCGATGTCGAGTAATTCACCGTCGCGGTAACGCGGCGCATATAATTCTTCCAGCTATCGGATCCCGACACGCGGCCGCCGCCCGTCACCTTCTCGCCGCCGAACGCGCCGCCGATCTCGGCCCCGCTGGTCCCGATGTTGACGTTGACGATGCCGCAGTCGCTACCCTGTGCCGACTGGAAACGTTCGGCCTCGCGGACGTCGCTGGTGAAGACGCATGACGACAGGCCCTGCGGCACGCCATTCTGCAACGCGATCGCCTCGGCGAATTCGGTGTAGGACAGGACATAGAGGATCGGCGCGAAGGTTTCTTCGCGAACGATCTCGCTCTGCGTCGGCATCTCGACGATCGCCGGACGGACATAATAGGCATCGGGCGATCCAGCGATCTCGATCCGTTCGCCGCCATGGACGGTTCCGCCTTCGCTGCGCGCGCGATCGAGCGCGCGCTGCATCGCATCGAACGCCGCCTTGTCGATTAGCGGGCCGACATGCGTCGCATCGTCGAGCGGGCTGCCGATGTTGAGGCTGCCGACCGCGGCAATCAGGCGCTTCACGAAATCGGCGCGAATGTCCTTGTGAACGATCAGCCGGCGCAGCGTAGTGCAGCGCTGGCCGCACGTACCGGTCGCGGCGAAGATCGTCCCGCGCAGCGCGAGCCCGATATCGGCGCTGGGCGCGACGATGGCGGCATTGTTCCCGCCGAGTTCGAGCACCGGCCGGCCGAAACGGCGCTGGACGCGTACGCCGACATCCTGTCCCATACGGACGCTGCCGGTCGCGCTGACAATCGAAACCCCCGGATGGTCGGCGATGATGCCGCCGCATTCGGCATCGCCGATCGCAATCTGGACCAGGTGATCGGGCGCAAATTCATAATCGGCCGCGACCTTCTGGAGCAGCTTTGCGAAAGCAAGCGCGGTCAGCGGCGTCTTTTCGGACGGCTTCCAGATCGCGCTGTCGCCGCAGACGAGCGCGACCGTCGTACCCCATGCCCACACCGCGGCGGGAAAGTTGAACGCCGAGATCAGCCCGAGGGGGCCAAGCGGGTGCCAATATTCGGTCAGCCGGTGCTCGGCGCGTTCCGACGCGATGGTCAGCCCGAACAACTGGCGGGAAAGGCCGACGGCATATTCACAAATGTCGATCACTTCCTGCACCTCGCCGCGCGCTTCGGTCAGGATCTTGCCATTCTCGATCGTCAGAATCTGCGACAGCACCTCCTTATGCTCGCGCACGAGTTGGCCGTAGCGCCGGATCAACTCGCCGCGATGCGGCGCGGGCACCTGCTTCCACGCAAGGAAAGCGGTTCCGGCATTTGCGACCATCGCATCCATATCGGCGGCGCGATGCATCTTCAGCGTCGCAAGCGCCGAGCCATCAATCGGCGAAAAGACTGCAAGATCCGATCCGAGATCGTCCGAGAGCGACAGGCCGAGTTCGCCGAACAGGTCGGCAATTGTATCGGCAAAGGCACCGGAAACCGACGAAGAGGAGAGAGACGTATCGATAGCGTTCATTGTGATGTCCGTTGAAAGCGTTGCAAATGATAGAGAACCGGCAGGATCAGGGCGCGTCCGTCCGGTCGTGAAGAATGACCCGGCCGTCCTTGATGACGGTGGGGACATGTTCGAGCAGCGTGATGTCGCGATAAGGGTCGCCCGCCACGGCGATCATGTCGGCATATTTTCCGACCTCGATCGTTCCGAGATTGTCCGACTGGCCAATCAGCGCGGCGGCATCCACTGTCGCCGACCGCAGCGCCGCCGCCGGCGTCATCGGGCCCTGTTCGACCATCAGGCGAAACTGCCGGGCATTCTGGCCGTGCGGCGACACGCCGGCATCGGTGCCGAAAGCGAATTTGACCTTATACTGGACTGCTAGCCGGATATTGCGTCCCGCAACGCGGCGCGCTTCGGCCATCTTCGCCTGCACCGCCGGGGTCGCATCGCCATCCTTTCGGCCGTCGAGCAGGCCGAGGGTGGGCACCAGCCAGGTGCCGCGTGTCGCCATCAATTTGGCGATGTCCTCGTCGAGATATGTCCCGTGCTCGATCGAATCGACACCCGCGCGCACCGACGCGGCGACGCCCGCCTCGCCATGCGCATGCGCCGCGACCTTCAGACCGAGGCTGTGCGCAGTGGTGACGATCGAGGTCAGTTCCTCGTCGCTCAAATGCTGCCCCAGCCCGCGTGCCTGCTGCGACATGATGCCCCCGGTCGAGGTGACCTTGATCAGGTCCGCGCCATATTTCGCCGCCTCGCGGACGCGCAGCGCGCATTCGACCGCACCCGTGCACGCGCCGGTATAGTCATAGGGATACAGCGCTTCGGTCGCCTTGCGATTGAGCCCCGACATGTCGCCGTGCCCGCCAACGATCGACAGCGACGTGCCCGACAGAAAGATGCGCGGCCCGACCACTATACCCTCGTTCACCGCATCGCGCAGCGCGTGGATCGAATAGCCGTCCGACCCGACGTCGCGCACCGTCGTAAACCCTGCCTCCAAAGTCTTTTTCGCATTGGAAAAGGCAAAGAGCGCGACGTCCTCGGCGGTATCGATAGCCCCCGACCATAGCTTCGTTTCGGGCGAGAAGCTGAAATGGACATGCGTGTCGATCAGGCCGGGCAGCAACGTCCGGCCCTTAAGGTCGATCGCCTTCGCGCCGGGGCGCTCGACATAGCCCGATTCGATTTCGGCAATACGCCCGCCGCGCACGACGATCGTGCTCGGTCCAAGCGGCTTTTCGCCCGGAATCGCTACAACTGCGCCCGCATGAATGACCAGCGCGTCGGCCAGTTCGACGCCGGCAGGCGCAGCGACAGCCATGCCCGGAAGCGACACGCCGATCGCGAGCGCCGACAATTTTCCAATGCCGCTCAAGCGAAATTCTCCCGCTGGCCCATGCCGCGAGGCCGCCCCTGCAGCACTCCCCTTTTGCATAGGAAGTTTTTGCTAGTTGAGCAAGAATTTTTATGATAGGAAAATTTTAGAAATTATGACACATGACGGAAATCGCCGAATTTCCGGGTGGGGAAACGGGTCCAAAAGGAGGGAAAAATGTCGAAGTTCGTGTCACGCCTGTTGTTGTCGTCAGCGCTCGCATTCGCGATTACGCCGATGGCGCATGCCCAGTCGGCGCCGCCAGAGGATGACGGTGCAGAGACCAGTGAGGGCGGCGGCAGCGACATCGTCGTCATCGGTACGCGCCGCAAGGATCGTTCGATCACCGACAGCTCGGTCGCGATCGACGTCATCGCGCCGGAACAGATCGCGACGACCGGCTATTCGGACGTGAACGATGCGCTGCGCACGCTGGTGCCCGCGTTCAACGCCCAGCGCCTGCAGGGCAATGACGGTTCGTCGTTCGTGCGCCCGGTCACGCTGCGCGGCTCGCCCGCCGACCATGTGCTGCTGCTGATGAACGGCAAGCGTCGCCACCGCGCCTCGATCGTCCAGATCGGCACCGGTCACGCCTCGACCTCGGGCTCGCAGGGCCAGGACTTCAACGTCATTCCGCCGATCGCCCTGTCGAGCGTCGAAGTTCTCCGCGACGGCGCGTCGGCCCAATATGGCTCGGACGCCATCGCCGGCGTGATCAACATGGAGCTGAAGAAGGCACGGAGCGGCGGCTCCATCACGGCCCAGGTCGGCGAATATTATGAAAGCGGCGGCCGCACCTATGACATTCAGGGCCACCTCGCTGTCCCGGTCGGCGACAACGCCTATTTCAACATCGCCGCGCAATATACCGATCAGGCAAAGGCCTATGCGAAGAAGGCCACCCACGCCGGCGCAGAAGCGCTGAGGGCTTTGGGCGTCGCTGGCGTGCCCGAACATCCCGAAGGCAACCTCGATCCGCGCTACATGGCGTTCAAATCGGTATGGAACGCCGGCATCGAACTCAGCGACGAGCTCGAACTCTATAGCTTCGGCAACTATATGACCGGCAAAAGCTCGGTCACCTTCGGCCTCCGCCAGCCCTTCGCAGCAGGAGGCCTCAACGGCCATGGCACCTACGCCAATTCGGCGTTCGACCTGTCGCCCGCGCACCCCCAGCAGTTCAACCTTGCCGCCATCTATCCGGGCGGCTTCACGCCTGAATTCCGCGGCCATCTTGAAGATTTCAGCGCCTTGGTGGGCCTGCGGGATCAAGAGGGACCGCTGACCTGGGACCTGTCGGCACGCTATGGCACCAACACGGTCGATTATTCGATCACCGGCACGATCAACGCCTCGATGGGCGTGAAGTCGCCGACCTCGTTCAAGCCCGGATCGCTCACCCAGCGTGAAATCCAGTTCGATGCCGAAGTCTCCTATGAACTGAGCAAGGACATCCTCATCTTTGCCGGCGCCAGCCACCGCAAGGAAACCTATGTCATCGGCGAAGGCGATGTCGCGAGCTACACGACCGGCCCGCTGCAGGATCTGCCCGCGGGATCGAACGGCTTCCAGGGCTTCTCGCCCGAATTCGCCGGCAGCTTCGATTCGAACAGCTATGCGGTGTTCGGTGAAATCGATGCCGACATCACGCCCTGGTGGAATCTGTCGGCGGCCGCCCGCTATGAAGACTATGACCAGTTCGGCGACAATTTCAGCTACAAGGCGTCGACCCGCTTCGAGCTGAGCGACGCCTTTGCGCTGCGCGGTTCGGTCAGCACCGGATTCCGCGCACCGGCCGCTGGACAGGTCTTCGGCACCAGCCTGACGTCGCAGCTCGACGGCGTCGGCGGCTTCATCCTCGATGCCGTGCTCGTTCCGGGTTCGCCCGCCGCGCAGGTGTTCGGATCAAAGGCGCTGACCCCCGAAACCTCGTTCAACATGTCGGCGGGCGTCGTCTTCACCGGCCTCGACGGTTTCCTGACCACGCTCGATTTCTACCAGATCGACGTCGACGACCGTCTGTTGCTGACGCCTTCGCGGAATACGACCGCTGCGGAGCGCGCCGCGCTCGCTGCGATCAACTTCCCGAACGGTGCGGACATCGAACAGGTGCGCTATTTCCAAAACGAAATGGACACGCGCGTGCGCGGTTTCGACCTTGTCAGCACCTATCGTCATAGCTGGTCGGACAATGCGTCGACCGACTTCAGCCTTGCTGTAAACTATAACGAGCAGCATCTGCGCGGCGCGCCGCCTCCGGGATTCAGCCCTGCCATCGTTACCGAGTTCGAACGCGGCACCCCGCGCTGGCGCGGCAATTTCTCGGCAACGACGAAGGTCGGCGATTTCGGCTTCATGGCGCGCGCAATCCACTATGGCGCATGGCGCCGCCTTGATGGTGCGACGTTCCTGCCACGCAAGGCGGTGACTCTGTTCGATGCCGAGGTGACCTATTCGGGCATCCAGGATGTCGAGCTGAGCGTCGGTGCACGCAACATCTTCAACATCTTCCCGCCGGGCCGCGGCCCCGCTCGCGCCCGCGCTGGTCTGATCTATGACAATCACAGCGTATTCGGCGTCGCAGGCGGCTTCTATTATTTGAATGCCAGGTATAAATTCTGATCTCGTCTGTTCGAGATCGGCCTCTATTTCCGGTGGGCACATACGGAATTGGCATATCGGATATGCCAATTCCGTAGCCTATCGGAAATTTGTGCCCTATAGGTGGCGGCGGCTGATTGGCCGGACTTCTTCCCCCAGCCGTCCCCCATTGGCCGATGCCGTGCGATCTCGAGTAAGTGAAGGATTGGAGTTTTATGCCGCCCAGAAATGGAGACGAGCCGGAAGTTTTGGGTGCCGTTCGTACCGCGAAGCGGCCTCGATCCGAAGGCTTTCATCTGGGTGAGCGGTTGCGCCAATTGCGCAAGGAACGCGGGATGACGCTGGAGGATGCGGGTCGCCTGACCGCGCTTGCGGCGTCGACCCTGTCGAAGATCGAAAACGATCAGATGTCGCCGACGTTCGACGTCGTTCAAAAGCTCGCCACCGGTTTCGGTATCGACATCACCGAACTCTTCGCCAGCAATTCGGGACAGGATGCCGCGGGCCGACGTAGCGTTACGATGGACGGCGCGGGCCGGTTGATGGAAACTGAAGTCTACCGCCACCGACTGATCGCGGCCGAGCTCAAGAACAAGAAGATCCTGCCTTTCGTCACGACGATCAAGGCGCGCAGCCTCGAAGATTTCAAGCGCTGGTCGCAGCACAGCGGCGAGGAATTCCTCTATGTGCTCGAAGGCGAAATCTGCTTCCAGACCGAGCATTATGAACCGGCGATCCTGGGCGTTGGCGACAGCATCTATATCAACAGCAGCATGCAGCACGCCGCCTACTCTACGAGCGAGGAAGACGCCGTCGTGCTGTGGGTCAACACCGGCTAGGCGAAAGCCTGCCCGATCATCGGGCTTGCAATAATTTTCCGATACGCTAATTTCTTTCCAATAGAGAATTGGAGAGGGCGAAGCTATGGACAGACGGAATTTCATCCTGTCGGGGGCGGCCTTGTCGGCCACGATGGCACTGGCACCCGCGGCGGCGGCTTTGGCGAAGACGCGCCCCCTTACCTTCGATGCGATGGGCGAGGTACGCTTCGAATATGATGCGGCGCTGATCGGCCAGATGCGCGCCAGTGGACTCGACGCGATCACGATCACGCTTTGCGATCCGAAGGCTTATGAGGGCCAGGCGTATGAAGAGGCCATTCAGGCCGTCCTCGACCATGACGCGCATATCGCCAAGCATCCCGAACTGTTTCTGAAAGCGACGAAGACCGGCGACATCGACGTCGCGCGTGCGCACGGCCAGCTCGCGCTCTTCTATCTCTTCCAGAACAGCACCCAGTTCGGGCGCGACCTCGACAATGTCGACCTCTTCTACAAGCTCGGCGTCCGCTCGGCCCAGATCACCTATAACGACCAGAATTGGGCGGGCGCGGGGTGCAAGGAACTGGGCTCAAACGGCCTGACGCACTTCGGCCGCGACCTCGTCGGGCGGATGAACGAGCGCCGGATGCTGATCGACCTCTCGCATTCCAACATGCAGACGATGGCGGACACGATCACCGCGTCAAAGGTTCCCGTTATTATTTCGCACACCGCGTGCATGGCGGTGCACAGCAATATCCGCAACACGACCGACGCCAATTTGCGCCTCCTCGCCGACAAGGGCGGAGTCGCCGGCATCTGCCAGATGCGTCCGTTCCTGACGACCAAGCGCGACGACGCGCTGCCCGAATATTTCCGCCATATCGATCATGCCGTCAAAGTGATGGGCGCCGACCATGTCGCGATCGGCAGCGACCGCGACCATCGTGTCGTCGAGATGACCGATGCCTATATCGCCGAACTGAAGGCCGAAGAGGGCGCCAATTTCCACGAACCCGACTGGCCGCTGTTCATCAACGAACTCAACGGCCCGCGCCGCATGGAAGTGGTGTGGGATGGCGTACGCAAGCTCGGCTATCCGGCAAGCACCGTCGAAAAGATCATGGGGACCAATGTCCGCCGCATCTATCAGGAGGTGATCGGATGACCATGCGCTTCATCGCCTCCGTCTCCACCTTCACCCTTGCCTTGCTGCTGACGGCAGCCCCCGCGTCGGCGAACGTCCCTGACGCCGACGCGGGGAATTGCGCGACCAGCCTGATCGGTACGCCGCTGACGATCCCGAAATATTCGGCCGCCACGCAGAAGATGCTGGACGAGGATATCGCGATTGCTGAAGCGGCGCTGCGCATCGCGCCGGGCCGCGAGGACAGCCATATCTGGTACGGTCGCCGGCTCGACTATGCGGGGCGTATCTGCGACGCGGTCGATGCCTTCAGCGCCGGGATCAAGCAATTCCCGGACAGCTATAAGCTCTACCGCTTCCGCGCCCGCGACCTCACGCGCGCGCGCAAGTTCAAGGAGGCGCTTGCCGATTATGAAAAGGCGCTCGAACTGATGGGCGACACGCCCGACAGCTTCGAACCCGACGGCATGCCGAACCCGATCGGCCTGACGATCAGCACCTATCGCGGCAACATCGTCTATTATCACGCGCAGACGAGCTTCGCGACCGGCGACTATCCGACGATGGTGACCGGCATGGCGAAATCGCTCGAACTGTCGGCCGATTTCGCGCGCGACGACATGCGCGTGCCGACAGCCTATTGGACCTATCTCGCGTATCGCAAGATGGGCCAGCACGACAAGGCTCGCGCCGCGATCGACGCGATCGAACCGAACCTGAAGCTGATCGAGAATTTCACTTATTATCAGGCGGTTCAGATCATGCAGGGGCGGCTCGACCCCGCGGGTTTCAAGGACACGCGCGACAGCACGATCAAGTTCGCGATCGCGATGGAACGCCGCTTCGCCGGTGACGAGACGGGCGCGAAGGCGCTGCTGGCAGAGATTGTCCGCGAAAACCCGCAGGGGCATTGGCCTTCGGAAGCCGAACTCGCGAGCCCCGGCCGAAAAGGCTATTGATCGGGCCTGATCGACCCGATCTCGCCGCTACCGACCGTTGGCGGCGCTCGCCACTTCGCGCTCTGCCTGCACAAAGCCATATGCTGGAACGATCGCATCGTCGCGCGCGACCACGCTCGACCATCGATCGGTCAGCTGACGGCCGGCATCGGGATCGCGCCCCAGGAATGCGCCACCCGACAAGGTGATTTCTGCGCTCGCGAAATGCCCCGCGCCCGCGCAGAGGATGGCGCGCGTCGGCGCGGCGTCGCCGACCAGTGCCAGCAGGCCGGGGCTGACAAGCGCCGGATCGAGCGCCGTCAGGCTTTCCTCGGACAGAACCCCGTGTGTCATCTGCGTCGCGGCCGTCGGCGCGAGGCTGTTGACGCGAATGCCGTATTTCTCGCCCTCAATCGCCAGCGTCTGCATCAGCCCGACGAGCGCCATCTTCGCGGCGCCATAATTGGCCTGCCCGAAATTGCCCCAGAGCCCCGACGACGATGTCGTCATCACGATGCGGCCATATTGCTGCTCGCGCATCGTCTCCCACACCGCCTTGCAGCATATTGCCGCTCCCATCAGGTGGACGTCGACCACCAGTCGGAAATCGTCGATGCTCATCTTCGCAAAGCTCTTGTCGCGCAGGATGCCCGCATTGTTGACGAGGATGTCGATCCGTCCCCACGCATCCAGCGTATCGCGGACCATCGCGCCCACCGCGGCCTCGTCGGTCACCGAAGCCGCTATCGCCATCGCCTCCCCGCCGTCGGCGACAATCTCCGACACCACCTGTTCCGCGGCGGACAGCGCGAGGTCGTTCACCACAACGCGCGCGCCCTGCCTTGCGAGGTAGCGCGCATGGGCACGGCCCAATCCGCCGCCTGCCCCGGTGACGATCGCGACCTGCCCATGCAGCGGCAATACATCATGTCCCATATCAATCTCCATTCACTCTCTAGTGAGTTAATATCTTGAACAGGCGCGGGGCGAAAGAGCAATCGTGTCTTTCGCCTAGACCTTCGTGCTGCAGATTTGCCGGAAGCCCGCCGCCATGAACGATGCCATGCGCGCCTTAATGGCTTCGAAGTCCTCGGACTTGCAGACGCCGCCCGACAGCTTGTCGATGCGCCCGGTCCGCGCGAGCGTGACCATCAGCGCGCCGGTGACGAAATGATAGCCCCAGAAGATATCTTCTTCGGCGCAATCGGGCATCGCCATTTTCAGTAGCTCGATCAGGCGCAGCACCACGGGATCGAAATGGCTGTCCATCAGTTCGGCGCCCCATTCGGGGGTATTTGCGACCTGCGCGCCGAGCGCGCCGTAATTTTTCCAGCCGTCGCCGCCATGGATATAGAGATCGAGGTCGGTGTCGAGAAAGGCGTGAAGCGCGCCCTCGATCGTCGGTTTGCCGCCGCTCGCGCGATCATATTCGTCCAGCGCCTGCATCCGCTTGGTGCTCGTCACCACCGCGCGGCGCGCGAAGACGGCGTCGAACAGCTTTTTCTTGTCCTCGAAATAATAGTTGAGCAGCGTGTGATGCACGCCGACGCGCTTCGCGACGTCCTTCAAAGTGACGCCGTGCAGGCCGTGCCGCGAGAACAGTAGCTCGGCCTCGTCGAGGATCTGCTCCATCGTCTCGGCGCGCTGTTCGGCCTTGGTCGATCGCCGACGCGTTTTCGCCTCTTCTGTCACTCGTCCGACTTCCAATATCTGTTCCGTCGCCGCCCCTGCCGCGACGTCCCCATGCCGATCAACCCGCGCCATAGTCGTTCCGCAAGCGAATCTTATCGATTTTTCCGGTCGGCGCCAGCGGCATGGAGGGAAGGCGCACGACCGCGTCGGGAATCCACCAGGGCGCAACCCGGCCGGCCAGCGGCGCAAGCAGGTCGGCATCGCTGATCTTGGCATCCGCTCCAAGCTCGACCAGCAGCACCGGCCGCTCGCCCCATTTGGGGTCCTCGCGGCCGATCACCGCGGCGAGCGACACCTGTGGCAACGCGCCAACGACAGCCTCGATCTCGGCGGGGTTGATCCATTCGCCGCCCGACTTGATCAGATCCTTGGCGCGGCCGGTGATCGACAGATTGCCGCGGGCGTCGATCCGCGCAAGGTCTCCGGTCGCGAACCAGCCGTCATCGTCGGTCGCCGTCTCCTCCTGACCCAGATAGCGTTCGACGACCGCCGATCCGCGAACGCGCAAATGTCCCTCAACCCCGCGCTGTTCGGGAAGGGCGATACCGGCGGCATCGGTGAGCAGCAGGTCGACGCCGATCGCGGGCCGTCCCGATACCGAAGCGCTGCGCAGCGGATCGTCCGGCGGTGCGATCGTGCCGAGCGGCGACAGCTCGGTCATGCCCCAACTGGTCTGGACGCTGACGCCAAGGCGTCGCTCGATCCGCTCCATCAGCGCGGGCGGCATCGGCGCGCCGCCGACGATGATGCGCCTCAGGGATGGCAGTTCGCCGCCCGTTGCCTCCAGATGCTCGACAACGCCGAGCCAGACTGTCGGCACGCCGACGCCGACGGTGACGCCCTCGGCCGCGATCAGGCGCGCGAGGCTCGCCCCGTCAGCCTGACGGCCCGGGAGCACGAGCTTGCCGCCGACCGCGGGAAGCGCAAAGGGCAGCCCCCACGCGTTGGCGTGAAACATCGGCACGACCGCGAGCACGGCATCGCGGTGCGTGAAGGCCATGACATCGGCCTGAAGCGCGCGCAGCGTGTGGAGAAAGCTTGCGCGGTGCGTATAGGTTACGCCCTTCGGCGCACCCGTCGTGCCAGAGGTAAAGCAAAGGCCGGCGGGCGAGCGCTCGTCGAAGCCGCCCCATGTCGCACCGCCCGGCGCGTCGTCGATCAGCGTTTCGAGTTCGCGAAGCGGCGGCGCGGCGGCAGGCCAGTCGCTCGCGGATCCGTCGATCACCAGCACCTGCGCGATCGCAGGCGCGCGCTCGACGATCGACCGTGCGAGCGGCAACAGGTCGGCGCTGACGATGAGCAGCTTCGCGCCCGATTGCACCGCCATTGCCGCAAGCTGCGGCGCGGTCAGCCGCGGATTGAGCGTGTGACAGACGGCGCCGATGCCCATCGTCGCATACCAGGCCTCGACATGCGCCTGGCTGTTCCACGCGAGCGTCGCGACGCGGTCACCCTCCTCTACGCCGAACCCCGCGAGCAGCGATGATATGGCGAGGCTGCGGCCGCGCAGGCGTCCGTATCCGATGCGTGCAACGCTGCCGTCCTCGCATGCAGTGACGACTTCGGCATCACCGTGCCAGCGCGCCGCGTGATCGAGGAATTTGTCGAGGGTAAGCGGATAATCCTGCATCATTCCGTGAATCATGGACAATTCGCGTCCTTCGCGAGCACGGGCGAGACGATCCCCGTGTTCCAGTTCCACGGCTGGTTCCCTGCCGCCCGGCGGCGGCAAACCGCGGTTTCGTGAAGCGCATACATGCCGGGCATCAACCGCACACCGGGGCGCGGAATGTCGGCGAACGCGATAAAGGCCGCATCGCCACCATAAGCCCGCCAGGCCGCCTGCCCCGCCGCCTCGGGCTTCCCCGTCTTGGCGAAGGAGACCCAATAGTCGCCCATTGCGGTCGCAAGGCGGCGTTCGGCAACCGTGTCGGGAATCTTGGGCCAATAGGGCGGCGTATCGCTGGCGGTGCCGAATACAAACGGAATTTCTGCCGCGTGAAAGCCGTGCAAACCCGCCTCGCTCGCCGCCGGATAGCCATGGTCGAAGAGGTAGAGATAGGATGGCTGGCCAAGCGCGGTCTGCTTGATCGCCAGCCGCTCCGACGTCCAGCCATACATGGCGTCGCGCGTCGTCGCGAGGATTGCCTCGCCCAGATCCTTTGCCGGATAGAGTTTCAGCCAGGCATCGGCGAGGTCGCCGTAGCGCTCGCGGATCGCGGCTTCATAAGCCGCCGCATTGGCGGGAACGGGCGGCGCAAGCATGCGTAGCGATCGGATTTCGCCGATATTGAACCCGGCTATGATCGGCACCGGCGCCTGTTCGCCGCGGTCGAAAGTGTCGACGAGCTGACGCGGCAAAATCTTGCCGTCGATCGTTCCCCACGGGAAATAGCCCGCCTTCAGCGCCCCATCCGATAGCGCGGTTGCGTCCATCGCGCGGAGCGTCGTCAGATCGTTTGCGCCAAGCGCAGCCGCGACCCGTAACCCGGTCGCTTCGGCGGCTGTTTCGCCATGGCGATCCCCTTTCAGCGAAGGGGTCGAGATCATATAGGCGCTTTGCGCGATCGCCTTGTGGAACAGCCCCCGCGCCTTTGGCGAGGCCATCAGATACATCACGCTGAGCGCGCCGGCAGACTCGCCCGCGATGGTAACATTGCCCGCATCGCCGCCGAACGCACGGATATTGGCCTTCACCCATTCGAGCGCCGCGATCTGGTCGAGCAGGCCGTAATTGCCCGACACGCCGTCGGGCGATTCCGCGCTCAGCGCCGGGTGGGCCAAATAGCCGAGCACCCCGAGGCGGTAATTGATCGACACCACGATAGCGCCGCGCGCCGCCAGCTTTGCACCGCCGTACATTCCCTCATGGCTGTAACCCGTCGTCAGCGCGCCACCGTGGATCCAGACGATCACCGGCGCATCCTTGGCATCCTCGGGCGCCCAGATATTGAGCGTCAGGCAATCCTCGGAAATCTTCGCGGGCGGATTCGCATAGATATGGACGGCCGCGGGGCGCGGCTGGATGCATGCGGCGCCAAAGCTCTGCGCCTTGCGGACACCGGGCCATCCCGGCAGCGGTTGCGGCGCCTTCCAGCGAAGCGGCCCAACCGGCGGCTGCGCAAAGGGAATACCCTTATACTCGCGAACCTTGCCGACGGTCTTGCCCTCCAGCGTCCCGGCGGGTGCCTCGACGACCGGGTTCGCGGCGATGGCGGGCGCCGCCATCAATAGCCCCGCCGCCGACAAGGCGGTGCGCAACGATTTCATGCCTGTATCTCCTGCCGACCATCCTCTCGGCGCAGCAGCCGCGCGAGCCAGAGGAAAAGTCCGATCGCGATCACGTAAAAGGGCGTCAGCGTGTAAAGCGCCGTTTGCAGCCCGTGCAGGTCGCCCTGCGCCTTGAACCAGTCGCTTGCGAAGCCGACCCATGTCGGGCCCAATCCCAATCCGATGAAGTTCATGATGAGCAGCAGCAAGGCGCCGGCGAGTACGCGCTGATTAGGCTTCACTTCCTCCTGAACCAGCGCGACCGAGGCCGAGAGGTAGAAATAGTTGAAGACCATCACGACGGTGAGCAGCGCCAGCGCGAGCGGCCAGCCCGGCGCCCAGACGAAGGCGAGATAGAAGGGCATGGCGACGGCCAGCGAGATCGCGGGCGCGACCGCATAACCCGCCCGCGACTTGCGAACCATCCGGTCGATCACGCGGCCCGAGACGATCATCCCGCCGCCCATGCCGATCAGCAGAACCAGCGCATACCAGATGGCGACATCGCCAAGCTCCATGCCCTTTTCGCGCATCAGGAACAGCACCGCGAAATTGCCGAGGCCATAGGTAACGAATTGTGTCGCGCCGCTACCCAGCGCCGCGAGCATCAGGACCGGGTGCGACAGGAACATGCGCACCGTCGGCCAGAAGGCGGCCTTGTCGTCGGCGGACGGGATCGAGGGCGTGGCCGCGACATCGGTCGCACCGCGCGTCGGCTCGCGGACCGTCAGCCATACCGCGAGCGCGGTGACGATGCCGATCGCGCCCACCGCGATGAAAGGAATGCGCCAGCCGAAACGCTCGGCGATCGCGGCGCCGAACGCCACCCCGGCCGCGGCGCCGATCGCCGGACCGAGGTTGAAGATGCCGAGCGCGGCGGCGCGTTTGCCCGGCGGATAGGTGTCGGTGATGATCGCATAGGAAGGCGGCACACCGCCCGCTTCGCCAAAGCCGACGACCATGCGCGCGACGACGAGCTGCGTGTAGTTGGCAGCCATGCCGCATGCGACGGTCGCTCCGCTCCAGATCGCGCAAGCGGCCGACAGCACGCCGACACGGCTGGTGCGGTCGGCGAACCAGCCGACGGGGATCGCGATGAAGCAATAGAACATCGCGAAATAGAGCCCGCTGATCAGCCCGAGCTGACCGTCGCTGATCTGCAGCGCATCCTGGATCGGCTTGGCGAGGATCGACAGCAACTGCCGGTCGAGGAAGTTCAGCACATAGACGAAGCAGAGCATCCCCAGAACGAAAGTCGGATTACTCCCCGGCCGCGTGGACGCTGCGACCGGGGAGAGGGAGGCCTCTGCGCCCGCCATCGTCAGAGCCCGTAGCCGAGGCGGATGCCGAACGTCCGCGGACGCATCGTCCCGAAGCGGCTCACGAGGAAGGCTTCAGGGTGGATATAGGTGATCGAATGATCGTCGAAGAGGTTCTCGACATAGAGCTGCGCCGAAATATCACCCTTCTTCAAACCGAAACTGAGGTTGACGTTGCTGTAGGCGTCGGTCTTGCCAAAGGTCGAGAGCGGTACGGTGGGACGGCCCGGCGTATTCGGGAAGCTGCTGTTATACGACCCGATATGCTGCGCATTGACCGCCAGCATCGCATCGACGTCGGTCGCAAGCTTGAAGCTATAGGACATATAGGCCGACCCCTGGATGCGCGGCGCCGATAGGCGGTGGCCCAGCACCGCGCCCGAAATCGCCGCCTCTTCAGGCGACAGTTTGGTGATCTTCGCGTCGTTATACGCACCATTGAAGCCTATCGCCCAACCCGTTGCCGGGACCACGCCGACTTCGAACTCGAAGCCCTTGCTGCGCGCGGCGCCGATGTTGGTGGCGAACTGCACCGAGTCCGACACGCGGTTCGCCTGCGCCTGGATGTTGCTCCAGTCGATCTGGTAGAATGCGACGTTCATGCTGACGCGCCCGCCCAGCCAGCGGCCCTTCGCGCCCACTTCATAGCTTTTGAGGTCGTCCGAGCTCGCCCCGTACGGAATGACAAGGTCGTTCGGATCGACAAGGCTCGGCCGGCCCGCGAAGGCGTTGACGATCGGCGCCCGGAAACCGGTCGAGAAGGTCGCGTAGGTCGTGAGCGCATCGCTCGGCTTGAAGGTCGCGCTCGCCTTCCACGACGGCTTCGACCCCTTGGCCTTCACGCCTTCGACCGCCGCATAGGGCGTGAAGGTCGTGAAATTCGCCGGCAGCCCGAGCAACGCATAGTCGTAATAGTTGAAGCCGAACGCAGTCGCGAGATAGCCGCCCGCCTCGGTAAAGCCCTGCGCCGACGTCTCGCCATAGCGCATGCCGCCGGTGAGCCAGAACTTGTCCGAGAAGCGGTAGGTCAACTCGCCAAAGCCCGCCAGTTCCTTGCTGAGCGAATGCGTATACTGCTTCTGGAAATATTTGTCGGGCAGTCCCGTCATGTTTCGCGCCGCGAGGAAAGCGAGGTTCGAGCGGTAGAAATAATCGACGTCGCGGCGACGATCGAGATAGAAGCCGCCGACGACGAACTGGAATGGACCGTCGAGCGTCGAGGCCAGGCGCGTTTCCTGCACGAACACCTTGTCATAGGCATCGGCATCGAGGCCGAAGGCGATCGGCGCCCCGGGAAACGAGCCGGGCGCAAAGGTCCCGGCAAGATCGACATAGAAACGCTGGTCGAAATCCGAATAGGTCGACGAGCTGGTGAGCTTGGCAAAGTCGAACTCATAGTCGATCGTCGCATTGGCGATGAACTGCTTGCCCGTAAAGCGATCGGGTTCGTCGGAGATGCGCTTGTTGCGACCGAGCGAGGGGCTCGTCAGCGACGAATCCTTGGGATTGCTGTACTCATAGCTGCCGAGCAGCTTGATCGACAAACGATCGGTCGGGCGCCACAGCAGGGTCGCGCGGCCGCCATAGTCGATCAGCGTGTTCGAATTCTTCACGCCCGTCCCGACATTGTCGAGATAGCCTTCTTCGTCACGGTAGAAACCGACGACGCGGAGCGCGAGCTTGTCGTCGACGATCGGAACATTGACCATCGCATTATAGCGCTGGCGAAAGCTGTCCGACCCGGTCAGCCCAAGGTCGACGAGCGCCGACACATCGAAATCGTTGAGATCGGGCGTCTTCTGGAGGATACGCATCGCCCCCGACAGCGAGCCTGATCCAAAGAGCGTCCCCTGCGGCCCGCGCAGAAACTCGACGCGCTCGACATCGAACAGGTTCGGGTCGACGACGGTGGTGTTACCGATCGTCGAGACCGGAAGCTCGTCGATATAGATTGCGACGGAGCTTTGCAGGTTCGCATTATAGCCGTTGGTCGCGATGCCGCGCGCGGTGAAATTGTTGAAGTTCGCGGTGGGCTTGTTGAGCACGACACCCGGCGTCTCGCGGCCGATGCCCTCATATCCGACGATGCCCTTTTCGGTCAGCTCTTCCTGTGAAAAGGCCGAGATGCTGATCGGCACGTCCTGGATGCGCTCGGCGCGGCGCGTCGCGGTGACGATGATGTCGCTGCCATCCGACGCTTCGTCGGCCTGCGGCACGGTTTCGCTCGCGTCCTGCGCGGCGGCGCTCACCGGAATTGCGAAAAGCGCGCCCGCGCATACGGACGCAAACAGCTGAACCCTCATCTTGCCCTCTCCCAAAATGTCGCCGCTCGATCGTCGGCATGGCGCATTCATGGCAGCGGTCCGGAAATGAGTCAATATTCACTCTCACGTGTGTGAATAAAATTCCTACTGCCCAAATATGCCGACGATCAGCCCGTTCCGCCCGATAGCCGGGCCCCTTTCATTTCGCCCCGCGACAAACCCGGTCGACGCTGATATGGGGAGCGCCATGCCGGGTGCGTTGATGCGACTGCTGATGATTGTCGGGGTGCTGCTTTGCAGCATGCATATCGCCGAGCCCGCGTCGGCGCATTCGACGTCGAGCGAAACCGCCTTTCACCTTTCGGCCGGCGACGACGAAGGCGACGATCCGAATCCCGTATCGAACCTGGCGCACGGCGGGCATCATCATTGCCCGGTCGCCCCCGATCCGGGTGGCCCGTCGGCGGGTTCCGAACCGCACCCTGCCCGCGCCCCGCTTTTCGCGGCGCCCGCGACGCAGCTCGCCTCGCGTATTCTCCCGCCGTTACTCGATCCGCCGCTCCTCGCGATCTGAGCACGCTCGCCGCTTTCCGGCGGCGATCTCTCCGATCAATCGAGGATGATCCATTATGTTCAGGTACGTTGCTGCCCTCGCGGCAGCCACATCGTGCGTCGCGATCGCGCACGCACAGCAGGTCGGCACCGAAAGCCGGCAGATATCCGGCCCATTACTGACGCTCGACCAGGCGGTCGCGCTCGCGGGCGGCAGTGCACCCGCAGCCGATGCCGCAGCGGCAGAGGTCGACGCCGCAACGGCGGCGCGCCGCGTCGCGGGGCTCCGCCCCAACCCCGCGCTTGCCGTCGAGGTCGAGAATTTCGTCGGAACCGGGCCCTATAAGGGCGTGAACGGCGCCGACGTGACGGCGAGCGTTGCGATCCCGCTCGAACTCGGCGGCAAAAGACAGGCGCGAATCGCAGTCGCCGACGCGGCGACGCACCGCGCGCGGATTGAGCAGGCGATCGCCCAGGCCGATATCCGCCTGCAGGTGACCGAGCTCTATATCCAGGCCTCGGCTGCCGAAGTGCGGCTCGCAATTGCCGCGGACCAGTTCCGTATCGCCGGGGACACAGCGCGCGCCGCGACGATCCGGGTACAGGCGGGCCGCGCATCGCCGCTTGAGCAGGAGCGCGCTGAAGTCGCACGCCTGACCGCCGAAGCCGGAGTCGAAAAGGCGCGCCGGCTCGTCGATGCCGCGCGCGCCAATCTGGCTCGGCGGATCGGGCGACCGGTCACCGGCGCACTTGATATCGCCGTGCTCGGCGGACCGGCGAGCGCAGCGATGGGCCCGCCGCGGCCGGCCATGGCGACAGGCACGCTCGCGCTGGCTGCGGCCGACGCCAATCTCGGGGCGGCCGATGCAGGCGTAAGGCTGGCACAATCGCAGCGTGTCCCGGACCTCACCGTCGGGCCTGGCATTCGGCGTCTAGAGGCCACGAACGACGTCGCGGCAGTGTTCAGCGTCTCGGTGCCGCTGCCGCTGTTCAACAACGGGCGCGCTGCGGTCGACCAGGCGAATGCCGAACGACGGCGTGCCGATGCACAGCGCCGCGTGACCGCACTCGATGTCGAGCAGCAGATCGGCGACGCCCAGGTCGAGGCCGCCAATGCGGCAGCCGCGGCGCGCGTCGCGAGCGGCCCCGCATTGTCGGCGGCGATGGAAGCCGCGCGGATTGCGCGCGTCGGTTACCGCGAGGGCAAATTCGGGCAGCTCGAACTGCTCGATGCCGAACGGACGCTGACCGACATGAGGTCGGCGTCGATCGAAGCCCTCGCCTCCTATCAACTCGCCAAGGCCCGGTTGGAACGCCTCACGGCTCCCGCGCCGCTCGAAGGAAATTGAACCCATGACCATCAATATCAACCGAAAGCTGCTGCTCACCGCGGCGCTGCCGCTCTTCCTCGCGGCGTGCGGTGGCACGGATACCGTCAAACCGGCCGACGAGCATGGCAAGGAGGAAGCCGGCCACGCCGACGAGGGCCAGATCACGCTCACGAACGAACAGATCAAGGTCGCCGGGATCGCGCTCGGCCGTCCGACCATCGGAAGCGTCGGCACGCTGCAACTGCCCGCGACGATCGAGGGCGATCCCCAAGCCACACAAGCGGTGTCGGCTGCGATCAGCGGGCGCATCGTCGCGCTCAATCGCAATCTTGGACAGAGCGTCGGCCGCGGGCAAACGCTCGCGATCGTCGAAAGCCGCGAGGCCGCGCAGCTTCAGGGCGAAGTACAGGCAACGCGCGCGCGGCTCGCGCTCGCCAACTCCAACCTGGCGCGCGAGGAGCGCCTGTTCGCGCAGCGCGTGTCGCCGGAACAGGATGTGATCGCGGCGCGCACGACGGCAACCGAAGCCAAGATCGCTTACCAGCTTGCGCAGCAACAGGTGTCGGCTGCGGGCGGCGGCGGCGGCCAACTCAACCGGATCGCAATCGCCGCACCAATTTCGGGACAGGTAATCGCGCGCAGCGTGATTCTCGGTCAGACGGTGGCTGCGGACGCCGAGCTTTATCGCATCGCCAATCTCTCGAGCGTTTCGCTGTCGTTCAACCTGCGGCCTGCCGACGCCGGGCGCATTCGTCCCGGCGCGATCGTTTCCATCGACGCGCCGGGGCGCCAGGCTACCGGCAAGATCAGTTTCGTCTCGCCCGCGCTCGATCCGGCCACGCGGCTCGTCCCGGCGATCGCGATCCTCGACAATCGCGCCGGGCAATGGCGGGTCGGCGAAGCGGTCACGGCGACCATCGCACTCGCCGGAGACAGCGGAGACACATCGATCAGCGTCCCGTTGAGCGCGGTCCAGACGGTCGAGGGAAAGAGCGTCATATTCGTCCGCACCAAGGGTGGCTTCGCCGCCGTTCCGGTGGTCCTCGGCGACCGTGCCGGTGCCAATGTGATCGTCCGCTCGGGACTCAAGGGCACCGAACAGATCGCCATTACCAACAGCTTCTCGCTCAAGTCGGAAATCGGCAAGGGCGAAGCAGGCCATGAGGACTAAGCCATGATCGCCCATATCGTCACCTGGGCGGTCGACAAGCGTTGGCTTGTCGTCCTGCTCACCGCCCTTGCCGCCGTTATCGGAGCCTTCGCGCTGTCGCGCCTGCCGATCGATGCGGTTCCCGACATCACCAACAACCAGATTCAGATCAACGTCCGCGCACCGGCGCTCTCGCCCGAACTTGTCGAGAAACAGGTCGCCTTCCCGATCGAGACTGCGCTCGCCGGCATTCCCGGCCTCGAATATACACGCTCGCTGAGCCGCAATGGCTTTGCGCAAGTGACCGCCGTCTTTACCGACAAGACCGACATCTACTTCGCACGCCAACAGGTCGGCGAGCGGCTGAACGAGGCGACCGAGACGATGCCGGACGGCGTGCGGCCCGAAATGGGGCCAATCGCGACGGGGCTCGGCGAAGTCTATATGTGGACGGTTCGGCTCGCCCACCGCAAGGACGACGTGCACAAGCCGGGCGAGCCCGGCCTTCAACCCGACGGCAGCTATGTGACACCCGAAGGCGAACGGCTCGTCACCCAAGCCGACAAGGCGACCTACCTGCGCACCGCACAGGATTGGATCGTGACCCCGCTGCTCCGTACCGTTCCGGGGGTCGCCGGCATCGATGCGATCGGCGGCTTTTCAAAGCAATATCTGGTCGTGCCCGACGTCCAGCGCCTTGCCGCGCTTGGCCTTGGCCTGACCGATCTCGCCGAAGCACTCGAACGCAACAACACAGCCGTCGGCGGCGGCGTGGTCGAACGCAACGGCGAAGGACTCGCGGTTCGCTCCGACGCGCTCGTGCGCGATGCTAGCGAGCTTTCGCGTATCGTCGTCGCGACGCGTGCAGGTGTTCCGATCACGCTCGATCAGGTCGCGACGGTTCGCACCGGGCAAGCGGTCCGCATGGGATCGGCGTCCGAAAATGGTACCGAGGTCGTCGTCGGGACCGCCATCATGCGGATCGGCGAAAACAGCCGCACGGTGGCGACCGCGGTTGCCGACCGGCTGCTGAACATCAACGCCTCGCTGCCGCCCGATGTGGTTATCGAGCCGGTGCTCGATCGCACCAAGCTGGTCAATGCGACGATCTGGACGGTCGGCAAGAATCTGACCGAAGGCGCGCTGCTCGTTATCGCCATACTCTTCCTGCTGCTCGGCAATTTCCGTGCCGCGCTCATTGCAGCGCTCGTCATTCCCGTGACCATGCTGCTCACCAGCTTTGGCATGCTGCACGCCGGCGTCTCGGCAAATCTGATGAGCCTCGGGGCGCTCGATTTCGGCCTCATCGTCGACGGCGCCGTGATCATCGTCGAAAATGCGCTGCGGCGCATGGCCGATTTCCAGCACCGGGAGGGACGGACGCTGACAAAGGAGGAAAGGCTGGCAACGGTAGCCGCTGCGGCGCGCGAGATGGTGCGGCCTTCGGTCTACGGGCAGGCGATCATCATCCTTGTCTATGTGCCCTTGCTCACCTTGAGCGGGGTTGAGGGCAAGACCTTCATCCCGATGGCGCTGACCGTGATCATCGCGCTCGCATTCGCCTTCATCCTCTCGCTGACCTTCGTGCCGGCAGCGATCGCCATCTGGCTGTCGAAACGCGTCGACGAAAAGGAGGGCCGCATCATGAGCTGGCTCAAACGGCGCTACGAACCCGGTCTCGACCGGGCCATGAGCAAACCGAAGATCACGATCGGCGCCGGCGTCGGCGGGTTCGTCGTCGCGGTCCTCGCCTTCTTCTCGCTCGGTCAGGTGTTCCTGCCGCAGCTCGATGAGGGCGACCTCTTGATCCAGGCATTCCGCGTTCCCTCGACCTCGGTCGAGCAGAGCCAGGCGATGCAGATCCCGATCGAACGGATGCTTTCAAAGCAGCCCGAGGTCGCGATTGTCTTTTCGAAGACCGGCACGGCGGACCTCGCATCCGATCCGATGCCGCCCAATGCAACCGACAATTTCGTGATCCTCAAACCCCGCAAGCAATGGCCTGATCCAAAGCTGACCAAGGCCGAGCTCGTCGAGCGGCTGGAAAAGGAGCTGAACAAGTTTCCGGGCAATGCCTATGAAATCACCCAGCCGATCCAGATGCGCTTCAACGAGCTGATCGCGGGGGTACGCGGCGATATCGCAATCAAGATCTTTGGCGACGATTTCGATACGATGAATTCCACCGCGCAGCAGATCGCCGCGATCCTGCGGAAGACCGGGGGCGCAAGCGATGTCCGGGTGGAGGAGACCGAGGGGCTGTCGCTGCTCGACATTCGCGTCAACCGCGACGCAATGGCGCGGCTTGGCGTGACCGCGCAGGATGTGCAGGATGTCGTGACCGCGACGATCGGCGGGCGCGAGGCCGGCACGATCTTCGAGGGCGACCGGCGCTTCCCCGTGGTCATCCGGCTGTCGGATGCAGAGCGCGCCGACCTGTCGGTGCTGGAACAGGTGCAGGTCCCGGTTGCGGGCGGCGGCTTCGTGCCGCTCGCGAGCGTTGCCGACATCCGTATCGTCGACGGCCCGAACCAGATCAGCCGCGAGAATGGCAAAAGGCGCGTCGTCGTGCAGGCCAATGTCCGCGACCGTGCGATCTCGGACGTCGTGTCCGACGCAAAGGCAGCCATAGCAAAAGATGTCCGGCTGCCCGCCGGTAGCTATCTCGAATGGGGCGGCCAGTTCGAGAATCTGGCCTCGGCGCGCGACCGGCTCGGGCTCGTCATCCCGGCGTGTTTCGTGCTGATTCTGCTGCTTCTCTACGGCGCGCTTCGGTCGACGCGCGATGCGGCGATCGTGTTTACGGGCGTGCCGTTGGCGCTGATCGGCGGCGTCCTTGCGCTGTTCCTGCGCGGCATGGACTTCTCCATCTCGGCCGCCGTCGGCTTCATCGCGCTATCGGGCATCGCGGTGCTCAACGGCCTTGTGATGGTATCGTCGATCCAGGAACTGATGCGCGCGGGCATGGAAAGAGCCGAAGCCGCACGGCAAGGCGCCCTACTCCGCCTCCGTCCCGTGGTGATGACCGCCCTGGTCGCAAGCCTCGGCTTCGTTCCGATGGCGCTCGCCACCGGCGCCGGCGCCGAGGTGCAGAAGCCGCTGGCAACGGTTGTGATCGGGGGGCTGATTTCGGCGACCTTGCTCACCCTTTTCCTGCTTCCGACCCTCTACGCGCGTTGGGGTGGGCGGATGACGAACAATGAAGGGGGCGGCGATGGCGCACACGCATAGTCGAACGCGCCGGAATCAACGGTGTCCCCGATAAAGCGAGATCGAACCCGTCGGGGTTGAAATCGCGCCGACTTCCTCGACTCCCCGAAATCCCGCTTCGCGCAGGATTTCGGGGACGCAGCCCCGCGCATTCGGCTCCGTAAGTTCGAAACCGTCGATCATCTGGACCTGACGAAAAAGCGTGCGCATCAACAATGTACGCTGCTCGCCATAGTCGGCGATGAAGAACTCGCCGCCCGGTTTCAGCAGCCGCCGCATCTGGCGAACGATCGCATGTTTCACGTCCATCGGACATTGATGGAGGACCAGGCTCGACACGATCTTGTCGCACGCCTGCAGGGGCTCGATGGCATCGAGCGCATCACCCATCGCCTCGAACCATCGCACCGTCACACCCGCATCGCGTGCCTTCTCCTCAGCGATCGCGAGCACCGCTGGATCGGGATCGACGCCCAGAATAATAGCTTCGGGTTCCGCCGCCTTGAGCGCGATCGCAAGCGTGCCGGTCCCGCAGCCGACGTCGACGATCGTTTCGCCCGCGCGCGGTGCAATCAGCCGGACCAGTTCGCCACGCCAACGCTTCTCGCGTGTCATCAGCGCGACGACGGTATCGTAGCTGCCGGTGTTGCCAGCCTTTCCCAGAGCCGGGACGAAGTCTCTTTTTGTTTCTGTCATGCTCCGTTTATAGCCCGCCCGGCGTCGGCGCGATTGAACGAAGCGGCTATCGCTGCGGAAGAATGTCGCTCGCACGAATGCCGAACATGGCCCTTGTCGTCCGCGCGAGATGCGCGGCGTCGGCGAAACCTGCCGCATGGGCCGCCTCCGTGACCGTCGTTCCCTCGATCAAGCTCTCGAATGCTGCAGCCAGGCGACGCCACAGGACAAAGCGCTGAAAGGGCAATCCGATCTCGGCGGCAAACAGATGCCGGAAGCGCCCAACCGAAAGCGTGCCCTCCGCGCAGATGTCGGCGAGGCGTATCGTGCCGGCGGGAAGCAATTGTTCGATTGCAATAATCGCCCGGGAAATGCGCGTATCGATGGCCGGGCGCGCCCTGCGTTCAGTCCAGTCCTTCCAGAATATTCGCGCCCCGGCGCCCGACACGATGCGAACATCTTCTTGGTCGAGGTGCTCGCGCAGGGCATCAGGCGGTCCAAAAGCGGTTGTCGGCTCGACATAACAGATCCGGGCACGGCCGCCCGGGCGCAGAAGATGGCGGGCGTTGGGTTCGATCAACAGGCAGGTTCCACAGATTTCGCACCCCTCATCGTCGATAACCCGCACCGGATCGTCTGAGAAGACCGCCTGCGCGGCGAAATGCCGGTGCAAGGTGGCGTCGCCAACGACGCCCGACCACCAGGCAATCTCTCCTGAAATCTGCAAATGCCCGTTCCAAGGCAAACCAGTCATGCCGGCTCCTGCCAATGATCCGGCCCCGGCGCCACCGCCGGTCGGAGCCGAGAGAAAAAACGAGGTACCAAGGCCTGCATTCCCGATATATTGCGAGCCCTAACAATTGAATGGGAGTGAGGAAAGATGAGCTATCGCCCCGAACGCGTTGAAGCCGAGGCGTCCGGCGGCTGCCAGTGCGGCGCGGTGCGCTGGCATGTGACGGCGGTGCTCGACAGCTCGCACATATGTCATTGCCGCATGTGCCAAAAGGCAGCAGGCAATTTTTTCATCGCGTTGATCGGCGTCCCGCGCGACGCGATCCGTTGGACGCGCGGTTCGCCGACCTGGTTCAAAAGCTCGGACAAGGCGGCGCGGGGCTTTTGTTCCAGTTGCGGGACACCGCTCGCCTATGACTATTTCGAGAGCCAGCATATCAACCTGACCACGGGGTCGTTCGATGATCCGGCGCGCTTCCCGCCGCAGGTCCAGTTCGGAATCGAAGGCCAGCTATCGCTGTTCGAGCATCTGCCCATCAAGGGCGAAGGCACGACCGAGGAAACGATGGCCGACTATGTCGGTGCCATCAAGGCGAGCAATCACCAGCATCCCGATCATGATACCGGCCGCTGGCCCGAATGACCTTCCCGTAGCGGCAGCGCTCCGATCGCCGCACTGGGGGTCAGGCCGAATGTCTGACGAAAGACGCGCGACAGATGCGCGGTGTCGGCGAAACCGGCATCCATCGCGGCGGTGCGGACAAGTGCACCCTCCTTCATCTGCGCCGCCGCATATTGGACCGCCGACCAACGCTTGAATTCGCGGAAGCTCTGTCCCGTCGTCGCGCGGAAATAACGAAGCGCCTGCGTGCGCTCCATGCCGAGCCGCTGCGCCAGTTCCTCCTGCGGCATGCGGCGCATTGGGTCGGCATAGATTGCGCGCACCGCATCGGCGACCGGCGTCGGTGGGCCTGGCCAGGATGCGGTCAGCTGCGCCCGCAGCGCATCGGCCGCTTCGCCCGCGCCGCCCAGCACCGCGTCCGCAAGCATTGCCTGCCTGCAGTCGAGACCGCGCGCCAACGGTACATCGAACGGGAAAGCCAGCCCATCGAGATAAAGAATATCGGCGCCGCGTGCAGGAAGCCCGATGCGGTGGACCACGCCGGGGCGGATCAACAGCATCTCGCCCTCGACCACCTCCCCGCCAAGTTCGAGCCGCAGCGACCCGCCGCGGCCGATCAAAATCCCCGTGACGGGATTCGCATGCGGCGCGAGCGAGCCGACGTCGACGGGCAACAGCGAATTCCGGAAAGGGGAGACCGGGTCGGGCATCGCTTCAGTATCTGCCGCGCCGACGCCACGCGCAAGCGCCGCCGCTAGCGCTCGATCCCGGCGCGCAGGAAAGCCGCATACATCTCACGCCCGTTCGGATAGACATCCTTGCGCGTCACCTCGCCCGCTTCGTTCACGGTGACGACGTCGAGCATCCCGACGCGCGCGGCAAACGGACCGCCGCCGGGTTCGGCAAGCGTCAGCACCATCGTCCATTCGAACACCCAATGATCGTCGCCATAGAGCCGGCGTCCCATTTCCATCGTGAAGTCGAATGTCGCGAACAATTGCCGGCAATGCTCGCGCAGCCGCTCGCGCCCCTTCACGGGCTCGGTGCCGTCGTGGAGGGCGAAGACCGTGTCCTCAGAATGGAGCGAGGCGATCAGGTCGGCGTCCTTCGTTTCCCAGCCGACATGATAGCGGTCGAACAGGTCCGCGACCGAAAGCGGCCGGTCGATCTGCGTGGCGAGGGTCATATCCATTCTCCCTTGATGTCGCCCGCCAGAATAGCGCGTCGTCGCCCAAGCGCGTTGAACAAACGTGCGGCCAATTTTCGCTAGCGCGCCGCCCTCCATCTGATAGCCCTGTCACCGGGCAGGGGAGCGCTTGAATATGGCGACACAATCGATCGAAGGCCGGGCCGACGGAAAACGGGTGACCTGGGTGGTCGCGCTGATCGCGCTGTCGGTGCTCCTGAACTATGTCGATCGCGGCGCAATCGGCGTTGCGGCTCCGCTGATGAAGGAGGAGTTGGGGCTGTCGGCTACCGGCTTCGGCCTTGCCGTCTCGGCCTTCTTCTGGGTCTATGCCCCGGCCTGCCTGTTCGTCGGCTGGCTCTGCGACCGTTTCTGCGTCTATCGGGTCTTTGCGCTTGGCGTCGCGGTCTGGGCGATCAGCACGGCGCTCACCGGTTTCGCCGGCGGGCTGATATCGCTGATCGTCCTGCGGCTGTTCCTCGGGCTTGGCGAGAGTATCGCCTTTCCCGGCAGCAGCAAGATTTTCGCCGCCGAAGTTCCCGTCGAGCGGCGCGGCATCGCGAATGCGTCGGTGTCCGCGGCGATCGCCTTCGGTCCGGCCATCGGGGTGCTCACCGGCGGCGCGATCCTCGGCGAATGGGGGTGGCGGCCGGTCTTCTGGATTTTCGGCGCGGTGACGCTGCTATGGCTTATTCCCTGGCAATTCGCCGCGGCACCGATGCGGGCACGTGCGCAAACAGTGCCGGCGAGCGAACGTGTCTCGATCCGCCGCCTGCTCCGCGTGCCGGCGCTATGGAAGATGAGCGTCGTCCATTTCCTGTCGAACTACGGCTTTTATTTCCTGCTCGCGTGGCTGCCGCTCTATCTCGTCAATACGCGGGGCTATTCGATCGGCGAAATGACGGCGCTGACGACGCTGAGTTTCACGGCGCAGGGGATCGTCGCACTCGTCGGCGGCTGGTTGTCCGACCGGATGGTCGCGAGGGGCGCCAATGAAGGCGAGGTGCGCCGCTGGCTGATGATCGCGGGACAAATCGCCATCGGCACGGCGACCGCCGGCATCGCCGTCGCTGACGGCTTTGCCGCGTTGGCGGCGTGGCTGGCGGTCGCGGGCTTCGGCGCGGGTTTGATCGCCACCAATCTCTTCGCCATCGGCCAGATTTTCGCGGGGCCGCGCGCCGCGGGCAGCTGGATCGGCGTACAGAATGCGCTTGGCAATATCTCGGGCATCGTGGGCCCGATCATCACCGGGCTGATCGTCGATTACCTCGGCGGCTATGGCTACGCCTTTGCGACGGCCGCCGCGCTGTCGCTGCTCGGCGCCCTGCTGTGGTGGAAGCTCATCCCCGAAATCCGCACGCTCGACCTTTAATCGATCCGTTCGAGATCGAGCAGATACGCCTTGGCCTCCAGCCCGCCCGCAAAGCCCGTCAACTTGCCGTTCGATCCGACGACGCGATGGCATGGCGCGATGATCGAAATCGGGTTGCGGCCGTTGGCGGCGCCCACCGCGCGCGAAGCACCCGGATTGCCGAGTTGATCGGCGATCTCGCCATAGCTGCGAGTCTCGCCGAACGGGATGGCGAGCAGCGCCGCCCACACGCGCTTCTGGAAATCGGTCCCTGCAAAGGATAGCGGCACGTCGAACGCGCGGCGTTCGCCGGCAAAATATTCGGCCAATTGCCGTTCGGTTTCGACGAGAACCGGATGGCCCGCCTTTTCCGTGAGCGCGCCGAGCCGGACCCGGTCGGGGCTGTCATTTTCCCACAATATGGCGGCGAGACCGCGATCGTCGGCGACCAGTGTCAATTCGCCAACGGGCGACCAGATTGTTTTGGAATAATAAGTCACGGGATGGTTCCTCTATCTGTCATTCGCTGTCGCACTTTGATGCTGAAATTCATATGGCGGAGCCCACGTAGCGATGCGTCCCGAATCTTGCGCCCAACCTCGATGGAAAGACTGCCATGACCCCCACCGCCACCATTCTTCTGCTCGGTTCGGGCGAACTGGGCCGCGAATTCGTGATTTCGGCGAAGCGGCTCGGTTGCCGCGTGATCGCCTGCGACAGCTATGAAGGGGCGCCCGCTATGCAGGTCGCCGACGGCTTCGAAGTCTTCTCGATGCTCGACGGCGACGCGTTACGCGCGACCATAGAGAAGCATCGGCCCGATCATATCGTCCCCGAGGTCGAGGCGATCCGCACCGAAATCCTCGCCGAAGTCGAAGCCGAGGGCTTCCACGTCGTTCCCTCGGCGCGCGCGGCGCAGCTCACGATGAACCGCGACGCGATCCGCGACCTCGCCGCGAGCGAACTCGGCCTCAGGACATCGACCTTCGAATATGCGACCACCCGCGAAGAGCTGGCTGCGGCGGCCGGACGCATCGGCTTCCCGCTCGTCGTCAAACCGGTGATGTCCTCGTCGGGCAAGGGACAGAGCACGGTGAAGGACGCCGCCGGCATCGACGCCGCGTGGGATTATGCCGCCGCCGGGATGCGCGGCGACCGGCTGCGCGTGATCGCCGAGGCGTTTATCGACTTCGACTATGAAATCACCCTGCTCACCGTTCGTCACAAGGACGGCGTAACTTTCTGCCCGCCAATCGGCCACCGGCAGGAACGCGGCGACTATCGCGAAAGCTGGCAGCCCGCAGCGATGTCGGATGCGGCGCTCGCCGCGGCGCAGGACATGGCGACCAAGGTCGTCGATGCCCTTGGCGGCCACGGCATCTTCGGCGTCGAATATTTCGTGAAGGGCGACGAGGTCATCTTCTCCGAACTCTCGCCGCGCCCGCACGACACGGGAATGGTGACGCTAATCTCGCAATCGCTCTCGGAATTCGACCTGCATGCGCGTGCGATCCTCGGCCTGCCCATCCCGGCGATCACCGTAGCCGACGCCAGCGCAAGCGCCGTGCTGCTCGCCGACCGCGATGCTGCCGATTTCGCGATCACCGGCCTCGCCGACGCACTAACGCCGCCGAACACCGCAACCGCCATCGATGCGCGCATCTTTGGCAAACCCGTGACGCGGCCATACCGCCGCATGGGCGTCGCGCTGGCCAAGGTCGCGGGCGGCACCACCGACGAGGCGCGCGCGGCGGCTGTTGCGGCAGCGTCGAAGCTCATAATCGAGTATCGATAAGCGGCGGAAACTACCGCTAGCGACCGATTGCGGACAGATTCTCTCCTCGTCACCCCGGGCTTGACCCGGGGTCCCGCTTGACGCCGAAGCCAGTGAGTGCGTCAAAAAGCGGGATCCCGGGTCAAGCCCGGGATGACGAGAGCGAAGAAACGACCGGACACTAACGACGGTAATATGTGCCCCGGCGAAGGCCGGGGTCCAGGGCGGCAATCCGCACAGCTCGGCTTTCCAATGCCCTGGGCCCCGGCCTTCGCCGGGGTACAACCTAGTAGCAAACGTCCGCTCCCCACCCCAAAACAGACATCGCCTTCAAATAGGTCTTTCCTACATTATCCGGCCGTGCCAGCCTTCATCCGGCTCTTTCATTCGGTGAACAAAAATGCGGTCGCTGCCCAGCTTGCGGGTACGACCATTATCGGACGTGCCGCGCACATCCAGCACCCCACGACTTGCAGATCGGGGCGCTCAATGGGCTGAACTTTCCTGAACTTTGGAATATTGCGCGGCTCTTGCGCCGATCCGATCCGGATCCAGCCGGGCGATGTCCAAAGAGGGCAACGGCAGCTCCCCCGCCCCAGAACCGACGCCCCCACCCACCCCCGCCCTCAGGGCATCGCGGATCATATTCGCTTCATTCTTCACGAACGCCGGATTACGCCGGGCTATGGTCGATCGCGCCGCCCCGCTGACCCGAACGCTGGCCGTTGCCGCGATACTGGTTTCCGTCGTCCTGATCCCCCTTGCCTTTCGCGATCAGTTCATGGCGGCGAGCGATGCGGTGCTGGCGGCGTCGGACGAACGCCCGTTTGCTGCCGCGGCGCTGATCGTCGGTGCGCTGACCCTCGATGTCTTTTTGCCCGTTCCCAACGGCGTGACCAACACGCTGGCGGGCGCGGCCTTCGGCTTCACAATCGGTACGGTCGTCATATGGCTTGGCCTGATGGGCGCAAGCCTTGCGGGCTATGCGATCGGGCGTTGGGCCGCCCGGCCGCTCGCTGCAAGACTACTGGGCGCCGACGACCTCGACCGCGCGCACCGGCTCGCCGAGCAGGCCGGCCCGATCGCGCTCATCATCTCGCGGCCCGTCCCGATCCTTTGTGAAGTGGTGGCTATCGCGGCGGGCGTGGCCGGAATGGCGTTCTGGCGCTTCGTACTGGCGATGGCGCTCGGCAATCTGGGCGTGGCGGTGGTGTTCGCGGCGATCGGTGCGGCCGCTGTCGAGAGCGCATCGTCCGGACTGCTCATGCTCGGCGCGGTCGGGCTTCCGCTTGCCGCGTGGCTCGCATGGCAAGGCATCGAACGATGGCGCAACGCAAAGAGGAAGAAAGCGGGAACAGCGCCCTAGGCCGCCCGCGCCTCCCCTGCTACATCCGCGCCATGTCGGACAAGAATCATCTCTATCTGGTCGATGGCTCCAGCTACATCTTCCGCGCCTATCACCGCCTGCCGCCGCTGACGAACCCCAAGGGGGTGCCCGTCGGCGCGGTCTATGGCTACACGACGATGCTGTGGAAGCTCGCAAAGGATCTCCACGACGCCGACGGGCCGACGCATCTTGCGGTGATCCTGGACCATAGCAGCCAGTCGTTCCGCAACGAAATCTACGACCAGTATAAGGCGAACCGGCCCGAGCCGCCCGAGGATCTGCGCCCGCAATTCCCGCTGATCCGCGACGCGACGCGTGCCTTTTCGCTGCCTTGCATCGAGATGGAGGGGTTTGAGGCGGACGACCTGATCGCCTCCTATGCCGAAGCCGCCGTGCGCGAAGGCTGGGACGTCACGATCGTTTCGTCCGACAAGGACCTGATGCAGCTGATCCGCGAACCCGCCGAAGGTCCTCAGGTCGACATGCTCGACACGATGAAGAATGTCCGGCTGGGATTGGAAGCGGTGAACGAGAAGTTCGGCGTCACCCCCGATCTGGTCGGCGACGTGCTCGCGCTGATGGGCGACAGTGTCGATAATGTCCCCGGCGTGCGCGGGGTCGGGCCAAAGACCGCGACCAAGCTGATCCAGGAATATGGCAATCTCGCCGCCGCGCTCGACGGCGCCGAGACGATGAAGGCCAGCAAGCTGCGCGACAATCTGATCGAGCATCGCGCGATGGCCGAACTGTCGCGCATCCTGGTCGACCTGAAGCGCGACGTTGCGCTGCCCGACGCGCTCGATACGCTGAAGCTCGGGGCGATCCCGCCTGAACCGCTCAAGCTGTTCCTCGACGAACATGGTTTCCGATCGTTGTCGGCCAAGCTCGATCTTGGCGCCACGCCTGGCGGCCCGCCGACCTTCCCGCGCGCCAACGCCGCGCCGGTTGCCGCTGTCGCAGGGCCATCGACGCCGACGCTGCCCGCCATGCCGCCCATCGACCGGTCGGCTTATGAATGCATCACCACGGTCGAAGCGCTCGATCGCTGGATCGCCGAAGCGCATGCCGCGCATGTCGTCGGGATCGACACCGAAACGGCAAGCCTCGACAGCGTCACCGGCCGTCTCGTCGGGGTCAGCATGGCCACCGCGCCGGGCCGCGCCTGCTATATCCCGCTCGGTCACGGCGGCACCGACATGTTCGCCGAAAAGCCCGAGCAGATCGCGATGGATGTCGCGATCGGGCGCCTGCACGCACTGTTCGCCGACGATGCGGTGCTGAAGGTCGGGCATAATCTGAAATATGACATCGGCGTGCTCGCGCAGCATGGCGTCACCGTCGCGCCCTATGACGACACGCTGGTGATGAGCTTTGCGCTCGATGCTGGCAAGCATCAGCACGGCCTCGACGAACTGGCCAAGCTTCACCTCGATCACACGTGTCTGACCTTCAAGGAAATGTGCGGGACGGGCAAGTCGCAGATCAGCTTTGCAGAGGTGCCGCTCGACCGCGCGACGCAATATGCCGCCGAAGATGCCGACGTCGCGCTGCGCCTGTGGAAGCTGCTGAAGCTGCGCCTGCCCATCGAGGGCGGGACGCGAATCTACGAGATGGTCGACCGCCCGCTGGCGTCGATCGTCGAGGGCATGGAGCGCGCCGGCATCATGGTCGACCGCGAATATCTCGCGCGCCTGTCGGGCGAATTCGCGACCGACATGCTGCGTATCGAGGGCGAAATTCACGGCCTTGCAGGTCAGCCGTTCGCGATCGGCAGCCCGAAGCAACTCGGCGAAATCCTGTTCGACAAACTTGGCCTCAAGGGCGGCCGCAAGGGCAAGTCGGGCGACTGGTCGACCGACCTCAGCGAACTCGAACGGCTCGAGCGCGACGGCGTACCGATCGCCCGCAAAATCTTGGAATGGCGTCAACTTTCGAAGCTGAAGTCGACCTATACCGATGCGCTGCAGCAACAGATTAATGCGACGACCGGGCGTGTCCACACCAGCTACAGCCTCGTCGGCGCGCAGACCGGACGATTGTCGTCGACCGACCCGAACCTTCAGAACATCCCGATCCGCACCGAAACCGGGCGCCAGATCCGCGACGCCTTCATCGCCGCGCCCGGCCATGTCCTGATCGCCGCCGACTATAGCCAGATCGAACTCAGGCTTGCCGCGCATATGGCGGACGTCCCCGAGCTCAAGGAAGCCTTTGCGCGCGGCGACGACATCCATAGCGCGACCGCGATCGAATTGTTCGGCGAGGTCAATCGCGACACGCGCGGCAAGGCGAAGACGGTCAATTTCTCGATCCTCTACGGCATTTCGCGCTGGGGTCTTGCGGGCCGCCTCGAAGTCACGCCCGACGAGGCGCAGGCGCTGATCGCGCGCTATTTCGAGCGGTTTCCTGGGATTTCGGACTATATCACCGACACGCTCGAAAGCGCCCGCGCCAAAGGCTATACCGAGACCTTGTTCGGCCGCAAAACCTGGTTCCCGCGTATCAAGGCCGCGAACCAGAATGAACGCGCGGGCAGCGAGCGCGCCGCGATCAATGCGCCGATCCAGGGCACGAGCGCCGACCTGATCAAGCGCGCGATGGCGCGGATGCCAAAGGCGCTGGAGGACGCCGGACTCTCCGACGTTCGCATGCTGCTCCAGGTCCATGACGAACTCGTCTTCGAAGCGCCCGAAGACAAGGCCGAGGCCGCGGGTGCTGTCATCCGCGGGGTGATGTCGGCAGCAGCTGAGCCCGCGCTCAAACTCTCGGTCCCGCTTGAGGTGGAAGTCGGCATCGGCAAAAGCTGGGGCGAAGCACATTGATCGCTGCCCTGATGTTCGTCGCGGCGCTTACCGCCGATCCCTCCGGTGCGCCTGCTGAAACCGCGCCCGTTTCGGCGCCCGCGCGCCCATCGCCGATTGCCGAAACCGATCTGCGCGAATTCGCTGCGATCGCGGGCCGCAAGGTCGTCGGCCGCCCCGTGGGCGGTCCCTATGCGACGGCCGACAAGGTTCTGCTGATCGCGCGCGACGACAAGGGCTATCCGGTCATCGCCGCAAGCATCGGCTTTCCGGTGCGACAGTCCTTGCCAGCCCCGCCAGCGAGAACATTCGCGGTCATTCGCCTTCACCAGCGCTCCGAAACCATCGTCCCTGGTCCCACCCCCGACGACCTGGCCTTTGTCGCCGCGAACAGGCTGCCACTGTTCGTGATCGGCGAATGGGCCCGCCCGGCGCCGATGTGGGAAGTCGCATGGGTGGACGATGCGGTGCGGTATCGCACGATCGGCGAGGTCGGAGAAATCGGGCCCTGGCAGGACTGATCGTCGCACGCACGCGCCGCACCGACCGCCCTGCCCTTTCGCAAACGCAACTTTGCCTCTATGACGCCGCGATGACATCTGGCCGGCACTTATGTGACAGCCGGCAACAAAGGGTCCTCATGAGCAAGTTCGAACCCGTCGCAAAAGCGCCGGTCCGCATCCAGCAGAACATCCTCGCGCGCAGCGAGCGCCGTCTTCTCAACTGGTTATGCGCGCGCCTTCCGGGCTGGGTCACCCCCGACCAGCTTACCACGCTCGGCTTCGCCGGAGCGGTGCTCGTCGCGGCGGGTTATCTGCTCAGCTGGTTCGACAGCGAATGGCTCGGGCTTTCGCTGGCCGGCTATATCGTCAACTGGTTCGGCGATTCGCTGGACGGCAGCCTGGCGCGCTGGCGCGGGATCGAGCGGCCGAACTATGGTTATTTTGTCGATCACAGCGTCGATGCGCTTGCGACACTGCTGATGATCAGCGCGATCGGGATGAGCCCCTATATGCGGCTCGACGTCGCGCTGATGGCAGTGATCGGCTATTTTCTGCTATCGATACACACGTTCATTGCCGCGAAGATCCTCGGCGAATTCCGCCTGTCCTATATGGCGGGCGGCCCGACCGAGCTGCGGCTGATGCTGATGGCGATGACGATTTCGATGCCGATCATCGGTGGCGGCGATATCGGCGGCACCAATTTTTCAGCCTTCGACCTGTTCGCCCTCGTGGTCGCGAGCATTCTCGTCACGCTGTTCATCGTCCAGACGTCCGCGACCGCGCGGATGCTGCGGCGCCGCGGAAACTGATACGTGGCGTAGGGGCACCAGCACGCTCCCCCACCTGGCCTCCCCAACGATAGTAGCCTATGGGAGGCCGGGTGGGGGAGCGTGCTGGTGCCGCTACTCCTCCTGAGTTTCAGCGCCGCTCGCGCGCCTGCGGATAGGTTCCCAGCAAGCGCAGCGACTTGGTCTGGAAATCGAGCTCCTCGAGCGCGCGGTCAATCCGCTCGTCGCCCGGCGCGCCGACGATATCGCAGTAAAATTGCGTCGCAGCAAAGCTGTCACCGGTCTGATAGCTTTCTAGCTTGGTCATATTGACGCCATTGGTCGCAAAGCCGCCGAGCGCCTTGTAAAGCGCGGCGGGGATATTCTTCACCTCGAACATGAAGGTCGTCATCACCGGGCCGGTGATCGCCGCAACATCGGCCAGCGGTTCGCGCGCTAGTATGACGAAACGCGTCGTATTGTGATCGGCGTCCTCCATCCCGGTACCGTGCAGCGTCAGCCCATAGAGTTCGGCGGCGTGCGGCGGCGCGAGTGCAGCAAGGCCGACCTCGTCGCTGTCGGCGACCCATGCGGCAGCGCCTGCCGTATCGCTGTGCGCGACCGGCGCGATATTGTTGGTGCGCAGCCAGTGACGGCATTGGCCGAGCGCCTGCTCATGGCTCATCGCGCGCGTCACAGGGCCAAGATCGCGGCTCATCAAGCCATAGCGGATCGGCAGAAAATGCTCGCCGACGATCGACAGACCGGATTCGGGTAGCAGGAAGTGAATGTCGGCGACGCGGCCGTGCAGGCTGTTTTCAATCGGAATGATCGCGCGGTCGACGCGGCCATCGCGCACGGCGTCGATCGCGTCCTGAAATGCATAGCAGGGCAGCGGCAGCGAGTTTGCGTCATATTCGCGCGCGGCGAGGTCGCTGTTCGCGCCCGGCGCGCCTTGGAACGCCAGCCCGCGCGCGGGTTCGGCGAGTGCCGCTGCGCGCATTTCGTCGACCAGATGCTGTGCCGAAGCCGAATAACTGCCCATGATTGCCTTCCCAAGCTGGAGCCGCGGCGCATAGCCGCCCTACCGCACCTGCGCAACCGGTGCACGGCCGGTCCCTCGCGCGATTTCATCCCCTTGCGCCGTCGCCGCCGCGCCAGTAAGGGAGCGTCCAAATCAAATATGCGCCCGGTAAGCGGGCGCCCGTAAACGGGGCTGCTAGAGCATGGACAATCGCAACAATACTATTGCCGGCTGGGTGCTTTTTGCTGGCATTTGCGCGCTGGGCCTGACGATCGGGTCGAGCATGTTGTTTGCCAGCCACAATCCCGAAAAGCCCGGCTTTCCGATCGAAGACGCCGAAGCTGGCGCGGGTGGCGGCGAATCGGCCGTGCCGCTCGCCAACCTGCTCGCCGCCGCCGATCCGGCGAAAGGCGAAGCGGTATTCGCGAAATGCGCCGCATGCCACACGATCGCTTCGGGCGGCGCCAACGGCATCGGTCCGAATCTGTTCGGTACGATGGGCGAAGAAATCGGCCATGGTAAGCATGGTTTCGCCTTCTCGGCCGCGCTCGCCGGCATGGGTGGCAGCTGGGACTTCGAAAAGATGAACGCGTGGCTGACCAGCCCGCGTAAATTCGCTCCCGGCACCAAAATGTCGTTCGCGGGCCTGTCGAGCCCCGAAGATCGCGCGAATCTGATCGTCTATCTGAACGCACAGGGCTCGAACCTGCCGCTGCCCGCAGCCGAAGCAGCGCCCGCCGCCGCGGCAGAAGGCGCGGCTCCGGCCGAAGGCGCCGCCGCTGCACCGGCAGCCGAAGGTGCTGCAGCCGCTCCGGCCGCAGCCGGCGCCCCTGCCGCAGCAACCCCCGCTCCGGCCGAAGCCAAGAAATAATGCGGCTCGCGCCCGTCCTGCTGGCGGGCGCGCTGACGCTCGCCGGTTGTGGCAAGAGCGAAACGCCGGCCGAAGCACCGGCAGCGGGTGAGTCCGCTGTCGAAGCGCCGGCGGTCGAACCGACAGCGGCGATGGGCGAACAGATATTCCGCCGCTGCGTCGCGTGCCACACGATCGACAAGGGCGGCGCGAACGGGATCGGCCCTAATCTGCACGGCGTCGTCGGACGCGCGGTCGCATCGCATCCCGGCTTCTCCTATTCGGGCGCGATGAAAGCCAAGGGCGGCATCTGGGATGAAGCGGCGCTCGGCGCCTATCTCGAAGCGCCGATGAAGAATGTTCCGGGCACGCGCATGGCGTTCGCCGGGGTTATCGACGCCGCCGATCGCAAGGCGCTGATCCTCTATCTGGAAGCCCAGTCGAAATAATCTCGTCGCCCCCGCGCAAGCGGGGGCCGTTGTCGACCTGACTCAACGTCTCTCGCGGCCCCCGCCTGCGCGGGGGCAACGAGATTTTCAATGATGATCGAGTTTCGCGTAGAAATCCTGGATGATCTTCCACGCCTCGTCGGCGGTCTCGACGAATTTGAACAGGTCGAGGTCGCGCGCGCTGACGACGCCTTCCTCGACCAGCGCGTCAAAATTGACCACGCGCTGCCAGAATTCCTTGCCGAACAGCACGATCGGGATCGGCTTGATCTTGCCCGTCTGGATCAGCGTGAGCAGCTCGAACATCTCGTCGAAAGTGCCGAAGCCGCCGGGAAAGACCGCAACCGCGCGCGCGCGGAGAAGGAAGTGCATCTTGCGCAGCGCGAAATAGTGGAACTGGAAGCTTAGTGACGGCGTGACGAAGCGGTTGGGCGCCTGCTCGTGCGGGAGCACGATGTTGAGCCCGATCGATTCGCGGCCTTCGTCTTCGGCGCCGCGGTTTGCCGCTTCCATGATCGACGGCCCGCCGCCCGAACAGACGACGAAGTGGCGACAGCCATTGTCGTCGCACGGATATTGGCTCGCGAGCCGCGCCAGCGCGCGCGCCTCGTCATAATATTTCGCCTTGGCCTTGAGGTGGCGGGCAATGTTGCGCTGCGCATCGTCGGTCGCCGCGGTTTCGAGCGCATCCGCCTGCGAGGGTTCAGGAATGCGCGCCGAGCCATAGATGACCAGCGTCGATTCGATTCCTGCCTCGTCCAGCAGCAATTCGGGCTTGAGCAGCTCGAGCTGGAAACGAACGGGACGCAAATCCTCGCGCAGCAGGAAATCATTGTCCTGAAACGCCAGTTTGTAGGCGGGGTGCGCCGTTTGCGGGGTGGTTGTCGCCTGCTTGGCGAACTGCGCGTCGTCCTTGGCTTTATGGAAACGCGAACGATGGGGTTGTTTGTCTTCTGCCATTAGCGAGCGGCTACTCCCTTAGCGCGACTTTGCCAAGACGGAGGCGTGTTCAGCGGCAGTAGCCGTTGCCGCTCATGTCGAAATGGAAATGATTATAGTGCGCCGCGTTGTAATCGGGGCCAAGCACGGTGCCGAAACGGCGACAGCCCGATTTGTGCAGCGCGCGGAGAAAATCCTGCGACGGTTTGTCGCCCTTCCACCCGCCATCGAGCATGATGCGGCGGCCGTCAGCGAGCACAAAGCCCGACACGTCGATCGCATTCGAAAAAGCGTGCTGCGACATCCGGCCCGATCGGCCGCCATAGATGTTGCGGCAGCTATAGGTACCGAAAGTCTCGATCTTCACGACTTCCTGCCCGAAATATTGCCGCGCTGCGGGCTTCACCGCATATTGCGCCCATGCCGCGAAATTCTTTGCGAGCGGACAGGTCATCGCGCCGAGGCCCGATACCGGGGTACCGATATCGAGCAGCTTCACCGAATCGATCGATGTACAGCCGCCGCCATGATCCTGGTTCGGCAGGGGCGTGAAGCGGACGCCCGCCTGTTTAAGGTCGAACGCGCACTGCTGCGCTTCGGCGCTGGTGAAGGACGGTGTGCCGACGACCTGCGGCCGGCTCGGCTTGCTTGCGGTCGGACGCTTGCCGCCGCCGTTCTTCATTACCTCGGGAGAGCCGAAACAGGCAGATAGCGCCAGCGCCGCGCTGGCGGCGATCAGGATCCGGGGCTTTAGGAAAGTCGGGATCGGCATATCGTCAAAATACCGACGAAATGGTTAACAAGCTGTATACCTTTCCCTCCACTCGTCGAAAATTTCGCGCGGTCCGTGCAATTTGTTTGACAGCCCGCGCGACCGCCCTAAACGCGGCGCCGGGCCACGCGGTCCCAACGCCGCGCGAGCTCTCTGCAAGGAGAGACTATGATGAGTGAAGTGACGACGCCACAGGTGCGCCCGACGCGCCCCTATTTTTCTTCCGGACCCTGCGCCAAACCGCCGGTCTGGTCCCCTGAAAAACTAGCAACCGAATCGCTGGGCCGTTCGCATCGCGCGAAGATCGGCAAGACGCGGCTTGCCCTTTGCATCGACCTGATGCGCGAGATGCTGCAGCTTCCCGACACGCACCGCATCGGCATCGTTCCGGGATCGGACACCGGCGCCTTTGAAATGGCGATGTGGACCATGCTCGGCGCCAAGCCCGTCACGACGCTCGCATGGGAGAGCTTCGGCGAGGGCTGGGTCACCGATGCCGCGAAGCAGCTCAAGCTCGATCCGACCGTCATTCGCGCCGATTACGGCCAGCTTCCCGACCTGACGCAGGTCGACTGGTCGAACGACGTCCTCTTCACCTGGAACGGCACCACTTCGGGCGTCCGCGTCCCGAATGGCGACTGGATCCCCGACGACCGCGAAGGCCTGAGCTTCGCCGATGCGACCAGCGCGGTGTTCGCTTACGACCTGCCGTGGGACAAAATCGACGTCGCAACCTTCAGCTGGCAGAAAGTGCTCGGCGGCGAAGGCGGCCACGGCGTGCTGATCCTTGGGCCGCGCGCCGTCGAACGGCTCGAAAACCATACCCCCGCCTGGCCGCTGCCGAAGGTGTTCCGCCTCGTCAGCAAGGGCGCGCTTGCCGAGGGCGTGTTCAAGGGCGAAACGATCAACACCCCGTCGATGCTTGCAGTCGAGGACGCGATCTTCGCGCTCGAATGGGCGAAGTCGCTTGGCGGTCTCGACGGACTGAAGGCGCGCAGCGATGCGAATGCCGCGGCGCTCGACAAGATCGTCTCGGAACGCGAGTGGCTGAGCCACCTCGCCGCCGATCCCGCCAGCCGTTCGAAGACTTCGGTCTGCCTATCGGTCGCGGGCGCCGACGAAGCCTTCATCAAGAAGTTCGCCGGGCTGCTCGAAGCCGAAGGCGCGGCCTATGACATCGCGGGCTATCGCGACGCGCCTCCGGGCCTTCGCATCTGGTGCGGTGCGACCGTCGACACTGCCGATGTCGAAGCGCTCGGCCCGTGGCTCGACTGGGCCTACGAAACCCTCTCCGCCTAATCATTTTGTCGTCATCCCCGCGAAAGCGGGGACCCAGTTCTGACGTTGGCGATTTGCCGCACTGGGTTCCCGCTTTCGCGGGAATGACGAGGTTAAAGGAAAAACCAATGACCGCTCCCAAAGTTCTGATTTCCGACAAGATGGACCCCAAAGCCGCCGCGATCTTCAAGGAACGCGGAATCGACGTCGACGTCATCACCGGCAAGACCAAGGAAGAGCTGATCGCGATGATCGGCGACTATGACGGCCTTGCAATCCGTTCGGCGACGAAAGTCACCGCCGACGTGCTCGCCGCCGCGACCAATTTGAAGGTCGTCGGCCGCGCCGGCATCGGCGTCGACAATGTCGACATTCCCGAGGCGTCGAAGAAGGGCGTCATCGTGATGAACACGCCGTTCGGCAACAGCATCACGACCGCCGAACATGCGATCGCGATGATGTTCGCCCTCGCGCGCCAGATCCCGGAAGCCAACGCCGGAACCCAGGCGGGCAAATGGCCGAAGAATGACTTCATGGGCGTCGAGCTGACTTCGAAGACGCTCGGTCTGATCGGCTGCGGCAATATCGGCAGCATCGTCGCCGAACGCGCCCTCGGCCTCCGCATGAAAGTCGTCGCCTTCGACCCCTTCCTGACGCCCGAACGCGCGATCGAACTCGGCGTCGAAAAGGCCGATCTCGACACGCTGCTCGCCAAGGCCGATTTCATCACGCTGCACACGCCGCTGACCGACCAGACGCGCAATATCCTGTCGAAGGAAAATATCGCCAAGGCGAAAAAGGGCGTCCGGATCATCAACTGCGCGCGCGGCGGGCTGATCGATGAAGCGGCGCTCAAGGACGCACTCGATAGCGGCCATGTCGCGGGCGCCGCACTCGACGTGTTCCAGACCGAGCCCCCGGCCGCCGACCATCCGCTGTTCGGCGCGCCGAACTTCATCTGCACGCCGCACCTGGGCGCGTCGACCGACGAAGCACAGGTAAATGTCGCGATCCAGGTCGCCGAGCAGCTTTCGGATTATCTGCTGACCGGCGGGATCACCAATGCGCTTAACGTGCCCAGCCTGTCGGCCGAAGAAGCGCCGAAGCTGCGGCCCTATATGAGCCTCGCCGAAAAGCTCGGCAGCCTCGTCGGCCAGCTTGCGCACGACAATCTCACGACCATCTCGGTCGAGGTCGAAGGTGCCGCCGCCGAACTGAACCTCAAGCCGATCACCGCCGCCGTGCTCACCGGCCTGATGCGCCGCTATTCGGACAGCGTGAACATGGTCAACGCCCCGCATCTCGCACGCGAGCGCGGGCTTGATGTCCGGGAAGTTCGTCACGACCGCGACGGCGACTACCACACGCTCGTCCGCGTTACGGTGGCCACGGAACAAGGCGATCGCTCGGTCGCCGGCACCTTGTTCAGCAACGGCGACCCGCGCCTGGTCGAGATGTTCGGCATCAAGGTCGAGGCCGATCTCGACGGCCACATGCTCTACATCGTCAACGAGGACGCGCCGGGCTTCATCGGCCGCATCGGCACCGCGCTGGGCGAGGCCGGGCTCAACATCGGCACCTTCCACCTCGGCCGCCGCGCCGCAGGCGGCGAAGCGGTGCTGCTTTTGAGCCTCGACTCGCCGATGCCCGAACCGCTTCTGTGGCAACTTTGCCAACTTCCGGGCGTGAAGACCGTGAAAGGTCTGAAGTTCTGACCATTCGGCGGGAGCGGTTGAAACGCTCCCGCCACCCGCCTAAGGCCACCTCCATGACCAAGGCCCCTGCCCTGCTGCCCGAAGGGCTGCGCGATCGCCTTCCGCAACAGGCGGAGGCCGCGTCGCGCGTCACCCGCGCGCTCGTCGATGCGATGCGCGCGCATGGCTATGGCCGCGTCTCCCCGCCACTGGCCGAATTCCGCGAAACACTCGGCGGCGAAGATGATCGCACAACGCGCGACCTGCTCCGTTTCACCGACCCGGTGTCACAGCGCACGCTGGCGTTGCGCCCCGACATCACGCGGCAGGTCGGTCGCATCGCGACCTCGTTGCTCGCCAAGGCCCCACGCCCGCTGCGCCTCTGCTACGCCGGGCAGGTCGTCAAACTGCGCGCAAGCCAGCTCCGGCCCGCGCGCGAGATGCTGCAGGTCGGCGCCGAACTGATCGGCAGCGACAGCGTCGCTGCGGCGCGCGAGATCGTCACCGTCGCGATCGACGCGCTCGAAGCCGCTGGGATCGGCCCGGTCACGATCGACTTCACCCTGCCCGATGTCGTCGACCTGCTCGCGGGTGGCCCGCTGCCGGTCGATGCCGATATCCAGCAGCTGCGCGACGAACTCGATGCCAAGGATGCCGGCGCGCTTACGCGGCTTGGCGCCGAAGCCTATCTGCCTTTGCTCCGCGCAACCGGCCCGTTCGATCAGGCGGTTGCCGATCTACGCGCGTTCGATACGTCCGGCGTGCTCACCGCGCGGATCGATGCGCTCGAAGCCATCGCGGCGCCGATCCGCGACCGCGTCACGCTGACGCTCGATCCGACCGAACGCCACGGCTTTGCCTATCAAAGCTGGTTCGGTTTCCAGATTTTCGTGCCGGGACAGGGCGACGCGGTCGGCCGCGGCGGCGGTTATTCGATCCCGGTCGGTGAACAGGAAGAATCGGCAGTCGGCTTCTCGCTTTATCCCGATCCGCTGATCGACGCGGGCCTCGGCGCCGAAAATGATGCCGAGCGCCGCATTTTTCTGCCGCTCGGCCATGACCCCGCGCTCGCGGCCAGCCTGCGCGCCGACGACTGGCAGACGGTCGCGGCGCTGTCCGAAAACGACGATGCAAGGGCACTCGGCTGCGGGTTCATCCTCGGTCCCGACGGACCGGTCGAAGCCTAAAAGTCCGAAACACCGAAACGCGGGATGCCCTGGTTGACCCCGGGCGGGTCGAGCACTGTCACATCGAGTTCGACGGGTTCGCCAATCCACTGCGCCAGCGTCGTATGATCGGCAAGATCGTCGTCGGTCAGCGGATGCACCAGCGCGCGTAGCCCCGTCGCCTCGATCGCCGCGACCACGGCGTCCTGCGACCGGGCAAGGAAATGAACCTCATATTGCGCGATCGGATGCGGCCCTGCCGCACCGTCGGTCATGGCGCCGACGAACAGGATCGCGCGGTCTTCACTGAAGGCATCGCGTAACGCGACCGCGGCGGACCGCTCCGCAGGGTCGTAATAGATATGGGCGTGATAAGGCGCGTCGAGGTTCGTCATGACGTAACCCTATCGCAGCGATCAGCGCGCGAACAGCCGTTTCAGCCAGTCGTCGACCGCTGCCGTCGGCGCATAGGATGGATCGCCCAGCCGCCGGTTGATTTCGGCATGACCCTGCAGACCCTCACCAGGAAAACTGCCATGTTCGACAAGGCTGCCGCCCGCCGTCAGTGCATCGCCGAATGCTTTCGCCTGCCGCACGCCGTCGGGACGCTGAACATAGAGAAGCATGAATTGCGGCGCATTGGGCGCCGCCGCCTGCAAGGTCGGCGACAACGCTTTCTGTCGGACCGGATCAGTCCCGAATGCCTGTTTGTAGGTTGCCTGCATGATCGGTGGCCCGTCCCTCGTCTGCGCTGGCACATCATAGGCGGCGCCATCGATCGGGACGACACCGGCGATATTGGCGAACGACAGTCCGGCGCCTTTCAGATAGCGCTCGTCGGTGCCGACCAAGGCGGCAAGATGTGCGCCAGCGCTATGTCCCATCAGCACGATCCGCCGCCTGTCGATGCCGAGTGTATCCGCTCGATCCACCAGTGCCCTGACCGCCGACGCGACGTCCGCCGCCTGCTGTTCGACCGTTGCGCCCGGGACAAGGCGATAATCGATCGACGCAAAAGCATAGCCCTTTTCGGGATAATGCAGGGCTTTGAAGCGTCCCGTCGCATTGTCCTTGCTGCCGCGTTTCCAGCCGCCGCCATGGACAAAGACAATCAGCGGTGCGTGGGTGTCCGCCGCCTTCGCCCGCCAGACATCAAGGCGTTGGAGCGGATAGCGGCCATAAGCTATTGTCTCGCTCTCCGGCGCCTTCGGTCCCTCGTCAGCGCCCATCCGGCTGGCGAGCCGTTCGCGCAACCGGTCGCGCATCGTCTCGCGCGCATCGGCGAAGGGCGCGGGCACATTGACGCTCGCGACCACAAATGCCGCCAGCGCGGCATATCCAAACCAGCTTTGTTTCGTCATCGCGCGTCTCCACAGGGCCCGGCGCAAGCAATCTTGCCCGCAAATGTCGCAAAATCATCCCGCTTTGGGTTGCCTCTGCGGCCAAATCCGCTAAGGCCGCGCCGGGCCGGCGCTGGTCGTTTTGTGGCCCAGTTCAGCAGGACAGCATCATGGCAAATGTTACCGTCATCGGGTCGCAATGGGGCGACGAGGGCAAGGGCAAGATCGTCGACTGGCTCGCCAGCCGCGCCGACGCCGTGGTCCGCTTCCAGGGCGGTCACAATGCCGGCCATACGCTCGTCGTCGGTGAACAGGTCTACAAGCTGTCTTTGCTCCCCTCGGGAATCGTCACCGGTACGTTGTCGATCATCGGCAACGGCGTCGTGCTCGACCCCTGGGCGCTGCGTGACGAGATCACCAAGCTGCGCGGCCAGGGCGTTGCGATCAACCCCGAGAATTTCGCGATCGCCGACAATTGCGCGCTGATCCTTCCCTTCCACCGCGACCTAGATGCGCTGCGCGAAACGGCTGCGGGCGCGGGCAAGATCGGCACCACCGGCCGCGGTATCGGTCCCGCCTATGAAGATAAGGTCGGCCGCCGCGCGATCCGTGTTTGCGACCTTGCGCATCTCGACAAGCTCGAACCGCAGCTCGATCGTCTAACCGCACATCATGATGCGCTGCGTGCCGGCTTCGGCGAGCCGCCGATCGACCGCGAGCGCCTGATCGCCGACCTCACCGAAATTGCCGACTATGTGCTCGAATATGCGCAGCCCGTCTGGAAGCGCCTGAAAAAGGTCCGCAAGGCCGGCGCACGCATCCTGTTCGAAGGCGCGCAGGGCGTGCTGCTCGACGTCGATCACGGCACCTATCCCTTCGTCACCAGCTCGAACACGGTCAGCGGCACCGCCGCCAGCGGCTCGGGCCTCGGCCCCGGTGCTGTCGGCTTCGTGCTCGGCATCGCCAAGGCTTATACGACGCGCGTCGGCAGCGGCCCCTTCCCGACCGAGCTTGAGGACGAGATCGGCCAGCGGCTCGGGGAGCGCGGGCATGAATTCGGCACCGTCACGGGCCGCAAGCGCCGCTGCGGCTGGTTCGACGCGGTACTCGTGCGCCAGAGCTGCGCTGTGTCAGGCGTCACGGGCATCGCGCTTACCAAGCTCGACGTCCTCGACGGCTTCGACACGATCCGCATCTGCACCGGTTACCGGCTACGTGGAAAGATCCTCGACTATTTCCCGGCGCACGCCGCCGACCAGGCCGAAGTCGAGCCGATCTATGAGGAAATGGACGGCTGGCACGAATCGACCGCGGGCGCGCGGAGCTATGCGGACCTGCCCGCTCAGGCGATCAAATATATCCAGCGCGTGCAGGAACTGATCGAGACCCCGATCGCGCTCGTGTCCACGAGCCCCGAGCGCGAGGACACAATCCTGATCCGCGACCCGTTCAGCGATTGACGCCGGCAGCGGCGACGTCGCGGATCGCCGCGACGAAGCCCACCGGATCATCCTCCTGAATGAAGTGGCCGCCCGTCAGCGTGCGGTGCGACATGCCCTGCGTTCCGGGTACACGTCCGGTGAACAGCGCATCGCCGCCGCGCGTGATCGGATCGCCATCGGAGAAGCAGCAGAGGAACGGCTTGTCGAACGCCTGAAGCGCCGCCCACGTGCGTTTCTGATCGGGGACCGCGACATTGTCGCCGAGCGGAACGAATGAGGGATAGATGCGCGCCGCTACCTTTGATGCCCGCGTGGGGAATGGCGCATCATAGGCCGCGATTTCCGCATCGCTCAATTCGCGCTTGGCCCCCGCCTTGACGATCTTGCCGATCGGGAAGACCGGACTGTAGCGCGAGAAGGCGCGCCAGATCGCGAACGCGCGAGGTGCTGGCTGGCCTTCGGGAAGGCCGCCGTTCGAAAGCGCGACTCCGGCGAAGCGCTCGGGCATTTCGGCCACAAGGCGCAGCCCTATCAGCGAACCCCAGTCCTGGCATGCGAGCACGATATTTCGAAGGTCGAGCGCCTCGATCCATTGCCGCATCCACGCGACCTGCGCGGCATAGCTATAGGCATCGCGGTCCAGTGGCTTGTCCGAACGGCCGAAACCGATCAGGTCGGGCGCAACGACGCGGAAGCCCGACGCGGTCGCGGGGCCGATCATATGGCGCCAAAGATAGGACCAGGTCGGCTCGCCATGCAGCATCAGCACCGGCTGCGCATCGGTCGCGCCCTCATCGACATAATGGACGCGAAGACCGCCCTCGATCTCGAGATATTTCGGTGCATAGGGCCAGTCGGGCAGCCCTTCGAAGCGCGCGTCCGGCGTACGATATATGGTCATGATGTCGATCCCCCCAAAACCCACCTTAGCCCGCGGCGACGCACTGGCAACCACTTGCCGGACGCCCCCAAAGTCTTAGGGTTATACGATGCGTTTGACCGCCCTTTCCGCCTGCCTGTTCCTCGCCGCCTGCGGCGCCGCGAGTTCGCAGCCTGCGCTGCCCGCGGGCACCAAGGCCGACCGGCTGCTCGTCGACAAGAGCGATCGCGTGCTGATCGCCTATGCCGGGAACCGCGAGATCGTCCGTTACAAGAATATCCGCGTCGGTGACGCGCCGACTGGGCACAAGCAATTCGAAGGCGACGAGCGCACGCCCGAGGGGCGCTATACGATCAGCGGTCGCAACCCCGGGAGCGCCTATCATCTGTCGCTGCGCATATCCTACCCCAACCCCGCCGACGGCGCCTATGCAAAGTCGAAGGGGCGCTCGCCCGGCGGCGATATCTTCATCCACGGCCAGCCCAATGCCTGGCCCGGCCCGCCGATCGCGCGCGACTGGACCGATGGCTGTATCGCGCTGTCGAACGCGGAGATAAAGCAGCTATGGGATATCGTCCCCGACGGCATCCCGATCACCATCCGACCCTAGGAACCCACAATGTCCCGCCACATCCTCGTTTTTTATGGCAGCTATCGCCGCGACCGGCAGGGGCTGAAGCTCGTGAACTGGCTGGTCGATGCGATCAATACGCGCGGCGACCGCGCCGAACTGATCGACGCCAAGGCGGTCGACCTGCCGATGCTCGACCGCATGTACAAAGAATATCCGAAGGGCGAGGCACCGGCGGCGATGGAGGAACTCGCGGGCAAGATCCGCGCCGCCGACGGCTTCCTGTTCGTCACCGGCGAATATAATTGGGGCCCTCAGCCGGGCCTCAAGAACCTCACCGACCATTATCTGGAGGAATGGTTCTGGCGACCCGCGGCGATCGCCTGTTATTCCGCCGGCTCCTTTTCCGGGGTGCGCGCTATGATGGGGTGGCGCGACATTTTGGGCGAGATGGGAATGGCGGTGATCTCGTCGATCCTGCCTGTGGCGCGCATCGGCAAGCTTTTCGACGCCGACGGCCAGCCCACCGGCGACGATGCGAAGCAGCTCGAACGGCTGTTCCCGCGCTTCGCCGACGACCTTAATTGGTGGATCGACGCCGCCAAGGTCCAGCGCGCAAAGGTCGACCCGCCCTATTAACCGGACTTGAGTTCGGCATTGAGACGCAGGCTCGCGCGCCAAAAGAAGAAGGCGGGGATGAGACCGAGCCACGCCGCGCCATAAAGGACATAGCGCACACTCTCGACCCCGACCGAGGGCTTGAGCATTTCCGACGCAATGCCGAACAGCAGCGGCCCGAGCCCGAGCCCGATCAGATTCTGCAGGAACAGCATCACCGCACTTGCCATCGCGCGCGCCTGCGGCCGGACGAGGCCGTGGACGCATGCAAAGGTAGGCCCGTAATAAGCGGCATTGAGCACCGTCGGAATGAACAGCAGTGCGATGGCAATGTGCCATTCGTCGACCCAGTATCCGAGGAACAGGATCGGCGCGGCGATCGCCATGCCGACCGCAGGCGTCGTCAGCATATGCCGCCGGTCGACCTTGCCGAAACGGTCGGCAAGATAGCCGCCGAGCCAGGTACCAAAAATGCCCGCGATCCCGAGCGCGACGCCAAGCAACAGCCCCGTCTCGCCCGGACTGAGGCCATGCGAGCGCTGAAACAGGATCAGCGCCCACACACCCTTGCCATAACCAAGAAAGGCGGTGATCGAAGAGGCGATCGCGATGTAGAGAAAGGCGCGCGTGCCGAAGACTTCCTTGAGCGCGCCCGCGACGCTGAATTCCGTTGCCGGCGCGGGCGCGTCGGCCGGCGCCTTGTGACGGACTTCCTTGATCATCATCGGCAGAACCAGCGCCAGCAGGATTCCGGGAACGCCGACGACCATGAAAGCGACGCGCCAGCCCCATTCGTCGGCAATCAGGCCGCCGACGATCAGCCCGAGCAGACTGCCGATCGGAATGCCAAGACCGTAAAAGGCAATCGCTGACGCGCGCTTGGCGGGATCGACGCGGTCGGTGATCAGCGAATGCGCCGCGGGCGTGCAACCCGCCTCGCCCACCCCGACGCCGATCCGCGCGAGAAGCAATTGCACGAAATTTTGGGCCATGCCGCACAGCACGGTCATCCCCGACCATATCGCGAGCGAGACCGAGATCAGTCCGATGCGGTTCGTCGACGGCTTGTCGGCGTAACGCGCGATCGGAATGCCAAGAAAAGTATAAAAGAGCGCGAAGGCCAATCCGGTGAGAAGCCCGATATCGGCGTCCGAAAGCGACAGGTCACGCGCGATCGGTTCGGCGAGAATGTTGACGATCTGACGATCGAGAAAGTTCAGGATATAGACCGCGAGCAGCACCCACAGCATCCGCCGGACTGGTGTCGCCGCACTTCCCGCAGGCGCCGTCGCTGCGGCCGCCATCGCGTCATTCTGGCTCATCATTTTCTCCCGTACCGCCATGGGAGCAGACGCGCGCCCTTCATGTCAACGCCATTGCGCGGCCCTGCCATTCGCTGTTTGCAATTGCCGCTACGGCTGGCGGCGTGCAGCGCATGCAAAAAATTTCGCTGCTTGCCGCCGCCGCTTCCCGAGGTCGAGGGCAAGGACGCGGCGACGCTGCAGGCTGAAATGGAAAGCGGCATGCTGTACGACGGGCGCCGACCTATCGGGCCAGCACCGCGCCCTGATGCTCAAGCCGGCTTTTTGAACCGCATCATGAAGCGGTCGGTCTTACCGCGGATCGCGGGGTCGAACACATTCTTGCTGTGATCGTCGGCCGTGATGCGCAGCGCTCCACTGTCGCCGTCAAAGACGAAACCCGCGCGCTCCATGTCGGCGCGCACTTTCGCGGGGTCGATCCGGTGCAATTTCTCGACCAGCTCGCGCGTGTCGCCCGCCGGGCCGACATGGTCGACGACGATTATCGATCCGCCAGGCCGCACCGCGCTGAACCAGTTGACGAGCATCGCATCGACCTCGACGCGCGGGAATTTGAACTTTTCGCTCTGCCAGTAGAGGTCATGATAGGCGAGGTGGGTAAAAATCATGTCGACGCTCTTTGGCGCCAGCACGATCGTGTTCACCGGGCGCACCATCGGCGCGATGTTGGGATAGGCCTTTGTGATCGTGGCCCAGGTTTCCGGCTCATGGAAACCCGACGGGTTCATCGGGATGACGGTACCCTTGGGCCCGACGAGATCGGCCAGCATTTCGCTGTAATAGCCATTTCCGGCGAGCAGGTCGGCGACGGTCGAGCCGCGCTTGACCTGAGCGAAGGCGAGCACGTCGGCGGGGTGACGACCGTCGTCCAGCTTGCGATTTTCGGCGAGGCGGCTCTTGTCGGCGACCGCCGCGGCCACGGCCTTGTCGGGTGCGGCGGCGACGACGGGCACGGCTACCAGCATTGCAGCCCCGACGAGCGGCGTCAAAAGTCGATAGTTTCGCATGACATCTCTCCCCTGTCTCACCCCAAGGTGGCGGAGAAATGCGGCGCTGGCGAGCAAGCTTCGACCAGCCGCCGCCCTGTGTCTATCAGCGCCGGTCGCGCCGCTTCTTCCAGCCTTCTTCAAGCTCGAGCAATTCCATGGGCACGTGTATCGCGCGCACCGCCAGCCGGACCTCGACAAGGAAGAGGATCAGCGAAACGAGCAACAGCACCATCGCCAACGCAAAGGCCCACGACGCCGCGACACCAAGGTTGATGCCCGTAAAGGCCTGCGTGAACAGCAACGCGACGAGCAGACACACGACGATCCCGCACGCCACGGCGGAGAGAATCGAATTGTTGATGATCCCCATGCGCCGGTCGGCGATGCGCAGTTCGGCAACGATGCGCTCATGCTCAAGGCCCTCGGTCTCTGCCCAGCGCTCTATCAGATTGCGCGAACGGTCGACGACACGCGCCAACCGCCCGGCAATGACGTTGAGCAGGCTGCCGGTCGCCACCAGCAGAAACACCGGCGTGACCGAAAGCTGGATCGTCTGCGCAATCGCGCCGGCGTCGAGATCCATCATCCCCCGGCGGCAACCGACGGCGTGTTCACGCCATGCATCGCGAGGAATTTCCGGACATTGCGCGCCGCCTGCCGGATGCGCTGTTCATTCTCGACCATCGCGATACGAACATAGCCTTCGCCATCCTCGCCATAACCGACGCCCGGCGCGACCGCGACCTTGGCATGGGTGAGCAATTGCTTCGAAAATTCGAGGCTGCCCATTTCCTTGAGCGCCGGCGGCAGCGGCGCCCAAGCGAACATCGACGCCTTCGGGCTGGGAATGTCCCAGCCGGCGCGACCAAAGCTTTCGACCATCACATCGCGGCGCTTCTGGTAAAGATCGCGGTTCTTCTGGACGATATCCTGCGGGCCATTGAGCGCCGCGCAGGCGGCCGCCTGAATCGGGGTGAAGGCACCATAGTCGAGGTAGGATTTGACGCGCGTCATCGCTGCGATCAGCCGCTTGTTGCCGACCGCAAAACCCATGCGCCAGCCCGCCATCGAGTAGGTTTTCGACATCGAGGTGAATTCGATCGCGACGTCCTTCGCCCCCGGCACCTGCAGGATCGAGGGGGTCGGATTGCCATCGTAATAAAGCTCCGAATAGGCAAGGTCGCTGAGAACCCAGACCTTATTCTCCTTCGCCCAGGCGACCAGGCGCTCGTAGAAAGCAAGGTCGACGGCTTCGGCGGTCGGGTTCGACGGATAGTTGACGACAAGGATCGACGGCCGCGGCACGGTGAAGGCCATCGCGCGGTCGAGGGCACGCCAGTAATTCTCGTCGGGCGTCGTCGGGACACTGCGGATCGTCGCACCGGCGATAATGAAACCGAACGTGTGGATCGGATAGCTCGGGTTCGGTGCGAGCACGACGTCGCCGGGGCCGGTGATCGCGGTCGCCAGACTCGCGAGCCCTTCCTTCGACCCCATCGTCACGACGACTTCGGTTTCCGGATCAAGGTCGACGTTGAAGCGGCGGCCGTAATAATTGGCCTGCGCGCGGCGAAGGCCCGGAATGCCTTTTGACTGCGAATATCCGTGCGCGTCGGGCTTCATCGCCACTTCGCACAGCTTTTCGATCACATGCGCCGGCGGCGGCAGGTCGGGATTGCCCATCCCCAGGTCGATAATGTCCTCTCCCGCGGCGCGGGCGGCCGCACGCATCGCATTCACTTCAGCGATGACATAGGGCGGCAGGCGCTTGATGCGGTAGAATTCATCTTCGGACATGGGAAACTAGAACAACTCCTTTGCGTTACTTGTGGGTTGACGCGAGCGGCAGCCTCGCCAGCCGCATCGCGGCTTGTTATAGGCATATTATCCGCACTGACCAGCAGGAACGAGCATGAGCGATACGGGTAAAGACGACACGATCGAGACGCCGAATCCCTTCCTGCCATCCCCCGAAGACATGCAGCATTGGGCGAGCGTGATCGGCCGCGCACAGCAGATGATGCTCGATTATGCGCTGGGCCAGGTCAACGAAGGCAATACAAGCGCCGCCGCGCTGTTCGACCCCGCCAAATGGATCGACAATCCGGCGACGCAGATGTGGACGCAGCAATCGTCTAAGATGTGGGATCAGGGGGTCGCCTTCTGGACCTCTCTCGCCAGCATCGGTCAGCCGATCGCCCCCGACGCGCCGCCCACCGATGCGAAGGACCGCCGCTTCGCCGATCCCGACTGGACCGGCAATCCGGTGTTCGCGATGATCCGCCAGACCTATGGCCTGCTCGCCGAACAGATGCTCGCGACCACGCGCCAGCTCGACGGCCCCGATCCCGCCGCACGCGCGAAAATGGAATTTGCCGCAAAATCGATGGCTGACGCGATGGCACCCACCAACCTTGCCCTCACCAATCCAGAGGTGATCAAGCGCGCGGTGGAGACCCGGGGCGAGAGCCTGCTCAAGGGCCTGAAGCATATGCTCAACGATTTGTCGCGAGGGCAATTGAGCCATGTCGATCCCGACGCGTTCGAGGTCGGGGTCAATATCGCGACAACGCCGGGCAAGGTGATCCACGAAACCGACCTTTACCAGCTGATCCACTATGCGCCGACGACAAAGGACGTCTTTACCGTCCCGCTCATCATCTTCCCGCCGTGGATCAACCGCTTCTATATCCTCGATCTGAACCCCGCGAAGAGCTTCGTCGCCTGGGCGGTCGAACAGGGGCTCAGCGTATTCATGGTATCGTGGAAGTCGGCCGACGCGTCGATGAGCGAGATCGTCTGGGACGACTATATCGCAGGGCAGGTCGACGCGATCGACACGGTCCGCGAGCTTCTGGACGTGCCGCATGTCCACACGATCGGCTATTGCGTCGCGGGCACCACCCTCGCCGCCACGCTCGCGATGTTGGCGGCGCGCGGTGAAGCCGACAAGGTGAAGTCGGTGACCTTCTTTACTGCACAGGTCGATTTCGAACATGCCGGCGACCTCAAGATGTTCGTCGACGACAGCTATCTGGCGCTGCTCCAACAGCTATCGGCACCGGGATTCCTCGACGGGCGCTATATGGCGGCGACCTTCAACAGCTTGCGCGGGCGCGATCTGATCTGGAACTATGTCGTCAGCAATTATCTGCTCGGCAACGACTATCCGCCGTTCGACCTCCTCTACTGGAACGGCGACGTTACCAACCTGCCCGCCAAATGGCACCGCCAATATCTGGTGGACCTTTACCGCGACAATCGCATGGTAATCCCGAACAGCCTGTCGGTGATGGGCACCCCGGTCGACCTCAAGAAGATCGAGACCCCCGCGTTCATTCAGGCGGGACGCGAGGATCATATCGCCCCGCCCGCCAGCGTGTGGCGGTTGATGGATCATCTGTCGGGGCCAAAGACCTTTCTGCTCGCGGGCTCGGGCCATATCGCCGGCGTGGTCAACCCGCCCGCCGCGGGCAAATATCAATATTGGACCGGCGACAGCAACGCCGCAACGCTCGACGAATTTGTTGCAGGCGCCAGCGAGACCAAGGGTAGCTGGTGGCCGCACTGGATTGACTGGATTACGCAGCAGGACGGCGCAAAAACCCCCGCAAAGGGCGCGCGCATCCCCGGAAAGGGCGGCAGAAAAGCGATCGAGGATGCCCCCGGACGCTACGTCAAACAGCGGTAATATCTCGCGAATATAATCCCATCGGGCCGGCGCTCGGACTATTTTTGTGCACTGCACAAAATTTCTCTTGAAATCGCCGATCCGCTCCTATATTGTGCAGTGCAACATAAAGGAGTTGTTCCGATGGCTACCAAGATGGATAGTGCCGAAAAGGCTTTCGAAGCCGCAACGCTGGAAACCCCCGCCAAGCCGGCGGCGACTCCTGCGGCCCCGGTTGTTGCTGCTCCGGCAGCCGAAAAGACTGCGGCGCCCGTAAAGACCAAGACCGTCACGGCGAAGGCCAAGCCGGTCCAAAAGAAAGCCGCAAAGCCGGCAGCAAAAAAGGCCGCCCCCAAGGCGGCTGCCAAGACCATTGCCCCAAAGACCAAGGTTGCGCCGAAGCCGGTTGCTGCCGCCACCAAAGGATTCAAGACCATGAACGACACCGTCAAGAAGTTCGCCGACGAAGCGAAGACCCGCGCCGAAGCCCTGACCGCCGACTTCAACGAGAAGGCGAAGGAAGCGATGAGCAAGACCAGCAAGCTCGCTGAAGAAGCCGTCGAATTCAACAAGGCGAACGTCGAAGCGCTCGTCGAAGCCGGGAAGATCGCTGCCAAGGGCATCGAAACCCTGGGCCAGGAAGGCGTGACCTATGCTCGCAAGAGCTTCGAAGACACGACCGCTGCGCTGAAGGGCTACACCGCCGTCAAGACCCCGGCCGACTTCTTCAAGCTCTATGCCGAAAACAGCAAGAAGGCGTTCGACGCCGCTGTTGCGCAGACCTCGAAGACCAGCGAACTCGTCGTCAAGCTGACGAACGACAGCTTCGCGCCGATCTCGAACCGCGTTTCGGTTATCACTTCGAAGATGAAGGCCGCCTAAGCGACTTCACCTTCATTTCGTTGGCGCGGGCACTCTCCCCCTCCCCTCCCGTCTGCGCCGACACCCCAAGGCCGCTCGCTTCCTCCGGGAAGCGGGCGGTACTTGTTTGGGCGCCCCGATCCGGCTGGCGAACAAGAGGTTAAAATCCGCGACCGCACCTCTTGCGCTTCGCCCGCGGCTTGCGATATTCCTGAGCATGATGTTTTCAGTTTCGACCATGCATCCGGTCCGCGCCATGTCGGACAAGGACGACGGCTCGCCCGGCACCCCCGGCGTCGGGATCGCGACACGCACGCGCGCGAAGGCGAAAAAGCCTTCGATGTACAAAGTGCTGCTGCTCAACGACGATTACACGCCGATGGAATTCGTCGTGATGGTGCTCCAGCGTTTCTTCAACATGGATATCGAACAGGCGACGCAGGTAATGCTGCACGTCCATCAGCAGGGCGTCGGCGTGTGCGGCGTGTTCAGCTATGAGGTCGCCGAAACCAAGGTCAATCAGGTGATGGATGCCGCGCGGCAGAACCAGCACCCCCTGCAATGCACGCTGGAAAAAGCCTGACCTAGGCCGTTCGTGCGGCCTGTTCGGCCTTGAGCGCCGACGAAGGCTCGCCTTTCAGATCGCCGTAACCGAGTTCCGCGCCGCACCCCGGACAGATTTTCGCGGTCCCGACGTCAGCACCGCATGTCCGGTGAACATAGCGGATCGCGGGCCCGTCCTGGATTTCCCCCGCGGCATAGGCCCAGCGCTCGGACCAGTTGCGCATCGCGTACAGGACATCGAACAGCGCCTTGCCCTTGTCGGTCAGCCAATAATCATGGCGCAGCGGCCGTTCGCTGTACACGCGACGCTCGGCGACCCCTTCCGCAACGAGCATCTTGAGCCGCGCCGATACCAGTTGCGGTCCCAGCCCTGTGTTCGCCGCGATCAGTTCGAAGCGCCGACGCCCGAACAGCAACTCGCGCAGAATCAACAGCACCGCGCGATCGCCGAGAAGCTCGGCCGACCGGCCGACGGGACATAGGGTATCCAATAAATCCGCGCGTTTGGGCAAAGGTCACCTTTCCTCTTGTCACTATGATTATCATAGTTACTATGCCGCGCAAGAGGAGAGTCGCTCATGCCTAATCCCGCAGCCGTCATCATCGGAGCAGGCGACGCCACCGGCGGCGCCATCGCCCGCGCCTTTGCCGCCGAAGGACTGACGGCCTGCGTCAATCGTCGGACACGCAATGCCGACCAACTCGAAACGCTCGCGCAGTCGATCCGTGACGCGGGCCATCAGGCGCGCGCCTTCCCCGGCGACGCACGCGAAGAAGATGACATGATCGCACTGTTCGACCAGGTCGAAGCCGAGGTCGGCCCGATCGAAGTCGCGGTGTTCAACATCGGCGCGAATGTGAATTTCCCGATCACCGAAACGACGGTCCGCGTTTACACCAAAGTCTGGGAAATGGCGTGCCTCGGCGGTTTCCTGATGGGGCGCGAAGCGGCGAAACGCATGAGCCCACGCGGCCGCGGCACAATCATCTTCACCGGCGCGACCGCGTCCCTGCGCGGCGGATCGGGCTTTTCCGCTTTCTCGGGCGCGAAGGGCGCACTCCGCATGCTCGCCCAATCGATGGCGCGCGAACTGGGGCCGCAGGGCATCCATGTCGCGCACACGGTCATCGACGGCGCGATCGACACCGAATTCATCAAGGGCCGTCACCCCGATTTTGACAATGCCAAGGTGCAGGACCTCATTCTCAATCCGCAAGCCATCGCCGCCAATTATGTGATGCTCCACAAGCAGCCCAAAAGCGCGTGGACGCATGAACTCGACCTCCGCCCCTGGGGAGAAAAATGGTGACCAAGAGCCTCGAACTCATCTTCGATTTCGGCAGCCCCAACGCCTATCTTTGCATGAAGGCGCTGCCCGAACTGCTCGATCGCACCGGCGCCGATCTGGTCATCACGCCCTGCCTGCTGGGCGGCATCTTCAAGGCCACGGGCAACAAGGCGCCGATGATCCAATATGCCGACGCACCCGCAAAGCTGGCCTATGAAAATCTGGAGATGCGGCGCTTCATCGCCAAGCACGGCCTCGTCAAATTCCGCATCAATCCGCATTTCCCGGTGAACACGCTGACGATCATGCGCGGCGCGATCGTCGCCGACGACGAGGATAATCTCGACGATTATGTCGACGCGGTGAACCGCGCGATGTGGGAGGAGGGGCTGAAAATGGACGATCCCGAGGTCATTGCGACCTTCCTCTCGGCAAACGGTTTCGACGGCCCCGCGCTCCTGGCGCGCACGCAGGAACCCGCGATCAAGGCCAAGCTCGTCGCCAATACCGAGGCCGCGGTCGCGCGCGGCGTGTTCGGCATCCCGACCTTCTTCGTCGGCGGCGAGATGTTCTTCGGCAAAGACCGTCTTGCGCAGGTCGAGGAAGCGCTCGCCTAGGGCCTGACCCTAGCCTTGCTCGGCAGGCTGCGGGCGTCCGGCAACCAATATTCCGGCAACGATCAGGGCCAGCCCGGCGACGTGGAAAAGGTGCAGCTTCTCACCAAGGAAAAGCATCGCAAGCCCCGCCCCCATCAGCGGCATCACATTCATATATTGCCCCGTCGCCGCCGAACCGATCAACTCGACCCCGCGATTGAAGAAAAGATAGGCGAGAAACGAGGGAAAGATCGAGACATAGGCGATGGCGAGCGCGCTGCCGGTCGCCGGCACGATCAGCCGTCCCGACCACAGCTCATGCGCGTAAAAGGGTGCGATCACCGCGATACCGACCGCCATCGATGCGGCGAGAAAACTCAGAGGATGGACAGCAGGCCGGCGGCGGAGCAGCACCGAATAGAGTGCCCAGAGCAGCACCGCACCGCCGATGATCGCGTCGCCGATATTGAGCTGCAACCCCCACAGCATCGCCGCGTCACCGCGCGCGATGATCGCCAGCACGCCGGTAAGCGAAATCAGAACGCCCGCGATCTGACGCGGGGTTGTGCGGTCGCCCATCACCAGCGCGCCGACGACCAGCACGAGCGCCGGCAACGCCGATTGAATCAGCATCGAATTAAGCGCCGTCGTGCTTTGCAGGCCCGTGTAGAGCAGGATGTTGAACGACCCGATCGCCAATGCGCCAAGCAGCGCCACGATCTGCCAATTCGCGCGCAGCACCGGCCAGTCGCGTTTGAGGTGCGGCCAGGCAAGCGGAAGCAGCAAGGCGAGCGCGAAAGTCCAGCGCCAGAAGGACAAGGCGGCGGGCGGCACCAGATCGCGTGCCGCACGCCCGACGATCGAATTTCCGGCCCAGCAAAGCGCGGTCACCGTCAGCAGCGGGTAAGCCCGCGACCATAGCGCCGCGGCCGGACCGCCTTCCTTCATCATTCCGCTGCGCTCCGCTTTACTCGAAATTCGCCACCCGAATAGCGGACGCCCCTCCCCTGTCTAGGTAAAGTCGAGTTGGATGATGTCGGTCGGCGTCGCGCGGCAATACATTTCGATCTGCTTCGCGCCGTCAGGATAGGTCGCGGTCATCGCCGCGCGGATGCGCCAGCCGCCATTGCCCTGCTCGAGCGAGATCAGCTTGTCGTACGACAGCCGGGTGCCGCCCGTGATGCCGATCTGGCGGGCCGCATCGTTCATGCAGTTGAGCACCGAAGGCCGCGATGCGCTGGGCAGGCTATTGAGATTGGCGCTGAGCGTCGCCGGCCCCTTCGCCGGATGCGTCGTCGCGCTTTCCTCGGCCGCGCCGTCGGCCTTCTTCTTTTTCTGGCTCGCAAGCAGCGCAAGCAGCCCGCCCGCCACGACGATACCACCGATGATCAGCCCCGTGCTCGGTCCCTTGTCCTTATCCTTCTCGGGCGGGCGGACATTGCGATAGCCATAGCCGAATTCGGCGCGGCACCCCTTGTCGACCCAGATATAGTCGCTGGTGTAACCCCATTGGCGCCCGGCATTGCACTTGCCCGCAATCTTGCGCGTGAGTTCGACGCGATCATTCGTGCGGACGTTGCACTGTTGATAGCTATAGTTCCACGATTCGCAGTTTATCGTGCCTGCATAATCTTCGACAGGTTGCGGAAGCGGCGTCGGATAGCCGCCGTCATTGGCATAGCCATAAGCGAATTCGGCGCGGCAGCCACCCGACACCCATATCTGGTTGGCGGTGAACCCCCAATCGCGGCCCTTCGAACAACGTCCGCCGATGACGCGCTGCAGGTCGACACGATTGCTGGTGCGGACATTGCAACGCTGCATCTGATTGTTCCGCGATTCGCAGCGGATCGTCCCCGCATAACCATCGCCATAGCCGGGGCGCGGTGGCTGGATCTGCGGTCCGCCGGGCGGCGGGTACGGCAGCGTCGTCGCCTGCGGCATCGCAGGAACGGCAAGCTGGCTGGCAATAAAGGTGGCTGTGGTGACGATCGTGACGACATTGTTCCGCATGATCTTAACTCCCCTGTGAAAAGCCGCTTTCCGTTTACGCTGTGCTTGTTCGACCCCACTATCGGCGCGAATAGTTTCATATTTTCACCGCCAACGCCATGAAGAAAGCCGAGCGCCGCCAGCAACAACCTGACCATGCGCGCGGCTTCCCTTATTTCACCACATCGACTATTCTATTCCTTCCCCGGGTCGCACCACAGCAGGGGATCCAATCATGCCTACCTCGATCATCGACGGCCGCATCGAAGCTGCCGACCTCAGGCGCGCCAAGGGTGGCGCGACGATCTTTCGCAGCATTACCTTCCAACAGGATGGCGTCGGCACCCGTACGATCCGCAATGCCGTCGTAAAGGACAATGTCGCGGCCGAACTGGTACCCGGCGCAAGCGGCCGTTTCTATCTCTACAACGCGTTCGACCTGAAGGGCGTCCATGGCGTCCGCACCACGGGTGGCCGCGACGTTTATGGTTTTGCCGGCAACAATCAGAAGATTTTCCTGATCCTCGGCATCTTCAATATCATATGGATCATCTTCACGATCGCGGTGCGCGGCGGCGTCCCATTGCTCGGCGCCGCATTGCTGGTCCTGTCGATCGTCGGCTATATTTTCATGGGCAAGGGGCAGCGCGAGGCACAGGAACAGTTCGATGGCGACGCCGGCTATCGTTCCACATAGCTAGTCCGCTTGCGCGGTCCCGCGCATGCGCTAAAGACAGCCGATGGATCAGATCGTCATTCGCGGCGGCCAGCGACTCAAGGGCCGTATCCCCATCTCCGGCGCCAAGAATGCGGCGCTCACGCTGCTGCCCTGCGCGCTGCTCACCGACGAGCCGTTGACGCTGCGCAACCTGCCGCGGCTCGCCGATGTCGACGGGTTCGGCCACCTGCTCAACCAGCTCGGCTGCTCGACGACGATCGAAGGATCGCGGCCCGAGGATTTCGGCCGCGTGATGACCGCGCGCACGACGACGCTGACCTCGACCGTCGCGCCCTATGACATTGTGCGCAAGATGCGCGCATCGATCCTCGTGCTTGGACCGCTGCTCGCTCGCGCTGGCGAGGCGACGGTGTCGCTGCCCGGCGGCTGCGCGATCGGTAACCGCCCGATCGACCTGCACCTGAAGGCGCTCGAAGCCTTTGGCGCCGAGATCGAACTCGCGTCAGGCTATGTAAAGGCGAGTGCGCCCGGACGCGGACGCTTGCCCGGCGGCAAATTTACCTTCCCCGTCGTTTCGGTCGGCGCGACTGAAAATGCGCTGATGGCCGCGGTGCTCGCCAAGGGCACATGCGTGCTGGAAAATGCGGCGCGCGAGCCAGAGATCGTCGACCTCTGCAACTGCCTCGTCGCGATGGGCGCGCATATCGAGGGTATCGGCACCGAAACCCTGACGATCGAGGGCGTCGACCGGCTGCACGGCGCGACCTATCGCGTGATGGCCGATCGCATCGAGGCGGGTAGCTATGCCTGCGCTGCCGTCATTACCGAAGGCGATGTCGAACTGGTCGGCGCCAAGGCCGACGAGATGGAAGCGACGCTCGCCGCGCTACGACAGGCGGGCGCGACGGTCGAAGAGACCAAGGGTGGCATTCGCGTTGCCATGTCGGGCCGCGCCGAACCCGTCACGCTGTCGACCGCGCCCTATCCAGGCTTCGCGACCGACATGCAGGCGCAGTTCATGGCGATGGCAACGCTCGGCAAGGGCGCGTCGCTGTTCACCGAGACGATCTTCGAAAACCGCTACATGCATGTCCCCGAACTCGCGCGCATGGGCTGCGACATCGACGTGCGCGGCCGCAGCGCTGTGGTGCGCGGCGTCGACCATCTGGTCGGCGCGCCGGTGATGGCGACCGACCTCCGCGCTTCGATGAGCCTGATCATCGCCGGCCTCGCTGCGCAGGGCACGACCGAGGTCAACCGCGTCTATCACCTCGACCGCGGTTACGAGCGGCTGGAGGAAAAGCTGCAGGCGGTCGGCGCCGATATCGAGCGGATCAGCGCCGGGTAAGGCGTTCGGCGCGACCATAGGCGCCGCGCGCGTCGCCCTTGATCCAGTCGCCGAGCAATTTCAGATAGCCGTTGGTGATGCGCGTGACGTCGCGCGATCCGTCGGCGTTCGTGGTGAATTCGAACATGCCATGGTCGGTGTCGGGGAACAGGTAGACATCGACCGGCTTACCCGCTTTCGCCAGCCCGAGCAGCGCGCCGCGCGTCGTTTCGATCGGCGCTTCGCGATCCTCGCCCGCGAGCACCCAGAGCAGCGGCGTATCGAGCTTTCGGAGCGCCGCGACGGCGTCATAGTCCCAGATGAGTTCCAGATTGTCGACGCGCGCGCGGCCGATCCGCTTGAGTTCGTCGTTCGGCATGCGCGCGATGGCGCCGCTATATTCGCCTTCGACCTTCGTCGCCCACGGTTTGTCGCTCATCTCGGCGCGCACGGCGTCGAGCGCGTCATAGCCTGAGCGGAAATCGGACAGCAGCAAGCCTGCGGTCGCTTGCGACAGGCGGCTGACCAGTGCTTCGGCATCCTTGCCCAGCCCCGCCGCGCGAACTTCCGATACCATCTGCTCGCGATCTTCCTCGATCGGCGAGGCGACAAGGCCGAAACCGATGGCGACGAAATCGGCCTTTGTCCGCGTCGCGGCGAGCGGTGCGACCCAGCCGCCCTGGCTGCCGCCGAAAAAGCCTGCGCGTCCAAAGCGCGCCGTCGCCATGCCGCGTGCATGGTCGAGCGCCCTTGCCGCATCCTCGGCGAGCAGCTCGAAATTCTGGGTATATTCGCCCTCGGAACCGCCGGTGCCGCGCTTGTCGTACAGGAAGACCGAAATCCCCTGCGCCGCCATCGCATAGCCATAGACGCCCCCGATCGGCGAAGTGCGTTCGGACCCATGCACCATCACGACAAGCGGCCGCTTGACGTCGGGCGCACCCGGCGGCTCGATCAGCACGCCGTTCATTTTCGTGCCGACGCTATCAAAGGTCGCGGGCGTCTCCCGGAAGGCGATCGGCGTCCACGACTTGCCGTTCACCGTCACATCCTTGGCACCGCACGTCAGCGGAACGCCGGCGTCGCTCGTCGCGCCGCGGCGGCCGTCGCGAAACAAGTAACGCAGCCCCGGCGCCGCCACCGCCGGCGACTTCACCATCACGACGAAGTCGCCGTCGGGCGCGGCATAGGTGCCGGGTGTGCAGGCCGTCTGTGCAAAGGCCGGTGCCGCAGAGAGAGTGGAGAGGAGGGCGACTGCGCCGAGGAGATATTTCATACCGCTGTACTATCCAAACAATACAGCAATGGCAACTAGCTTTCGGGATCGACCGGTACCGACACCATATTGCCGCTGACCGACGGTCGTTCGGGCCGTTTCGCGACCGCGATCACCAGCCCGATCAGCGCGACGATACCGCCCGCAATCGACAGCGTCGCCCAGCGATAGCCCTCGAAAGCGGTCGAAAAGCCCATCGCGATGATCGGGATCAGGACGCTGGACCACGCCGCCTGCCCCGGCCCGACGGCACGGATGATGTTGAAATAAAGCGGGAAGGTCACGGCGCTGGCGATCACGCCAAGATAGAGCACACCGCCGATGTAGGTCGCGGTCGGCTCGATCGTCGGCGGTCCGGTCGTGATCCACGCGTAACTGCCGTCGGCGAGCGCCCCGAAAAGCATTGCCCACGCAATCATTACCACCATCGACTGCGCGCGTGCGATGCGCGTTCCCTGCATGACATTGGCGGTCGACGCGCTCATCACGCCGGCGAGAGTCAGCATGGTGCCCAGCAGCACCTCACCCGCATCCAATGCCGCGGCGCGATATTCGTGGAGGATCATCAGCCCGACGCCGATGATCGCGATGCCCGCGCCGGCAAGGAAACGCCCCTCGAGCGGCGTCTTGAGGAAGGCGCGGCCAAGCAATGTGTTGGGGACGATCAGCAGCGCGAAAAGCACGGCCACCAGGCCCGAGGTGATATGCTGCTCGGCGCGGTAGACGAAATTGAAGTTGAAGGTGAATTGCGCGACACCGAGCGCCACAGCAAAGGCCATCGCCCCCGGCTCAAGCCACAACCGCTCCCGCCGTATGATGGCAAAAGCGAACATCGCGATCGCCGCAACCGCAAAGCGATAGGTCACCGACCAGCTAGGCGGCACGACGCCGAGTTGTCCCGTGATGACGATCCAGGTCGACCCCCAGATCAACGTCACCAGCATGAAGGGCAGCAGCACCCTTGGGCTGAGCAGCGTCGGCTGCTCGCTGCTCACAGCGCGCCGATCGCGGCCGCCAGCGGCGCGACCGCCTCGGCGTCCTGATCCCAACTGACGACAAGGCGCGCCGCGCCTTCGCCCCAGTCATAGAAATCGAACCCGGCAGCGCGCAGTTTCGCGGCTTCCTCGACCGTCAGGCGGACGAACAGCTCGTTCGCCTCGACCGGATACATCAGCCTGCCGCCGCATGCCGCCGCCAGCTTGGCGGCACCGGCGTTGGCGGCACGCGCGTTGGTGAGCCACAGGTCGTTCGCCAGCATCGCGCGGATTTGCGCCGCAACGAAGCGCCCCTTGCTGAGCAAATGGCCGCCGCGTTTCTTGAGTTCGCGCACGCCCGGTCCGCCGCTGCCGCCGAAAAAGACGATCGCTTCGGCCATCATCGCACCATTTTTGGTGAAGCCGAACGACAACGCGTCGACCCCCGCGCGCCAGGTCACATCGGCGGGCGAACAACCCAGAAACGCAACGGCATTGGCAAAGCGCGCGCCGTCCATGTGAAGCTTCATGCCCGCGCCCTTGGCGATCTCGCTGATCTCGCCGACTTCGCCCGCGCGCCACGACAGGCCATATTCGGTCGCGTTGGTGATGCTGATCGCCGCGGGCTGGACCTGATGCACATCCTTCCGGATTCCGGCGATTCTTGTCTTCAGCGCCTGGGCATCGATCTTGGCCCCGCGGCCGGGCAAGGTCATCAGCTTGGCGCCGCCCGAATAGAAGGTCGGCGCGCCGCATTCGTCGACCTCGATATGCGCTTCCTGGTAACAGAGGATACCCTGCCACGGGCGCACGAAATGGGCGAGGATGATGCTGTTCGCCGCGGTTCCGGTGGGGATCCACACGACTTCGCAGTCGGTTTCGAACAGGTCGGAGAATGCGGCATCGAGCGACTGGCTGAGCGCGTCGCCGTCATAGGCTGTGTCGACATGATTGGCAGCCGCCAGCGCCTCCATCACCACGGGATGAACGGTTGCGGCATTATCGGAGAAGAAACGGGTCGCAGTCATGCACCGCGCCTTAGCGCAGGTGCGGGCCGCTTGCTAACCCCTCATTTCTGTTGCGCTTCGCCGGATACGTCTGCGGCTTCGTCGGGCGTCGATCCGCGGGCGAGACTAGCGCCGCCAGCAACGCCAAGGCCGCCCGCCATACCCATTCCGCCGCCACCCCCGCCACCGCGTCCACCGCCCCCGCCGGCCCCGCCGCGCGCCTCGTTGCTGCGGCCGCCGGCCTTGCCGCCGCCGCTCGACGGGCGTGTCGGGCCTTGGGCGGGGATGACGACGTCGGCCGGAACCGGATCCAGATCGAGCGCTTTGCGGATGAAGTCGCGCAGTTCGACCACAAGGTCGTGGACATGCACCGGTCGCCCCTCGGCAAGTTCCTGCGCCGCGCGGCTGGCAAGCCGTACCTGCGCCTCGGTGCCGAGCAGGATGATGTCGGAGAGCGCGGCCTCGACAGCGTCGCGAATGCGGCGCGGCCGGTCCGATTCGCCGGGCGCATCGTCATCCGGCGCGGCCTCGTCCGACAGGTCGACGGCCAGTTCGGCGCCGCTCGCCTGACGCTTGATGTCGCGCAGATGGCGCGGGTCGACCATCAGATCGCCGGTAAACGAGCCACCGAGCGTCTTGTATGCCGCCATCAATGTGCGGAGTCGCTCGTTGATCTGGCGATTCATCCGTTCGCGGCGCTGCTGGATCGTCATCATGACCATCAGCCGGATACCGACGCCGATCAGCGTCACCAGCGCGAGGCCCAGCAGCGTCGTCCCGACGCTTTGCCATGATGAAAAATCGAAGAAGCGCATGTCGGCGATTGTGCCGACGATCACCCGTTCGCGCCACCGATTTTCCGTACGGCGCGGCGGCGTCCAAAATCAGATGCCAAGACCATCCGAACAATCGAGCGCCGAAGCGAGCTTGCCGCGAAAACCGGAGGTGTCCGATCCCGTATCGACGAGCACCGCGTCGCCCGCATCGAGCCGCTCATGAAGCGCGATCGTCAGCGAATCCTCGCTGAACAGATCGCCGACGAAGCGGTTGTGCGCCACGAAGCGAAGACGCTGCGGCGAGGATTCGATCACCACCGCGCGCCATGCGGGGCCATAGCTCGACTTAGCCCACAGTTTCGCGCCCACGGGCAGCGCACGCGTCGGCTTGCCCGTCACGACCGCCACATTGATCATCGTGCGGTCGGCGTCGTTGAACGCCTGACGAATCTCGATCGAGCCAGTGCCGAAGCGTGCGACACATTCGCCCGCGGTGCGGTTCACATAGCCGAGGTCGGCATAGGAGGCGTCGTTGAACGCGGGCGTCAGGCTGGCGGCCGCCAGCAAAAGCGAGAACATGGACCAAGGCTCCTGTCGAAGTCGGGCCCGTGCCCGGCCGCTTTATTGACCCTGTTTTGCCAGCAATTTCAAGCGCAAGGCGTTCAATTTGATGAAGCCTGCCGCATCCTTTTGGTCGTAAGCGCCGGCGTCGTCCTCGAAGGTCACATGGCGTTCGCTGTAGAGGCTGAGCGGCGACTTGCGCCCGACGACGCTGGCATTGCCCTTGTAGAGCTTGAGGCGGACGGTGCCGGTGACATTCGTCTGGCTGTGATCGATCGCCGCCTGCAGCATCTCGCGCTCGGGCGCGAACCAGAAGCCGTTGTAGATGAGCTCGGCATATTTCGGCATCAGCTCGTCTTTCAGGTGCGCCGCGCCGCGATCGAGCGTGATGCTTTCGATGCCGCGGTGCGCACGCGCATAGATTTCGCCGCCGGGCGTTTCGTACATGCCGCGCGACTTCATGCCGACGAAGCGGTTTTCGACGAGATCGAGGCGGCCGATGCCGTGCTTGCGGCCAAGATCGTTGAGCGCTGCGAGCAGCGTCGCGGGCGACATCGCCTGCCCGTTCAGCGCGACGCCGTCGCCGCGTTCGAAATCGATCGTGATATATTCGGGCGCGTCAGGCGCGTCTTCCGGATTCACCGTGCGCGAATAGACATAGTCGGGGGTCTCTTCCCACGGATCCTCGAGCACCTTGCCTTCCGACGAGGTGTGCAGAAGATTGGCGTCGGTCGAAAACGGGCTTTCGCCGCGCTTGTCCTTCGGCACCGGGATCTGATTCTTCTCGGCAAAGTCGATCAGCGCGGTGCGGCTGGTCAGGTCCCATTCGCGCCAGGGGGCGATGACCTTGATGTCGGGGTTGAGCGCATAGGCCGAAAGTTCGAAGCGCACCTGGTCGTTGCCCTTGCCCGTCGCGCCATGCGCGACCGCATCGGCACCGGTTTCCTTGGCGATCTCGATCAGACGCTTCGAAATCAGCGGGCGGGCGATCGAGGTGCCGAGGAGGTAATCGCCCTCGTAGCGCGCATTGGCGCGCATCATCGGGAAGACGAAATCGCGGACGAATTCTTCGCGCACATCGTCGATATAGATATGCTCGGGCTTTACGCCCATCAGTTCGGCCTTGGCGCGCGCAGGCTCGATCTCTTCACCCTGCCCCAGGTCGGCGGTGAAGGTCACCACTTCGCAGCCATAGGTGACCTGCAGCCACTTCAGAATGACGCTGGTATCGAGGCCGCCCGAATAGGCGAGGACGACGCGCTTGAAGGACTCGGACATTTTGACACCTTTGGCGAGGGAAGGACGCGGGCGCGGCTAGCAGGCCAGCCTTGATCGCGCAATGCATGTGTATTGGCATACATGCACCGCGCCCCCGCGAAAGCAGGGGCCCATCTCCCATCGCCGCGAAGCAAATCAACGACCGCGTTCAGTCCTTAGTGTCGGTGCAGGCCACCTGCCTTCGCAGGGGCGCGGCATCTTATGAAACGCGCGTCCAATCCATGAACCAGCTATCGTCCCACGTCTTGCCGCCGTCGCGCGAAGTCCCCTGGAACCCGCGGCAGCTTTTCGGGGTGATCCGGTCCCATACGCCGCGATAGAGTTCGGGCCCCTCCGCACCCTCGCCTTCGGACAGAAAGGTGCCGGCGCCATCCTCGAATACGCCGAGTTGGCCGGGCACCGCGACGACGCCCGACTTGGCGTTGACCCAATGGTCGGACCAGATCTTCTTTTCGACATCGAGCAGGCGGAGCCCCATTCCCGAAAAGCCGCGCGCGGGGATGCGCAGTTCCTCGACGCTGGCGATGCCCCCGAGGATGCCGACGACGGTCGCTTCGCCGGGGAATTCGATCCACTTTTCGCCTTCGCGGAATTTATTATGGATGCGCCATTCGCCGGTGAGGAAATCGAAATCGCCGGGCTTGCCGACGGGGGCTGGATTGATCGCAGCGGATACCGCGGCGGGAATGACAGTGGACATAAGGGCTCCTGCGCTAAGGGCGATGACGGTGCGGCGGTCGATATTGGCCATGGGGTCCCTCCCTCGGTGACCAGCCCCTGCTACGCCCGCTATCCTGACATTCTCTGTCAGTTATTTTCTGCTACAGCGAAAAAATGCGCGCGAGCCGCCTCCTCTCGATCCTGATCCTGTTGCAACTGCGCCAGCGGCTGACGGCGGCCGATCTTGCCGCCGAGTTCGAGGTGTCCGAACGGACCATCTATCGCGACATCGATGCCCTGTCGGCGGCGGGGGTGCCGGTATATGGCGATCGCGGCCCAGGGGGCGGTTTCCAGTTGCTCGACGGCTATCACACGCGGCTGACGGGACTGTCGGCGGAAGAGGCCGAGGTGGCGACGATGATCGGCCTGCCCGGTCCCGCCGCCGAACTGGGACTTGGCGCGGCGACGAGCGCGGCGCGCGGCAAGTTGCTTGCTGCGATTCCGGGTGGCGGCGGGGCGGTCGCCGACCGGATGGCGGCGCGGTTTCACCTCGATCCGGCGGGCTGGTACCGAAGCCGCGAAAGCCTGCCGTCGCTGCCGACGATCGCGCGCGCCGTGTTCGACCAGCGCCTGCTCGCGATGCGATATGACAGCTGGCAGGGGCTGCGTGACTGGACGGTCGAACCGCTCGGCCTCGTGCTAAAGGCCGGCGTTTGGTATCTCGCGGCGCGCGGCGCGGGAAAGATCCGCGTCTTTCGCGTCTCGAACATTTTCGATCCCAAAGCGGACGAGGCGACGTTCGAATGGCCGAAGGATTTCCGGCTGCCGGCATGGTGGCAAGGCGAACAGGCGCGTTTCGAGGCCGAACTTTTTGCCACCGCCGCGACCGTTCGCGCATCGCCCGAAGGTTGCAAGCGGCTGGCTCAGCAATCGCCGCGCGGCGCGGATGCAGTGGCGACGGCAGGCGCACCCGATGAACGCGGCTGGCGCGAAATGACGTTGATGGTCGAGGATAGCGACCATGGCGCGCGCGAGATGATTGCGCTGGGCGCCGAGGTCGAAGTGGTGGTACCCGACAGCTTTCGTGCGCGCATCGGCACGCTGGCGCAGGCGATTGCGGTCATGCACGGCTGATTGCTTCGCGCCGTGGGCGCGCTATTCTCATCTCACGGCGGGAGAGAGGCGATGGGCAAGGATGAGATCAAGACCAAGGCGACCGAAGTGAGCGTCGCCGACTTCATTGCCGCCGTCCCCGACAGCCGGCGGCGCGACGAGGCAGCCGTGATCGACGCGATGCACCGCCGCGTCACCGGCCTCGAGCCCAGGATGTGGGGGCCGTCGATCATCGGTTATGGCAGTTACGACTATCTCTATGACAGCGGCCGGTCGGGGACGATGTGCCGCGCGGGCTTTTCGCCGCGCAAGGCTGCGATGACGCTTTATCTGATGGGCCATTACGAGAAGCGCCAGCCCGAGGCCGATGCCCTGCTCGCCAAGCTTGGCAAATATAAGAATGGCAAGTCCTGCCTCTACATCAACAAGCTTGCCGACGTCGATCTGGACGTGCTCGAAAAGCTGGTCGTGCTGAGCTGGGACGTCATGAACGAACGTTATCCGGGCTGATCGAATTCCACGTCGACGAGACGAGGATGGAGGGAGTCGCTCCCACGCGAAACCAGCCTATCGCTCCTCCCAAAAATCGAACACCGCCTGCTGCTGCTCGCGAATGAAGCGCGCCGCCGCGGCCCCCTCCCACGGTCCATCATAGCCGAGCAACAGCGCGGTCCCGCCGACCCACCAGCCTTGGCCGGGCAGACGGTCGCTCTCGCGCACCACCAGCACCGCCAGATCGGGTTCGCCGTCCAGCGCGCTGAGGCGGTCGACTTCCTCCAGCGTCCGGCACACCGCGCGCATCTTGGGCCGCGTGAAACGGAAGCCGAGGTCGCCCAGCAATTCGGAATAGCTGACGCTTCGCCCTGCGCGCGCAGCGGCAATCAGGATCGCGCGAATGCGCGGCGCGTCGCCCAGCGCCGACACATCGGCCGGGCTTTCCTCGCCGCCTAAGCCCCGGTCTTTGGCGGCCACGGAATGAATCCGGAAGTGCGCGCGACATAAGCGGCATAGTCGGGCCGCGTCTTGTGCAGCCCCTTTTCGAGCAGGGCCTTGCCCGACCATTTGGTGAGGGTGAAGGTCAGGAAGACAGGGCCGATCAAGCTCGCGAGCGCGGGCGCCCAGCCGATGTCGGCGACCACCAGCCAGATGCCCCACCAGGTCAGCGCGTCGCCGAAATAATTGGGGTGGCGCGTATAACGCCACAGACCGGTGTCGAGCACCTTGCCCTTGTTCGCCGGATTCTTGCGAAATGCGTCGAGCTGCGCATCGCCGATGCTCTCGAATGCGATCCCGGCGAGCGCCGCGGCGGCGCCTGCCCATCCAAGGATGCCGATGTCCTGCGGACCGAGCGCACTCGCCCAGATGCCAAGCTGTGCAGGCAGGCAGGTGACGAACAGCAACGGCGCCTGGGTCAGGAAAACCATGATCAATGCGGTCTTCGCCCAGCTCCATTTTCGTTTTTCGCCCGTGTAAGCGAGGATTTTCTTGTAGCGCGGATCTTCGCCATGGCCCGCCCAGCGGATCGTCAGATGGATCGCAAGCCGCAGACCCCAGAGCGTGGTCAGACCCAGCAGCAGCTTCGCATGCGGTGCCTCGACACCGACCTGCCAGGCGGTGCCCCATGCGAGCAGCACCATGCCGAACGCCCAGAAGGCGTCGATGAACGACACATCGCGGATCACGACCGAAATGCCCCACAGGACCAGAATTACGCCGAGCAACCCCGCGAAATTGGTCGCCAACAGCAAAAGGGCATCGATCATGCGCGCATATCCGGTTCCTCGTCGACACCGACTATATCATCGATCGACTGGACCGCGCGCTCGGGAAATTTGGGAATGCAATTTTTATAGGTTTCCAACACCTTCAGCATGTCGGCGCGAAAATCGCCGGTGGGCCAGATCAGCGGGCCGAGCCCACCCGTCTTCTTGCTGTAATCCATGAAGCCGACGACCAGCGGTACCTTCGCCGCAAGTGCAATCTGATAGAATCCGGTGCGCCATTTCTTCGTCTTGCCGCGCGTCCCTTCGGGCGCGACGGTCAGGATGAATTCGGTGCGGCGCGCGAACTCGCCTACCATCTGCTGCACGACGTTGGTGCCGCCGCGACGGTCGACCGCAATGCCGCCCATCTGTTTCATGAAGCCGGCGAGCGGCCAGCGGAACAGCGACAATTTGCCCATGAAATGCGGCTTGATACCCAAGTCGCCGGCAACGCCGAGGAAATTGACGAAGTCCCAATTGCTCGTATGCGGCGCGGCGATCAGCACGAAGCGGCGCGGTTCGGGCACGCTCCCGACCGCTGTCCAACCGCGCATCCGGTACAGCAAAAGCAATAATCGGCGCACGCCGCGCGCCACCAACCCCGGCGGGTGGTCATCTAGTCTCGTCACGCTGGCTCCTGTCCCCCACGGACACCCGATTGCGCGAAAGCCCTTCGCGGCGCAAGAGGCTGCGCATCGCGGCTTGCAGTCGCGCGGCCTTTCTGCTCCCTTCGGCGCAATCAAATGGGGGAAATAATGATGAAAAGACTGTCCGCGCTGCTGGCGTCCACCTTGTTCGTCGCGGCGCCCGCGATCGCCGCCGATGCGGCGCCGCGGCCTGATCAGCTCGCCTTCCGCGATCTCTATAAGGAGCTTGTGGAGACGAACACGACGCTGTCATCGGGCAGTTGCACGCTCGCCGCCGAACGCATGGCGGCGCGGCTCAAGGCGGCGGGCATCCCCGACAGCCAACTCACCCTTTTTGCGACACCCGAAAATCCCAAGGAAGGCGGCCTCGTCGCCGTCTATCCGGGGACCTCGAAAACCGCGAAGCCGATCCTGCTCGTCGCGCATATCGACGTGGTCGAGGCGAAACGCGCCGACTGGGAACGCGACCCCTTCGTCATGGTCGAGGAAAATGGCTATTTCTATGGCCGCGGCACCGCCGACGACAAGGCGCAGGCCGCGGTGTGGGTCGACACGCTGATCCGTTTCCAGCAGGCCGGATACAAGCCGAAGCGCGCGGTCAAGGTCGCGCTGACCTGCGGCGAGGAAACCAATGGCGCGTTCAACGGGGTCGAATGGCTCGCCGCGAACAAGCGCGACCTGATCGACGCCGAATTTGCGCTCAACGAAGGCGGCGGCGGCGACAGCGACGGCAAGGGCAAGGTCCTCGGCCAGTCGGTGCAGGTCGGCGAAAAGACCTTCGCCAATTTCCGCCTCGAAACGCGCAACCCCGGCGGCCATAGTTCGGCGCCCGTGCCCGACAATGCGATCTATGAACTTGCGCGCGCGCTGACGAAGATCGGCGATTATGACTTCCCGGTCGAAATGACCGACACGACCCGGCGCTTCTTTGCCGAGGCGGGCGCGGCACGCGGCGACGAGACGGGCGGGGCGATGGTCGCGCTCGCGAAGAACCCCGCCGACAAGGCGGCCGAGGCGATCGTGAACAAGGACCCATTCCTGCATAGCAATCTGCGCACGACCTGCGTCGCGACGCTGCTCGACGGCGGCCATGCGCCGAACGCGCTGCCGCAGCGCGCGGGCGCGAACATCAATTGCCGCATCTTTCCGGGCCACAGCATCGAATCGATCAAGGACGAGCTCGCAAAGGTCATCGGCGACCCGGGTGTCGCGATCACCCAGCTAGCCCCGAAACGCCCCGCCCCGCCCGCGCCGCCGCTCGACCCCAAGATCATCGGACCGATGCAGAAGCTTGTCGACAAATATTGGCCGGGACTGAAGGTCATCCCGTCGATGGCGAACGGCTATACCGATGCGACCTTCCTCGGCGCCGCCGGCATCCCCACCTATGGGATACCCGGCATGTGGGGCGATCCCGACGGCAACGGCGCCCACGGCCTCAACGAACGAATGGAAGTCAAATCGGTCTATGTCGGACGCGACTATATGTTCGATCTGGTAAAGGCCTACGCCGACAAGCCCTGACGGGATTTGGCCCTAACCGACGAACGCGCGCTCGATGACGAAATCGCCGGGCGCGGCGTTCGATCCTTCCTTGAAGCCCAGCCCCTCGAAACGGGCCTGCAGGTCGCGGATCATCGCCATGCTGCCGCACATCATGATGCGGTCGGTCGCCGGATCGAATTCGGTCGGGCCGGTCAACGGATGACCGAAGAGCGAACCATCGTCGATCAGCGCATCGATGCGGCCCGTCGTGCGGAACGGCTGGCGGGTCACCGTGGGCAGATAGTGGAACTGGAGCAGCGCCTGGTCCTGCACCAGCGGATCGCCCGCAAGCTGACTTTCGAGTTCGTCGCGGAAGGCGAGGTCGCTGACCTGCCGCACGCAATGGACGATCACGATCTGGTTGAAGCGCTCATAAATGTCGGGATCGCGCGCAAGGCTTAGGAAGGGTGCGAGCCCCGTCCCGGTCGAGAGCATGAACAAACGCCGGCCGGGGGTCAGCGCATCGGCGACGAGCGTCCCCGTCGGCTTGCGGCCGAGATAGACCGGATCGCCGGGCTGAATCAGTTGGAGCCGCGAGGTAAGCGGGCCGTCGGGCACCTTGATCGACAGGAATTCGAGCTCGTCGGCATAGGCGGGGCTGGCGATCGAATAAGCGCGCAGCAGCGGGCGGCCCTCGCCCGGCAGGCCGATCATCACGAACTCGCCCGAGCGGAAGCGGAAGCTCGGCGGACGCGTGATCGTGAAGCTGAACAGATGCTCGTTCCAATGGCGCACCGACCTTACTTCCTCGACGGTCAACGAGGCGGAGGGGGCCAGCTTGGCGGCTTCGGCAATACGGTCACTCATCACTTTGAACTTTCCTGATGCGTCATGGAGCCGGCCGCGAGGGCCGGCATATCGAATCCCGCCGCGAGCAGCCGGTCGACCGCCGCGCCCATCGCCTTTGCGATCGGGCCGACGCTGTCTCCCTCGGCCATCAAGGCCAACGTCGCGCGGGCATTTGCGGCATCCCCAAGCGAAAAATCGCGCCAGAGTCCAAGCAGAATTGCTTCATCCTCTGAAATCTGGAGGCAGGGCATCGGTGCGAGCACCAGCGTTTCGACCGCGTCACCGCCGAGCAGCGCCATCGCGATATGGAAATCGGGAAGCGCCCCGGCGGCATCGACCGCCGCAAAACCGCGAAACAGCATCTGCGGCGGACATTGCCCCCGCTCCGCCGCTGAAACCCACCCGCGCATCGCCCAGAGCAGGAAACGACCGCCATTGCAGAGGTTTTCCACCGGCCGGTCGACAAAGGCGTACATCATATCCCTTTCCAGCGCGCACGACATGCCGCTGGCGGGCTTATATGTTATTGCGAGTCATTTGCAATTCAGATTTTCTTTGCGCCATGATTTTCGACAGCAAGAAACATCGCCCCGGGTCGCTGCCAAAATCCGCTTGCACGAACATTTCTAATCGGGCATTAATTTTCCTATTGGATAATTTGTTGCAGATGGGGATCATTCATGAAAAGCGCGAAGCGTCTGACTATTGCCGTGGCGGCCTTGACGATGGCTGCGCCCGTGGCGGCACAGGAAGCTCCGCGGTCGTTTCAGGGGCTCTCGCTATTGGGAGAGCCCATGTATACGGACGACGTCAATCCGACCAATGTCACCGATACCCAGACGCTGCTCTGGGCTGTCGCCGACGCAAAGGCTGCGGCAGAGCGCGAACCGACGATCGACAATATAGTCTGGTATGGCCGCATGCTCGGTTACCAGACGCTGGGCCGGGAAGCGGTTGCGGTGTTCACCGAAGGGCTCAAACGCTATCCGAACTCTGCCAAGCTCCTGCGCCACCGGGCGCACCGTTATTTCAATCTTCGCGAGTTCGATCTCTCGATCGCTGACGGTCTGAAGGCGGCGGCGCTATATGAAGGCCAGCCGCTGGAGCGCGAAAAGCTGGGGCCCAGCCAGTTTCCCGGCACGCCGGACATCGTCCAATTCTATCTATATTATCATCTCGGCGGCGCCTATTTCGCAAAGCGCGACTATCGGAATGCCGAAAAATGGTTCGACAGAGCCTATCAACTGATCCTGTTGACCGGAAACCCTCAGGACATCGCTGCCCCGCTATATTGGCGATATCTTGCGTTGATGAAGCTCGATCACACGATCGAGGCGGACGAATTGCTCGCACGGTATAAGTTCAGGGCCGAGGATCTATCGCCGACAGGCGAAGGGCCGTTCTATTTCAACGCCATTCAACTCTTTCGTGGAAATCGGTTTACCGAGGATTACTACACCGAAAGGGATTCAGGCCGGCCGTTCGGCGGAGCGGATGGCGCGAAATCCTCGTCGAGCTACACATTGGCCATGTACTGGCTGATGCGCGGCGAGAGGGAGAAGGCCAAACCCTGGCTTGCCCGCGCGATCGACATCAAGACTTGGGCCTATTTTCCGCGCATTCAGGCCGAGGTGGAATGGAAAAACCTTTATGGCGATGAAAAGCCTGTCGTGACTGTGCCTTGAATGATGAAGGGCGGATAACGACCGGGAGCTGCCCTCTCCATATCGTCACCCCGGACTTGATCCGGGGTCCCGCTTGAAGTCGAAGTCGGTGAGTGCGTCAAAAAGCGGGATCCCGGGTCAAGCCCGGGATGACGAAGTGGGGTGACGCAACGTCCGCTCTCCACCTCATATCCGCCGTTCACCGCCAATCTGGATGGAATGACGGGAACCGACCGATTGCCGCGCTATCTTTCCTCGTCATCCCGGGTCAAGCCCGGGATGACGGAAGTGGGGTAAACGCAAGACAGCTCCCCACCGCCTGCCGGACATCAACCCAAAAGGCTCTTCGACGCCTGTTCGGTCACGTCGCGCGACAGGCCGGGCTGCGCGAGGATGCGTTCGAGTTCGGCGCGCATCAGCGCCAGCCGCGCGTCGCCGAAACGTTTCCAGCGGCCGAGCGGGGGGATCATCTTTGCCGCGGTCTGCGGGTTCTTCGGATCGAGCGCGATGACGAGATCGGCGATCAACCGGTAGCCCGCACCATCGGCACGATGGAACGCCGCCTGATTGCCCGTCAGCGCACCATAGAGCGAGCGGACGCGGTTCGGGTTCGCCAACGTGAAATCGGGATGCTGCGCAAGGCCCTTCACCGCATCGACCGTGTCGGAACGCAGCGACCACGCCTGTACCTGGAACCATTTGTCGAGCACGAGCGGATTGTCGCGATAGCGTTGATAGAAGATGTCGAGCGCATGAGCACGCTCATCGCTGTCGCCGTGCGCGAGCGTCGCCAATGCCGCCTGCCGTTCGGTCATGCCGTCGGCATTGGAGAAGATGTCGAACGCAAGCGCGGGCGCATCGTCCGCCCCGGTGGCTGCGAGATAGGCAAGCGCAACGCCGCGCAGGCGGCGGCCGCCCTTGGCCTTGCGCGATAGGTCGGTCGCGGGCGGCGCCTTGCCGGCAAGGATGGACCGCCATTCGCTTTCGAGCGCGGTGCCGATCGCCGCCTGCAACGCGAGCCGTTCGCGGCGGATCGCGTCGGGATCGACGGTGAGCATCTGGTCGCCGATGAAAGCTTCGCTGGGCAGCAGCACCGCTTCGGCAACGAAAGCCGGATCGCTGGCCGCCCCCGCGAGCGTCTGCCCGACGGCGTCGATCACCGCGCGGCGGTCGCCCGCCTCACCCGATACCGCGGCGACAAGCGTGTCGAGCATGAGCTGCTGCAACGCTTCGTAGCGCGCGAACGGATCATCGTCATGCGCGGCCAGCCAGGCGAGTTCGCCGGGGCCACGTTCGAAATCGACGATGATCGGTGCGGAGAAAGTGCGGTTGACCGACAGCGCCGGGCGCGCCGCAAATTGTCCAAGCGTGACACGCTGTGTTGCGCCGGTTACCGTGACCAGCGTGTCGGCAAGCGCGTCGCCGCTGCCGTCCATCGCAAAGGCAGCCAGGCGCAGCGGCAGCATCATCGGCTGTTTCTCCGGCTGGCCGGGCGTCGGCGGCACCATCTGCACGATATCGAGCGACCAGTCGCCAGCCTCTTCGACCAGCGAAAGCTTCAGCCGCGGTGTCCCCGCCTGTTCGTACCAGCGGCGAAACTGCGCGAGGTCGATGTCCGCGCCGTCCTCGATCGCGCGCACGAAATCCTCGCACGTCGCTGCCTCGCCGTCGTGACGGTCGAAATAGAGGTCGGTGCCTTTGCGGAAGCGTTCGGGTCCGACCATCGTCGCCATCATGCGGATGATCTCGGCGCCCTTGTTATAGATGGTCGCGGTATAGAAATTCGAGATTTCCTGAAAGCTGTCGGGGCGGATCGGATGCGCGAGCGGCCCCGCATCCTCGGGGAATTGCGCGGCGCGGAGAAGGCGGACATCCTCGATCCGCTTGACCGGCGGCGAGCCCATATCGGCGGAGAAATTCTGGTCGCGAAAGACGGTGAAACCCTCTTTCAGGCTGAGCTGGAACCAGTCGCGACAGGTGACGCGATTGCCCGACCAATTGTGGAAATATTCGTGCGCGACGACGCCCTCGACACCATCATAATCGACGTCGGTCGCGGTGTCGGGGTCGGCAAGGATATAGCGGGTGTTGAAGATGTTGAGGCCCTTGTTCTCCATCGCTCCCATGTTGAAATCGCTGACCGCGACGATGTTGAACAGGTCGAGGTCATATTCGCGGCCATAGACCTCCTCGTCCCATTTCATGCTGTCCTTCAGCGCCTGCATCGCGTGGCCGGTGCGATCCTGATCGCCGCCGCGAACCCAGATGCCCAGTTCGACCTTGCGACCCGACATCGTCGTGAAGCTATCCTTGTTGACGACAAGGTCGCCGGCGACGAGCGCGAACAGATAGGAGGGTTTCGGCCAGGGGTCTTCCCACAGCGCCCAATGATCGCTCCCCGCTTCGCCCTGATCGATGCAATTTCCGTTCGACAGCAGGATCGGGAACGCCGCCTTGTCGCCCTGCATCCGCACCTTGTAGCGGCTGAGCACATCGGGGCGGTCGGGATGAAAAGTGATGCGGCGAAAGCCCTCGGCCTCGCACTGGGTGCAGAGCAGGCCGCCCGATGCATAAAGCCCCGAAAGCTGCGTATTCGATGCGGGGTCGATCACCGTATCGACCTCGACCGTCGCCGCGGTCCGTTCGCCGAGATCAACGACCAGGTCGCCGCCGTCCATCCGCCAGTCGTTCCATACCTCGCCATCGACGCGTACCGCCGCCGCAGTCAGCCCGTCGCCGCGCAGCAGCAGCGGCACCGGCGCATCGGCATCGCGCACCACCGACAGCGTCGCGCGGACCTTCGTCGCGTCGATCCCCAGCGCGAAATCGAGCGCGATGTCGGGGATCTGCCATTCGGGCGCGCGATAGTCGCTGCGATAGATGGTGACGGGAATGGCGGGCGTAGAGGAAGCGTCGGTCATCCGATCGATCTAGGCACAGCGCCGCCGACGCGCAATAAGGCGCGCGATGGGACAGATGCTGATTTTCGGAATGGGCTATGCCGCGAGCCACCTCGCCGGACGCTTGCGCGCGCGTGGCTGGGACGTGGCGGGGACGACACGCGACGGCCGCGAGGGCAGCATCGCGTTCGACAATGAGATCGCCGTGCGGCGTGCGGTTCGCGAGGCGACGCATATCCTGTCGTCGGTGCCGCCCGTCGAAGGGGTAGACCCCGTCCTCGCCCGCTATGGCGAGGCGATCGCCCTCTCCGCCTCGATATGGACCGGCTATCTCTCCTCGACCGGCGTCTATGGCGATACGGGTGGCGCGTGGGTCGACGAAAGCGCGCCGATCAAGGGCCGCCGCGCGGATCGCAATGCGGCAGACGCGGCATGGCGGGACTTGCGCAGCGACGTTCGCATATTTCGCCTTCCGGGCATCTACGGACCCGGCCGCTCGATCCTCGGGCGCATCGCCGAAGGCCGCGCGCACCGCATCGACGTGCCCAGCCAGGTCTTCAGCCGGATTCATATCGACGATATCGCGGGCGGCGTCATGGCGTCGTTCCGCGGGCAAGCGGGCGTCTATAACCTCGCCGACGACGAACCCTGCCATCAGAACCGGCTCGTCGAATGGGGCTGCACAATGCTCGGTGCGCCATTGCCGCCGCTGCAATCGCTCGGCGAAGCCGGCCTGTCGCCCGCCGCTCGCGCTTTCTATGCCGAGAATCGCCGTGTGGCGAACGGCAAGGCGAAGCGGCTGCTCGGCTGGGCGCCGCGCTATCCGACCTTTCGTGAGGGGCTGGCGGCGAGCGCCTAGATCAGCACGTCGACCGTGTGGATCAGCACGCCGACCAGGCCGCCGACGAGCGTGCCGTTGATACGGATATATTGCAGGTCGTCGCCGACAGCATTTTCAAGCCGGTCGGTGATCGTCTTCGCATCCCAGCCGCGGATCGTGTCCGACACCAGCTTGAGCGCGGTTTCGCCATAGCTGTCGACCATGCCGACGACGGCGCGGCGGGCGTAGCGGTTGAGCGTGCGCTTGATCCCCGCATCCTCGCCAAGCATCGCGCCGAACTGCGTGACGAGTTCGCCGATGCGGCCGGCGAGCATCGTGTCGGGGTTGCGCGCGGCCTTGAGCAGCGCGGTGCGGCCCTGTTCCCACAGGCCGTCGAGCCAGCGCTTGACCGCCTTGTTTTCGAGCAACTCGTCACGAACCTTCGCGACCTTCGCCTTCACTTCGGGGTCGTGCTGCAGGTCGAGCGCCATCTTGGCGAGCCCTTCCTCGACACGGATGCGCAGCGGGTGCGTTTCGTCGACCGCCATTTCGCTGAGCAGCTTCGACAGGCCCGCGACGATGCGGTTCGAGATGCTTTCGTCCAGCCCGGTGAAGCGCACGATCGCGTTCGAATTGTCGTGCACCATCTGGTGGATCAGATGCTCGTTGAGTTCGAGCGTCTTCGACCCCCATTTGACCATCGCATCCAAAAGCGGTTGATGCCGCCCCTCGGCCAGCGCCGCCTGCAGCGCCTGTCCAAGCAGGGGCGCGACGTCGAGTTCGCGCAAGCGATCGGCGATCGCCGATTTGACCATGCCGCCCAGACGCTGCTGATCGAGTGCGCCAAGGCCGTCGGCAATGATGCGCGACGCACCGAGGCGAAGCCGCCCGCCGCCCTCGCCCGGTTCGGACAGGAATTTGCCGACCGCGCCCGCGACGTCGACCGCTTGCATCTTGCGTGCAATCAGGCGCGGCAGCAGGAAATTGGTGAGCAGAAAGCGCGCGAGCGTGTCGCCGATGCGGTTCTTGTTGCGCGGAACGATGGCGGTGTGCGGGATCGGCAGCCCCATCGGGTGGCGGAACAGGGCGGTGACCGCGAACCAGTCGGCAAGCCCACCGACCATCGCCGCCTCGGCAAAGGCGCGGAGAAAGCCGATCGCCGGATTGACGTCCTGAAAATATTTCGCGCCGATGAAGACAAAGGCCATGACGACGAGCAAGCCCGTCGCAACGACGCGAATGTTCGATGCTCTGGCCGGAATGGCGACACCAATCGGCAGGGAGAGCGTGCGGTCGGTCATGCAAACCAAATGGCGAAATGCCGCAAAGGTTGCAACCGGCGCAGTGGCTTACCGCGCCGGCCGATCCCCATTACTCCGCCGGTTCGGGGGTCGGCGCCCCGTGCGGTTTCGTATCGTCGCCCTTCCGATAGGTGAGCAGGTTGCTCGAGAAGAAGCGGCCAAGGCGCTTTTCGATGCTGTCGGCAAGGCTGAAGCCCGCCGGAACGATGAGCAATGTGAGCATGGTCGACAGGATCAGGCCCCCGATCACGACGACGCCCATCGGCTGTCGCCAGGCACCGTCGCCCGACAGCGACAGCGCGGTCGGCACCATGCCCGCGACCATCGCGACCGTCGTCATGACGATCGGCTGCGCGCGCTTGCGCCCGGCATCGAGCAGCGCGGCATCCTTCTCGACGCCATGGTCCATCTCCTCGATCGCGAAATCGACGAGCAGGATCGAGTTTTTGGCGACGATACCGAGCAGCATGAGCAGGCCGATATAGACGGGCATCGAGACTTCCATGCCGGTGATCCAGAGGCCGAGCAGCCCGCCCAGCGGCGCGAGCAGCAACGACGACATGTTGACCAGCGGCGACAGGAATCGGCGATAGAGCAGCACTAGCGTCGAGAAGACGAGCAGGAGTCCGGAGACGACAGCGATCATGAAGTTGGTGATCAGTTCGGCCTGCCACTTGGCATCGCCCTGGATCACCTTGCGGATGCCCTGCGGCATCGTCTTGACCGCGGACAGCGCATCGATCTTTTTCTGCGCGTCACCCGTCACCAGCCCCGGCGCCAGGTCGGCACCGATCACGATGCGCCGCGTCTGGTTGTACCGGCGCAGCTCGGTCGGCCCGGCACCGAAACCGATCACCGCGACCGATTTCAGCGGCACCGTCGTTCCGCGCGCAGTCGGCACGGGCAGATTCTCGATCGTCGCAAGGTTGCGGCGCGAATCTTCGGACAGCAGCACGCGGATCGGGATCTGGCGATCCGACAGCGAGAATTTCGCGGCGTTCTGATCGATGTCGCCGAGTGTCGCGATGCGGATCGTCTGACTGAGCGACGAGGTCGTCACGCCGAGTTCGGCAGCGAGATCGAGCCGGGGCGTCACGATGATTTCGGGACGCGGGATATCACCCTCGATCCGCGAACCGCGAAGTTCCTTCAACTTTTCCATCTGCGACACGATCAGGCGCGCATGTTTTTCGAGCGCGACCGGATCGTCGCCGCCGATCACGAAAGTGATGTCGCGTCCCGAGAAACCGCCCGACTGGCTCTGGAAATTCACGCGCGCGTCGGGGATCGCCGCCATTTTGGGCTGCAGGCTGCGTTCCCAATCTACACTGGTGACCTCGCGGTCCTTCTTCAGCGTGATATAGACACCGCCGTCGCCGACATTCACTTCGTAAAAGGCGTTTGCGACAGTCTTGTCCTTTGCCAGGATCGCGTTGATCTGGTTCGAGATATGCTCGCTCTGCGCCAGCGTCGAACCCGGCGGCAGTTCATAACGGATCTGGCTATAGTCGCTGTTGATCGTCGGCTGGAACTGCTGCGGCAGGATCATCAGCAACACAACGCTCAGCCCCAGCGACAGGACGCCGATGCCGACGATCCAGACGCGATGGTCGAACAGGCGCGCCCAGGCGCGCTGGACCATGAACTTCGCCCAGTTGGTGATGCCCGGCCCACGCACCCCCACCACCCAGGCAAGCGCACCGAGCAGGATGATGAGCAAGGCGACGCCCAGATAGGTCATGATTGCTTCGACCGGCGTCTTCAGCAGGAAGTACATCGCCGTATTGGGCTTGTCCTGCCCGATCGGCACCGGCTGGAAATAGGCATAGATTGCGTAGAGCACCGACAGCCCGGCAAGGATCAGCGGAACCGCCAGATAGGCAAGCTTCGTCGGGTGCGCCTCGTAACGCGCACGCACCGCATGATGCTTTCGATTGTCGAGCGTCCAGGCAAGGATGCGCTCATAACGGTCGACCCATGGGCCGGACGCATGGTCCTGCTCGCCCTGCGCCGACAGGAAATAGGCGGCGATCATCGGCGTGATCATACGCGCGACCGCAAGGCTGACGAGCACCGCGAATACGACGGTCAGGCCGAACTGGATGAAGAACTGGCCCGAAACCCCCGGCATCAATGCGACGGGCAGGAACACTGCGACGATCGACATCGTCGTCGCGACGACCGCCAGGCCGATTTCGTCGGCCGCGTCGATCGACGCCTGATAGGCGGTCTTGCCCATGCGCATGTGTCGGACGATATTCTCGATCTCGACGATCGCGTCGTCGACGAGCACGCCGGCCACCAAGCTCAATGCGAGCAGCGACAGCCCGTTCAGCGAAAAGCCCATCAGGTCCATGAACCAGAAGGTCGGGATTGCCGACAGCGGGATCGCGAGCGCGCTGATCAACGTCGCACGCCAGTCGCGCAGGAAGAGGAACACGACGACGACGGCGAGCACCGCGCCTTCGATCATCGCCAGCATCGAGCTGCGATATTGTTCCTTCGTATATTCGGTCCGCGTGAACAGGATCTTGAATTCGACCTGCGGGTTCGACTTCTTGATCTCGGCGAGTTTCTTCATCGTCTCGTCGTGGATCGTGACGTCCGACGAGCCCTTCGCCTTCTCGATCGAGAAAGAAAGCACCTGCTTGCCCTCGATCTTCGCAAGGTTGCGCTGCTCGGCATAGCCATCGGTGACCTTCGCGACATCGGCGAGGCGGATGGTGCGGCCGTTGCCGATCGAGATGCGCGTTTCGCCGAGCTGGAAAGCGTTTTCGGCGTTACCGAGCACGCGTACCGCCTGTTCGGAACCGGCGATTTCGGTGCGCCCACCCGCGGCATTGACGTTCACTTGCCGCAGTTGCTGGTTCAACTGACTCGCCGTCAGGCCATAGCTTTGCATGCGTGCGGGATCGAGGATGACGCGGATTTCGCGATTGACGCCGCCCGAACGGCTGACCTTCGCCATGCCGGGGATCGAAAGCAGTTCCTTCGCGACCGTGTTGTCGACGAACCAGCTCAATTGTTCGAGCGTCATGTCGGACGTTTCGACCGCGAAATAGGTAATCGGGCCGCCCGCGGCGTCGACGCGAACGACCTGCGGCTCAAGAATGCCTTCGGGCAGATCGCTGCGGATCTGCTGCACGGCCTGATTGACGTCGTTATAGGCGCGGTCGATCGGGGTACCGATTGCGAACTGCACCATCGTGCGGCTGTTGCCCTCACCCACATAGGATGAAAGTTCATCGACACCGCTGACGGCGCGTACCGCAGCCTCGATGCGCTGGGTAACCTGCGTCTCCAGCTCCGACGGCGCTGCGCCGGGCTGGACCACGACCACCTGCACCATCGGAAATTCGACGTCGGGATTGTCGTTCACGTCCATCCGGTTGAAGCTGACGACGCCCGCCAACAGCAACAGAATGAACATCACGATCGGCGGCACCGGATTGCGGATGCACCAGGCGGAAATGTTGCGAAAGCTCATGATCAAACGCCCTTGTGCACTAAATCTCTATGCGTGCCGTTCGGCCGATTATTGCGAGGTTTTCTGAACCACCGGCTTCACCTTGTCGCCAGGGTTGAGGAACGCGCCAGCCAGCGCCACGACCTTTTCGGTGCCCGTCAGGCCCGACGCGATCGACACGCCGCCATCGGTCACGGTGCCGACCTTCACCGGCTGCCGCTTGATGACGTTATTGGCATCGACGATCAGCACGAAATTGCCCTCGGGACCGCTCTGCACCGCGCTTTCGGGAAGCAGCGGAGCTTCGGCGGTTCCCGCGATCAGCCGCGCGTCGGCGAAACCGCCCGGACGCAAAGCCTCGCTGTACGGGACCGCGATGCGGACCGTGCCCTGACGGGTATCCATGTTGATCACCGGCGACTTCTGCCAGACCTGCCCGGCAATCTGAGCATCGGTGCCGACCGGCGTCACCGTCGCGCGCGTACCGACCTTGACGCGGGCCAGATCGGCCTCTGCCATTTGCGCCAGCATCTCCATCTCGCCGCCGCGCGCCATCCGGAACAGGATGCCGCTGCCGGCGCCGACGATCTGGCCCGGTTCAACCTGGCGCGTCAGCACCAGGCCTGCCGCGGGCGCGACGATGTTCAGGCGCTCGTTGCGTGCGGTGGCCTCGCCATATTGCGCCTGCGCGACACGGACGCGCGCATTGGCGGCATCGCGCGTTGCGCGCTTGCGATCCATGTCGGCTTTCGAGATGAAGCCGCGTCCGACAAGCGCCTGCGCGCGTTCCAGTTCGGCTTGCGCCAGATTGGCATCGGCCTGCGCAACGCGGATCGATGCCGCGAGGCTCGCCGCCTGCTGCGTCTGCACCGAGCGATCGATGACCGCCAGCGCCTGTCCCGCGCCGACCCACTGGCCGGGCTCGACGAGCACGCGAACGACCTGTCCGCCCTCGCCCGCGACGCCGACCGGCATTTCGCGACGTGCCGCGATCGTGCCGTTGGCGGAAATCACTGCTTCGACCGACACACGGCCGGGAATGACCACGGTGACATTCGGGATCGCCGCCGCGCCCTGCCCTCCGGCATCAGCCGCGCCCTTGCCGTGGGTAAAGGCGTAATAGGTGGCGCCGAGCGCGAGCGCGATCAACACCAGCGCCACGATCAGAAATGTCCGTTTGCGGCGGCTGTCGTCCGCCTCCTGATAATAGCTCTGCGTGCCCGCCAGGCTGTCCATCGCTTCCACTTTCCGCTCGTAGTTCACGCCTAATCCTCCCTGTCTCGCGCGGCATACCGGCGCGGCAGGCGCAACCGCGCCTGTCCCCTCAACCCCGCACGACAGGATCAAATCCCGTATGAGGTGTATTACCTAATTAAATCACCACTGGCAAGAGGCGAAACTTCGCCATCCCCCCGCGCCCCGGATCGCGGCTCATAGGCTTGTCTTCGTACAATTTCCAGCGTTTACAGGCGTGAAAAAGGGCGGCGCGCCTTGCGGCGGCCGCCCCTTTCATCGCGCCGATCGCTTGACGGACCGGCGGTTGGCGATCAGCGAACCCGGCCGCGCCTGATGAGGTTTACGATCGCGAGCAGGATGATCGCGCCAATGAAGGCCGTTACCAGCGTCCGCCAATCGAAAGCGTCGCCGCGCAGGTGACCGCCGCCGAAGACACCGCCGAGCAACAGCCGGCCGAGGATTGAACCGACGCAACCGACAATGATGTTCAGAAAGATGCCTTGCTGGGCATCGGTGCGCATCACGATGCTGGCAAGCCAGCCGATGACGCCGCCCATGACAAGTGCGATAATGAAATCAATCATGTTCTGACCCCCTACGATCATTATGGCGCCTGATAGAACAGGCCCAAGGATGCTAACTCAAATATCTGCAATCGCCTAGTGAAATGGCGAAAGCGGATTTCTCGACCGCCCTGCGTTTCAGCGAACGCTGCCACGGCGGAAAAGGTTGATTATACCCAAAAGCACCACCGCGCCGATGAAGGCCCAGAGCAATCCTATCGGACTGAAGGCGTCGAGGCTGGCGCCCATGCCGAAGAAGCTGCCGAGGAAATTTCCGAGGAATGCGCCGACGATCCCGACAACGATATTCAGAATGATGCCCTGTTGCGCGTCGGTGCGCATGACGATGCTCGCCAGCCAGCCAATGATGCCGCCGACGATCAATGTGATGATCAGACCCATGTTTTTCCCTTCCCTGGCCCGGCCGGGAACACGCCGGCGACGGGCGATTATCGAAACGTCCGGTCGTGCCTGGACAACGCCTGAGCGATATCGAGACAATGCCGTTCGGAAGCGAAAGGTTCCCGGCCGGCCCGTGTGAGCTCGGCCGGGAAAGGGGGATCGGTTCCTGATCGGGAACGTCTCCGGGTCGCAAGACGCCACTAAGCAGCCGCGTTTGACGCTGGTGTGACGAAAGTCACAGGGTCGAAAATAAATGGAGGGTCCAGGGCCAGGGCCTGGCAGGTTGCGGTTGCGGTTGCGGTTGCGGTTGCGGTTGCGGTTGCGGTTGCGGTTGCGGTTGCGGTTGCGGACCGTGATGCGCGGCGTTTGGCGCGATGCGCAAACGAAATGGGGGCCGGCATCGCTGCCAACCCCCACTATCCGGCTTTGCCCCACGCACTCCGCTCCACTTCATCCCGGTCCGCTTCTCTTTCGATCAGCAGCCCGCAAAACGATGCGTTGCGGCGCACGCCGGAACAATCCGGCGACGGTTTGGTCGGCCCCCTTTCGGGGGCCGGCCGCACCTGGAAAGCCCTTCATCATCTCTTCCTGCGTCTGCCGAAGCAGTCGCTGCCCAAGCGATGGACTGCATTTCCTGTATCCGATCGGGTTCGCATCAACTCGTGGGAATCGCTACGTTCCGTGACCAGACTATCGTTAGAGTTCCTCGTCAATCCGTCCGTTCTCTTCTGGCTAGTCTTGCAACTACCCTTGATGTCCCGGTGGTCTGTCGTCTCTGTCTTCCGATGATTTGAAGCTGACATGAAGCTTTCGGGTCGCCAACAAAAAATGCGCGAAAACCCAGCCCGAACCGCGTGCGCTTGTGGATAAGTCCGGCATTAGCAACAAGCGGATTCATCGCAGCATTTTTGTAACAGCGATGCAGCATTTTCGGATTCAAAATCGGGACCGACTCGCGAAGCGGGGGGCCCGGGCCGAGTCGATTTTCGGTCCTGCGAGTCGCGACTCAACAAAAAAAAACGGGACCCGCGGGCCCCGCTTTCTTCACGCTCGATGAGCGATCAGCCCTTCACGGTAACCTCGACACGGCGCGCCGCCGAATTATCGGTTCCCGTGGTCGTCGCCTCGGCCGGCTTTTCGAGCAAGACCCGGTCGGCCGCGAAGCCGAGCTTCTCGAGCGCGGCCTTGACGCTCTGGGCGCGATTCTTCGACAATTCGGCGTTGGCCGCCGCGTTACCCGTCGGGTCATTATAACCCGACACCGCGATCGTCGCCGCCGGGTTGCCGTCGAGATAGGCCTTCACCGCCGATGCCGCGGTCGTCAGATCGTTCGACACCTCCGATTTGCCCGTATCGAAATAGACCGTCAGCATCGGTTTGCCCTCGCGGTCGGCCGCGACGACGCCGGAACCCTCGGGGATGGCAGCGACCGGGGCCGTTGCCGGTTCGGTGGGCGCGACGGTCTCGCTGATCGCGGCCTCGTCGGCGGCCGGGGCCACCGCGGCCTCCTGCTTCGAACAATAGCGCAGGCCAAAGAACAAAAGCGCCGCGAGCAACAGCAACAGCAAAAGCCATGGCAGCCACCCCAACCCACCCCCCTTCCCACTGTCTCCGTCTCCGCCCGAATAGGCTGTTTGCGGACTGGCTGCCGACGGAGCCGGAGCCGCCACCGACGGTGCGGGAGCAGGCGAAGCAGCGGGTGGCGGGGCCGCTGCAGCCGGAATGGCCGACGCACCGGCTAGACCCGCGGCGGCGAGCGGAACGGCCGATGTCGTGTCATCATCCTTGCCCGAATCGTCATCCGTACCGCCAACGGCTGCGAAGCCGGCAGCAGCGCCCGCCGCACCAGCCGCACCCGCAGCGCCGCCAAAGAGCGTGAGCAGGCCGAAATGTTGCGCGAGGAGATAATAGACGGTGACGCGGTTCTTGGTCCGGTCTTCCTTCATCCGTTCACCGACGCCTGCGATCGCTGCATCAAGCGTGGCATCGTCGTCGGTCAGCCCAAGCTTCTTTTTGAGGAAATTTTCGCGAACGCGGTCGGTTTCCTTTTTGTCGGAAAAGGAAACGAGCGAGGAGTCGCGGTTTCTGAGCGCTATGCCGAGATATTTGACGATCGCCGACACCACCGTCTCATCGGCGTCCGCGACATATTTCCTGACATCCGCCAGCCAATCTTCTGCCATGCGATTACCTCCTGCCAGACGCAAGAATTCGCCGTCAGACGCTCGCACGGGGGGCGAGACTCGCGCCTTAGGAGGCGGAACCTATATCATTTTTCGCGAATGCGACATCGCGGCCGGACATCGGAAGTTATCGCTTGCCGAGATCGCCCTTGCCGACCGTTCCCGAAGCCATTTCGAGCATCCGGTCGAGGCTCTTGCGCGCGGCGAGGCGGAGCCCTTCCTCCATCTCGATCTGCGGCTTGAGGTCGCGCAGCGCGATGTAGAGCTTTTCCATCGTGTTGAGCGCCATATAGGGGCAGATGTTGCAGTTGCAGTTGCCGTCGGCACCGGGGGCGCCGATGAAATTCTTCTCGGGCAACGCAAGTTCCATCTGGTGGATGATGTGCGGCTCGGTCGCGACGATCAGCGTGTCGCCGGGAAAGCTCTTCGCGAACTGCAGGATGCCGCTGGTCGATCCGACATAATCGGCGTGGTCGACGATGTGCGGCGGGCATTCGGGGTGCGCTGCAACCGGCGCGCCCGGATGCTGCGCCTTGAGCTTGATCAGTTCGGTTTCGCTGAACGCTTCGTGGACGATACACACGCCCGGCCACAGCAGCATTTCGCGGCCGAACTTGCGGTTGAGATAGCCGCCGAGGTGCCGGTCGGGGCCGAAGATGATCGGCTGGTCCTCGGGAATCTGACTGATGATCGTCTCGGCGCTCGACGAGGTGACGATGATGTCGCTGAGTGCCTTCACCGCTGCCGAGCAGTTGATGTAGGTCAGCGCGATATGGTTCGGGTGCGCTTCGCGGAAACGCTTAAACTGTTCGGGAGGGCAGCTATCCTCGAGGCTGCACCCTGCATCCATGTCGGGCAGGATCACGGTCTTTTCGGGGCTGAGTATCTTCGCGGTCTCCGCCATGAACTTGACGCCGCAGAACGCGATGACGTCGGCGTCGGTGTCGGCCGCCTTGCGCGATAGTTCGAGCGAGTCACCGACGAAATCGGCCAGATCCTGAATCTCCGGCTTCTGGTAATAATGCGCGAGGATGACGGCGTTGCGCTCCTTGCGCAGGCGCTCGATTTCGGCGCGCAGGTCGAGGCCCGAGAGATTCTCGCGAACGGGAGCAGTCATCGCTTTTCCTTATATGGCTTCAGCCTTGGCGCACCCCCTACACCGCTGCCCGCCGCAGGGCAATTCGGCTATCAACCGGCCAGCCGCTCCGCGAGCGCAATGACGGGGGGTGTCATCGCCAGCACGTAGATGGTGACGCGGACCGCGATGATAATCGCCGCGATCGCCTTTGTCGCCGGATGGACGCGGCCAAGCGTGCGGCGATCGTAGAGCGCGATGATGCCGACGACGCCAAGCTGGATCAGTCCGATGGGAATATCCGACCAGCCGATCATCAGCGGCATCGGCAGGATGCGGCCGAGCGCGGGTTCGAGAATGACGATCGTCGCGCCGATCATCAGGCGCCGATGCCATGCAGTTGTGTGCCGACGGCGGACCGCCGCCCATACCATCAGGCCGAAGACCAGCGACTCCACGGCCGTCAATGCCAGGAAATAGGGCGGAGTGAAAAAGGGCGGAAAGCGACCCAGGACGAGCGACGCGACGCCGGTAAAAATGCCGAGACAGGTTATGAGCATCGCAAGCGCCGCGCCAGCCCAGCCGAGTTTGCGATGAAGCGCGAGATTATCGCGCGAGACGAGCGTCGGCTGGACGATCAGCAGCGCAAGCCATGTCAACATGGCGACCCCGTGCAGATGGACCCAGAAGGGCGCCGCGACCGGATCGACGAAGCCCCTCAGCGCAAATTGCAGGAAACCGAGAACGATGAAGATTGCGAGGCCGATCGCCATGCGATGCCAAAAAAGCTCGGCGCGCGCGGCGCCGCCTGCGGTGCTAGCCATGCGAGTTCCCCCTGCCCGACCCGGAGGGAGAATAACGCAGCGTTGAAACGACGGAAAGCCCGGGATTTACCCAGTCGGGGCTTCGGCGAAACGCGCGGTGACCTTTGCATCGATCCCCGCTGCCTTCAGCGGCATCGCAAAGCTTTGTTCGACCGCGGTGCGTGCCGCACCTTGCGCAAGCCGCATCGGCGTCGCGCCCTTCGCCTGCGCGATCAGTTCTTCCTGCGCGCGCTTGCGGTTCGCGGCGTCGAGCGTGCGTTCGGCATCGGTTAGCGTCAGCAATATCTCGCCGTCGCGATATTCGCTGATCGCGTCGATATCGATTTCGGGCCCTGCGAGCCGGAGCGGCGGCAAGGTCACGGTGAGCGCGCTGGTCGTAGCATCCCAGTCGAGATCGGACTGTTTGAGTTTGCCGAGGTCGAGTTCGTAGCGCACCGTCCCCGGCATGATCAGCGTCTTCTTCGCGCTCAGCCCCAGCCGGCTCTGCGTCGAGGTCACGACCGCGACATAGCGCGCGGTGAAGGGAACGAGGACATTCTGTTCCTGCAGTCCCTGCAGGCTCGCCGCGACGACGGTTTCGGGATCATAGCCCTTTTGCCAGTCCTGCCAGGCCGCGATCGCCCACCAGACGGCGACGAGCAGCATTGCCGCGGCGGCGAGCAGGATCAGGCGGGGGGCGAGGCGCGCGGGGGACGTGGTCATGGGGTCGTATAATCCGAACAATCGGGCGCCGGCCGGTCCATTTCATAGCGCGACGTCGCGGGGTTATAGCGCAGCGTGCGTTCGTAGCTGCACTCGGGGTCCTTCTCATGAACGAGGTCGGCCGCTTTGAGGCGCTGGCCGCTGTTGTCTTGCGACCGGCGCGATGTACGCGGATAGGCGGTCGCGACCGCACGATATGTCAATGCGGGAAGCTCGCCGGCCTCGGCCGGCCCGGCGGACAGTGCGCCGGTGAAATTATAATCGTCGTGGCACGCCTCGCGCCGGTCCTTCATATCCTGCTCCGAAAAGCAGGCGCGGATCATCAGCGAGCTGTCCCAAACGACATCGAGCACCTCGTCACCGAGGCGCGTGTTCGAAGGCGTCGTGTCAAGGCGAAGCAAGTGCAGCCGGCTGCCGTTGCCACCGCCGCCCGAATACATCGCGGTTGCGCTGACAAGAACGCCCATCAGATATTGGCGGGAATCCGGCGCCGCGCCCTCCGGCGAAGGCACCGCTATCAGATTCGGCCACAGGTTCAGCGTCTGTCCGTCGCCCCGGGCAAAGGGCAGCGCGAGATCGTCGCCTTCGCCATTGTCCGGCGCCGAGAGGACAAGGCTGCTGTCGCCCGCATCCGTGCCCGGCACATCGAGGCACAGGCTTTTGTCGGGAAGGCATTTCCGGTCACCCTCGCCCGCGACAAGCGCGATGACGATGGGATCGGACGCGGCGGCAGGCTGCGCGACGGCGATCAAAAGCGGCAGCAGCATCAGGCGAGCATCCATTCGTCATTATCGTTGCGCACCGCGCCGCGCGTCTGGAGGTCGATCAGATGCGCGAGCACCGAGCGGCCGGCGGCACCGGTGAGCCGCGGATCCAGTCCCTTATACATATGCTTCACCATCTCCGGGATGACGCTTGTCCCCTTTTCGAGTTCCCGCAAGATTTGCCGCTCGCGCTGCTTGCGGTGGCCAAGCATGCCGCGCACCAGTTGTCGCGGCTTGGTCACCGCGGGGCCGTGTGCCGGGTAATAGACACGGTCGTCGCGGTCATAGAGCTTCGTCAGGCTCGCCATATAGGCCGCCATATCGCCGTCGGGTGGACTGACGACGCTTGTCGACCAGGCCATGACATGATCGCCCGTAAACAGCGCGCCGCTCTCTACCAGGCCGAAACAGAGGTGGTTCGAGGTATGCCCAGGGGTTGCCACTGCCTCCAACGTCCAGCCGTCGCCCGAAATGCGTTCGCCATCGGTGAGGATGCGATCGGGGGCATAGTCGGTGTCGAATGCCGAGTCCGCGCGCGGTCCGTCGTCGGACAGGGCAAGCGGCGCGCAGCCGATGATCGGCGCGCCCGTCGCCGCCTTCAGCGGCGCTGCCGCGGGACTATGATCGCGGTGGGTGTGGGTGCACAGGATCGCGGCGATGCGCTGGCCTGCGGTCGCGCGCAGGATCGCGTCGACATGCCCCACGCCGTTGATATCGGCGGGGTCGCCGATGCTGAGCCCCGATCCGGTCGGGCCGGGATCGATCACCGCGACGTCGCTGCCCGCCCCAACGATCCACGTCTGGGTTCCCGTGAAGGTATAGGGCGACGGGTTGGGCGCGAGCACGCGGCGGACCAGCGGCTCATGCTGTTCGCACTCGCCGGCGTGGATGCTGTCGGGCCAAGGCTTTTCTTCGCTCATGCCGCCCATGTGGCACCGCGCGCGACGAAGGAAAAGGGATGGGCGCGAAAAAGCGCACCCAAGAAGTGAGGGACGTGAAAAAGGGAGCGACATGGGCCGCCCCCTTTCCCGCCCCTGCCGCCGGCCCCACCGGGGAGCAAAGACCGGCGTAGAAGCTGCTCGAACCTAGTGGTCCGATTTCTCCATATCGGCGATCGCCTTGTCGAGGTCGGCTGCGACCTTGGCGCGCATGGCGTCAGACAGGTTGCTATTGCTCTCGCGGAAGCTTTCGCGCGCTTTCTTGAGTGCCGACAGATGCTGCGCCTTTGCCTCGGGACCATCGGAACATGTGATCATGACATAGCGGCTGCGCTTGCCGCCGATGACTTCTTCGCGGTCGACCGTCGGCGCCGCCTGCCCCGAACCGCAGCGCGCAACCGCGGCGGCATGGCCCTGTGCCTGCGCCCACGCTACGGGCGGACGGGGTGCCTTGGGGGGCAGCGGCGGCATCGGCGCCAGCGCGGTACGGAGCCGTTCCTTGCGCTTCGCTTCCAGCTTGTCGGCAATGGCATCGGCCAGCTTGCCGCTGATCCCCTGTTCTTTCAGCGTCGCGAGCACATCGTCGCGCGACAGGCTGCCCAGGGTCCGCACCTCGATCTGGCGTGCCTTGGGCGTCTTGCCGTCGGCCGGGGCGAACATCACCGTCTTCGCTTTCTCGCCCTCCCCGTCACTGCGGATGACGATCCGGTGCACTTCGCGTCTTTTTCCGTCGTCGGATGTCGTGACGCTTTCGGTCACATCGTCGCCGGTCGAAGTATAGACCATCGCGTCAGGTGCCGGCGGCGCTTCGGGCGGAGGCGGCGCATCGACAGGCGGCGGCGGAGCCGGCGGTTCGGGCATTTCGGTGATCTCGGCGCTGATCCTCGCCGCGCGGGCGGGGACGAGCGTCGCGGTCGTGGCCAGCATCGCGAGCGTCGCGCCGCCGATCAGCAGCCGGCCGGTCAGGCTGCGCTGTTTCGAAATATCCTTCTGCGTCAACATCGTCAGCCTCTCCTGCAGATTATCGTGGACCGCCATCGGCGCGGCGAGCGACAGGCGCGGGCCGACCGCGGCCTTCACGATCGCAGTGGCGTAGCGCGCGGTCCGTTCGCCCCGTTCTTCGCAGTCGGTCATCGTCAGCACGCGCGCGTCGCATGCCGCCTCCTGATCGAAACGAAAGGCGCGGATCGCGCGCCAGGCGAAGGGATTGAACCATTGGGCGGCGAGCAGCACGAGCGCCGCGCTGTTCGCCCACAGATCGCCATGGCGATGGTGCGACAGTTCATGGTCGATGGCGAGCGCGCGCTCTTCGGCAACATAGCGTGCAAAAAAATCGTGCGGGACGGCGACATAGCGCCGCCACAGGCCGAAGGCGACGGGGCCGTCGACCGCATCGGACATCACCAGCCGGATCTTTCCGATCGGCTCGAGTTCGACCGCCTCGCCCAGCACCGCACGGCGAAAACGCGCGTGCGAGATCATCGCGGTGGCCAGCACGGCGACCATTCCCACTGCCCATAGCGCGAAGAAAAGCGGAATCAGGTCGGCGAGCGACCAGAGCGGTTCGGCAACCGGTGCGGGTGCCGCAACGGGCAGGCCGACTGGAACTTCAACGACCGTAGCGATCGCCTGCTCTGACATCTCGACCACCGGGTCGGCGAATGGCAAGGGCGGCAGCACGAGCCGCAGCGCGGGCACGGCCCACAGGGCATATGTCAGCCGCGGACCGAAATGCCGCGCAAACGGCTTTCGAATGACCAGGATCAAAAGGACGAGAATGCCCGTCGTGACGAGCGTATCGGTCCACGCCTGAAGCAACATCGCGGCGCTCATGATTTGAGCTTCTTCAAGAGCGCTTCGATCTCGGCGATATCGGTGTCGGTCAGCGCCTCGCGGTCGGCGAGATGCGCGATCAGCGGGCTGACGCGGCCGCCGAACAACCGGTCGACGAAGCGCTGCGATTCCTCGCCGACGGCATCGGCGCGTTCGATGGCAGGGCTATAGAGATAACGCCGTCCGTCGGCTTCCGCCGTGACCGCGCCCTTTTGGACAAGCCGCGCGAGCAAGGTTTTCACCGTTGCCTGCGTCCAGCCGTTGATCTTGCCGATGCGCGAAGTCAGGTCGGCGGCTGTCTGCGGGGCTTTCTCCCACAGCGCCGACAGCACCTGCATCTCCGAATCGCTTGCTCGTTCTGCCATGCGGACCCCTCCCATTGGCACTGTCGATATGATGCGACTACAAATGTAGTCAATGGGCTGAACGCTTCCTGAACGAAGATGAACGGCCACCCCTCCGCCAGGATGCGTTGCTTGATGTGTCGGAATATTTGACATCGGGCGATGCCGGTAAGGAATTGCTAACCAGCGTCTCGGGCCCAAATCCGCGAACCCCGTAAAATGGCACGGCAATTGTATGGTATAAGATGTTCCCGAGTGTTCCGCTCAATGGAGCGGTGGGGGACATCAGTCTGGTCCCTGATGTCCCCTGCCCCCACCCGGGAAAACCCCACTTGCCCCCAATGCAGACGGGGGGCGGAGCGGCCGAAAGGCCCCGCCCCCCGGAAGCTTTTTCAGCCCAACGAAAAAAGGACGGACCGCAACGGCGGCCCGTCCAGAAATTTGGCCGCCGCGAACGGCGGCCACCCCATTTCGTTTATTCGGCTTCTTGCTGCTCAGCCTCTTTCTTGAGCTGACCCTTGGTCATTCCGGTAACGAGGACGTCGCCCGACCCGGCAAAGCTGGCGGCAGGCAGCGTCGCGACGCGGTCACCGACCTCGACCGTCACAGCCTGCACGACACCGCTGCCCGTCTGGCGCAATTCCTGGACATATCCGATCACCTTACCGCGCGCGTCGGTCACGGCCATGCCGGGTTCGACGGCGAACATTCCGGCGCCATTGGCCGCGCCGCTTCCCGCGGCGGCGAGTTGGCCGAGGCTGCCCTGGAAGCCGCCCGCGACCGATCCGGCACCACCCGCGCTACCTGAGACGCTCGACAGTGCGGAGCCCATCCGGTCACGGGCGGTCCCGACCGCACCGCGCGCGGTGTCGGTTGCGGTCGAAGCTGCACCCGTTGCAGTGCCAACAGCGCCGCGCGCGGTGTTGCCGACGAAATCGGTGCCCACCGCCTGCGCATCGAGGCTGCCGCCGCCCGACGCATTGCCTGCGCCTTCGGCGTTGCCGACGACGCTGTTGCCGAGCAGATTGCCGGCGCCATTGGCAGAGCCCTTGCCATTTGCATCGGCATTGCCCTTGCCCTGCACGCGTCCCGAGCGGCGGTCGACATGGGCGTCGCCGCGACCCGAACCGGCGAGTTCACCCGCCGTACCGAGCGTGCCGCCGATGGGGCCGGTCGGGTTGCCGAGCGTCCCGCCCAGCGTGCCGCCGAGGTTGCCGCCCAAGCCGCCACCGCCGCCAAGCAACTGTGCCGCGGCCGGAGCCGAAAAAGCCATGGCCGACGCGGCGAGCGCGATGGCCGAGATGAAGATGCGATTTGCCATTGTCCTACTCCTGAGTTTGCGGCCCGGAGGGGTTGGGCCTGGAGAGAGAACGATGGCGCGTTCGATTTTCTTCCGAAAAAAGTTCGCAGAGGGGTCAGCGGCCTCCGCAAGTCCCGCAAATCAGGCCATGGCCATAGATTTTGTCGCGCCCGGGCTTGCCCAGATCGCGGGCCTCCATGACGAGCGCCGCGACCGCCGGGCCGATGCGATCGATCGCAGGGACGGGATAACGCAGCGCGAGCCGTCCGGCGACAAGGGGCGCTGCAAAGGATGTGCCGCGGAGCCGATCGCTGCTTCCCACGCCGGTCGCCGCCAGCACCGCATCGCCCGGCGCGGCAAAATCGACATGTAGCGCGCGGCCGGCCTCAGGCAGCGCACGCCCCTTCGCGTCGATCCCGGTGACGGCGAATACGCCTTTATAGGAAGCGGGATAGGCGGGCGGCGCGGCCGGTCCGTCATTGCCCACCGCCGCAACGATCAACATGCCGCGTTGCTGCGCACGGCTGACGGCGGCGGAAAGCAGCCTGTTGTCCGGGCCGACAAGGCTGATCGTCGTCACCGCAACTCCGTTCTGCGCCAGCCAGCCGAGCGCGCGCGCGATGGCGCTGGCGTTGCCGCCGGCCGGATCGCTGCCATAGACATCGGCCGCGAGCAGGCGCTGACCGGGCGCCGCGCCCTGCACCGCCCCGCTGCCGACGAGCAGCGACGCGACCGCGGTGCCATGGCGGCTCGCCGACGGCGCGCCCTTGGCAAAGCCGCGTTGCTCGACGCGCCCCGCGACCGATGGATGCGCCGCGACGCCGCCGTCGATCAAGCCAAGGCTCGCCTTGCCGCCGCCTTGGGCGGCCGCGAGCGCGGCCCCCGGCAGCGCGCCTGCCGGGCCGCTTGGGAAATAGAGATTGTCGGCATCGACCTCGACGCCCGGCAGCAGCTTTGCGAGCTGTTTGCGCGCACGGGCGAGGCTGCGGCCATCGGGCACCCGAAAACGGGCGATATCGAGATCGAGCCCCTCGATACGCTCGCGGTCGATTAGCGCAAAACCCGCCTCGCCCGCCCGCGCGATCATCGCCGCATCGACCCCGCTCGCGACCAGGACGCCGCGCACCGCAGGCTCGCCGCGCTCGTCGAGTTCGATGCTGTCGCGATTGCCGCGAACCAGCGCAGTGATCCGGTCGAGCCGCAACTGCGTCAGATTGTCACCCATCACGGCGACGCGGCCAATATCGACTTCGGGCAGCGACGGCAGGGGACCGGCGGCGCCGGGAAGCTGGACTTGCGGCAGCGCGACCTGCGCCGCGACGCGCGCGTCGGTTCCGCCAAGCAAAAGGCAGAGCATCGCCAATGATGTCGTCCAATATCGCATCGCAAGCCTCTCAAGGATCGGCACGCTGGCCGGTTCCCGAAAAAATTTAGCAGGTCGCGGAATAAACGATAGAAGCCACTCGTTTCTTCCTCACACAATCGAAAGGCGACAATGCGCTTCGAAGAGGAACTGGTCGAATTGCTGCCCCGTCTGCGCAGGTTTGCGCGCGGACTGGCGCGCGATGCCAGCGACGCCGACGATTTATGCCAGGCGGCGATCGAACGCGCACTGAAATCGCAGGGACAGTGGCAACAGGGAACAAGACTGGATAGCTGGATGTATCGCATCACCCGCAATCTCTGGATCGACGAGCGCAGGGCCTCCGGCCGGCGCGGCGTCCATGCGTCGATCGACGAAAGCGTCACCCAGATCGCGGGCGATGGCATCGCCGAAGTCGAAGCGGGAACGCTGCGCGGCGATGTCGACGGCGCAATGGCGCGCCTTCCCGACGAGCAGCGCGAAGTGGTGATGCTCGTCCTCGTCGAAGGCTATGCGTACCGCGAGGCCGCCGACATATTGGAGGTGCCGATCGGCACCGTCACCTCGCGCCTCGCCCGCGGGCGCGAAACATTGATGCATCTGCTGGGAGAGGCCGCATGAGTTTCGATCCCGCCACCGTCGCCGCCTTTGTCGACGGCGAACTCGACGACCTGACCGCGCGGCGGATCGAACGCGAGGCGGAGGGCGACCCCGCGCTCGCCGCCGAAATCGCACGCCACCGAGCGTTGAAGGCAAAGCTGGCGGCACATTATGCGCCTGTTGCCGAAGAGCCGGTGCCCGAGCGACTGCGCGCGCTGCTGACCCCCGACGTTGCGGTCGATACCAGCCTTGCCACGCGGCGGGAGGCGAAGCGGGCGCGCTTCGCCCCGATCCATTGGGGCGCGATCGCGGCTTCGCTTGTGCTCGGACTTGCGCTGGGACTGCGGCCATGGGCACCCGCGGCCAGCATCGCCGAAGCGAACGGCGCAGTCGTCGCCGCAGGCCCGCTCGCCGATGCGCTCGACACACAGCTTGCCTCTAACCAGCCGCCCGATGCCGCGGTGCGGATCGGGCTCAGCTTTGAAGACAAGGCCGGGCGCTATTGCCGCAGCTTTGAAAGCGCATCGCTGGACGGTATCGGCTGTCGCGACAACGGACGTTGGCGTCTCGAACGGACGATGCGGGGACAAGCGGGCACCGATTATCGCCAGGCGTCGTCGGGCGAACTTGCCGCCGCCACCGCCGCGATGATGGGGGGCGATCCGCTCGACGCCGCCGCCGAGCGGCAGGCGCGCGACAAGGGTTGGGCGCGCCGCTGATCCGTCAGCTACGCGCGGGTTCGTCGATCCCGAACAGCGCCGCGAAATTCGCACGCTTGGCAAGCAGGTCGGCGAGGCTGTAACCGTCGAGCACGGCCATAAACGCCGCGAGCGCCTCGGCGAGCGCCCCGGTCAGACCGCACGCCGGCGCGATGATGCAGCTTGCGCAATCGACGAGATCGAATCCCTCCTCGGTATGGCGCACGACCGCGCCGACATTGATCTCGGCCGCAGGCTTCGCAAGCCGGATCCCGCCGAAGCGTCCGCGCACGCTTTCGAGATAGCCTGCGTTCACTAGGTCGTTGACGACCTTCATCAGATGGTTTTGCGAAATTCCATAGGCACGCGAAATCTCCGAGATCGGGCTCAGCCGCGCGTCATCCTGCGCGCCCACATAGAGGAGCACGCGCATCGCATAGTCGGTGTAGCGCGTCAGGCGCATCTTGGTCCTTCGAAATTTCCGTCACGCCATAATATGCATTTTTGTTGCATGTTTCAAATTTCGATCATACATGCGCTTTAGATACATGATTGGAGCGAGTCGTGAAACAGGACGACCAGATCGATGAAGCCGCGCTCGAGCGTTTGATTCCGGCCTTTTACGACCGCGTGCGCGCCGACGCCGATATCGGGCCGCTGTTCAACGCGGCGGTGCATGACTGGGCGGAGCATCTCGAAAAGCTCGTCGCATTCTGGTCGTCGGTGATGCTGACGAGCGGGCGTTACAAGGGCAGCCCGATGGCCGCACATCTTGCGCACAAGGAGGCGATCACTCCCGCGATGTTCGACCGCTGGCTGCAGATCTGGGCCGACACCACGAACGAACTGCTGGCCCCGGCCGCCGCGTCCGCGTTGCAGGCCAAGGCCGCGCGTATCGCCGAAAGCCTGCAACTCGCACTTTTTTTCCGCCTGAGCGACCCTGGTCGCCGTGCCGCCTGATTATTGAAGGAGAAGAGCCATGTCCGAAGCGCCTTTTGTCGACCTGAACGTCCACCATCGTCCGATCGATTTCTCCGACCGCATCGCATTCGGCTTTACCAAGATGCTGCGCCTTGCCGCCGACACTTTCTTTGCCAAGCGGTACGGCCACCGCGCGATCGTGCTCGAAACGGTTGCGGCGGTCCCTGGTATGGTCGGTGCGACGCTGGTCCACCTCAAGAGCCTGCGCCGGATGGAAGACGACAAGGGCTGGATCCGCACGCTGATGGAAGAGGCGGAGAATGAGCGGATGCACCTGATGACCTTTATCGAGGTCGCGAAACCGACCTTGTTCGAACGCCTCGTCATTCTCGGCGTCCAGTGGGTCTTCTACCTCGCCTTCTTCGCGCTCTACCTGATCAGCGCCAAGACCGCGCACCGGGTCGTCGGCTATTTCGAGGAGGAGGCCGTCATCAGCTATACGCTCTACCTTCAGGAAATCGACGAGGGCCGCAGCCCCAATCTGCCGGCGCCGGCGATCGCCAGACATTATTGGAAGCTCGCCGATGACGCGACGCTGCGCGACGTCGTTCTCGTCGTCCGCGCCGACGAAGCACACCACCGCGACGTCAACCACGGCTTCGCCAGCGAACTCGCCGGGATCGAACCCGCGGCGCAGGTCGCCCCCTACCCCGAACATGCCGACGAACTGCGGATCGCGGCCTGAACACGCCTAGCCCAAGGACAGAATATAATGCGCACCGCTTCCGCTCACGCCATGGCCATCGTCAAGGCCACCGCCCCCGCGCTCGAAAAGCATGGTCTTGCGATCACCACCGCGATGTACGCCCGATTGTTCGAGAATAAGGATATCGAGGCGATGTTCGACCGCGCCGCGCAGACGAGCGGCGAGCAGCCGAAACGGCTTGCGGCGGCGATCCTCGCCTATGCAAAGAATATCGACAAGCTGCAGAATCTGGGGCCGGCGGTGTCGCGCATGGTCGCGCGCCATGTCGATACCGGCGTGAAGGCGGAGCATTACCCCCATGTCGCCAATGCCCTGCTCCCCGCCATCCGCGACGTACTGGGCGCAGAGATCGCGACCGACGAGGTGCTCGCGGCGTGGGGCGAAGCCTATTGGATGCTCGCCGACATACTGATCGCGGCGGAAGCGCAGGCATATGAGGATGCAGAGGCGGCGTGAAGGTGGCGGGTATGGAGCGGAAGCGGCCCTCTCTACCCTCGTCACCCCGGGCTTGACCCGGGGTCCCGCTATTTCGTGAAGCGTGCCGGTGCCTTCAAAAAGCGGGATCCCGGGTCAAGCCCGGGATGACGGGAATAGGGACGGGATGTCCGCTGACCACCCCAAAAAGAACATCGCCTTCAAATAGGTCTTTCCTACATTATCCGGCCGTGCCAGCCTTCACCCGGCTCTTTGAAATTATTGGACAAGGACGGTTGCTACCCGGACGGCGGCGGGGGCAGCGTGGACCGCGCGCAGCACGTCGCGAGGGTCCGATCGAGGAACGCGACAGGGCTGAACTTTACTGAACTTTGGACCGTCATCCCCGACCCGTCGAAGAGCGCCGCTATGACGAATGGCAGGAATCGACCGTTCATTGCGTCACCCCGGACTGATCCGGGGTCCCGCTATCTCGGGACGCGTGCGGTTGCATCAAAAAGCGGGATCCCGGATCAAGTCCGGGATGACGACAGGCTGGACGAACGAACGCCCGCTCCCCCGCCCCTAAACCGACGTCCGCTCGCTCTCCACATCCCGATGCTGAAGATATCGCCGCTCCGCCTCGGCCAGATAGTCGCGCGTCAGCGGCAGCGCGTGGCGGCTGCGTGCGAACTGGATCTGGTAATTGCCCATCCCGCCGCTCTCGAATGCCGCGGTCGCGCCGGCGAGGTAGAAGCACCACATGCGGAAAAAGCGCGTGCCCATCATCGCGACAATTTCTGCTTCATGTGCCAGCGTCCGCGCATACCATTGACGCAAAGTCAGTGCATAATGCAGCCGCAGCGTCTCGATATCGGTCGCGATCAAGCGGCTCTTCTCGCTCGCCGCCAGCGTCTCGCTGAGCGCCGGGATATAGCCGCCGGGAAAGATATATTTGCGCGTGAAAGCGTCGGTCGATCCCGGCTTGCCAAAGCGGCCGATCGTGTGGATCAGCATCACGCCGTCGGCGGTCATCAGATTGGCGGCGGCGCGAAAGAAAGTCTCGAAATTGGCGGCTCCGACATGTTCGAACATGCCGACGGACACGATGCGGTCGAAGCGCCCCGGCTCGCGCGCGGCAAGATCGCGATAGTCGATGAGTTCGAATTGTACGCGATCGGCGACCCCCGCCGCCTCGGCACGCTGCCGGGCAAGCGCGAGCTGCTCTTCGGATAGGGTGATGCCCAGCACCTCGACCTGCTCAAGCTTCGCGAGCGTGATCGCCATCCCGCCCCAGCCGCAGCCGATGTCGAGAATGCGCTGCCCCGGCGCCAGTGCGAGCTTTGCCGCGATATGCGCCTTCTTCGCGACCTGCGCCTCCTCCAGCGTCATGTCCGGGCGTGACCAGTAGGCGCAGCTATATTGCATGTCTTCGTCGAGGAAGAGCCGATAGAGGTCGTTGCCGATATCGTAGTGATGCTTGACGTTGGCGCGCGACTGGCGCTGGCGATTGATCGATCCGATCCGCGTCTTCACCCATTCGGCGCGCCGACCGAGCCAGGTCTTGTCGTGCAGCTTGGCGCCGCGGTCCCAGGGCGTGTTCGAACGGAACAGCGCGACGAGTTCCATGATGTCGCCTTCGACCAGTTCCATCTCGCCGTCCATGAACGCCTCGGCGGCGCCGATGCGCGGGTCGAGAATGATGCGGCGCATTCCCTTTCGGCTCGTGAAGCGGATCGTGACGTTCGGAAAGCCCGGCGCAGGTTCGCCATATTCCTCGCGCGCGCCATCGGGCGCGATGACGGAGAGCCGCCCCTGATGAATAATCCGGGAGAGAAACGGACGCAGAATGGACATTTTAAGAAACGAACCTCCACCTCGAAAAAAGGTTCCTGTCAGATTCCCGCATACCATTCATAATCGATGCGATCTTCCCAATAGCCGCCCTTGCCCGCGCCGATTCCGTCGAGGCTGGCGACCGCCTCGATCGCGTTCACATATTTGGCGTGCTTGTAGCCAAGCTGACGCTCGATCCTGAGGCGCAGCGGCGCGCCGTTCGCGATCGGCAATATCTTGTCATTGAGCGCCCACGCCATGATCGTCTGCGGGTGGAGCGCGTCGACCATGTCGCAGCTTTCATAATAGAGCGCGTCGCCAAGCCGGTCGGCGCAGCGGAAGACGATATAGCGCGCGCTGTCTTTCACGCCGGCAGCGGCAAGGATATCGCGCAGTCGCGGGCCGGTCCATTGTCCGATCGCGCTCCACCCCTCGACGCAGTCATGGCGCGTGATCTGCGTGCGCCCTGGCATCGCACGGATATCTGCCATCGACAGCGACAGCGGCTTTGCGACAAGTCCCGTCACTTTGACGCGCCAGTCGGCAAAGCCGCTCGCCGCATGCGCGGAATAGTCGGCCCCCGCAGGCAGGCGCGTGCCGTTGGGCCGGAAATAGGGTGACAGGTCGGCCCGGCCATATTCGCGCGCAAGCGCGTTCCTGTCGATCAATGCACGCTGGCTGGCGCGGTTCATTTCCTCGCCCATCGACAATATCTTGCGCACTGCAGGCGCGTCGTTGATCGCATCGCAGCCTGACAGCAAAGGCAAGGCGCCCGCAGCGGCGACCAATCCGCCGGCGCGCGCGATCAACTGGCGGCGCGGGAGGATGATCCCGCTCATGCGCCCGCGTTCCGCTCGGGCGGCAGGCGGAACCAGCCGGTGATCATCGAGCGCAGCTCGTTCATGGGACCCGCAAGCAGCACCATGGCGATATGGACGAGGAAGAAGAAGACGAGTGCCCAGGCGGTGATGAAATGGATCGAGCGCGCCGATTGACGGCCGCCGAACAGGTCGAGCAGCCACGGCCAGGCGGCGTTCATGCCGGGCGACATGGTAAGGCCGGTCGCGATCATCAGCGGCAGCGCGACGAAGATCACGCCGATGTAACTGAACTTTTGCAGGACACCGTATCGCGCCGCCGCCTGCCCACGCGGAAAGCGCAAACGCGCATGATCTTTCACGTCCTGCCAGATATGGCGCGGCGACCATTCGGCCGCGCGGACATGCAGGTCCTTGCGCAAATGCCCGCCGAGCAGCGTCCACAGCATGTAGAGCGTCAGGCCGATCGACAATATCCACGCGAACAGCAGATGCCAGCGCCGCCCGTCGGCAAGGCTATAGCTGGTCGGGATCGTCGCCCAGCCGGGAAAGGCCCAGGTCCGCGACTGCCCTTGCGCATCGGTCCAGCGGCCGAGCACGCCCGTCGTTTCGACCCGATAGTCGCCGATGCGCAGATAACCGCTGTCCGCCGTCGAACCGATCACCAGCCACGCGCGGTCGAAGTTCGCACCATATTCGCCCCAATAGAGGCGCGGGTGTGCATTGAAGATCATCAGCCCGCTCATCAACAGGACGAGCAAGGTGACGGCATTGACCCAATGCCAGATACGCACCGGCAGCCGGTGGCGATAGACGCGCACCGGCACCGATTTTTCGGGAGCGACGGGAGTTTCAGCCTCGGCCATGATCCCGGTTCGCTCCTTTGCCGCTTTCGGTTACGCAACAGCCTTCGCGGCATATTCCTCGCGATAGCGGTTGCGCAAGCTGACCTTGTCGATCTTTTCGCTGCCGAGCTTGGGCAACGCGTCGTTCGACATCCAAATCTGGCATGGCACCTTATAGGGAGCGAGCCGTGCGCTGAGGAAGGCGACCAGATCGTCGGCGGTCACATTGCTGCCGGGCTTTGTCCAAACGACCGCACCGACGCATTCGCCCAGCCGCTCGTCGGGCAGACCGAACACCGCGCATTCGTTGACCTCGGCATGCTCGTAAATCGCGGCCTCGACTTCCTGACAGCTTATATTCTCACCGCCGCGGATGATGATGTCCTTCTTGCGGTCGACGATGAACAGATAGCCGTCCTCGTCGAGATAACCGAGGTCGCCCGAGCGGAAATAGCCATTGTCGAAGAAGGCCGCCTTGGTCGCGGCTTCATTGTTCCAATAGCCCTCGAAATTGCACACCGAGCGGATGCAGACTTCGCCGACGCTGCCCTGCGCGAGCGGTTCGCCATTGTCGTCGAGGATCGCAAGGTCGACGAGCGGCTTCGACGCGGGGCCGGTCGACATCGGCTTCGCGACATAATTTTCGTTGATGATGCCGCAGCCGACCGCGTTGGTTTCGGTGAGGCCATAGCCGAGCAGGGGCTTGGCCTCGCCCATCTCCGTCGCAAGGCGGCGCACATGCTCTGGCGGGCGCGGCGCGCCGCCGCCAGCGTAGCTTTTGCACGTCGACAGATCGTAATTCTTGCGGTTCGGACTGGTGAGAATTTCATAGCTCATCAGCGGAACGCCGACGAAATAATTGCACTTCTCGTCCTGGATCAGCCGCATCGCCTCGTCGGCGTTCCACTTGGGCATCAGCACGAGTTTGCGTCCCAAGGCGAAGCTTTGCAGGAACACCGGGATTTCGGCGGTGACGTGAAACAGCGGCGTGCAGATCAGCGTCGCGGGCTGGATGTCCGACATCTGCCCATCTTCGGTTAGCAGATGGACGATGCTTGCGGTCTGGGTGACATAGTTGAAGATCGCCTGCACCACCGCCTCGTGGCGCGAATAGGCGCCCTTCGACTGGCCGGTCGAGCCCGAGGTAAAGAGGATCGTCGCGAGGTCCTGCCCCGTCAGCGTGGGCAGCACGGTCGCCGCGCTGCCGCCCGCGCCGGTGATCGGCGCGACCGCCAGATCGATCGGCTGCGTTAGGTCGAGGGTAATGACCTTCGCACCATGTTCGACCTCTTCGAGCCGTGCGGCGCGCTGGACGTCGGCAATGACGAGCTTCGCTTCGCTATCGAGGATGCCCGCAGCGAGTTCGCCCCCCTGCCACCAGCCGTTGAGCAGCGTAGCGCAGCCGCCCGCCATCAGGATACCGATGTAGGAAACACACCACGCATTGGCGTTGCGCATCGCAAGCCCGACGCGGTCGCCGCGCTGGACGCCATGGCCCTCGACCAGCCCCGCCGCGACCTGCCGCGCCGCCATATAGACCTGCTTGAACGACAGCCGCTCGTCGCCTTCGACAAGGAAAGTGCCATCGCCATGCTGCGCAGCAAAAAACGCAACATAGTCGGCAAGGTTGGTCGGTGCGGTGGTGATGAAGGGAAGCTGGTGGCCGAAGCGTTCGACGGACCCGACCTGGATCGGTCCGCCCGGACCGGTGATCAGATTATAGGCGGCTTCCAGGCGCAAATCGAGCGCTGATGGCATCTTTCATCTCTCCTCTTGGTCTCGCTCGCCATACCCCTTATGGGGAGGCCTCTCCTGGGGAAGGACAGCGCGACTATATGTTTCTTTTTGCAACCTTAGCCGAAGCAACGCAATATGTGAACTTTCACGATCTGATGGGTGAGAATTCAGAGATCGCGTTCAGCGTCTTCGGCCTGCCGATCCGCTGGTATGCCCTGGCCTATCTCGCCGGAATCTTCGTCGGTTACTGGTATTTGCTGAAGCTGATCGCGCAGCCTGGCGCCCCGATGGCGCGGCGCCATGCCGACGACATGATCTTCTATGCGATGCTCGGGATCATCCTCGGCGGGCGGCTCGGCTATGTGCTCTTCTACAACCTCGGCAACTATATCGAGAAGCCGCTCGAGATCTTCAAACTGTGGGACGGCGGCATGTCGCTCCATGGCGGCGTGATCGGCGTGCTGATCGCGATCTGGTATGTGACGCGCAAGGAAAAGCTGAGCTTTCTGCGCTTTTGCGATTATGTCGCGTGCGTCGTGCCCTTCGGCCTTTTCTTCGGCCGCCTCGCCAATTTCGTGAATGGCGAACTGTGGGGCCGTGCGACGACCGTGCCATGGGCGATCATCTTTCCGGGCAGCGGTACGATGGACCCCCGCCACCCGAGCCAGCTTTATGAAGCCGGGCTCGAAGGGATCGTGATGATGGCGATCCTAGCCTTCTTCTTCTGGCGCACCGATGCGCGCTACAAGCCCGGTTTCCTCTTTGGCACGGCGGCGATCATCTATGGGCTCAGCCGCTTTGCGGTCGAGTTCGTGCGCGAACCCGACGTGCAGCTCGGCACGCTGTCGTGGGGCCTCACGATGGGCCAGACGCTTACCGTGCCGATGCTGCTTGTCGGCTTCTGGCTCGTCGCCACCGCGAAGGGCCGCCGCAAGCGGATCGAACCGGTGGCCGGGCTCGACAGCGTTGCGTGACGGCCCACCGACGCCCGACGAGTTGATAAGCGAAATCGCGGCGGCGCGGCCCACGACGGTCGCCGACTATATGGCGGCGGCAAACGGCCATTATTATGCGACGCGCGACCCGCTGGGCGCAGCAGGCGATTTCACCACGGCACCCGAAATCAGCCAGATGTTCGGTGAGATGGTTGGTATCTGGGTCGCAGACCTCTGGTCGCGCGCGGGCGGCCCGGCGTTTCATTACGTCGAGCTGGGCCCGGGCCGCGGCACGCTCGCCGCCGATGCGCTGCGGACGATGGCGCGCTTTGGCTGCACACCAGCCGGCATCGACCTGGTCGAGACAAGCCCGACGCTGCGGGCGGCGCAGCTCGCGCGCCTGCCCGCAGCGGAGCATCACGACGAGGTCGACGCGCTGCCCGACGACGTGCCGCTGATCATCGTCGCGAACGAGTTTTTCGACGCGCTGCCGATCCATCAATATATCCGCACGATCGACGGCTGGCGCGAGCGCATGGTCGAACGCCAGGGCGGCGTGCTGGTGCCCGTTGCGGGCGACACACCCGCCGACGACGCCGTACCGGCTTCGCTACGGAACGCGCCCCAGGACACGGTTGTCGAAACAACGCCCGTCTCGGCCGCGATCTTGCAGCGCTGCGCCTTTCGTCTTGCGCGGCAAGGCGGCGCGATGCTCGCGATCGACTATGGCTATGCCGGCCCCGCCGCAGGCGACACGTTGCAGGCAGTGAAGGCGCATCGCTTCGCCTCTCCCTTCGCCGATCCCGGTGAGGCCGACCTGACCGCACATGTCGATTTCACCGCGCTCGCCACGGCCGCACAAAATGCGGGCGTGTCCGTGAGCCCGCTGACGACGCAGGGCGACTGGCTGCGGCGGATCGGCATCGACGCGCGGCTGCAATCGCTCGCTGCGGCTGCGCCGAACCGCGCCGAGGAACTGAAGGGCCAGCGCGACCGCCTCGTCGAGCCGCGCCAGATGGGCGACTTGTTCAAGGTGATGGCCTTTTCCGCACCGGACTGGCCCGCCCCCGCAGGATTTATAGGAGACGCAGCATGACCGCCATCGAACTGGCAAAACCCGGAGATGCGGAGGCCATCGCGGCTTTCGCCAACGGGTCGTTCACTCATACTTTCGGGCATATCTATGATCCCGCCGACCTCTCCACCTTCCTTGCAGGCTGGAACCCGCCCGACCGCGTGCGCGCGCAAATCGCGAGCGATGATCATGACATCGCGCTGGTTCGCGGCGAATCCGGCGCGATCCTCGGCTATATCAAGATGGGGCCGGTCGATTTCGAACTGCCCGAGGAGCAACCGACGGGCGATGCGGTCGAACTGCACCAACTTTATGTCGCCGAAGCCGCGAAGGGCACGGGCGTCGCCGTCGCATTGATGGAATGGGGCATCGCCTGGGCGCGCGAGCGGGCATCGATCCTTTACCTCACGGTCTTCACCGAGAATGACCGCGCGCAGGCCTTTTACCGTCGCTACGGTTTCTACGACGTCGGGCGCAACGCGTTTCGCGTCGGCAATCATATCGACGAGGACCGTTTCTTCAGGCTCGATCTGTGAGCACGCCCTTCGTTACAGCCGCGCCGTTGGACGGTCTCGCGCATGGCTTCTTTGGCCGCCGCGGCGGGGTGTCGACGGGCGAACTCGCCTCGCTCAATTGCGGTCTCGGTTCTGGCGACGATCCCGCGCTGATCGCCGAGAACAGGCGGCGCGTGGCCGATGCGGTGCTTCCCGGCGCGAAGCTGACCGGCCTCTATCAGGTCCACGGCAATCGCTGCGTGATCGTCGACGGCCACACCGATCTTGACGCGCGGCCCGAGGCCGATGCGCTGGCGACGCGCACGCCGGGCATAGTGCTCGGCATATTGACCGCCGACTGCGTGCCCGTCCTCTTCGCCGACCGCGAGGCCGGGGTCGTCGGCGCGGCGCATGCGGGGTGGAAGGGCGCGATTGCGGGCGTCACCGATGCCACGCTGGAGGCGATGGAAAGCCTCGGCGCCAATCGCGCCGATATCGCCGTCGCAATCGGCCCGTGCATCGCCCGCGCTTCCTATGAGGTCGACGAGGGTTTCGTGCAGCGCTTCGTCGAGGACGATCCCGCGAACGAGCGCTTTTTCGCCGCCGGCAAGCCCGGCCATGCGATGTTCGACATCGCCGCCTATGTCGCCGCGCGGCTCGCGGCAGCGGGCGTGACCCGAATTGCCATCGGCGGACAGGACACCTATGCCGAGGCCGACGACTATTTCAGCTATCGCCGCGCGTGCCATAAGGGCGAGAACAGCTATGGCCGCCAATTGTCGGTGATCGGATTGCGCTAAAGATTTCATCCATCGTCACCCCGGACTTGATCCGGGGTCCCGCTTCCACGAAGAAAGCGGGATGCCGGGTCCAGCCCGGCATGACGAAATAAGGGGGACGGGACGGGATGAAGGCACTCGCGATACCGCGCAAACGGTTGGTTTCGATTGTCGGCGGTTCGATGGGCAATCTGGTCGAATGGTACGACTGGTTCGCTTATGCCGCCTTCGCCATCTATTTCGCTCCGGTCTTTTTCCCGCAGGCTGACCCCACCGCACAGCTTCTGAACTCCGCCGCCATCTTTGCCGTCGGCTTCGTCATGCGCCCGATCGGCGCGTGGGTGATGGGCCGCTTCGCCGACACGCGCGGGCGCAAGGCTGGGCTGTCGCTGTCGGTGGCACTGATGTTCAGCGGGTCGATGCTGATCGCGATCGCGCCGACCTATGCCGTTGCGGGCCTGCTCGGGCCGGCGACATTGCTCGTCGCGCGAATGCTGCAAGGCCTGTCGCTCGGCGGTGAATATGGCGCGAGCGCGACCTACTTGTCCGAAATGGCACCCAAGGAGAATCGCGGCTTCTGGGCGAGCTTCCAATATATGACGCTCTGCGGCGGCCAGCTTTGCGCGATATTCGTCGCGGTGGTGCTGCAATTCTTCCTGACCGAGGCCGAACTCACCGCATGGGGTTGGCGCATCCCGTTCGTTATCGGCGCGCTGCTCGCGCTCGGTGTTTATGTCCTCCGCCGCAATCTGGCCGAAACGCCGTCGTTCGAAAACCAGGCGGTCGACCGGCCCGTCTCGACCGCCAAGCTGCTGTGGAAAGAGCATCGCCGCGAAAGCATCCTCGTCGGCATGTTGTCGGCGGGCGGCGGGCTCGCGGCTTACACCTATACCAGTTACATGCAGAAATTCCTGTTCAACACCGTCGGTTTCGACAAGGCCACCGCGACCTATATCATCGCCGCCGCGCTGCTGTGGTTCACCGCGATGCAGCCGGTTTTCGGGGCGCTGGCAGATAAGTTCGGGCGCAAACCGATGCTGCTGCTGTTCGGGATCGGCGGCGCGATCGTCGCGGTGCCGACCTTCATGACGCTGGAGACCGTCACCTCGCCGATCGTCGCCACGCTGCTCATCATGATCCCGCTCACGCTGCAAAGCGGCTACAGCGCGAATAATGCGCTGGTGAAGGCCGAGCTGTTTCCCGCGCATATCCGAGGCCTCGGCGTCGCGCTGCCCTATGCGATCGGCAATGCGATGTTTGCGGGCACGCTCGAAATCGTCGCGCTGGCGCTCAAGGATGCCGGCATCGAACGCGTCTTTTATTTCTATGTTGCCGCGGTGATCGCGATGGCCGGGGTCGCGACGCTGTTGCTTCCCGAGACGAAAGAGCGCAGCCTGATCGTCGAGGATTAGGGTCGGCACGCCGCGCAATATAGTTTCAAACGAAACCGGCGTGCTATAGAGGGCTCCGACACCTCAAGGAGCATCCCCCATGGCCATGCGCGGCAAACCCAAGACAAACACCAAGAAAATCGGCGATCGCGATCTCAGCCCCGCCACGCTGATGATGGGACTCGGCTATGACCCCGTGCTGTCCGAAGGCTCGTTGAAGCCGCCGATCTTCCTGACCTCGACCTTCGCTTTCGAAAGCGCCGCCGCAGGCAAGCGCTTCTTCGAACATATCACCGGCAAGCGTGAAGGACCCGCCGACGGCCTCGTCTATTCGCGCTTCAACGGTCCGAACCAGGAAATCCTCGAGGATCGCCTCGCGGTCTGGGACGGCGCCGACGACAGCCTCGTCTTTTCGAGCGGCATGTCGGCAATCGCGACTCTGCTCCTCGCGCTCGTCGGCCAGAATGATGTGATCGTCCACTCGGGCCCGCTCTATGCGGCGACCGAGACGCTGATCGCGCGCATCCTGTCGCGATTCGGCGTCAGCTTCCTCGACTTTCCCGCCGGCGCGACGCGCGAGGAGATTGACGACATTCTCGCTCGCGCCCAGACGCTCGCCGATGAAAAGGGCGGCAAGGTCGCGCTCGTTTATCTCGAAAGCCCGGCGAATCCTACGAACGCGCTGGTCGATGTCGAGGCCGTCCGCGCCGCGCGCGACGCCGCCTTCCCCTGCGAGCAGAAGCCGCCGATCGCCATCGACAACACCTTCCTCGGCCCGCTCTGGCAAAAGCCGATCCGTCAGGGCGCCGAACTCGTCGTCTACAGCCTCACCAAATATGCCGGCGGCCATTCGGATCTCGTCGCGGGCGGCGTGTCGGGCGACCAGAAGTTGCTCAACATCATCCGTCCGATGCGCAACACGATCGGCACGATCTGCGACCCCAACACCGCATGGATGCTGCTGCGCAGCCTCGAAACGCTCGAACTGCGCATGAGCCGTGCGGGCGAGAATGCCCTGAAGGTCTGCACTTTCCTGCGGGATCACCCGAAGGTCGAGGGGCTCGGCTATCTCGGCTTCATCCAGGATGCGCGCCAGAAGGACATCTTTGACCGCCACTGCACCGGCGCCGGATCGACCTTCTCGCTGTTCATCAAGGGCGGTGAGGAAGAGAGTTTCCGTTTCCTCGACGCGCTGAAGATCGCCAAGCTCGCGGTCAGCCTCGGCGGCACAGAGACGCTGGCGAGCCACCCCGCCGCGATGACCCATTTGTCGGTTCCGCCGGAGCGCAAGAAGGCTCTCGGCATCACCGACAATCTGGTACGCGTGTCGATCGGCATCGAAGATCCCGACGATCTTATCGCCGATTTCGCGCAGGCATTGGACGCGGTTTAACGACCGCCATCGTCTTAAAGCCACAAAAGCCCCGCATCGGCGGGTCGAAATTGTGTCCTTTGCGGCTTTAAGGCGATCCTCAGGATGTTGGCAGAAACGGCCATCGCGGATCGGTGTCGGCGTCATTCCACGACGCTAATGCGCCGCGATTTTGCCGGACAGCGCTATTTGCGGGCGCGCCAGTCGACGACCTGCCAGCCCATTTGCGGGGCGAGCAGTTTCAGCTTGCGCGACGGCGTCGTCGCGACCGCCTCGTCAGCGAAGTGCAGCATCGGATGGTCGGAGACATGGTCCGAATAGGCGCGGACATGCGCCGCCTCGCGCGTGATCTCGTTCGCGGCAAGCCAGTCCGATATGCGCGCGAACTTCGCCTCGCCATAGCAATTGTCGCCCGCCAGACGCGCGTGAATATGGTCGGCGCCGTCGGGTTCGTCGAGCTGCGTCGCGAGCACATCGTCGATCCCGAGCCGCCGCGCGATGGCGTCGACATAGAGGTGAAAGGACGCCGTCGCGAGCAGCAAACGATACCCGGCCTCGCGGTCGGCGGCGATCTGCTGGAGCGCGGCGGAGTGCAGTCCGCGCGTGACGACCTTGTCGGCGTAGCTTTCGGCGAGCGGGGCGATTTCGGTGCGGCGAAAGCGTTTGCCGACGAGCAGTCGAAGGTTGATCGCCTTCAGTCGCGAGCGGTCGATCAGACGCAGCGAATAGGCCGCGCCGGCCAGCCCGACGAGCGGCAGAAGCAGGAGACGCCATTGCTGGCGACGCCGCGCGACATGCATGAGAAATCCACTGTAAGTCCCTGAACGCGTTATCGTCCGGTCCATGTCGTACATCGCGACGCGGTGGGCATAGTCGGGGGTCGGCGTGGCCAGCGGATCTTCCATCCCTCACCCATAGTATGGGCCCATATCGGGGCCAAGGCCTGACAAGCTGAACCATGGATTCACTTGCCGTGCCGGGGCAAATAAGCCAGTGTCCTCCGCACGATGGTGGCTAGGGCTGATTTCGAACATAGCGACGGTGCCGATGGCGCCGAAGTTCGCTTCACCGGCCGTCTGACGCTCGCGCGTTTGGGTGACGTTCCCGCACGGCTGGATGCACTCGGGCCGATCGCGACGCTCGACCTCTCGCCACTCGAAAGGATCGACACCGTCGGCGCGTGGATCGTCACGCGCACGGTCAACGAACATGGCTCGAAAGTCGTCGGGGCGAGCCCCGAGGCGCAGCGCCTGCTCGAAGCGCTCGCCACCGACAAGAGCGAGTATCGCGTCCACCGCGACCGCCGCCCGGCGTGGGCGCGGATGTTGGAGCAGGTTGGCACCGCCAGCGTCGCGATCTGGCACGAACTGCTCGGCATCGTCGGATTCTTCGGCGCGATGATTGTCGCGCTCGGTACCCAGATTCGAGCGCGCCGCCGCCTGCGCTGGAATGCCGTCGTCACGCGATTCCAGACCGTCGGCGTCGACGCGCTGCCGATCATCGGGCTGATGAGCTTCCTGATCGGCATCGTCATCGCGCAGCAGGGCGCGGTCCAGCTTGAGCAATTCGGGCTTGAGGTGTTCACGATCAACCTGGTCGGGCGCGCATCGATCCGCGAACTTGGGCTGTTGATGACCGCGATCATGGTCGCGGGCCGCTCAGGATCTGCCTTCGCCGCGCAAATCGGGACGATGAAGCTGACCGAAGAGGTCGATGCGATGCGCACGATCGGCGTGTCGCCAATGGAGGCGATCGTGCTGCCGCGCGTCGCCGCGTCGACGATCACCATGCCTTTGCTCGGTTTCTACGCCAGCCTGTGCGCGATCGCCGGCGGCGGCGCCTTTGTCTGGGTCGGGCTCGACATCCCGCCGCTCACCTATATCCAGCGGCTGCGCGAAATCATTCCGATGACCGATTTCTACATCATGCTGATCAAGGCGCCGGTGTTCGGCATATTGATCGGCGTCACCGGCTGTTACGAAGGCATGCAGGTGCGCCAGAATGCCGAGGAAGTCGGTCAGCGTACGACATCGGCGGTGGTCGCCGCGATCTTCCTCGTCATCGTCCTCGACGCGATGTTCGCCGTCTTCTTCTCTTCGCTGGGATGGAATTGATGAGCGAAGAAGTCGAACAGGAGATCAAGGAAGAGCTTGCCGCGGCCGACGCGGTGCGGCCCGAAAAGTTCGAAACGGCCATTTGTATTCGCGGGCTGAAGAACCAGTTCGGCGATGCCGTGGTTCACGAGGATCTCGACCTCGACGTCCGGTCGGGTGAGATTCTGGGTGTCGTCGGCGGATCTGGCACCGGCAAGTCGGTGCTGATGCGCTCGATCATCGGCCTTCAAACCCCGACCGCGGGCGAGATTGAGGTCTATGGCAAAACGCTCGACACGATCGCCAACGAAGAGGAATCGCGCGACCTGCGCCGGCGCTGGGGCGTGATGTTCCAGGGCGGCGCGCTCTTTTCGACGCTGAGCGTGGCTGAAAATATTCAGGTTCCCCTGCGCGAATATTATCCGCGGCTCGACCAAAGGCTGCTCGACGAAATCGCCGCATACAAGGTCGCGATGGTCGGGCTGCCCCCCGACGCCGGCCCGAAATACCCGGCCGAACTGTCGGGCGGGATGGTGAAGCGTGCCGGGCTCGCGCGCGCGCTGGCGCTCGATCCCGCGCTGCTGTTTCTCGACGAGCCGACGGCGGGGCTCGACCCGATCGGCGCGGCGAAGTTCGACGAGCTTATTCGCGAGCTCGCGGACACGATGGGCCTGACGGTCTTTCTCATCACGCACGACCTCGATTCGCTTTATGCGACCTGCGACCGCGTCGCGGTTCTGGCCGAAAAGAAGGTGATCGCGGTCGGCACGATCCCGGAACTGCTTGCCACCGAGCATCCGTGGATACAGGATTATTTCAACGGGCCCCGGGGCCGCGCTGCGGCGGGCGGGAACCAAACCGCGAAGCGGCGATAGGAAAAGCTGATGGAAACTCGCTCAAACAACGTCCTCGTCGGCGCTTTCGTCCTCTTCTTCACCGCGGCGCTCGCCTTTTTCGTCGTCTGGCTGGCGAACGACAGCGGCGGCACCAAGCGCGAATATGACATATTCTTCAAACAGTCGGTCGACGGACTGAACAAGGGAGCGCAGGTGCAATTTTCCGGCGTTCCCGCGGGTCAGGTGCGCGAAATCGCGCTATGGCCCGACGACCCGCAGTTCGTGCGCGTGCGTATCGAGGTCAATGAAGGCGTTCCGATCCTGCAAGGCACGACCGCCGCGCTCGAGGGCGTCGGCTTCACCGGCGTCTCGCAAATCTCGCTGGACGGTGCGGTCAAGGGCGCGCCTGCGATCGCCGACAAGGGGCCCGCGGGCAAACCCGTCATCCCGACGCGCGTCGGCGGTCTTGGCGAACTGCTCAACACCGCGCCGCAATTGCTCCAGCGCCTGTCGACGCTGAGCGAACGCCTTGCCGAGCTTGCCGACGACGAAAATCAGGCTAGCCTCCGCGGCATCCTCAAAAATGTCGAGGCGTCGACCGCAATCCTCGCGCGCAATGGTCCGGCGATCGAACGGGCGCTGGCCGACACGCGCATTGCGATCCAGCAGACCGGCAATGCCGCTGAACAGATCGGTAATCTTGCCGCGTCGGCGCAGGGCACGATCGACCGCAATGTCGATCCCGCGATGGCGAACCTGCGCGATACGCTGAAGTCCGCAAACGCATCGATGGCGACGCTGGAAAGCGCGATTTCGGACGCGCGTCCCGGCCTCAAGACCTTCAGCGAAACGACGATTCCCGAAGCCAATGCGCTGATCCGCGATCTGCGTCGCACCTCCGCCTCGCTGTCGAGCCTGACCGACAAGCTCGACCAGCAGGGCGCCGGCGCGGTTATCGGCGGCAGCAAGCTGCCCGACTATAAAGAATGAGGACCGACACCATGATCCGCCGCCTCCGCGCTCCGCTGCTGCTCGCCATTGCCGCCGTCTCCTTGTCGGGTTGCATCGGCCTTGGCGGCAAGACCCCGCCCTTCCTCCTCTCGCTCGACGCCGACGCGGCGCCGAGCGCAGGCGGCGCGCGCACCGCAGCCGAAGCCGCGACGCTGACGATCCTGATCCCGACCGCACCCCAAAAGCTGCGCACGACGCGCATTCCCGTGCAGCAGGACGGTGCGAGCGTCACTTATGTGAAGGACGCGCAGTGGGTCGAAGCCCCCTCGCGCCTGTTCCAGCGGCTGGTGTCCGAAACGGTGTCGGCGCGCACGTCTCGCGTCGTGCTCGACGAAGGGCAATATCTGACGGCGCCGGGCGAACAACTCGCGGGGCAGTTGATGGAGTTCGGCGTCGATGCCGCGACCAACGAAGTCGTCGTCGTCTATCAGGCGATGCTGGTGTCGGCAGGCGGCAAGACGGTGACGCAGCGCCGTTTCGAAGCCCGCGAAGCGATCGGCGGCAAGGTCGAGGCGAAACCCGTCGGCGAGGCGCTGACGCGCGCCGCGAACAAGGTCGCGGTCGAGGTGACGGGCTGGATCGGCGGATAACGCCCCAGCGCATTGCCATTTCGCGCGGCCGCCGTTAGAGGGCGCCGCACTATATCGCCTGTTCCTGCGCAGCCTCTTCCGGGTTTCCGGCTGCGCCCTTTCCTTTCGAGCCCGCTGACTTGAAAGGATCATGCCATGGCGTGGGTCATCCTCGCGATCGCCGTCGTTACCGAAATCATCTGGGCGCTCAGCCTTAAATGGGCTGCGACGCTCGGAACCTGGCAGGCATCAGTCGTGCCGATCTCGCTCAGCTTTTTGAACATGGCGCTCCTTGCGTTCGCAATGCGGGGCATTTCGGCGGGAACCGCCTATGCAATCTGGACCGGCCTTGGCGCGGTCGGTGTTATCATCGGCGGGATATTGTTGTTCGACGAGAAAGTGAACCCGGTCCAGATCGGCTTCATGACGCTGATCGTCATCGGCGTCGCGGGAACCAAGCTGTTCTCCGCCAATTGACCGAGGGTGTGAAGGCAGCCTGCGGCGTTAAGGCGACAAAAGATACGGACGTACGTGTCCGAAATGTCTCCTTTGTCGCTTTAAGGCGATGACGGGCGCGGAGTGTCGAAGGGGTGCTCTGCAGGGTAATCGATGCGGTCATCCACGAGGGTAGATCATCGCCCGATATATTAGGAAAGCAGTTTTTGTCCGGCGAGATTCTGGCCGGAATCGACCGGGAGCGGCCCTCTCCCTATCGTCACCCCGGACTTGATCCGGGGTCCCGCTTGAGGTCCAAGCCGCTCGATGCGAAGAAGCGGGATCCCGGGTCAAGCCCGGGATGACGGAAGTGGGGGACGGGATGTCCGCTCACCACCCCAAAGCAGACAAAAAGCCCGCCGGAGCCAATGCTCCGGCGGGCTTTTATATTCGGCGGATACGCGGCTTATTCGGCGCGCGCGGGAATTCCGGTCATCAATGTGTGAAGCTCGCCCGCTTCCCACATTTCCATCATGATATCGCTGCCGCCGATGAATTCGCCCTTCACATAGAGCTGGGGGATCGTCGGCCAGTCCGAAAACTCCTTGATGCCCTGGCGGACTTCCATGTCCTGCAGCACATCGACCGTTTCATATTCAACTCCGAGCCGGTCAAGCATCGCGATCGCGCGCGAGGAAAAGCCGCACTGCGGGAAAAGCGGTGTGCCCTTCATGAAGAGCAGCACAGGGTTGTCGGCAACCAGCTTGCCAATGCGGTCGTGGGTGGTGGGGTCGGTCATAGTCAGTCTCCGGTGGCGTCAAGCGCCGCAAATTTCGTGTCAGCCCCTTATGAGGGGATGGCGGTCGTCAATTGCAAGGCATGAAGTTCGCCGCCCATGCGCCCGCCGAGCGCCGCATAGACCGCCTTGTGCTGTGCGACGCGCGTCATCCCGCGAAAGGATTCGCTGACGACATGCGCGGCATAATGGTCGTTGTCACCCGCAAGATCGGTAATCGCGACCTCCGCATCGGGAAATGCCGCGACGATCATCGCCCGCAAATCATCCTCGCGCATACCCATCGGAACGGCCTCAGTTCTGGCTGTCGATGAACTGGCGGCGCGCCTCGGCGGTCTTGTCGTTCAGCACCGAACGGATTTCGGCATCGCTGATCTCGACATTTGCCGCGGTCAGGTCGCCCGCAAGCTTGCGGATGACGTCCTCGTCGCCCGCTTCCTCGAAATCGGCCTGCACGACCGCCTTGGCATAGGCGTCGGTTTCCTCCGGGGTCAGCCCCATGCGCGCGGCCGCCCATTCGCCGACCAGCCGGTTGCGGCGGGCGGTGATGCGGAACTGCACTTCCTGGTCGCGTGCAAATTGGGCCTCGAAGGCGCGTTCACGATCGTCGAATCCGCTCATTTTTTCCTCGTCCGAATGGAGTGTCCCCCTGCAGATAGGTCGCGCGCCCCCCCGGCGCAAGCCGCCTGTGCGGCAGATCACTTCCCTTTCGCTTACGAAGGGTTTACGGTTCTTGTCCAAGGGAATGGGTCGCACCACAGCAATAAAGTTTCCGCCCTGCCGGCGTCACTTCGGCATGGCGTCGCTACGCCTGTGTTTGGGGGATTTGTGATGACCGCTCGACGTCCGCAACTTGTGCCGATTCTGGCGCTGCTGGCTGTTGCCGCGCCCGGAACCGCATTTGCGCAGGGCAGCGACCCGACGCTGCGCGACAGTTTTTCGATCGGCGAGCAGGGCGGCTCGCTTTGCGAAGTGCAGGCGACCGTGCGCGACGGCGTGATCAAGGGCATGTTCGACCGCGCCTGGACGATCGTCTGCCGCGACGCGAGCCAGCCGGTGGGCACCGTCCGCGAACTGCGCGCGACCTCGGCCGATGCGCTCGCCAGAATCGAGCAGGCCCGCGCCGGCACGATCACATGTACCGCCGCCGATGCCTGTACGATCAAGGGCAGCAATATCGCCTGGCGCACACGTATCGAGACCAAAGGCAATGTGACCTATAGCGTCGAGGGATTCGACGCCTATTCGGACGCGCTGAACCTCGCGCTTGAATCGGTGCGTCAGCACAAGGTCGTGCCGGGCGTGATCAAGGTCGCGACGACATCGGTCGGCGGCAACGACGGTTTCGCCCGGACGATTGCCGGGACGATCGACGTCGACAAGGCGCTGGCCGAGGGATATCGCCGCAACCATAGCGGCGATTATGCCGAGGCTGCCGAATTTTTCGAAGCGCTGTCTCGCCGCGCGACGGAAGAACAGTCGGCCGCCGACATCGATCCGACCGAAGTCACATTGAACCGCGCGCTGCAACGTTCGAACCTTGGCGAGTTCGCCGAGGCCGAGCGCCTGTTCGCCGAAGTAGAGGCGATCCCGACCAGCGACCCGGTCCAGCTCCGCCTCCGTCGCAATTTCCGGGCGATCAACGCGCTCAACCAGCGCGACTATGACGGCGCTGCCACGCGGCTCCAGACGCCGATCCCGCCGCTGACGACGGGCGTGACGGTATCGGGCGACGCAGTAACGCTGACGCCGCAGATCGTCGCCGGGGTCAACAGCGGCGACAATGCCCGCGTCATCCGCCAGAGCAACGATCGCGAGCGCCTGTCGCCGCTCGAACGCGCGCAGATCATCGATGCGCAAGCGACGCATCTGCTCGGCACGGTCGAACGACTGCGCGGCAATGCACAGGCAGCGAAGACCGCGCAGCTCAAGGGTCTGACCGACGCGATCGCGGTGCGCGAGGGGCGCGTGACCTCGATCATCCGCCTGCGCTCGCAGATGCTCGGCGAGCTCGCGCTGGCCGAAGAGGCGAGCGGCGACAAGGCCGCGGCCGACGCGCGTTTCCTTGAATCGGTGAACCTGCTCGCCGTCGAATATCCCGAAACCAACGCGCTCGCCTCCGCTCGCGCGCGCTACGCCGCCTTCCTCACCCGTGAGGGCCAGGACGACAAGGCGATGGGCATCTATCGCGAGGTCGTCACCGCGCTTGCCAACACGCAGCGCTCGACGGCGGGCATGGCGAACATGATGGCGCCTTATTACCGGCTGCTCGCCGCACGGTCGGCCACCGAGCCCAAGGCGATCGAGGATTTCTTCGTCGCCAGCCAGCTACAGATCCGCCCGGGCGTCGCCGATACGCAGGCGGTGCTGGCGCGCGAACTGTCGGGCGGCAGCAACGACGGCGCCCGCCTGTTCCGCCAGGCGACGACACTCAATCGTGATCTCGAACGCGCGCGGATCGAGGATGCGCGGCTCGCCCAGTTACCCGACTCGCCCGAAGTCAACGCGCTTCGCGCCGACATCAAGGCGCAGCTCGACAATCTGTCGTTCCAGCAGGCCGAGACCGTCGTCGCGCTGTCGGCTTTCCCGCAATATCGCGTCGTCGCATCGGGCAAACTCGACCTCGCCGAGTTGCAGCAGGTGCTGCGTCCTGACGAAGCCTATCTGAAAATGCTCGTCGTGGGCGACGGCGTATATGCGATGCTGATCGAGCAGGGGGCGGCACAGCTCTGGAAATCGGACATTAGCGCATCGGGGCTCGAAGCCGCCGTCGACACGATCCGCTCGACGATCTCGGTCGTCGAGAATGGCCGCCGCGTCACCTATCCGTTCGACGCCGCAACTTCGTATAAGCTTTATGGCCAGCTTTTCGGCCCCGTTGCGGCACGGCTGCCCTCGGTCCCGCACCTCATTTTCGAGCCCGACGGCGCAATGCTGCGGCTGCCGATCAATCTCCTCATCACCTCCGACGCCGGGCTCGCCGCTTATGAACAACGCCTGCTCGATCCCGACGCCGATCCGTTCGACATGCGCCGCATCGCCTGGCTCGGGCGGACGTCGCGGCCCAGCACGGCGGTCTCGACCCTCGGCTTCCGCAACGCGCGGCAGGCCGCGCCGTCGAAGGCGAGCCATCAATATTTCGGGCTCGGTGAGAATCTGCCCATCAACGGACGACTGCCCTCGCTCGGCACACGCGGCGCCGCAGGCGGCAGCGCCGACGGCGACTGCCTGTGGGATGTCGCGCAATGGGCGCGCCCGATTTCGGCCGACGAGTTGGTGACCGCGCGCAACGCGATGGGCCGCGACGCGGGTGCCCTGCTCACCGGCGGTGCATTCACCGATACCGCGGTGAAAAATCGCGCCGACCTTGGCGACTATCGCATCATCCATTTCGCAACGCACGGCCTCGTCACCGCGCCCCGCCCTTCATGCCCGGCGCGCCCAGCCCTCGTCACCTCGTTCGGCGGCGCAGATTCGGACGGGCTGCTGACCTTCCAGGAAATCTTCGACCTCAAGATCGACGCCGACCTCGTCATCCTCTCGGCGTGCGACACCGCCGGCGCTGCAAGCGTCGCGGCGACGCGCGAGGCTGGCCTTTCGGGCGGCGGCAACGCGCTCGACGGGCTGGTTCGCAGCTTCATCGGAGCGGGTGGACGTTCGGTGATCGCAAGCCACTGGCCGGCCCCCGACGATTTCGACGCGACCAAGCGGTTGATCGGCGGGCTTTTCGCGGCGACCGAAGGCGAAAGCGTCGCCGACGCGCTGTGGGGAACGCAGGTCCGACTGATGGACGACCAGCAAACCTCACATCCCTATTATTGGGCGGGTTTCGCGATCATCGGCGACGGCGGTCAGGCGCTGCTGCATGGCAGCGCGACGGCACGCAACGGAGAGGCTGCCGGCCGCGCCGCCCGCTGATCCGATGAACGCGCCCGAAGCTCTTGTTCCTGCGGCGGATACGCCGGTGCCCGATGGCCAGCGCGCCGCAGTGCCGCTTCGCAAGCGCGTCCGGCGGCTGGTCATGCAGCTTGGCCCGTCGCGGATGGCGGCGACGCTTGCCTTCCTGCTGATCGCGGTTCTGATCGCGCGTTTCAGTTGGCAGATGCCCTTGATCGATGCCGCCGAGCGCGCGCTTTATGACGCGCGCGCGATGCTGATGGCGCCGCATGTCGAACAGGATAAACGCATCACCCTCGTCACCTATAATGACGAGACCCTGTTCAACACGGGCATCCGCTCGCCACTTGACCGCACCCTGCTCGCCAATGCGCTCGGCAATCTCGATCAGATGGGCGCGAAAGCGATCGGCATCGATATCGCGTTCGATTCGCCGCGCCCCGACGACGATCTGCTGAAGGCGCAGCTACGCGCGATGAAGACCCCGACCTGGCTCGCCTATGCCGAGCAGGCGAGCAACCCGAACACGATTTTTTACGAGCAACAGAAATTCCTCGAAGGCTTCATTGCCGACGTCACCACCGACAGGACGAAACCGACGAGCGTGCTGTTCCGCACCGACGACGACAGCGTGATCCGCAACTGGCCCGACCGGCCGAAGAATCTGCCGCCGCTGATGTCGAACGCGCTTGCCCCGGTCGACGCTGCGCATGCGAATTTTCAGGGCAATATCCGCTTCCTCGTCCCCGCGCGTGCTGCCGCCGGGCAGGAGGAACCGGTGTTCGCCAACATCCCGATCGACGCCTTCGCGCTGCCGATGGATGCAGAGATGCGCGCTGGCTTCGCCGAGCTGGTCAAGGGCCGCTATATCCTGATCGGCGGCGACATCATCGACAACGACCAGTTCAATACGCCGCTGAGCCGCTTTCCCGACGCGATCACCGGACAGCATGAGACGATGATCGGGCTCGAGGTCCATGCGCATATGCTCGCGCAGCAACTCGACAAGGCGTGGACCCGCCCGATCGCGGGGCCCGCGTTGTGGGCGCTCGCGGTCTTCATCGTCCTCGCAGGCGGGCTCACCAGCCTCATTGACCTGCGCGCGCGCTGGGTGGCGCTCGCCTTTCTGGGGCAGATGGCTTTCTTCATCGCCTTTCCCTTTTGGCTGCAGGGGCGCGGCGTCGACACGACGACGCTTCCGACCTTTGGTTGGGCGGTCGGCTGGCTGTTCGGTTACGCGGCGGTCGGCACCGCTGCGCGCACCGTCGGATCGCGGCAGCGCGCCTTCGCCCAGTCGGCGCTGGGGAAATATCTGCCCGCCGACGTCGCGGCACAGATCATGCGCGACCCCGACCAGCTTTCGCTCCATGGCGAACGCCGCAACATCTTCTGCGTCTTCACCGACCTCGAAGGCTTTACCAAGCTGAGCCATGCGGTGACGCCGGAAACCGTCGCACGGCTGCTCAACGAATATCTCGACCGCCTGTCGGACATCGTGCTCGAACATGGCGGGACGATCGACAAGTTCGTCGGCGATGCCGTCGTCGCCTTTTGGGGCGCCCCGATCAGCCGTCCCGACGACGGCGAACAGGCCGCCGCCGCGGCGCTCGCGATGTATCAGGCCGGCGAAAAATATCGCGTAGACCTTGCCGCCGAAGATGTCCCGCCGATCGGAATGACGCGCGTGGGCCTGCACGTCGGCGACGCAATCGTGGGCAATTTCGGTGGCGAGGGCCGCATCCAATACACCGCCCTCGGCGACAGCATGAACACCGCATCAAGGCTGGAAGCGGCGAACAAGAGCCTGAAGACCGGGGTGCTGGTTTCCGCCGAAGCGGCGGCACGTTCGCGGCGCGACCACCTGGTGCCGATGGGCCGCGTGACGCTGCGCGGCCGCGCGCAACCGGTCGACGTATTCACGCCGCGCCCCGACCTCGCGCCCGACCAGCGGGAGCGCATCGCCGCGCTGGTCGCCGCGCACGGCGCAGGCGACAAAAAAACCTATGTGACCTGTGCCACAGCAATACAGGCGGATTTCGGTCAGGATGCAGCCATCATGTTTCTGATAAAACGCCTGAACGAGACCAAAGAGGGAGAAAGCTATGTCCTTTCCTGACTTCCGGATGCGCCGCCTCGGCCTCGCCGCCGCTGCCGCCATCGCCGCCGTCGCCTTTGTCGGCACCGCCGCCGCGCAGTCCATGGTCGTCCGCTCGACCGGACCGTCGGCGAGCAAATATCCAGCCGGCGCCAAGCTCAAGTCGACCGACAAGCTGACCCTCGTCGCCGGCGACAGGATCATATTGATGCAGGCGGGCAAGACACGCACGCTGTCGGGGCCCGGTACCTTTGGCGCAACCGGCACCGTGCAAGCGAGCCAGTCGCTCGGCGGCAATGTCACGCGCATGCTCGCCAAAGGCCCGACGATGCGGTCGCGCGGCGGATTTTCACGTGGCGACACGCCAGAGGCGGGCGAGGTCCGCGCACCGAATCTGTGGCTGCTCGACTATCGTGAGGCCGGCACCTTCTGCGTCCTCGACCCGTCGGTATTGATGCTGTGGCGTCCCAATATGGAAGGCGACACCGCGCTCGAAATCGAAAGCGCCGGCAAGAAGACGACTGTCGCAATCGTCGACGGCGCGAATTTCCGCAAATGGCCGACCGATGTCCTGCCGGTGCGATATGGCGCCGACTATCGCCTGTCGGGCGGCGGTCTGGCCAAGCCGGTGACGGTGCGCTTTGCCGCAGTGGAAAATGCGCCCGACACGGTCGAGGGATCGATCGACATGCTGATGGCCAAGGGCTGCTCGCCGCAGCTCAATCGCCTCGTCGACACAATGTCGGACGCCGAAGCCGGATGAGGTGAAACGATGGGCACGGCCATTGTCCGCCGCCCATCCGTCTGATAATTACCCACGGAAATTCCGCCAATAGCGAGACGGAAGATTTCCTTGGGTCGAAATTAGCGCCGCCGGTTGTCTGGTGGAGCCAGTGGAGTTGGCGCATCGCGATCATCGCGGCGCGCCCGTACGCAAGGGGTGGAAATGACCGTGTCGGGGGACTTCGGAATAAATGCGACCGCACGGTCGAAGCGGGCCAGTATTCATCGGATGCTGGCCGGTTCGGCAGGGCTGATCGCCGCGGCGCTGCCCGCCGCCGTACTGGCACAAGCGACGCCGCAAATCCCGACCCGCGAGGAAATCCAGCGCCCGACAGCACCGCCCGCCGTCCAGCCCAACGAACAGATCGTCGCGGTCGACGACGGGATCGAACGCGCACCCTGCCCGCTCGCCAGCCCCGAATTCGCCAACATCCGCTTCACGCTGCGCGCCGTCGAATTTTCGAGCGTCGAGGGCATCGACAATGCGATCCTGGGCCCAAGCTGGTCCGATCGCGTCGGGCAGGAACTGCCGATTTCGGCGGTGTGCGATATTCGCGACCACGCCGCGACCATCCTGCGCTCGCGGGGCTATCTTGCCGCGGTCCGCGTTCCCGCACAGACCATCGGTGACGGCGTTGTCCGGCTCGACATTCTTTCGGCGCGCATGTCGCGGATCGAGGTTCGCGGCGATGCCGGCGCGAACGAACGCCTTCTGCAACGCTATCTCTCGCGGCTCGACGACCAGCCGGTGTTCAACATCGTCGACGCCGAACGCTATCTGCTTCTTGCGCGCGATATCCCGGGGATGGATGCGCGCCTGACGCTGCGCCCCGGCGCGGTTCCCGGCGAGGTCGTCGGCGAAGTCACCGTCGCACGCACCCCCTATACATTCGACTTCAACGCGCAGAATTTCGGTTCACGCGACGTCGGCCGCTGGGGCGGCATCGCGCGCGCACGCTTCGCCGGGCTCACCGGCATGGGCGACCTCACCACGGTCAGCTTCTATGCGACCCCCGACTTCGATGAGCAAAAGGTCGTACAGGCGTCGCATGAATTCCGCGTCGGCGGTGAAGGGCTGCGCTTTGGCGCCAGCTATACCTATGCCTGGACGCGCCCCGACATCACCGGCTTTCCGGTGAAGTCGAACACGCAGATCGTCAGCCTCTACGGCTCCTATCCGCTGGTACTGACGCAGGCGCGGCGCGTGACGATCGGCGGCGGGCTCGATTTCATCGATCAGGACATCAGCCTGACCAGCATCCCGATCAACGAGGATCGCCTGCGCGTGCTCAACCTGCGCGCCGATGCGAGCTGGATCGATCCCGGATCGATCGCCGGGCGCGGCGGTTACAGCCCCAGCGAACCGCGCTGGTCGCTTTCGACTTCGCTTGAGGCGCGCAAGGGCGCGTCGTTCCTGGGCGCCAGCGACGATTGCGGCCCCGGCGGCACGGCATGCTTCCTGCCCGGCGCGGTCCCGCTAACGCGGATCGAGGGGAAGCCTGATGCCTTTCTGGTTCGCGCCAACGCGCTCGCCGAATGGCGACCGGCAAAGCTGTTCACGCTGTCGGCAGCGCCGCGCGCGCAATGGGCGGCCGATCCGCTGCTTGCTTATGAGGAGTTTTCGGGCGGCAACTTCACTGTGGGTCGCGGCTTCGATCCGGGCACGGTGATCGGCGACAGCGGCGTCGCGGTCGCGTTGGAGGCGCGATACGGCTCGTTCGTTCCCGCCAATACCGAAAGCTTTGCCTTTCAGCCCTTCGTCTTTTTCGACGCCGCATGGGTGTGGAACAAGGACACCGCTTTCGACGGGCTCGATCCGCAAAAGCTCTATTCGGCGGGCGGCGGCCTGCGCGTCGCTTACGGCGATCTGGCACGGCTCGACATGACGCTCGCCGTGCCGCTCAACCGCGGCGGTTTCCTGGCCGAACGCCCCGACCCGCGGCTGCTCGTTTCGCTGACTACCTTATTCGGCGTGAGGGCGCGCTGACATGACTATTGCATCGAGGACAAATGCCATGCGTGCCATCGTCACCTCCGCGCCAGTAAGCCACGGCAAGCAGCGTCTGATGACGAGCTGCGCAATCGCCGCGGGCATGGCGGCGCTGGCCTATGGCGGCCCCGCGCTGGCGCAGGTCGCGGCGAACCCCATATTTGTTAACGTCGGCGCGGGCACGGGCGTGAATACCGTCGGCACCCAGACCAACGTCACCGTCACGCAGCAGCAAAGCATCATCGCCTGGGTTCCGACCGACACCGCGCCAACGGGCGGCGACATCAATGTGCTGCCGACGGGCTCGACATGGAACTTCAGCGGCGAAGGCGATTACACCGTCCTCAACCGTTTCGTAAACGGCGGCGGCGGTGCGCTCAGCCGCCAGATCGCGCTGAACGGCACGGTCAACAGCGTGGATAGCCTGGCCTCGGGCGCGCGCGGCGGCAATATATGGTTCTATAATGCGGGCGGCATATTGATCGGCGCGAGCGGCGTGATCAACGTCGGCAGCCTGGTCCTCACCAGCAACAATATCATCACCACCGGCGGCCTGTTCGGCCCTTCGGGCGAAATACGCTTCGACGGCACCGCGGGCAGCACCTCCGCGATCACCGTCAATGGCGCGATCAACACCAACATCGGCCTTAACCCCGGCAACAGCTATGTCGCGCTCGTCGCGCCGCGCATCGTGCAGGCAGGCACCGTGCGGACCGACGGTTCGGTCGCTTATGTCGCCGCCGAAGCGGTCGATATCCGCATCAACAACGGCCTGTTCGACATCAATGTCACCCGCGGCGCCGAGGGCGGCAACGTCATCACCCACACCGGCACCACCACGGGGCCAGCGCATCAGCAGGGCGACGTAGATCAAAGCCGCATCTATATGGTCGCCATTCCCAAGAATGACGCCGTAACGATGCTGGTGTCAGGCGCGATCGGTTATGACGACGCGCTGTCGGCTCAGGTCGATCCTGATGGCGCGGTGCGCCTGTCCGCCGGCTACAATATCACGAACGGCGAGCAGAATTTGGCACCGGCGAACGCCACCGCCGCGAATATCGTCGCCAACGATACGCTGTTCCGCAGCAACACGCTCGCACGCGCCAGCGGCACCTTTGCCGGCGGGGCGCTTCAACAGATCCCGGGGTCGCCTCCCCCGCTGTCGTCGGCCGGACGCATCTTCGTCGAGGGTGACGGGACTTTCAGCGGCGATGCAGGCGCAACGCTGAATGTCGGCACGGGGCAACAAGGCGGGGCCACGGGCAATCTGATCGTCCGGTCGGATGGAGCGCCCGGCGCGGCCGGGACCGTCGCGGTGAACGTCACCGGCGGTTCGCTGACGACCGGCAATCTGTTGCAGATTACCGCGCTGGGCCAGCCCGCCACCGTAACCGGCGACAGCCAGGGCGGAACGGCCAGTCTGACGGTGACGGGCGGCACCGTGACATCGCCGACGATCATGGTATCCGCGCTTGCCGTTGCCGGTGACGGAACAAATGGCGACACGGGGAATGCCCGCGGCGGCAATGCCAGCATTTCCGTCCGCAACGCCGGCACGGCGCTGAACGCCGGTACCGTGACCGTCGACGCGTCGGCTTTCGGCTCGACCAACATCGCCCTGCCAACGGGAAGCGACGCGCAAGGCGGCACGTCCACATTGACGGTCGCCGATGGCGCAAGCTTTCGCGCGACAACCAGTGTGTCGATCGACGCGAACGGCAGCGGGGGATTTGGCCCGGTTCAGGCGGGCAACGGAACGGGTGGCACCGCGCGCATCGACATCCTGGGCGCGAACAGCTCGTTCGAATCCGTGCGTACAACGATCGAGGCGACCGGCACCGGGGGAAGTTTCTCCGGCCCCGACGACACGCTGAACGGCGGCGACGGAACGGGCGGCAACGCCACTGTCGTCATAAATAGCGACAATGGCGGGATAAAATCGCTTGGTATCCTTTCGCTCAACGCGAGTGGACAGGGCGGCGGCGCAGGCGGCGAAAATTCGGTCGGCGGCGACGCGCTGGGCGGCACGGCGAGCCTGACGGCCGACGGCGGCGCCACCGCACAGGCCACCTCGATCGAAATCACCGCTTCGGCAGAGGCCGGAGGCGCGCTCAGCGTCAGCGGCACAACCGGCCGATCGGGTAATGCGCGCGGCAACAATGTGACATTGAGCGCAACCAACGGCTCGACAATCAACAGCAGCGGCGTCGTCAATCTTACGGCGACGGGTTTGGTGTTGGCGGGCGAGCATTTTGGCGCCGGTACCGGCGGCAACGTCAATGTCAGCGCGACGGCAGGCGGCGCGGTAACCAGCAGCAACCGGTTCAATGTCGATGCATCGGCCGGAAACCGGTCCAACACGATCGGGCAAAGCGCGGGCGACGGAATTGGCGGCAATGTCGATTTTGTTGCCGACGGCGGCACCATTCGCGCCGAGGTCTATGACGTCGATGTCAGCAGCGACACGGTCAACGTGGCCGGAATCGGCGGCAACGCGCAGGGCGGCACCATCAACCTGTTCGCGCGCGGCGGCGGACAGATTGCCGCGACGCTCGATGCAACGAACGTCTTCAACGCCAGCGCGACAACGGGCATCAGCACGGCCGGAACGAACGCGACCGGCGGGACGATCCAGCTCATCGCCGACGCGGGCAGCATCAACCTGGCAGTCGGCGCCATCGTCGCGGCCGGAGGGGTTTCGGGCGGCGCAACGGATGCGGCGGCACCCATTTCGTCGGGGACCGGCGGCACGATATTGGTTCGGACCGTCGCCGAAGCCACGGACAGCAGCGCAATCAGCCTCGGCGATTTCGAAGCATCGGCCGAGGGGCGAACCGAGGTCGACGAGGAAAGCGCGCCCGGGCTTCCGCGCGAAAGCTCGGGTCGGGGCCAAGGCGGCGACGTCGATTTCGACATCCAGGGCGGCACGCTGAACGCGGGATCGATCGACGTCTCGGCAAACGGATATGGCGGTAACGGCGCCGCCGATCGCAGCCTCGGTACCGGCGGCACCGCGACCTTTACCCAGACGGGCGGTACGGCGACTATCAACGATCTGCGCGTGAGCGCCGACGGCTTTGGCGGCGTCGTGCAGGGTCAGTCAGGCGCGGGCTTCGGCGGCACCGCGACAATCAATCTGCTCGGCGGCACGATCAATGCCGCCGATATCCGCGCGACCGCGGACGGCGAAGGCGGCGAGGGCTCATCCGGCACCGATGAGGACCCGATCAACATCATCCCGGGCGGGATCGGCGGGATCGGCCGTGGCGGCACCGCGACGATCAATATCGAAGGGGCCGCCATCGTCGGCGCGAGCGTCATCGAAGCGAGCGCCGCGGGCGCAGGCGGGACCGGCGGCGAATTTTTCAACTTCTCCAGCTTCGGCGGTGTGCCGGGCACGCCGGGCGCTGGCGGCGACGGGATCGGCGGCGACGCGACGGTGAATGTCCGCGGCGGCACGACGACGGCCGCCGGCATGGTCGCCAATGCATCGGGACTGGGCGGCACCGGCGGTGCAAGCTTCTTTTCAAGCAGCAGCGGCGCCGCGACCGGCGTCGGTGTCGGCGGCGACGGTGGCACGGGCCGCGGCGGCACGGCCACGATCGCGCTCGAAACAGCGATCGGCGGCGTCAGTACTGCGAACAGCATCGCGCTCGGCTCCGGCGGCGCAGGCGGCGACCACAATGTCGGCGGCAATGGCGGCGACGGCTTCGGCGGCATTGCTCAGGCAATAGTCGCAGGTTTCGACGCAGGCGAACTTGCCGTCACGCTCAATTCGACCGGAATCGGCGGTAACGGCGCCAATGGGCGCGATGGCGCGGGTGGCAATGGCGGCGATGGCGCAGGCGGTACGTCGCGCGTACTGGCCGATGGCGCAGGGGCGAGCCTGACTGCCCTTGAAAGCAATTTCATTTCCGGCGGGACGGGCGGCAATGGCGGCGCCGGCGGGCTGGCCTTTGCTGCGACCCCGGCGGTCGCGCCGAACGGTGGCAATGGCGGCAATGGTCAGGGCGGTACGGTCGAAATCGTCGCCAGTGAGGGCGGCACCGTCACCCTTGGCTTCCTGACCGGCGACAGCGTCGTCCTAAATAGCACCGGCCGCGGGGGCATCGGCGGTATTGGATCCAATGGCGGTTTCTTCGGCAATTCGACCGGCGGCGATGGCGGCAATGGCGGCGCTGGGACCGGCGGCACCGTCCTGTTGCAAGCCAATGGTGGGACGATCACATCGAACGGCGAAGCCGTCGATATCACCGTCAACGGCATATCGGGCGAAGCGGGCGTCGGCGGCACGGGCGCAGGCACCGGCGGCAATGGTGCGAACGGCGGCTTCAGCGGAACCAGGGGCGGCCGCGTCGCGATCGAGGCCGCCGCAGGCGCCTCCGGTCCCGGTCGGATCGATCTTGGCCCGTCAAGCATCACCGCGAACGGCGACATCGCAGGCCGCATCGAAATCCGCGCCGGCGGCGATATCGCTTTCGCAGGGCTCGAGGCACAGGCACTGGGCGTCGCGGCGCCGACGAACAACGATACCGACGAAGCCCTTGCGGGCATCTTCATCGCGCCGACCAGCGGTACGATTTCCAGCCAGGGCGACGTCACGCTGACGACCGACGGCTCGGTCGGCGTGTACGCCCAGTCGGACGGCATGTTCGATGTCGACGGCATATTGACCATCACGGCGGGCGACCAGATCGATATCCGGCACGACCTCCGCGAAGGCACGGCGGCAACGCTTCGGGCCAGCGACGGCCTGATCGCGTCGGCAACGACCAGCATCAGCGCGGCACCGGGCAGCCTGCTCGGCGCTGGCGACCTGCTTTCGTTGAGCGCGACCGGCCCGACGGGCACCATCGGCGTCGACCGCCTCGCGGGCAATAACATCGCCCTCAGCAGCCTTGGCGCCGCAAGCGTCGAACATGCCGAGGCGGTGGGCGACTTCACCGCGACCGCCGGCAGCTTCCGCACCGGGCTCAACTCGATCATCACCGGCGGCAACATCACGGTGTCCTCGCCGGGAGCGGTCGATCTCGGCAATTCGACCGCAGGCGGCTTCGTGCAGGTGTTCGGCCAGTCGATTGCCTTCAACAATATCGATGCCGGCCTGTCGATCAACCTCTCGGCCGAAGGAACGGCGCCCGGCGCCGAAGGCATAAGGGGCGTGTCGCTGAATGCCGGCGAGGACATCAACCTCTTCGCGAACAGCATCGCGCTGACCGGCAATGTCACGGGCGACGCCTCTTTCTTCGCCTTTTCCGGCGGCGGCGCCGTTTCGGTGAACAATGCCGATGTTGCCGGCAATATCTCGATCTTCTCGGCCGCCGACCTCACCGGCACCTATATTTCGGGCGGCAATATCTTTCTGAACAGCGACGCCAATATCGACGCATCGGCGCAGGCGAACGGCGGCTATGTCGATGCCAACGGCGTCGCGGCGCAGGGCAATATGTTCGCCGACGCCGTCGGCAACGTCACGCTGACCGACAGCTCGGCCGCGCGAATGTTCGGCGTCAACAGCGGCGGCGCCGCGACAATCACCGACGCCGCCGCCGGGGAAGACATGCTGGTACGCGCGGGGACGACGGCCAGCCTGACCCGCGCCTCGGCGGGGGACGACCTGACGGTTCAGGCGGTTGGCGATATTACCGCCAACGATGTCCGCACGACCGGAGCGGCGCCCGACACGCATATCTTCGAATATTCGGTCGGATCATCGGGCGGTGTCTTCACGATCGGCACCGGTGAAGGGTCGCAGGGCATCAACGGCGCCGATATCGTGATGGCCTCTTCGGCTGGCGCGATCAACGCCGCCGCTCTCTCGGCGGGCGACGATATCTTGCTCAACGCCGCGAACGGCATCGCGGTCAACGGCGCGACCACGCTCGGCCTCGGCACGACGGGCGGCGACAGCAGCGTCCGCACGCAGGGCGGCGCGACGACGATCGGCAATGTCGACAGCTTCAGCGACGTCATCGTCGACGCCGCGGGCGCCGCCAATCTCGCCGGTCCGGTCGCGGCGGGTCGCGATGTCACGATCAACGCCGCGTCGGTCGGCCTGGCGACCCTGACCGGGCCCGGCGGGGCGATCGATACGCTGACCGCCGATCGCAATATCACGGTCAATTCGGGTGCGGGTATCAGCGGCGGCGGAACGCAGGCGTCTGGCGATGTCATCCTGACGGCAGCGACCGCCATCGACGTCACGCACGTCGGCGGCGGCACGAGCGTCGCGCTCAATGGAGCAAGCGGGGTAACTGCCGGCACCGTCTCCTCGTCGGGGACGACCAGCCTCGACAGCGCGGGCGGCAACATCCGGATCGGCGGGCTCGTCTCCAGCGACACGATCGCCGCCAGCGCCAATGCGATCCGCATCGAAGGCGGCGGCAACATGCACTTCACGTCGCTGAACGCCGCGACCGGCGACGCCTATGTTCGCGGCAACGGCGATTTCTCGGTCGACAATGGCAGCGTTGCGGGAACCGCCGACTTCGCAACCAGCGGCGAGGCGATGAACATCATCGCGCTGACCGCAGCCAATGCGAATATCGCGAACGACGGCGGCTTCCTTACGCTCGGCGCGGTCAACGTCGCGGGCGACCTGAGCGCGTCGGCACGGTCGAACCTTGCCGTCACCGGCGTTGTGACCGGCCAGTCGATCTCGCTCGAATCCGCCGACATCGCGATCGCCTCCGGCGCCCGTGTCGGCACGGCCGGTGTTACGCAGCAATTGTCGATCGAAAACAACAACGTCGACAACCAGACTTTCGTCGGCGGCACCGCGGGCTCCAATGGGCCCAACGGCTATCATATCGACGCCGACGAACTGACGCGCCTTTATGGTACGCAGATCGAAATCTTTGCGCCCGAGGTTCAGGCCGTAGGCGGCGGGTCGGTGGGATCGGCCGAGCCGCCTGATGTGATCGTCGACACGTTTACGATGACAGGTGGCGCGTCGAACTCCAATCTTGGCGCCAATGGCGCGCTGACGATCCGCACGCCGGGCAAGATGCGCGTTATCGGCAATGTCCAGCTTACGGGTCTGACCGACGCCAACATGCTGAATCTGGTCGCAAATGACGCGCTGGAGGTGATCCTTGGCCAAGGCACGGTCCGCCTCGTCAACGGCAGCAGTCCGGCCGGGCAGCTCAACCTTGAATCTGACGATGTCATCGTCGCGACACAGGCGGCGATCGGCGACGTCGGCGCGGCAAGAAGCATGGACGCCATCAACGCGCGGCTCGGTGAGAATGACGGCGTCGTGCTGGACGAAGGCGCGCTCTTCGCTCGCGGCATCCGCGCCAATGTTGTCGGCGGCTTCTATGTCCAGAACAGCGGCGCCGGGACCGATCTGGCACAGCGCCGCGGGCTGACCTTCGGCGCCGGCGGCCTCGACGTGCAGACGCAGGGGCAGTCGCGCATCGTCATCAATGGCGTGCAAATCGGGCCCAACGGGCAGGTTACCGGCCTGGAGGCCCTTCAGCTTCTTACCATCCGCGGCGCGGCGCCGGTGGTCGGCACCTATGATCGCCGCTCCACTGTCAACGGTTGTTTCATCGCCTCGCCGACGGCCTGCACCACGGTCGCCATCGATTTCGAAAACAGCTTCCCCGTCCAGGACATCATCGACGAAGAAGTCGACGACGATGGGCGCGGAGAGGGCAATAATTTCCCGCAGGCGCTTATCACGATGCGCGACATCGATCCGATGACCGGCGAGCCGCTGCTCGACGATCCGGTGACCGGCGCGGGCAATGACGATTTGTGGACGCCGCCGCAGCAATAGGGTCAGGACCCTCGGGCTTTCGGTTGACGCCGGCGGGCGGAGCAAGGCATGGGCGTCGGTAATGACCGACGCCCATGCCTTTCCGCTCAAGCTGTTCAACAGCCTGAAGCGCAGCCTCGAAACCTTCGAGCCCGTCCACGCTGGCGAGGCGCGCGTCTATAGCTGCGGCCCGACGGTCTATAACTATCCGCATATCGGCAATATGCGCGCTTATGTTTTCGCCGACACGCTCGGCCGCACGCTGTCGTACAAGGGCTACAAGCTCACCCACGTCATCAACATCACCGACGTCGGGCACCTGACCGACGACGCCGATGCGGGCGAGGACAAGCTGGAAAAAGCCGCCGCCGAACGCGCCCAGTCCATCTGGGACATCGCGAAACATTATACCGAGGCCTATTGGGCCGACGTGAAGGCGCTCAATATCCGCCAGCCCGCGCACTGGTCGATCGCGACCGATTATGTGCCCGCGATGATCGACTTCGCAAAGGCGATTGCGGACAAGCATTGCTACGAACTCGACGGCGGTCTCTATTTCGACACGGCAAGCGTCGCCGACTACGGGCGGCTTGCGCGCCACGGCACCGATGAGGGCGAGAGCCGCATCGATCCCGTCGAAGGAAAGCGCCATGCCGCCGACTTCGCGATCTGGCGCAAGACGCCCGCGGGCGAGACGCGCCAGATGGAATGGGATTCACCCTGGGGTCGCGGCGCGCCGGGCTGGCACCTCGAATGCTCGGTGATGTCCGAAGCCTTGCTGGGCTTCCCCTTCGACATCCACACCGGCGGCATCGACCATCGCGAAATCCATCACCCGAACGAGATTGCGCAGAACCAGGCGCATAGCTGCTCGACCGACAGCGGCGCGCGCATGTGGATGCACAATAATTTCCTCGTCGACCGCAGCGGCAAGATGTCGAAATCGAGCGGCGAGTTTCTCCGTGTCCAGCTCCTCATCGACAAGGGCTATCACCCCCTCGCCTATCGGCTGATGTGCCTGCAGGCGCATTATCGCAGCGAGCTGGAGTTTTCATGGGACGGCCTCGGCGCGGCGCTGACGCGGCTCAAGCGGCTGGTGATGGCGGCCGCCCCGGTTCGCGATGCGGAAGCGGCCGAACCGACCGACCGCCGCCTCGCCGAGCTGCTGGCAAAATTCGACGCGGCGATGTCAGACGATCTCAACACGCCGGTCGCGCTGACATTGCTCGAAGAGGCGACCGCGATGAAGAAGATAGACGCGGGCCAGAAGCGCGCTGCGCTTGCCGCGATGGATGCCGTGCTCGGCCTCGACCTTTTGACGATCACGCGCGCCGACCTGCGCGTTCGGCCCAAGGAGGCAATGATCGGCGAGGACGAGATCGAAGCGATCCTCGTCAGGCGCAAGGATGCCCGCGTCAACAAGGACTTCGCCGCATCCGATGCCCTGCGCGACGAACTCATCGGCAGGGGCGTCGAGGTCATGGACGGCGACCCGCTCGGCTGGGACTGGCGCCTCTCCAATTAGAGGCTTGCCGCTTCGCAGCGGGATGCTAGCCTCGTTGCATGTCGCAACTGATCTGCTGGCTGCTTGTCGGTCTTGTCCACCTGATCCCGGCGCTGGCGCTGTTCCGGCCGGCGCTGATCACGCGGCTTTATGGCGTTCAGCCCGACAGCCCGCTCTTCCTGTTGATGCATCATCGCGCGGCGCTTTTCTTCGCCGTGCTTGCCGCCTGCGTCTGGGCCGCCTTCGACCCCGGCGGGCGCAAGCTTGCGACGCTGCTCGCGGCGATCTCGATGCTCAGCTTCCTCTTTCTCTATCAGTCCTATGGGCGCCCGGCCCAACTTTCCACCATCGCGCTCGTCGACCTGATCGGCCTCATCCCGCTCGCATGGGCGGGCTGGCACGCATTTCAGCAGTAGGAATATCATGACCAAGACCGTTACCGTCCTTTCGGGCCTGATCCGTCCGCTCGTCGAAAACCGCCTGCCCGACTGGATCGAGCCGCGCTTCTTCGCATCGAAGGAAGAGGCGCTCGAACTCGCGCCTCAGGCCGAGATCGGATGGTTCGACATGTACGACAAGAAAGACATGGCGGCCGTAATCACCGCCGCGACCGGGCTCAAATGGCTCAATTCAATCTATGCCGGGGTCGACGGCATGCCGCTCGACCTGCTGCGCGAGCGCGGCACCGTGCTGACCAACGGCGCCGGGATCAACGCGATCACGATCGCCGAATATGTCGTAATGGGCATGCTGACTGTCGCAAAGGGCTACCGCGATGTCGTGCGCGCGCAGGAACGCCGCGAATGGCTGATGGATTCGCCCGGGAAGGTCGAGCTGTTCGGGTCGAAGGCGCTCCTCCTCGGCTATGGCGCGATCGGCAAGCTGATCGAGGAACGACTGAAAGCATTCGCGGTCGACGTCACCGTCGTGCGCCGTTCGCCGGGTGCGAATACGCTGACCCCGGATCAGTGGCGCGCGCAGCTCGGCGAATTCGACTGGGTGATCCTCGCGGTCCCCGCGACCCCCGAAACCGACGGCATGATCGGCGCGGCCGAACTCGCCGCGATGAAGCCGACCGCGACGCTCATCAATATCGCACGCGGCAGCGTCGTCGATCAGGCCGCACTCGTCACCGCACTGAACGAACAGCAAATCGCCTCGGCCTTCCTCGACGTCACGACGCCCGAGCCGCTGCCGTCGGACGATCCGCTATGGAGCCTCGACAATGCGCATATCACGATGCACCTGTCTGGCCGCGCGCAGGACAAGATGTTCATCCGCTCGGCGCAGCGCTTCCTCGAAAATCTGGATCGCTGGAAGAAGGGCGAGGCCGTCGAGCCGCGCGTCGATTTGACGCTCGGTTATTAACGCGGTCGCTCGGCCTTCAACTCGCGCACCAGCGGCTGGAGCCGCTCGTCATATTTGGCGAGCATCGTGTGTGCGCCGGCATGGTCGTAAAAGCTGACCAGTTCGCGTCCGTTCCAGCGGTGGAGCGCATAGGCGGGATCTTCCGCGACGATCATCGGTCGGTCGTCGGGCCTGTTCTCGTCAATGGGCCTGAGGTCGAGCGACACCTGCGGCGCCGTCGACGAACAGATCGCGACGGTGCGGCCTTCCCATGCGACGGTGACGCTGCGGTGCAGGTGGCCGCAGATCAGCCCGCGCACCTGCGGGTGGCGGCGCACGACGTCGGTAAAGACCGCGACCCAGGGTTCGTCGGGATCGGTGTTCATCCACTCGATCCCGCTTTCCACGGGCGGATGATGCATGACGATATAGGTCGGCTTGGCCGGGTCCTTCGCCAGTTCAGCCTCCAGCCACGCCGCGCGCTGCGCGCAAAAGGCGCCGCCGTGGCGTCCCTCTTCCAGCGTGTCGACCGTCACCAGCCTGAGCTCGGGCAGCTCGATCGTGTATTGGACGAACCCGTTGCCGTCGTCGAACCCCGGAAAGCGCGCGTGGAAATTGTCGCGCAGGTCATGATTGCCGACGCTCGGCCAGACGGGAAAGGGGCAGCGCGAAAAAGCGGTAGCCAGCCGGCGATAGCTGTCCTCGTCGCCGCGATCGGTGATGTCGCCCGTCGCAAGCAAAAGGTCGGGCCGGTTCGGCCCCTCGATGAGTATGTCGAGCACCTCGTCGAGGCGCTTGCGGTTATATTCGGCCGGATTGTCCGGATCGAACCCGATATGGATATCTGTGATCTGCGCGATCAGCATATCCGTCCCCTGCTCCCGCCGGTCTGGCTCCGACGACCCAAAACCTACCCGCCCTGCCTTGCCGCGTGCAAGGAAGGTGTGCGCCATGTCACTTCGTAAAGGCCCCGCCCCCCGGTTCCTGTGATCATGCTCACACCCTGGCTAGCATCAAGACGTTTATTTGTGATTGCGACGGTGTTTTTCTTCCGCTGGCGCGGCGGCATCCACGGTTTGCCGCCGTCGGAATGATATTCGTGGCACATCGCGCAGGGCGATTCGGTCGCGGTCTCGACCTTCACGACACGCGCGCCGCCCTCACCGACATGGCAGTCGCGGCATTGCCGCAGGCCCGGCACGAGCAGGTCGGTCGACGCCTTGGAAGCGGGCGCGGCGGTGTGGCAGTCGGCGCACGCCGTCTCCTTGTGCGCATCATGGTCGAACCAGCCTTTTTGCAGGTAGCGCGGCGTCTGGTCGACCGCCGCAACGCGCCAGCCATTGCCCGCCTGCGGCGCAAAGATGGTGTGGCAATCGTAGCAGGCCCCGCCCTTCGAGAAGACCGCGCGCACGGCATCCTGCGCACGGCTCGGCCGCACCGCGACTTCGTTGAAATAGATGTTGTAGACCTGTCCCTCGGCATAGGCGCCGGGGCGGCGCCGCTGCATCCCGCCAAGCTGGAGCGGACGCGCGGGCGGTGCCGAACGATAATAAGCGGTGAGGTCGGCCACGACCTGATCGGGCTCGCCATGGCGCAGGGTGCGTGTCACGCCGCCGACGGTCTCGAACGCAAGGCTGTGGCACATTGCGCAGTCCCGCTCCATCTCGACCGGCTTGACGCGGACGCCGTCCGCCTCGACGCGGTGGCAGTTCTCGCATTCAAGCTTCTTGCCGAAATCATAGCGGCCGCGGAAACTCGCCGCCATGCGCGCAACGCCGCCAGTGGCCTGCAAATGCACGTCGTGCGGGAATTTGAGGCCGTTATAATCGACGATACCCTTGGCCAGCGTCGTGCGCACCAACTTGCCGCCCGGCCCGGGCCGGACGAGCGGGCGAAACTCGGGATGGCTGGTACCGAAATCGGCGGCATCGGCCAGCGCCGTCGGATGGCCCGCGGTTTTCAGCCGCGCCGACATGCCGTCATGACAGTCGGCGCAGAATTTCTGCGGCGTCGCGGGCATCGGGCCGGCGCCTTCATGTTCGGTATGGCAATCGACGCAGCGCCCCTGCGGCTTGTTGAAGGTGTCGGCGAAGCCCTTGAGTATCCGCTCGCCCGCACCCGGCGGATGGCGCGCGGCGAGCAACATGGCGGTCGGCGCATTGGCATGCGCCATGCTCATCGCCTTATGCTCGCCGGTGTGGCAATTGACGCACGCCTTGTCGGTCACCGCGACGAACGGCTCGACGTGGCACGACTGGCAGTCGTTCTTCAAACTGGCGTGCGCGCTCGACAGCGGCCCTGACAGCCAGGCGCTGTCGGCATGATAACCGTCGGGACGCTCGTTCACATTCTTGTAGCTGTACCAGGCCCAGATCGGCCCGATCAGGAAGGCGAGCAGCATCAAGACGCCGAAAACCCAAGCACCCATGCGCTTGCCCAGCATGACGCCCTGCAGCGAAAAGGCCTTGGCCTCGTCGACGTCCTTCGACGATTGCGACAATTCGTCGATCCGCTCGACGAGCAGGATGATCTTCTCGTCCTCGCGCGCGATCGTCAGCCGGTGCCCGCCGAAACGCAGCTCGCCGCCCGCCCCGCTGTCGATATTGGCGACCGTCTCGGTTCGGCCGTTGAGGTCGAAGCCCAGCCCCTCTTGCGCCGCGACGCGCACCGTGCGGCCATCAGCGCTGCTGATCGTCGCATGATGCGGGTTCACCGCCAGGTCGGCGACATGGATCGTGTTTCCGGCATCGCGGCCGAGCGTGATCATATCGCCGGGCAGCGCCGCATCGCGAATGATCTGCTTGCCCGTTTTGGTCGTGGAGATGCGACGCAGGATGAAGCTCATCGTCCCCGCCTCACCAGTAGAAGAAGACGCTGATGATATGTGCCGACAGCGCCGCGATCAGCGCAAAGGTCAGCGGCACATGCACATAGAGCCAGATTTCGAGCAGCCCGCGGATCTTGAGATGCTGGCGCAGCCGCGCCAGCGCCGCCTCCTTCTGCTTGAGGAGGCCGACGACCTTCTCGCGCGCACCCGCATCGCTGCTGCGCGACAGGGTGAGCGCCCGCAGCGCCGCCGATGTCGCACAATTCGGATAACGACCCGAGAGCCGCGCAACGATCCCTCCCGCGAACGGGTCCTCGTCGAGCGCCGCAAGCACCGGCGCGGTATCCTCGGGCGTTAGTGGCTGCGCCGCGGTGTGAAGCTGGCGATCAAAGGCACGGATGGCCTCGAGCATCTGCATCTGCGTCATCTGCTCGCGATTGTTCGACAGCGCTTGCGGCAACGTCGCATAGACGATCACGCCATAAAGCCCCGACAGGATCACCAGCATCATCAATGCCCAGGCAAGCGTATGCACGTTCCAGCCAAGCTGGAAACCCGTGTGCCAGGTGCCGACGACGATCAGGCTCAGCCCCAGATAGACGTGGGCCGAAGTCCATGCCTTCAGCGACCAATGATCGCTCGTCATCTTGCGCTTGCGATAGCCGAGCGCGGTCAGCCACAGGATCAGCAGCGCGCCGATCGTGCCCAGCGTATAGCCATACCAACTGCCGCCATTGTGCCGCGGCGTCACGTCGATCAGCGCATAACTCACGATGATGAGCAGGCAGAGCCCGCCCGAAATCTTGGCCCAGCGGAAACCTGCATAGCGCAGAAATCCCTCGTGCCGCCGTTCGCGGACGCGCTCGACCTGCGTTGCCTTGGAACGGCGGCGCTGAAAGAGCGAGGCCATCATTCGGTGTCCTCGTCGAGCCGTGCGATCGACAGAAATTCCTCGGGCGAGACGCGGATCGCAGCGCCCGTCGGACAGGCGCGAACGCACGCCGGACCGCCCGAAATGCCTTTGCACATGTCGCATTTGACCGCGATCTTCTTGGGCTTCTCGTCGCCCAGTTTCTTCTTCGTCCATTTGGGCGACGGTTCGCCCGGGCCGGGACCGAAGCCGGTCAGCAGCCAGCGCAGCAGGCTCGGCTTCTCGGGCGGCGCGGCCTCCATGCGGATCACGCCATAGGGACAGTTGCGCATGCAATTGCCGCAGCCGATGCAGCCGGTCTCCATGAACACTTCGCCGTCGGGGCCGCGGTGGATGACGTTCGGCGGGCAGTCGGCCATGCAGTGCGGATGCTCGCAGTGGCGGCAGCTCGTCGGCACGTGCAGATGCGCAAAGGTCTTGCCCGCTTCGCGGTCGAGCCGCGACAGGCCTTCATGACTGTCGGCGCACGCCTTTTCGCAATTGTCGCAGCCGACGCAGAGATTCTCGTCGATGAGCAGCGCGTCGGTCGCCTCGCCCAGCCCCTCCTTCATGATGAAGCTCGCGGTATCCGAATAAAGATCGACCGCACTCGAATAGGTCGCTTTGCGCGATTCGATGAAGCTGTTCATCTGCGCGCGCTCGGCAACAGCGGCTTCGGTTGCCGCGCGCACTTGCGGCCGCGCCGCGAGCATTTTGCGGAAACTCTCGCCGGTCAGCTTGATGACTTCGCTGCCGACCGCCGCCTTCACCGTGGCGTTGCGCGGTTGCCCGCTCAGCACACCCATTTCGCCGAAGAAACTGCCCGCGGGCAGATAGCGGAGAAAGATCGGTTTGCCGCCGATATCCTTCTCGACGACCATCGATCCCGAACGGATGACATAGACGTCGTCGCCCTGCTCGCCCTCGGTCAGCACGACCTTGCCGGCGGGCACGCGCTCGACCTCGGCGGTGTCGACGACGGGGCCCAGATCCTCCACCGTCAGCCCGCCCTTGAAGATCTGGAGGAGCTGGCGTTCGAGCGAGATGCGGTTGATCGCACGCTTCGCGCCGGGAACCGAGGCCATCAGCTTCAGCGCGGCGGTACGCGACACCTCGACGAAAATTCCGTCGGCGCCGGCACGGATCGTTGCGCCGCGCTTGCGACCCGAAATCAGCCCAACCTCGCCAAAGATCGACCCCTGTTCGATCGGCACGGTAAAATCGGGGCCAACCTCGACCTCGGCGAAGCCATCGGCGATCGCGAACAACGATGACCCGGGCTCGCCCTTTTCGAACACCACATCGCCCTTGCGATAGAATGCGACCTTCGAATCGAGCATGAATTCGCGCATCTGGAGCGGCGACACGTCGGCGAAGATGCTGACGCGGGTGCGCAGATATTCGAGCCATTCGCTCACCGACTTCTTTTGCGGCAGGCTGGCGAAGATCGCCGCCAGATCCTTCTCGTCCGCCGGGGTCAGTCCGCTATTGCCGTTGATGAACTCGACGACGTCATAGCCCTGGTTCATGCAGTGTTTGATCAGCGGATAGCCCGCGAGCGCGCCGATCACGAAGATGCCGGGCACCGTCGATTCAAAGGTCGGCGACAGCTTTGGAAAGGCCTCGCGGTCGGGGCCGGTGAACTCGATCCCCATCGATTCGACAAAGCCGCGCGGTGCGACCGATCCCAGGCGCGCGACGATGACGTCGCACTCGATCTTGACGTCGCCGTCCGGGGTTTCCAGCATCAGCCAGCCGGGCTCGACCTTTTTCGGCTGCGTCTCGGTCCGGATGCTCATCAGGCCATTCTCGCCCGCCTCCATCATGTCCGAGACATTCTTGGCCTTGGCGCGCGCGAAATCCTTTGAGCGATTGAGGATAGTGACGGTATTTTCCAGCGCCTCCTCGGCGACGCCGAGCGCGTTTTCGATCCCCGCGTCGCCCGACCCGACGACGGTGATATGCTTGTCCTTGAAATCTTCCGGATCGTCGACCTGATAGATGATGTGCGGCAGGTCCGCGCCCTCGCAGCGCATTCGGTTCGGATTGCCCTGCGTCCCGATCGCCAGCACGATATTCTCTGCCGTATAGACGTCACCCTTCGCGGTCTTGATCGCGAAGGCGCCCTTCGCGCCGGTCACTTCGGTGACATCGGCATGATAGGCTATATTGACCTTGTTGTTCGCGGCATCCTCGTCCCAATTGCCGAGGATATATTCGCGCGCGCCCTCGGCGAAACGGCAGTCGGATCGCAGGTCGAGCCGCTCGGGCGTCGCAAGCACGCGCTTGCCCTTTTGATATTTGAAGATCGTGTCCGACAGATGGTCGGTCTTTTCGAGCAATATATGGCTGAGCCCGAGCTGCCCCGCACGCGACGCCGCGCTAAGCCCCGCCGGACCCGAGCCGATGATCGCAACCTTGACCGGCTCGCTCATGCGCGCGAGATCGCGCGGTAAAAGCCGCCCGCTCCGCCGCTGGCCATGATGCTGACGAACTCGCGCACGGGCACCCTTCCCCCTCTCGCCAGCCCCCCGGCGATTTCATAACGGATGCGACCCGGACTTATGTCCTGGACGCAAAGCTATGCCCTTGAAAGCGAGCCAAGGTCAACCGGTGGAGGCGAGAAATCAGCCGTTGCGAGACGTTCGCAACTAGGCGGATTTACGCGAGTCAGCGCGCCTTTGACTAACGCGAAGGCCGCACCTGATTGTCGACGCCCTGAACCGAAATGCGCGGCTTGCCCTTCCCGCGCACCTGCCAGGTCACGACATTGTCCACGCCCGAAACGCGCAGGTCGGCGCCGGGCGGCAGGAGTATCCCGATCTGGTTGTCGACGCCATTGACCGTCAGGCTGGGACAATCGCCAACGAAGTTGATGCGGTTGCCCGAACCCGACACTTCCGCGGGGCGCCCCTGACAGTCGATCTCGTTCGCCTGATCGACGCCATTGATCGACGCGCCCTCACGCGTCCCGGTGCCCTGTCGCGGCTGCGCGGTCGTCGGAGCGGCGGCAAGGACAAAGCTGGCAACGAGAGCGGAAGCCAGAAATTTTACGGCGCCATGATATCGGAACAAAGCTATCTCCTCTGTTCCCCACCCCGAAATTCCCTTGGCATTCAATGGCCTGTTGCAGGCCCGACGTCAACGGACCCGAACCTGGCGGCCTCAGGCGAGTTCGAACATCGCCGCGATGCGTTCGGACTGGGTCGGGTCGAAGCGCGACCAGCCGTCGGGGCCAAGCTTTTCGAGCGGGCGGAAGCGGGCCTTATACGCCATGCGCGCCGACCCTTCGATCCAATAGCCCAGATAGACATAGGGCAATTCGGCGCGGGCCGCGCGCTGGATATGGTCGGCGATGATATAGGTACCGAGCCCCTCGCGCATCGGATGCGCGGCGTCGAAGAAGCTGTAGATCATCGACAGGCCGTCGCCCTGACGGTCGGTCAGGCAGCAACCGACAAGACGGCCTTTGCCGCCGTCCTTGGTCGGCTCGCGATATTCGATCATATAGCTATCGACCGGGGTCTGTTCGACCATGTCGGCGAAATCCTGCTCGTCCATGTCGGCCATGCCGCCGTCGGGATGGCGCGAGCCCAGATAGGAGCGGAGCAGCGTATATTGTTCTTCGGTCGCCCAGGGCTTGCATGCGGTGGCGACGAGATCGCCGTTGCGGCGCAGGTTGCGCTTTTGCGAGCTGCTGGGGGTGAATTCAGCCGCGCACACGCGCACCGACACGCACGCCGAACAATCGGCGCAGCTTGGACGATAAGCGACCGACTGGCTGCGACGGAATCCGATGCGGCCGAGCGCATCGTTCAGTTCGTTCGCATTATTACCGTTGAGTTCGGTGAACACCTTCCGCTCGGTCTTGCCGGCCAGATAGGGGCAAGGCGCCGGGCTGGTGACGAAAAAGCGCGGAAAACGGAACGGTGCGGACACGCGGAAAAGACCTCCGGACTTGCGATGCGGAGCCCCCCGACGCGGGTCCGACGCACTACTTGCACCAACTATGCCGCGCAGCGTCAATGGTGCAAAGTCCATTTACCATTTTTAAACGTCCCGATCTGAATCAACCCGAAAATTTTGTGAATCAGCCGGTAACTTTTGTGCCGGACTGAATCAAAATGCGCTCATCGAGGCTTCCGCTGCCACTCTTTCGGTTTGTCATCCGGGCGAAGGCCGGAATCTCATCCTATCGAAATGGCGCGCGGGCGAGATCCCGACCTTCGCTGGGAAGACGGACAAATTGCGGCCCGAACGCTCTGCTCAGCTATATCCGCGCAGTTCGTCGCCGGTCAGCGTGGCCACATGGAGCACGTTGGTCGACCCCGGTGTCCCAAAGGGCACGCCCGCCATCATGACCAGCTTCGCGCCCGCCTTGCAGATGCCGTGACGCAGCGCCATGCGCTTGCCCTTGGCGATCATCTCTTCGAAACTGCCGATATCCTTGGTCGGCACCGCGTGCGCGCCCCACAGCAGCCCCATGCGCCGCGCCGCCTCGCGCTTCGGCGTCAGCACCAGCAACGGCGCACCCGGACGCTCCCGCGCGACGCGGCGTGCGGTCGAACCCGACGCGGTGAAACAGATGATCGCATCTGCGGCGATCGTCTGGATGATCGTCCCCGCGGCCTCGGCGAGCGCGTCGGCGGTCGTCGCATCGGGCGCGGTCTCCGTAAAATGCAGACGGCGGTAATAATCGGGGTCGCTTTCGACCGAGCGCGCGATCGAATCCATCATGGTGACAGCTTCCACCGGCCAGGCACCCGCCGCAGTCTCGGCCGACAGCATGATTGCGTCCGCCCCGTCGTACACCGCCGTGGCAACATCGCTAACTTCCGCGCGCGTCGGCGACGGCGAGACGATCATCGATTCGAGCATCTGCGTCGCGACGACAACGGGCTTTCCCATCCGCCGCGCGGTCGCGACGATCTTTTTCTGGAGCGGCGGCACCGCCTCGGGCGGCAGCTCGACACCAAGGTCGCCGCGCGCAACCATCGCCGCGTCGGCCAGCTCCAGGATTTCCTCGATCCGCTGCACGCCCGACGGCTTTTCGAATTTCACCAGCAGGGCCGCCTTGCCGCCAATCAGGCGACGCGCTTCGGCGACGTCCTCGGGCCGCTGCACGAATGACAGCGCGATCCAGTCGACATGCTGTTCGAGCGCGAAGGCCAAATCCTTGCGGTCCTTTTCGGTGAGCGCCGCTAGCGGCACGACGACGTCGGGGACGTTGACGCCTTTGCGATCCGAAATCTTGCCGCCAACCTCGACCACCGTCTCCAGCCGATCGGGAGATACGCTCTTGACGCGAAGCACCAGCTTGCCGTCGTCGACGAGCAGACGCGTATCGGGTTCGGCGGCGGCGAACAGTTCGGGATGCGGCAGGTGAACGCGGTTCACGTCACCCGGCGTCTTGTCGGTGTCGAGAATGAAGGGCTTGCCCTTTACCAACTCGACCGGGCCATCCTTGAACGTGCCCACGCGCAGCTTTGGTCCCTGAAGGTCGACGAGGATCGTCGTCGGGCGGCCGGTATCCTTTTCGAGCGCGCGGATCGCGGCGATCACTTTCGCATGCCCGGCGTGGTCGCCATGGCTCATATTCACGCGAAAGGCGTCGGCGCCGGCGCGGTGCAGTTCGGCGATCATCTCCGCATTGGCGCTGGCGGGGCCAAGGGTCGCGAGAATACGGACCTTGCGCTGGCGGGGGGTAAAGCTCTGAACCACAAATGCTCCGATGACTGGGGTGGGGTTAGGGTCGGGGACGCTAGGGCAATGCAGCCTTGATGCCGTCTAGGCAACACCCGTATAGCTATTCAATCATTGAACGGAGGAACCATGTCCTGCAGCGACGATCAGACGACCGGTAACGATGCGCTCGACAATCTCGATGATGCGGTCGCCGCCGCAGCCTTTCGCCGCCTCGTCCGCCTGCTCCAGCATCGCAGCGACGCCGCGAACATCGATCTGATGGGCCTTGCGGGATTTTGCCGCAATTGCCTCGGTGACTGGATCGCCGAGGCGGGTGGCACGGACAAGGAGGCCGGCCGTGCGATCGTTCACGGCATGCCCACCATCGAGTGGAAAGCGCGGCACCACACGGCCGCGACGCCCGAACAGCTCCAGCGGATGGAAGAAAGCATGGCCAAAAATCCTTGAGGCCATTAGGGACGCGCCAAGCGCGATTCTTGCGCTGGACCATCCACATTACCGGAGCCTAAAATGAGCGAAGCCACCGTATCCGACGAACAACTGCGCCTTTTCATCGAGCGCATCGAACGTCTGGAAGAAGAGAAAAAGGGCATCGCCGACGATATCCGCGACACCTATAACGAGTCGAAATCGCAGGGTTACGACCCGAAAATCATGCGCCAGATCGTGCGCCTGCGCAAACTGCCGGTCCACGACCGCAAGGAAATGGAAGCGATCCTCGACGTCTATAAGTCGGCGCTTGGGATCGACTAAAAGCCACAAGGGAGAGTGACGATGTTCAGCACGACCACCAACAATGTCGAGGGCCGTCCGGTCCGCGAATATCTGGGCATCGTCACCGGCGAAGTGATTGTCGGCGCCAATCTGTTCCGCGACCTGTTTGCCAGCATTACCGACATCGTTGGCGGCCGCTCGGGCAAATATGAGGATGTCCTCGCCCGCGCGCGCAAGGAAGCGATCGCCGAAATGGAAGCAGAGGCCGCGCGCCTCGGCGGCAATGCGGTGATCGGCGTCGACCTTGACTATGAAGTGCTCGGCCAGAATGGTTCGATGCTGATGGTCAGCGCCTCCGGCACGGCCGTGGTTGTCTGACGCCGTTGTCTCTTGGCGCGCGCCGCGCTAGTGCGGCGGCACATTTTCCAGTTTCGATGGAGGTAGGCCGTGGCCGGCCATAGTAAATTCAAGAACATCATGCACCGCAAGGGTGCGCAGGACAAAAAGCGCAGCAGCCTCTTTTCGAAGCTCAGCCGCGAAATCACCGTTGCGGCGAAGATGGGCCTGCCCGATCCCGACGCGAATGCGCGCCTGCGCGCTGCGGTGAACGCTGCCAAGGCGCAGTCGATGCCGAAGGACAATATCCAGCGCGCGATCGACAAGGCCGCGGGCAACGACGGCGATAACTACGAAGAAATCCGCTACGAAGGCTATGGCCCCGGCGGCGTATCGCTGATCGTCGAAGCGCTGACCGACAACCGCAATCGCACCGCTACCAATGTGCGCACCGCCTTTTCCAAAAATGGCGGCAACCTTGGCACCAGCGGCAGCGTCAGCCACGGCTTCGATCGCTTGGGCATGATCAGCTATGGCGCTGGCGCGGGCGACGCGGACACGGTGTTCGAAGCGGCGCTCGACGCGGGCGCCGATGATGTCGAATCGTCCGAGGACGGCCACGACATCTGGACCAGCGTCGATTCCTTGCACGAAGTCGCGAAGGCGCTCGAAGGCAAGCTGGGCGAAGCCGAAGGCGTGAAGCTCGCCTGGCGTCCGACGCTGAAGAGTGAAGTCGCCGACGAGGCGATTGCACAGACTCTGTTCAAGCTGATCGACACGCTCGACGACGACGACGATGTCCAGACCGTGTGGGGCAACTATGAAATCCCCGACGCGGTGATGGAAAAGCTTGGATAAAAGCCAAAATCCGTTCGCATCGAGCGAAGTCGAGATGCCCATCGGTTGCGGATGCCTTTGGGGTGTCTCGACTTCGCTCGATACGAACGGGACACGATGATCATTCTCGGTCTCGACCCCTCGCTCAGCTGCACCGGCTGGGGCGTCATCCGGGTCGAGGGTAGCCGGATCAGCCATGTCGCCAACGGGCAAGTAAAGACCGACGCGAAAGCGTCGCTGCCCGATCGGCTCGCGCATCTCGACACCGTGCTTGCCGCCGTGATCGCCGATCACGCGCCCGGCTGCGCCGCGGTCGAGGAAGTCTTCGTCAACGACAATCCGCAGTCGACGCTGAAGCTCGCGCATGCGCGCGGCGTCGTGCTGCTCGGCTGCGCGCGCGCCGGATTGCCGGTGGGCGAATATGCGCCGCGCCTCGTCAAAAAGGCGATCGTCGGAACCGGCGGCGCCGCGAAGGAACAGGTGCAGGCAATGTTGCGCATATTGTTGCCCGGCGCGAAGGTCGTGGGCGCAGACGCGGCCGATGCGCTGGCGGTCGCGATCTGCCACGCGAATCATCGACCCAGGGCTTAAATCCCACGCCATTCGCCCCGAGCTTGTCGAAGGGCCGTTCTTCTTCTAGGGAGAACAAAAGGGGAAGGATAGAGCTTAGACAAGCTCAGCCCGAACGGATGTTGAGAACCAGATGATCGCCAAACTCACCGGACGGCTCGACAGCAGCACCGCTGGCCATGCAGTGATCGACGTCGGCGGCGTCGGCTATCTGGTCGAGGCGTCGGCACGCACTTTGGACGCACTCGGCCCCGTCGGCGGCGATGTCACGATCCACACCGAAATGCTCGTCGGCGAGGATTTCCTGCGCCTGCTCGGCTTTGCCAAGGCGGAGGAGCGCGACTGGTTCCGCCTGCTCACCAGCGTGCAGGGCGTCGGCGCAAAGGTTGCGCTCGCGATTCTGTCGGCGCTGGAAATCGGCGACCTGCAGCGTGCTCTCGCCAGCGGCGATAGCGCGATGATCGCGCGCGCGAACGGCGTCGGGCCAAAGCTGGCGCAGCGGATCACGCATGAATTGAGGGACAAGGCGGGCGCGCTTGGGGGGATTGCAGGATCCGGTCCATCGCTCACGGCAACCGCCGGGCCGCTCGGCGACGCCGTCGCCGCCCTTACCGGCCTCGGCTTCAAACCCGGTGAAGCGAGCGCGGCAGTCGCGGCCGCCAACGAGGAACTGGGCGCCGGTGCAGGCCTCGATGCGCTGGTCCGCGCGGCGCTCAAAAAGGCGGCCAAGTGACCGAGCGCGTTCGTAACGCCTCCTGCCGCTGCGGGCAGCTCCGTATCGCCTGCGCCGGCGAACCGATCCGCGTCTCGGTCTGCCACTGTCGCAATTGCAAGGCGCGGAGCGGCAGCGCCTTTTCCGCACAGGCGCGCTTCCCCGCCGAGAATATCCGCACAGAGGGCGACGCGAAATTGTACCAGCATCCCGGCGGAAGCGGCGCTATCGCGGACTTCTACTTCTGCGAAAACTGCGGCTCCACGCTCTGGTTCCTCAATCGCCCGGGGCTCGACAGCTATGCCGTGCCGATCGGCAATTTCGAACCCGGCCATGACTTCGAGCTTGGATTTTCAGTCTATGAGGATCGTCAGGAACCTTGGGTTTGTATCCTCGGCGAGGCAATAGAGCGTTATGACTGACCCCGCCCTCACCACCCCCATCCGCATCCCCGAGGATGTCGACGCCGCGCTACGGCCGAAATCCCTCGCCGAATTCGTCGGGCAGGCGGCGGCGCGGGAAAATCTGCGCATCTTCATCGAGGCGGCAAAAACGCGTTCGGACGCGCTCGACCATGTGCTCTTCTATGGTCCGCCGGGGCTCGGCAAGACCACATTGGCGCAGATCGTCGCCAAGGAACTCGGCGTCGGCTTCCGCTCGACCAGCGGGCCGGTGATCGCAAAGGCGGGCGACCTTGCTGCGCTGCTCACCAATCTCGAGGACGGCGACGTGCTGTTCATCGACGAGATTCACCGGCTGTCACCCGCGGTCGAGGAAATCCTCTACCCTGCGATGGAGGATCGCGCGCTCGACATCATGATCGGCGAAGGGCCGTCGGCCCGGTCGGTACGGATCGACCTGCCCAAATTCACGCTGGTTGGCGCGACCACACGGCAGGGCCTGCTGACGACCCCGCTGCGCGACCGCTTCGGCATCCCGGTGCGGCTCAATTTCTATACGCATGGCGAGCTTGAGCAGGTGATCTTGCGCGCCGCGCGCTTGCTCGCGCTGCCGATCGCGTCCGACGGCGCGCTCGAAATCGCCAAGCGCTCGCGCGGCACGCCACGGATCGCCGGGCGATTGCTCCGCCGCGTGCGCGATTTTGCGACCGTCGCGGGGCATGCGGTGGTCGATGCCAAGGCTGCAGACGCGGCGCTCAACCGGTTGGAAGTCGATGCGCTCGGGCTCGACGCAATGGACCGCCGTTACCTCACGATGATCGCCGACATTTATCGCGGCGGGCCCGTCGGCGTCGAGACGCTCGCGGCGGGTCTTAGCGAACCGCGCGACACGATCGAGGATGTGATCGAACCCTATTTGCTGCAGGCCGGTCTCATCGCGCGCACCGCGCGCGGGCGCACGCTCAACGCGAGCACATGGAAACATCTGGGGCTGAATCCGCCCTCGGGTTCGCAGGACGGACTTTTCGATCAGGGAAAATAGGCGGTTTTCCGGGATTTTCATTCCATCAACCGGCCCCGATCTGCGACGAACCGTTCAAGAGGGGTTTGCGACGAGTCGTTGCGCGGCTATCGGTCAAGCTAATGGTAAACGTCCCGCCCCCCTTCATCCCCGGCGCCTTCGTCGGGGCCGAACATCATTTCCGGGCGCGCGTCTATTTCGAGGACACCGACCTGTCGGGCATCGTCTATCACGCCAATTACCTTCGCTATATGGAGCGCGCGCGCTCGGACATGCTGCGGATCGCGGGCATCGACCAGCGTGCGGCGATGGAAGGCGGCGAAGGCAGTTGGGCAGTCACCGACCTTGCGATCAAATATCGCCGCCCGGCAAAGCTCGACGACGATCTGCTCGTGGTCAGCGCGGTCGAGGCCGTGCGGGGCGCAAGCGTGATTATTTCGCAGCGCATCCTTCGCGGGACTGACACGTTAAGCGGCGAGACATTGACCAACGGGCAAGTCACCGCCGCCTTCCTGTCGCCCGAAGGCCGGCCGCGCCGCCAGCCTGCGGGGTGGGCCGATCGATTTACCGCCATCATGAATGGAGAGACTTTCCCTTGCTAGACAATATCTCGCTGGCCGCCGACGCGGCAACCTTGTCCCCCATCGCGCTGTTCCTGCAGGCCGACTGGATCGTGAAGGGCGTGATGATCGGGCTGCTGCTTGCGTCCATCTATGTCTGGATGGTGATCTTCACGCACGGCCGCGGGGTCAACAAGCTGATGAGCGCGTCGGAACGGTTCGAGCGCGATTTCTGGCGCGCCGAGGACATCGACAAATTCTACGACAAGAACAGCGGCGAGGACCTGCCGAGCGCGAAGGTGCTGGGCGCCGGGATCAGCGAATGGCGCCGTTCGACCAAAGGCAAGAATGTCGACCGCGACGGCACGCGCGAGCGCCTCGGCATCGCGATGAACAGCGCGGTCGCGGGCGAAGTCGACCGGCTGGCCGAAAAGATCGGCACGCTGGCGACCATCGGCTCGGTCGCACCCTTCGTCGGCCTGTTCGGAACGGTGTGGGGCATCATGCGCAGCTTCACCGCGATCGCGGCGGAAAATAACAGCAGCCTTGCCGTCGTCGCGCCCGGTATCGCCGAAGCGCTGTTCGCGACCGCGATCGGTCTGTTCGCCGCCATCCCTGCGGTCATCGCCTATAATGCCTTTTCGCAGCGCCTGAATCGCCTCGAATCGCGCCTCGGCCGCTTCGCCGACGGACTGCACGCGACGTTCAGCCGCGAACTGGAGGTCGAAGCCTGATGGCAATGACCGGACCTTCGGGCGGTATCGGCGGCCGGCGCGGCCGCGGCAACCGCCGGGCGCCGATGGCGGAGATCAACGTCACGCCGCTCGTCGACGTCATGCTCGTGCTGCTGATCATCTTCATGATCACCGCGCCGCTCCTCGCCTCTGCCGTCCCCATCGACCTGCCCGAAAGCCGCGCGAAGCCGGTCGAGACAGAGGATCAGGAGCCGGTGCAGCTCTCGATCAATGCCGACGACACGCTCTATATCGGCGAAGAGGTCGTGCCCGAGGCCGAGCTTCCGGCTCGGCTCGACGCCATTGCACGGGCCAATGAAGGGCAGGACAAGCCGCGACAGATCATGCTGCGCGCCGACAAGGGGCTCGACTATGGCCGCGTGATGCGCGTGATGGGCGAGCTTAATCGTGCGGGCCTGACGCGCATTTCGTTGGTGACGACGGGCTCGGAAGGCGCAAGCGAAAGCGCTCCCGCCGCGGTCACCGACGGTTCAGAAACGCAGCCCTAGGTTGAGATGATGGCCGAAACACGGGCAGTTGGGGGGAATGAAGGACGCGGCTTTGCCATCGCGGTGGTGGCGCACGTCCTCATCATCGGCCTGCTCTCGGTTCAGTGGACCGCAGGCGACCGGCGCTTCGACAATCCGCCGATGGAAGTCGACCTGATCGCCGAGACGGCCGTGCAATCGACCGCACCGGTTATCAGCGAAACCCCGCCCGCCGCGCGGCTGGGCGAAGAGGATATGACCGACATCGCGGCGCCCGAGCCGGTGCCCGCACCGCCGCTGCCCGAACCGGTCGTCAGGCCGACCCCTGCCCCGACGCCGAAACAGGTCGCGAGACCCAAAGCAGCACCGCCGAAACAGCCGCCCGCGGTACAAAAGGCTCAGCCGAAAGCCGCTCCGAAAGCACCGCCGGCGAAAAATCGCCCCGCCCGGCCGACTGGCCGCCTCGACGGCATTGCCGAGGGGCTCTCGAAATCGCAGCCCAAATCGCCCGCCAGCAAGGGCGCACCCGCGGCGGCAACCGCCGCCGAAGTCCGGCGCTCGATCGACGTCAGCATCAAGTCGGCAGTAGCGCCGCGCTGGAACGGCTGCCGCATTTCGGGCGTCGACGTTGACCAGCTCAAGACAGTCGTGAAGTTCCGTCTGACCCAGTCGGGCGCGCTTGCCGGCTTCACCAGCGTCACGACCAGCGGCGAGAACGACAGCAACAAGTTCCAGATCCAGCGCCATCAGGAATGCGCCAAACGCGCGGTGGAACTCGCCGCACCCTTCGACCTGCCCGAGGAAAATTACAGCTTCTGGCAGAATTACACGCTCGATTTCATCAAGAGGTAAGAGAAATGCTCCTCCGCCCGATCAGCCTTTCGCTCGCCCTGCTGCTCACCGCGGCACCGGTCGCCGCGCAAACCCCGACGGCCGCCCCTACCCCGCCGGCGGTCACCCCGACCGAACCGCGCGAGACGATCGAAGGCACGCTGTCGCAGGACCGCACCGTCATCGCCATCCCCTCGCTCGCCACCGCATCGGTCCAGAATGTCGCGGGGCTGCGCACCGACAGCCTGGGGCGCCAGATTGCGGAAGTCATCGCCGCCGACCTTGAACGCAGCGGCCTGTACGAGCCGATCGGCCCGAGCGGCGTTCGCGCGATCACCCGCGCGGAGGTGCAAGCGCCACGCTTCGCCGAATGGCAGGGCCGCAATGCCGAGAATGTCGTCCATGGCTTCGTCGACGCGGGTTCGAACGGCAGCCTGATCGTGGGCTGTTACCTTTACGATACCGCGCTCGGCAGCGAGCTGGTCCGCAAGGGGTTCGAAATCCAGCCGGGCGACTGGCGCCGCGCCGCGCACAAATGCGCCGACGCCATCTACTCGCGTCTGTCGGGCGAAGCGCCCTTCTTCGACAGCCGTGTCGCCTATATCGCCGAGAGCGGTCCCAAGGGGAACCGCATCAAACGCCTGGCGATCATGGACAGCGACGGCGGCAATCATCGCTTCATAACCAATGGTCAGGCGCTCGCTATCAGCCCGCGTTTCTCGCCCGATTACAAGAAGATCGTTTACGTCTCCTATTTGAACAATCGCGTTCGCGTCTTCATCTACGACGTCGCCGCGGGTTCGCAGAAGCTGGTGACCGAAAGCGCGAACGCGACCTTTGCGCCGCGCTGGTCGCCCGACGGGACGCAAATCCTCTATTCGATGGCGGTCAACGGCAACACCGACATCTATCGCATCTCGGCCAACGGCGGCACGCCGGTGCGGCTGACGAATACGCCGGGCATCGATGTCGGCGGCAGCTTCTCGCCCGATGGCAAGAAGATCGTGTTCGAAAGCGACCGTTCGGGCGGTCAGCAAATCTATACGATGAATATCGACGGATCGAACCAGCAGCGGATCAGTTTCGGCGGCGGCCGCGCCGCGACGCCCGAATGGTCGCCGCGCGGCGACCTGATCGCCTTTACCCGCATGGGCGGCGGCGAGTTCCGGATCGGCGTAATGACCCCCTCGGGCGGCGGCGTGCGGATGCTGACCAATAGCTGGCAGGATGAGGCGCCAACCTGGTCGCCGAACGGCCGCGTAATCCAATTCTTCCGCACCTCGCCGGGCCGCGAAGGCAAATCGAGCCTGTGGCAAGTCGACCTGACCGGCGTGAACATGCGCCGTCTGCCGACCCCGCAAGACGGGTCGGACCCCAGCTGGGGCCCGGTACTTCCCTGAGGAAACCCGGAACCAAAGGGGCGCGATCGGGTTCAACTATCGCGTCCTGAACGGGCCAAATCGGCCGCACGAATGATTATCAACAACAAGAGGACACAGACATGACGATACGCAAAAGCACCGCAATGATTGCGGCGATCACCATGCTTGCTGTTGGCGCCTGCGCGAAAAAGGCCCCTGACACGCTTCCCCCCGCCCCTGAAGGCACCGGCACCGATACGGGCGCTGGCACTGGAACCGGCGTCGTCCCCGGGTCGCAAGAAGACTTCCTCGCCAGCGTTGGCGCGATGGGCGACCGTGTTTTCTTCGACTATGACCAGTATAATGTCGACGCGCAGGATCAGGCGACGTTGCAGACGCAGTCGCAGTGGCTGCAGCGCAACCCCGCTGTGCGCGTCACGCTGGAAGGTCATGCCGACGAACGCGGCACCCGCGACTACAACATCGCGCTCGGTGAACGCCGCGCGAATGCCGCGAAAAACTATCTCGCTTCGCTGGGCGTCGATCCGTCGCGCATCCAGGTCATCAGCTATGGCAAGGAACGCCCGGCTGAACTCGGTTCGACCGAAGAAGCCTATGCCAAGAACCGCCGCGCGGTGACGGTCGTTATCGGGCAATAAGAAGCCAGAGCGGCACCGCGGCCCATGCCGCGGCGCACGCATATAATCCGAAGGGGACCTGTCGCTCGGAAAGCGGCTGGTCCCCTTTTCGTTGGGATAGGAGCGCCCAGACGATTCCCCCGACGCTCGCGAGCAGCAACATCAGCGGCAATGCCTGCCAGCCGAGCCACGCCCCGATTGCCGCCACAAGCTTGGGATCGCCGCCGCCCATTGCATCCTTCAGCCGGACGCGGCGATAAAATTCGGCGATGGCGGCGAGCGTCAGGCCGCAGACGATCGCACCAACCCAGCGATCGATGAGCGACGTTTCGAGCAGCGGTCCCGCCAAAAGCAGACCGACGATTCCCAGCAGAAGGTTGAGACGATCGGGGAGCCAGAAATGACGCGCGTCGAGCAATGCGAGCGGCAGCAGCAGCCAGCCGAACAACGCCCAGAGCCAACCGGCCGTCCCCGGCATGATCGCAAGCGCGACACTCCCGATCAAAGCCGCACCCAGTTCGACACGCCAATGAAAAGGGTCGATCGCGGCGTTGCACGTCCGGCAGCGACCGTGCGACGCAACGGTCGATAGCAAGGGAACGAGATCGAGAGCGCCAAGCGGCCGACCGCATCCGTCGCATTGCGAGCGACCGAGCACCGAGCGCCCCGCGGGCCAGCGCAGCACCAGTGTCGCGATAAAGCTGCCGAGGATCAGTCCGATCAATGCGGCGAACGCGACGCCCGTGCCAAAGGGCAAGGCATCGAGGATCGACACGTCAGAAGCGGCCCGTTGTCGCCAGCACGAAACCGGTGGGACCGGCCTTGAACCCCAGCGCCGTGAGCGCACCCGCCATCGCCGGATCGCGGTCGACATTAATCGCGAATTGCGCGCGATACGTGCCGTTGCCATCGAAGGACAGGGTCAACCGCTCCATCCCCGACTGGCTGGCAAGCGCCGCCTGCGCGCGCCCGTTCGCGCACGCCAACGGACCCGACAGTCCTCGCGAAAGATCGAGACCCGCGATGGGAGCAGCGACCATGAGCTGGATGCGGCCGCTTGCCGTGGCGCATTTGCCCGCATCGTCGAAACGTATCGTGGCGCCCTCGAACCGGATGGTATCGACGGGGATCATCCCGAGCCCGCCCGACATCGATGTCGTGCCGCTGACGTCGGAGACGCCCTGCGGGCTGCTGCCATGCAGCCGCCCTGCAAGCGCGCCAAGCCGTTCATCGGTGCGCGAGAAAGCGAGTTCGGTGTTCCCGCCGATCAGCGCGAGCGGTGACAGGCTAGCGCTCACCGTGCCGAGCGGCAGGACGCCAAGCCGCGCATCGACAAGCTCGCCCGACCAGACCGACCCGCGCACGTCGCGCGCGGTAATGCCCGCGTCGGTCGCACCCGACCAAGCCAGCGCAAGCCGCATCGGAAAAGTCGCAATGAGCAGGATCAACGCGAGCAGCAGCGCCGCGATGCCCCAACGCCTCCCCGCGCTCATTGTCCGCCCTTCCGAAGCTCGGCGGTCAGGCCGACGGTGCCGTCAGCGGCGGGGGTGATCGTGAGCTGGTCGACGACAAAGCCCTGGCCCTCCAGCGAGGCGAGCCAATCGGTGAGCACCGTCGCGCGCGCGGTCGCAATCGCAATCGTCGCCTGCCCTGCACCGCGCGCTTCGTTGCGGTCGAGCGTCAACCCGATCTCGCCCGCCGATTGCGCGAGATATTGATCGATCGCGACCGCGTCGACCGCCGCGGCGACCGATTTTGCCGGACGCTGCGCGAGCAGTTGCGTCTTTGCCGCCACGCGTCCTTCGCGCTCGATCGCGGCGCGGTGCCGGCTTTCGAGGTCGACGAACGCCGCGAGCGCGGGGCGGCCAAGACCCCAGAGGAGGACACCCAGCGCAAGCGCGCCGGCGATGCCGACGAGCCAGCGTTCGCGGAGCGACAGGGCGGCCCACCAATTTTGCAATCGCTCGGTCATGGCACGGCCCGGATCGTGATATTCGCCATTTGCTGCCCGTCGCTGCCCGCCATCGGCTGGGCGGTGATGCGGTAGCCGCGCGCCTGCAAAGCGAGCAGCACCTGATTGATATCCTCGACGCGCGGCGCCGCGAGCGTCGTCGTCAGCGTCCCGTCGGTACGATGCGACAGTGTCTTGAGCGACACGCCCGGCGCATCGCCCATCGCGTCATACAGAGCCGAGGCAGGGACCGAGAAGGCGAGCGGGCCGCCGCCGGCGGCGGAAAGGCGGCGATCGAGCTCGGCTTCGGCCGCAGTCGCGTCGGGTGCGGTCACCCCAGCCTTTTTGGCCATTGCAACCACTGCATCGTCGGCCCGGCCGGTATCGGAGGATAGGCGCACCGCATAGATGATCGGGATCAGCAGGCTCACGGCGACGAGCGCGATCAACAGAATTTTCGCCAGCCGCAACATGGCCGGATCGACTGACCAGCTCCGCCGGGGCTTCCATCCGCCGCTGAGCAGGTCGAGCGGCGGCGCGGCGAGCGTCAGGAGCAAGGCTTCGCGCATCCGGTCGGCATCGAGCGGCGCGATCGCATTCCCGCCCGCGATCAGCGGATCGAGTTCGGGATCGGACACCCATGCGCGGTCCGCCGTGCGGACGATCCGTTCGCTCCCGACCTCGGCCGTCCACAGCGTATCGGGTTCGGGCGGCGGGACCGCGGCGGCGGCCGGAAGGATCGCGGCGGGCGAAAGGCCGCGCGCCTTCAGCCAGTCGGTCCACGCCGTCATCGCGGCGTGGGTGGTCACCGCAACCGGAACCGCCTGCCCCTCGCCCGCCGGCTGCCCGGCAACGACGTGGAGCGCTGCCGCATCGCCCAGGCTGTTCTTCAGCGCATCGATGCGCGCCGCGGCGGCCGCCTGCGCGGGCGCGGCGTCGGGATAGTGGAGCCAGCGCAGCGGCACATCGGCGGCGGGCGCCAGTGCGACAAGGCGGTCGTCGGGGCTATCGTCACGGGGCTTTTCCCACGCGCCGACCCAGCCATCATCCTGTCCGCTGTCGACGATAACGCCATCGTCGACGCGCAGCCAGGCGGCATCGGGACCACCGCCTTCGCCAAGCGCCGCCACCGGGGGCAGCCAAAGAACCAGCGTGCGTGTCATCTCAGTCGCTCTCGCCCCAATCGCGGCGCACGATCACTGGCGGCGTCATACCGGCAGAAGGCGCTCCTCCATTGGCATCGATCAGCGAAACTGCGGTCAAGAAACCGTCCCCCATCGTCACATTCGTCGTCAGCGCGAGCCACCGGCTGGTCACGCCCGCCTGTTCGGCAACTTCGTTGGGCGGCTTGCGCCCTTCGAACGGACCGGCCTCCCAGAATCGCACGCTGCTGCCATAGCCGCCCGCGGGGCGTGCCGCCAGCACCGCCCGCGCTTTCGCAACCCCGATTTCTCCGGGCATCAACATCGCGACGAGCGGCGCCTGTTCGGGAGCCAGCGTGTTGACGTTGAGCCTGACCGGATCGGTCACCGGCAGCACGCAAATCCAGGGTTTGAGCCGGGCGTAGATTTTGGGAGTCACGCCGCGCACCGCGCGGAGTTCGCTGACATCGGCCATCTTGCGATTGGCAGGCAGATAGGCGCCCTGCGTCGAGCGATAGGCATTATCCTCGGCGCCAAGCGGGCCATCGTTGCTGTCGCTGTCGATCCAGTCGGCCGCGGCGCCCGCGATCGCCTGCGCCTGCCCCGGATCGATCCCGAGGAGGGTCATCAATTCGCCGAACTGGCGCATCGCCCCCGACCGCTGGCTGAACCGCCCGGGCACGGTCTCTGCCACGAGGCTGTTGAGGTTGAAACAATTATTGGCGTCGGTCAGCTTTGCGCGCCCCTCGCCCCCTGGAAGCGGCAGCGTGAAATCGCGCCCAAGCCAATTGCCCGCGAGCGTCAGCTTGGCGGGGTCGCGCCCGACGAGGTCGGCGACGCGGCGCAGTGCGATCTGTTCGGCGGCGAAGGCATAGGCACGCCCCTGATCGACCGTGGCCGCGCTTCCCGCAATGCGCGTCGCGAGCGTCAGCCGGTCGAGCGCGGTCGCGGCGATCACCGCCATTACCGCAACGAGCAGCAGGACGGTCAGCAGCGCGGCGCCGCGCTCATCTTTCCGGCCGGCCCTCATGGCGTCGGCACGCCCGCGATCGGCGGGGGCGGCAGCGTCGGTGCGGTGAGGAACAGCATCGTCAACGCCTCGCGTCCCGCGCGCGACAGCCGCACCTCTACCGCGCGCGGCAGACGGTCGCCGGGTTCGGAATTCCAGCTCTCACCCCAATTGCCCTTGTCGTCGCGGTAGCGCACCGCGATCCCTGCGACATCGCCGACAAGGCGGTCGCCCTCGCCAAGCGCGGTGCCGTCCAGCATCGGCTGTGTCGCGCGGCGCCATTCGGCGCCGACAAGGGCATAGCCGACGCGCTCGACAGACGGGCGCGGGCTGCCGTCCGCCGCACCCGCACCGCCGTGGACAAAGGCAAAGCCGTTCGGCGAGCCGACGAACGCGGGGACGGCCTCTCCCGCCGGGCCGCGCGTCGAGCGCTGGACCGCTTGCGCAAGATCGTTCGCCATCACGGCGCGAAGCCGGTTTATCCCGCCCATCGCCTTCAGCCGTTCCTGCACCGCATCCTGCGTATCGACGCTGCTGCGAAGCAGACCGACGCCCATCGCCGCGATCGCCGCGAAGATCGACAGCGCAACGAGCATCTCGACAAGGGTGAAGCCGCGTTCGTCCCTCATCGCGACGACCGGATGATCGTCAGCGCCGCCTGTCCGCGCCCGCCTTCGGGGCGCACCAGCAGGTCGATGCGCAAAAGGCTGTCGTCGGCGGTTTTCGCAACGCGCTGTTCGACGCGCCAGTTGCGCCCGGCGTTTGCGACGCCGATCGCGCTGTTGCCGATCGTCGGCGGCGCGGGATCGGTCCACAGTTCGACCGCGCGATTCTGTGCAACGATGCCCGCCATCGTACTTTCGTCAAGGTCGCCCGCGGTGCGAACCGCATAAGCGTCGAGACGGATCAGCGCGAGCGCGGCGATGCTGATGACGCTCAAAGCCACGAGCATTTCGAGCAATGTGAACCCGCGCTCATTTTGCACGGCTGACCTCCCCGGTCGCCGAGACGCGTATGATTTCGCGCGCATCGCCGCCGGTCAATACGACCGCCTGCGGCGTAGGGCTGATGCCGACGCGGTCGAACAGGATGCGTGCCGCGCCCTGCCCGTTTCCGGCCGAGAAGCGGACACCACCCGGCCAGTTTCGCTGTTCGAAGGCGCGGCCGGGCAGCGGCCGCCATTCGCCCGAAATCCGCCGTTCGAAACCATAGCCCGACGGCGCGAAATTGACCGAAACGCTGCGCCCCTCGATCACCGCGACGTCGCGCGCGGCGGCGAGCCGCGCGGCGAGCCGGTCGGCTTCGTTGCGTACGGTGCGCTCCTCGCCAGGGATGGTAAGCACGACCGCGGTCGCGGCGAGCGCCATGATCGCGAGCACGACCATCAGTTCGACGAGGGTAAAGCCGTTGACGTGGGGACGCGCGCGCGCCTCAACCCTCGGCGCGAATATCCGCATTGTCGTCGGTCCCGCCGGGGGCGCCATCGGCGCCGAGCGACCAGACGTCGAACGCCTTTCCGTTCGGCCCGGGCGCCTGATAATTATAGGGACGGCCCCACGGATCGGCGGGCAGCGTCTTGATATAGCCGCCTCGGCGATAGCGTTCGGGCTGCGCAAGTGCAGGCGGCGCGGTGACAAGCGCGTTCAGGCCGTCGGTCGAAGCGGGATAGGTCAGATTGTCGAGCCGGTACTGTTCCAGCGCATTTTCGAGCGTCGAAATATCGGCCTTGGCCTTGGTCACCATCGCGCGGTCCTGGCTGGGCAGGACGTTGATCATCACCACGGTCGCGAGCAGGCCGATGATGAAGATCACGACCATCAACTCGGTGAGCGTGAAACCGCGTTCGTCGGTCTTGCGGCGCTGCGCCGGCGGCCGGCCGCGATCGGAGTAGGATGTATCGAGCATCAGGCGAAAGATTAGCTTCATCAGCGACATTTTCATAGTCCGGCTAGGTTCTGCAACTGGAGGATCGGCAGCAGAATGGCGAGGATGATAAGGGCCACGCACGACCCCATAACGACAATTATGACAGGTTCGAGAAGCGCCATCGACGCCGCCGTAAAGCGGTCGAATTCGCGTTCGAGATAATCGGCGGCACGTTCGAGCATCTGTTCGAGCCGGCCCGCGCTTTCGCCGCTTGCGGTCATATAGACGAGCAAGGGCGGAAAGACCCCGGCGTCGCGAAGCGCGGTGGAAAGGCCGCCGCCGGCGCGCACCTGATCGACGATATTGGCGGTCGCGCCGGCAAGCGCGGCGTTGCGGATCGTCGGCACCGTCAGCTTCAGCCCTTCGACGAGCGGCAGGCGGCTCGACACCATCGTCGAGAGCGTCCGGGCAAAGCGCGCGGCGTAAAGGTCGCGCAGCAGGCGGCCAAAGAGCGGCAGGCGGAGGAGGCGTGCGTCGACGCGCGCCTTGAACGCCGGGCGGCGCATCGCCGTCACCCACCCAAAGCTTGCAGCGGCAAGCAGCAGCGCGATCAGCCACCACCAGTTCGCCGCAAAGCCCGATATCGCGATCACCGCGCGGGTAAGGAACGGAAGTTGCTGCCCCGTATCCGTAAATTGTTCGACGACGCGCGGGACGACGAAGATCATCAGCGCCGCGACGACGCCGATCGCAACGATCGCGAGCACGATCGGATAAGCGAGCGCCGCGATCAGCTTGCCGCGCACCTCCGCTTGGCGTTCGAGCAGGTCGGCAAGGCGCGCGAGGATCGTCGTCAGGCTGCCCGTGGTCTCGCCCGCCGCGACCATCGCGCGATAGAGCGGCGGGAAGCTGCTCGGCTGACGGCCCATCGCATCGGCGAGGCGGCGGCCTTCGAGCAGCCCGGCATGGACATCGCCGATGACGGCGCGCGCGCTTTCGGCCTCACTCTGGCGCGTCAGTGTGCGCAGCGCCTCCTCAAGCGGCGCGACTTCGGCCAGCGTCGCGAGCTGACGCGTAAAGAGCGCGAGTTCCTTGGAGGACAGCTTGTTCTTGCGAAAGGCGAGCAGCGAACGGCCCGCGGGCTTCGCGCCCGCGGCCTCGACCGCAACGATATGGAATTTGCGGCGGATCAGGTCCGCGCGCGCCGCATCATCGTTGGCGGCGGTCAGCCGTCCCTTGCGTTCGCGGCCCTGCGGATCGATCGCCACATAGCGATAATCAGGCATCGACATCCTCGCGCCGCGCGATGCGGATCGCTTCTTCGGCCGTCGTCAGCCCCTTCGCCACCATCGCCCGCGCGGCCGAGGCCAGCGTCGGCGATTTCAGGAAGGCGTGCCGCGTGATCATCGCCTCATCGCCGCCGGCGTAGATATAACGGCGGACGGTCTCGTCGACCTTGATCGCTTCGAACACGCCGATGCGGCCCTTGAACCCGGTGCCTCCGCACTGGTCGCAGCCCTTCGGCCGCCAGATCACGGTGCCGATGTCGAGCCCGAGCATCGCGGCAATGCTGTTGTCGGCCTGCACCGGTTCGCGGCAATGATCGCAAAGCTTGCGAACAAGGCGCTGCGCAAGAACGGCGCGCAAGGTCGAGGCGAGCAGGAAAGGCTCGACTTTCAGATCCTTGAGGCGCGTGATCGCGCCGACGGCATCATTGGTATGGACGGTCGAGAGCACGAGATGCCCGGTCAGCGACGCCTGCACCGCGATGTCAGCGGTCTCGCGGTCACGGATTTCGCCGACCATCACGACGTCGGGATCCTGGCGCAGGATCGCACGGAGGCCCGCGGCGAAATCGAGCCCGACCTTGCTGTTCACCTGCGTCTGGCCGACACCGTCCACCGCATATTCGACCGGATCTTCGACGGTCAGGATATTGCGCTGGCCGTCGTTGAGCTGCTTCAACGCCGCATAGAGCGTCGTCGTCTTGCCCGAGCCCGTCGGTCCGGTAACAAGGATGATGCCATTGGGTTCGGCGAGCGCCTCGCGCAGGATCTGGTCGGCGGCGCCCGTCAGGCCAAGGACGTCGAAGTCGATCCCCGCCGCATCCTTGTCGAGGATACGCATCACGACACGCTCCCCCGCACGGCTCGGCAGCGTCGAGACGCGAACGTCGACGGCTTTGCCCGCCAGCGTCAGCCCGATGCGTCCGTCCTGCGGCACACGGCGTTCGGCAATGTCGAGGCGCGCCATCACCTTGATGCGGCTGACGACGACCGGCGCGACATGCGGCGGCATGCGAAGATGCTCGCGCAGCACGCCATCGGCGCGCATGCGAACGACGAGTCCGCTTTCATAGGGTTCGATATGGATGTCGCTGACGCCCTGCCGCACCGCTTCGGCGATAATCGCGTTGATCAGGCGGATCGCGGGGGCGTCGTCGGCGCTGTCGAGCAAATCCTCGGCGCTGGGAATGCCAAGGTCGAGGTCGCTGCCGTCGAGCGACCCGGCCATCGCAGCCGCCGAGCTGTCGACGGCATAATGGTCGGAAAGCAACCGGTCGAAATCGGCAATGTTCGCTGTCGCGACGCGCAGCGGCTGCGCGAGATGGCGTTTCACCTCGATCAATATCGCGGGGTCGGCGTCCTCGCGCAGCGTCGCCAGCCAGACGCCGTTTTCGCCGGGCGCGATCACGACGCCGTGGGTACGGGCAAAGCCGTATGGAATATCAACCGGCGCCGGGGGAGGCGCCGCCGGTTCGATGTCGGTCACGGATATTCTCCGGTAGGTGGCGCAGGCGCTTGCGAAATCGAGGGCGGGACGTCGGCCGGCTTGACGCTGCCGCCCTCGCCCCGCAGTTCGGGCAGATTGACCGGGCCGACGGTGATGTCGGCGGGGGTCGCCGCGCTCGGCACCGGCGGAACCGCGCCCAGATAGTCGCGGACCAGCGTGTCGATCGCGGGCTCCTGATCGGGGTTCCGCTGGAGCTGGAAGTCGCGGATATAGCCGTAGCGGCGCGCAGTGAGCGCAGCATTATCCTCACGATTGCGCAGGATCGTCGGGCGGATGAAGACCATCAGGTTGGTCTTCGAGCGCGTCCGGCTGCGCGATTTGAAAAGCTCGCCGATCAGCGGAATGTCGCTCAAAAGCGGGATGCGCTCGATCGTCTTGCGCTCGTCGTCATTGAGCAGGCCGCCGATCGCGAGGATTTCGCCGTCGTCGACGGTGAGCACGGTTTCGAACGAGCGCTTGTTGAGGATGAGGTCGCTGTTGCGCGACGAGACCGGGCCCGCGACGCTCGACACTTCCTGACGCAGGAACAGCTTCACTTCGCCCGCGCCATTGACCTGCGGCGTGACGTCGAGCTTGATGCCGACCTCTTCGCGCTGGACGGTGCGGAAAGCGTTGTCGAAATTGTCGCTGAGCGCCTCGCCCGTCGTGATCGGCACTTCCTGTCCGACGAGGAATTTCGCCGCCTGATTGTCGAGCGTGACGATGTGCGGGGTCGCAAGCAGGTTCGACGTGGTGTCCGATTTCACCGCGTTGATGATCGCGCCGAAGATCGTGTTCTTGCCGATGTCGCCCGCAAAACCTGCGAAGCCGCCGCTGGCGCCGAGCAGCGAAGCCGCTGCCGCTTCCTGCAGGCTGTTGCCGAGTGAACTGCTCGTCTGGGTAACGACGGTTTCACCGTCGACCGTGGTCTTGTCCTGCGTCAGCTTGGTCGCGGCATAGGCGCCGCCCAGCGTCAGGATATTGGGCTGCGCATTGCTGTAGCTGGTGGCGACAAAGGGGATATTCTTGCCGCCGAGCAGGAACTGGACGCCAAGGCGCTTCGCCGCATCGTCGCCGATCTCGACGACGATCGCCTCGACCAGCACCTGCTGCCGCCGGCTGTCGAGCTGGCGGATGAGTTCGCCGAGCATACGCTGCACTTCGCTGTTCGCGGCAACGATGATTGCGTTCGCGCCCTCATATCGCGTGATGATTGCGGGGCCGCGGGTCGAGATGCTGCCCGTGCCGCCGCCGCCGACCGAGGTCGGGGCCGATGCCGCCGCTGCCGGAGCGGGGGTCGCACCGCCGCCCGACGAAGACGTCGACGACGATGAGGATGCGGGCGGCAGGCCCGCCTTCTGTGCGGGGTCGCTGCCGCCGCCGATCAATTGCTGGAGCGTCGGGAGCAGGGTTTCGGCATTGGCATGTTCGAGCCAATAGACACGCAGTTCAGTGCCGCCCGCAGCCTTCGCATCAAGGTCGTTCGCCATCTGGACAAAGCGCGCGACCATCGCCTGGTCGCCCCTGAGGGCGATCGCGTTGCTGCTGTCGATCGGAACGATCGCGACGGGCTTTTGTGCCCCCTCGCCCGCCGCCGGGACGAGCGCCTGCAGCGCGGCGGCGATTTCCCGCGCACCGGCATTTTTGAGCGTGACGATCTGACTGGTCGAACTGTCGCGGTCGATGCTCGACGCAAGCGCGCGGATGCGGCGGATATTGTCGGCGAAGTCTGCGACCACCAGGCTGTTGGCGTTGCGGTTCGCTGTGAGCGAACCCTGCGCGCTGACGAGCGGGCGCAGCGTTTCGACCGCCGACACAGCGTCGATATAGCGCAGGCGGATGATTTCGGTGACGAACTGGTTCTGCGCCGCCCCGCCGCTGCCGATGCGGCCGGGCTGCGCCGCGGCGCCGTCGATCGGCTGGACGCGGTAGCTTCCGTTTGGCCCCGGCACGGCAACAAGGCCGTTCGAGCGCAGCGTCGCGAGGAATATCTCAAAATATTCGCTGCGCGACAGCGGCCGGTCGGTGACGACCGAAACCTTGCCGTTGACGCGCCCGTCAATGACGAAGGTGCGCCCGGTGATCCGTGCGGCATCCTGAATGAAGGCGCGGATATCGGCATCGCGCACATTGAGCGTGTATTGGGCAAACGCGGGTCCCGGCGTGGCGGAAACCAGCGCGGCGGCGAGCATCAGGGAAAGTTTGAGGCGCATGGGTCTCTATTGTTTCGAGAGGAAAATGGCGACGGGAACGACGCTGGCGCCGCGCTCGACCTCGAGCGCGATACGCGCGCCGGGCGTCAACTGGTTGGCGAGCGAGGCGGCATCGCTCGCCGATCCGATCTGGCGGCCGTTCACCGACCGGACGACATCGCCGGGGCGAAGACCCGCGGCGCGGAAGGCGGCGCCGTCGCCTTGCGGCTGGACGACGATGCCGGTGACGCGGCCATTTTCGGTACGGGGCGCAAAGCCGACCCCGGCCTTGATCGCCGCCGGGGTCATTTCGCCGCTGGCGCTCGCGCCCGCCGGAGCGGCGCCGATTTCGGGCGTCGGCGCCGGCAACGGCGTCGCGGCGTTGGCGACGGGAGCCTCGCCGCTCTGATCGAGGAACAGGCTTTCGCGCGCGCCGCCACGGTCGAGCAGCACATGATCGAAGGCAACGCCGACGAGCTTCAGCCCCGGCGCAATCTCGTCGCCGACGGCGTAACTCGTCTGTATCCCGTCTTCGCCCGCGATAATCGCCGAACCGCCGCCGGTCGCTTCATTGAGGTTGATGCCGAAAAGCGTGAGCCCCGCCGACGTGACGGTCGCCGATGCCGGCCCCTGCGCATTGCCGCGAAAAAAGGGATCGAGGCTGGTAAAGAGCGCGCGCCGTTCGGCGGGCGAGACGATGACCGCCGCCTGCGGCTGCCATGCGCCGAGCGGCGACAGCGGCGTAAGCAGCGTCCAGAGCAGCCGAACACATTGCCAGATCAGCAGCGCGCCGAGCAGACCGACCAGCAACGCCGGCCAGACCTCACGCGGCGAACGCTTTCCGGCGCGCAGCCAAGCAGGCAACGCACGCGGAAGACGAACGGCCGATCCGGACATCAACGTCGCCATGAAATGTATCTGTCCCCCAGACTGAAAAACCTGTCTCGCGAATCGCCTAGGGGCGAACGGTGACAATCAGTTGACCGGAAGATTACAGTTTTTTGACGGTCGAGCGAGTCCGCTGAGACGGCCCGAACCGCCTCTCCCTATCGCGCGGCGACGAAGAGGGGGAAAGCTTCAGCGCTCGAACCACGCGCTGAGCAATCAGGTTCGGTGGGCGCTGTAGCGGGTGAAATGGCTCTTGTCATCGTCCAACGTTGGGACTTCTTCATATTTGCGCACGGTCGGGTTGCGCGCCTCGAACCCCGGTTCGATTTCCTGTTGAAGAGCGTCTGCTCCGACAGCTTGACCCGATCCCTGAGGCCGAGCTGGAGGCGGGCCGGATAGTCGCCGGGCGTTCAACCCCGTTGACGATGGTGGTTGGATGACTCTTTTGAGTCGATTTGGCGGCGATGGGGGCGTTGTCCGAAGCCGATTGCTCGCAGCCGCAAAAATAAATCGAGGGCGCTCGCTTGCATCGCCTGAAAAGCTTTGCTAGGCGCCCGCTCCTACCTGGTGCCGGACCCGATCCGGACCATCATGATGTGCGGTCGTGGCGGAACTGGTAGACGCGCAACGTTGAGGTCGTTGTGGCCGAAAGGCCGTGGAAGTTCGAGTCTTCTCGACCGCACCATCATCGCCAGATTATGGCGTGATATCAATTTTTTTGTGACGAATGGTGAGCTTATAGCCCACCTGTCCGCACACCTTCACACGACACAGGCGAACTTAGCGATTTCGCTCGCGCACATCGCTCATTCAAATCCCAACACTTTTCGCTCCCGGAGTTCCGACCGCAACCACTGGTCGTTAGCCTTCGGGCAATTAAAGTCGCCCGAGGTGGATGACAGACACCCCAGCTCGAAGCGACGTGCGCAGAGCGCAGAGCCGCAATGGGCAGGATGCCGAAAAGACCTCTGATGACCCACGGTGGCAACTTAGCCGTCTGAGGCCATCGCAGACGGCTACCCAGCCTAGCGATCATTCTGAACGCTTCGGCTAGCTTGACGCTATGTGACGGAACAATCGTTGCGAACGGCCGTTGTCGAAATATCGAAACTAAAGTTGGGGGTATTTTGCCCTCGCCGTCGGAGAGAGAGAATGAAAAAGCTTCTGACAATTTTCGCGATTAGCAGCTCGATGCTTCTTCTGTCGGCCTGCAATACGGTTGAAGGTGCCGGAAAAGACGTTGAATCTGCTGCAGATTGTGCCGATGGAGTTAAAGGCAACTGCTGATCGGCGCGTATAAATTGACGTGAACAGGCAATAGCGGGGTACGTTATTGCCTGTTAGCTGTTGCGCAGCTTCGGTTTCGGAATTGACGAAAGCCCCGGTGACGGCCGTATTTGATCGGCAGCCTCTCCATCATTGCTGCGTTCGTCCGGTAAACTTTGCCCTATTGCCAAAGCTTCGTTCTGTTACAGCCTGCAAGCAGCCGTTGAAGCCGCCCTGACAGTCTGCCTCTGACGGCGAACTGAAGGCCAAGCTTGTCCCCCTGAACGGGCCTAAAAAGAACACAGCTCCACGCGAATGCGGCCAAGAGGTTAGTCCGGACCGCGCGCGAGCGCGGCCCGGTGGAAAGCGTTCAATCCTTTGTGTTTTGAAGCTCGGCGAAGATACGCCGGGACCATGATCACGGTTCCGGAGCCAGATGCTTTTCTTGGCGGGAAATTATTTCTCGACCATCGGCACGCGCATCTCAATCATCGCCCGGTTCTTGCGGCTGATGCCCCAGAGCATTCCCGGCTGGCTTTCGTCCCAGTCGATCGCCTGCCCCTCAGCCTCCATCGCCACGGTAGCTACATGGTCGAGCGTCGCACCCCCCTTCGGTAGCCGTGTGACGTAAAGTTCGGGCAGATCATGTCCCGATAGCCACAGATTGCCATCTGGGCCGAAGCCACCACCCGAAATGCTCATCGGCGAGATGCGGTCGAGGATCGTCGTGGGCAACGCCCAGCTTTCGGTGCGCCGCCATTCGGGATCGAACTTGACCAGCGTGGTATGTCGATGATCGCGCGGCGGTTCGCCACCCTTCGCGTCATAATTGGCGAACATCCCCCACCAGTGGTCGTCGTGCCAGTCGACCCAGGTCAGCGAGCCAGTCCCCTGCCCCAGCGACACCGTGCGCTTGTGCGCGAGCGTCAAGGGGTCGAAGATTTCGACCGAACTGGCGTGCGGCACCGCGGGGAAGTTCGACGCCGCGCATACCAGCTCGCCTTTGATAAGCGCGCAGCTGTTGATGTGTGGATAGCGGGCAGGATCGCCCTCCCACAATTTCAGGCGTTCGCCGGTCTTGCGGTCGTAGCGCGCGATCATCCAGTTCGCGACGGCGTAGATGCCGACAGGGCCGGCCGCCACACCCTGCCGCGCTTCGGCGGCGGGAATGCGGCGGACGGTCTCGGCAGCCTCGCCCTGCGGAATCGCAGCGACCGGGGTCGCAGCAGTCGAGGCGAGGAGGAGCAGCGCGCCGAGCATCAGAAGTTCGCCGCCACGCCGAACCAGAAGGTCCGGCCATACTCGGCCGATTCCTGGAGATATGCCTGCCCAGGACCGACGAGTTCGCGGCGTCCCTTGTTCGTGAGATTCTGACCCTCTGCATAAAGCGTGAAGTTCGGTGTCAGGCGGAAATTGATGTTGGCGTCGAGCGTGCCGCGATCTTTCCAATATTGGTCGGCGTTCGGGATCGTGTCGTTGATCGTTTCGAGGAAGCCGCCGATGTAATTATAGGACAGCCGCGCCTCGAACTTGTCCTTCTGATAATAGACGGACGCGTTCCAGACCGTATCGGGCTGAAGGAACAGACCGGTCACGCGCGGACCTACGCTGGTCAGGAAAGTGAATTTCGTGTCGAGGAAGGTCGCGTTCGCGCTGACGCCGAGGCCGTCGAACGGATCGGGCAGAAAGGTCAGCGCCTGCTGGAGATTGAGCTCCAGACCCTTGATCGTCGCGCTCTCGGCGTTACGCGGTTCGGACACGAGCACATCCTCGACCCCGCGACCGACGTCGATCCCCTCGACGCTGGACAGAGTGAAAATTTCGTTCCGGATCTTCTTGTGGAAGAGCGCTGCCGAGATGACGCCGTCCTTCGGATAGAATTCGAACGATAGGTCAAAGCCGCGGCTTTCGCGGGGCTTCAGTCCCGGATTGCCGCGGGACAGCGTCGGCTGGCTGCCATCAAAACTAAGCGTTTCGGTCGCGGCGATCGAGCCATAGTCGGGACGGCCGATCGTATTGGTGTACGCCCCGCGGATCACGAAACGGTCGGCGACGTCCCAGCGGATGTGGAAGCTGGGCAGCCAGTTATCATAGCTGCCCTCCGTCGTGATCTCAGTCAGCGTCGAGCCAACCGCACGGAAGGCGTTCGACGAAACCTCGGTGCGCTCATAGCGCAGTCCGCCGAGCAGCGTGACATTGCCGATGCGCGTGCTGCCCTGAAGATAGGCGGCATAGACATCTTCGCTGACGTCGTAATTGCCCGCGACCGAGGCAACCGTGGTCGTGAAGCCGCCCTTGTTCGCTTCATAGAAGGCCGGGAAAGCATTGGCGTCGATCCGGATCGGGATGGTAAATTGTCCGCGGATCGGTTTGGTCGGACCGCTGGCGACCACCTCGTCCAGCGTATAGGTAAACCCGCTGGCGGCGCGATAGTCGGTGCGCGGGTTGCTGTTTTCGCGGTCGGTCAGGCGGATGACGCCGCCCGTCTTGAGCTTAACCCCACCGTCGTCGCGGTCGTCGCCCCAGGTCAGGTTGAGGCGGAACTGGCCGCTCTTCTCGAGCGACTTCTGAAGGTCGCTGCGCTGCTGCTGGAGATAGAAGTTGGTTGGATCGACCGCCGCAGCGGCATTGGTCGGAGTGAACACCGGATAAAAGTCCGACGTATCGTAATGGAAGGCGTAGCGTGCGCCATCCGCGTCACGGGTGCGGAATTCGATGCTTTCGTTGGGGACGCGGAGGCGCCCAAGCGAGAAGACGGCGTCGCCGTCGACCTTCAGCTTCTCGCCGGCATCCCAGTCGAATGCGGTGCGGCCGAGCGCGACGAGACGCTTGGTGATCGGCTGGTTGAGCTGGACGATGATACGTCCGCGCGCGAAATCGCCACTGGTCGGCGTCTGGTTCGCGACGTTGCCGATCTGCTCAATGCGATATTCGATGCGCTCCTCGTCATCCTCGGTGCGCGCGACGACGCCCGACAGCTCCCAGCGGAAGCGGTCCGAGGGACGCCATTCGAGCTTCACATTGCCGCCGGTGCGCTGTTTCGTGTTATTGTACCAGAAGAGGCGATGCTGGGTGGGGACCTGGATACCATTACCGTTCGCCGCGCCTGAATTCACGGGCGCGCCGGCCGCCGTATATTCACGTACCGACGGGCTCGCGACTTCGATCTGCGGAATGTCATAATCGAGCTGTTCCTGGCTCGCGCCGATCACCACGCCCCATTCGTCGTTCGCGCCAAAGGTCGTGCCGGCAGCGAAGGCGACGCGGTAGGACGGCTTGCTGTTTCGAACGTCGCCATTCTGTTCGTACACGCCATAGGACGCGACGCCGTTGAAGAAGGCGCGCTTCGCGTCGAAGGCGCTGCGCGTCGCGATGTTAATGATGCCGCCAATGGCATTGGCGTCATTCTCCGGCGTCACCGTCTTGATCACCTCGATGCGCGCCGCCATCACCGAGGGAATTATGTCGAGTGGCACGGTGCGCCCCGTCGAGTCGACGCCCGATACCAACGCGCCGTCGACGGTCGTGCGGTTGTAGGTCGACTGCAGCCCGCGAAGCACCGGAAAGCGCGGCTCACCCTGATCTTCCTGCACCGACAGACCCGGGATGCGGCGCAGCGCGGCGGCGGTATTATGGTCCGGAAGCTTGCCGATATCGTCGGACGAAATCGCGTCCATCACGATGAAGGCATCCCGCTTTTCGGCAGTCGCCTCATATTGCGCGCGGCGCTGGCCGGTGACGACGATCGCGTCGCCATCGGCGCCCGCTTCGGCCTCGGGCAGCGGAGCCGGCGACGGCTCCGACTGCGCCAGCGACGGCGTAGCGAAGAGGACGGCCGAGCACAGCAAAGCGACCCGGAAATTCGGGAGAGACGTTTTCATTTTTGTGATTCCCCAGACGGTGTTGTTGTCGGGGCGGCAGATAAGAACGAGCGGGGTCAGCGAGGTGACGGAACCGTTGCAGCATGATGAAGGCAAGATATCATTTCAGTGACATCGCAAGCTGGCAGCGATACGTTCGACACGATCAACGCAACTGCAAGATCGACATTTATTTTGCCGGAAGCGGGATCGCGGTCTGATATTTCACGACCCGCAGTGCAAAGTGCGACGCGGCACCGGCTACGGCCTCGTTACGGAGCAGCGTCTGCATCAGGAACATCTCGTAGTCGGAGACGTCAGCCGCGACGACGCGGATCTGATAATCCCATTCGCCCGACATCGACAAACACTCCATGACGCGATCCTGATCGCGAATAAAATTCTCGAACAGCGCAGTGTGTTCGGCCGAATGGCTCTTGAGCCGAATGTTACAGAGAACGTTGACCCCTTGCCCAATCCGCGCGGCATCGACGAGCCAGACATTTTTCGCGAGTACGCCCGCCTCTTCGAGCAGTCGGATCCGCCGCCAGCAGGATGGCCCGGTGCTCCCAACTCGCTCTGCCAGTTCGGCGTTGCTGAGGCTGCCGTCGCGCTGCAGCGCTTCGATGATCTTGCGATCGAGGGCGTCAAGGTTGAACAATTTCTCTCCACATCGCCACAGTATGATAATATTTGTCGCACATTGCATGAAATGGCGAAAGTTTGAAAAGATTTATCGCATGCTTGCTGCGATATTTCGCGCATGACGACCGACCTTTCATCGCCGCCGTCCACGACCGCGTTCGATCCCTTCGCTCCACTGATCGAGCAGCCTGCCGACGCGCTGCTCGGACTGATCGCACTCCACCGCGCCGACCCTAGGCGCGGCAAGATCGATCTGGGAGTCGGGGTATTTCGCGACGATTTCGGACGGACCCCGGTGATGCGCGCGGTGAAGATGGCCGAGATGTTGCTGGCCGAAACGCAGGACAGCAAATCCTATCTCGGAGCCGAGGGCGACGCCGCCTATACCGAAGCGCTCGCCGCTATCGTGTTTGGCGCCCATCACGCGTCCAACCGACTGACGGGTGTTCAAACCCCCGGCGGCACAGGCGCACTCCGCCTTGGCGCCGAACTGCTTGCACGCGCCAATCGCGTCGCGCGCGTCTGGATCGGCGCGCCGACCTGGCCGAACCACGGCCCGATCTTTGCCGAAGCGGGGCTGGAAGTGCGCAGCCACCGTTTCTTCGATCCGATGGACGCCATGATCGACTTTGCCGCGATGATCGACGACCTCGCCGGGGCCCGTGCAGGCGACGTGTTGTTGCTCCATGGCTGCTGCCACAATCCTACCGGCGCATCCTTCTCGCCCGGCCAGTGGCGCATTCTTGCCGATCTGTGCGCAGCCCGCGGCCTGATCCCTTTCATCGACCTTGCCTATCAGGGACTAGGCAGCGGCCTGACGGACGACGCCGCCGCGACCCGCATGATCTTCGAAGCGCTTCCGACTGCCCTCCTCGCCTATAGCTGCGACAAGAATTTCGGCCTCTATCGCGACCGCGTCGGGGCGCTGTGGGTGCAATCGGCTGGGCAAGCCACCGCCGGACTCGTCCGTTCCAACATGCTGACCCTCGCGCGCAGCCTCTGGTCGATGCCGCCCGATCATGGCGCCGCACTCGTGCGCATCATCCTCGAAAGCGACGCGCTCCGCACCGAATGGGAAGCCGAACTCGACACAATGCGCGCGCGGATCAACGGCCTCCGTCAGGCGCTCGCAGCCGCGGATTCGCGCCTATCGCCCATCGCGGCGCAGCACGGCATGTTCGCGACGCTGCCTCTTTCCCCCACCGCGATCGCGGCGCTGCGCGAAGATCACGGCATCTATATGGCGCCGAACGGCCGTATCAACATTGCCGGACTACGGACCGATAACATCGCAGCCTTCGCGCACGCGCTTCTTCCTTATCTCGATGCGGCCAAGGATTTTCGATAATGCGCTGGCAGATCGACGAGACCCACGATCCCGACCGCACCAGTTGGGTCGCTTCCGCGAAAGGGCATCGCGACTTTCCGGTCCAGAACCTGCCATACGGCATTTTCGCGCCGGCCGGCGAAGACCCGCGCGCCGGCGTCGCGATCGGCGATGCCATATTGGACCTTCGTGCCTGCGCGGTCGCCGGCCTGCTCCCCGCGCCCGCAAGCGCTACATGCAGGGACGACACGCTCAACTCGCTGATGGCAATTGCCCCCGCAGACCGCGTCGCGCTGCGCCGGCGACTAACCGCGGTGCTCACCGATCCCGCCATGGAGAGTATAATCGCGCCGCTGCTTTACGACAGCGCGGTGTGCACCATGCACCTTCCCGCACGGATAGGCGACTACACTGACTTCTATGTCGGCATTCATCACGCGAACAACGTCGGGCGCCAGTTTCGCCCCGACAATCCGCTGCTCCCCAACTATAAATATGTGCCTATCGGTTATCATGGCCGTGCCTCGTCGGTGCGCGTGTCGGGCGAACCTGTCATCCGACCGCACGGTCAGCGCAAGCCGCCCGAAGACGATGCGCCGCTCTTCGAACCGACGCAGCGGCTCGACTACGAGCTCGAACTTGGCGTGTGGGTCGGCGAAGGCAACGCGCTGGGCGACCCGATAGCGATCGGCGATGCCGGGCACCATATCGCCGGGTTGTCGCTGCTCAACGACTGGTCGGCGCGCGATCTTCAGGCGTGGGAATATCGGCCGCTCGGCCCCTTCCTATCCAAGAATTTCCACTCAACCGTTTCGCCCTGGGTCGTGACAGCCGAGGCGCTCGCGCCGTTCCGTGTCGCCCAGCCGCCACGCTCCGAAGGCGATCCGCCGCCGCTGCCTTATCTGTGGGACGCGGCCGATCAGGCGCATGGCGCACTCGGTCTGACGCTCGAAGTTTTTATGCTCACCGCAGCCATGCGCGCGGCGGACGCGACACCCGTTCGCCTGAGCTGTGGCCCGGCGACTAACATGTACTGGACTCTCGCGCAGATCGTCGCGCATCACGCTTCGAACGGCTGCAACCTGAACCCCGGCGACCTGCTCGGCACCGGGACGATATCGGCACCCGACCGCGAGGGGTTCGGCAGCCTGCTCGAACTGACGACAGGCGGGTCAGAGCCCATACTGCTGGCGAGCGGCGAGCGACGCGGTTTCTTGGAAGATGGCGACGAGATCATCATGCGGGCCACCGCCGAAGCGGACGGCTTCGTGCCCATCGGCTTTGGCGAATGCCGCGCTGTCATTCTTCCCGCGCGCTAAGCGCCATACGGGGCTCAGGTCAAAAACGCATCCAGCTCGGCAAGCAGTAGTTCGGGCGTTTCTTCCTGCGGACTGTGACCGCATGGCAGAGCGTGCCCGTGCACATCGCGCGCCTTCGAGCGCCAGCTCTCCAGGACGTGGAAGAGCGTTCCCACGGTGCCATATTCGCCCCAAAGAAGGAGCAAGGGCGCCTCGATCCGCTTCTCACTGTCGGCCGCGTCATGATCCAGATCGATACTCGCCGCGGCCCGATAATCCTCGCAGATCGCATGACGCGTCGCGGGATTGCGGTAGCAGCGACGATATTCGGCCACGACGCGCGGGTCGAGCGAGCCATCGACCTTGATCTGGCCAGCAAGATGCCGGTCGAGGAAATGATCGGGGTCCGCCGCGATCATCCGTTCGGGCAAGTCGAATGGCTGGATCAGGAAAAACCACCAGAAATAGCGTGTCGCAAACTCACGGTTCGTTTGCGCATACATCGTCGCGGTCGGAGCAATATCGAGGAGGACAAGCCGCGCGACGCGATCCGGATGGTCGAGCGCCATGCGATGCGCGACGCGCGCGCCGCGGTCGTGCGCGACGACGTCGAAGCGATGAAAGCCGAGGGCAGCCATCACCGCGACCTGATCGGCCGCCATCGCGCGCTTGGAATAGTTGAGATGGAGCGCATCGCCGGGCAATTTCTCGCTGTCGCCATAGCCGCGCAGGTCGGTCGCGACGACGGTGAAGCGCTTCGCCAGAGCCGGCGCAATCTTGAACCAGGTCAGATGCGTCTGCGGATGGCCGTGGAGCAGAAGCAGCGGCGGCCCCGATCCGCCGATCGCTGCGCGGATTCGCACGCCGTCGGCGTCGACATCTTCCCAACGAAAGCCGGGCATCAGATCGGGATAGTCCGGGTGTGCGCTCATCACTCCTGCCCTGCTATAAGCCAGGGCTTGCGCGCGAGATAGGCCTTCTCGAACGCGCGGATGCTCTCGGCATGCGTCATCGTTTCGCCGATCCGGTCGAGCCCCAGCATCAGCGCGCGCCGCACTGCGGGATCAATATCGAAGTCGGCCGCGTGACCGTTAACCTCGATCCGCTGCGCCTCTAGGTCGATCGCCATCTGCCCTGCTCCGTCTTCGAGCACCGCGGCAAGCGCCGCGACCTCCTCAACCGGCAGCGACAGCAGCAACAAGCCATTGTTTGCCGCATTGTCGGCGAAGATCGCGCCATATGACGACCCGATAATCCCCCGGATCCCATATTGCAGCATGCCCCATACGGCATGTTCGCGCGACGAACCGCAGCCGAAATTGGGACCCACGAGCAGAAAGCGCGTGCCCGCCATATCGGGGCGATTGAGGATGAAGTCACCCCGCGCCGTCCCCGCCTCGTCGAAGCGGAGATCGTGAAACAACCCGATTGACAGGCCCGACCGGTCGATGCCCTTGAGATAGGCCTTCGGCATGATCACGTCGGTATCGATATTCGCACCCGGCATCGCCGCGACCGGCCCCGAGACGCGTAGGAAGCGCTCCATCACAATGCTCCCGTCGCGGCAAGCGACCGCACGTCGACAAGCTTGCCGGTCACCGCTGCTGCTGCCACCATCGCGGGGCTCATCAGGTGCGTCCGCCCGCCGATGCCCTGCCGCCCTTCGAAATTGCGGTTGGTACTCGACGCGCAGCGCTCGCCGGGTGCAAGGCTGTCGTCGTTCATCGCGAGACACAGCGAGCAGCCCGAGCGCCGCCATTCGAACCCCGCGTCGATAAAAATGCGATCAATCCCCTCGGCCTCGGCGGCGCGGCGCACATTGCTGCTTCCCGGCGAGATCATCGCGCGGACACCGGGGGCGACCTTGCGCCCCTTCAGGATTTCGGCTGCATCGCGCAGGTCCGATAAGCGCGCATTCGTGCATGATCCGATGAAGGCTCGGTCGATCGCAATATCCTGCAACGGCGTGTTCGGCGCGAGCCCCATATAGGCGAGAGCACGGACGGCATCGGCGCGGCGCGCGGCGGGGATGTCCTCCGGATCCGGCACACTTTGCGTGATTGCGAGCGACTGGTCGGGGCTGGTGCCCCAGCTCACCATCGGCGGCACCTCGCTCGCATCAAGCGCGATCTCCTTGTTGAACCGGGCGTCGGGGTCGCTGCGCAACGAGGACCATTCGGTACGCGCCTGTGCCAGCAATTCCGCTGAGGGCGCGCGCGGACAGCCCGCGATATAATCGATCACCTTGTCGTCGGGCGCCATCAGCGCCACGCGGGCACCGCATTCGACCGCCATGTTGCAGACCGTCATGCGCGCCTCAACCCCCAGCGCCTCGATCGCCGTACCGGCGAACTCGACCGCATGGCCCGCCGCGCCGTCGGCGCCGATCCGGCGGATCACCTCCATGATCAAATCCTTCGCCGTGACCCCCGGCGCCAACCGGCCATCGACCGCCACCCGCATCGTCTTCAGTCGGCGATAGACAAGCGTCTGGGTCGCGAGCAGATGCTCGATATCCGACGTGCCGATCCCGAATCCTACGACGCCGAATGCGCCATAGGTCGTCGAATGACTGTCCCCTGCGGCGATCACCATGCCGGGAAGCACCATTCCGAGTTCAGGCATCACGACATGTTCGATACCTTGTCTCGGATCGAAAAGATCGAAGATTTCGATCCCGAAATCGCGGCCATTTTCGCTCAGATATTCGATCTGCCGCCGCGCGCCGTCGTCAAGCGCGCCGGCGCCCGGGTCGGGGTTCGTCGAATTGACATGATCGACAACGCCGAGCGATGCGGCGGGCCGCCAGGGCGTCCGCCCGGCGGCGCGAAGGCCGCTGAACGCTTGGGGGCTTGTGTATTCGTTGAGCACCGTTCTATCGATATAGAGCAATAATCGTTCGTCAGCCTCGCTAGATTCGTCGAAAGATAATATGCGATGTTCGTCGACGATCTTGTCATAGAGCGTTTTTGGCGACGACATTCTTCTACCCTTCCTGCGGTTTCGCGGGCTGGGATTACCGTCAGCGGTTCGGACGAAGCCAATGCCGGGACAGTATCAATTGATGCGACGAGTGGATTCAAATGGATATCATGTGGCTCGAGGACTTCATCAAGCTCGCGGATGAAGGCAATTTTTCCCGCGCCGCCGAAGCGCGCAACCTGACCCAACCAGCGTTCAGCCGCCGGATTCGTGCGCTTGAGGATTGGGTGGGCGCGACGCTGGTCGATCGCGACACGCACCGGATCGCGCTGACCGAAGCGGGCCAAGCGTTCCGCGTCCTCGCTGAAGAGATCATGCGGCGCCTGACACTGGGCCGCGATCATGTCCGTGAAATCGGCGGCACGCTGAGCAATGAAATCCGCTTCGCCTCAACACACGCACTGTCGACGACCTTTTTCCCCGCTTGGCTCCGCAGCCTGCACGATGGCCAGGAGGCTGGGACGATCACGCTGATCGCGGACAATATGGCCGCGTGCGAACGCTTCATGCTCGAGGGCAAAGCCGATTTCCTGCTATGCCATCATCATACGGCAGCACAGCACCGGCTCGACCCGGCAGGTTTTACCTCGCTGGCGCTGGGCGAGGATATATTGATGCCGGTGACCGCCCCGCTTGGCGACGGAGCGCCCACCCACGCCCTGCCGGGCAGCGGCGACCAGCCGCTCCCCTATCTGGAGTTCGAAGAAAAGTCGGGCATGGGCCGGATACTGCAAGCCGCGCAGGTGATTTCGGCGGGATCGGCCGCGCTCCGCACCGTCTTCCGCTCGCATATGGCGACCGCACTGCTGTCGATGGCGCGCGACGGACGCGGCGTTTGCTGGGCGCCGCTCAGCGTCGCCGCCACCGATCTTGAAAGCGGCCGCCTCGTCGCCGCGGGCGATGCACGTTGGCATGTTCCGATCGAGATCCGCATTTACAAACCGATCGCACGCAGGAGTCCTAGCGTCGAGGCCTTCTGGACGATGCTGAAAAACCGATTGAAGGCGGAAACTGCATAATCGATTTATCGGGGACCAAGGCATGTCGCGCAATTATGCTGCGCAGATGCCGCCCGCGCCGTACGAATGATTCTATGTCGAACCGGCATTGGGAACGATGTCCGCATGTCCATAGACAGGCTGGGCCCTTGCACTAACCGACGAACGGACGGCTTTGGCAGGGTTCAGGGCGGAGAAAAAATATGATCCAGGGACCGGCAACTGCAGCCGCACGCGGCAAATTCAGAATTTCCACATCGCTATTCGCGATCTCGCTTTGCGCGGGGCTTGCGGGCACCGCGAACGCGCAGGACACCGCCTCACCGGCCGACGAGCAAGCAATAGACGGGAGTAGCGACATTGTCGTGACAGGGTCGCGCATCGGCCGCCCCGTCCTCGATCTTCCGACCCCGGTCGGCGTCGTCAGTTCGGAAACACTCGACAACAACAATGCGCAGTTCGACATTGGCCGCGCGCTCGCCCAGCAGCCCGCCATCGGCTTTTCGGGCAGCATGCAGCAGAGCCAGCAAAGCGGCGCCTCGGGCTCGCGCGGCGAGAATAGCGGCGGCCTCGCGGTCGTCGATCTTCGCAACCTCGGGTCGAACCGCACGCTCACCCTCGTGAACGGCAAACGCCGTGTCGCGGGTGCCACCGACAGCGCGGCGCTCGACCTCAATTCGATCAACCCCAATTTGATCGAGCGGATCGAGATCATCACGGGCGGCGCCTCGGCCATCTATGGCTCTGACGCTGTCTCGGGCGTTGTAAACATCATCACCAAAGACGATTTCGACGGTGTTCGCCTGTCCTTCAACGGGTCGCAGCCGGCCCGCGGGTCGGAAGGTTTCACTTATGGCGGCAGCATTGTGGCGGGCAAGAATTTCGCCGAGGGCCGCGGCAACCTCACTTTGGCAGCCGATTATACGAAAGTGAAGGAGATCACCCCGCGGCAGGCCGACATGCGAAACAATGTCGCGATGATCAACCCGGCCGACACCGGTCCGAACGACGGCATTCCGGATTATATCATCGTGCCCGGCGGCGAAGCCTTCCAATATTCGGGGTACGGGGCCGTAGGGCTCCGCGGCGACACCGGCGGCCTCGGTGCGTTCGTCTTCAATGACGACGGCACGCCGCGTCCCGCACCGACACCGCTCTTCACCGATGGCAGCCTGTTCGGGAAGTTCGACAATTGCGGCCCGGCCTGTTTCCGCTTCGACGATTCGATTTCGATCGTTCCCGATATCGAGCGCTACAACCTCAACCTCAGCACGCATTTCGACTTCAGCGACAATGTGCGGGCCTATTTCGGCGCCGACTATAACAATACGTCAAGCTATGGACGGGGGCAGCCCGTGCTCCGTGCCGCACAGCCGATCAACATCGCGCAGAATGCGTTCCTGAACGAGACCTTCCGCCAGCAGTTGCTCGCGGCCGGTGCAACGACGCTGTCACTCGATCGCCTCTACACCGACGTCGGATTGCGCTATAGCCAGGTCGATCGCAACAGCCTGTCCTTCGTCGGCGGCCTGAAAGGCGAGTTCGAAACCGGCTTCTCCGATCTCCGCTACGATATCTATGGCACCTATGGCCGTACCAAGGCGAAGTTCACCGGTTACAATCGCATGCTGCTGCCCAACCTGCGCGCCGCGCTCGACGCCGTGGTCGATCCCGGTTCGGGGCAGATACGCTGCCGCATGGATGTGCCCGCGCTGCAGCCGGCCGGTTATGTCCGGCCCGCTATCGTCGGCAGCGGTCCCTGCGTGCCGTTCAATCCCTTCGGCTCGACCGCCAGCACGCAGGAAGCGCGCGACTTCGTCAGCACAACAACGGTATCGCGCGCCTTCGTGCGGCAAACCACCGCCGGCTTTTCACTCTCCGGCGATTCGAGCAAGTTCCTGACCATGCCGGGCGGCGGGTCCATCGGCATCGCGCTCGGCGCCGAATATCGCAAGGAACGCAACGGCCGCACCACCGATCCACTGATCAAGGCGGGCGTGACCAATCAAGCATCGTCGCAAGATTATTCGGGCGGCTATCATGTCACCGAATTCTTCGGCGAATTGAGCGTGCCCATTTTGACCGGCATGCCCTTTGCCGAGTTGCTGTCAGTCGAGGGCGCGGTACGCCACGCCGACTATAGTCACTCCGGCAAAGCGACGTCATGGAAGGCCGGCGCGATCTGGGAACCGGTCGACGGGCTCCGCCTCCGCGCGACGCTCAGCCGCGCCATTCGCGCCCCGAATATTTTTGAAGCCTTCCGTCCGAGCGAGGGCCAGACGACCAACGTCAACGATCCCTGTTCGCAAAACAATCTCGGCCAGAATCCCAATCGTGCCGCCAACTGCGCCGCATTGGGCCGGCCGGCGGGCTTCGTCCCGGTCAGTGGAGGGATCGGGGTCCCGTTCATTGTGTCGGGCAACCAGAATCTTCGCCCCGAAGTTTCGGACAGCTGGACTGCAGGCTTCGTCCTGACGCCGAATTTCCTGCCGGGCCTCCAGATTTCGGCCGACTGGTTCGACATCAAGATCGAGGATGCGATCAGCTTCCTCAGCCCGCAAGCGATCGCTGAAAATTGCGTCGACCGCGCGGGTGGCCCCGATCCGGACCTGTGTGCGCTAATCACCCGCGACACGACCCCGGGAGCGAACTTCTTCAGCATCATTGGCGGTCGAAGCACCTATGTGAACACGTCCAAGCTGCAAACCTCGGGGCTTGATACGCAGCTGTTTTATGCCCACCCGCTCGGCGCCGGCCGACTCTCGGCCAACCTTGCCTTCACCTATCTGCACCGTCTCCGCACCTTCACCTTCCAGGCGCGGCCGGACCTCTACACGGTGCTCGAGGGCTTCTACGGCTATCCCAAATACAAGGGTGTCGTCGGACTGACCTACAGCAACGGTCCGCTGACGCTCGGCTGGCAGGGACGCTATCAGTCGAGCCAAGCGCTGACCGACATTTCGCCCGGGATCAGCCGCGAACTCCTGTCGCCCGACCGCACGGGGTCGCGCTTTTATAACGACATCTCGGCCTCTTACACGCTGACGATGAACGGAAAGCAGGAAGCCAAATTCTCATTCGGCGTCACGAATCTCTTCAACAAAAAGCTGCCGGTGATGGAATCGGTTCAGGTCATCGATCCGTCGGGGGGCGGTTTCGACCAATTCGGTCCGGTCATCCGCGCCGGGCTCGAAGTGAACTTCTGACCCTGACCAGGCAGATGAGGCCCGCGTGACATTCGCGCGCGCGGGCCTCATGTCGTTTTCAAAGGAGAATTCACCGTGGCCGGTCAGGAAGGTGCGATCATGAGTGCCGAAATCGCACGCCCCGCGCGTCAGAGAGGTTTCCTTGGCGTCGTCGAGCGGGTCGGCAATATGCTGCCCGACCCCACGATCATCTTCCTCTACCTCATCGTCATATTGATGATCGTGTCGGCGATCGGCGCGGAGCTCGGATGGAGTGCCTCGCTACCCTATTCGGGCAAGGAGGCGCCCGCCGGTGCCGAACTCGCCGGGGGCGTCCTGACCTATCGCGCATCCAGCCTGTTCTCGGCCGAGAATATCGCGCGGCTGTTTACCGAAATGCCGCGCACCTATGCCAGCTTCACCCCGCTCGGCATCATTCTTACGATCATGATGGGCGCCGCGGTGGCTGAGCGATCAGGGCTGTTCTTCGCACTGATCCGCGGGTCGCTCCGCAGCACCCCGCGCCGCTACATGACGCCGATCATCGCCGTCGTCGGTATGGTGTCGCACCATGCCGCCGACGCCGCCTATGTCGTGCTGATCCCAATGGCAGCGGTCCTCTTCGCATCGGTCGGGCGTCACCCGCTTGCGGGAATTGCCGCCGCGCTCGCCGCTGTATCGGGAGGCTATGCCGGCAATATCATGCCGGGCCAGCTCGACGTCCTACTGTTCGGCTTCACACAGGAAGCAGCGCGCATCGTCGAGCCCGGCTGGACGATGAATCCACTCGGCAACTGGTATTTCATCCTTGGCATCGTCGTCTTTTTTACCCCGATCATCTGGTTCATCACCGACAAGGTGGTCGAACCGCGCCTCGGAACATGGAACGAGGACGTTGACGAAGAGCTTCGTGCCGATCTGGAAAAGGGCGACCTCAGCGACGACGAGCGGCGGGGCCTTCGCCGCGCCGGCATCGCCGCGCTGCTGGTCACCGCGCTGTTCGCGGCGCTTTGCCTGTGGCCTGGCTACACGCCCTTCATCGATCAGGGCGCCGAGGGCCCGATCCGCCTGCAACCGCTCTACGCCTCGATGATCGCGGCGCTATTTCTGATGTTCCTGCTGACCGGCGTCGTTTTCGGGCGCGCGGCCGGGACGGTGAAAAACTCGAACGATGTGATCGCGATGATGCGCGAGGGTGTGAAGACGATCGCGCCCTATCTCGTGTTCGTCTTTTTTGCTGCCCATTTCGTAGCGATGTTCAACTGGTCGGGCATCGGTCCGATCATCGCGATCGGTGGCGCCGAAAAATTACAGGGCATGAACCTTCCCCCGGCGCTGCTGCTCGTCTGCGTCCTGCTGCTATCCTCGATGATGGATTTGTTCATCGGATCGTCCACAGCGAAATGGAGCGTCCTGTCCTCAGTCGTCGTACCGATGTTCATGCTGCTGGGCATCAGCCCCGAAATGACGACCGCCGCCTATCGCATGGGCGACAGCTATACCAACATCATGACCCCTCTGATGAGCTATTTCCCGCTCGTCCTGGTCTTTTGCCAGCGGTGGGACAAGTCGATGGGAGTCGGATCGCTGCTCGCACTGATGCTTCCCTATGCGCTTTGCTTCATGGCTACGGGGATCATGATGGTGGTCGCGTGGGTCGTTCTCGATCTTCCGCTCGGCCCGCACGCTCAGGTCTTCTATCAGGTCGCGGCGCACGCCGTGCCCTGAGGGAGATCATGATGGAACTCACTGCGGGACATGCAACCATGTCCGATAAGCATTGGGGTCGGCAGCGCCCCGCCCTTAGCCTGACTTTGCCGCTGCGCCAGGAGGTGCGTCCCCATGTCCGTTGACCTGACATCACTCGAAGCCGACATGACCGCCTGGCGCCGGCATATCCACCGGCACCCCGAACTCGGCTTTCACGAACTGGGCACGGGCCGCTTCATCCTCGATCTGCTTGCCGAATTCGGGGTCGACGAGGTCCACACCGGGATCGGCGGCACCGGCATCGTCGCGACGATCCGCGCCGGCCGGTCGGACCGCGCAATCGGCATCCGCGCCGACATCGACGCGCTGCCGATGGCCGAACTGGCCGAGTCCGATCACAAGTCCTGCACGCCCGGCGTCATGCATGCCTGCGGCCACGACGGGCACACGACGATGCTGCTCGGCGCCGCGAAACATCTTGCCGCGACGCGCAATTTCGACGGCGCGGTCCACCTGATCTTCCAGCCCGCCGAGGAATCGCTCGGCTATCAAGGCCCCGGCGGCGATCCCGACGGCGGCGCCAGCGCGATGATCCGCGACGGATTGTTCGATCGTTTCCCGATGGAGGTTATCTTCGGCATCCACAATCGTCCCGGTATCGCCGCCGGCAAGCTCGCAGGGCGCGCGGGCGCACTCTATGCGGCTGCCGACAAGTTCGAGATCGTCGTGTCGGGCAAGGGCGGCCACGCGGCGCGGCCGCACCTCACCGTCGACCCCGTGCTGGTCGCGGCGCAGATCATCGTCGCAGTGCAGAGCATCGTTGCGCGCAGCACCGACCCGATGGACGCGGCGGTCGTGTCGATCTGCAAGGTCGAGGCGGGAACCGCCTTCAACATCATCGCCGACGAGGCGCGCATGGGCGGCACCGTTCGCACGCTGTCACGGGCGAGCCAAGACGCGACTGAACGACGGCTGCGCGAGATCGTGACCGGCGTCGCCGCTTCCTTCGGCGCAACTGCCGAATTGCATTATGAGCGCGGCTACCCCGCCCTGCACAACCCCGCAGATCTCTACGCACGCGTCCGCGACATTGCGATCGGGGTCGTCGGCGCCGACCGCTTCGTCGACCTCGAAGTGCCCGGTATGGGAGGCGAAGATTTCGCCCGCTATCTCGACGTTATTCCCGGCTGCTTCCTGCTGCTCGGTAACGGCGACGAGGGGCCGGGGTCGGTGATGCTCCACAATTCGCACTATGCCTATGACGACAGTATTTCGCCCACGGGTGCGGCGCTGTGGGTCGCATTGGCCGAGGCATTCCTGCCGAAATAGACTGTCCGGGGAGACGTTTCTGATGCGCCGTTCGACTGCCGCCTTGCTCTGGAGTTCCGCCGCATTTCTGGCCACGGCCTCGCCCGCCGCGCTGGCACAGGGGAGCGCAACGGACAAGGTCACCATCTATCGCGACAGCTTCGGTGTCCCCCATGTCGAAGGTGAGACCTCGGACGCGGTGATGTTCGGCGCGGGTTATGCGATCGCGCACGACCGCCTCGCCGCGATGGAACTCGCGCGGCACAACACACAGGGTCGCCGCGCCGAACTGGTGGGCGCCTCAGCGCTCGACACCGACAAGGTCATGCGCGGTCGCAAGCTGTCCGATACCGAATTGATGACGCGTTATCGCGCGCTTGCGCCCGAGCATCAGAAGATGATCCGCGGCATGGTCGACGGTATCAACAAGCGTATCGACGAGGTGAACGCCGACCCCGAAAATCTGACGCCGCTCGAATTCATCCGCTGGGGGATCAAACCGACCCGCTGGACGCTCACCGAATATCTGGCGCTGATAACCGCCGCGCCGCTGGGTCGCGACACCTACGAGATTCGAAATCTCGAATTTCTGAAGGCGATGACCGACCGCTATGGCGCGGACAAGGCTTGGCAAATCTTCAACGATGTCGTGCCGATCTCCGACCCCGATTCCCCGACGACGATTCCGGCGGGCGACGACCGCGCGCCTGCGCGTCCAGTGCCCACGCCGGTCCAGTCCTCCGCCCAGCTACCCAAAAGCCGCGACGTCGCCTCCGCCGCCGAGCAGACCGCACCGCCGCTCCCGGTCAAGGGCGCGAGCCGCTGTCTGGTGATCGGCCCTGAAAAATCCGCTAGCGGCAATGTCCTGATGTTGGAGGCCACCGCCGACGGCCCCGAAATCCACCTGCAGGGAGGCGGCTTCGGCAATGCAGGCTTCGGCTCGACTGGATGGGGCGTACCAACGATGGGGCGCGGTGCACAGCACGGCTGGCTGCTCGTGTCGGGAAGCAGCGAGGCCGGCACAACCTTCGCAGAAAAGCTGAACCCCAAAAACCGCTACGAATATTGGTACAAGGGCGCGTGGAAGAAGATGGTGCATCGCACCGAGACCTTCCGGATAAAGGACGGTGCGCCCGTCACCCACGATGTCGCGTGGACGATCCACGGGCCAGTGATCGCCTGGGATATCGACAATGGCACCGCCTATTCGCAGCAGATGGGCGTGCATGGCCGCGAACTCGACACATGGATCGCCTTTGCCGAGATGGGTCGCGCAAAGAGCCTCACCGAATTCAAGGAAAAGGGCGTCGACCGCCTCGGCTGGAATCTCGGCGCCTGCTATGGCGGCGAGGATGGCACGATCGCCTATTTCGAGGCGGGCGCGCTGCCGAAAAAGGCCGCCGGCGTCGACCCGCGCCTGCCCACCCCGGGCACGGGTGAATATGACTGGACCGGTTTTCTGACGCCCGCCGAAAAGCCCCAGATGATCAATCCGCGGCAGCAATATTTCATGTCTTGGAACAGCAAGGCGACGGGTTGGTCACAGGAAGGCGACAACGCCCGCATCGGTGCGACCTTCCGCACATGGCTCGGTGACCGGCTCGCGAAGAACGGCCAGTCGCTGACCCTGCTCGACATGCGCGAATTCAACGGCAAGATCTTCAACGCGCTTGGCGCGGTCGATCGCAATCAGGCCGCGCCCGACTTTTTTGCGCCGTATATCCGTAAAGCGATCGAGACGATCGACGATCCCGAAGTCAAGCGTGCGGGCGAATATATGCTGAGCTTCGATGGCCTGTATCGCGACAGCGACAGCGACCAGCGCTACGACAATCCCGGCCTTACCCTTTATCGCACCTGGCTGCAGGTCGCGCCGCGGATGATCTTCGGCGACGATATGGGCGACTGGTGGCACAAGATCGATGCCGACCGTTATCTGACCTACCAGTCGAGCCTGCTGCTCCGCGCCTTTCAGGGCGATGCCGCAGGGGCGCCATTGGCGATCGACTATTTCGCCGGCCGCGACCGGACCGCGGCGATGATCGACACGATCAAGGCGACGTTAGCCGAGGTCAAGGCACGTTTCCCCGGCAAGGATATGGCCGAATGGAAACAACCGATCTTCTGGAAATATTTCGACGCCTCACTCGAAACACCTGACCGCCCTCAAATGGCCGAGGATTATCCGGAGCATCGCCTGTCGGCGGTCCTCCGCCTCGGCCCGACGATGGCGCCGCACAATGGCGGCGAAAGCTGGGTCGGGCTGATGGAGATCGCCCGCGACCGGCGTGCGCTCTATTCGGTGGTCGATGCAGGCGGACAGAATCTGTTCGTTGATCCCAAGAGCAACGGCAATCCGAACCTCGCCGACCAGACGATGATGCACGAGACCAATGAGCTCAAAAAAATCGACCTCGCGCCCGAACAGTTTCGCAAGAATGCGGTATCGAGCATGACGATCGAGTATCGGCCGACAGGCCGCTAGAACGGCGGCGAACCGGCATGGTAGCGACCGGCAAAACCGCAGGCACGGATCCGGTTTCCCCCGACACGATCGGCAGCTACTGGCTCGCGACCTGCTATGACGATCTGACCCCGCGCGCGCCGCTCGCGGGCGATGAGACCGTCGATGTCGCGATATTGGGCGGCGGATTTTCGGGGTTGTGGACCGCATGGTTCCTGCTGCAGGCCGACCCTACGCTTTCGATCGCAATCGTCGAACGGCAGTTCTGCGGCTTCGGCGCGTCGGGGCGTAACGGCGGCTGGTGCTCGCCGCGCCTTCCGATCAACCCCGCAGCCCTCACCCGTCGCTTCGGCGCCGAGACCGCGCGCACTATGCTGCTGGCGCAGCAGGCGATGGTCGACGAGGTCGGCCGCATCTGCGAGCAGGAAGACATCGACGCGCATTTCAATCCTGTTGGCGTCATCACCCTCGCCCGCAGCGCAAAGCAAATGCCCTCTCTCCAGAGATCGTACGACGCCTATGCAGCGCTTGGCATGACCGATGTCTGCGAACTGCTCGACGCCGACAGGGCGCATGAGGCGGTCCACGCAACCGGGGTTCATGGCGCACTCCGCCTCCGTGTCGGCGGCACGATCCACCCCGGCCGACTGGTGCGCGGGCTCGCGCGGGCGCTCGAAGGGCGCGGCGTGCGCATCTACGAGGGGACCGAAGTGCTGCAGACCAGCGCGGGAATACAACCGGCGCTGATCACCACCGGCGGCACGATCCGCGCACGGCGCGCGGTCCTGCTTGCCGGTGAGGCGTTTCTGACCGGCCTACCCGACTATCGCCGCCGTCTGATTCCGATGGCCTCGACGATCATGCTGACCGCACCGCTGACGGCGGACCAATGGGATCAGGTCGGATGGGCCGGCGGCGAGTGCCTCAGCTCCTATGTCAACACGACCAATTATCTGACGCGCACCGCTGACGGGCGTATCCTGTTCGGCAGCCGCGGCGCGCCCTATCGCTACGGCTCCGACATGAGCGAGACCGCGCTTAGCGAAAATGCCAATTTCGGCTGGATTCGCGACCGGCTGCTCGAATGGTGGCCGTCACTTGAAGGTGTCGAGTTCACACACCAATGGGCGGGCTATCTCGGCGTTCCGCGCGACTGGCTTCCGACGGTGCATTTCGACAGCAACCGTCGGATCGGTCACGCCTATGGCTATACCGGACACGGCGTCATTACGAGCGCGATCTCGGCCCGCGCGCTCGCCGCGCTGGTCACAGGAGCTGCGCCCTATCCACACGCGCCCTATCTGCGTCAGCAGGCACCGAACTGGGAGGTCGAACCGCTGCGCTGGGCGGGCATCCGCTATGTCCAGAATGCCTTCCTGCGGATGGACCTTGCCGAGACCGCCGGAAAGGCGCCGCCATTCGACGCTCCACTCGCGACCTTTTTGGGCGAGCCTTAGGCGGGGACTATTTCCCCGCCGTGACCCCGCCACCGGTCGCCTTGAACGCCTGCTCCAATCCCGGGACGAACGCCGCCCCTGCCTTCAGCTCCACCCGCGACCCGGCAAGGTCGTCACCATAAGGCTCGGCCGGCCCGCCGAGACATTTCGACAGGAAATGCTCGGCGATCGCGGCGAAGGAGATGTTGGTCTCATCCTTCGCATAGACATGGCCTTCGTCGGGGTAGAAGGCATAGGTCACGGGTTTGCCGCGCGCCTTCATCGCATCGACGATTTCCTGCGACTGGTCGGGAAAGATGCGCGGATCGTTCGCGCCGTTCGTGACAAGCAGCGGCTTGGTGATCGCATCGACCCGCGCGATCGGCGAGCGCCGCATCAGGTCGTCGGCGCCTTCCTTCGTCGTCGGATCGCCGACCCGGTTGACGAATTGCGGACGCTGCCAGGCCCACCAATCGGGCATCAAGGCGACCTGCTTTACCAGATTGCTCGGACCCGCAAGATCGACACCGCACTGGAATGTGTCGGGGGTAAAGCTCAACGAAACAAGCGTCGAATAGCCCCCGTAAGAAAGCCCCATTACCGCGACGCGATCCTTTGCCGTCACGCCCTTGTCGATCGCCCACTGCACCCCGTCGAGCAGGTCGTCGTGCATCGTTTCGGACCATTTACGGTCGCCCTTCGACATAAAATCGCTGCCGAAGCCGCCCGATGCACGGAAGTTGACCGACAGCACCGCATAGCCGCGGTCGGCCAGCCAGGCGTGCTGCGCGTCAAAGGCCAGATCGTCGCGCAACCAGGGCCCGCCATGGACGAGCAGGACGAGCGGAACCGGGGTCGCCGGCATGCCGTTCGCCCCCAATTTCGTACCGGTTGGCAGCGTCAGATAGCTCGGCAGGCTAAGGCCGTCGCGCGACGCGATGGTGACCGGCAAGCGGCGCGCCAACGTTCGCTGCTCCAGATCGGGCCGCGTCGACAGCAACGGCGCGAGCCTACGGTCCTTGCGGTTCCACCAGCTATAGCGGTCGGGGCGGTTGGGCACCGTCTCGAGCAGCAGCCATCGCGCATTGTCGGGGGTTTGCCCGGCAATCTTGAACGGCCCGGCAACGGCAGCCTCGAGCGCAGCAAACTCGGCGCGCGCGGCGTCCGAGCGCACCGTCCACTCGCTCACCAGCGGGTCTTCGCGCGTCGCGATCAGCGCCCCGCTCTCCTCGTCGAGCAAAGGCTCGACGATATCGGCGCGCACAGCGGCGGCGATCAGCGTCTTCTTGCCCGTCGTCAGATCGACCGTGACGAGGTTCGCCTTGTCACCGTCGCGGCTGTCGAGCATCGCGATCTGGCCCCTCGCATCGACGCCGAAGACCTTGGAATTGCGCAGCGAGGCGAGCGGAATCGTCATGAACTCGCTGGGGCCAGCCGGGTCGAGCCGGAAATAGGTCGACGATCCGTCGACATTGCCGCGAACCCCCAAGCGGATGTTGAAATCGGGGTCGGCGACGACGTCGATATAATTCGCGGCGTTGCGGTACACCTCGGTCCGCTGGCCGGTCGCAAGGTCGATGCGATAGATATCGCGGTAACGCCGGTCGCGAATGTTCATGCCGACGAGTATCTCGCCCGGGCGCTGTTTCGACACCTTGACTATCTTGGTCTGCACCGCGGGATCGTCGGTCGCGTTGATGACGGTCCGCTTCTCGGGATCGGCGATCCAGAGCTGATGATGCTCCTCGCCCCCGACGTCCTTCTGGACCAGGATGAAACGCCCGTCGGCGCTCCACTGGAATGCGTCGGGCGGGCGGTTGTCAAAGCGGGTGACGGGCTTCGCCGCAACCGGATCGTCGATCGGCGCCACCCACACATTAAGAACGCCGTTCAGGGGGTGGAGAAAGGCGAGTTGCTTTCCGTCGGGGCTGATCTGCAATTCCGAATAGGTTGGCGAGCGGAAGAGCAGGTCGCGCGGCACCAGTGTCGATGGCCCTTCCACAGTGGGCTTTGCCGACGCGGCTGGCGATGCTCCAGGGACCATCGCCGCGCAGATGGCGGCGGCCGTCCATGCGACGACACGCGCATTGCAGCGCGGCAGCGGCCGGCGCAGGATGTTCGAACCCATCTTATCTCACTCCCTGAAATCGCCCTCGTCCACCGACCATTTTCAGACCTCGGGAAGACGGGGCATTTCCCTCGACCAGCACAGACTGCCAATCGCCGCACGCCGGGGCCAATGCAGAATATGGATCAAACCATGCATGACGGGAAGGCTGGGCGATCGCCCGCGATCGGTTACAAGGGTCGGTGGATCGGAGGGATTTGCGCGATGGAAATGGCTTGGCTTGAGGATTTCGGCGCGCTGATCCGCGCGGGCAATTTCTCGCGCGCCGCGGCTGCGCGCTGTGTGACACAGCCCGCGTTCAGCCGCCGTATCCGCTCGCTCGAGGATTGGCTGGGGGTCGAACTCGTCGATCGCAGCACGCACCAGATGATCCTGACCCCCGCGGGCAAACGCTTCGCCGCGATCGCCGAAACCGTCTTGCGCGACATCGAACATGGTCGGCGCGAGGTGCAGGAGATCGCCGGAACCTCGGCCTCGACGGTCAAGATTCTCGTCACCCACGCGCTTGCGCTGAACTTCTTCCCCCAGTGGCTCGCCCAGCTTCAGGCCATGATGGACGCCGCAATCCCGATCCAGCTTAATGCCGACAATATGAGCGCATCCGAACAGATCATGCTCAACGGCAAGGCGCATTTCTGCCTCTGCTATTTCCACGCCGGCGCCCCGTCGGTTCTCGACGGCGCCGGCTTCCAATCGATTTCGCTTGGCACCGACGCCCTGGTCCCAGTCAGCGCCCCCCGCGAAGAAGGCACGGCGCCGCTCCATCCGCTGGTCGGCGAAGGGGGCGGTCCGGTCAGCCTGCTCGCTTATGGCGCGGAATCGGGCATGGACCGCATCGTGTCTGCGGTGCTGGGCGCCAGCGCAACGCCGACCAGTTTCACGCCGGTCTTTACCTCGCACACGCTGGTGCTCGCGCGCATGGCAAAGGATGGCAAGGGGTTGGCCTGGCTTCCGCTCAGCATCGTCGCCGACGATCTTGCAAAGGGCGCGCTGGTCCGCGCCGGGGACGATCGCTGGGACATCGCCGTCGATGTGCGCCTCTATCGGCCGCGCGGCCGGCAATCGCCCTCTGCCGAGACGTTCTGGCGGCTGGCGGCGGCATAGGAGCGCCGCCATGGCCGGCGCGCCAAGATGCTTACGCTGCGGCATAATTCCATCCACAACAGGCATTGGCCGACGCCGTCATATCCCTGTTAGTCGCGGTTCGACACAAGGGCGCCGCCCGGATCCGGGTGCCCGGTTCCCGGCCGGCGAAACGGGATTCGGAACTCAGCCTATGAAACAGATCGCCCCTATCGAAGCCGTCGTCTTCGACCTTCTGACGGCCCTGCTCGATTCCTGGTCGCTCTGGAACGGCGCTGCGGGATCAGCCGCAGACGGGCTGCGCTGGCGTCGGGCCTATCTGGCACTGACCTATGGCTGCGGCGCCTATCGCCCCTATGAGGATCTAGTGCGTGAAGCCGCGATCGAGGCCGGGATCGCGCCTTCCGCCGCCGACGCGCTGACGGCGCACTGGAACACGCTCCAGCCCTGGCCCGAAGTTCCCCGCGTGCTCGGGGCGCTCAGCGCGCGCGGCATCCGGCTCGGCGTCGTCACTAACTGTTCGACCCTGCTGGGGCGGCAGGCGGCCGGTCGTGTCGGCGTCCCCTTCTCGGTTGTCGTTACCTCCGAGGAGACGGGCTATTACAAGCCGCATCCGCAACCGTATCGTGCGGCGCTCGAGCGGCTGGGCGCCGATCCTGCGCGCACCTTGTTCGTCGCGGGGTCGCCCGCCGACATTCCAGGCGCTGCGGGGGTCGGCATGCCCGTTTTCTGGCACAACCGGGCGGGCCTGCCGTTCGTCGCCGATACCGCGCGGCCCCTTTTGATCGCGGATACGCTCGATCCGCTGATGGAGCTGGTATGATAAAACAAGCGGAGATGTTCGAGGGGTTGGATACGCCCCGGCTTATCCTCGATGCCGCGCGGCTAAACCGCAACGCCGAACGGATGCGCGCGCGCTGCGCGGACCTCGGCGTCATACTCCGCCCGCACCTCAAAACCGCCAAGTCGACCGACGTCGCGCGCATGGCGGCCGATGGCGAACAGGGGCCGATTACCGTCTCGACGCTGGCCGAGGCCGAATATTTCGCAGCCGCTGGCTGGCGCGACATCCTCTATTCGACCGCGATCGCGCCTGCGAAACTCGCCCGCGCCGACCGCATCCAGCGCGAAACGGGCGCACGACTGCTGTTCGTTGTCGACGACCGCAAAGCCGCCGCGCTGATCGGACAGGCTGCGGCCGCGCTCGACGCGCGCTTCGGCATTTTGATCGAGGTCGACTGCGGCGAGCATCGCAGCGGCGTCGAGCCCGCATCGGCAGCGCTTCTCACGATCGCCGAGGCCATCGCCGCCTCCGCGCCAAATCTCGAGTTGATGGGCATCATGTCGCACGCGGGTCATTCCTATGCCTTCGCCGAGCCCGAACCCGTCAGCGCGCTGGCCGAGGTCGAACGTCTCGCCGCGGTATCGTCGGCCGACTATCTGCGCGACCGCGGCCATCCCTGCCCCATCGTCAGCATCGGTTCGACGCCGACAGTCCTGTTCGCTGAACATCTGGCGGGCGTGACCGAGGTGCGCGCCGGAATCTATCTGTTCCACGATCTGGCCCAGCTCTCGCGCGGCGTGTGCACGCCAGACGACATCGCCGTCTCGGTTCTCGCAACGGTGATCGGGCATCAGCACAACGGACCCAGCCTGATCCTTGACGCGGGCGCGCTCGCGCTGTCGAAGGATATCGGCGCCAATCGCTTCATGCCCGAAGCCGGCTATGGCCTCGTCTGCGACGCCGTGACGCTCGAACAGCTCGGATCACTTGCGGTCACCGTCGTGCATCAGGAACATGGCAGCGTAACGGTCCCCGACGAAAGCTGGTTCGATCGCCTGCCCATCGGCAGCCTCGTTCGCATCCTTCCAAACCACGCCTGCCTGACCTGCGCCGCTTATGCGTCCTACGATGTCCTGCAGGGCGGCGAGATAGTCGCGCAATGGCCGCGCACCGGCGGCTGGTGACACAATCCGGAGATAGAAGATGACCAAAAAGCTGACCGAAATACGCTGCGCCGATGCCCCGCCACCGGGCGGGCACTACGCGCAGGCCGTCCTCCACCGCGATACGCTCCATGTGTCGGGGCAACTCGGCGTGACGGGAGACACCCCCGACGCCGACACCGTCCCGATCGCCGATCAGGTGGCCTTCGCGCTCGGCAATATCGAAGCGATCGCCGGCGTCGTCGGCGCGGCGAAAGAGGATGTCATCCGCTGTACTCTTTACGTGACCGACGTCGCGCATTGGGGCGAGGTCAACGGCGCCTACGCCAACTTCTTCGGCACCCATCGCCCAGCCCGCTCGATCGTCCCCAGCGGCCCACTTCACTTCGGCGCTCTGGTCGAGATCGAGGCGGTGGTCGCAGTGGGCTGACTACAGTTTTCCTGATATATCGTTCATATCAATGATGACATCTCCCTCGGTGACATAGCGAACATGAAGGGCAGAGGATGGCCGTTTTCGAGCCATCTGCTCGCAGCCGCCGAGCAACAATGCGGGGCATGTTCGATCGCGGCCGGCCGGGATCGCGGTTACCCGACATACAATCCTATCCGGTCCGGACCAAAGCCCTGCAAAGCGCGAGATGGACAGCATCCCCTGCAAATCGCTGATTTAGAATAACGAATGCAGGCGCAACGCGCGAGCGACGCACATGTCCGTTCAAGGCGGATGACGGCCAACCCGCCCATTTCACCGCAAATGCTCCAATCCGGACACGGCTGCGCGGGACTTTTGTGGAAAGGACACTTAGCATGTCATCAACAGACATATCTCGGAAATTGAACTGCAATGACATACAGTCATTTGCAGTATTTAGTGATTCAACACTGATTTGATGACAATATATCCCGAGTTGACACAAATATATTGTTAACATGTCTTCTATACATTTTGCGCATCAGGAAGATCTTGTTCCGGATTCTTACTCTGGAATAAATCAGCAGGGGATGCGCCCGATGAATAACGCCTATAAATCCGCTCTGACTGCAGGCACTATGATTGCGGCTGCGGTTCTCGCTCCTTCCGCTCACGCCGATATTACGGGCACTATCAACGCAACGATCACGCTCGAAGCCGGCTGCATCATCAATGGGCAGAATCTCGACGACGGCGCGAGCGGTGCCGACTTCGGCACCGTCGACTTCGGCACCGAGAACACCCTCTTTGTGCAGAGCGACGCCGAGGTGCTTAACGGCGGCGGTGCGCTTTCGATCCAGTGCAGCCCCGGCATCGCGCCCATCCTCTCGTTCGAAGCCGGCGAGAATGATGGCGAAGGCGCCGGCACGGGCCTGCGGGCCATGGCCCATTCCTCGACCGCCGGACAGTTTGTGACCTATAACCTTTATTCGGATTCGAGCCGCACGACGCTCATTCCAATCGGCGGCGACATTGTTCTAGCCTCTACCGGCGCGGCGCAGACCATCAATATCTACGGCCGCGCCTTTGGCGAAGCCGGATTGGTCGCCGGAACCTACAGCGACACAATCACCGTCGTTCTCGAACTTTAGGACACGAACCCTCAGCCCGGCGCTAAGACTGGCATGGCCCTACCCATGACGGACTCTCTGGAACAAATGCGCCGGGCGCTGGCCGCCCTCCTCGTTTTGGTCGCGAGCGGGGGCGGCCTCTCTTTTCCGGCGCAGGCCGAAACAAACGCCGATTTCGATGTTACCGCGCGGATCGAACCCGGCTGCCTCATTGATGGCCTTGCACCCGGCGTCAATGCCGGCGCTATCGGGACGCTTGACTTCGGGGAAGACTCCAGCCTTTCGACCGCGACCCATAATGCGACGACGACAGCATCGCAGGCCATCCGCCTGCGATGCACCCCTGGCGTCAGCCTGATGATGAGCATCGACGGCGGCACCCACCTCGCCTCGGGTGCTCGCCACCTCCAACGCGGTGGAGATATCGGCTCACGGGTAGCCTACCGCCTCTGTCGCGATGCCGGGTGCACACAACCGATCCCGATAGCCGGCACCAGCGGCGTCACCGTCACGGCGGCGAACGCGAACGATGTCCGCTTGCCCGTTTATGCAACCCTTACGCTCCCCGGGAACAGAATTCCAGGTGTCTACGCTGACCAGCTGACGGTCACGCTCTCATGGTGAATCGGACCGTATGCATGCGCAACATCTATCTTTCGCTCGCGCTTCTAGTCGCTGCGCTCCTTCTCCTCATTATTTCGCCTTCAGCGGGAGCGCAGCAGCCAGGCTCGGTCCTCATCTGGCCGGTCAATCCCACGATCGAAGCCGACAAGAAGGCGGCCGCGCTATGGCTGGAAAATCCCGGCAAGACCCCGATAACGCTCCAAATCCGTATCTACGCGTGGGAACAGGCCGACGGCAAGAATGTCTATGCCCCTCAGGAAGCGGTCGTCGGTACACCGCCGATCGTGACCATCGCTCCCGGCACAAAGCAACTCGTCCGACTGACCCGTATGGAAGCAGCCCGTTCCAGTCCCGAAACGCCTTACCGCGTCATCGTCGATGAAGTGCCGGCACAGGCGGGATCTGACGCTGCGCCTGGCGCCGCAATCTCTTTTCGCATGCGTTACTCGATCCCGCTTTTCGTCATGGGCCCGGCTATGGGCAAGAACGTCCCCGCGCTGGAGCCGAGGCTCGCCTGGCGCGTCGTCACCGAGGGCGGCGAGCGTTTTGTCGAGATCCAGAACGACGGGACGGTGCATGCGCGGCTCACCGAGGCCGTCATCGACGGCCGCACCCCGCTCGCCGAAGGGCTGCTCGGTTATGTGCTCGCCGGCCGCACGATGCGCTGGCCGCTTGCTGCCGGCGATGCGGCCCATGCCCTTAGCGCCTCGGTGAACGGCCTCGCCGCCGCTCCGCTCAAACGAACGCCGGACTGATGCCATGGCCGGACGCCGTGCGATACGATCGCTGAGCTGTATCGCCGGGGCGGTTGCCATGACCGGAATCGCCTGCCCCTCACGCGCGACCGAAGGTCTGAACAATTTCGGCGACCTCCCGCCGCCGCCGAAGAGCGCGGGGGCGGCCCTCGACCAGCGCCTCCTTCTCGAGATCGTCGTCAACGAACGGCGCAGTGGCATCGTTGCGCCGGTGTTGCTCGCCGGAAATCGCATTCGCATCGAACTCGCCTATCTCCGCAATGCCGGGCTCCAGCTCGGCGCGCAGACCACAAGCGTCTTTGTCGACGAACTCCCTGGCATGAAAGCGACCTATGACGCTCCGTCGCAGCAATTGTGGCTGACTGCCGGGCCCGATTATTTTCCTTCCCAGCGTGTCGGTACATCCCGGCGCAAATTCGAACCCGCATCCTATGATATGGGAGCGTTGCTCAACTATGACGCCTATGTAAGCGGCGGCGGCGATCGCAAGCCGCAAGTCTCTCTCTGGCACGAGGCGCGCGTTTTCGGCGGCGCCGGAGTCATTTCCACCACCGGTGTCTTGCGCAGCGGTGCCGGCAAATCCTACGTCCGCTACGACACAAGCTGGCGCCGGTCCGACGAGGCAACCGCGGTTACATTCGAAGCCGGCGACGTCATCACCCGCACCTTGCCCTGGGCCTCGGCGGTCCGGTTGGGCGGAATCCAGGTTTCGCGGGACTTCGCGGTCCGCCCCGACATTGTCACCTATCCACTGCCTGCCTTTGCAGGTCGCGCGGCGCTTCCCTCGACAGTCGACCTTATCGTGGGCGGGCAGCGTGTCGGCGGCGGCACTGTCGACCCCGGACCGTTCGCAATCGAGAATCTGCCCCCGATCACCGGCGCTGGCGAAGCCAACATAGTCGTTACCGACCTGCATGGTCGCAGCATCTCTACCGCAATGCCCTTCTACGTATCGAGCGCGCTGCTCCGCCCGGGGCTTACCGACTTCGCGGTCGCATTGGGTGCTTTTCGCGAAAATTACGGCGTCAGGAATTTCGACTATGGCGGCGTTGCTGCCTCGGCATCGCTTCGCCATGGACTTTCTGAAGCGATCACACTCGAAGTGCGAGCCGAAATCGCCAACGACATGCAGTTAGCAGGCGGCGGCGCCGTCGTCCGCCTCGGCGCGGGCGGAGTGGTAAGCGGCTCATACAGCCGCAGCTTTCGCGGCGATACTGATGGCGGCAACGGCTCGCAATGGACTCTCGGCTACGAATATCAGGCCCGCAGCTTTTCGGTTGCGCTTCGCCACAGCCGCGAGAGCGCCGGATATGCCGACCTCGGGTTCATAGATCGAATCCGCGCGCGCGGCGCCCGCGAGATCAGCTCCGCAACGGTCAGCCTTTCGCTTGGGCCGGGCGGTACGGTCGGGCTCGGCTATTTCGCGATCCGCGAAGACGGCGGCTCCGACACGCGCCTTGCCAATGCATCGCTCTCGCTCCCGATCTGGCGCGGCAGCCGGATCAACGCCAGCGCTTCGCATGAATTCGAGGACCGGAGTTGGTCCGGCGCGCTCACCCTATCGATTCCACTCGGCGGCAACCGCGGCAATGTCGCGGGCGGGATCGCCGGTCTGCCCGGCGGCGGGTACGGTTGGCGGACCGACTATTCGCGCGCCGTCCCGAGCGAGGGAGGATGGGGCTGGAGCGCGAGCGCTGCGGGCCAGGGCGGCGACCTGGCCCTGCGCGGCGATATCGCCTGGCGTACCGATCCGATCCTGCTGCGTGGCGGCGTCTATGGCAGCGGCGACGCGACGTGGTGGGCGGGCGCAAGCGGCTCGATCGTCTTTATGGACGACAGTGTTTTTGCTGCCAATCGTGTCTCGGACGCCTTCGTCGTCGTCAGTACCGACGGCGAGGCCGGCATCCCGGTCCGGTACGAGAATCAACTCGTGGGCCACACTAATGCCGACGGCAAGCTTCTGATCCCCTGGGGCGCTGCCTATTATGCTGGCCAATATGAGATCGACACGCTCGGCCTCGACGCCAACGTCACGACGCCGGTCGTCAGCCAGCGCGTTGCGGTGGCACGCGGCAGCGGGCATGTCGTCCGCTTTCCAGTCAAGCGGACACGCTCCGCACGGCTCGTCGTCCGCGAAGAGAGCGGCGCCTTCCTTCCTGCCGGGACGGTTGCCCAAATCGGGGGCAGCCCGGCCATCGTCGGCTGGGACGGACTGCTATTCATCGAAAATCTCGACGAGGGCGCAGCCGCCGCGATTGAGATTGGCGGCCGCCGTTGCCACCTCGACCTCACGCTGCCCGCAACACCCCCGGAAGAGGACGGAACCATCATCGATATTGGGGAGCGAACATGCGTGCTGCACTGATCAAAACGGCCCTCGCTGTCTTCCTGGCTTGCCTGCCGGGAAGCGCCTTTGCCTGCACCGTCGCTGGCGCCACTACCGATCTCGGCAGCCACAGCAGCTATGTCGCCGCCGCGAGCCCCCGAACCGGCAGCGGCTCCGCAGGTCTCAGCTGTGACGTGCTTCTCGCGGTTCTGGCAGCACATTACGTCGCGCTCCGGGTCGATGCCTCAACCTTCCAGCTCTCGGGCCCCGGCGGCAGCAGCATAAGCTACCAGGCGTCGCTGACCCCGAACGGCACCGCGCTGGCCGCGGGCAATTTCGTCAACCTGTCGTCGCTGAGCATTCTCAGCCTGTTCGCCGGAACCAACAACAGCGTGCCGATTTACATCCGCACCATTCCGACGTCGGGACTGCGCGCCGGAACCTACACCGGTTATATCGATCTGCGCTGGTATTATTCGGTATGCTCACTCGGGGTTGCGGTCTGCCTCGCGCAGTCGACCAGCCCGGGCTTCAACCGCCCGCTAATCGGCCCGATCGACTGGGGAACGGGTACGCCGGTTCGCATCGCGATCGAGCTTCGGATCGCGAATGACTGCATCATTCAGGCGCCCGACGCCGACTTTGGCGTCGCTCCGCTCGCCGGCAGTTTCAATCCGGTCACGCGCACGATTCAGATACGCTGCAGTGCCGGCGCTGCCTATTCGGTTGGCCTCGACAATGGCAGCCATGCACTCGGCTCGGTACGCCGGATGCAAGGCGGCGGCGGTTATCTCGCGTACGAAATCTACAAATCGGCGACTTCGCCCGATCGCTGGGGCAGGATCGGCGCCGAGCGGCGCGCGAGCTCGACGGCCGACGTCAACGCGGGCGTTTATGATTCGACAACGGTTCAGAGCTTCACCTACCGCGCGGCGATAAATCCCGCGCAACCGACACCGTCCGCTGGCGATTACAGCGACACCATCCTGCTCGACGTCGAATTCTGACCTTCTCGGAAAACGGATGGGGAAGAGTCGCAAGAAACCGTTCGACTGCAGGCAATATGCCGCAAGCAATCAATCCATATCGGACACAAAAAGCGCCCCGAAACGGATTAAGTTGAGGGATATTTGCACCGTCACCTTCGTTGGAAAGGTGATCGACATGAGAGAGTCCAGCCTGGCGGCATTTGATATGGGAAAACGGCGCAGCGGAAGACCCGGCGATTATGAGCAGCAGGTTTCCTCGCTCATTCATCAGCTCGAGGCACTGCTTCTGGACAGACCGCGCGTCGTCCCGGTCTCCTTCGGGCCGCCTGCCAGCCAAGCACTATCGGCGGTGCACCGCTCCGATGAAGACCCGCCCGACGCGCAAAGAGATCCAAAAAGCTTTCCGCAAGGCCGCGCCGCCCAGGCGCGCGCCCTTATCCGCCAACGCCGCCTGCGCTCCGACTTCCTACCCGCCTCGCTCTTCGGCGAAGCCGCCTGGGACATGCTGCTCGATCTCTACGCCGCCCATTATGAGGGCCAGCCCGTTTCGGTATCGAGCCTCTGCATCGCATCTGCCGTTCCTTCAACGACGGCGCTCCGCGCAATCGAGGCAATGGAGCGCGACGGCAGCCTTGCTCGCGTGCCCGATCTCAAAGACAAGCGTCGCATTTTTCTTAAGATCAGCGATGCGCGTCGCGCCGAGCTCGACGCCTACTTCGATCGACTAGGCGCCTGAACGCCAGGCATGGCCCGATAGCAGCAGAATCACCGACTTGCCGACATTGACAGGCCATAGGCGTAAACGGCCGAGCCGTCCTTGCGACAGGCCTACCCCCAGACGTCGCGCGCCACGCGGACGAAATTCGCCCCCATGATCTTGTCCGCCCGCGCCTGCGAGTGCCCGCGGCTGCGCAACAATCGGGCGAGGGCGCGATATTGATCGGGGCCCTGAAGGTCGACGACGAAAAAGGGCGCATCCTCTCGCTCGCCGGGCGCGGCGATACCCTGCGCACGGCGCTGCACGATATACTGACGCTGTGCTTCCATGAATTCGGCCATATTTGGGACCGCCGACATCGGACCATCGGTGCCGATCCCGACATGATCCTCACCGCAAATCTTGATCGCATGCTCGATGTGCCGCGCGACATGCTCAGCCTTCGCGGGGCCGCTGTCGGTGAGGAATGGCATGAAGTAGATTCCCACATAACCGCCCTTCTCGGCGACCAGCCGCAATTCCTCGTCGCTTTTGTTTCGCGGCACATCGACGAGTGCCCGGCAGGCGGTGTGGGTGATCGTCACCGGCCGTGCCGAATGACGCACGGCGTCGAGGCAGGTGCGCTGCCCGCTGTGCGAAAGGTCGCACAGGATACGCCGCTCGGCGAGGCGCTCGACCACCGAGCGGCCGAAGGGTGTCAGTCCGCGATTCTCCGGTACGATCGAACCGTCACCGACGCTGGTTGCGGCATTGTAGGTGAGCTGAAAGACGCGCAGACCAAGATCGGCGAACAGGTCGACGCGTTCAACCTTGTCGCCGAGCATCGTGCTGTTCTGGCTGCCATAGATGACGCCGACCTTGCCTTCGCGCCTGGCACGAAGAATGTCGTCGGCGGTGAGGACGTGCAGCAACTTGTCGCTGCGCTGGCGGACGATCCGGTTCCAGCGCCCGATGTCGGCGACGCTATGTTCGAATGGATCGATATCGCCCGCGACATGGCCGACGGTGACGTTCACCGCCGCCATGCCGGCGGCAAGCGTGTCGCGGACCGCGCTATCGGTCACCATTTCGGGCCGTGTCTCAACGATGAGCGGTTTCGAACCGGGCGGCGGTGGCGGCGCATCGAAGCCGAACAGCGTGCCGAGCGAGTTCACGAACAGCGGATCGCCGCCACCCGATGCCGCTCCGGGTTCGCCGGCAACGGCGGCGACGGGATCCAGCGCTGCCGCCGCCACGGTTGCCGCTGCCGAGGCGAAAAGAAAATTCCTGCGGTCCTGAATCATTTCACATCTCCCATTTTCGCGGCCGCAACCGGCTTGCGCGGCTGCATGCCCGCAGCGACGAAAAGCTTGTCCGGGTCAAAAAGCACACCGTCCTTCATCACCACTTCGGTCTTCGCGATATCGGCGATGCTCACCGTCGGATCGCCCTCGACCAGCACAAGATCGGCGAGCTTGCCGACCGCAATCGATCCGAGCCGATCCTCCGCGCCGGCGACACGCGCTGCGCCGAGCGTCGCCATATGGAGCGCGTCGACCGGTGCGAGCCCTGCCTTTACATATGTGGCAAGTTCGAAGGGCATCGACACACCGGTGAGGCCGTCGGTCCCGGCCACCAGCGGAACGCCCGCACGATGAAAGCGGAGGAAGAGCTGACCGAGACGATCGAGCGACTCCCGGTATTGCGCCCGCGTCGCTTCGTCCTTGGCCATCCCGCCACCCGACACGGACCGGATTACGGTCGCGGGCATACGATCGGCGAATGCGGCGACGCTCGGAACGGGTTCGCCCGGCCGGGCAAGCAGCGTATCTTGGAAGACGCCCAGCGTCGGATCGAGCACGATACCGCGGGCGCGGACCAGCGTCACGAGATCCCGCACCTCCTTCGAATCGAGGTCGAATTCGCGACCGCGCTCGCCAAGCGCGCTGATACGCGCAGGCGTGTTTGTTTTTGCGACGACCTCATCGCCCATAAATCCCAGCAACCAGAAATTGGCGTGCGTGATCTCGTCGAAGCCAGCCTCGATCGCCTGCGTCATTGTCATCCCTGCCGGCACATGGCCGCCGACGCGCATTCCGCGCCGATGCGCGTCGTCGATGATCACCTTGGCAAGATCGGAGGGCAGCGAGCTGTAGAGCTTGACGGCGGGGAAGCCCGCATTCTTCGCCCGCGCGACCGCTGCCAACGCTTCCTCCTTCGTTCCTACGAGCAGTTCGGTCGGGCCCGCGAGGGGGTGCTTGCCATCGATCATCGCCGCCCGGAAAACGCGCGGCCCGATCAATTCGCCTTTATCCCATGCGGCGCTGCGCGCAGCGAGCTTGTCGATCTGGTTCGCAAGATCGCGCGCGCTGGTAATCCCCGAGCCCAGCGCAAGCAGGCCGCTTATATTGTCGGCGAGATGGGTGTGCATGTCGAAAAGGCCGGGAAGCAGGGTGCGCCCCTTGCCGTCGATCACCATGTCCGATCGCTCTTCGACCGTAATGTCCTTCGCCGCGCCGACCCAGATGATGCGGTTCCCGCGGACGATGACGGTCTGATGTTCGACCCGCTTGCGTTTCACCGCGTCATAGATTGCGACATCGTGAAAAGCGACGGCACCGGCGGGCTTTTGCGCGAGACTCTTCGCCTGTGCGATCTCGCGATCAGTGAGCGCCTGTTCCTGCAGCGCGATCAGCCTGTCCCCCTCGGCGCCAAGCCCCTGCCTGCGCGCCGATACCCAACTATTCCCTTCGAGGATCAGATGGCCATCGTCACCGAGCCAAACCGGGCTCGGAGCGAATGAAAGACCGTGAATGAAATAGAGCGTCGCTCTGCCGGTCGGCAGCGTCGTTTCCGTCACCCGTTCGATGCGCGCCTTTCCGCGGGGCAGCAGGTTCAGTTCGCCGCCCGGTGCCCGCAGCAAGGCGGCGGCCAGCGCGGCCGTCGCGTCGAGCGTGCCCTCGTGCGGGACATAATATCCGCCTCGTTTCGCTCCGCCCGCATCGGCGGCACTCTTCCAGCGTACGTCATCGGCGACACTCTCGAACCGCTCGTCGACTGGCGCTTTCAGATAATTCACCCCCGACGCAAAATAGGAGGTCGGCACGCCATCCGGGCCGGTTCGCTGCTCGGTCCGGAAATCGGGCCCGCGGCCGCGATCGACATATTGGAATCGGACGCGGCGGGCATCTCCCTCGGTCGCAACCGTCATTTCGCCCTTCACGGTCCCCATGATCAATATGTCATATGTGCCGTCGGCTGCGGCTGGCGTCGCGACCCATGCCGCAGACGAAGTGATGCACGCAGCGAGCAGGGCCCGGGTACGGCGAAATGAAACCATCGTTGCGCTTCCTCTTTTTCTACCTTCAGGAAGCGACAGTCTCGACCGGGTCTCATTTCTTTCATGGCATGGCAATATCGGGCCCGACGGGAGCTTCGATCGGCAGACAAGCGCACGACCTCCAGAGATATAGTCCGGCTGCGAACCACATTCTTTCAGCGCGATCGCAAAAAAATAAACCGCTGGAATTTTGCCTTCCGGAATCAAATAATTCCCGCGCCAGCTCATCTTCCCAACGAAGACAGGATCAGTCGATGGATAGCCTTGACGACCAAAAATGGACGGCGCTTGCCGCAATCTGGCAATCGCCCGCCGACGAGCCGAACATCGACGAGTTGAAACGCGCGCTCCGCCGGCGTTCGCGGAACGCAAACATCCTGTTCCTTTTCGACCTGTTGCAGGGCGCGATCCAGATCGGTCTCGGGATCATGTTGTTCGCGCGCTGGACCTGGCCCTCCAATCTCGTTGGAGTGTCGCTGCTGCTCTTCGGTATCTTCGCGCTCGCGCTCGCCATATGGACCCGCTTCGGCGCCGACGGCGGCGAGGCAGCGAGCGAGGACAATGCCCTGGCGCTGTCGATGCGTCATGCGGAGACCGGCATTCGCTGGGCCATTTCGGGATATCTTGTGATCGGCAGCGGCGTCCTGCTGTTGTTGATCCTTGGCTATGCCCACAGCCAGCCGGGCTATCAGAGCATCATACCTCTCCCCTATTGGCTCAAGGCCGGTTTCGCCGTGAGCTACCTCCTCTTCTGGCTCTGGCGCTGCACTCGCCTGCTCCGCGACAATCGCCGTCTCGCGCAGGGGCTGCGCGCGATCGAACAGGATCTCTATCCGGCGGACACCGGTGCCGGCTTACCCGACCGCGACGTCTGAGATGATGCAACGGGGCGAATTCGAAACATTGATGCGCGAGCATGGCGCCATGCTCGGCCGCATTGCCGCGAGCTACGAGGCCGATCCCGCCAAGCGCCAGGAACTTCAGCAGGATATTTTCGCATCGATATGGCGCGCGCTTCCGGGGTTCCGGGGCGAAGCTTCGCTCCGGACCTTTGTCGCCCGGATCGCGCATAATCGTGCCATCACCCATGTCGCACGCGCAGCGTCCGAACCGCGAATGAGCGAGCTCGACGACGCGCTACCCAGCGATCAACCCTCTCCGTTCGAAGATGCCGAACGCGCCGATCAACAGCGCCGGCTTCTCGATGCGGTCAGGACCTTGCCGCTCAGCCTGCGCGAGCCGGTCGTCCTCACGCTCGAGGACTTTTCGCCGCGCGAGATCGCGGAGATGCTCGCGCTCAATCCGAACATCGTCTCGATCCGCCTGACGCGCGCAAAGGCATTGCTGCGGAGCGCCCTCGACGACGGCAGTTGATCGTCAATCGCTTTCTCTGCAGTCGATCAACCGCGGTCGGCCGACAGGATAGCTTTCAAGATCGCTTCCGACCGGCGTTGGCCATAGCCCCGGCCATATGCACTCGAGGTGATGGCAACGACCATATGCCGGCATGGGATGACATAGAGCTTGTTGCCGCCATTGCCCGAGGCGAAGGAAACAGACACCGGTTCGCCGCCGATATCGTGAACCTTCGAAAACCAGAAATAGCCATAGCCATCGGCGAAGGGGTCATCGGCCGATATATGGACGCGGGGGGCAAGTGCTTCCCCGATCCAGCGCGCACTTATGATCCGGCGTCCGCGATATACGCCCTTGCCGCGCACCATCTCGCCGATGGTCGCAAAGCCGCGCAGCGTGAGCCACAGATTGCCTTGCCCTTTGGTGTACCCCGCCGCATCCGAGGCCCAGTTCCAGCGGTCGATCCCCAGCGGGGCGAATAGCGACGATTTCGCAAAATCGGACATGCTCGTCCCGGTCGCTTTCGCCACGACGATTCCCGCCGCGTAGGAGGTGACCGAATTGTAGCGATAGCGCGACCCCGGTGGATCGGCATTTGGAACCGCAAGGAGGAAGGCGGCCGGATCATCCGCCATATCGAGCTTGTCCTCATTGCCGGGCGACGCCGGATCTTCATCGAACGCGGCCAGTCCCGAACGCATGGTGAGCAGGTCGCGGATCGAAACCATCCCGATCGCGCTCGACCTGGCCTCGGGCCAATATTTCGCGACACGGTCGTCGGGGCCGCTGATCCTGCCCCCATCGATCGCGATTCCCATCACGAGCGCCGTCACGCTCTTGCCGGCTGACCTGACGTCGTGCAGCGTATCGGCCGTTTCGCCGTTAAAATAGCGTTCGGCGACCGTCCTGCCATCGCGCAGGACGATTACCCCGCGAAGATCGGGATGCTCGTCGCGATCGAACGCGACGAGCGCGTCCTGAAGCGCGGCATCCGCTTGCGGCGGTGCCGGCGAAGCCCCGCAAAGCGCAAGCGCGCCGGCAGCAACGCCGATCGACTTCACCCATATATTCAAATCCGCCTCCCTTAGCCTGGACGCTATACCGACGGCCGGAGGACCGCTGCCAGCAATCGGTGAAAATTGCCGCCGATGACGGCTTCTATTTCCTCGTCGGAATAGCCGCGCACAACCAACGCTTCGACCAGGTCGAACATACGCCGTGGATGATCGAAGCCATCGGTGTCCATCCGCTCGCGAAACGCCATGCTCGACTTGTATGACGTCCTGAGCGCTGCATTCATGGCGGGGGGCATGTCGTCATAGCCGTGCAGGTCGATATCCGAACCGACGCCAACATGCTCGATCCCGACCAGTTTGCGGACATGATCGATATGATCGACGATATGCATCACGTTGGTCGGCTCGCGCGAGCGGACGAAATTGCGCATCCCCGTCATGCCGATCACCCCGCCCTTCGCGGCGAGCTTGCGGATCGCCTCGTCGGTCTTGAGGCGGGGGTTATCGTTGAGCGAGCGGCAATTCGAATGGGTGATCGCAATCGGGCCGTCGGACATTTCGATTGCATCGAGCGTCGTCCGGTCGCCGCAATGCGACACGTCGATCAGCATGCCCGCCTGGTTCATCGCCGCAATGATTTTCACGCCGAAATCCGTAACGCCGCCATCGACCCGCTCGGTCGAACCCGCCCCGATCAGATTCTGTCGGTTATAGGTCAGCTGCGAACAGCGCTGGCCGAGGGCATAGAAGGTCGCGACATCGTCCGCGGAACGGAAATGTTCGGAATCCTGTACGCCGAGAACCACCGCGATGCGGCCGTCGCGGCGCGCCCTTTCCATCGCGGGAATATCGGTTGCCAGAAGAAACAGGTCGCTGTGACGCGCAAGAAAGCCGCTCCATCCGGCAAAATAGCGCAGCCCCTCGGCATGGGCGTTCGGTCCCGAAACGGGCAGGGCGCTGTGCAGCACATCCACCCCGCCCGCGCGAAAGGCCTTCCTTTCCTCTTCCGTCAGTGTCCAATCCCACGGGTTGACGGAAAAATCGAGGCGCAGCGGCGCGAGCATGTCGACCACAATATGGCGCTCGACCAACGCCCGCGCCCGGCGGGAATAACCCGCTGACGCAAAACCGATCGCCTCAAAGGGCGCCCCCAACAAAGCAACCCCGAACGCCGTCGCTCCGAGCAGTTGCCTCCGGCCGACCGGCACGCGCCGCTGCACGGGCTAGAACCGCGTATCGACGCTGAGGCCGATGGTCCGCGGTAACGCGACCGGCGAATTGAGCTGCACGATCGCCCCGCCCTGCCTGAGCGCACCAGGAGCCGTATAGGCCCGTGTATCCATAAGATTCTTTGCGTAGATGCGGACGGTCCAGCGATCGCCGACGAGCGCGGCGCTGACATCGACCAGTTCGTGGGGCCTCGCACGTACCGCGGTGGGGCTGCTCTGAAGCGTGTTATAGCTTGCGCCGACGCGGCGCAGCCCCCCGTCGAAATGCAGCTTCCAGCCATCGGCAACATCGGTTTGATAGCGGATTGTCGCGGCGCCGCTGAATCTCGGCACATAAGGCATCCGGTCGCCGTCTGCGCCGCCCAGCGGCACGGCGCCGGCCGTAACCTTCGCATGAGTATAGGCTCCGTTTAGCCCGAGGATCAGGCCGTCGACCGGCTCGATCTCGGTCTCGAACTCGAACCCCTTGCTGCGCGCCTCGCCGCCATTGGCAAAATAGGTGATGTTTCCGGGGCCGAGAAGATTGATCTGGATGTCCGACCAGTCGATCAGGAAAGCCGAAACATTGAAGTTCGCGCGGCCGTCCAGCAGGTCCGATTTCAACCCCACCTCATAGTTGACGGTGGAGTCCGACTTGACCGAGGGCGGCACGCCCGGAAGCGCGAGATTGGGCCCGCCCGGACGATAGCCGCTTGCGATCCGGGCATAGATGGTCACGTCCTGCGAAGGCTGCCAACGCATATTACCCATATAGTTTACGACCGTCTCCTTCGATCGCCCGGGCGTAACGGCTGGCACCGCCGCCGCGCCGCCATCGATCTGTCGGAAATCCTGTTTGTTCCAGCCGACCCGAAGGCCGCCGCTGATGTCGAACCGATCGTTGAATTGATAGGTCAGGTTCGCGAAGCCCGCATATTCCTGATATTTGGTCGGGATCGTCGCGGTGAGCAGCGGGTTGAGGAGTGCCACGGGCGTACCCTGCGCGGTGAATGCGCCGATACGCTGATCCTGCAGCGCTTTTTCGTCCGAATAGAAGAGTCCCGCCATCCACAGGAACGGTCCCTGATCGGGCGAAGCGAGACGGAACTCCTGCGTGAAGCGCTTGAGATCGACCTGGAAATCGAGCGGCGTCAACCCTGGCCCAGGAAGCCCGCCGTTCGCCGCCGCGCATCCCGGCGTGATGCTGCAGAAAACCGGAATCAGTGGGCCGAACGCGATCGACTGGTCGAGCGTCTGGTCAGCGTTGGCCTTCGAATAGCTTGATGCCGAGGTAAAATCGGCCCAACCGAAATCCCAGTCGACGGTCGCCGCGTAATGCTGGATCTTCTGCGAATAGGGCGTCGCAAGCCGGCGGCGCTGCGACAGCGAATTGTCGCCCGTAAACGGTCGCCCGGTCGAGGGGTCGAGCGTGACAACCGCTACGCCGTCGCCCTGGGTCTTCTGGATCAACGCCGACAATTTGACCGAAATATTCGCATCCGGCGTCCACAGCAGCGCCACCCGTGCGCTGTCCTGGTTGGTATCGTTGACGTCGCGACGCCCGAGCAACGAATTGTCGATAAAGCCCGGCGATCGTCGCAGCAGATAGCTCGCGCGCGCGGCAAGCCGTTCCCTTGCCAAAGGCACGTTGACGGCGCCACGCAACACCCATCCCGCATCGGCCGCGCCTCTCGTCGCGAAGAGCTCCCCGCCCGCCTCGGCGCCAAACGCCACGGTATCGGGGAGTCGCGTGACATATTTGATCAGCCCACCCAACGAATTCGCGCCATAAAGCGTACCCTGCGGCCCGCGCAGCACTTCGATCCGATCGATATCATAGGGCGCGAGGTCAAGAACGCGCGTAGACCCCGCCGCCCAGGCGTTGCTCGAGCCGAATGGCGTCTCGTCGACATACATGGCGACCGCCGCGGTTTCCCCAAGCGGCGGAACACCGCGCAGGACAATCCGTCCCTGGCCGGTCCCCCCCTGGCTGACGAAGTTCAGCCCCGCGACATAGCCCGCATAGTCGGAAAGCTGTTGCGCCCCGACCGCCTGTAACCGGTCGGCGCCGAGCGCCGTGACCGATGACGGCACGTCCTGCAGGCGTTCGGATCGCTTGTCCGCCGTGACGACGATATCCTCGTCGTCCGCCGGGCCTTCCGTGCCCGAACCATCCGAACTTGCCATCGCGGTCGGCACGGTCGCGAGCGCGATGCCCGCAACGGCGCTGGTCAAAAATAGGCGCTTATGCATGTCGATTCCCCCCCTGTTCGCCGACGCCGATCGCGAGTTCCGATCGATCCGGGTGCTTCCGGATTTCGGCCGAGGGAATAGTCCCGGGCATGCCGATATGCTTTCAAACAAACTGTAATATACTGAAATTTAATTGTAATTATCGACACCAGCTTGTCATCGGCGACCAACCAGCGTTTTCCATCCCGCTACGATACGCCCGATCAGGACTTTGCGAGTTTCGACCAGCGTCAAACCGAGCGCCCAGGCGATAGCCCAGATCAGTCCCTCGCCCGTGACCGCGGCCGCTATGACGACGAGCGTCCACATATCCCCGTCCAGCCCCATCGACGCGCCCACCAGAAATCCCGCCCAGCTTGCTAAGCAAAGAAGGGCTACCACTTTGACGATCAGCCAGCGAATAGTCCGGCGACCTTCCCCGCGATTCATATCTTCATCGTTCATTGTTCGCCGCTCTTTCCATAGCCGTCCGCAACCTCGCCACGACGCCCGGCCGTGCCGCGTCCAAAGCCGATAGTCGGAGGCGCACGACATTTCTTTCAATGTTCACCGTGGCCGGACGCAGTTCTTGGGACGATGATGGACGTCTATTCGCGCTGGATCGCGGGGAGCCAGCCTGCCCCTCGGCCAATCTTCGATATTTCCAGAGACAGCACTCGGCTCGTATCGCCGGCACATCTTCAGTGCGTCGGCGTCGGGACCATATCTATGTGGGCACGCCAAATATGGTCGACGCTGTCGTCCGGCTGACGGACCGGCCCAGCCGCCCGTCTTCTATTCTAGCGCTAGCAGAAACTCACCTGACGGGGCTGTGGCCGCGGGGTGATCGTCAACAGGCCCATCACGACTGCCTTGGTGATGAGATGCGCTCGATTGCGTGCGCTCAGCTTCAACCGCACATTCTCGATATGCCGCTCGACCGTGCGCGGGGCAATTTCGATTTCGAGCGCTATTTCCTTCGCCGACTGCCCAACCGAGACCAGCTCCAGAATCTGCTGCTCCCTGTCCGTCAGTTGCCGTTCCATCCAAAGAAGACCAGATTCCACGTCGCATCTCCTGCACGCATTTCGCGCGGTTAAACAAGCGACCGATGGAGTTTTTTGCGCGACTCACGCGCTGCCCCTTTGCATGAGACCGTAGGTGCGCCCTATACCCTAGGCAATTGCGATCGCGACGAGTTGGTGCTGGCGCGCGATGATGCTGGTCGCGGCGATAATCCTCCGCCCCGGCCCTATCCATAAATGATGTCGTCGGCTATCTGGACCCGCCCGACGGCCAATGGAGTAATCGATGTCGACATCCCTCTTCCTCGACGATCTGAAAATCGGCCAGCAATGGCACGGCGGTCCGATCGAGATGACCGAGGTCGACATCATCCGCTTCGCACGCGAGTATGACCCGCAGCCGATGCATATCGATCCCGCGGCTGCGGCCGGCGGCCGTTTTGGTGGCATCATTGCCAGCGGCTGGCACGTCGCCTCGGTCGTAATGCGCGATTTCGTGGACAACGCTCCGTTCGGCGATACACCGCTCCTCGGGCTCAAGATCGACGATCTGCAGTGGCGCCTTGCCGTGCGTCCGGGTGACGTCCTGCACATCACGCGCGAGGTGGTCGACATCGCTCAGTCCCGAAGCAAGCCCGACCGCGGCGTGCTCACCATGCGGATGACCGTCACCAATCAGGATGGCGTGGTCGTTATGTCGTTCGTCAATCTGATGCAGATGCCTGTCCGGCCCGCAGCCTGAGCCTATGGGCCTAGCCCGCAGCCAGGCTTCAGCGCGAAATATCCTGCGCGACATCCGATAGCTGATCGACGGTCGCGCGCGAAAAGGGCGCGAAATCACCGCGGATGCCATGTTTGAGGACCGACAGGGCGAGGCCGTGTTTCGCGGCCGCCGCCAGGTCCTTGCCCTGCCATAGCCCGTCGAGAACGCCCGCGGCGAATGCGTCACCGGTTCCGACCCGGTCGATCACCGGCGCGACGACCGCAGGGTCACTTGCCCCGCCTTCGTCGCGAGTATCGATCCGCGCCGTGATCCGGTGAACGTCCGGGCCGACAATCTCGCGCGCGGTCGACGCGACATATTCGAGCGAGGGGAAGCGATCGAGCAGCGCAAGCGCCGCCTCGCGCCGCCGGTCCGCACCCTCACCCGAAAATTCTTTCCCGAGGAGCAGCCCCGCATCGCGATGATTGCCGAACAGAACGGTCGCCTGCGCGACGATCGGTTCCAATATCGCCGCCGGATCGGGCTGCCAGCGTTCCCAAAGGCGGCCGCGCCAGTTGCCGTCGAACGATACGCCGATCCCTGAAGCCCGCGCGCGCGTCACAGCTTCAAGCACCGCTTCGGCGCTCTGCGGTCCGAGCGCGGGGGTAACCCCCGACACATGCAGCCACTCGGGGGTGGCGAGGTGATTATGCCAGTTCCAGGCTTTCGGTGTGGCCTTGGCGAAGGCGGATTCCGCGCGGTCATAGACGACCTCGGCGGGTCGCAGCGGTCCGCCGGGGAGATAATAATAGAGGCCCATGCGGCCTGCGGGGCGGATAACGGAGGCGATATCGACCCCGTGCCGGCGCAGTTCGCCAAGGACGCCGTTGCCGATCGGGCCTTCGGGAACCGCACTGATCATCGCCGTGCGATGCCCGAGCGCAGCGAGCGCAACGGCGACATTTGCTTCGGCGCCGCCGACATGCGCGTCGAAATACGACGATTGCAGCGGCAGTTCACCATGCGGGACCGAGACGCGCATGACAATCTCGCCAAAGCAGGCGATGGTCGAGGGAGTTTTGATCATTTCCCGAATCCGGTTTCCGCGACGGCGACGCAGGCAATATCGGCGGCGGAACCGAAACGCGCGGTCGCGGTCTGGCCAATTGCGAGGGGATGGACCCCGGTAATCGCACCCGCCGAAATCCATTGCCCCGGCTGCAGCTCAATGACGCCGCGCCGATGGAGGTCGACAAGGAAGTTCAGCGATCCCCAAGGCCCGTCGAGCACGTCGATCGCGCGCCCGGTTCCAACCGTCGCGCCATCGACCCGCGTTTCGACCGTCAGCGTCTGGAAATCGGCGTGATCGAGCGATGGGCCGAGGAGCAGGCCATTGTTGATGCCGATGTCGGCGATGATGCCATAGGGCGCATGGTCGTGGACGTCGGGCGCGGGCGAACTCGCGACCTCGAAGCCCGCGCGGATCTCGTCGATCCAGGCGGCGCCATCGGCGCTGGCGGTCACGCGTCCGTCGGGCACCGCCCGCAGGCGCAGCATCACTTCGGCCTCGATCGCGCCCGCGCCGCCGGCAAAGATCGCCGCCCGGCCCGGAACCTCTCCGTCCAGTTCGGCGATACGCAACACCGGCCCGGCGACCCGCTCGGCGCCAAGCGTCTCGATCAGCGCCGGCGGAATACGCCCGACCTTCCAGCCGAGCACCGGCGCTCCTAGTGCGGCGATCAGGCGTTGCTGTATCGCATAAGCCTCTGCGAGCGTGGTCGGCACCGGCGCCGGAAAAGCTGCCAGCGCACGTCCCGACAGGCGTGCATCGAGCAATGCCGCTGCCGGATCCGGCGCGGCCGGTGAAGACGAAATATCAGACATCAGGCCAGTTTTGCGCTCAGCAGATAGCGTTGACGACTTTCGGCGGACTGCCGGCGCAATTCGACCATCGCCCGCTCCTCGGTCTCGTCGAGCATTGATTCGAGCAGGCGGTTGAAGTGGCGCCGCATCGCGAGCCGCGCGCCGGCCGCATCACGCTTGCGCAGCGCGGCGACGACGTCGGCATGTTCGGCCTGACGTGCGCTACCGTCCTTGCGGCAAACCATCGAATGGCTCGTACGCACTTCGGGCAGTTCCATCCGCATCCGCCACAGGCTTTCGATCACATGGATGATCGCCTTGTTGTTCGATGCTGCGGCGATCGTCATGTGGAACTCGCGGTCGATCGCGCTGATGTCATCCTCGCTTGCGGTGTCGTCGGCCATCGCGGTGAGCAGACCTTCGAGCTTTTCGAGCGTTTCGGCAGAAATCGTCGGCGCGGCAAGCGCTGCCGCTTCCGCCTCGAACAGCGACCGTGCCTCCGTCAGTTCGAACGCGCTGACCTTTGGCAGGATCGCATTGTCGCCGGGAAGGATCGCCTCGACATAGGCGCCAGCGCCGGTGCGGATGTGGATCCACCCAGTCGCCTGCAACGCGATTTCGGCTTCGCGGATCGTCACCCGACTGACCTCGAACCGCTCAGACAGTTCGCGTTCACCGGGAAGGCGCGTTCCGGGCGGGTAGCTTCCGTCGAGAATCAGACGCCGGATTTCGTCGGCGATATCCTCAAAAAGGCGGCGTTCGGCCATGGCTCAATCATCTCCCCAAATGCGCTTATGGGAGTCCATACAATCCGGTATGACAAGTTTGAAGCCCATGACCGAACTTAGTTCTAAATCCGAGCCCGGATACCGATGAAATATTTCGCACCATAATAATGATACTGACGGCTGCTGCCATAGACCGGCATATAAGTCGCCTTCGGCTCGTTAAAGATGTTGAGCGCCTCGAAGCGTAGCGACACGCCCTTCATCAGATCGAGTGAGGCGCGGAAATCGACGGTTTCGCTGGGCGCGACATAGCGAAGCTGGCTGTTACCGCCGACGAAGTCCTGGAAATATTTCGCGCGGTAATTGTAGATCGCCTGCAGCGAGACGGGGCCGATTTCATAATAGGCCTGCGCCGACAGCACATGTTTCGAATAGCCCGACAGGTTCGCGGGCGGGATAATCCCGGCGCTCACCGTATCGGTTTCAGGATCATAGACCTCGCCGAGCCGGATATCCTGCGTTTTGAAATTGGAATCGGCGTAGTTGTAGCTGACCTTGGCGCCCAGCCCGTCGAGCGGTTTGGGCAGGAAGCTGAAGCGCGTCGCCGCGGTCAGTTCGAGGCCATAGATGCGCGACTTGTCGGGGCTGTTGCGCGTCTGCGTCACCGGGATCGATACCGACTGGCCGTCGATCGTGAAATCCTCGTCGAACACGACCGGCTGGAAGCCGCCGGTGAACTGCTTGTAATAGACAGTCGCCGACAGCAGGCTGTCCTTGTTCGGATACCATTCGAGCGAGAGATCGCCATTCCACGACATCAGCGGTTTCAGGCGCGGGCTGCCGTTCGCGGTGATGTTGCGGATCGCATCCTCGATCGAGGTGAAGCTGGTGCCGTCCTCAAGCAGGATCGTGCGCCCGGCGCCGAGCGAGCTGGGATTCGGTCGCGACATCGCGCGATAAGCCGCGGCGCGCAGCAAGGTGTTCGGCGCAACTTCGAAGATCGCGTTGACGCTGGGCAGGATGCGCGTGTTCTGGCTCTTGATCGTCACCGTGTCGAAATCGCCCGAGGTAACGAGGCGGATCGAACCGTCCGGATTGGTCACGACGCTGAGGTCGCTGCGCAGGCCGTCAGAGGTCACGCGCGTGTTGACGACGCGCACGCCGAAGTTGCCGCGCACCGGCATATTGCCCAGATCGGCGTCATATTCGGCCATCACATAGCCCGCGAGCGTGCGTTCGGTGACATCGCGGTTCGCAACCGAGCGCGTGTCGGGCAGATTGCCGGGGTCTTCAGCCCCCATATATTCGCGGAACAGGCAGTCGACATCGAAGGTCGCCCAGCTATTGATAGTGTTGCCCTTGGCTGCGGACAGATAATCCTGCTGCGGGAAGGCGGTGCGGCAGAGATTATTGATGCGGCGGTCCTCGGCAATTGCCGGGTTCAGGTTGAAGTCGCCGTTGCGCACGTCATAGTCGCGGTACGTCAGGTGCGACCAGCGACCGCCCGCCGAAACCTTGCTGAGGAAGCCGTCCATTTCATAGGCGACGTCGAAGCGGCCGGCGTAGATTTCGTTGTGCCGCTTGCTCTCGTCGCGGCGGAAGCGCGCATCGTCCCAGAAGAGATTGTGATTATTGAGGTCGAAGCGCGGGTCGATCGTGATCGTCGGCACGAAACTGCCCGGCGTGATCGAGTAGGTGTAGGGAATGCGCATGTTGTTAAAGACGGTGCGCACGCCGTTGACGTCGGTCGGGTCGGTGCGCAGGCGGAAATTGCGCTCGATCTCGGTGCGGACGGTGCGCGAATAGCTGCCGTCCAAGGTGACCGTCAGCCGGTCCGACGGCTGCCATTCGACCGACAGGCCGCCGCCCAGATATTCTTCCGACCGCGACAGCTCGGAGCCGTTCGATTCGAGCGAGCTCAGGCCATTGAGGCTCTGAACGATGCCATTTTCGTCGAAGACGACATTGGTCAGGCCATAGCGGCCTTCGGACAGGTTAAGGTCGCGACGGTTCTCGACATAGGTGCGGTCCGAATATTGGACGTCGAGGTTGATGTTGAACTGATCGGACGGGCGCCACTGGATCGATCCGAAAATCGCGTCGCGTTTGTCGGTCTCGCTGATCTGACGGAACGTGTACGCGTTGGGGACGAGATAGAAGGGCAGATTCTGTCCATACTCGTCGCGCGTATATTCATTGCAATTGTTGTTCGCGACGACGGGCGAGGCCTGGCACGCGGTCCAGGTCGTCGATGCCGCGAAGGTTTCTTCGGGATTGTTCGTGTCGTTACGCTGGACGCCGATCGCGATGCCGATCGTGTCGTTCGCGAACTGGTCGACATAGCTCAAGGTCCCGCGCCAGCCGATGCCGCCCGACCCGACGATGCGGTCGCCATAGGGATTATACTGCGCCTTGACGTCGGCCTGCAGGCGGCGCTTGCCGAAATCGAGCGGCCGCAGCGTGCCGATCTCGATCGTGCCCGCGACGCCGCCTTCGACGAGGCTCGCCTGCTGGGTCTTGTAGATCTTGATATTGTTGACGAGTTCGGACGGGAACTGGTTGAAGTTCACCGAGCGGTCGCCGCTGCCGTTCGTCGCATCGCGGCCGTTGAAGGTCGCATTTGACAAAAAGGGGCCGAGACCACGAAGCGCGATTTCCGACGCGTCTCCCTTTTCCCGGTGCGTCGTCGCGCCGGTAATCGTCTGGATCGCTTGTCCGACCGAGATCGCCGGGATGTCGCCGATGTCGTCCGACGACAGCGCGTCGACGATCGCCGTTTCCGCGCGCTTGGTATTGATCGAATTCTGGATCGTCTCGCGGATACCGGTAACGACGATCGCGTCTTCTTCCGGTTCAGCCTGCGGTGTGGGTGCATCCTGCGCCATCGCGGGCGCCGCGGCGATCAGCAGCGTCGAACCAGCACCAGCCAGCAACGCGGCGCGCAGCGTGCGCGCGCGGATCGGATTGCGAGAATTCACGTCGTCTCTCCCTGAAAATCGATTCTGTTCTGCCGGACGCTGTCGAGCATGTCTGCCATTTTGTCAACAATGATGTATGTCAGATTGGTTAGTCCAATTTGACATACACTATCTTTAGTGAACGAGCTGGCTCCGCAGCCCCGGCACCGCGCGCGCAAGCGCCTGCGTAACCAGCTTGGCGGTGACCTCCGCGCCAATGTCGCCGAGGTGGGTGTAGTCGAACTTGCGCGTCACCTGACCGCGCGCGCCATCACCCGCGATCGGCGCCGGCTCGGCGGGCGCCGGTCGAGGGGGCAGCGTCGTGCCCGCCTTCGCCGCGGCGAGTTCTTCATCGGTCGGCGGTTCCTGCGCGAGCTTCGTCGCCATCTCCGCACCCATTTCCTGCGCCTGCGCGGCGCTCAGCGCGTTGAGATCGACGAGCGGCACGTCCATGGCCTTTGCAATGGCGCGCACCTGGTCGGACCAGCTGGAGAGCGTGTTCCGAAGCTTGCCATCCTTGAACTCGCGGCGCGTCAGCGGCGTGACAAGCACCGGCGTTGCGCCCGCCGCCCTCACCTCTTCGACGAAGCGGCGGAGGTTGGCGGGGAACTCAGTCGTCTCGTCGGTCCAACGTTCGGACTTCGACGACTGATCATTATGCGCGAACTGGATCAGCACCCAGGTGCCGCGATAGCCCGGCACCTTCGCCTCGGCGAGGGCAATGTCCCATCCGCCTTCCTGCCGATAACTGCGCGTGCTGCGTCCGCCGCGACCAGCGTTGACGCAGGCGACCGACGATTTGACATGGCGCGAGCAGAACGCCCCGCCCCAGCCGCTGTGCGGTGCCATCGTCGAATCGCCGACCAATATGATCTTGTACGGCTCGAGCGGCGGCGCATCTGTCCGCTCGCGGGTCTGGGCCTGCGCCCCGCTCGCGAGCAGGGCAACGATGGCCGTCGCAACGAGCCGGCGCATCAGGAGAAGCCCAGCCCGCCGTTGATGTCGAGGCAGACGCCCGCGAGGAAGCTGGCCGCCGGCGACGCCAGATAGACGATCGTGTCGGCTACTTCGTCCGGATGGCCTTCGCGGCGCAGCGGGGTGTTGCCGGCGACTGCGGCGCGACCCTCGGGTTTCGAGAAAATGTCGTGGAAGCTCGTCCCGATCAGGCCGGGGCAGACGGCATTGACGCGAATGCCTTGCGGCCCGAGTTCCTTGGCCATCGAGCGCGTATAGGTCATCAGCGCGCCCTTCGCGGTGGCATAGACCGATGCGCCCGGACCACCGCCATCGCGGCCGGCGAGCGACGACACATTCACGACCGCCGAACCTTCGCCGAGGAAGGGCTGCGCCGCCTGCAGGACGAGGAAGACCGACTTGAGGTTCAGCGTCATGACGTGGTCGAAGAAGGCTTCGTCCATTTCGCTGAGCGTCTTGCGCGCGACCATGCCGCCCGCGAGGTTGACGAGGATGTCGAGGCGGCCGCTGAACGCGATGCCGACCTCGTCGAGCATTGCCTTGACCGCATTGCTGTCGGTGACGTCCGCCTGGATCAGGAAAGCGTCGCCGCCCGCGTCCTTGATGGTCTTCAGCGTGTCCTCGGCGGCTTCGCGACCGCTGTTGTAATTGATCGCGACGCGAACGCCGGCGCGCGCGAGCGCGATCGAGACCGATCGGCCGATATCGCGGCCGCCGCCGGTGACGAGCGCGGTTTTCCCCTGGAGGTTCATGTGATGCAGTTCCTTATTCTTGGGTGTTGGTGGGTGGGGTGACGACCGGTTCGACGCGTCCGCCGATCAGCCAGAAACAGAGAAAGGAGATCGGTACGATCGCCGCGCTCAGCGCGAAAATCGGCGCGTAGCTCGTCTTGGTGAGTACGGGGACGAGCCAGGTCGTGATGAGCGTCCCGGCGACCGCGGCAGTGCCGCTGATCCCCGCGAGGCTGCCGACCGCGCCGCCGCCGAAATAATCGCTCGGCAGCGTCTGGATATTGCCGATCGCCATCTGGAAACCGAAGAGGATGCACGCGATCAGCAGCACTGCATTTAGCGGCTCGCTCGCTCCGATGGTGAACAGCAGCGACGGCAGCATGATCGCGCAGCCGATCGCGATCGTCAGCGTGCGCGCTTTGTGAACGCCGCCGCCAGCGGTGATAATGCGCCCCGAAAGCCAGCCGCCGAACAGGCTGCCGAGCATCGCCCCGACGAAGGGCACCCATGCGAAGAGGCCGATCTGCTTGACGTCGAAGCCGAAGGTTTCAGCGAGATAGATCGGCAGCCACGACACAAAGAGCCACCACACGGGATCGAGGAAGAAGCGCGACAGGATGACGCCCCAGCTCTGGCGATAACGCAGCAGCTCGCCCAGCGGCACGCGGCGGCTGTCGTCGCGGCCGGCCTCGGTGCGGCCGGTGAGGATATATTCGCGCTCTTCCTCGCTCAGGCCGGGGTGTTTTTCGGGGTCGGCCTTGTAGAACCAAAGCCAGGGCACAAGCCAGACAAAGCCGAGGACGCCGATCAGCAGAAAGGTGCCGTGCCAGCCGAACTGGACGAAGAGCAGCGCGATCAAAGGCGCCGAGATGATGCCGCCGAGCGATGCGCCCGCGTTGAAAATACCCTGCGCCAGCGCGCGCTCGCGGGAGGGGAACCATAGCGCATTTGCCTTCGCTGCGCCGGGCCAGTTACCCGCCTCGCTGATCCCGAGCGTAGCGCGCAGCACCATCAGCAAAGGCATCGAGCGGACCAGCGCATGGGCCGCGATCGACAGCGACCAGACGACGATCGAGATGGTGAAACCCATGCGCGTGCCGATGGCGTCGAAGATGCGCCCGAAGATCGACTGGCCAAAGGCGTAGAAGATCATGAAGATCGTCACCAGCAGCGCATAGTCTTCCTTCGACGCGCCGATTTCCTTCGACACCTCGGGCCACATCACGGCAAGCGCATTGCGGTCGATGTAATTGATTACGGTCGCGAGCGCGATCAGGGCGATGACGCACCAGCGGAAGCGGCCCTTGATATTGCTCATTTTTTCGCTCCGGTTTTCGCGAGATCGAGGCGGCCTACGGGGCCGGTCCAGGCGAGGGTGCGTCCGTCGACGGAGAGACTGTGCTTCGCATCTGCCGCGACGTCGTCGGCGACCGCCAATATGATACGCCGCCCGTCGACCAGGGTGACAAGGACCAGATCGACGCTCTTTTCCTTGCGGTGCTCTAGCCCCGACACGCGCGCGCTGCTCGCGACCACCGTCTCGGCCGATGCGTCATAGGCGCCGTGCGGTTCGAGCAGGCTAACGAAAGTCGCGTCCGCCGCGCCATCGACGCGCTGGATCAGCGCGGGTTCACGGCGCAGGTTGAATTCGGGATCGTTGGCGCCGCTTTCGGCGACGATGAAACGCGCACCCGCGGGCGGTAGCATATGATAGGAATAGAAACGGCTGCCCTGCATCCATGTCAGCCGCGCCTTGCCCGCCTTCGTCCCTTCACCGTCGACCCACAAATGCTCGTAGCCGTTCGCTTTGCCCAGCACCGGCCGTTCGGCGAGCTTGCGGTCGAACGCGATGTCGCTGTCGATGATATGCCCGGAAAAATGCAGCGGCAGGTCATAGCGATGCCTGCCGCTGCCAGTCCCGTGGAGGATATCGAGCGTGAGGGGATTGGCGAGGCCTTCGACCTCGACCAGCAATAGCGTGCGGCGGATTTCGACGTCTTTGTACGCGCTGTCGATTTCGCCGATCGCATAGCGCGTCGGTCCTTCGAGCGACGCAGCGAGTTGGCGCGTTCCCGATTTCTCACCGGCTTTCCAGTCACCCGCGAAATGGCTTTGTTCATCGACGACGAGCGTGTTGTGCGCGATCGTCGCGCTGGCCCAGCTATCGTTTTCGGGCAGGTATCGCCCGCCGCGCTTTGCCTCGACATTGAGGAAGCGCGCGGCGCCATAGTCGGTCACGACCGCGCCGGTCTCGTCATAATAGAGCCAGCCGAGGCGGTCGAAATGGCCATGCCCCATGCCCTGCACGGTGTTCTTGGCGACGAGCAGCGGGCCGGTCGGGTCGGGCTTCGTGCGCAGGAGCACAAGCGCGCCGTCCTTGCCGTCGGGGCCGTCGGAAAGCAGTCGCGATCCGAACGGCCAGGGCTTCGCCTTGCCCGCTGCGAGATCGGCGGCCATTGCCTGACCCGCGGGCGTCAACACGGTGCGCCCCTGCCAGTCGGCGATCGACAGGAAAGTCGGATCCTTCGTCGCGCCATATGCGATCGCGACGGCGTGATAGAGTTCCTCGGTGCGCAGGCTCTTGTCCGGCATTGCGTCATTGATCGGCAGAAAATAGCCATCGTGCGTTACGTCGATCGCCGTGCGGATCGCCTTCAGCACGATGCCGTCGCGATATTCGAAAATCTTGCGGTCGGGATCGTTCGCCGCAATCGCAGCGGCGAAGACGACGAACGGCTGCAGCGCATAGCGCTGATAATAAGGCCCTTCGGCATAATAGCCGTCGGGCGAGAAGAGCAGGTCGAGCTGACGCAGGAAGCCCGCCTTGCCGCTCTTGTCGAGGCCGAGCAGCGCCTTGTCGACAAGGTCGCGGTCGCCGAGCAAATAGCCTGAGAGGCCGACGCCCGCCGCGGCCCAGGTCGCGTGATTATGGATACGATTGATGACTTCGGGCGAGCCGTCCGAGAGGAAATGCGCCATTGGGCGGATCACCTGATCGTCGATGCGCTTGCGGTCGGCGGCAGAAAGGGCACCGCGGATCTCCGCATAGCCCTGCACCGCGTTGACGAGGAAGACGCTGTCGTTGAGGCTCTGCCAAAAGAGGCGGCCGGGAACCTGGTTCGACGCAGCGGGATGCGGTCCGAGTTTCGGATAAAGGTCAGCATAGGCCAGCAACAGGTCGCGGACATGATCGCGGTAACGCACGTCGCCGGTCAGGCGGAAGAGCTGGCCGCCCTCGAAGATCGTACGGTAATTGCGCTTGTGCTGTTCGTGGGTGAAGCCGCCGCCCGGGTCCTTGGGCACGGGCACGTTGATGCCCGCCTTGATCGAAGCGTCGACATCCCGCCGGGCGCGCTCGACCTCGCCCGCGAAGAGCGGCGCATAGGCCTGCTGCGGCGAAGCTGCCGGTGGAGTTTGCGCCTGTGCCGCGGCAGAGGACAGCGTGGCGGCGGCGAGCAGAAGTGCAAGACTACGGGTCACGGGCGCGCCTCGACGTTGTTTTCGATCAGGCCGCGCGGGGGGCCTTTCCACGCAAGTTCCTCGATGCGCGGCGACGGCGTTGCGGCAAAGGCGTTCGAGGCGATCCGGGTTTCGGGGGCGCCGACCGAATGAATGACGACGATGCCGTCCGACTTCGCAAAGCTATTCTGTACGATGTCGGCGTGCTGGGCGCCCGAGATGCGCAGCGAAGCACCGTCCATTCCGCTGTCGGCAACGCTCGATCCGGTCATCGCGAACCACGGACCGAAAGTGCTTTCGTCGGTGCCTTTACGCAGCAGGTCGGCGACCATCGCGACGCGCGCGAAACGGCTGCCGGCGATTGTCAGCCGTTCCATCGGATACCAGCCCTTCGGTTCCTGTTCGCCGGTCGCGGCGACGACCACGCCCATCTCGGCAAAGTCGCTGTTCTTGATCGACACATCGTCGGCAAAGGTGCCGGGCGCCATCGCGATCCCGTTGAGGCGGCCCTTGCCGGGGCCGCGCACCGAAACGCCTGCAAGCGCGACGTCATAGTTGGGCGCGACGCCGCTCTCAACCACGATCAGCGCGCCGTCGCCGGACGCGCCGCTTGCATCGATCGCGACATTTTCGAGCTGCAATCCGCCGCCGCCTTCGATTTGCGCGAAGCTGGAGGCCACGCGTAGCACGGGTTTCGCATCCTTCGATCCGGCGATCGTCAGGCGGTGCTGCACCGTCAATGGCGCCGCGATGTCATAGGTGCCGGCGGCGAGCGCGAGGGTATCGCCCGCCTTCGCATCGGCGACGGCCTGCGCGAGCGAGGCGCCCGCCGTAAGTGGGCGCGTATCGCCGGTGCCGAACGCCGCTTCGGGCGTGTCGCCGCGATACCAATTGGCGCCAACCTCCGCCCGCGTCACCGGCTTCAGGTCGCGCGGCGCGCCGACCGCGGCGAGCGCTGGATCGGTCGGGTACAACAACCCGTTGGCGGCGCGTTCGAGCTTGACCTCGCGCTGCTCCACCCCCGCGCCCAGCAACGGCTTCGCGACCTTGGCCTCGACATTGCCGGCGAGCGCGATGCCGCCGATTTCGCCCTCGGCGCGGAACGGGTCCTGCCCCTTTGTTCCGACGATCAGATTGCGTTCGAACTTGCTGTCCGTGGGCGCTGCCGAACGCTCGGCATCGGCGCCCGCGGCCAAGGTGATGCGCGCGCTGTCGATGATGCTGTTGCCCTCGATCCGCGCGTTCGCGACCTGATGATAGCGGTTGATCACCGAGTTCGGCACGCCGTTCATCACGCTGAGCGCGCTCTTGAACGAGGTGCCCGCGAGCCCTTCGAAATAATTACCGCGCACGATCTGGTCGCGGTTGATTACGCGTACGCCGCCGGTATCCGCCACGCCCTTGCCGAGGAAGATGTTGCGCTCGACAAGGTTGCCGTTGCCGTGGCGAAGCACGAAGGCGCCCTGCGCTTCGAGAACGAGATTTTCGCGGATGACATTGCCGCCCGACTTGATCGAGACGATCTCGACCTCGCCGCTGGTGCGATCGAAGATGTTGCGTTCGATGACCGTGTTCGACGCCGACAGCGACTCCTCGCTGGTACCGATGCGGATCGTCTCGCCGCCGTTCGAGCCCAGCGGCGGGCGCGGGCCGAAATAATTGTGATCGATGCGGTGGCGATTGTCGAGCGGATCGCCCGCGCGGCGAATGGCCGCGAGGGTGACGCCCGCATTCGTCTTACCCTCGAAATGCGAATGATCGACGCGGTTGCCGGTGCCATAGAGCGCGACCCAAATGTCCTCGGCACGGCGGTCCGCCTTGCTGAACCCGTCGATGACGACCTCGGTCACGCGCACGTCGGTCGCGAGCGTTTTCGAATCGCGCCGGAAGCTGATCACTTCATCGGTCGGGCTGGCGCCATTTTTGAAGACGAGCCCCGAAACCACAAGGTTTTGACCACCGATGCGCAGGTTCGACTGGCCGGTGAGCAGCACCTTGCCCTTGGTCTGCGCGGTCAGGGTGATCGGCTTGGCGGCCGTGCCGGTGCCGGTAAAGACGATCTGGAAGTCGCGCCATTCGCCGTCGCCAAGGATGATCGTATCGCCCGGCTGCGCCTTTTTCACCGCCGCCTTATACTGAACCTGATCCGATACCAGCATGTCGCGCGCCAGCGCTGGGTGCGCCGTCGAAACCAGCATCGCTATCGTTAGAACCACCCTCATCTGCACTGCGCCTCACCCTTCTTATGATTCTTGCAAACTGGACTACACAACAGGTAGGACAATATCAACCGCATTTCGGTATACAAGATGGGTTGACATATTGGTCTGACAAGACGAGCCTGCCTCCAAACAAAGTCATTGAGGGAGAGTGGGATGATTCGGGGCAGCCTCGTGCGCGTTTCGCGCGGCAACATCAATTTCGCGGCGGCGCTGCTGGGATCGACGGCGATGGCGATGCTCGCCACGCCGGCCTTTGCACAGGATGCGGCCGCCGAAACGTCTGCCACCGACGAAGTGGGCGATGATGCGATCATCGTCACCGGCATTCGCAGCTCCCTTGCCACCGCGCTGGGCGAAAAGCGCGCCACCGACAATATCGTCGAGGTCATCCAGGCCGAAGATATCGGCAAGCTGCCCGACCAGAACCTCGCCGAAGTGCTCGAAAATGTCACCGGGGTTCAGATTACCCGGCAGGCAGGCGTCGGCAACGCAGTGCAGATCCGCGGCACCGATGCGAACCGCACCGAAATCAACGGCGTGTCGACAGTGGGATCGGGCGCCGGTCGCTCGGGCATCAGCTTCGAAGATCTGCCCGCTGCGCTGATCGCGTCGGTCGAGGTCACCAAGGTTCCGACCGCGCAGACGATCGAAGGATCTGTCGGCGGCACGATCAACCTGCGGACAATCCGCCCGCTGGACCTTAAGGACCCGCTGATCGCTGCGCGCGCGCAGATGGAAAATAGCGATCTGTCGAAGTCGACGCTGCCGCGCCTGTCGGCGACGCTCGGCAACCGGTGGGACACCGGCATCGGCGAAATCGGCATCGTGGTGAGCGGCAGCTATGCACGGCAGGACGTCGCGTCGTTCAAGCCGCGCGTCGACCGCGACGCGCTGGTGCTTCCGGGCTCAGGCCCAAGCGCCGAAGCTTTTCCGTTTCTGCGTATCCAGTTCCTGCAACAGGGGCTCGAGAATTACGAATATGAGACCTATAACGGCACCGCCGCGCTTGAGTGGAAGCCGAATGACGACCTGAAATTCTATTTCGACGCGACACTGAACAACCAGCGCCGCGGGCAACAAAGCCATCGCGTCCAGATTTCGGGTACTGCGACGCCTTCGGTTGTCGATGCCATGAATAACACGGCCTTCGAAACGGTCGATTTCGGCACGCTCAATGGCCCGAACGGCCCGATCGTCCTTGGCTCCGTCGAAGCTGCGCTCGCCGGCACCATCGGAATCGGCGGCACGACCGGAAGTGTGATCGATCCGAACCTGCGCACATCGAGCGACACCGGCGCGCGCGTCACCAAGAGCCGCGTCTTCGATTTCGGCACCGACTGGCAGGCAACCGACCAGCTGAATGTCCGCGCTGAAGTATCGCTGTCGACCTCGAAATCCGACTTCCCGAATTTTTCGACGACGCTCGACTTCATCAACCCGAACGGTCCGCAGCCGGTAATCGGTCGCAGCATCGACAATGGCGTGCCGATCGAATTCGACCTGCGCGGCGGCACGTTGCAATTCGGCATCGATCAGGCGAGCCCCTTTGCGCCGACGACCGCGCAATTGCTCGACCCCGCGAACTATCAGCTACAGCAGGTCACGCAGGGCGCCAATTCGACCGACAATCAGGAGCGCGCTGCGCGGCTCGATTTCACTTATGACACGACCGACCTCAACCCGTTCGTCACCTCGGTCGATTTCGGCTGGCGCTGGAACCGGACATCGGCCGAGAACAGCGAATTTTCGAACAATGTCAGCCTGACGAACACGACCAGCGCGTGGAACCGGCCGTCGGGCGACCTGTTTTCCGACATATTGATCCCGGGCCCCAGCAACTTCAATGCCGCCGACGGGCGCCGCCTCTATTTCCCGGACTTCCTGCTGATCGACGGCGGGCTGGCGTTCCGCGACCCGGCGAGCGTGCTGGCGTCGCTCAACGAAGCCATTGCCGCAAGCAACGCGGCGCGCACGCAAGGTCCGGCCGTCGCCTCGCTGGCGACGCCAACCGAATCCTTTGCGGGTTTCTTCAAGATCAAGGAAACGACGAACGCCGCCTATTTCCAGGCGAATATGGAGGGCGAGATTGCCGGCATGCCCGTCCGCGGCAATGCGGGTTTCCGCTGGCTTCACACCAAGCTGTCGTCGACGGGCAACAATATCGCGAATGGCGCGGTCACCGGCCAGACCGTCGCGAAAAGCTCGTACAACTTCCTGCTCCCGCGCTTTAGCCTCGTCCTCGAACCCGCCGACAAGCTGCTGGTCCGCGCCGGCATCGCGCGTGACATTCGCCGTCCGAATTTCGACACGCTGTCGACGTCCTTTTCGTTCGGCACCGGTGCGAACACACCGGTCGCGGTCGGCAATCCCGGCCTCGTCCCCGAAGCGGTGTGGTCGTTCGACCTGTCGGGCGAATATTATTTCGCGCCGTCGAGCCTGATCAGCATCGGCTTCTTTCACAAGAGCCGCACCAACCTGTTCGCGCAGCGGCAGGAGGATCCGGCGCCGAACCTCGACGCGAACGGCAATCTCAATATCTCGATCGATCCCGCCTGCCCGGGCGGCGGCATTTATAACCCGATCGCCAACCGCAACATCAATAACCCCATTCAGGGGGTCGGCATCTGCGTGCCCCGGAGTTCGACCTTCAACGTTCCGGGAACGACGACGCAAACGGGTATCGAAGTCGCATTCCAGCACGATCTGTCGGCATGGGAAGATGTGCTCGGCTTCGCCTCGGGCTTCGGCTTTATCGGCAACTTCACCTATCAAAAGGCGGGCGGCTCGGCGCGCGAATATCGCGTCGCCGATGGTCCGCGGACCGTGTTCACGCAGCTCGGCCATCCGGGTTCGCAGGATCTGATCTCGCTGACCAACCTGTCGAAATATGCCTACAATACGACGCTGTTCTACGACAAATACGGGCTGAACGCGCGCCTGCGCTACACGTGGCGGTCAAGCTATGTGTCGAACGATCCGTTCTTCTTTGGGCTGCCGCTGATCAACGGCGCACGCGGACAGCTCAACGCCAGCATCAACTACGACATCACCGAGAATATCAACGTCGGCGTCGAGGGCATCAACCTGCTGCGCGGCGATCAGAACCAATATTGCGTGAACGACAAGGCGCTGCTCTGTTTCCAGGGCCTCACCGATCGCCGGATCACGGCGGGGCTTAGCGTAAAGTTCTGATATGCTCCGAACGGACCGGAAGGCATCGAAGACTGCCTTCCGGTCCGTTCGGAGATCAGGCCGTCAAGGCGGCTTTGCCTGCATCGGCATAGGCGCGCTTCATTCGCGCGAAGGTCACGACCTGCCCGGTCATGATGTCGAGCTGCGACGCGATACCCTGATCGGTCAGCATCCCGTCGGGATCGAAAAGCGGCTGGCTGGAATTGGCGGTGACCGCCATCGGGGTGGGCCAGCCGCGCAACGCATGGGTGATCGAGCGCAGCGTCGCAAGCGTGCTCCCCGCCGCCTGCCACCCGCCGGCGACCGCAATCAATCCCACTGCGCGGCCATCGAAATAGGGCTGCGCGTCCGAGACAAGATCCTGCGCATAGTCGAGCGCGTTCTTGACCACCCCCGACACGGTGCCGTGATAGGCGGGCGATGCGACGATGATGCCGTCGGCATCGCGCAGCGCGGCCATCAGCGCCTGCGCCTTCGAACAACGTTCGCTGCGGTGCGGGGCGTACATCGGAAGGTCGATCGCCTCGCCCGCGAAGAGGCTTGTCTCCGCGCCTTCCGCTTCGCAGCGCATGAGCGCGTGGCGGAGCAGGCGCTCGGCCGATCCGCCGGCAGTGGCGTTGCCGCCGAGTGCGACGATGCGGGGACGATCGATCATGATATCCTCCTTCAGTTGAAGGTCACCTGGCTGCCGCCGCGCAGGAAAGCGATCGCGTTGCGGCGGAGATGGTTGGTGCCGGGGTTGAGGATCGGTTCGGGCGAATATTGCGCGAGGTAGACGCGGCGCATGTTCGGGGTCGAATTCGATCCGGTCGCATGGAGCGCGAGGCTGGAGAAAGCGACGACGCTGCCCGCGGGGACTTCGAGCGTCACGCCCTCGCTGTCGCCGGTATAGCCGACGAGGTCGTTGCTGCCCGGCTGGCGGATGTGCGGGACGATGCCGTTGCGAGTATCGGGCGCCTGCGAGAAAGGCAGGATGCGGACGGTGCCGTTGGCGACCGTCGTGTCGTCGAGCGTGCACCAGCAGGTGAGGTACGGCTTGTGATCGGCGGGGCCGCCGTTGCCGACGACATAGCCCGAATCCTGGTGCCAGCTGAACGGCATGCCTTCGCTGGCGCCCTTCACGACATATTGATCGTAGAAGAAATAGGCATCGTCGCCGAGCGTCGCGCGGCAGATATCGGCCATCGTTTCGCTGAACAGCATCTTGCGCAGATCCGGCTGTTGGCGCTGGCATTCGCCGGCGAAATAGCGCTTGCCCTTGTGGCTGATGCCGTCGACCTCGACGCCGAGGCTGTCGAGCCGTGCATCCTCGCGGTCGATCACCCGGCCGCATTCTTCGCGGAGCAGGTCGAGCAGTGGGCCTTCGAGGATGCGTTCGAAGACCGCATAGCCTTCGTTGGCGAATTGTTCGCGCTGGGCCGAGAAATCCATCTTCACTCTCCCGATGTTGTCTAAGGTGCCACGTAGCGTAACATCGTCCATCGCATCCAATCGAATTGCATCCAGCAATCATACGTCTATACTATGACCTATGCGAATGAGACAGGTCGAGGCGTTTCGCGCCGTTATGATGAGCGGGGGCATTACAGCCGCCGCGACGATGCTGAATATCAGCCAGCCGTCGGTCAGCAGGCTGATCGCCGACATGGAGCGCGCGGTCGGATTTCGCCTGTTCGACCGCCGCGGCGCGCGCGTGCATCCGACGGCGCAGGCGCAGGCGCTGTATGAAGCGGTGCGGCGAAGCTATGCGGGGCTCGACCTGCTCGACCAGGCGGCGCGGCGCATTCGCGCGCACCCGGTCGGCACGGTGCGGATTGCGGCGCTGGCGGCGATCGCGATGGCGATCCTGCCGGCGGTGATCGCGCGCTTTCGCATCCTCTATCCCGACATCAAGATCATCGTCGAATCGCTTGGGCAACGCGCGATCGAGGAGCGCGTGTTCCTGGGACAGGCCGACCTGGGCGTCGGGGTCGATATGCAGGGACGCGAGGGCATCAGGTCGACGCCGCTCGCGCGCGCCGAATATGTGTGCATCCTGCCCGCCAACCACCCCCTCGCCGCGCGCGAACGACTGGCGATATCGGATTTGGCGGGCGAGGAGTTTGTGGGCCCGATGCACGAAGCCGACGCGCTGTGGACCGGGATCGACACCGCGCTGGAAACATCGGGCATCAGCGTATCGCGGCGGCTGGAGACGCAGCATTCGCAGATATTATATGCCTTCGTCGAAGCCGGGCTGGGCGTGACGATCGCCGAGCCGTTCAGCGCCCCGCGCTTTCACCGGCTGGGGGTCGCGGTGCGCCCGATTTCGCCGCCCGTCACGCTCGATTTCGCGCTGCTGGAGCCCGATATCGGGCCGACGCCCGAGATTGTTGCGTGGCTGAACGCCGATGTGGCGCGCGAGACCGAGGCGTGTCTGGCGCATGTTAAGCGCGTGGTGGCGTTGCAATAGGGGGGGCACCCCCGGTGGGCCTGTGCGTGTCGGGTTTGGGGTGGGGAGCTGTCGCTGCCCTCTTTGGACATCGCCCGGCTGGATCCGGATCGGGTCGGCGCAAGGGCCGCGCAATATTCCAAAGTTCAGGAAAGTTCAGCCCTATGAGCGCGCCGATTTGCAAGTCGCGGCGTGCTGGATGTGCGAGGCACGTCCGATCATGGTCGTACCCGCAATCAGGGCAGCGACCACCTTTTTGTTCACCGAATGAAAGAGCCGGATGAAGGCTGACACGGCCGAATAATGTAGGAAAGACCTAATTGAAGGCGGTATTTGTTTTATATTGGGGAGCGGACACCCCGTCCCCACTTCCGTCGTCCCGGGCGTGACCCGGGATCCCGCTTCTTGAGGCGCCCACTGGTTTCGACTTCAAGCGGGACCCCGGATCAAGTCGAACGAGCCACGTGTCGCGTTCGAGGGTGACGATGATGGGGAAGTCGGCAACCCGTCACCGACGGACCATGCTCAAGTCATAGCATTTGGACATAATATACCGACATTTCTCGATTAGACTGCAATGATTTTGACGCGCATCCCTAGGTCGGCTGGTGGGCAATGGCGCCTTTCAGCCGATTCGTGGCTGCGAGCGACATAAGTTCGCGGCCTGATGTCGAAGCGGACGCGCGATCCGTCACGACAAGGGAAAGGTTGCTGATGACAAGGCCGACACGCGAGCCCGAGCGCATAGCCAGTTCCTCGCACTGTCCTGCAAGCCATAGCATATGGACATGGCATCGCGACATTTCTCTATTGGACCACAAAAATAATAGCGCGCATGGGTCGGCTCGAGATTGTCAATTGAATTAATTGACATACCGAACGGCAGCGCATCAAGGGAGGATCTGAATATGGTTTCGTCGAAAGCCAAAGCCTATCTGACAATCACGACGGCATTGGGAATGGCGATGATCGCTGCCCCCGCCGCAGCCCAAGACGCGGCCGCGCAGGCCCCGGCCGAAGCCAACGCGCCCTTCGCATCGACGGACATCATCGTCACCGCGCAGAAGCGCGAGCAGAATCTGCAGGACGTGCCGGTCGCGATCTCGGTCGTGTCGGGCGAACAGCTCGAACGCTCGAACGTCAATTCGGCCGAACAGCTTTTCCAGCGCGTGCCCACGCTGACCTTCCGCAAGGGCAACACCAACAAGGACTCCGCTCTCTCGATCCGCGGCGTCGGCACGATCAGCTTCTCGTCGGGGGTCGAGCCTTCGGTTTCGACCGTGATCGACGGCGTCGTCTATGCGCGCACCGGCCAGCAGACGTCGGACTTCCTCGACGTCGAGCGCATCGAAGTGCTGCGCGGCCCGCAGGGCAGCCTGTTCGGCAAGAATGCCAGCGCCGGCGTGATCAACATCGTGTCGCGCGAACCCGGCAACGAGCTGGGCGGCTATGTCGACGCGGCCTGGTACGAGGGCAATGAATATCGCATCCGCGGCAGCATCGGCGGCCCGATCGGCGACGGTATTCGCGCCTCGCTCACCGGCTTCTGGTCGCAATATGACGGCAACGCCCGCAACGTCTTCAACGACCATAAGGTCAACGGTTATGAACATTGGGGCGTGCGCGGCAAGTTGATCGCCGAGCCGGCCGATAACCTGAAGATCACGCTGATCGCCGATTATTCGAAGAATAGCGACAATGGGTTCGCCGACAGCATCGGAACCGTCTTTTCCTCGGCATTCAACAATGCGGTGTTCATCCCGAGCCTCGCGCCGCTGACGCTCGACGGCAAGAACAAGGATATCGACAACGACCTCGATCCCTATACCAAGGACAAGAATAGCGGTGTTTCGGGTCAGATCGATCTCGACCTGGGCGGCGTCACGCTGACGTCGATCACCGCCTATCGTCACTGGTACAACTTCCAGCAGCGCGACGGCGATTTCCGGTCGGATGCGCCGCGTTACGTCAACACCGGTACGGCCGCAGGCGACGTCCGCTCGCACGATCGCGGCGACCTGAAATTCGACCAGTTCACACAGGAATTGCGCATCGCGTCGGCGAACCCGCAATTCTTCGAATATGTCGCAGGCCTTTATTATTACCACACGAAGGAAGTCGATTTCTTCAACCGCACGGTGACCGCCTGCACCGCTTCGACGCTTCCGACCGTCGGCGGGCTGACGCCCTGCGCCGCCGGATCGTCGACCTATACGACCAACGAGGGCAACGCCGATTTCACGACCAAGCTGACGAGCTATTCGGCGTTCGGTCAGGGCACGCTCAATTTCACCGACGCGTTCCGCGGCATTTTGGGTCTGCGCTATACCGAGGACAAGGTCAGCTATGACTTTGCGCGCCGGTCGACGCAGACGGCGGCGTTCACGGGCGTGAACCCCGCCTTCGCTTCGGCGGGCTCGATCAAGGACAATGGCTGGTCGGGCAATGCCGGCCTGCAGTACGACCTGACCGATGATATCATCGCCTACACCACCTATACGCGCGGCTATAAGGGCCCGGCGCTCAACGTGTTTTTCAACATGCTGGCGCGCGACACCGGCCGCATCGACCCCGAAAAGTCGAATGCCTACGAAGTGGGCCTGAAGACGCGGTTGTTCGACCGCCGCCTGACGCTGAACATCGCGGGCTTCTATGCCAAATATGACAATTATCAGGCGAACTTCCTCGACATCGTCGCGGGTCAGGTCGTCACGCGTCTGACCAATGCAGGCACGGTGTCGACGCGCGGGATCGAAATGGACTTCAACGCCGCGATCACCGACGATTTCTCGCTGTCGGGCGGTTTCAACTATACCGATGCGCACATCAACCAGTTCATCTGCCCGCCGGGCGCCGCGGTGACCTGTGCCGATGCGATCAACGGCAAGCCCCTGCCCTTCGCCCCGAAATATAAGGGCACGGTCACGATGGACTGGCGCCTGCCGCTCAATATCGACGGGTTCAACGTCGATCTGAACAGCTCGCTCGTCTATCAGAGCCGCACCCAGTTCGACATCAACCAGAACCCCAATGCGTTCCAGGGCGCCTATGCGATCTGGGATGCGGGCGTGAAGGTGAGCACCGACGACGACAAATACAGCCTGTCGTTCATCGTCAAGAATCTGACCGACAAGCAGTTCGTGATCCAGCGCATCCCGAACGGCACGTCGTTCATGCGCCAGATCACCCCGCGCGATGCCGAGCGTTATTTCGGTGTCACCGCGCGGATGAATTTCTGAACATCCCCTGCCCCCGCCGTGGGTCGCTAGCCAAGGCGGCGGGGGTTTTTATGAAGAATATTAGCGCAGAGGCACAGAGGAGAAGAATTTCGCGCGGAGACGCGGAGACGCGGAGAAGTTTCTTTCTCTTCGTCATCCCGGACTTGATCCGGGATCCCGCTCAGCGACGGTGAAAAGCGGGACCCCGGATCAAGTCCGGGGTGACGAAAGGGGCGCGCGCGACGGTGGACAATTGAGCCACGCTCTATTCCCAAACCCTCCGCGTCTCCGCGTCTCCGCGTGAACCAAAAATCTCTGCGTCTCTGCGCGCGAAATGAATAGGTCGCCCCTGCGAAGGCGGGGGCCGTTGTTGGTTTGAAACTTGGCCGCTGTGTTCGACTTCGAGCGGCCCCCGCCTTCGCGGGGGCGACATGTGGGGTTGATAGGCGGCGTAAAAAAAAGGATCCTCCCCCATGGCGCTTGATGTGCTCGACACCGGTTTTGCGCTTCGCCTCGGCGGGCAGACGATCCTTTCGCACAAGGCAGGCGCGCCCTGTTTCTTCATCGGGCGCGGTGAGCCGCATGTTCATTCGAAGCTGGGCCATTTCGATGTGCGCCAAGAGGTGATCGAGCGGATCGCGCTCGATCATGTCGAAGTGGCGGGCGACGTCGTGCGTTTTGCCGAGAATGCGGGGGCGCCTTGGTTGCTCGAAGCGACGCTGTCGGGCGAAGGCGACAATGCGAAGATCGCGTTGAAGGCGCTCGACCCGACGCTCAACCGATTGTGGCTGCGCGTTGCCGCCGAGGCGGGCGAGCATGTGTGGGGCGGCGGCGAGCAATTCTCTTATTTCGACCTGCGCGGGCGGCATTTTCCTTTGTGGTCGAGCGAACCCGGCGTCGGCCGCGATCCGGCATCGCCCTTGTTCAAACAGGTCGAGGCGCATCGCAAGGGCGGCGGCGGCAGTTATGCGCACACCAATTATCCGCAGCCGACCTTTGTCAGTTCGCGGCGCTATGCGCTGCATATCGACAGCTTTGCCTATGCGGCGTTCGATTTTCGCGCCGCCGATTTTCATGAAGTCGAAATGTGGGAAATTCCCGCGCAGGTTGAATTATGGGCGCGGCCGCGCTTTGCCGATCTGGTGTCGGCGCTGTCGGAGCGCTTCGGGCGCCAGCCGCCACTTCCCGAATGGCTGCTGAAAGGCGCGGTCATCGGGTTGAAGGATGGCGACAACAGCTTTGCGCGATTGAAGATCTATGAGGATGCCGGGGTCGCGGTATCGGGGCTGTGGTGCGAGGATTGGGTCGGGCTGCGCATCACCAGCTTCGGCAACCGGCTGTTCTGGGATTGGCAGTGGAATGCCGAGCGTTATCCCGAATTGCCCGCGCGGATTGCCGAGCTGAAAGAGCGCGGCATTCGCTTTCTCGGCTATGTGAATCCCTATCTGGCGGTCGACGGCCCGCTCTATGCCGAGGCGGCGGCGCAGGGTTTCATGGTGATGCATCCGACGAAGGATGAGCCCTATGTGATCGACTTTGGCGAGTTCGATTGCGGCCATGTCGACTTCACCAATCCGGCGGCGGCGGCGTGGTTCGCCGATACGATCATCGGCGAGAAGATGATCGATTTCGGACTGTCGGGCTGGATGGCCGACTTTGGCGAATATCTGCCCGTCGACGTGCGGCTGGCAAATGGCGAAAGCGGGATGACCGCGCACAATCGCTGGCCTGCGCTTTGGGGCGAGGTCAATGCCAAGGGCGTTGCGGGGCGCGGCGCGACGGGCGAGACGATGGTTTTCATGCGGTCGGGCGCGACGGGCGTGCAAGGCCATTGCCCGATGCTGTGGGCGGGCGACCAGGCGGTCGATTTCGGCCGACACGACGGGATCGGCACGGTGATCTGTGCAGCGCTGTCGGCGGGGATGCTCGGCAATGCGCATCATCATAGCGATTGCGGCGGATACACCAGCCTCTTCGACACGACACGCGATGCCGAACTCGCGATGCGCTGGGCCGAAATGTCGGCGTTCACGTCGATGATGCGGACGCATGAGGGCAATCGGCCGCGGCAGAATGCGCAATATGACGACGATCCCGAGCTGCTCGCGCATTTCGCAAAGATGACGCGGATTTACGCGCATCTGGCGCCTTATCTGCGGCGGTTGTCGAAGGAGGCTTCGGAGACGGGGTTGCCGGTGCAGCGGCCGCTGTTCCTGCATTTCGAGGACGACGCGGAGACCTATGCGATCCAGACGTCGTATCTTCTCGGCCCCGACCTGCTCGTCGCGCCGGTGATCGCGGCGGGGAAAAGCGAGTGGACGACTTATCTGCCCGCGGGGGCCGACTGGGTGCATGTCTGGTCGGGGCGGCGCTATGTCGGCGGGAGCGATGTGACGGTCGCGGCGCCGTTCGGGCAGCCGCCGGTGTTCTACCGTGCGGGTTCGGCCGACGCGGCGCTGTTCGACGCGATCGTATCGGCCTGAGCGACCTCGCGCAGCACTGCGACAAAAGCGGCGACGAGCGCGCTGCGGCTGCGATTGCGGAGGAGGTGGATCGCGTCGCGCGTGACTTCGGACGCTGGCAGCGCGATCTGGTGCAGTTCCGAGCGGGCGGCGAGCGCGCGCGGGACGACAGTGATCGCGCGGCCGCTCTTGGCCATGTCGAGGCACGCAGCGGTCGAATCGAGCTCATAATCGGGAAATTGCCCGGCGGCGTAGCGGGCGCGCAGCGCGCGCGGGAGATTGCTGCCCGGCGCGGGACGCGGGAGCGCCCAGGGGAAATCGGCGCTTTCGCCCTGCCCCTTCGCGAGCGGATGATCGGGCGCGCAGACGAGCATGAGTGGCTCGGGCGGCAATGGGATGCACAGCACTTCGTCGGCGTGGGCGGATGCCGCGAACTTAGCGCGGTTGCAGACAACCAGATCGAGACGACGGTCGACGAGCGTTTCGAGAAGCTGCTCCGACGGCCCGCCCGTCACGGTGACGCGGACGCCGGGGTGCGCGGCGGCAAAGCGCGCGATCGTGTCGGTGAGCAAAGGTTGCAGCGGATAGGGGCCGCTGCCGACCGCGACGGTGCCGCTGGTCGGATGGCCGAGCCCGCGCGCTTCCTGTTCGAGATTCGCCGACGCGGCGATGACGTCGCGGGCGGAGCGGATCAGGCGGTCGGCGTCGCTGGTCGGGCGGACATAATGGGTCGTTCGGTCGAACAAGGTCGCGCCAAGCTCTTCCTCGAGCTTCTGGATCGAGCGCGTGAGCGCCGATTGCGTGAGACCGAGTTCGTCGGCGGCGCGCGCGTAGCTAGCGAGGCGGTAGAGCGTGTCGAAATGGCGAAGGCGGCGGAGGTTCATGGACCGCACCATATCATTCCCATTATGCAATACCAATGCACCTGTGATGCGCTTAGCGTGAGCGCATGAACAGCATGTCGCTCGATGCGCGCCGCCGTGCGCAGGTCTTTGCCGAGCTGGAATCGCGCAGCTTCGATCTTGCTGTGATCGGCGGCGGGATCACCGGCGCGGGGATTGCGCGCGATGCCGCGATGCGCGGGCTGTCGGTCGCGCTGGTCGAGGCGCGCGACTATGCGAGCGGGACGAGCAGCCGGTCGTCGAAGATGATCCATGGCGGGCTGCGCTATCTGGCGCAGGGCGATATTGCGCTGGTCAAGGAAGCGGCGTCGGAGCGGCAGATATTGCGCCGGATCGCGCCGCATCTGACGCGGCTGTCGCCCTTTCTGATCCCGACGACGAACATGGCGATGACCGCGAAGCTGCGGACGGGACTATGGACCTTCGAGAAATTGGGCGGGGTTCCCGAGGCCGAGAAGCATGAAGTGATCGGACTCGCCGAACTGCAGCGGCGCGAGCCGCTGATGCGCACCGAGCGGCTGAACGGCGCGGTGCTTTATCCCGAATTTCTGACCGACGATGCGCGGCTGGTTCTCGCCAATATCCGCAGCGCGCAGGGCGCCGGGGCGGTGGTGATCAACCATGCGGCGGCGTCGGACCTGACCGGCGACGGGCTGGTCGCGACCTCGACGCTGGGCGACAATCTGGGCGCGCGCATCAAGGCGAAGCTGGTGGTCAATGCCGCGGGCGCATGGGTCGATGCGGTGCGCGGGCTCGAAGCGGGCGAAAGCGATACGCGCATGTCGATGAGCCGCGGTATCCATCTGGTGCTGCCGCGCGCGCGCCTGCCGATTGAAGCAACGACCATCATCCGCGCCCCCGACAAGCGCAGCATCTTCGCGGTGCCGCGCGGCGCCTTCACCTATATCGGCACGACCGATGTGTTTCATGATGGCGCCGATTACTGGCCCGCGCCGACGCGCGAGGACATCGACTATCTGCTGCGCGCAACCGAGGCGGCGCTGACCATCGATCCGATCCGCGATGCCGAAATCGTGTCGCTATGGTCGGGGGTTCGCCCGTTGATCGCGCAGCCGGGGAAGAAGGCGAACGAGGTGTCGCGCAAGGACGAGATCTGGACCTCGCCGAGCGGGATGATCTCGATCGCGGGCGGGAAACTCAGCGCCTATCGCGCGATGGCCGAGCGCGTCGTCGATCTGGCGGTCGAACGGTTGGGCCAGACCGCGCAGGACTGTGCGACCGCCGATGCGCCGCTGCCCGGCGGGTCGCGCACAGCAAGGCTGGACGGGCTCGATCCGCTCGCCGCCGAACGGTTGGCCGGGCTCTATGGCGACGAGGCGAACGAAATCGTCATCGCGGGCGGCGATGTCGCGGCCGAGGCGAGGCGCGCGGTCACGCATGAGGGCGCGGCGACGCTCGAGGATTATTGGGTGCGCCGCAGCGCGCGGGCGTGGTTTGATGAGGGTGCGGGTCTTGCGGCGCTTGCGCCCGCCGCCGAGGCGATGGGTGCGCTGCTTGGCTGGGATGACGCGATGACGGCAGCGCAAATCGCGCATTGCCGAGCCATCAACGATGCGAGCCGCAGGCTTTTGGGAGAGTGAAATGCGTTCGATAACCGAAGCTCTGGCCAGCGCGATCGGCGCCGACCGCGTCGCGAGCGATGCCGATACGCTGAACACACGGCGCTACGACCAATGGGCGGTCAAGCATCTGCGCGATTGGCGCGGCGAAGCCGTCGCCGCGCCGGGTTGCGTCGTGCGGCCGCAGTCGGTCGACGATGTGCAAAAGATCGTGAAGCTCGCCGCGGAGAAGCGCGTGCCGCTGATCCCGTTCGGCCTGGGTAGCGGGGTTTGCGGCGGGATCGAACCGACTCCACAAGCGATCCTGCTCGACATGAGCGGCATGAAGCGCGTGCGCTATATCGACAGCGACGATCTGCTCGCGAGCTTCGATGCGGGGCTCAACGGCATGGAGGCCGAAGAGGCGGTCGCGGCGCATGGGTTGACGATCGGCCACTGGCCGCAGTCGATCGCGATCAGCAGCGTCGGCGGCTGGGTCGCGACGCGCGCGTCGGGGCAATTTTCGACGGCTTATGGCAATATCGAGGATATCATCCATTCGATCGAGGCGGTGCTGCCGAATGGCGAGCTGGTGACGCTGGGCAAGGCGGTGCGCGCCGCGGCAGGGCCGGACCTGCGCCATCTGCTGATGGGCGCCGAAGGCACGATGGGTGTCATCACCGGGGTGACCTTCTCGCTGCGCGCCAAGGCGCCGCACCGCGATTACAGCATCTTCTATGCAAACGACATGCGCGCCGGGTTCGAAGCGCAGCGGCAGATCGTCCGAGCCGACTGGCGCCCGCCGGTGATGCGCCAATATGACGGGCGCGAAGTGCGGCGATTGTTCCGCGACTATGAACGTGACGGCAAGGCGATGCTGTTGATGGTGCATGAGGGACCGAAAGCGCGTGTCGACGCCGAACTGGCGGCGATGCACGAGATTTGCGCGGGCGCGGGGCTCGAAGCGGGCGATCCGATGGCGGCGAAGCAGTGGATCGAAAAGCGCAACCATGTGCCGAGTTGGCGCGACATGTTCGAGCGCGGCTATGTCGCCGACACGGTCGAGATTTCGGGGCGCTGGAGCGAAATTGGCGCAATTTATGATGCGAGCATCGCGGCGCTGAATGAAATTCCTGGCGTGATCAACGCGTCGGCGCACAGCAGCCATGTCTATCGATCGGGAATCAACCTCTATTTCAGCTTTGCCGCAACGTTCGAGGACAGCGCGCAGATGGAGCCCGCCTATTTCGCCGGCTGGCGCGAGATCATGGAAGCGACCGCGAAACATGGCGGCGGGGTCGCGCACCATCATGGCGCGGGGCGGCTTCGCAAGCCGTATCTGCACCATGATCTGGGCGAGAATGGCGTGGCGTTGCTGCGGCGATTGAAGCAGGCTCTCGATCCCGTGGGAATTATGAATCCGGGGAATCTGATACCCGATGTGTAAATGCGTCGTCATTGCGAGCGAAGCGAAGCAATCCAGAGCGGTTACGCGCACTCTGGATTGCTTCGCTTCGCTCGCAATGACGATAGTGGGAGCGCGGTGTGAGTAGCCACGGCCACCTCCTCCTTGCGCTCGACGCGGGTACGACGGGGGCGCGGGCGATGCTTGTCGATGCGGCGGGGATGGTGTTGGGCGTTGATAAAAGGCCGATCGCCAGCCGCTTCCCGTCCCCCGGCTTTGTTGAGCAGGATGCCGCCGAGGTCTGGACGATCTGCCGCGCGGTAATCGACGGTGCGCTCGCCGCTGCGGGGCGGAGCATTGCCGATGTTGCCGCAATCGGCGTGACGACGCAGCGCGCGAGCATCATCCTGTGGGACCGCGCGACAGGCGAGCCGGTCGCGCCGATGCTGGTGTGGAGCGATCTGCGCGGGATGGACGAGTTTAAGGCGCTGCGCGCGGCGGGCTTCACCGGTTGGCCGCAGGTGCCGTCGGCGAAACTGCCCGCAGCGATCGCGCTGTCGGGGCGTAATCCCGACGATCTGCAATGGGGCACACTCGATAGCTGGCTGACCTTCAAGCTGAGCGGCGCGCATGTCACCGATGCGTCGGCGGCGTGGCTGACCGGCTATTATGACTATGCGAAAGGCAGCGGCTGGGACGCGGCGTTGCTGGCGCACCAGCGCCTGCCCGCGGCGATGTTTCCGACGCAGGTCGAGAGCTGGGGCCCCGTTGCCGAGAGCGACCCGGCGGTGCTCGGCGCGCGCGTCCCGATCACTGCGCTGATCGCCGACCAGGAGGCGGCGATGGTCGCGCATGGCGCGCTGGGGCGCGGCGACTGGAAAGCAACCTATGGCACGTCGGGCGTGCTGATGGCGGGGACCGGTGATGTGCCCGAGACGATCCACAACAGCATGCCCGCCGAGGCATTGGCGTTCGCGGGCGGCGAGGCGCGATTTTGCGTCGAGGGGATGGTGATCACGACCGGATCGCTGATCGAATGGCTGTGCGGCGGGCTGGGGCTGTTCGCTTCGCCCGCAGCGATGGAAGCCGCGGCGGCATCGGTCGCCGACGCAGGGCATGTCGTGGTCCGGCCGTCGCTCGCGGGAATGGGCGCGCCGCACGGCAAGTTCGACGCGCGCGGGCTGATCGCGGGGTTGAGCTTTGCCGACGGACCGGGACAGGTCGCGCGTGCGGCGTTGCAGGGCATCGCCTTTCGCTTTCGCGAGATTGCCGATGTCATCGCAGGTGCCTTGCCGGTGCCCGAAGCCTTGCCCGTTGCCGGCGGATTGTCGGCGAGCGACACATTGTTGCAGTTGCAGGCCGACGCGTTGCAGCGGCCGGTGCGACGTCATGCGGTGCGCGAAGCGAGTGCCTATGGCGCGGCGCTGGCGGCGGGCATGGGTGCGGGGTTGTTCGGGACAAGCGATCTGAACCGGCTGGCGCGCTATGATGCGGAGTTTCTGCCGAAGGTCGGGCGCGATGAAGCCGATGCGGCGTTCGCGCGCTGGCGGGATATGGTGATGGTGTGAGGCAATTCCACTCTCTTCCCCTCCCTGAAAGGGAGGGGCCAGGGGTGGGTCCAGCATTGGGCGGGGCTCGACGCCCCGGCCGATGCTTTTCAGGCGCGACGGCTGCTACTTCTTCCGGCGCGCAGACGCGCGCACCCACCCCCAGCCCCTCCCTTTCAGGGAGGGGAGCCTTATGCGGTCCCGCTCACCTCGCTCCACAGCCCGCGCACGATATCGCGCATCCGTTGCGCCTCGTCCCAGCGGTTCGTCAGTTCGCTGCCGTCGGGCGCGGTGATCGCGTAGGGCGGCGGGCCGAGTTCGCACATGAAGGTCAGCGCGTCGCCGTCGCGTGCCTGTTCGAGCCACAGTTCGAAACCGCGGCGCCACCAGGCGATATGCTGGTCGAGCCAACGGGCATGCTGGGGCGCGTCCAGCGCGACCTGGACTTGATGCGTCGTCGAGACGCGGCCGTGGAAATTATGGCTGCCCTGCAGGATCGTTTCGATCGCGGCGAGTTGGTCGTCGCGCAACGGCAACTCCATCTCGCCCGCGACCGGATAATGCGACAGGTCGGCGGTGAGCGGAAATCCGGGGCGTTCGTCGAGCAATTGCAGCGTGAAGAGCAGGTCGTTGGTGAGGCGGCCTCGGTGGGTTTCGAACCAGACGGGGAGCGGCGCGTCCTTCGCCGCGGCGACGAGGCTGTCGATCAGGCGCAGCGCGGCGCGAAAATCGGCGGTCGGGCCAGCGATCTGGACGTTGAGGTGATGCGCGCCGAGGCGGTGGGCTTCGGCGATCCAGTGCGTGAGCTGACCCGCGTCATGGACGAGCACCTGCCCTTCCCATGCGAGGCCGAGCGGGTTCATCGCACGCGCGACCCCGTCGGTGCGCGCGGTGCGCGCGAGGTTGACGCCGACGCCGTCGAAGCCCGCGGCGACGACCTGGCCGAGCGCTTCGTCGAGGCGGCTTTCGATGTCGAAACCGGGGCATTTGTCGAGGCCCCAGACCGATTGAAGAACGAGCAGTTCGGGCAATGGCTTTCCTTTTCAGACAACGCTGTCATATCGGGTTGGAGAGGGGAGTCAATTGGGCGCGGAGCAAATCAACACGTCGTCATGCCGCGCTTGACCCGCCATCCCGCTTTTTGCGGCCAGAGGCGGAAAGCGGGACCCCGGATCAAGTCCGGGGTGACGAAGAAGCGGATAGGATTCACGCAGGGGCGCAGAGATTTGGTTCACGCGGAGACGCGGAGACACGGAGACAGGGTGGCGGCTTGCCGCCCTTCCCCTTCTCTGCGTCTCTGCGCGAAAATCTTCTCCGCGACTCCGCGTCTCCGCGTGAACCGATAAAAACAAAGTGAGAGGATGAGATGATCAACGAAGCCCCCGCCCCGCCGATCATCAGGCCGGTGTCCCCGGCGTACCGTCGCTACGCGCTGACGGTGCTGCTGATCATCTATATCCTCAATTTCCTCGACCGGCAGATCGTCTCGATCCTCGCCGAGCCGATCAAGAATGAGCTGCACCTCGCCGACTGGCAGCTCGGCGTGATGACAGGGCTCGCGTTCGCGCTTTTCTATACCGTGCTCGGTATTCCGATCGCGCGCTTTGCCGAGACTGGCGACCGGCCGCGGATCATTGCGGTCGCGGCGGGGCTGTGGAGCATGTTCACCGTCGCGTGCGGCTTTGCCCAGAATTTCTTCCAGCTCGTGCTCTGCCGCGTCGGGGTCGGGATCGGCGAGGCGGGGTGTACGCCGCCCGCGCATTCGCTGATCACCGACTATACGCCGAAGGAGAAACGCGCCTCGGCGCTCGCCTATTACTCGCTCGGTATTCCGCTCGGCGGGCTGCTCGGGCTCGCGCTGGGCGGACTGATTGCCGATGCTTACGGCTGGCGCACGGCATTTCTGTTCGCGGGCGCACCCGGGGTATTGATGGCGATCATTGCGTGGACGACTTTGAAGGAACCGCGACGGCAGATGCACGGCGACCTGGCGGCGCTCAAGGCGGCGCGGCCCGACTTCAAGACTGCGATGACCGAGATCCGCGGCAAGCGCACCTTCTGGCTGATCGCCTTTGCCGCGGCGATCAAGGCATTCATCGGCTATGGTGCCGCGGCCTTCCTCGCCCCCTTCTTCTTTCGCAATCATGCCGAGGAGTTGACGGTGATCGCGGGCGGTTTCGGGCTGGGATTGACGGGCTTTCTTGGCGTCGCCCTTGGCATCGTGTTGGGCCTGACCGGCGCGCTCGGGACCTGGATGGGCGGACAGCTCGCCGACAAATATGGCGCGCGCGATCTGCGCGCCTATGTCGCGATCCCGGCGGTTTCGACCTTCCTCGGCATCCCCTTTTACATCGCCGGGCTGATGGCGGATTCGGCGGTGTTCGCGCTGATCATGTTCGCCTTTCCGCCGGTGCTCAACACGCTATGGTACGGCCCGGGCTTTGCCGCCGTGCAGGGGCTGGTGCGGCCGCAGACGCGCGCGACCGCGTCGGCAGTGCTGCTGTTCATCATCAATCTGCTCGGGCTCGGGCTCGGCCCGCTCGGGGTCGGCGTGGTTAGCGATTTTATCAGCGGACCGATGGGGCTAGGGTCGGCGGAAGGCGTGCGCTGGTCGCTGATGATCTTCATCATGTTCGGCGCGGTGGCGTCGGCGCTGTTCTGGATGGCGCGCAGCTCGATCCGCGAGGAGATGGTGAGTTGAGTATCGCAAGCATTGCCCTGCCCCGCATCTTCCGCATCGGCGGTGGTGCGTCGAAGCAATTGCCCGAGGTGCTGGGCGCGCTGGGCCTGTCGCGTCCGCTCATCGTCACCGATGGCTGGCTGATGAGCAGCGGGCGCGTCGATGAACTGACCGATGGGCTGGCGGCGGCTGGCATCGCCGCGCGGGTGTTTGCGGATACGGTGCCCGACCCGACGATCGCTTCGGTCGATGCGGGAGTGACGTTCCTGCTTGAAGGCGATCACGACTGCGTCGTCGGTTTCGGCGGCGGCAGCCCGCTCGACAGCGCGAAGGCGATTGCGCTGCTCGGCAAGTTCGGCGGCGCGATGGCCGATTACAAGGCGCCGCATGTGCAGGATGCGCCGGGGCTGCCGATCATCGCAATCCCGACGACCGCGGGCACGGGGTCGGAGGCGACGCGCTTCACGATCATCACCGACGAGGCGACCGACGAGAAGATGCTGTGCCCCGGGCTCGCCTATCTGCCCATCGCGGCGCTCGTCGATTATGAACTGACCTTTACCAAGCCGGTGCGACTGACCGCCGATACGGGGATCGATTCGTTGACGCACGCGATCGAAGCCTATGTGTCGAAGCGCGCGAATCCGTTCAGCGACGGCATGGCGTTGCTCGCGATGCGCGCGATCGCGCCCAATCTGCGGCGCGTGTGCAGCGACCCGATGGATGCCGCAGCGCGCGAGGCGATGATGCTGGGGGCGACGCAGGCGGGGATCGCTTTCTCGAACAGCTCGGTCGCGCTGGTTCACGGGATGAGCCGTCCGATCGGAGCACATTTCCATGTCCCGCACGGGCTGTCGAACGCGATGCTGTTGCCCGCGGTAACCGCATGGTCCGCGCCCGCTGCGCTCGGCCGCTATGCCGATTGCGCAAGGGCGATGGGGGTGGCGGACGAGGCCGAGGGCGATCAGTCGGCGGTGGCGCGGCTGCTCGACGAGTTGGCGGCGCTCAACCGAGAGCTCGAGGTGCCGGGGCCAGCGGCCTGGGGTATCGACGCGGCGCGCTGGGATGCGCTGGTGCCGACGATGTGCGCGCAGGCGGCGGCGTCGGGATCGCCCGCGAACAATCCGCGGGTGCCGGATGCGGACGAGATGGCGGAGCTTTATGCGGCGGTTTGGGCCGGATAACACCTTCGGTTAATCGACTGGAAAGGCAGGCTCTGCTTAAGCGCGCTCGCCCCGTCTCCTTCTCTCCTACGTCTCAAACGTGGAGGCGGGGTATTCACTCTCCATCGTCATCCCGGACTTGATCCGGGATCCATATTTTGAGGATGACGCTTGCCTTCGTGGACCCCGGATCAGGTCCGGGGTGACGAAGTGGGCGGTTTCGTAGGGATCAGACCTCCAGCGGGCCGTGCTTCATCTTGGGCAGGACATGGCGCGCGAAAAGGTCGGCTTCGGCGGCGTGCGGGTAGCCCGAGAGGATGAAGGCTTCGATGCCGAGGTCCTGATAGCGGTTGAGCTTTGCGAGCACCTGGTCGGGGTCGCCGACGATCGCGGCGCCGCAGCCCGAGCGGGCGCGGCCGACGCCGGTCCAGAGATTATCCTCGACATAGCCATCGTCGGACGCGGCTTCGCGCAGGGCGACCTGCGCGTTGACGCCGAACGATTGCGAGTCGAGCGACTTCGCCTTGATCTCGGCGCCCTTGGCGGCGTCGAGTTTCGAGAGCAGGCGGTCGGCGGCGGTGCGCGCTTCGCTTTCGGTGTCGCGCACGATCATGTGCGCGCGGTAGCCGAATTTTAGCGTGCGGCCGTAGGCGGCGGCGCGCGCGGTCATGTCGGCGATGATCTCCTTCACCACCTCTTCGCGGTCGGGCCACATCAGGAATACGTCGCACCCTTTCGCGGCGGCATCGCGCGCATCGGGGGAAAGCCCGCCGAAATAGAGCGGCGGCGCCTTGCCCGATACCGTGCCGATCCGCGCGGGTTCGACCTTCAGCTTCCAGAACTCGCCGTCATGGTCGAGCGCTTCGCCGTTGAGCAGCGTCTTGAGGATATGCATCGCCTCGACCGTGCGGCGGTAACGCGGTTCGGAGTCCATCGTCTCGCCGGGCATGTCGGACGAGATGATGTTGACCGTCAGGCGGCCGCCGAGGATGCGGTCGATCGTTGCGATCTGGCGCGCGAGTTGCGGCGGCCAGCTTTCGCCGATGCGGACCGCCATCAGCAGGCGGATATTCTTGACCATCGTCGCGACCGCCGCGGCAAAGGCAGTGGTGTCGATGCCGAGCGCATAGCCCGAGGGGAGCAGAATATTGTCGAACCCCAAGGAGTCGGCCTGCATCACGATGTCGCGGCAATGCTCCCAGCTCGATTTGAGCATCGGGTCGGGGACCCCCAGAAATTCATAGTCGTCGTCGCAGAGCGCCGAAAACCAGCTAACCTCGCACGTGCGGTCGGTCATGGCAGATTCTCCCCCATCGATGTTTGCAGCACCGCATACCATTCGGCGCGCGTCCAGCGCGGGGCGAAGGCCTGCGGAATCTCCTTGATGCGTTCGGGGTTTTGCGTCCCGACGATCGGGATCGGGCGCGCGGGATGCGCCATCACCCAGCTATAGGTCGCCGCGGCGCGCGAGACCTCATATTCGGCGGCCTTGGCATCGAGCAGTCCGGCGACTGCGCGCGTGCGCTCGTCGGCCGGATCGCCAAGCCGGCCACCGCCCAGCGGCGACCATGCGAGGAAGCTCATCCCGTCCATCATCGTTTGATCGAACAGTCCGTCGAACAGCGGGTCGAGCTTCAAGGGCGAAAATTCGCTCTGGTGGCTGACCACCGGAACGGGGAGAAATTTGGCGAGCGCCGCGGTCTGCGCGGTGGTGAAGTTCGACACGCCGATCGCGCCGATCTTGCCCGCGCGATGCGCGTCCTCGAGCGTGCGCGCGATTTCCTGCGGGTGCGCGAGCAGGTCGGGGCGGTGGATTTGCCACAGCTCGACATGGTCGGTGCGCAGGCGCTGGAGCGAAATGTCGATCGCCGAGGTCAGATAGGCGCCGCTGCTGTCATAGGGCACGCCGAGGATGATCCCGCCCTTGGTCGCCAGCACCATCTTGTCACGCAGCGCCGGCGCTTCGGCGAAGACGTCGCCGAGCAGCGCCTCGGCCGAGCCGAAACCGCCGGGCGTGTCGCAGCCGTAGATGTCGGCGGTGTCGAAGAGCGTCACACCTGCCTCGAACGCCGCATCGATGCGCGCGCGCGCGGTGGCGAGGTCGGCACCGGCGAAGCGCCACATGCCCCAGGCGATGGGTGAAACCTCATGACCGGCAAGAGTCACATTGGCGGGAGCGGGAAGAAAATCTGACATCGCTGTCATATACTCCATAAGTCAGGACGAGGGAAGCAGGTTTGTGATGGCCGGCTATCAGTGCGCGATCACCGGCACAGCTTCGCCATCCTCCTCCTCGTCTACCGCAACGATACGCGGCAGGATGAGGTGGATGGCGGCGAGCGCGACGAGGTAGGTGAAGGCGCAGACAAGGAACATCGGCAGATAACCGCGCCCGGTGTCGAGCGACCAGCCAGCGAACTCGATCATCGCCATGCCCGAGAGATTGCCGGCAAAAGCGCCGATCCCGATCGCGGAGCCGACGATGCGCGCGGGAAAGACGTCGGTGGTGAGCCCGAAGAGATTGGTCGAAAAACCCTGATGCGCAAAGAGCGCGAGGCCGAGGATCAGCGCCGCGACCCACGCGCTGTCAACGCCGACGAGCAGGGGCACGGGCAGGATCAGCAAGGCATAGATGAGCATCGTCGTCTTGCGGGCGGCGTTCACGGTCCATCCACGGCGGCCCATCAGATAGGAAGGCAGATAGCCGCCGGTGATACCGCCGAGCGCAGCCATGAAATAGACGAAGGCCACGGGCAAGCCCAGCGTGCCCTGCGTCAGCCCGAAGACCCGGTGGAATAGGTCGGGCATGAAAAAGAGCAGGAACCACCACACCTGGTCGGTGAGCGCCTTCCCCAGGATTATCGCCCATTGGCGGCGGTCGCGGAGCAGGCTGCTCCACGCGATCTTGGGCGCCGCAGCGTCGCGTGCGGCGTTCGGCTGTTCGGGAATCCGAACCGCGAGCCAGACGACGACCCAGACGAGACCGAGCCCGCCCGCGATCAGGAAGGTCGCCTGCCAGCCCCACATCAGTGCCATCAACGGGATGAGCAACGGCGTCAGGATCGCGCCGACGTTCGGGGCGATGCCGCCGAGACCGAGGACGAAGCTGCGCTCCTTGGCGTTGAAATAGGTCGCGGCGGTTTTCACCGCGGCGGGCGTGCCGATCGATTCCGCGGCACCGAGGACAGCGCGCGAGGCGACGAACCCCGATACGGTCGAGGCAAAGGCATGCGCCATGCCCGCAAGGCTCCAAACGCCGACGCCGATCGCGAAGCCCCAGCGCAAGCCCACCTTATCGATGAACCAGCCGGTGCCGAGAAAAGCGAGCGCAGCGGCGAACTGAAAGGCCGAGGCCATGTGGCTGTAGTCGCGGTCGGTCCAGTCGAATTCAAGTTGGAGCGTCGGCTTGAGCAGCGCGAGAATCTGGCGGTCGACATAGTTGAGGACGATCGCGATGAAGACGAGTCCCACGACGAGCCAGCGGCGTTTATCGGCGATCTGCGCCACTTGTCTCTCCCCGAATCTATCTGTCTTGGCGATAAGATAACGTTGTCATACTGGAAAGGACAAGGCTTTTCTTCGTTGTTGCGGGAGGATTGTCGGGCACAAGCCCTTTCCATCGTCATTGCGAGCGGAGCGAAGCAATCTAGGGCGGTTTGCGCGCCGCTGGATTGCCACGTCGCCTGCGGCTCCTCGCAATGACGTTACTTCCGCCACAGCTAACGGCCATCGACTTGATAGCGGTGTTCCATATCCAGCGGCCCCCGCCCTCGCGGGGGCGACGATAAAGGTCACTCGTCACAGACTGGCGTCGGAAGAGCGGTTCCGTGTTCCCCGGGGAAAGCCGGGGCCCAGAGGGGACCGCGCTGCCCCGCTTGGGCCCCGGCTTTCGCCGGGGAACAGGAGGTTTTCGTTGGCGCAACCGGCATGTCGATCGGGGCCAGCGTGACGATTATGGTGAGGTCAGTTTTTGGGCGCGGCTGTCGATCCGCGAACGACCAGCTTGTGCGGAAGCTGCCGCCGTTCGATCGTCTCGCCGAATTCGAGCAGCAGGTCGGCGGCGGCATAGCCCAGGTCGCGGATCGGCTGGTGGATCGTGGTGAGCGACGGCCAGACGACCTGTGCGAGGTCGGTGTCGTCGAAGCCCGCGACCGATAGCTGATCGGGCACCGCGACCCCCAGCCGATGCGCGGCGGCGAGGACGCCTGCGGCCATATCGTCGCTGCTCGCGAAGATCGCCGTCGGCGGTTGGTCGAGCGCCAGCAGCGCCTCCGCCGCCGCGGTCCCCGACTGGAAATCGAACTGCCCCGGAAAGACCAGCGCTGCATCGAAACCGATGCCCGCGCGCTGCAATGCCTGCCGATAACCGGTCAGCCGCTGGCCGCTGGCGAAATAATTGCCGTGCCCGGTGACGAAACCGATGCGCCGATGCCCGAGCGAAATCAGATAGGCGGTCATGTCGTCGGCGGCCTGCACATTGTCGATGTAAACCGCCGAGGTCGCGGTCAGATCGGTGCCCGGCTGGACGCGCACGACGGGGATCTTGCGGCGGAACAGTTCGGCGAGCGCGGTGCCGACGTCGGTCACCGGCGGCGTCATGATGATGCCGTCGAGCTGCGCCTGATCGATCAGCGCGCCGATATCGTCGACCAGTCCGGGCGAATTGATGTCGCACGGCTGGACGATCATGCGGAAATCAGCCTCGCGGCAGCGCTGGCCGACGCCTGCCTGCATGTTGAAGATATAATAGGGGCTGGGATTGTCGTGGATCAGCCCGATCTGGAACGAACGTTTCCCCGCGAGCGTGCGCGCCGCCTGGCTCGGATGATAGTTGAGGCGCGCGACCGCTTCCTCGACCTTTTGCCGCATGTCGTCGCTGACATAGCGTTCCTTGTTGAGCACGCGCGATACGGTCTTGATCGACACGCCGGCGACGCGCGAAACATCCTTGATTGTCGCCCGAGTCATGCGCGCTTGCGCTCCGTCCCCGGCTGGCAAATCCCTGTCACGGCTCCGCATCTCCCCGTTCGGCCTTGCTGACCACGTTGTCTGCTTTGGCGCGCCGCGCCGCGCACTGCAAGAGAAGCCTTGCGCCAGCGCACGGGTTAGCGATAAGACGCTGCCTTATGACAACGTTGGACAGAAACGATCTGACATCGATGCGTCATGCGCATTGGAATAATCTGCCGAGCGGCGGCGACCTCTTCGGCGAGTTGCACCTTGCGCAAACCGTCGCGGGGACAGCGCCCAAAGGCAGCCTCTTCCCCGGACTCGCGGCCTGTGCCGCGGCGTCGGCGGCAGCCGCATGGCTATCCGACCATTATGGTTTTCCGATCATCCTGCTTGGTTTGCTCGTCGGGCTAGCGCTAAACTTCATCTCGGCAAACGAAGCGACGCATCGCGGGCTCGACTTCGCGTCGCGCACTTTCCTGCGCATCGGCATCGTCGTGCTGGGACTGCAAGTCACCTTCATGCAGATTGCGGTGCTCGGGCCGGTGCCCTTTGCCGCGCTCATCATCATCATGACGCTCACGATGGGCGCCGGATTTCTGGGCGCGCGACTGTCGGGACAGACGCCCTATGCAGGGCTGCTCGCTGGCGGAGCGACGGCGATCTGCGGCGCGAGCGCAGCGCTCGCACTGTACGGCGTGATCGGGCGCCAGCGCCTGTCGCAAGCCCAATTCGCGCTGACATTGGTGGGCGTCTCGCTCGCAAGCGCGCTTGCGATGACCATCTATCCGCTGCTCGCCGCGCGGTTCGGGCTCTCCGACGCGCAGGCGGGGTTCCTGATCGGCGCATCGGTCCATGACGTCGCGCAGGCGATTGGCGGCGGCTATGCCTTTTCGGATGCGGCAGGGGCGAGTGCGACGATCGTGAAGCTCGCGCGCGTCGCGTTGCTCGCGCCCGTGGTCGCGCTCGTCGGCTTGCTGCTGACGCCCGAGGACGGTGGCGACACGCAGATTTGGCGCCGCCTCGCCCTGCCATGGTTCATCGTCGCCTTTTTCGCGGTGGTGGCGCTCAACAGCGCCGTCCCCATCCCAGAGGCGGCGCGTGGGGCCGCACTGACCGCCTCAAAGGCGCTGCTGTTGCTCGCGGTCACCGCGACCGCGATGCGCACGCGGATGGATTTGCTGCTCGAAATGGGCTGGCGCGCGACCATACCGGTCCTGCTCGCTTCGCTCACGAGTTTCACCGTATCGCTGCTCTTCGCGCTCGCGATCGTCTAAAGCCCAAGCAGTTTTCGCGCGTTGCCCGAGCGTATCTTGGCGCGCTCCTCGTCGGTCAGGTCCAGCTTCGCGAAAGCCTCGAGCGTTTTTGGCAGCGAGATTTGCGGGAAGTCCGACGCGAGCAGCACATGGTCGACGCCGACGTTGCGGATCGTCCAGACATATTCGGCCTCGATCGGCGAATCCGCGGCGAGGATCACGCTCGCCGAAATATCGAAATAAATATTGTCGGCGAAGAGATTCTCAGCGGTGCGCGCGAGCGCGAGGATGTTCCAGAAGCGGAAACCCAGCCCGCCCATATGGCCGAAAATGAACTTCGTTTTCGGCGCCGCAAGCGCGAGATTGAAGAGTTTTTCATTGTCGTCGGGGACGATGCCCGCATTGTCCATCACGACGACCAGGCCCTTGTCCCCGGCCCGCTTGACGAGCGCAAGCACGCGGGGGTCGGCGGCGTCGAATTTCTGGGTGTGGGGGTGGATTTTGAGGACGCGGACGCCGCGCGCTGCGACGCGGTCGACCTCGGCCAGCGCGGCATCGCCGTCATAGGGATGAACGGTCGCGATCGCGATCATGTCCGGGTTCTTTGCCGCCAGTGCGATGAGCGCGTCGTTGCGCTGGCTAATGTCGGCGGGATTGCCGGCGAGCGCCTGGTTCGGGCCGCCGAACCACATCACACCGAACGCGGCCACGGGCTGGTTCGCGGCCTTTAACTGTGCGCGATATTCGGCGAGCGACGCCTCGCCCTTGTGCAGATGGACATGGGTGTCGACGACGGCATCCTGCGCAAACGCGGGCGATGCGGAGGTAAGCAGGGCGATAGAAAGCAGCAGGGTTCGCATGAGGGCTCCGGGGGAGGAAGGAATGGGATGCCCTGACCTGCCACAAAGCCGGCGTCCGGCCAATTACCCGCGAAGCAAATGCCGCTCCCGCCGGGAGAATGCGGGGGCGGCATCGGCCTACACCTGTCGGGCGCTTATTTGCGTACGATGACCTTGAGATAGGTTGCCGGTATCTCGGTGCGATCGGCGCCGCCACGATTTTCGCGTTCGAACAACTGCTCAAGCTCGGTCTGCAACTCCGCACGACGGCCGCTCGCCTCGGCCGCCGCGAAGGCGTTCATCGTCGGGCCGTAATAGTCGCGGAAAATCGCGAGGAACTCACGCGGCGTTCCGGCAAAACGGAAGGTGTAGGTCGCGCGTTCGCAGTCGATACGGTCCTGCGCGATGCCCGCGGCGGCGAAGCGCTCACGCACGACATCTTCCTGTCCCCACGTCACCGGGCTGACGAAGCCTTCGGGCGGCGGCGGCGTGTAGGCGGCGCAGATTTTGAGCACATGCGCGATGAGGGTCGGATCGCCGGGGATCCAGTTGCCCATCACGATACGGCCGCCGGGACGCGTCACGCGGACCATTTCCGCCGCGGTGTCGAGCGGCCGCGGCGCGAACATCGCGCCGAAGATGGTGACGACGAGATCGAAGCTGTTATCGGCCAACGCGTCGAGGCGCGAAGCGTCGCCCTCCTCGAAGCGCAGGTTCGACAGGCCGGCTTCACGGGCGCGAATGTTGCCGGCGGCGACGAGGTTCGATGCGATGTCGACGCCGAGGACATTGGCGCCGCGATAGGCCGACGGCAGCGCGGTCGTGCCGTCGCCGCAACCGAGGTCAAGGACGTCGAGTCCGGCGTGGACGCCGAGGCTGTCGATCAGTTCATCGCCGCTTTCACGCATGCAGGCCGCGAGACGGGTAAAATCCCCCTTCTCCCAAAGGGCCTTGTTCGGGTTGGCGGGGGTTGATAGGTTTTCGGTCTGCGGCGCGGTGGGGGCCGCATCCGGCTTGATGGTTGTGAGCGTCACTATAGTCTCCTTGGTCCGAGCCGGGGGATAGCTCGATGGAACGCTCAATAGGTTTTCCGTGGTCCCATGCTTGAAGACGGCATGGAGAATTTATGGAGAAATGCTGGTTTGTCGTTCGGCGCCGCCCTGATCTACCGCTTTGAAGGTTTCCAGCTCGATCCCGGCAAGTTCGAACTTCGCGAGCGGGGGCAGGCAAAGCATCTTGAACCGCAGGTTCTGTCGCTGCTGATCCTGCTCGCGAGCAATGCCGACCGCCTCGTCAGCAAAGACGAGATTATCGAGAAGATCTGGGGCGGGCGGATCGTGTCCGAAGCCGCGGTCGCCTCGCGCATCAAGGCGGCGCGGCAGGCGCTGGGTGACGACGGCAAGGAACAGCGCTTCATCAGAACCGTGCACGGCAAGGGTTTTCGGTTCGGCGCGCAGGTAATGTTCGATCAGACCCCCGAGCAAGTGCCCTTCCTTGCCGCGACAGTAACCGAACCGGCGCCCGCCCCGGCCGCGGCGGAAGAGCGTCCGTCGATCGCCGTCCTTCCCTTTCACCTCGTCGGCGGCCCTGGCCCGCTGTCGATCGTCGCCGACGCGCTCGCCGACGAATTGATCGGCGACCTGTCGCGCCTCCGCTGGCTGCTGGTGATCGCGCGGACATCGACCTTCCGCTTTCGCGGGCAGGATATTGGGTGCGAACAGGTCGGCGCGGCGCTGAATGTTCGTTATTGCCTGACGGGGACGCTTGAGGAGGCACGCGGCAAGGTCATCCTGTCGGTAACGCTGGCGCGAACATGCGACGGCGCGGTGGTGTGGGCGGACCGCTTCTCCGCCGGCCGCGACGAACTGCACGAGCTTCGCTGCGAGGTACTCGAAGCCGTGATCGCCAATCTGGAAACGCGCATCATCCAGAACGAGGTGGAGCGCGCGCGCCGGATGCCCGAGGGCGGGCTAGACGCCTGGTCCTCCTATCACCTCGGGCTCGACCATATGTTCCGCTTCAACCGGTCGGACAATGCGCGTGCGGCGGCGCTGTTCGCGCAGGCGCTCGCGCGCGATCCCAATTTCTCGCGCGCGCTGTCCGGCCTGTCCTTCACGCGCTTTCAGGATTGCTTCCTGCAATATTCGCCCGATCCCGACGCAATGGCTGAACAGGCGCGCGCGTTTGCCGAGCGCGCGGTGCAATGCGACCCGCTAGATCCCTTTGCGCACCTCAACCTCGGACGATCGCTGTGGTTCGCCGACGCGGTGCCCGAAAGCATGGAACGGCTATCGGCGGCGATCGCGCTCAGCCCCAATTATGCGCAGGCGATCTATTCGAAAGCCTGGGCCGAGATGACCCAGTGCGACGTCGCGCACAGCGACGAAAATGCCGAGCTGGCGTTGCGCCTGAGCCCGCTCGATCCGCTGCGTTATGCAATGCTGGGCGTGCGGTCGGTCAGCGCGTTAATGCGCGGCGATTACGAGAGGGCCATCGAGTGGGGCGAACGCGCCGCGCGGTCGCCGGGGGCCCACAAGCATATCGCAGTGATCGCAGCGATCGCCGCAGAGGCGTCGGGCCATCACGACCGCGCAACGCAGTGGATCGACCGCGCCCGGCAACTCGACCCGCAGGTGTCGCGCGCAACTTTCCTTCGCTCCTTCCCCTTTGCGGCGACGGGTGGACGCGAGATTATCGAACGGGCGTTGCAGGACGCGGGGCTCTGACAGCGTCAGAGCCCCATCGCCGTCAAAGCGGCGAACCGCCGAGCTTGTAGGTCAGCTGCAGGAAGACGCTGCGGCCGACGCTGTCGAACCAGCTGGTGTTGTAATAGGGATAGCTCGACCAAGTCGGGTCTTTCACAGGGTTCTTGTCGAACACGTTCCGTACCGTCAGCGACCCGCGCATATGATCAGTGAAATCATATTGCAGCGTCGCGTTGAACAGATAGCTAGCCTTGATAAAGGCATCCTCATCATAGTTCGGCAGCTTGCCGAGGCGCGTGCCCGAGAAGGTGAACTGCACCCCATCGGATGCCCAGGTGATGCTGCCGTTCGACTTGTCGCGCGGCAGATAATAGCCGCTGTCCGCCGCCAGCTTGTTCTCGATCGGATCGCCCGTGTACTGGATCAAAGTGTGCTTGAAGACATGGCTGTGCGCGAGTGACAGGGTGAAGTCGCCAAAACTGGTCGGAAGTGTACCGCGGAAGGCGATGTCGATGCCGCTCGTCTTTTCGCGCGCGACATTGATCGGGTTTATCGAGATGGATTCGATCTCGCCAGCCAGCGCACCGGTCGCGAAGCGGTTGACGCGTGCGAGCGCCGCCTGACAGGTTGGCGAATTCGGGTCGAGCGCGGTGTTCCCGGCGCCATCGGGTCGGCAATCAGCCTCGTCGCGCGTCAGTTCGCTGGCGCGCAAATCATTGACCTGATTGTCGAGTGACACGCGGAAATAGTCGACCGAGAGGCTGATCCGGTTCGAGGGCGCGAAAACCAGCCCGGCAGTCAGCGTCTTGCCGGTTTCGGCCTTGAGGTCGCGGTTACCGCTGCGCTGCGCGACGATATCGACGTCATAATCTTCGCAGTCGCTGATCCCGGCACCAGGATCGTCCTGCCGACAGGTATAATAGTCGATCACGCTGCTTTCGACATTGCCCGGCCCGGTGAACAGATAATGGAGGTCTGGCGCGCGGAAGGCGGTGCCATAAGCAGCACGGAACAGCAGGCTATGCGTCGGGCGCACCTCGATGCCACCATTATAGGTGAATTTGTCGGCGTGGCGCCCGGCGTAGCCGAAACGGTCGTAGCGGCCGGCACCGGTCAGCGTCACGAAATCAAGTACGGGTACGCGCACTTCGCCGCCGACCGCGGCATGGCTGCGCTTGCCGGAGCCATCGCTGTCCTTCCAGCTATAGTAATAATCGGTGAGCGCGAGCGGGTCCGGACGGAGGTTGTAACCCTGCTTGCCATATTCTGCGACGACGGCAACCCCGACCGCGCCAGCCGGCAGCTGGAACAGCTCGCCGTTCGTCAGCGTCACCTGCGCGTTGTTTGTCCAGCTGTATGGACGATAGACTGTATCGGCCGAGATGCTGTCATATTCGGCGGGCGTCAGTTGGCGATAGAGGTTGGCCGGGTTGGCGTTGAAAGACGGATAATCGTCGTCGCCAAGACCATTCTGCACGCCGAGGAAAAAGTCTTTCGCCTTCTGATTGATGATCTGCGGCCAGCGGACGATTGACTGGTAACGGCTGTAGTTGAATGATGCCTCGTAGTTCCAGGCATTGCCGAAATTGCCGCGGATGCCGGGGGTGATGCTATAAGTCGTCTGCTTGCTACGCTGCATCTCGAACCCGCCGGTCTCCTCCGGCGTGAACTGGCGACCCCAATCTTCGATCTGTCCCGTAAAGCTGTTGTAGAAATAATTGTCTGAGCTGCTCGACGACTGTTCGAAGGCCCAGCTCGTTACGTCGTACATCAGCCGGACCTTGCTGATCCCAAGCTGCGCGTCGACAAACAGTTTGGCATTGTCCGACAGTTCATAGGTCGCGGTAGCGAAGCTGTTGAAGCCCTTGCGACCTGAAATGATAGTGCCGTAGCCGATAGATTCCTTGCTGCCGCAGAAATCGCCATAACGAGGGCGGTTGAACAGGCCGACCGAGCCGAAGTTGAGGTTCGACAGCCGCTCGCACGTCCCATCGTCGGGCGTGATATAGTCGTCGTTATAGTCAGCACGATAGAAGGTACGCCGCGCGATCGCAGTCGAGGGCACGGGGCTATCATCTGTGCTGTCCTGAATTTTGCGCTGGAAGCCCCAGAGCGGTCGCTGGTCGAGATATTCGATGCCACCCACGATGCTGAACCGGTCGGTCGACCAGCCGCCCGTCGCAGTCACGCGGTGCGACAGACCGCCGCCATGCTGGGTCCGGCCATGCCGATAGTCCAGCGTGATGCCGTCGAGCTTTTCCTTCATCTTGAAGTTGACGACGCCCGCGATCGCGTCCGAGCCATAGATTGCCGAGGCCGCGCCGCTCAATATTTCGACCTTGTCGATCAGGCTGACGGGAATGTTCGAGATGTCGGTGAAGTTGCTGCGGCCGATATAGGGTAGCGGGAAGTCGGCGATGCGGCGGCCGTTGACCAGCACAAGCGTGTGGTTGGGACCAAGACCCCGCAGATCGACCTGCTGCGCGCCAGGGGTGAAGTCGGCGCTGCTGCCCGATTGGGGACTTTGCGTTTCGCCACTGTTCTGAGTCATCGCGGCGAGCAGTTCCGGAACGCTCGTATAGCCGTTGGCGCGGATTGTGTCGGATGTGATCGTGGTGACCGGCGAGGGCCCCTCGTCTCGGATCGTCGGGATGCGCGAGCCCGTGACGATGATTTCCTGCGGCTCGCCTTCAGCGTCCTGTGCAAAGGCCGGCGCAGCTAGCGCAGGCATGCAAACGCCAAGCCCTAGGGCGATCCGAAACGCCCGCTTCCCGAAATTCCTCATTTTTTACCCCTCGTTCATCCAGGCACGAATCGAAACCGTTCGCTAACCCACCGGATATTTCGTCCTTTCGACCAGAAAACGTAGATAATTTCAATCACTATGACAAAATGGGAAATCATATTGTCATTTGCTGCTGTCATTATGTAACGTCTCGCTTTCAAGGGGCCGCCAGAGGGAAGATCGATGCTGCGGATTATGATGCGGGGAATTTGGCTTCTGATTGCCGCGACGGGGCTTGCGCTCACGCCCGCCGCAGCGAAGGAAGCCAAGGAAAAGCCCTATGAACATTATGTCTATGGCAAGTTGAACACGCCGACGCCGGGCCCGGTGTCGGGGGGCCTGCTGCTGATGGGCGGCGGGGACCGCAACATTGATGCGATGAAATGGTTCTTCGGCAAAGCCGGGAACGGCCATATCGTCGTGATCAGCGCGTCCTATGGCAAAGAGATCGGCGAGGAATTTTTCCACGACATTGGCGGCATCCAGTCGACCGAAATCTTTGTCTTCCACGCCCGATCGCAAGCGACGAACAAGAAGATCCTCGACCGGCTGAAGAAGGCCGACGGCATCTTCATCGCGGGGGGCGATCAGGCCCGTTACGTTCGTTATTGGCGCGGCACGCCGGTGGGCGATATCCTCAACGCGCATGTGGCGGCGGGTAAGCCGCTCGCGGGAACCAGCGCCGGGCTGGCGATCCAGGGCGAGAAGCTTTACGGCGCGATGGACGACGGAAGCATCCGTAGCCCCGAAGCGCTCGCCGATCCGTTCGGCCCTGCGAACACGATCGAGGGCGATTTCCTGCATTTCGCCCTGCTGAAGGGCGTCGTCACCGATACGCATTTCAAGGAACGCGAACGGCTCGGCCGCCTGTTCGCCTTCGTCGCCAAGGCACAGGTCGGACGCCCGGCGGACCAGCCCGCGATGCTGGGCCTTGGCGTCGACGAGAGCGCGGCACTCGCAGTCGAACCCAACGGCAGCGCGCGTATCTATGCAACCGAGCCCGACGGCTATGCCTGGGTGGTCGACGGAGCAGGGCTGCGCGGCCTGTCGCAGCGCGGGCCGCTCGATGCCCCTCGCGTCAAGGTGACGGGAGTCGGCCCCGGGTCGGTACTCCACCTGCCCTCGGGGCAAGTCGATGCGCCGGTGTTCGTGCGCAACTATGCCGTGCGCGCCGGCGAGATCGTCGAGGCGCCGCGCTGGTCGCTTGCGATTCATGGCGGTGCCGGGGTGATCGAGCGAAAGACGCTCTCGCCCGAAAAAGAGAAGGCGTATCGCGCCGGGCTCGACGAGGCGCTGCGCACCGGTGGCGCGGTGCTCGACAAGGGTGGTGCGGCGCTCGATGCGGTCGCCGCGGCGGTGCGTGTGCTCGAGGATAATCCGTTGTTCAATGCAGGGCGCGGCGCGGTATTCACTGCCGAGGGCAAGAATGAGCTGGATGCCGCGATCATGGACGGCAAGACGCTGAAAGCCGGCGCGGTCGCGGGCGTGACGCGCACGCGGCATCCGATCGATCTGGCGCGCGCGGTGATGGACAAGAGCCCGCACGTGATGCTGGCGCGCGATGGCGCCGACCGTTTCTCGATCGAGCGCGGGCTCGAACAAGTCGATCCGAGCTGGTTTCGCACCGAGGAACGCTGGCAGGGGCTGCTGCGCTGGCGCGAGAAGCAAGTGTCAGCGATCGATCCGACGCATCTTTTCGGCACCGTTGGCGCGGTCGCGCTCGACGCCGAAGGAAATTTGGCGGCCGCGACCTCGACCGGCGGGATGACAGGCAAACGCTGGGGCCGCATAGGCGACTCGCCGATAATCGGCGCCGGCACCTATGCCAAGAATGGGCAATGCGCCGTGTCGGCGACCGGATCGGGCGAATATTTCATTCGCGAGAGCGCCGCGCGGCAGGTGTGCGACCGCGTCGCGTGGAAGGGCGAAAGCCTGAAGGACGCCGCACAGGGCACGATCGATGCGGTCGGCGCGATCGGCGGCGACGGCGGGCTGATCGCGATGGGCCCCGATGGGCGCCCCGCCTTTGCCATCAACGACCTTGGCATGTATCGAGGGCGGATGAGCGCCGGGGGGACACCACAGATCGCGATCTTTGCCGACGAGAAGCTGGCCGACTGATGCCGCACTCGGGCGTCAACCTCGACGAGACCGACGAAAAACTGCTCACCCTGCTGCGCGACGATGCGCGGCAAACGATCGCACAGCTCGCCAAGGAGCTCGGCCTGTCGCGCGGGGCGATCTATTCGCGGCTCGCGCGGCTGGAGGAAGAGAAGGTCGTTGCGGGCTATACGGTAAGGCTTGGCAACGCCTTTGCCGCGAGCCGCGTGCGCGCGCATATGATGATCAAGACCCTGCCGCGCTTTCACCGCGAAGTCGAACAGGCGCTCGCAAGCTTTGCGCTGGTGCAGGCGATCCACGCGATCAGCGGCGAATATGACATCATCGCGATGTTGGAGGCCGAGGATGGCGCACAGCTCAACGAGTTGATCGACGAGATCGGCCTTCTCGAAGGAGTCGAGCGCACGACAACGTCGGTTATCCTAGCAACAAAAGTTGAACGCTAACCCCGTCAGTTCGTCCAGTAGATATAGTCCTGCCCGTCCTTCCAGGGCGCGTCGAGCGGGACGTCGATACGCACCGGTCCTTCGATGAGACCGGGCCAGATCGGCTTTGCCATACCCTTGTTCTGTGCCTCGATCATCGCGCGGAGCGTGGCGACGCGCTGCGGATCGCTTGCTGCGAGATCGTGGCGCTCGGTCGGGTCGACCGCGAGGTTATAGAGGCGGGCCTTGTCGGGGCGTTTCGTCACCTGCAGCTTCCAGTCACCCGCGCGCACGGCGCGGTAATCGCCCGAACGCCAGAACATGGCGGGGCGTTTGGCGGGGCCGGCCAGGATATCCTCGCTGTCGATCGTCCGGCCCACCGGCAACTTCGCCCCCGCTGCGGCGGCGATCGTCGAGAAGATGTCGAGATGACCGGTCATGTCGGCGCGCCGCGTTCCCGGTGCGATCGCGCCCGGCCAGCGCATGAACAGCGGCGTGCGGATACCGCCTTCGAAGAAGGTCGCCTTCCACCCGCGGAACGGTGCGTTCAAGTCGGGCATGCCATTGTACCAGGCGCCGCCATTGTCGCTGGTGAAGATGACGAGCGTATTGTCGTCAATCCCCGCTTGTTTCAGCTTCGCCATCACGTCGCCGATGCGGCGGTCGAGCTGCGCGATCATCGCGCCATAGACGCGCGTCTTGTGATCCTTGATCTGCGGGAACTTATCGTAGTCGGCTTTTGTCGCCTGCAACGGCGTGTGCGGGGCATTGAACGCGAGATACATGAAGAACGGGCGATTTTTATTCGCCTCGATCGCCTTGATCGCCTCGTCGGCAAAATAGTCGGTCATATGGCCCTTGGGGTGGAAACGCTTGCTGCCGTTGAAGGTGACGGCATGGCGCAGGTTCGCCCAGATGAAGCGGTCGATCGGATCCCACGGCAGCTTTGCGTTGATGCTGTCCGGGTCGTCTTCGGGCAGGAACATTGCGGCACCGGCAAGGATCGCAAGGCTTTCGTCGAAGCCCTGCGCCTGCGGCTGTAGCTTCGGCGCCTCGCCGAGGTGCCATTTGCCGATGTGGAGCGTGTGATAGCCTGCCGCCTTAACCGCTTCGGCGATCGTCACTTCGTTCGCGGGGACGCCCATATCGGGATAGGCGGGAATGTCGGGCGTGATGAGCTCCCGGTGAAAGATAGCGCGGTGCGGGCCGACGCCCTCTCCATGCGCGAGATTTTCGGCGAATTCGACCGGCACGGCGGTATATTCAAAACCGAAGCGCGTCGGATAACGCCCCGTCATCATCGCGGCACGCGACGGCGAACAGGTCGCATTCGCGGCGTAGGCGGTGGTAAAATTGACGCCTTCGTGCGCGAGCGCGTCGATATTCGGCGTCTTGACCACGCCGTCCGCGACACCACCGCCGTTGAGGCTGATATCATTATACCCAAGGTCGTCGGCGACGATCAGGATGATATTCGGCGGAGGTTTACCGTCGGCTGCCTTTGCAGGCCCCTGCTGCCACGCGACTACGCGGTTCGGCTGCACGGGGTCACGCCAGTCCTGAAGAATGCCCGGGATGCGGTATTTATTCGCCTCGAACGCCCAATATCCGCCAGCCCCTGCCAAAGCCAGCACGCCGAGTGCGACCCATTTTTTCTTCATCCTCGTCCCCTATCGCGTCCTGTCGGCTTGTATCGAAACTATTGACACTATATGTGTCACTATATTGGTCGATACGCAAGATTGTTTGACCCCGGCGTCAAGCCGGGCCAGCAGGGACGCCATGGCGACAGGGTTAGGGAAATCGAACGCGCAAAAGGTCGAGGCCGATCGGGTCGACGGCCGGCGCGAGCGTGGGCGGTCGAGCCACAAGCGCATTGTCGAGGCGATGATGGAGTTGATCGTTGCCGGCGACCTGTCGCCGAGCGCGGCGCGCGTCGCCGAAGAAGCGGGCATCGGCCTGCGCACCGTATTCCGGCATTTCGACGATATGGATGCGCTCTATTCCGAGATTACCGGAATGATAACCGAGCGCGTGATGCCGATCGTCATGGCGCCCTATCCCGACCAGCCCTGGCGCGCCAATGTCCGCGAACTCGTTCGGCGTCGCGTCCGGGTGTTCGAGACGACCCTGCCCTTCCGGCTCGCCGCCAATATCAAACGCTATCAGTCGCCCTTCCTGATGGGCCAGTACAGCCGGGTCGTTATGCTCGAACGCGAACTCATCCTGCGCCTGCTTCCGGGTTCGGTGCTTACCGATCGGATCGCAGTCGAGGCGCTATGTGCTGCGCTGTCGTTCCACACGTGGCGCACGCTGCGCCACGATCAGAGCCTGTCCGCCGAAGAAGCCGGAACGGTGATGGGCCAGATGGTCGAGGCGATAATGGCGACGATCGCCGAAGACGCCTGATGCGGAAAGGATCGGTTCTGCTCTCGCTGGTACTGCTCGGCGCGCTTGCCGCGTGCGGCGGGGCGGAGGACGCGAAGGTCGCCGAAGCAAAGGCGCCCGAATGCCCGGCGATGCCGGCACAGGATTATGTCTGGATCCCGGGCGCGACCTTCGCGATGGGCGCCGACGCGCAATTGCCCGAGGAAGGGCCGGCGCGCGATGTCACTGTCGCGGGTTTCTGGATTGCGACGCACGAGGTCACGAACGCCGAGTTCGCCGAATTTGTGAAGGCAACGGGATATAAGACGCTCGCCGAGCAGGATCCGCCGAAACTGCCGGGCGCTCCGCCCGAGATGCTGATCCCCGGGTCGGCGGTGTTCACCGCGCCGAACGACGGCAATCCGAACTGGTGGCGCTGGGTCGTCGGCGCTGAGTGGCGACATCCGGCGGGGCCCGAGACGAACATCGACGGACGCGACCGCGATCCGGTGGTGCAAATCGGCTATGATGATGCACTCGCCTACGCCAAGTGGAAGGGCAGAACGCTGCCGAGCGAGGAGCAATGGGAGCTAGCCGCGGCGACCGGCGGAGCCGATCGTAACGTTCCGGTCGGCAAGGACGGCAAACCCCGCGCCAACTATTATCAGGGCAGCTTCCCGGTCCGCGACATGGGCACCGACGGCTTTACCAGCCGTGCGCCGGTCGCCTGCTTTCCCGCCGACGAGCATGGCGTCCACGATTTGATCGGCAATGTATGGGAATGGACGACGAGCAAGGCGGGCGGTGAGAATAATGTCATCAAGGGCGGCAGCTTTCTGTGCGCAGCCAATTATTGCGCGCGCTATCGTCCTGCGGCGCGCCAGTTCCAGGAACGAGGCCTAGGCACCGACCATATCGGGTTTCGCCTGATCGACACGGCGCGCCCGGCGCCGGCGGCGCCAGTGCCAGACAAGGGCTGACAGCAGCACGGCGATCCCGCCGACCCACAGGCCGAGGCGGATCAACCGCGGCTTGCCCTGATGTTCGAAGGCATAGGCGTTTATCTGCTCGTCGGCCGTGTAGCCCGCGGGCATGTCGAGCACACCATTCGCTTTCGCATAGGCGCGATAATCGGCCATCATCGCGGTGAACCGGTCGGGCTCGGCGGCGGCAAGATCGCGCGTTTCCCCGGGGTCGGTCTTGAGATCGTAAAGCCGCCATTTGCCGTCGCCGGTCGGCGCAAGGTTGCGCACCAGCTTGTAATCGCCGCGAAACAGCGCCGCATTGCCTGACAGTTCATAGCCGAGCGGCGTGTCGCCATGGACGCTGCCCGCTCCGCCCTGCAGCATCGGCACGAGGCTGCGCCCAGTGACAGGCTCGACCGCCTTACCCTGCCAGCTTCCGCCATGGCCCGGTACGCCCGCAAGCTCGGTCAGCGTCGGCAAGATGTCGGTGACATGAGCAAGACCGTCGTTGATCGTCCCCGCGCGAATGCCGGCGTGCCCCGGCCATGCGATGATGAGCGGCACCCGCAGGCCGCCCTCGGTCGCGCTGAATTTATATCCCGACAGGGGCGATGCTGCAGCGCTCGCCCAGCCCGGCCCGATCGCGGCAAAGCTACCGCGCCGGCCGATATTGGCGGTCGCGAGGTCATATTGCATACCGAGGAACAGCCGGTTGCGCAGGCTGCTGAACGGATTGGTCGGCTCGGCACCATTGTCCGAGAGGAAGACGAAGATCGTATTCTCGTAATCGCCCGTGGCTTTAAGGTGAGCGACGAGACGTCCGACCTCACGATCCATCGCGGTCGCCATACCGCCATAAGCCTGCATCACGCGCACGGCAGCGGCGCGCTCTTCGGCGTCGAGTTTCTGCCAGTCGGGGGTTGTCGCCATCGTCACGATCGGCATGCCCGCGGGGACGATGCCGAGCGCCGCGGCCCGCTTCGCCCGCGCTTCGCGGAGCGCGGTCCAGCCGTCTTTGTACATAGCCGAATAGCGCGCGATGTCGCTGTCGGGCGCCTGCACCGGGATATGGTTGGCAAGGAAGTTGATCGACGCGAGGAAGGGTTTGCCGCTTTTGCGGTCGGCCTCGATATAATCGATCATCCGCTGCACGACGAAATGCGACGAATAATAATCCTTGGGCAGGGTCGCCGGCCTGCCATTCTCGGTCCAGGCGGCGGTGTCGTACATGCCCTCGATCGGGCGTTGTTCGAAATTGTCGGCGCCGGCATCGGCAAGGCTATAGGCACGGTCGTAGCCGCGTGCATGCGGCAGCCGCTTGGCATCGCTGCCGAGATGCCATTTGCCGGTGAGGTAAGTGCGGTAGCCCGCGGCCTTGAGCAACTGCGCGATCGTCACGACGCGAAGGTTCATGACCGTGTCGTAGCCCGGCTTGCCACGATGTTCGTCGGGGATCGTCTCGGGCATGTTGCCGAGGCCGTTGCGGTGGTTCATCACCCCCGTCTGGAGCATCGCGCGCGTCGGCGAGCAGGACCCCGCGACGTGGAAATTGGAAAAGCGCGTCCCTGCATTTGCGAGCGCGTCGATGTTCGGCGTCGCGATTTCGGAGCCGAAAGAGCCCACGTCGGAGAAGCCCCAATCGTCGGCGAGCAGGATGACGATATTTGGGTGCTTCGGCACCGGTTTGACGGGTTGCGCCTGCGCGGGCGCCAAGGCGGTCAGGGCGCCGATTGCGATGATGGCAGCACGCCGGGACCCGCCTAAGCGACCCGGCATTTAGTGGTCCTCCTGCGCACTGCCATCACTCCCACCCCCTCGGGATGTGACACTTACTATGTCAATATATTGCCGAGTCAATGGGGGCGATACACAGGTCTTTAACCTTAACGTTCGCGATATTCCGGCGCGCGTTTTTCGAGGAAGGCGGCGAGCGCCTCGCGATGGTCTGCGGTCGCCGAAAGGATCACCTGCTGGCGGTCCTCGATAGCCATCGCCGCTTCGAGGCTCGGCGCGTCGATGTTGAGATTGAGCGCCTGTTTCGACAGCCGCAAGCCATAGGGCGACGTCGCCAGCATTTCGTCGGCGAGCGCGAGACCGCGATCGAGCAACGCCTCTTCCTCGACGATCTCGCTGACGAGGCCCGCGCGCAGCGCGCGGTCGGCGTCGATGAAGCGGCCGGTCAGGATCATCTCGGACGCAAGGCTTGCGCCGACGAGGCGCGGCAGAAAATAGCTCGACGCCATGTCGCAGCCGCCAAGGCCGATACGGATATAGGCCGCGTTCGCCTTGAACGACGGCGCCGCGTACCTGACGTCCGAAGCGAGCAGCAACGACAGCCCGCCACCGCAGGCAGCGCCATGGCCAAGCGTGACGATCGGCTGCGGGCACGCGCGCATCTTGCGATAGATATTGCCGATGCTGGTCTGGGTGCGCAGCGTTCGAAGCACCGGAGTTTCGTCCGACGACCGGTCTTCCTGAATGTCGAGCCCCGCGCAGAAACCGCGCCCCGCGCCGCGCAGGACAACGACGCGGACGTCGGTGCGGTCGGCAAGCCCCCCGAAATAGGCGTTGAGCGCGTCGACCAGCCCCTCGTTCAGCGCATTGAGCCGTTCAGGTCGGTTGAGTGTCGCAATCTCGACCGCGCCGCGGCGTTCGACCAGCAGCTCGCTCACAGCGTCTGCCCGTCGTCGACGGTAATGACGCTGCCCGTGATGCCGAGCGCGGCATCGGAGCAGAGGAGGAGCAGCGGCGCGTGAAGATCGCTCGGCGGCCGCATCCGCTGGCGCGGGAAGCTCTTCACCATCGCCGCGCCGGTCTCGCTTTCGAAGAGCTCGGCGGTCATTTCGGATTCAAAATAGCCTGGCTGGATCACATTGACGCTGATCCCGCGCCGCGCCCATTCGCGCGCCAGTGCCTTACCCAGATGCCGCACCGCCGCCTTGGTCGCGCCATAGACCGAGGTCGCCGGAAAGATTTTCTCGGCGGTAATCGAACCGATCAGGACGATGCGGCCATGCTGTTTCTCACGGCTTCCCGCCTTGTCGAGCCGCTTTGCACCCTCGTTCGCGGTCAGGAAGACGCCGCGGACGTTCGCGGCGAGCAAGAAATCGACGTCGTCCACCGTCAGGCTCATCGCCATCTTCTCGGTCGCGACGCCCGCGTTGGCGACGATCGTGTCGACGGGTCCGAACGCCGCTTCGGCAGCGTCATAAGCAGCGATCGTCGATGCCTCGTCGGTAACGTCCATGCTAACGGCAATCGCCTGCCCACCAGCCGCCTCGATCGCGGCAACCTGCTCGGCAAGCTTGTCGGCACGGCGCGCGGCAAGCACGACCTTTGCGCCCGACGCCGCCAGTGCCTTGGCGAAACCGGCGCCAAGGCCCGAGGACGCCCCGGTCACCAGCGCCACGCGTCCGGTGAGGTCAAACTTCGGTTGCTCCGCCATCATTATCCCTTTCCTTCGTTTCCTATGCATTGACCCTGATTGACGTTCACGTCAACCGGACGCGCGGAGTTCCTGAAAAACCGCAAAAATGCTGTTGACGAGATATATTTGTTCTCCTATTGTTCTCATGTGCACACCAAACCTCATCCCCCGTCGCGGCTGCCGAGCGCGGCGGGCGGGGGATAAAGGGTCCCTTCCTTCTGCATTCACCGACCATTGTGTTTTGGACCGGTGGCAAGGGCATTCAAGCTTTCGGGCTGACACAATCTCCATCATTGATCGCGGGCTCAAACACCGTCACAAAAGGCCTTGTGGGATTGGACGAGACAGGGGGCCTTCAAATGACACCATCGTTCGACCTAGGCATGGACCGGAACTGATCCGATGCACGCCGTCGAAGCCTTCGAACTCGTCCTCGGGCTGCTCGCACTTGTCATCGGGCTGCACTGGCTTGCGCTGAAATTGCGTTGGCCGCCCGCGACCGCGCTGCTCGTCGGCGGCGGCGGCCTGGCCTTCATTCCCGGCCTGCCTGCGATCTCGCTCGATCCTGAGCTGGCGCTCGTGCTGTTCCTCCCGCCCCTGTTGATGGACGGCGCCTATTTTACCGCGCTCGGCCGCTTTCGTCGCCACCTTCCCGGCATCCTGTCACTCGCCGTCGGGGCGGTGGTGTTCACGACGCTCGTCGTCGGCGTGGTCGTGCACCTAATCCTTCCCGACCTGCCCTGGGCCGCCTGTTTCGCGCTCGGCGCGATTGTATCGCCCCCCGACGCGGTGTCGGCGCGCGCGGTTCTGAAAGGCGTCCACCTGCCGCGGCGACTGGAAGCCCTCCTCGAAGGCGAAAGCCTGCTCAACGACGCCACCGGCCTGATCCTCTTCCGCTTCGCCGTCGCCGCAACGCTCAGCGGGGTGTTCCACACCGGCGAGGCGATCCAGAGCTTCGCGTTCGTGGCAATCGGCGGCGTGGTCGTCGGCGCCTTGGTTGCCGCAGGCTGGATATTCCTCGCCAAGCGCCTGCAGGATCGCATGCTGATCATGCTGATCACGATCCTCCTCTGCTGGGCCGCCTATATCGCCGGCGAAGCCGTGCATGTGTCGGGCGTCATCGCGACCGTAACCTCGGGTCTCGCGATGGGGTGGTACCAACATCAGATATTGTCCGCCGACGTCCGCCTTCGCGCCAATTCGGCGTGGTTCATCATGGTGTTCGTCCTCGAAGCTCTCGTGTTCATTCTGATCGGCTTTTCGCTGCGCGGCGCGATCGAGCGGATCGGCGGGATCGGGGCGATGCCGCTGTCGTGGACCATCGTGATCGCCGCCGTCGTGATCACTCTTACCATTGCCCGCTTCGTCTGGATTTTCGGTTCGGAAGCCCTCCTCGGAATCGCGCGCAAAGTGGGGCTGGAACGCGCGCGACCGTTGGGGTGGCGGCAGGCGACGGTTCTGAGTTGGACTGGGATGCGCGGCGTCGTTACGCTGGCGGTTCCGCTGACCCTGCCCGTCGACATGCCCGGCCGCGACCTGATGCTGATCTGCGCCTTCGCGGTGATCTTTGTGACCGTGGTCGTGCAGGGATCCAGCCTCGGCATGCTGATTCGCGCGGTGAAGCCGGTCGACTCCGACCCGCCCGCAAAAATGGCGATGCCCGCCGCTGAAGCCGCGATGGCGCGCGCGCGGTTCGCTGTCGTCGAAAGGCTCGCGTATGACGAGAATGGAACGCTGATCCATCCGATGATGCTCGAAGAACATCGCAAGCGGATGAATTTTATGGAGCGTTACGAGGCAGATGCCAGCACCGCGATGGACGGGCTACGGTCGCATTTCGACGTCCTGCTCCAGGCGATCGCGGCGGGGCGCGCCGAACTGATCCGAATCCATCGCGCCGGATTGATCGAAGACGAGGTCATGCACGAACTCGAACGCGACCTCGACGTCGAGGAACTGGCGATGACGCTGCAGCGCGGCGAGCCAACCTAGCGCGCCGTTGACTGGGAGTAGGGGCGTGTGGTGGGGGCCGTGGCCCATGCTGTGTCGGGCTTTGCCTGCATTGTGAAGCGAAGCGTGCCGCCGCTGCGGATTTCGGCGTCGGAAATCCAGCTACGCGTCAGCGGCTTGCCGTTGAGTTCGACCTTGCCGACATAGCGGTTCGCGTCGGACAGCCCGGCGGTCTCGACGGTGAAGCGCTTTCCGCCCGGCAGGTTCAATACCGCGCGGTCCACGAACGGCCGGCCGATCACATATTGGTTCGACCCCGGCGCGACCGGATAGAAACCGAGGCCGGTGAAGACGAGCCATGCCGACATCTGGCCGAGGTCGTCATTGCCCGACAGCCCGTCCGGGGTCGGCTTATACTGGCTGTCGACGATCTGTTTCAGCCGCTCCTGCGTCCGCCACGGCGCACCGGCATAGGCATAGAGATAGGCGACATGGTGGCTCGGCTCGTTGCCATGGATATATTGGCCGATCAGCCCCGCGATATCCTCGGCATGGCTGTAATCGAGTTTTGAATTGTCGTAATCGAACATGGCGTCGAGCTTCGCGACCGTCTTTGCGTCGCCGCCGAGAATGCGGAAGAGCGCGGCCTGATCCTGCGGAACGAACCAGCTATATTGCCAGGCATTCCCCTCGGTATAGTCGGAGCCATAGTTGATCGCCGTCGGGTCGAACGGGGTGCGGAAGCTGCCGTCGGCCTTGCGCGCGCGCAGCCACCCGGTCTTGGCATCGAAGCTGTTCCGCCAGTAACCGGCGCGCTTGTAGAAGCGGTCGGCAATGTCCTTGCGGCCCATCTTTTCGGCCATCCGCGCGATCGTCCAATCGTCATAGGCATATTCGACCGTCTTCGACGCCGCCTCGGGCTCGCGGTCGATCGCGACATAACCGAGCTTCATATAGTCGCCGAGCCCGCCGTAGGGCGCATATTCGGCGCTCGCGACCATCGCGTCCAAAGCCTCGTTCGCGTCGAAATCGCCCACGCCTTTCATATAGGCGTCGGCAATGACCGGGACCGCGTGATAGCCGATCATCGTCCAAGTCTCGCGGCCGTGGAACTGCCACACGGGCAGAATGCCATGCGGGCTGTGCTTGCGGCTCGCGACGAGCGATTTGACGATATCGCTGTTGGTTTCGCCGGGCTGGACGAGCGTCAGCAAGGGATGTTGCGCGCGGAACGTATCCCACAGCGAAAAGGTCGAGCGGAAAGTGAAATCCTTTGCGGCGTGGACCTGATCGTCGGGACCGCGATAGCGCCCGTCGACGTCGCTCCACACGCTGGGCGCGAGCAAGCTGTGATAGAGCGCGGTGTAGAGGTTGGTGCGCATCGGCGCGGGCGCTTCGATCTGGAGCGCACCGAGCGCCTTGCGCCATTCACCTTCGGTACGCGCGCGGACGGCGTCGAAGCCCGCACCTTCGGCATCGAGGTTGGCGACCGCGCCGGCCTCGTCGACCCCGGAGAGCGCGACACGGACTTCGAGCGGGCCGGTCAGCGCGCCGAAATCGAGCCGTGCTTCGAGCGCCTTGCCGAGCTTTTCGGCAAGCGCGTCGCTGCCGCGGCCAGGCGCCTGAAAGCCCTTATACGCGACCTTCTCGTCGCGATCGAGGAGGGCGTGGGATTTGAGCGGCGCCGAGAAGCGCATCGCGAAGAAGAGCTTGCGCCCCGGCGCCCAACCGCGCGTCTCGCGAAAACCGGTAAGCGTGCCGTCGGGACGGAGATGCAGCCCCGACCAGAGAATCTTGCCCGGATAATCATAGAGCGACGAACGGAGGTCGAGCAGCAGATGCGCGTCCTTGCCCGCTGGGAAGCTGTAACGGTGGATGCCGACGCGCGTCCCCGCAGTGAGTTCGGCGCGGATTCCGCTGTCGGCGAGCGTGACCGCATAATAGCCGGGGCTCGCCTTTTCGGTCGCATGGTCGAAACGCTGGCGATAGCCCGAACCCGGAACTTTGGGATCGCCCGGATCCAGCTTGACCTCGCCGATCTGCGGCATCAGCAGCAGGTCGCCGAGGTCTGAATGGCCGGCACCCGAAAAATGGGTGTGGCTGAACCCCTGGATCGTCGTGTCGTGGTAACTGTAGCCGGCCGCATGATCGTAGCAGTCGCGGATCTGGCACGTCGCGTCGGTGTCGGGCGATAGTTGGACCATACCGAACGGCGCAGTCGCGCCCGGGAAAGTGTGGCCTTCGGGGCCGGTACCGATCATCGGATCAACGAAGCTGAGCGGATCGGGCGCCGGCTGCTCGGCGAAGGATTGGATCGGCAGAAGGGCGAGCAGCGCGGCAGCGGTGGCAAAGCGTTTCATCGTCCCTTTGTGCCGCGAAGGTCCGGTGCTGTCCAATCGCGAAAGGGGCGGCAGCGCGGCTTTGCTCATGCCGGCGCGCCCACCGCATCCATCGCGAGCGCAATCGCGCCGAGCGGCCCCGCCATCGTTCCGAGTTCGGGCGCGGTAACATAAGCGCCGTCGCCCGGAATCTGCATATATCCCGAAAGGCTTTCCTCCAGCCGCGCGTTGATGCGCGGCAGGAGTTGCGGCTGGCCCGCGAGGACGCCGCCGCCCATCGCGACGCGCATCGGGCCGGTCGTGCAGGCGAGTGAATGGACCATTGATGCCAGCGTGTGCACGATCGGTTCCCACACCGGGTCGTCCTTTGCGATGTCCGCAAGCGGGCGGCCGCCCAGTCGTGCATTCAATGCGGTGCCCGAGGCGAGCCCTTCGACGCAATCGTCGTGAAAGCGGCACGCGCTGGACGCCTTGTCGCTGGCAAGGCGCGGCACAAGGATATGACCGATCTCACTGTGGCTGAATCCGCGCGTCGGTTTGCCGTGGACGATCAACCCCACGCCGACGCCGGTGCCGACGGTGACATAAGCGAAGTCGTCGAGACCGCGCCCGCTGCCCCAGCGGATTTCGGCGAGCGCGGCGCCGTTGACGTCGGTGTCGAAGCCGATCGGCACCGCGAACGCAGCCTTCAGCGGACCGAGCAGATCGGCGCCTTCCCAATCGGGTTTGTTCGTCGCGCCGACCTGGCCATAATCGGCGGCGCGGGGGTTGAGTTTGATCGGGCCGAAGGACGCGATGCCGAGGCCGCAAAAACCGTGCTCCGCCGACCAGCCGTCGAGCACCGCCTTGATGGCCGGCAGCGTTTCCCACGGCGCGGTCGTCGGGATCACCTGCCGGTCGCGGATATCGTCGGGCCCCGCGGCAAGGATGCAGACGCATTTGGTACCGCCGAGTTCGACGCCCGCGAAGAGTCGCTGGTCAGCCATCAGCACCGCCCCCCCGCGCAGGGAATGGGCTGGCCATGCTGGGTCGGTACGCGCCGGATCACGGGGAGAATTCCAATCTTTTCTGTCTTTTTGGGCATAGTGGCTGTTTGATGAAATCATCCGGGCGTCGAGCCGAACGAAGGCGGACGGTCGGCCTTGGCGGTGCCGAACTGCGAAGGCTTGGCACCCATTTCGAAGACGAGTTCGCCGCCGCCGATCAGGTCGGCGTGCGCGATCCAGTTCTTGCTCCAGGGCTTGCCGTTCCAGCGGACCGACTGGACATAAGGATGGTCGGGCGCATTGCCCTCGGCACGGACCGTCAGCGTCTTGCCCGCGCCCACCGTCACCTCGGCAACGTCGAACAGCGGCGATCCGAAGACGTAGATCGCGCTGACCGGATCGACCGGATAGAAACCGAGCGCCGAGAGGATGAACCAGGCGCTCATCTGACCGCAATCGTCATTGCCGATCACCCCGTCGGGGTCGTTCCTGTACATTTCGACGAGCAGCCGCCGGACCATTGCCTGCGCCTTCGCGGGCGCGCCGCAATAGGCGTACATATACGCGACATGATGGTTCGGCTCATTGCCGTGCGCATATTGGCCGACGAGCCCCGAAATGTCGGGCGGCGCATTGTCGGGCAGGGTCGAGGGCGCGTTGAACAGGGCGTCGAGCTTTTCCTCGAACGCCGCGTCGCCGCCGAAATGCTCGATCAGGCCGTAGATATCGTGCTGGTTGAGGAAGGTCGCCTGCCAGCCGTTCGCCTCCGTATAGTCGCGCCATTTCTTGACATCATGGCCGATCTGGACCGGATCATAATCCTTCCACCAGCTTCCGTCCTTGAAGCGCGGGCGTGCGAAGCGGGTTTCCGGGTCGATCACACCGCGATAGTTTTGCGCGCGCTTGCGCAGCGCCGCGGCATCGTCCTTGGCGCCCACGGCGTCGGCGAGGTGCGCCATCGCCCAGTCGTCATAGGCATATTCCTGCGTCCGGCTGACAGATTCCCACACTTCTTCGCACGGGATGTAGCCAAGGTCGTAATAGAAACCGCGGCCAAGCGTGCTGTCGATATCCTTGAAATCGCGGTCGAAGGCGCGGCGGCGGATGTTCGGCCAGGCGGCGGCATAATCGGCCTTGATGCCCTTTGCATGCGCCTCTGCGAGCACCGAGACGGCGTGCCAGCCGATCATGCATGCGGTCTCGACGCCCTGCAGCGGCCATACGGGCGGACCGGCGGGGCTCTGCGCGGTCTGGCGACAGAGATCGCGCGTCAGAAGCGCGGCCCGCGAGGGATCGATCAGCGTCAGCAGCGGGTGGAGTGCGCGATAGGTATCCCACAGCGAATAGGTGCTGAACGCTTCCTCGCCCTTCGCCGCCTGATGGAGTTCGCGGTCGAGCCCGACATAGCGGCCGTCGCGGTCGGTGAAGAGCGTCGGCGCGAGCTGCGCGTGATAGAGCGCGCTGGTCATGATGACGCGCTGCGCCTCTGTACCGCCCGACACGCGGATGCCGCCGAGCGCCTTGGCCCAGGTTCCGCGCGCGGCCTTGACCGCGCCGTCGAAATCCCAGCCCTTCGCTTCATAGGCGAGCGCGTCGCGCGCGCCCTGCACCGCGACCGCGGAAAGGCCGGTCTTGATCAGGATCGGATCGCCGCCAGCCTCGTCAAAGAAGAAGGCGACCTTGAGCCTGTTGCCCTTGATCGACGTCGCGCCATCGGGGGCCGATTTGCCGTCGTCGCCGAAAAACTGAACACGGTCGGGACGGCGCGACATCTGCATCGCGAAATGGATATGACGACCCTTGGCCCATCGGTTGACCTGCCGGCTGCCGGTCAGCGTGCCGTCCTCGCCCAAATCGAGCGAGGCCTTTTCGACGACGATACCCTTGTCCCAATCATCCTCGATCGCATGGGCGAAATCGATCAGGATGTGCCCCGCGCCCCGCCCGAAATGATAACGGTGCAGACCGCAGCGTTCAGTGACGGTGAGTTCGGCGAGCACGCCGGTTTCAAGCTTCACGCGGTAATAGCCGGGCTCGGCATGTTCGTCCGAATAGCGCTGACGAAAACCCTCGCCGGGCTTTTCGATCGTGCCGGGATCGAGCTTCAGTTCGCGCCGCGTCGGCACCACCAGCACGTCGAGCATATCGCCGATGCCGGTGCCCGAAAGATGCGTATGGCTGAACCCCATGATCGAGCCATCTTTCTGGTGATAGCCCGAGCAGGCGTCCCAGCCATGGGTATTCGTATCGGGGCTGAGTTGCGCCATCCCGAACGGCAGCGACGCGCCTGGGAAGGTGTGCCCATGCCCGCCGGTGCCGATGAAGAGGTTCGGCTTGCCGATGGCGAGGAGATCGCCCCCGCCCGCGGCGCGCGAGCAGCCGGCGGGGATCGCCCCGCCGAGCGCGAGCAAGCCCGTGGTCGCAAGAAGCCGGCGGCGGCTGGTCGTGATCATTGCCCCCTCCCCGCTCACAGCGGCCGCGCCAGCAGCGCGGGACGCTTGTCGGCGACCTCGACGATCAACTGGCCGAACAGCGCGTTGGCCCACGCGAACCAACTGCGCGTGAAGTTTTTGGGGTCATCCTTGTGAAAGCTTTCGTGCATGAAGCCGGTGCCGCCGTGCGTCGTCTTCAGCCAGCGCAGGCATTGCAGGATCGTCGCATCGTCGTCGGCGTTCATCGCGCGGGTGATGATCGACATCGGCCAGATCATGTCGAGACCGATGTGCGGCCCGCCGATCCCCTCGGCCGCGGTGCCCTTGAAGAAATAGGGGTTGCGGTCGGACCAGGCGAGCGCCGCGGTGCGCAGGAAGATCGGGTCGTTTTTGTCGACGACGTCGATCAGCGGCAGGCCCGACAGGCTCGGCACATTGGCGTCGTCCATGAAGACATAATTGCCGAAGCCGTCGATTTCATAGGCCCAGACCTGACCGCCCTTGCCGTCGTCGATCAGCGCATGCGCTTTCAGCGCGGCCTCGACCTCGGCGGCGAGGGCCTCGGCGTCGGTGGCCGCCGCATTGTCGCCGCGCGCTTCGCGGTGGACGGCGGCAATCTTGCGCAGCACCGATACCGCGAACAGGTTCGACGGGATCAGGAAGGGATAGAGGCAGGCATCGTCCGACGGGCGAAACATCGAGTGGATCAGCCCAACCTTCTTCGTCGGCGCGCCATAACCGCCGAGCATCAGGCTGTCGGTCGGCTGGAGCGCGGGGCGCTGGAAACTGTATGGCCCGGGGCCGTCCTTGCGCTGCTGTTCGCGGAAGGTCGCCACCGCGAGCTTCATCGCGCGCGACCATATGTCGTCGAACGGCGCCTTGTCCTTGGTTCGCGTCCAATATTCGTGGGACAGCCGCATCGCGTAGCAGAGCGAGTCGATTTCCCATTTCCGCTCGGCGACGCCGGGCTTCATCTCGGTCTTGTCTGTCTGCGACCATTCGAGTTTCGACGGCGCGGTCGGATCCTTGTCGAACGCATTGGCATAGGGGTCGATCAGGATGCAGCGTGCCTGCCGCTGGATCAGCCCCTGGAACAGGCGCTTCAGCTTCGCGTCCTTGGCGACGAGGTGGATATAGGGCTGCACCTGCGCCGAGCTGTCGCGCAGCCACATCGCCTCGATATCGCCGGTGATGACGAAGGTATCGGGACGGCCATCGAGGATGCCCGTCTGCACCGTCGTGTCGAGCGTGTTCGGGTAACAATTCTCGAACAGCCAGGCGAGTTCGGGGTCGGCGATCTTCGCCTTTACGCGCGCGATCTCGGCCTCGATCGCGGGGCTGGTAAAAGCACGCTGCGCGGGCGCGGGGCGCTTGCTGACGAAGCCGCCAGCAGCGGCGCGTGCTGCGGCGGGCATTGCGGCCGCCAGCGCGAGCGCGCCGGCGCCGGCCATGATCTCGCGGCGGTTTGGGGTCATGGTCATCCTATTTTCCACCTGCGCTGATCGAGAAGGGCGCATCGGCGGGGGCGCTGCCCCATTGCTTGTTCGGCTTGGCGCCCATCACGAAGTCGACCGTCCCTCCTTGCGACAAAGCGCCGTGGGTGAAATAGGTCTTGCTCTGCGCCTTCCCGCCGAGCGCGACCGACTGGAGATAGACGTTCGTATTGCTGTTGTTCGCGGCATTGATCGTCAGCGTCTTGCCGTTCGGCATCGTCAGCACCGCCTTCTGGAACAGCGGGCTGCCGATCGCATATTCGCCCGTCGCCGACGCGACCGGGTAGAAGCCCAAGGCGGAAAAGACATACCAGGCCGAAGTCTGGCCGTTATCTTCGTCGCCCGGATAGCCGTCGGGCGCCGACGAATAAAGTTTCGCCATGATGTCGCGCACATGATGCTGCGTCTTCCACGGCGCACCTGCCCAATTATAGAGATAGGGCATGTGCTGGATCGGCTGGTTGCCATGGGCATATTGGCCCATGTCGACGATCTGCATTTCGCGGATCTCGTGGATCACCTGCCCATAATAGCTTTCGTCGAAGATCGGCGGGGTGGTGAAGATCGCGTCGAGCCGCTCGACGAACTTCTCGCGCCCGCCCATCAGGGTCATCAGCCCCTGGACATCCTGCATCACCGCCCAGCTATAATGGAGCGCGTTACCCTCGGTGAAGGCGTCTCCCCATTTGTAGGGGTTGAACGGCGTCGACCACGACCCGTCCTGATTGCGGCCGCGGATCCAGCCGCTCTGATTGTCATAGAGTTTGCGGTAGTTGAGCGCGCGCTCGGTATATTTCTTTGCATCGGCATCCTTGCCGAGCAGCTTGGCGAGCTGCGCGATCGAGAAATCGGCGGTCGCATATTCGAGCGTGCGCGCGGCATTTTCGTTGATCCCGACGTCATAGGGGACATAGCCGAGACGGTTGTAATATTCGGCGCCCTCGCGTCCGACCGCGGCGATGACCTTGCCCGCCTTGTCCTTCGGGCGGCCCTCGCTCGTCGTCGCATTCTTGATCATCGCTTCATAGAGCGTCTCGACGTCGAAGCCGCGCACGCCGTTGAAATAGGCGTCGGCGATCAGGTTCGCCGAGTTCGACCCGATCATCACATTGCGATAGCCGGGGCTCGCCCATTCGGGCAGCCAGCCGCCTTCCTTGTAGGTGTTGACCAGCCCCTGCATGATCTGGCTGTCGAGTTCGGGATACATGAGCGCGAAGAAGGGAAAGACCGCGCGCCACGTGTCCCAAAATCCGTTGTCGGTGAACATGTAGCCGTCGTGCACCTTGCCGTCGTACGGACTGTAATGAACGATCTTTCCGTTCGCGTCCTTTTCGTAAAAGACGCGCGGGAATTGCAGCATCCGGTAGAGCGACGAATAGAAGGTGCGAACCTTCTCGGGGTCGGGATCGGTCACGCGGATGCGCGACAATTCCTTCTCCCACGCCGCCTTCGCCTTTGCCTGTGTCGTGTCGAAGCTGTCGGTGCCGATTTCGCTGCGCAGGTTCAGCAGCGCCTGTTCGGGGCTGATGAACGACGAGGCGACACGGACATGGACCTTGTCACCCTTCTTGGTCTTGAAGCTCAGCACCGCGCCGACATGATCGCCCTCGCGCGCCAGCTCGTTCGTCGGCGCGTTCTCGCCCGCCCAGGTGCGCGCGAGCGTGAAGTCGCGGTCGAATTCGGCGACGAAATAATTGTGGAAATTGTCAGGTACGCCGCCGTTGTTGTTGCGGACATAGCCGGTGATGCGGCGGTTCTTGACGTCGACCTTGACCATCGATCCGCCCGCGAGACCATCGAGCAAAATATGCGCGTCATTGCTTTCGGGGAAGGTGAAGCGGAACTGCGCGGCGCGCTCGGTTGGCGCGACCTCCGCGGTCACGTCATAGTCGGCGAGATAGACTTTGTACGAATAGGGGCGCGCGACCTCCGCCTTGTGGCTGAACCAGCTGCCGCGCTCCTGCTGCTTGACCTTTACCGGGCCGGTTTCCGCCATCAGTGCGAAGGCGGCATAATCGTTCATCCACGGGCTCGGCTGGTGCGTCTGCTTGATGCCGCTGATCTTTTCGCCGTCATAGGTATAGCCCCAGCCGCTGCCGGGCTCGCCCGTCACGGGGGTCCAGCTATTCATGCCGAACGGCACGGCAACCGCGGGATAGGTGTTGCCGTATGACAGGCGATAGCTGGAATCGGTGCCCATCAGCGGGTTGACGTAATCGACCAGCGCGGTCTGGTTCGCGCCCGATTGCGCGAGGGCGACGGGCGTACCCATGCTGCTCAGCACGAGCGCGCTTGCGGCGGCGCTCAGCATCATCTTGCGGATCGTCTTCACTTGGTCTCTCCCCTGTTTGCCGTTCGTGTCGGCAGCGGGCGCGCTGCGACGCCCTTGTTCGTCATTATCACCGGCGCGATCGTGCCGTCGGCGTTGAAGGTCATGCGGTCGATCGCGAGCTGACGGCGCTCGCCGCTCGTCTGATCGAGCGGGCGGCGGTGGTAAGCAATGTACCAGTCGTCGGTGCCGGGCACATTGACCACCGAATGATGCCCCGCGCCGCGCGCGATCTTGAAATCCTGTTCCAGAATCTTGCCCATCGGCTTGAACGGGCCGGTGGGAGACGGGCCCATCGCATAGGCAACCGAATAGTCGGGGCCGGTCCAGCCGCCCTCCGACCACATCAGATAATAGACGCCCTTCCGCTTCACCATGAACGATCCCTCGACATAGCCGGGGGGCGTGATTTCCTTATAGGTCGTGCCGTCGGCAAACGGCTTGATCGACGTGAGGTCGTCGCCCAGCCGGACGACGTTGCAATGCTTCCAGCCGCCATAATAGAGGTAATGCTGCCCATCGTCGTCGCGGTAGACGAACTGGTCGATCGGCTGCGCGCCATTGTGGAAGGCGTCCACCAGCGGCTTGCCGATCGCATCCTTGAACGGCCCTTCGGGGCGGTCGCTGACCGCGACGCCGATACCGCCACGCTGGTCGTCCGACTGGATGTCGTTCGCGCCGAAGAAGAGATAATATTTGCCGTCCTTCTCGATCGCCGATGGCGCCCACACGGCATAAGCGGCCCATGCGACATTCTCGACGTCGAGCGCGTGGCTGTGCTTCGTCCAGTGGACCAGGTCGGGCGATGAAAAGACGTTGAAGAAGGTCTGGAAATGATAGGATGGCCGGACCGTCTTCTGCTTGCGCAGCTTTTTCTGCTGCTCATTGAAATGGTGCGAGACGTCAGGCGTCTCGCCATGATCCGAATAGGTCGGATATATCCAGTAACGGTCGCCGAAGACGCGAATTTCGGGATCGGCGTACCAGCCGGGGACGATCGGATTTTCTGCCGCGGCCATTCCGCCCGTCAGCAGTGCCGTACCGAAAACCAGCGATTTCAACCAGACACGCACCCTGCGCCGCTCCCCGTTTCGTCGATCATCATAATCTTACCCGCTCGCCCGGAAAGAGGTGGGTGGCTCCTTGCGGAGCCACCCAAGTGGGAGAGCTGGGGTATGGGCCCCATCAGAACTTGTACGAAATGCCGACGTAAGCGCGGCGCCCGAAATAATTGCTGCGGACGAAACGGTCCTTGGTGTCGTTCCCAAGATGCTGGCGTTCTTCCGACTTGGTCAGGTTGATGACCGAAGCGGTGAGCATCAGCCCGTCCATCAGCTCGTACGAAGCGTTGATGTCGACCTGTTCATAGGGGTCGGTGTAGATGTTGAGGCCCGAAGAGAGTCCTTCGACGACTTCGCCGCGGCGGTTGTACGACGCGCGCACCAGGAACTTGTCGGTTTCATAGAAGACCGACGCGTTGACCTGCGTCTTTGCACTGCCGACGAGCGCCGACTTGCCGACCGTCTGTCCGTCGAGCGTGATGTCGGCGACCGAAGTGTCGTTATAGGTGAAGTTCACCTGCGCGCCGAGACCGAAGTCGAACGTGTGCTGGGCGTAGACTTCGACGCCCTGCGATTTGGCGTTCGAGCCGTTGGCGACGGTCGAATAGGGCTGGATCAGCACCTGTTCCCCATTCACTTCGCGCGTCACGTCGAGCACGAGCGGTACGACGAAGTCCGACACGTCCTTGCGGAATAAGCCGACGCCGAACACCGAGCCGCGCTTGAAATACCATTCGACGCCAATGTCATATTGCCAGGCCGAGAAGGGCTGGAGGTCGGCGTTGCCGCCGCTGCCCGACCAGCCTTCGAACTCGCCGAACTGGCCGCGGTCGAAGGCATATTCCGCCGAACGATAGGTCAGCGAACGCTGTGATCCGAGATCGTTGAACGACGGACGCGCGATGACCTTGGCGACGGCGCCGCGAACGACGATGTCGGGCGTGACTTCATAGACGACGTTCAGGCTGGGCAGCCAGTCGGTGTAGCTTTTCGACTGGTCGACCTGCGTGTTCACGATCACCTCGCGCTCGTCGAGCGGCCGCACCTGACAGTTGCCGTCGGCGCCGACCGGCACATTCGGATCGAACGGTCCGCCCGGACCATCGACGCAATAATCGTTGAGGAACTGGAGGCGGTCCGACGTCAGACCCGATTGCTTGGTATGTGCGACGCGGAGGCCGATGTTGCCGCGCAGCGGACCAGCCTCGAAGTCGGCCTGCACATAACCCGCGAACACCTTTTCCTTCAGGTCATAGGTGTTGTTCGGCTCGGGCACGCGCACCGACGGGCCGTAGGTGTCGTTGATATAGTCCAGATAGTTGCTGAAATTGATGCCGGGGAACAGATTTGCGTTGAACCCGCCGGCGATGTTGCCGATCGGCTGGTCATAGAAATATTCGGGCCGAGCGACCGCGCCAGCGGGCGTGTCCTGATAGCGGCGCTTGGTCGCCGGATCGGCATACCATTCGTTGCGGCCGGTTTCTCGGTGGATGCTCATTTCGCGCCATTTGCCGCCGACGCGGAACGCGCTCAAAACGCTGTCGAAACGGCGGACGAGATCGAGCTGCGCATAGCGCTGCGCGATCGCGCTGTTGGTGAAACCCGAGCCGGTCGAACCGACGTCGATCTGGGCGATCCCGTTCTTGATATTCTCCTGAAGCTCGGGCGAGAATTCCATGTTGAGATTGCCGCCGGTGAAATCCCACGAGCTCAGGAAGTTGCCGTTCTGCTCCTGACCCGTGACGGTCAGGCGCGGCTTGGCGGCGACGCCGAAGCGCATCGACGGGCCGCCGGTCGCCTTCGTCTTGCCGAATTTCAGCACTGCGTCGAAATTATCCTGGTTCCAGGCGACCTCGGTCTCGAACGTATTCGAAACCTGCTTTTCGCGGCTGTAGGAACCCGCGATCTGCGGCGTTTCCATCGTGCACGGCGGCGTATTGACGAGGCATCCGGTCCCGGCCGCAGGCACCTGGAAATTCGCCGACTGGAAGATCGTGCCGCTTTCGTCGAACGTCGGTCCGGTGAAGAAATTGCCATAACCCCATTCGGGGATCTTCAGCACATTGCTCTGCCAGTTGCTCTTATAGTCGAAGCGGAAATAATTGGCGGTGACGGTCAGATTTTCGATCGGACGCATCTGCGCAGTCGCCTGGATGCCAAGGCGTTTGCGCTGCTGCGAAAAGACTTCCGCATTGACCGACTGGGGCGCCCAATATCCCGAATAATGCTTGCCGTCCTGGCCCGTCACGCCGGTGCCGGGCCAATAGGAAATCGCGTCGTCATTCTCGAACGGATTACCGTTGACGTCGGTCGCGGGGGTGATGATGTCGTTGTTTGCGTCGCGGTCGCTCCACCAACGCCAGGTTTCGGTCGAGCCGCGGAGCTCGCGGTTTGCGCGTTCCTGATATGTCACGCCAACCAGGAAGCCGAGCCGTTCTTCGGAATCTTTCCACGAAATCTGGCCGGCGATCTGCGGGTCAAATTTCTTGGTCGTGTCCGAATAGGTACCCTCTGCGGAGACAAAGCCCGACCAGGCAGGAAGATCGAACGGACGGCGGGTGTTGAGGATGACGGTGCCGCCGACGCCGCCCTCTTCGAGCCGCGCCTCGGCCGACTTGTAGACTTCGGTGCTGGCGATGAAGTTCGACGGCAGCAGGACATAGTTGAACGAGCGCGATGGATCGCCGCTGTCGGCTCCCGCGATGAAATTGCCGTTGAGTAGCGTCAGCGTGAGGTCCGACTGAAGGCCGCGGATGCTGACGCGGCTACCCTCGCCGCCGTCGCGGGTGATGATGACGCCGGGCACCCGCTGCAACGCATCGGCGACATTCTTGTCAGGGAATTTGCCGATGTCCTCGGCGGTGATGACTTCGATCAGCGAGTTCGCTTCGCGCTTCTGCTCGAGGCTCTGCTCGATCGACTTGCGATAACCGGTCACAACGATGGCGTCGCCCGGCGCCTCTGCCGTTTCGTCCGCCGGCGGCTGCGGCGTCGGCGCGGGCGTCGCCTGCGCATGCGCCTGCCCGGCGATGCACAGCGCCGCGAGCGTGCCCGCGCTCAGCATCAGCTCGCGCACAAAACGATCGCGCCGCGCTGCTTTCGCTGAATGGATTTGTCCTGCCTTCATCACATCGACCTCCCTGTTCGAGGGGCTGTTCGCCCCCACTCGTTATTCGGCGCCTTCGGAGTCACCGAGCAGCGGATCATCGGACCCGTTGAGCCTCTATCAGAATATAAAAAACAATTTGTCAAAATAAATTTTTCGAGCCGGTGGCGAGGCGCGACGAACCGTTACAAACCCGTCACAAATGCGCATTTTTCCGCAGTTTTCCGTGGATATCGACTCGCAGCCAAAGGCAAACGGGCCCGCCATCCCCTCCTCCGGGGACGGCAGGAGCTGTCACGCTTTCTCCCGCTTCCGGTCAGTCCGGAGTCGGGGTGTTCCAAAGCGGCGCGGCGATCTTGGCCAGCGCCTCCGCCGACGCCTTCGGCACCGCGCGATCATAGGTCAAAAGACCGTTGATCTCGTCCTCCACGTCGGTCGTTTGGGTGTATACCGAGGCGCTGAGTCCATTCTCCTTCGCCTGCCGGATCACGCCCTCCATCTTGCGGCGGAAGCGCGCGAGATATTCCTTCTCGTCTCCTGCGACCTGATAGCTCCAATTGCCCTTGCCCGGTTTCCAGATATGTCCCGGCACGGGAAACCGACCCCGCCATATTCGCCGAGCACGACCGCACGGTCGGCCTGGAGCGGCGGCGTCCTCGGCACATCCTCATAGGTGTGGATGTCGAGCATGTCGGAGTCCTTCGGCGCGACGTCCAGCCAGCCCGAATTGGCGTCGACCAGCCGTGTCGGGTCGATCCCCTTCACAAAGCGCGTCAGGGTCGCCGAATCATATTGCCCCCACCCCTCATTGTTCACGACCCACGTCACGATCGAGGGGAAAGCGCGCAGTTCGCCGATCATCTCGGACAATTGCTTCTGCTGCTCGGCCATCGTCTCCGACGGGAAGATCGCCTGATATTGGCTGGTGCCGGCGAGATATTGATCCTCCCCGCCGCCCGAGGGCATATCCTGCCAGATCAGCATGCCGAGCCGGTCGGCGTCGTGATAATAGCGCGCGGGTTCGACCTTGATATGCTTGCGCAGCATGTTGAAGCCCGCCTTTTTCAGGAAAACGATGTCGCTCTTCATCGCCTCCTCCGACGGCGGCGTATAAAGGCCGTCGGGCCACCACCCCTGATCGAGCGTGCCGTGCTGAAACAGCGGCTTGTTGTTGAGCAGGATCGCAGGCTGTCCCGCGACGCGGCCGGGCCCGACCGACACTTTGCGCATCGCGAAATAAGCGGCGACGCTGTCGCGCGGCGCACCCTCAACCTTCGCCTTCGCATAGACGCGGCGCTCATGGTCGGTGAAGCGCGAGTCATAGGCCTTGCGATCGCGCTCGGCTTCGCCCGCATAAGGATCCTCGATCGTTACCAGTTCGGCCTTGAGATCGTAGAGATAGGGGTCGCCGGGCGACCAGAGATGCGCGTTCGGGATTGCGAGCGTCGCCTGCCGGTTGGCGCGGATGATCGTCGAGGCGATCGCCTTGCCGCCCGCGCTGGCGGTCAGCCGCACCGCGTCATTGTCGTTCGCCCAGCCCGAGAGCGCCACCGCGACATCGACGGTGCCGCGGTCGATATCGGGGGTCGCACGCACCTCGGCGATGTGGAGCTTGGGCACCGGTTCGATCCACACCGTCTGCCAGATGCCGCTGACCGCAGTGTACCAGATGCCGGCGGGGTCGAGAATCTGCTTGCCGCGCGGCTGCGTGCCCGCGCTGTTCGGATCGGTGACCTCGACGATCAGTTCGTTGGCGCCGGGTTTCAGATAGGGGCTGATGTCGAAGCCGAAGGCGTCGAAGCCGCCCTTGTGCGATCCGACGACCGATCCGTTGACGCGCACCGTCGCTTCATAATCGACCGCGCCGAAATTGAGCATGACATTCTGGCCGCGCCAGTCGGCGGGGACGGTGAAGCTGCGACGATACCAAAGGCGGTCGTCGGGCGTGACCTTGCGCGCGACGCGTGAGAGTTTGGACTCGACCGGAAACGGCACGAGGATTTGGCCGTCCATCGCCGCCGGACGTTCCGCCGCCTTGGGCGCGATCGCATAGTCCCACAGGCCGTTTAGGTTGACCCAGCGTTCGCGCACCATCTGCGGGCGCGGATAGAGCCGCCACGCATTTTCGGGGGTCACCTCCCTGCCCCAGCGTGTCATCAGGTCGCTGGTGTAGACGGCGTCCCCGGCGGGCGGCGCGGCGGTTTGGGCCTGTGCCGCGACCGGCGCGAGGGCAAGAAGGGACGCGGTGATCAAGAGGCTGCGCATGGATATGTCCTGTCGAATGGGGAGAGCCCAGGACCCTTGGGGGATGGCGGGTCCTGGGCTCGCGCCCCCGCGGGGGTGGCGGGGGCGGGGGGCTGGTCAGCGCTGTCGCGACATCGACGGCGGCGCGGCGTCGGGCGCGGCGCCCCACGCCTTGTTCGGTTTGGCCCCCATGGTGAAGACGAAGGTCGCGCCGTCCTTCACATCATCGTGGCGGAACCACGGCTTGTTCCACGGTTTGCCGTTCAGCGTCGCGGACTGGATATAGACGTTGGTCGGCGAATTATTCTTCGCAACGATGCGGAGCGTCTTGCCATTCCCCATGTCGAGGCTGGCGTCGTCGAAGACGGGACTGCCGATGATATAGTCCTGGCTCGACGGATCGACCGGATAGAAACCGAGAGCAGAAAGCGCGTACCAGGATGAAGTCGCGCCCTGATCGTCCATGCCCGGATAGCCGTAACCTGCCGCGTCGCTGCCATAGGTGCGGTCGAGGATCTGGCGCACCAGCGCCTGCGTCTTCCAAGGCTGGCCGCTCCAGTTGTAATAATAGGGCGCCTGCTGGTCGGGCTGGTTGCCGTGGACATATTGGCCGATCACGCCGGTGCAGTCGCGGCAGATGCCCGTCGGATTGTAGGGCTTGGTGAAAAACTCGTCGAGCTTGGCGTTGAACGCATCGCGCCCGCCAAGAAGGCCGATCAGCCCCTGCACGTCGTGCGGCGCGAGCCACAGCGTCGACCAGCCCGACGCCTCCTTCATCATGAAATTATAATAAGGTTCTTGCGGGTCGAAGGGCGCGATCCACTTGCCGTCGGCGGTGCGCCCGCGGATGAAGCCGATCGATTTGTCGAACACATTGGCGTAGTTGCGCGCACGCTTCAGGAACATCCGGTAGTCGGCGTCCTTGCCGAGCTTTTTCGCGTAGAGCGCGAGCGCATAATCGTCCCACGCATATTCGAGCGTCTTTGCCGCGCCCGCCTTGCCCCCGGCATAGGGCGGGCTGGGATTGTGATCGGGCACGATGTCCGAAATCCAGCCCTGCTTCATATATTCGGCAAGATAGCCCCGCGGCCCCTTTGGGTCGGTCGCATTCTTGCGCATATATTCATAGGCGGCCTCATAATCGAATTCGATGCCGCGCTCCCACGCCCCGAGGTAGAGGAACACCGCATTGTCGCCATGGAACGAGGTGTTCATATAGCCTTGCTCGCGCGCCATCGCGAGTTCGGACGCCATGATGTCCTTGACGACCTCCGGCTCCATCAGTTCGAGCAGCACGATCTGGTTGCGCCCCGTATCCCAGAAGGGCACCGGCCCGTAACGGTCGTGCGTCGCGACCTGCACCTTGCCGTTGGTGTCGGCGAAATTCTCACCCTTCGCCGCGATCAAGCGCGGCGAAGCGAAAGACTGGTACAGCGTCGAGTAGAAGAGCTTCCGCTGCTTGTCGGTGCCGCCCGACACGCGGACGCGGCCGAGAAGCTGCGCCCACTGGCCCTGTGCGGCGGCGTGGACGCCGTCGAAATCCCAGCCGGGGACCTCGTCCGCAAGCCGCTGCTGCGCCTGTTCATAGCTGGTGCCATGCGCCATCTTCACGAGCACCTGTTCACCCGCTTTCGTCGGGAAGCTGACGTAGCTGCCCGAATAGCTGCCCGATATTTCGCGCGCGCCGGGCTGGACGTCGCTGGTGCCGATGCCCCAGCCCTGATTGTCTCCGGGCGCCTTACGGAAGGTCCCGAGCGCCGTGAAAGGTTTCGAGAATTCGGCGACGAAATAGGCGCCGTCGACGCTGCGACTCTCGTTCGACTTGCCGCGCACGATGCGGTCACCGACGATCTCGACCGAGCCGCCATGGCGCGGGAAGTTGACGATGATGTTCGATCGTTCGCTCGCCGGAAAGGTGAAGCGCATCACGCTTGCCCAGCGTGTTGCGGTCAGTTCGGCCTGCGTCTTGAAGCTGTCGAGATAGACCGAATAATAACCCGGCCGAGCCTTCTCGCGCGACTTGTCATAATAGGATTGGCTATATGCGGGCGGCGGCGACCAGTCGCCGACCACGGGCATGATAAAGGGTTCGGCATTGCCGCCATAGGTCGGCCCGCCGCCGCCGGTGAAACCGATCATCGTCGGGTTGGTGTAATAATAGGGGACCGGCACGCCGTTCGGATATTGAAGCTCGATATTATTGTTGACCGGCGCGGCCGCGACCGACCCGTGCGGCAGCAGCGCGGCGGGCGAGGTTTGCCCCGAATAGACGGGTTCGCCCGGCGGCGGCGCATTGCCGATCACCGCCGGATCGTCGAGCGGCGCGGTGCCGACGAGCGGATCGGCGAGTTCGACCGGCGATTGGCCGGCTTTCGGCTGCGCCGCGACGGGAGAGAGCGCGAGCATCAACGGCAACACCGCCGCCGACGATGCCAATATGGCGCCAAACTTCCGCGCGCGGTTCCAATTTCTATCGATATCCATTGCGACCCTCTTCCCTGAATATTTTCGTTGATTGCTTGGTCAGTGCGGCGAACTTGCGATGGCTTGCGCGCGCGCCGGCACCCGCGCCGCGCGCCAGCCGAACAGCGCGATGACGAGGTAACAGGCCATCGGCACCAGAAAGGCGAGGAAGCGGCTGCCGCTAGCGTCGGCGACCCCAGCGAAGACAAGCGGGACGAGCGCGCCCCCGACGATCGCCATGCACAGCAGCCCGGAGGTCGCCGACGCGGGCGCGGTCGACCGCTCGATGGTCAGCGAAAAGATCACCGGGAACATGATCGAGTTGAACAGCCCGACCGAGATGGCGAGGACGCCCGCCGCCGGACCGCTGATCTGGCTGATCGTCAGGCAGAGCAGCGCCGCGGCGACGGCCGCCACCGCAAGCAGCGGTCCGGCCGGGAGTCGGTAGAGCAGCCCCGAGCCGACAAAGCGCCCGATCATCGCGCCGAGCCAATAGAGGCTGACGAGGCTGCCCGCTTGCACCGCGCTGATCGCGAACACATCGGGCTGTTCAAGGAAATTGACCATCGCGCTGCCGATCGCGACCTCGGCGCCGACATAGAGGAAGATCGAGAGCGCCCCGGCGAGCGCCCAGGGCGAGGCGAAGGCGCTCGACACGCGCGCGCCCGTTTCGACCGGCGGCGCCGCGGCGGTGATCTCGTGGCGGACACGGTAGAGGAACATTGCGAGCACTGCGATGACCGCCGCGATGAAGATATAGGCGACGTCGATCCGGCCGAGCGAATAGGCGATCTTCGCCTCGGTCACCTGGCCGGCTTCGAAGAGCCCGCCCTGCAGCAACGTGCGAGCGGCAAGATAGGGCGCAATCACCGTGCCGAGCGAATTGAACGCCTGGCTCAGGACCAACCGGAAATGCGAGCGGTCGGGGCGGCCGAGCGATGCCGACAGCGGATTCGCCGCAACCTGCAGCAGCGTGATCCCCGACGCGATGACGAACAGACCGACGAGCACGATCGCATATTCGCGCACGATGGTCGCAAACGGCATGATCAGGCAGCCGACGATCATCGTCGCGAGCGCCGCGACGATCGAATTGGCGGCGCCGAGGCGTCCCATGATCGCCGCAGCGGGTAGCGAGACGACGCCATAGGCCATGAAGAAGGCGAATTGCGTAAGGAAGCTTTCGGTATCGCTGAGCGCGAAGATCGCCTTCACCGCCGGGATCAATATATCGTTGACCGCGGTCACCGCTCCCCAGACGAAGAAGAGCATCGTGACATAGGCGAAGGTCCAGGCGGTGCCCGAGCGGCCAGCGGTCATGCGAGCCTCCCCTCGCCGGGGTAGGCGAGCAACAGGTCGGCCCCGGTCTCGGCATCAATCCGAACCGAACCGGTGAGCGACCAGCATTCGCCCGCCGCCAAAGAGGCGCCATCGACGGTACCCTGGCCCGAAACCGGGATCAGCCATGCCGTGACGCTATCCGGGAGGTCGATCGCGCGCGTGCCGCCTGCCAGCCGTTCGAGGACGAATTTGGGCCCGTCGACGAGGATATTGCGGTCGTCGGCGACGCGGCCAGGCGAGGGATATGCGGCATAGGGCTGCGGATCGGACACCGCGATGCCGTCCTCCAGATGCAGTTCGCGAGGGCGCCCATAGTCATAGAGGCGGTATGTCGTCTCGCTGTTCTGCTGCACTTCGATCAGCGTCAGTCCGGCGCCGATCGCATGCACCGTGCCCGACGGGACGTAGAAGAAATCGCCTGCCTTTACGGGCTTCCAGTCGAGCAATTGCTCGATGCGGCCGTCGAGCGCGGCGTCGCGCAGCACGCCCGCATCGACCGGTGCCTTCGTTCCGAGCGCGATGGTGGCTTCGGGCGCAGCATCGAGGATCAGCCAGCATTCGTCCTTGCCGCGCGGCAGTCCGCGCGCATGCGCCTGCGCGTCGTCGGGATGGACCTGCACCGACAGTTTTTCACTGGTGAAGAGATATTTGATCAGGAGGTCGGGCGTGCTGTCGCCGGGCGCCTGGAACCATATCTCGCCGACCGGTTCACCGCCCGCGGGCGGATCGCGAAACGACCCCCAAAGCTGGTGGCGCCCCCAGGGCTTCTCCACGCGATGGGTCGCAAGCAATGTCGCCGGCACGAGTCTCTCCCTGTTTCCCAGCCGCCGTTCCGGGTCTGGTTTCTTGAAAACTGCCCCGGCCGACTGCTCCTCGTCAAGATAATAATGAAAATTAATTTATTTGATCGAAATCGCCTTTGTGGCATGTCCGCAGGCAATCAGGACGAGCGCCGACGCTCGATCCGTTGGAGAGAGTGGATGACAGGCAAGCGCGACAGCGAAGCATTTTCTGTACCCGGTGTACCGCACCGTTCGGGAGGCCGCGGCACCCTCGCCGCCGCGATCGGGACGGCAGCCCTCGCGGGCCTCCTCTTCGGGTTCGATACCGCGGTCATTGCCGGGGTGACGGGTGACCTGACCCACCTGTTCGCGCTCACGCCCGAAACGCTTGGCATTACCGTATCGGCGGCACTTTGGGGCACGCTGGTCGGGGCGCTGTTCGCGGGCAAACCCGGCGACGCCTTTGGGAGTCGCGACAGCCTGCGGATGCTCGCCGCCTTTTATTTCATCGCGGGGCTGGGTTGCGCACTGGCGCCAAGCTGGCCGCTGTTCCTGATCTTCCGATTCCTGTGCGGGCTCGCAATCGGCGGTTCGTCAGTGCTCGCCCCCGTCTATATCGCCGAGATCGCGCCACCGCGGCACCGCGGATCGCTCGTCGGCCTGTTCCAGCTAATGATCGTTACCGGCATTCTCGTCGCCTATCTGAGCAACGCAACGATCGCGGGACTGGTCGGTGACGAAGCCGCGTGGCGGTGGAAGCTGGGCGTCACCGCCGCTCCTGCCCTGCTCTTCTTCACCCTGCTGTTCGCAATCCCCAACAGCCCGCGCTGGCTCGTCACAAAGGGGCGCCGGCCCGAAGCGGGGGTCGCCCTCATACGGATCGGCACGCCCCCCGATGCAGCCGAGGCCGAGCTCCGCCGCGTCGAACAGGCGCTAGAACGCGACCCGCCGGGTGAAAAGCTGTCGTGGCGCCACCATCGCCGGCCGATGATGCTCGCAGTCCTCGTCGCGATGTTCAACCAGCTCGCGGGCATCAACGCCGTTCTCTATTATCTGAACGACATCTTCGCGCGCGCCGGTTCGCTTTCGCCCGACCGTCAGGCGGTGCTGATCGGCATCGCCAACCTCGTGTTCACACTCGTCGGCATGGCGTTGATCGACAGGATCGGACGCAAGACGCTGTTGCTCGCGGGCGCCGCCGGCATGACCCTGTGCCTCGCCGCCGCTGCGGCCGTCCTGTTCGGCTGGGTCGGAAACGGGATGATGCTGCCCGCGCTTATCGGCTTCATCGCCTTCTTCGCGACCAGCCAGGGGGCGGTCATCTGGGTCTATATCTCGGAAATATTCCCGACCCCCGTCCGCGCGCGGGGCAGCGCGCTCGGCGCAAGCACGCATTGGCTGATGAATGCGCTGATCGCGGGTATCTTCCCGATATTGGTGGCCTGGTCGCCCGGGGCGCCGTTCGCGATCTTCGCCGCCGCGATGATCGTCCAGTTCATCGTCGTCGCCGCAATCTTCCCCGAAACACGGGGCGTCGACCTCGACGAAATGGCCCAGCGGATCGAGTAGAGGCTCAGCGCCCCGCCTGCATCAAGATCGATTCGGATGGCAGGACATTGTCGAGGAACGGAATGATCGCAGCGCCGATCGCCGACGCATCGTCGGCCGCCTCGGCGCGGCGCACGGGCGCGACCACGGGAAGCTGGCGCCCCGCCATCCGCGCATTGAGCCGCTCGACGAGGGCATCGACCAATTTGCCCGGAAGGCGTCCGCCGATGAGGATCGCGGCTGGATTGATCAGGCAATTGACCGCGATCAGCGGCTGAACCAGCACGTCCGCGGCATCGTCGAGCCATTGTACGATCACCGCCTGCTGATCCGCCGGGCCGTCGATCAGCCCTTCGGGACCATCGACGACATGTCCGGCGGTTTCCAGTCGCGCATAAAGCGCCGACAGCGACACCGTATCCTGCACATTCGCGCCCTCGCCGCGCGCGGGATCGGGCATCGCCCAGACCTCGCCCGACCGCGAATCGGCACCGCGGACATAGCTGCGGTCGATGACGAGCCCCCCGCCGAGACCCGCACTGATGAGTAGATAAAAGAAGCTCGGCAGCGCGATACCGTTGCCCAAATGCACTTCGCCGAGCGCCGCCGACGCGGCGTCATTGTCAGCGTGGAGCGGCCAAGGGAGCACTTCGCCGAGCAGAGCGCCCAGATCGATACCGTCCCACGCGTCATATTCGGCCGGCCGGTGCGGCAAAGAGATTCGCCCGAGATCGTCGGGCAGCGCGACGCCAACGCCGAGGATGCGCGTCCGATCGACGCCGCCCTCTTCGAGCAACCCGGGCAGGATATCGCGGACATGATCGACGACCGTTCCGGGCAGCGCAAAGGCGATCTCGCGCGTATGTCGGCTGCGAATCTTGCCCGCGAGGTCGAGCGTCACCAGCGTGATATGGTCGCGGTCGATATTGAGGCCGATCGAAAAGGCGCCGTCGGGATCGATGACGATCCGCATCGCGGGCTGGCCGCGCTTGCCCTGCAGCCGCCCTGCCGGCTTGACGAGCCCCATGTCGATCAGCCGCTTGGTGATGTTGACGATCGTCGGCGGCGTAAGCCCGGTTACGCGCGCCAGATCGCTGCGCGTCGTTTCGTCGGTCAGGCGGATGGCCTGCAGCACGATCCGCTGATTATAATCGCCGGCGCGCTCAAGATTTGTACCCGACAGGCTGAGCGTCAGCCGGGCATCGCGCGCCTCGGAACCACTTTTTGTCGATTGCCGCCGGTCAAGACCCGGAAGATTAAGGGCCATCGCTGATTGTCCTTCAAGCTGGTCCGAATGCCCGGCGCCCCCCGCCAAACAGATTCGATCATAAAGTATAGGCGCTTTAATAATTCGATTTTAGATAAAGCGGAGCACTGCCCTCCTGTCAATGACGGGCGGTGCAGATCATTGGCCGCGCACATCTTTTATCGCTTGATCTCAACCAGAGTTGAGGTTGCAGAGGGCGTGCAACACCGATTTTCGCTGGAGTGAGCATGGATAGTCAAACCCCCGCCGGCCGCCTTGCCGTATGGCGCGATCTGCTTTCGGGCGGGCGTGGCCCCGCGCTCGCGCTGATCCTGCTCGGCTGCTGGGTTGTGGCGGCCGATTCGCTGGTGACCGCGACGATCATGCCGAGTGTCGGCGCAGCGCTCGACGGCTATGCCTGGTTCGGCTGGGCGGGATCGGGCTTCATGACCGGACTTGTTGTCGCGGGCGCGTCGGCGGGATGGCTGGCCGAGCGTATCGGCCTGCGCGCAGCGATGATCCTTTCCGGCATCACCTTCGCGCTGGGTTGCGCGATGAGCGCCGCAGCGCCCGGAATCGCCCTGTTCCTCGCGGGCCGTGTGGTGCAGGGCGCGGCGGCGGGCTGGATCGGCGGGCTGATCTATGTCGCCATGGCGCTGCTGTTTCCCGGCCGCCATCTGCCGCGGGTCTTCGCGCTGTGCACTGCGACCTGGGGGATCGCCACGCTGGCCGGCCCGCTGCTTGGCGGCGTTTTCGCCGACGCGGGCCTTTGGCGCGGCATATTCTGGCTGTTCGCGGCGCAAGCGATCCTGTTTGCCGTGGCGAGCTGGTTCCTCGTTCCACCCCCCACCGATCGCCGCACCGACAGCGCGCTGCCGCTCTCGACCATGTCGCTCGTCGCACTCGGCATCGGCGCCGTCGCGACCGCGGGCGTAACCGGGGGGCTGTTCGTCCCGGCGCTCCTGTTGACCGGGGGCGTGCTCCTGCTCGGGGCAGCGTTCGCTATCGATCGCACCAGCGATAACGGGCTGCTTCCGCGCCGCAAAAATGCCTTCCCGCTGGGCGTCGCCTATCTGACCTATTTCGCCACCACTGCGGCAGGCACCGCTTTCGCGCTCTATGCACCCGCCATGTTGCAGATCAGCGCAAAGCTGAGCGCACTGGAGGCGGGTTATGTCGTCGCGATCGAAGCACTGGCCTGGACGCTGGCGTCACTCTCCGTATCGGGCGCGCCGGCGCGCTGGCAGGCGCGGCTGATCGTGATCGGGGCAGCCGCGATCCTTGCGGGCAATATCGGAATTCCCCTGTCGATGGCACGCGAAAGCCTGTTCGCCACGGGCGTCTTCGCGGCGATGCTCGGCGGCGGCTTCGGCATTTCATACGCGTTTCTGGGCCAGCAGGTCATCGGATCGTTCGACGACGCATCGCGAACGCGCGGCTCGGCCGCGATCGGTACCGCGCGCAATGCGGGTGGAGCGATCGGTGCGGCGATCGCCGGAGTGGGCGCGAATGCTGCGGGCTTTGGCGAAGGGCTCAGCAGCGCCAACCTCTCGGCCGTCGCCTGGGGCGCGATCGGGATCGGCATCCCCTTTGCGCTGGCCGGACTGATCGGCGCGATCCGGCTTGCCCGGCCCCCAACGCCCTTGCCCGCCCCGGCCTGATGAAAGTCGCCGAATTCAACCCGGATGCGCGGCACATCCAGTCGGCCGCGCACGCAGCAGGGCACGGCCCACGGCGACACCGGTCGTCCGCCCGTCATCGACCGCCAGCGCGCCGTTGACGAATAATTTGCTGACACCGACGCTCAATTCGCGCGGGCGCACATAATCGGCGCGCGGCGCATATTGGTCGGGGTCAAAGACGAGCACATCGGCGAAATAGCCGGGACGCAGATAGCCCCGCCGGTCGAGCTTGTAGATGTCGGCGGTGCGCCCTGTCGACTGGCGGATGAAAGTCCCGAGGTCGATGACCTTCCGTTCACGGACATAGCGGACATATTTTTCGGGAAAGGTCGCGAACATGCGGGGATGGCCGTCCGATCCGTCGGACGATGTCACCATCCACGGCTGCTTCATCAACAGGTCGACGTCGGCCTGCGCCATGTTGAACGAGGCGACCGCAGCGCCGCCGCCTGTCCGCCGCTGATCGTCGGACTCGATACTTTGCCGGATGATGCGCAACGCCGCGTCGCGGCTGTCCATCTTCCATGCCTCCGCAACCTCGGCGAGCGTCTGTCCGGTCCAGGGAAAGCCCTGTGCAATGAGCAGTAGTGCACCCGCCCCGCCGCGCCGACGCAGATTCTCCTGCATCTCGCCGCGAATCCGTTCCAGCGTCGCAGGATCATCGAGCCGCCTCAACAAGGCAGGTCCACCGCCATCGACCGCCCAGCGCGGCAGCAGCGACGCGTCGAGGCTGGACCCCGACGCCAGCCATGGATATTGATCGGCCGTCACATCCACGCCTGCCTTGCGGGCGGCGTCGATCGCTGCGATCACCGCGCCAGCCTGTCCGTGGACGTCGACGCCGAGCGCCTTAAGATGCGCAAAATGGACGGGCATTCCTGCGTGTCGCCCGATGCCGATCGCCTCCTGCACCGATCCGAGCAGGCCGATGCTATAGCTCGATTCATCGCGCTGATGCGTGTCATAGATGCCGCCGCGGCTCGCCGCCTCGCGCGCAACCGCCACGACCTCTTCGGTCTTGGCAAAGCTTTGCGGTGCGTAGAAGAGACCGGTGGAAAGCCCGACGGCGCCCTCGCACATCCCCTTTGCCACCAGCGCCTTCATCCGGTCGAGTTCCCCAGGGCTCGGCGCACGTGCATCCTGACCGAGCACACGCTGCCGAACCGGGCCGAATCCGACGAAGGGAACGATATTAGTGCCGATTCCCGACGCCGCCAGCTTGCCGCTATCCTCGGCAACATCGGGGGTACCCGACCCGTCGACCCCAATCATCACGGTGGTGACGCCCTGAGCCAGCCACGCCGCGTTGACGCGCACGGCCTTGTCGGGCGAGCGGATGAAGCTGTCGGCATGGGTGTGCGGATCGATGAAGCCGGGGGCGACAATCAGGCCCTTCGCATCGATGATCCTGGGCGCCGAATAGCGGCCCGACTTGCCGACATAGACGATCTGGTCACCGCGAATGGCGACATCGCCGACAAAGGCTTTGCCCTCACCCCCGTCATAGATCGTGCCGCCGCGGATGATCACGTCGACCGTCTGGTCCGCCTTTGCGGCCGCGCCCGAAACACAGAGAAGCGCCGCAACCGCCGAGAGCGAGCCGATCGTCCGGCGGACGGATGGTGAAGCAAACGACATCGGCATGACCTTTTCGCGGGAACGACCGGCGACGAGATGTCCCCAATAAGCGTCGGACGTCCAGAGTGCGTTGTTGCACCCCCTATAACCCGATGGCATATAGATCGAAGCCGTCGCAAATCCTTGGCGGAAACAATGGGGTATTCGATACTCCTCCACCGCAGCCTTGGGGCCATGACGCGATGAACCTGCGCCAGATCGAGATATTCCACGCGGTCTTCCTGCACGGCACCGTCAGCGCCGCCGCGCGGTCGCTCAACGTGTCCCAGCCGTCGGTGACGAAGGTGCTGCGCCATGCCGAACGCTCGATCGGATTGACGTTGTTCGAACGGTCAAAAGGGCGGCTGATCCCGACGCAGGATGCGCACACGCTGTTCGCCGAAGTGTCCGATATTCAGGACAGGGTACGATCGCTGCGGCAGGCGTGCCAGAATTTGCGGCACGGGCGCGGCGGGCTGCTCCGCATCTCGGCGCTTCCCTCGCTCGGTCTCGGCGCGGTGCCCGAGGCGGTGTCACGCTTCCTTGGCGACCATGATGACATCATGTTCGACCTCCAGACGCTCCATCACGATGAAATGGTGCGCAAGCTTTACGAGCATGAAACCGACATCGCGATCAGCTTCGAGGTGCCGTTGTCCGCGCCTGTCGCGCATCAGGTGATCGGCGAGGGCGAGTTGGTCGTCATCTACCGCGAGGAGGATCTGCCCGGCGCGCCGCCGAGGCTGCACCTCGACGAGCTGTGCGGACATAAGTTCATCAGCCCGGTCCAGGGCGGTCCGATCGGGCGGATGCTGTCGAGCGAACTCAGCCGGCTCGAGGTCGAACTCGACGAGGTGGTTTCCGCACGCACCTATTATGTCGCTGCGGCGCTGGTGAATGCCGGGGTCGGCATGGCCATCGTCGACAATTTTACCGCGCAGGCCGCGCTGCCACCCGGCCTTTCGAGCCGGCCGCTACAGCCCGCGATCACCTTCGACATCAATGCCGTCTATTTGCAGAACCGGCCCCCGTCGAAAACGGCATCGGCATTCCTCGCGGTGCTTGCGACCGTGCTCGAGGCGTTATAGCATCAGGCTATAGGATATGAGGCGCTAGATATTGGGGCGCCGCCGCTGCCGGGGGTAGGATCGGCTTTTCCATCGTTACGCAGGTTGCCCTGACCCATGATCGAAACGCCTTATCTTCTTTATCTCGGTCACTCGACCGACCCCGCCGACATCAAGACCTCGCGCGGGCTCGCGGTGTTCCGGCCCGACATTTGCGTCGGCGAATATCGCCATGACGACTGCCCGCTGACCCTGAACCTGCCGCGCATGGATTTTGCCGAAGCGCATGCGACCGGTGCGCGCACGCTGGTGCTGGGCATTGCAAATGCCGGCGGCAAAATGGGCGAGCCGCTGATCCTCGACGCGCTCGCCGCGATGGAGGCGGGGCTCGACATCGCATCGGGGCTGCACCAGCGACTGAACGCCCATCCGCGGCTGGCCGAAGCCGCCGCGCGACTCGGCCGCAAGCTCCACGACGTGCGCGACCCGCGGCCCGACATTCCGATCGGCAATGGCAAGAAGCGCGCTGGCAAGCGGTTGCTGACCGTCGGCACAGATTGTTCGGTCGGCAAGATGTACACCACGCTCTGCCTCGCCAGCGCGCTCGAAAAGCGCGGGGTTGCGGCTGATTTCCGTGCCACCGGGCAGACGGGCATCCTGATCGCGGGCGACGGCGTGCCGCTCGACGCCGTGGTCGCAGACTTCATCTCGGGCGCAATCGAACAGGTTTCGCCGGCGCGCGATGACGACGGCTGGGACCTGATCGAGGGACAGGGCTCGCTCTATCACCCCTCTTTCGCCGGCGTGTCGACGGGGCTGCTGCACGGCGCGCAGCCCGACGCGATCGTCCTCTGCCACGATCCGGTGCGCCCGCACATGCGCGGCCTGCCCCACTATCCGCTGCCCGGCATCGCCGATACGCTGGAGGCCAATCTGCGTGCGGCACGGCTGACCAATGCCGATGTGCGGGTGGTCGGCATCGCGCTCAACACCTCGGCGATGCCCGAGGATGAGGCGCGGGCGCTGTGCGCAAAGACCGAGGCCGAGTTCGGGCTGCCGACGAGCGACCCCTATCGCTTCGGGGTCGAGACGATCCTCGACCGGCTGCTCGGGGTCGAGGTCGCCGCGCCCGGCGTCGCCGAAACCGCCTGACGCACCCTCGATGCACCGCACCCTGACCGTCGTCGGCGAGACATTTCCGCTGCACACGCCCTTTCGCATCTCGCGCGGGGTGAGGACCGCCGCAGAGGTAGTGACCGTCGCCATCGCGCAGGACGGCATCACCGGTCGCGGCGAATGCGTCCCCTACCCGCGCTATGGCGAGAATGCCGAGAGCACCGCGCTCGCGATCGAGGCCGTGCGCGGCGCGATCGAGCAGGGCGCTGGGCGGCAGGAGGCGATGCAATTGATGCCTGCGGGCGCCGCGCGCAACGCGGTCGACTGCGCGCTGTGGGATCTAGAACTGCGGTTGGCGAACAGCGACATCGCGACATCGCTGGGCCTAGAAAAGCCGCTCCGCCCGATCGTCACCGCGATGACGGTCAGCCTGGATGCGCCCGACCGTATGGCCGCAGCGGCAGCGGCGCTCGCCGACGCGCCGCTGCTGAAGATCAAGGTCGACCGCAACGATCCCGCCGCCGCGCTCAGAGCTGTCCGCGCAGCGGCGCCGAAGCCCAAAATGATCGTCGATCCCAACGAAAGCTGGACGATCGCCGAGGTGCGCGACTTGCAGGGGCTGATGACCGATCTGCGCATCGACCTGCTCGAACAGCCGCTCCCCGCCGACGCCGACGCCGACCTTGTCGGTTTCCGGTCGGCAATCTCCATCGCAGCCGATGAGGCGGTGCATGTCGCGGCCGATCTCGAGGCGTTGCCCGACGGCTATGATGTGGTGAATATCAAGCTCGACAAGACCGGCGGGCTGACCGCCGCACTGGAACTGGCGGAAGCGGCGCGGGCGCGCGGATTGGGCGTGATGACCGGTTGCATGATCTGTTCGTCATTGTCGATCGCCCCTGCATGGGCCATTGCGGCGCAGAGCAGCTTCGTCGACCTTGACGGGCCGCTGTGGCTTGCAGAGGATCGCGTGGACGGTGTCAGCGCGGCGAACGGTATCATGGCGCCGCCAAAGCCCGGCTTCTGGGGCGGCATGTGATACGATAAAGATATAGGGGGCGGATGACAGACTTGCTTCGTCGCTGGTTCGCCGTGCCGCTGTGGCAACGCGTATTGGGCGCGATGGTCGTCGGCGTGCTGCTGGGACTTTTGTGGCCTGCCGCGACCGGCGCGATCGCCTTCATCGGCGAATTGTTCGTGCGCGTGTTCCGGATGCTCGTCGTCCCGATCGTCTTCATCAGCATTGCATCGGGCGTTACCGCGCTCGCCGACCCGCGCAAGCTGGGCTCGGTCGGCGCGCGGACGGTCGGGCTGTTCGCCGCAACCACCTTTTGCGCGGTGTCGATCGGCATGATCGTCGGCCTGCTGCTCGAACCCGGACAGGGCGCCGCGCTCGGCAACGCCGTCCCCCACGCGCTGGGCGAGGCCAAGTCGCTGCACGACCAGTTGATCGGCATCGTGCCGGTCAATATCGTGCAGGCGCTGGTCGAGGGCGACATGCTCGCGATCATCTTCTTTTCCATCCTCTTCGGCTTCGGCGTCATCCTTGCGGGCGAGGCGGGGCGGCCGATGGCCGATCTGCTGCAATCGGCGGGGCAAGTGCTGTTCCAGTTGGTGCGCATCGTCATGGAGATCACCCCTTTTGGCGTGCTCGCACTGATCGCAAAGGCGGTCGCCGATAATGGCGTCGCGGTGTTCGCCAACATCGGCTGGCTGGCGGTCGGGGTCGCAGTCGGCGTGATCCTGCAGATATTGATCGTCCATCTGCCACTGATCGCCTTAGTCGCGCGGCGGCCCGTCCTCCGCTTCTATCGCACCATCGTCGACGCGTTGGCGGTCGCTTTTTCGACCGCATCCTCGGCCGCCACCCTGCCCGTCGCACTGCGCATCGCGCTGGAAGATCTGCGGATAGCGCCCGGGGTCGCCAAGACCGTGCTGCCGATCGGCGCGAGCATCGGCAAGGATGGCACCGCCATGTATGTCGGACTGCTCAGCATCTTTGCATTGCAGGCGGTCGGCGTCGAACCCGACCTGTCGATGCTGGCGATCGTTCTGCTCACCGGCGCGCTCGCCGCCTTTGGCACTGCGCCGATCCCGTCGGCGTCGCTGTTCATGCTTGCGGCGGTCCTCTCCGCCGTCGGCGTGTCGGCCGAACAGACCGCGCTGGTCGTCGGCTTCGTCCTGCCCTTTGACCGGCTGCTGGACATGACGCGTACCGTCGCAAGCGCGAGCGCGAACCTGACGGTCACAAGCGTCGTCGCGCGCTGGGAAAATGCGGTCGAGCCGGAGGGCAAGGCGTGACGGCGGCGGCGGCGGAAGCTGTGGCGGGCGTCCTCGCGGGCGACTTGCCCGCCAAGCCGTCGGCACGTCGCCTGCTCGGTCTATATCTGTTGCTCGGCTTTTCGGCGGGGCTGCCCTTTTACATGTTCAACGCGGTGCTGACGCTGCGCCTGTCGCGGCACGGCGTCGACATCGTGATCATCGGCTTCTTCGCGTGGATCGCGTTGCTGCCGACGTTCAAATTCGCCTGGGCGCCGCTGATCGAGCGATACGATATCCCGGGCTTTTCGCGCTTTTGGGGGCGGCGGCGCGGATGGATCATGCTGTCGCAGCTCGGCATCTTCCTGTCGATGATCGCGATGGCGTTCACGTCGAGCGACAAGAGCCTGCCGCTTACCGCCCTGTTCGCGATCCTGCTCGCCTTCTGGACGACAACGCTCGAGGTCGCCGCCGACGGCTGGCGCATCGAGCTTGCGCCGACGCAGACCGAACAGGCGCCGATCGTCGCCGCCAACCTGTGGGGATATCGCAGCGCGATGGTCGCGGCGGGCAGCGGCGCGATATTGGTTGCGGCCTGGGCGGACTGGACCTGGGCCTATCTGGTCATTGCGGTTGCCGCCTTCCTGCCCTTCCCCATCCTCGCGGCGATGCGGCCCGAACACGAAGGCACCGAGGGCCGCATGCAGTCGCTGGTTGCTGGCGCGCTCGCCAGCCTGCTCATTCTGCTTGCCGCCACTCTCGTCACCACCGGCATCGGGTGGGCGCTACTTTCGGCCGCACAGGGCGTCGGCATTTCGGCCAGGACCAATGTCACGCCTGTCGTTCTGGCGATCGCGCTGTTGCCCTTCGTCGCGCTGGCGCTCGCGCTACCCCGCATTCGCCGCCTGCCCGCCGAAGCGCTGGACTCCGTGTCGACCTTCGCCGCGCCCTATGTCGAGCTGTTCTGGCGGTATGGGACGCCCGTGCTCGCCGTCCTTGCCTTTGTGTCGCTCTATCGCATGGGTGACGTGCTCACGCTGACGCTTTCGCACCCGCTGTGGAACGACAAGGGTTACAGCCTGCACCAGATCGGCGTTGCTGACGGCGTCGTTGCCTTGTCGGCGAGCATGGCCGGTGTTGCGCTCGGCGGCTTTCTGTCGACACGAATGTCGCTCGGCTGGACGCTGGGGATCGGCGCGGTGACCGCGGCGGCGGGCAACTGGATCTATGTCTGGCTGTGGCACAGCGATCCTTCGGCCTTTGTCCTCTATTCGTCGGTCGCGATCGATCAGTTCGGCAACGGCTATGCGGGTGCGGTCTTCGTCGTTTATCTCTCGATGCTCGTAAGCCCGAAATATCCGGGCGCCCAATATGCGCTGCTGTCGGGCTTCGCCTTTCTGCTGCCACGCCTGCTTGCTGGTGCATCGGGGTCGATGCAAACGCAGATCGGCTATGATGGTTTCTTCCTGCTGTCCGGGGCGTTGAGTTTCGCGGCGATCTTTTTGCTGCCCGTCATCGTGCGCGTAAAAGGACGCGTTCGCGCATGACGATCGAGGCCGTCTGCGAACAGGGCTTCGCGCCTGCACTCGAAGCCGTCGAAGGCGGCCGCATTCCCGGCGCCGCGCTCGGTCTGGTCGGCGCCGATGGCGAGACGGCGGTGCGCCTTGCCGGAAATGCTGCCATCGTCCCCGAATGCGAAGCGCTGACGCGCGATCACTGGTTCGACCTTGCGTCGCTCAGCAAGGTGATCGCGACCACCACGATGATCCTGACGCTCGCCGAACAGGGGCGCCTCGACCTCGACCGGCCGCTGACCGACGCGATACCGGACCTGCGCCAATATGACGTCGCCGGCGCTGCGGAGAGACGGCTGACCTTTCGCGACTGCCTGATGCACCGCAGCTTTCTGCCTGCGGTTGAACCCATCTATACCTATGGCGATGATCCGGCGCGGCTGCGTGCGTTTGTCCTGCAGCGCGAATGGCGGCACGGCCCGCCGGTCTATTCGGACATCAACTTCATCCTGCTCGGCATCGCGATCGAGCGCATCACCGGGGCACCGCTGTCCGACTGGCCACTCGGTGAGGGACTGGGGTTCGGTCCGCCGCCCGGCCCCGCGGTCGCGACCGAGGATTGCAGCTGGCGCGGGCGCGTGATGAAGGGCGAGGTCCACGACGAAAACGCATTCGCGCTCGGCGGTGCGCCGGGTCACGCAGGGCTGTTCGGCACCATCGACGGCGTGCTGAGCTTTGCGCGCGCAATGCTCGATGGCTCGATGCTTTCTCCAGCGATGCTGGCAGAGGTGCGCACGGCGAACGACCGCCACCGCACGTGCGGCTGGGAACGCGCTTTCGCCGGATGGCACGGCGGCGATGCCTGTTCGGCCGACACGATCGGCCACACCGGCTTCACCGGTACTGGCCTGTGGATCGATTTCGAGCGCGGGCTCGGTTGGGCCCTGCTTACCAATCGGGTCCACCCGACCCGCCACGCCGACAGCGGCATCGTGGCGCTGCGCCCCGCGGTGGGCGAGCGCGTCATTTCAGCCTGGGACAAACGGACATAATATGACGCCATCGATCGGACGCTTCGCCTTCACCTCCGCCCTTGCCCTGTCGCTGTCGCTGTCGCTGACGGCCGCCAAGGCGCAAACGAGCGCAGCGCCCAAGCCGCTGCTGGCGACGGTTGAGCAGAAACTCGCCGAAGGTCCGCCGGGCTCACGCTTCGGCATGTTGGTCACGACGCTCGACGGCGAAGTGCTGGTGTCAATCGCGCCCGACCAGCGTTTCATCCCTGCGTCGAATACCAAGATGTTCACGACCGCGATCGCCTATGCCGAACTGCCTTTGCTCCAGCGGACCGCAAAGGGCACCGGCGTTCGGCTCGAAGAGCGCGGCGGCGTTTCCGATGTCGTGCTCCATGGGCGAGGCGATGCGCTGCTGTCGAGCGCCGACGACTGCAAAACCGACTGCCTGCAGACGCTCGCCGACGCGGTCGCGGCAAAGACGCGCCATGTGCGCAACATCGTCGGCGACGATAGCTGGTTCCCCGACGAACGCTGGAGCCCGGGGATGAGCTGGAACAATATCCAGTCGCGTTACGGCACCGGCGTGTCAGCGTTGACGCTCGACGACAATGAACTGGTGGCGAAACTGAAGCCCGGCGCGATCGGCGCCGCGCCGATAATCGAGGCGACCGGCTATTTCATAATCGAAAATCTGGTGACCACCGTCGCCGGGAAGGCTGAAGGTATCGAAGCGTTCCGTATGCCGAACAGCCGCGTCCTCCGCCTGACCGGCACCCTCGGCGCGGAGGTCGCGCCGATGACATTGCGCTATGGTATCGACGATCCCGCACACTACGCCGCCTGGCGCCTCGGCGAACTGCTGCGCGCACGGGGTGTGCGTGTCGATGGCGCGATCGAGGCCCGCCACCGCCCGCTGACCGCGGCCGACGATCCCGAAAACCGCAAGGGCGCAGTCGCCACCCTGCCCACCGAGCCAGCGATGCTCGCCGAACTGCCCGCGCCGTCGCTCGCCGAAAATATGGTGCGGATCAACAAGGAGAGCCAGAATCTCCACACCGAATTGATGCTGCGGCGCGTCGCCCGGCAGGCAGGCAGCGGTTCGATCGCCGATGGACAGGCGGTGATGCACAAAGTGATGACCCAGGCTGGGCTGCCGGAGGCGGGCTATCACTTTGCCGACGGCTCGGGGATGTCGAGCTACAACCGCATCAGTCCACGCGCCGCCGTCGGCTTGCTTAGCTGGATCGCACGCCAGCCGTGGGCAGCGGCCTGGCGCGCGACGCTGCCCATTGCCGGGCGCGACGGCACGCTCCAAAGCCGCTTCAAAGGCACGATCCTCGAAGGCAAGGTCTTCGCCAAGACCGGATCGCTCAATGCGTCGCGCGCACTGTCGGGATATCTCACGACGCGCAGCGGCAGGACGCTGATCTTCTCGGCTCTGGCCAACGACATGCCCGAGGACACCGACAGCCAGGCGACCGCCGCGGTCGATCGCGCACTCGTCGCCATCGCCGAAGCGCTTTAGGGCGGCGTCAGGACCAACCGCCCTATGGCGTGGCGGTCGACCGCCGCCTTGCTGTACCACAGTGGCTGCATCGCACCGGCAAGCCAGAACGGATAAAAGTCACGATAGCGCGGCGATCGGGGATCGGCGGACTGGCCGGGCAACAGCAGGAATCGGCTGTTGTCCCACGCGCCGACGTCGGCAACGAACAAATAGCTCGCGCCATGCGACACGTCGAAACCGCGCTTGGCATTGAAGCCGCGCGCCATCGGCGTGGTCCCATCGCCGCCCGAGCGGCCGCCCTCGATCTTCGGGAAGGCGGCGGCAATCGCGGGATGCGATGCCGCCAGCGGGTGCGCGATCGTGACGCGGTGCAGGTCGCCCCACCGCCAGCTCGCCGGATCGGCACCCCCAAGTTCGACTGCCCTTTTCCAGCCGGCCGCCAGCGCGCCGTCGACCAGCGCGTCGCGCGTCGCGGCGGGATCTGCCCCAAGGCGCTTGTCGGTCGAGGCAAGAATATGAAGCATCTCGGACAGGTTGACCGACGGAACCAGATCGCGCGCCGCGGCCGGCACGACCCGGTCGTAAAAGGCCGTCGACAGCGCAGGCATCACCATTTCATAGAGCAACGCCGCGGCGCTATCCGCCTCGATCCCGCAATTCCAGCGCCGTAGCAGCGCCGCCGCGGGGGCAGCGTCCGGCGACGGATTGGCGGGAAGCAGCTTCAGCAAAGCCCGCGCGGGGAGCGACTGAACATCATGCTGAAGCGCGATGCTATCCTCGATCCGATGTTTGCGCTGGGCGCTGAGCACCTCGGCAATGCGGTTATAACGAAAGGGATCGCTCCAGCTAAAGCTGATGATCCGCTCGCGATAGGGATAGCCCGCCGGAATGTTCATCTGGTTGGCCGAGGCGAACCAGCCTTCGCTCGGGTTATAGACATGCGGCATATCCTCGACCGGCAGGATGCCGGTCCAGTCGAAATCGCCGTCGCCGGGCGCCGGGAACAACCCGTCATGCTTCGGCCGGCGCGGGACGAAGCCGATCGTCTGCCAGCCGGTGTTGCCATCGATGTCGGCATAATGGTGATTGGTCGGCGACACGTGCAGCTTGAACGCCTGCCGAAGCGACGCCCAATCCTTTGACAGGTTGATCGCGATGATCGCGAAACGCTGATTGGCGCCCGGCAACATGCTGACCGTGGCAAAGGCAACGGCCCGATTGCGCGCGGCATCCTCCGACACGATCGGACGGCCCGCCGCATAGCGCAGCGTCACGCGCTCGGACGGCGCACCCTTGACTGCGATCTCATCCTCGAACGTCTCGAACGCCGTCCACTTGCCCTTGTGCCAATAGCGGCCCGGATCGCCCTCCTTCGTCCGCAGAATGAACAGGTCGGTCTGGTCGATATGGAAATTGGTACGGCCGAAAGCGAAGCGGTCGGTGTGCCCCTGCATGATCCCGGGCAGCCCCGGCGCGCCCGCGCCGATGACGTCGAGCCCCGGCGCCGACAGGTGGCACATGTGCCGCGGGCTGGCGCGGCCGATGCCGAGATGCGGGTCGTTGGCGAGGATCGGCCGCCCGGTCGCGCTGCGCGACGGCGCGATCGTCCAGGCATTGCTGCCGAGCGCGAAGCGGTCGCCCCGGCGCGCTTCGGGGTCGAGCTGCGCTTCCTGCACGGGATCGAAGGCTGCCGGCCGGTTCGCCGGATCCAATATGCCAAGATCTGTCTCGCTCACCGCCGCGCAGTCGAGCCCTTCGGGAACGGTGAAAGACCATGCGGGGCGCAGCGGCGCCATCAACTTGTCGATGTCGAGCAGGCCGCGCGCCTGCAGCCCCGCCCGCCGCACTTCGTCGTCGGCGTCCCCCATGCCGATGCCGCGGTTGCGCACGAGATCGGCGATATCCCAGCGCAGCGGGCTGATCCCGAGGATGCCATATTCAAGCGGCAATTGTGCAGGATCCGCGGCAAGTTCATCGATCCGCGCATTGACTCCGGCGACATAACCGCGCGCGCATTCCAACACGTCGGGGGGCAGCGCCGCCAATTCCGCCTCGATGTCGCCGCGATACAGGAAGAGCCGCGCAGCCTTGTCGGCGGCGACGAAGCGCGGGCCGAAAGCCTCGGCCATCCGCCCCATGTCGCGGCGATGCTCCATGTCGATCTGGAACAGCCGGTCGCGCGCGACCAGATAGCCTTGTCCGAAAAAGGCGTCGTGCAGCGAGGCGGCGCGGACGTGGGGCACGCCCAGTTCATCCTCGATCACCTCGATCGGCGCGCGCGCGCCGGATAGTTTGATGCGGCGGGTATCGCCCTTGATCCGGGGTTTCGCCAAAAGGCTGCCCGGCATCGCGGCAAGCGCGACCGAAGCCAGCAGGAACGCACGGCGCTGGATCAAAAGGCCCTCCCCGTTTATGAACAGAACGAACGTCGACCCTATCGCAGCACGACAAGCAAAGGCCATAGCAAGCGGGCCGCGTCCTATAACTGCAAGCTATCCGCGTGGGCGCCGCGCATTCCGGCAACCCCATATCTTCAGGCTATATGTCCATATCGCGAGGTTAGCCGCGAAGCTGTTGACCGGTTGCAGCCACCCTGTAACCTCGCTGTAACTAAATCGGCTATCGGCGCGCCCTGACTGCGACAACAGCCGGAGCATCACTGAAACAATATAAGAAGGCGGAGCGAACATCCGCCGAACGAACAGGTAGGACAAATAGGGCAGCCAACCCGGTATAAGGCCGGGGCACGCCTTGGGCGGCGTGTGGCTCGACCCTTTGGGTTAAAAAGGGGACTGCTGACATGCGTAATTTTGAACGAATTCGTCGACCGCTGGGCCGCACGGGCCGGATCGGAGCGGCGATGACCGCCATCGCGCTGGTCCATGGTGCCCCGGCGCTGGCGCAGGAGGCGACCGCCGCCCCGGACAGCGTCGAAGCCGTGCCGGTCGAACAGATCGTCGTCACCGGATCGCGCGTCACGCGCGACGGCTTTGAGGCGCCGACGCCGGTCATGGTGCTGACGCAGGAAGATATCCAGAACACCTCGCCGACCAACAACATCGCGGACTTCGTCAACCAGCTACCGGCACTCGCGGGGTCCATCCGTCCGTCGAACTCGCGCCTTGAGCTCAGCAACGGCATCGCCGGCATCAATGCGCTCAACCTGCGCAGCCTCGGCACCGTACGTACGCTCGTGCTGATCGACGGACGGCGGTCCGTGGGTTCGACCGCCAGCGGCGTGGTCGACATCAACACGATCCCACAGTCGCTGGTGGAACGCGTCGAAGTGGTCACGGGCGGTGCCTCGGCCGCCTATGGCTCCGACGCGGTCGCGGGCGTGACCAACTTCATCCTGAAGAAAGACTTCAGCGGACTGAAGCTGTCCGGCGATGTCGGCGTGACCGACGAGGGCGACGGCTTCAACTACTCGGCGAGCATGGCCGCCGGCGTCAAGTTCGCCGACGGTCGTGGCCGTCTGATCGTCGCGGGCGAGATCGCGCACTCCGACGGCATCTTCGAGGTCGATCGCGACTGGAACCACACCGGCTTCGTACGGATCCAGAACCCTGCCTGGACGGCCAACAGCACCGTGCCCCGTTACCTGCTCCGGACCCAGGTCGGCGCGGCGAACTCGACGCCGGGCGGGCTTATCACCGCTTCGACCGGAGGCACGGCAAATCGCCTGTGCGGAACCTATTTCGGACAGGGCGGGTCGATCAATCAGTACCAGTTCGGCACGTTGACCTTCCCTTCGCCGGCCTGCTCCGCCGTGCCGCAGTTGACGCAAGGCGGCGACTGGCGGGTCAATGATTCGGGCCGCCGCATCGGCCTCAGCCCGGAAGAAGACCGTTATGGCCTCTTCGGCCGGCTGAGCTTCGAGGTCAGCGACGGGGTCACACTTTTTGCAGAAGCCTCATACAATCGGCAGAAAACACTGTTCAACGCGGGTCCGAACCTGATGACCGGCCTTTCGCTGAATGCGACGGGTTGCGGCACGGCGGCGACTGCGGCGGCGGCCCCGACAACCTGCAACGCTTTCCTCTACAACACGCTCGGGCCAGCCGGGCTAACCGGCCTGACCAGCGCCACGCTGGCGACGACCGCCGTCGACTTGCCCGGCCGCGGATCGAACAATGAACGCAAGGTGCAGCGCTATTTGATCGGCGCAGAGGGCGAGTTCGAGGCTTTCGGAAAGTCGGCGAATTGGGACGTCTATGCCCAATACGGCCGCGCGGAGTTGCACGAGCAACTGACCAATATCCAGCAAACGGTGAAGAGGAACAACGCGCTCGCCGCCGTGTTCGCGCCGGCCGGCAATCCGAACAATCTTCCGGTCGGTTCGATCCAGTGCCTGATCAACGTCAACGCCAGCACGGCGGATGACGATCCCGCCTGCCGCCCGCTCAACCTGCTGGGCATTGGCGTCGCGGATCCCGCTGCGATCGACTATATCCTCGGCGATCCGTTCCGCGATCAGACACTCGAACAGACGGTGATCGGTGCCAACCTGTCGCTCACGCCTTTCGCGACCTGGGCGGGCGACGTCAGCATCGCGATCGGCGCCGAGTACCGCAAGGAGGAGATCGACGGGTTCGTGCCCGCCGAGTTCCAACCCATATTCAACCCAACCACCGGCGCATCGACCAGCGTGTGGTCGGTCGGCAACTTCCGCCCCAGCAAGGGCAGCTACAACGTCAAAGAGGCCTATCTCGAAACCGTGGTGCCGCTGGGCTTTGGACTCGAGTTCAACGGGGCGGTGCGCGGCACCGACTATTCGACCTCGGGCTATGTCACGACATGGAAGCTGGGTGCGACCTGGCAGCCCATCGACGACATTCGGCTGCGCGTCACACGCTCGCGCGACATTCGCGCGCCCAACCTTAACGAGCTGTTCCAGGCGGGTACCGCCAACACCTCGACCGTCACCAACCCGTTCTTCCCGGGAGCGGGGCCGGGGACCGGCACTTATGGCTCCAGCCTCTCCTACCTGGGCACGATCACGGGCAATCCGAATCTGAGGCCGGAGAAGGCGGACTCGTGGAACATCGGGGCGGTGTTCACACCCCGCTTCATTCCCGGTTTCTCCCTGTCGGCCGACTATTTTGACATCAAGGTGAAACAGGCGATCGACAGCCTCAGCGCGGACGACATCGTCAACCGCTGTTTCGAGGGGCTGGCGGACTTCTGCGCGGCAATCACGCCCGACCCGGCGAATCCCTCGCGCGTCCTGATCAGCCGCCAGCCGGTCAATTTCTCCAGCCTGGTCATGCGCGGTGTCGATCTGGAAGCGGCGTATCGGATGCCTCTCGCCGGCGGCAATTTCACCCTGCGCGGCCTGGCGACGCGCTATATCGACAACATCGTCACAACCGGAGTGCCCGGCTTCGTGCCGCTCAACTCCGTCGGGACGCTGGGGGTCGGCACGGGCACGCAATCGATCACGCCGAAGTGGATCTACCGCTTCACCGCGGCCTACGACACCGACGACTTCTCGCTGACAGCGACGGCGCGCGGAGTGAGCGACGGCCGGTACGATGCCACTGGCATCGAGTGTGGGACCACCTGCCCGATTTCGACCAACCAGTTTCCGACCTATGAGGACAACAGCATCGGCGGCGCGACCTACGTCGACCTCAACGCGACGTTCAAGTTCGACGCGATGAGCAAGGGCGACGCCGAATTCTTCGTCAACGTCACCAATGTGTTCGACTCCGACCCGATCCTGCTGCCTGAAACCGGTCTGGCCGCGAACAGCACCTATTCGGATCTGCTCGGCCGGTCCTTCCGCGTCGGCGTTCGCTTCAAGACGAAGTGACGCATCGCGAATGAAAGAAGAAGGGAGGGACCTACGGGTCCCTCCCTTTTCTTTTGGGGCGGTATTCGATCGGCTTTCGATCGCATCAAAATTTGGCCGATTGCGGACGGTCGGGCATCGTTCGCCCGTGCCAACGACTTCAGCCCGAACGACCGCACGAAACGCCGCGCCGCGCCGCTTACTCAACGCTTCAGCTCGTTAGAGTGGCGACCGGACCGCGTCGATGCCTGACGACTGAGCATTTCGTCAGAAATATCAGGCGGATAGTTCAGAAATTGGATGAAAATCCGCACCGGCTGGCTGGGGCGGCAGGAACCTCACCTAAGGAAAAGCTGCACCTTAAAAAGCCCTGATTTCGGCCAATCTCGCGTGACACCAGTTGCGACTGGCTACACTCACTGGCTAAAGTTAGTGGCATCACAGACCAACCGCAATAGAACATCGGTGCCGCGTTCTGATCAGTCGCTCAGGGTCTCCCGCTGCGCGTTACCCCATCCGTTTCGCAGCCGCAGTTCGGACGTCGCACGCCGCCTGATCTCGCTCGAATGAAGGCATTTTCCCAGTAGCTACCCCGCCTCGCACGCCCTGTCCTACCACAGAGATCGCCCATCGCTCCGCGTCCACTGGGTTAATCCTTAAATAAGCGGCTGCCTGTGCGGCGACTGCACCTTAATCAGTGGCGCCAACTTACCTTAGCAACGACCAAGCACGTCCATTCACCTAGGCAGCAGCGCCGCGATGATGATCCCAGGATCTAAGTGGGGTCAACCTTGGTGCGGTCGGGCGCCCATTACGTTGCGCCCAGATCTATCGAAATTTGAATAAATGAAAAAAATTTCTCAGTAGCTTGGGAGCAGCTTTCGACGATCCTATAACTCAGGGTCGGCGGAATAATCTCGTCCGACGAGCTTTGAGCATTAGCTCCAAGGAGAATGAGAATGAAGACCAGTTTTAATCGAGAAATTGCGATGGATTTCCTGATTTGTCTCAGCAGAATGATAACCCTTAGACGAGAAGTAGACGGGATCCCTTCCAGAGAGGCTGCATTCACTGTTGCTGAAGTAGGGGATGAACATGGTTTTGAGCGTGCGGTAAAAGAAGCCAACAAAGACCTGATTGTGCTTGCCTTCAAGCCCGGGAAGGAACGCCGTGGACCCGCCAATATCGCGGTTTATGAGACCTATGACGGTAAAGTGAAGACGTGGCCTCGATGCTCGGTATGGGTTCTTTCCAGGGAAGGACCGGCTCTGATAGTTCCCAAGGGCGCGGATTTCGGCTTCGCTTATCACGATGCAGCACTTTGTCGGGTATTGGACGTCCCGTTGGGTCATCGGGCTGATCGGATCAAAATGGCGCGTAAGATCCTGTCACTGATGCCGCAGATCATGGCATGCGATCCCGATCCTTATGTAAGGGTTCATTGATCTTCCTGGGCGTAACGAGAGGTCCCTGGCAAGGTCGCGCTCCCGATTGGAGACGAAATAAGTATCATTGCGCGAGCGAACACCGGCCATCTGATGAATACCTGATATGGGGGTTGCATAATGATATATCCGGCTGGCCCAGGCGTCGGCAATTCGATTGCCGACACCTGGGCTCAGCAGATTCCCTTAGCGATTAATCGGGTAGAGCGAACGAAACGTCGTCACGCACATCGTGGAGCGCATGGCAGCGCGCAACAGCTTGCGATTTACCCACGACGCGGTCCAAGTCGCTGAAACTTGGCGACCGTTAAGCGCTTCCACGATCTGAGTGTTCCTGGCGGCCGACAGTCGGTCGGTAATCCAGACGATTAGCAACGCAAACAGGCGCGGCATTTCGCGCGAAAAGACGACTGTCCCGCACACGGCAACGAGCACGACGATTGGTTCGACGCTAAACATTTCTTTTCTCCTCCGATCTTCAGATCACCTGCTGCGCGCCATTTATCCTCTCTTCTTCACGCCCGTAGTCATCGCTTGCAGATCCTTGCAAAGCGCCAGGCGGAAACGCGGCATTCGAGAGTGCCGGCACCGGGCGTCGTCGAGGCCCGGCGCCGGCACGATGTCAGCGAGAGATTTGGGACATCGCCGCCGCCACAACATATTCGGGCGGCACGATTCCGGTCCGTTCCCACCACCGCTCGGCGAGGCGCTTACGAGAATTGTCCGTTCTGAGCCAGTTCTGCCGAACCTTGCCGTAGTCGCGGTGCTCCGGGTCATATCCTCGCAAGGTAATGAGGAAATGCGCGTGCGGCGCGATTTCGGGCTGATCGTCGCTTTCCGCCTGATGATGAATCGCCCAGTCGACCACCATGCCGCGGGCCACAAGAAAATCCTCGGCAAAGCCTTCGACCAGATTGCGCCAGAAGGTGAGATCCTCATGACGCGGCAGGCTGCCGACGCAATGAGCGATAGTCGGCTCGTCGGGCCTATACCGGGCCGCATTCTCGTCCGCTTGTGCCCAGAGCGATATTCCCGCCAGTCTGGGTTCGGCAGCGCGGGCAGGAGCGCATCGGCCTGCTGCCGCAAGGTCGGAGCGCGACGCCCAGTTCGGCGTCGGTCCCCATTCGTCGACGCTATTCTGGCGGTTGATGTAAGCGTAGCTCGCCTGCGCCGTGCGGTGCGTCCGCAAGAGCTCGGGCGTATAGCGGCTTGACCGGTCCCGGATCACATAGCGGGTATTGAACGGGCGGATGTTATGGATGGTCGTCATTTGGTACGTCTTTCTACAAAGAACAAAGGGACCGCATCGCAGCGGTTCTCTTGCTGAGTTTGTGTGTGATGGAGGGATGGCGAGACGGCGCCGCAGCGGCTGCTGGACGTCGATTCACCGAATATTTAAAGCTGGTCGCTAGTCCGCGCCCTGTCGGGCATGACAGCGGCCCGCCGCATGCGAAGTGTTGTGCAAATGCACGCTCGCAGGCCTCGCTGCTCGCGCGACCCGAGCAGCGAGGCCATTTTCTTCAGCGATAGTGGGTTTATGCGTCAGGCTCGCTCAGGCGTGGAACAGCCCGTCTTCGAAGCTGACCCACCGGGCAGTTTCATCGCCTGCTGCAAGGCGTTGTCGATAGTCGCGATAATGATGCGCGAACGAGTCTGCGCGGCGAATTGGGCGTGAGTTCCCGATATCGGCGAGCGCGGCTGTCAGATACTCGCTGGCATCGATCCACTCGCGCAGCGCCAGCATGGTCTCGAAGAAGGGTTCCGGTCGCGCGGTACGCAACGCCTCGACATGCGCCCACAGAATTAACCGCGCGGTCGCGACGCGAAGCGCATGGTCTTCTGCTGCCGCTGGCGCGGAGCGCGACCAGGCCAGCTCGATGTCCGCATCGCCGATCTCGGGCATCGGGATCGAGAAACGACGGCACGCTGTTCGCTCATCGAACCCATGGTCACCCATTGCGGCGGGACCGATAGCCGTCTCGCCAAAGCAAAGTTCTGCAAGCGCTGGCTCGACGAAGAAGCGCCGGCTCATCGCGTCCATCGCCAGCGTCATGCGATCAGAGGTGGACACGATCTGGACCGCGCCGGGCAACAGCGTCTTATCGAGCAAGTGCGGCAATGGAATTTCCGACTTGCGCGCGTCGGAGACGCAGATCGCGTTGACCCAGCGATGGCCATCATCCTGTTCGACCATCGTCAGGACCGCCGCCGCTACAGGCCTGCGTGCCAGCGCGGGATGCTCGTCTGGTATGTCGTTGACGGGAATGCATGCCAGACCGATCACCTGCAGGCATTTGGGAAGTTGATACTCGTTCACGATATTCTCCTTTCGGAGGATCAGGGATCCGAGACAGAACTCCTGCCTCTTTTCCTTTCACCCTGTTCCTCGCTTCCCGCGTCAGCGTCTCCATTGTTCAGCGGGCGCGAAGGCGCGTCCCGCTTTTCCATCCGGCGGACATGCGAGATCGGCCTGCGGCTGCGCCGCAGCGGCGAAAGCTCAAGTATCTGAGGGCCAGGCGATCAGCGTCCGCGAATGCGACCGCCAGGTTCTCGGCCGGACTACGGCTTAGCTGTTCGCGGCCCATGCCCGAATGCCGTGATCGCCGCAGCGGCAGTCATGTCGCGCCGGGCCAAGTCCTCGCATGCCGACTGCATCGCACACATTGCTCTGCCGACTGGTCTGAGCGTGGGCTGTCCCATCTCCGCCCGTGAGTTGCGGCGTCGGTTCTTTGCCTGACGCACCTCGCTTTGATGAAACAAAAGTCGAACCTATAATGAACATTAGGGCATCGCCGTGGCAGTTGAATCCAAGCCGATGTGCCGGACGAAATCCGCCATCCCGGCGTAGCAAACGAAGAAGGGTATTGAGAATGCGAGCAAAAAACGATGCACAGTCGGCAACGATTGGCGGCTACATGGTCCAACGATCGATGTGTTGGTCAAAAAATCATGAGACCAGGCTTCGGCAGGTTGAGATTGAAGCAAACAAGCAGATCCAAGGGGAGCTCGCCGACGTGCTCGGCACATTGTCTGTCGCGCCCAAGCGCTATCGGGACAATGCCTTCAATGGCCTCTGCTTCAGATCAAAGCCGCTGCCATCTTTCGGCGGTGCTGAGTTTCGGCGTAACACCGGATCGAGCACCCCGGACGTGCCGCCTGCGGCTCTGGTGAGTGACATTCGATCGGCCGTGCAGCAGTTCGTCGATAACCGCGCACACGTCAAAAGATTCGCCAAGGAAGCCCGAGCGATTGCGGATGAGGTCATCGGATCGATCGCGGACGGGCACCCTGCCCCCAGACTGATCGCGATCAGTATTTTTCCGGGTGCCCAACTCGACAACTTTGCAATGGGAATAACTTTGGAGGTCCTGGGCAACGGCCTCGGGCTTGGCCCCGAGACCATCCGCGCGTCTGTGTCGGAAGGTGCAGAGTTGCGACTTGGTCTCGCAGACTTGCTGGCCACACACGCGCGGCGCGCTGACCTGCTTGCGCAACATCGCGCCAATGATACCCGCGGCCTGATAGACCAGACCGCACAGAATCTGTTGGCGGTTTCCGGAATGAAATTGAATTACGCGCTTGATCATCTGGAGCGTGCCGGCGAACTTCAGTTCCTCTTAAACGGCGGGAGCGCAACGGGCAGGATCGAATGGAAGGACGATATTCTCACCGGTGAGGTCTTCGAGCGCAATAACGAAGTCTATGTGTGGCAGAGTACATTCACTTTCTGGCAGCAAATGCCACAAACCATTCTTGCCGCGCTTGTCGGACGTCCACTATCTGTCATGATCGCGAAGCCCTATTTCCCACTCGATGCGATCATTATGGATTTCTCGGCATTTGGAACCGACGGAACTAGGCTCGATCTGGAAATCCCGACCACACCCCTACCGGACCATTGCACTCATGTCTGACTGGTGAGGGCTGCGAATTTGGCTTCACGGCCAGTAAGGCCCAGTCATGCGGGGCGTTCTGCAGCGGCACCGGATGGGTAATTGTCACCTAGTCGGAAGAACGCTTGCTCACGGTCAGGAGGTCAGCGTCCTCTACCGCTGGGCTCTCGGCCTGGCCGCCCGCGAGCGGGCGAATGAAGGCGCTTCGACGACTTCGACCGCTTCGTCTTTTGCTTCGCTGCTCGCGGCTTGACCCCGAACGCTATGATTGCGGCAGCGGCAGCATTGTCCGCAGTTGATCGCGCCGATGCCAGCGCGCGCTTCAACCGGTCCGTCTCCTTCGGCGGATCGAACCGCACAGAGCCGCGCTTGACCAGCAGCCACTCTTCGTCGAGCAGCGGATCGCCCATGTGCCGAAAACGATCCGCTTCGTTTGCCCGCAGCGGCGCGGCTGGCAGCAAGCCTGCATCGATCATTCGATCATACAGGATATCACTCCGTGTCTCCTGCTGAACGAGCCACGCGGCCCGGGTCCGGGCGCGTATGTCGGGCCGCGCGAGCCACGCGGCGCGAGACCCGAGGGCGTCGCGCAGAGTCTCCACGGTGTCCGGTGCCTCGGCATCCGAACGCCGCGCAAACAGAAAAGGGACTGGCGCACGGCGCCACAAGGCGGCAGGGTCGGTCTCTTGGTGTGCATCCATTAATTCGCGGGGCACCGGCGCAGCGTAAGTGACGGGGCGATCAAGCCAGCTTGCCAGCCTCCGCTGATCCGCCTCCAACGCCGTTGGCGCGCGTGCAGGATTGATGGCGGGCAGATACCGGAACATCTGCTTACGCTTATCAACGATCGACGACAGCAGGTCCTGCCCCGCAGCGCTCCGGATGTAAGGCGTATCGAACCAGCGGCCGGGGTCGTCGAGCAGATCGATCTGCAGCGCGCCGCGCCAGTGCACGATGCGAACAGGATAGGTCTCGATGACCGATTGTAGCGTCTGGAGCTCGTTGATGGTCGGCTTGTCGGGAAACGGCGCATTGATTGGGGTGTCGGCAAGCCGCTGGTACAGATCGGCAAACTTTTCTCGCCCGTTGTTTTGGATGGGTAGATAGTCGTCAGCGCGAACATCGCGTAGGATTTTGGCCTGCTTCGGCGCGACGGGAACAGTTTCTTCGGCGGGAATATCAAATTGTTGCGGCAGCTCTGCACGCGGTGAAAGCCATGCCGGCACCGGCTGCGGTTCGCGGCCAGGTGTGATCTCGCCCAGCCCCACCATATCCAGTCCGCGTGCGCCGAGCGATGCCATCGTCGGCATGGGCTGATCGAGCGCGCGAGGCGGTGACAGCGCAAACTCCTGGTCGGCCTCCCGTTTGCGGCCTGACGCGACTTTACGGACTGCCTTGATGCGGAGATCGCGCAATTTGATCCGCCGCCCCATCTCGGGAGTGTCGCGCCAGCGCCTCACCGCCGTTTGCAGCCAGGCGCTTTTGTCGACGAGATTATCATCATCCAAACCTGCCGGCCCGCGCTTGGTCAGCAACGCGCCGACTTGGGCGAGTTCCTTCTGCTGGATATCGCGGATCGCCGGGAGCCGCTTTCGATAGGGTGCGGCATTCAGATCGACGCCGTGGATCAAATCCTGAGGATCGTCGGCCGGAAGGACCACGAGGTGTCCGTCGACGTCGCTGAGCAGGAGCGGCGTCTCGGCGATGCGCTGCATCACCGCATTGGGGTCGAGGATGGTTTGAGAACGGGGCTCATGTGACAATATTGCGTCGATCACGCGGGTCGGCTCTGCATTCTGGACCGCAAGACCCAGGTCTCGCTCGAGGCGCTCGCGAAGATCGGCGGCGCTGCGTTCAAGAAGCATCGCCTGCTCGCGACGCTCCGCCATCGCGGCCTGTTCAACGACCAACTCCCGTTCGAGTTCATCGAGATAGGCTTCGGCCTCGTTACCCCGCCGGGTCCACGCGTGCGACAGATAGGTATCGTTTCCGTCCTTCCGCGCCTTGTCTGCATAGCCCGGAGCAAATCGCGCAACGATACGCGGATGGCTGCGCGCCATAGCGCACAATGCCTCGATCTCGGCGGCCTCGGCGCGCAGCCGGATCGCGGCATGCTCGCGATCGCGAAGCTCGAGCGCGAGCCGCGCAAGGCGATCACGCTCATCCGACGTGCGGACTTCGCGCGCACGCGCTTCGCGTAATTCGAAAGCGGTATCGGCATCCGCCAAGTCCGCATCACGCTTTGCGACGTGCTGCGCAAGCACGCGCGCCCAGCCGATCGCTGCATTGTCCAGCGACACATCCGGCGCATCCCCCGCGCGTTCGAGCACGGTGCCCTTGCCACCGACCTTACGCATCGTTTGCGCGTCGAGCCCCATCTTCGCATAGGTTTCTGGCGAAAGCCGATAGTCAGCGTCAGCGGCCTTCAGTTCGACGTTGACGAGTCGCGCGATCTCGCAGCGGAACGGTTTCATGAAGCTGGTCGCGATTTGCGGCACGACGTGGGCGTCGAACGCCAGTTCACCGTCGCCATCGATGGTCACCGTACGCTTACCGACCTGGAAGTGCAGGTGCCAGTTCGTCAGGTTATTGAGCGCGTCGGGTTCATGCCGCACGAACAGGGCGGGCACGACCCGCTTTGCGTCAGCATCGCCGCTGTCAGAATTGGCGAGCGATTGCACCCAGGCGTTCGCGCCAACGAGAATGCGTTCGTGCGCCGCACCGTCGAGATCGGCGGGCAGCTCCGCCTCGCCCGCGATGACCGCATAGCTGCCGCGACCTTCGCTGAGCTTCACCGGCGGATCCGCAGCGGGCCAGCCGGGCAGCGCCTCCAGCCAAGTCAGCGCGGCTGGCGCCTCCGGATCGATCCATGGCACACCAACCAACTGGCGCTTTTTGCTGAGCTCCTTGCCGCCATCCACCCGCCTCTGCTCGGCGTTGAGGACGTCACGCAGACCTTCGGGACAATCGTTGCGACGCGCAGCGCTCGCCAAAAAAGCAGGCGCGAGTTCAAATTTTATGTTGAGACGCGGCGGTCCGGCGGATTTATTCTTGCGCCGCCCAAACTCATGCGCTTCGACCGCGTCCCACTGCCTGGCTCGCTTGACCGGATCCGGATCGAGCGTCGTGACGAGGATCTGGGGATCGTCATGGCCATGATCCTGCGTGTAGCGGTCGAACGTCGCAGCGGGCCGCTCCTCTGCCGCGAGCTCCGGCTCCGCATTCGCCTCGCCGATCTTACCGGTCGCATAATCATCGAACGCGGCCGCCGATCGCTCGCGGGTTACGTTACGCGCCAGGTGGAAGCTGCGCTCCCCTGCCGCGCTCGTTAGCCGGGATATGTCCGGCACGCTCGGAATGCCAAACCAGGCCCGCCGGGCAGGAGCTGCTTTCCCGCGCTCCCACCGCTGCGCCGAATCGAGACTCGCTCGGACCTTGCCGCGCAGGAGGCCCAACGGATCGTCGAGTTCGGTCTCCGCCAAGTCGAGCGGCAAGTCACGGATGATCCGCTTTGCTGCGCGCCTGCGAAAAGTTCCGATCGGATCCATGATCTCCAGTCCACGCTTCCAAAGGTGGGCAGCGCCCCTCCCACCAGCCCGCGGCAGGCGCCCGATCGGGAAGTCCCGAGCGAAACCGACCTTCCTAATCCGAAGGATATCATGTTGATGTTAGCTTCCACAATCGAAGAATGGGACGCTAACCTATTTCGCAAAAAATATTCAGTTACTCCCGATATATTCTCGATCTCTTATTCAGATATTATAGATACATTACCGATATTCCGAAAGCTATTTAGATAAGAGATTTTGAACTCGAATCGGATATCTCTCAGCATGATCTAATATCGGCTTCAGATACTATCTGACTTTCAACGATACCCGATCTCGGTGGCGGCGAAGTCGTCCCAATATCCGGTCTTTGGATATTCAGATGCCCGTTGTAATATCCACGCACCAATTTGAATCGGAACAACGAGCTTGAAAGTCCGGTTTTGACGACGAAGCGTGCCTTATCAGCGACAAAATGGCTCGCCGCTCACCGGGCCTCCAACCTACCGACCAAGCAAGGAGATAAGTATGAAGAACTTGCTTGCAGAGGCCATGGCGCGCGTAATCGTCGAAGGTTTGACTGCGCATTCTGCCCAGATGGAAAAATTGACGCGCGAACTTGAAGTCGCCATCATCCAAGCCGCCCAAGCGAGTGGCAAACCCGTCACCATCGAAACCATGTTCGCGGGCCAGGATCTGAATGGACCGGCTTTTGCCGACCTCCGCAAGACCTTGCGCAACCCTGGCCTAAAGCTTGAGGCGACGATCAGTGAATTGCGCCGGTCCGAAGCTTACTTCATCAGAGCATACGACAATTACGTCGCCGGATACTCTGACCAGCGGGCGATAGAGCTGCGCTGGGCAGAGCTCCGGCTTGCGATCGCACGCCTCTTCTACGACGATATGATCCGATCTGTGCCGGCTAAACCGCGCACCCAAGCGCGGCCAAAAGCGGAGCGCTCAACGAGCGTCATCGGGTTCGAGATGGATGCATTCTCCGCCGATGAGCAGAAAGCGCTTCGTCAAGCGATCCGTAATCGCGAAGAAGCAATCAGGCAGTTGGAGACCATCATCCGCCGAGGCGGCGCGACGTCGGACACTACGCATCTCATCTGTAGCTATTTGCGCGATCCGAACAAGATCGAGCAGGTAAACCGCTGGCTCACCGCCGAGCAGAGAAAGGCGCATCATAACAACCCGGAACCTGAAGATGACGTCCAGCCGATGGCTGCCGTTGCCGAGCCGCTGCAGATGGACACTCCGCCGAGCCGCAATGGTCAAGACAATGAAAAGCTGTGGCCGCCCCGTCGGGAAGCACCTCGAACAGATCCGGTCGTTGCCCAGAGACTTGTCGAGTGGCTCCGGGCCGGCCCCAATAAGATTCGGAAACTGTACGCGCGGTCGTCTACAGGGGATATTCGGCTTAACGCCCGACCGGACGCACCACCGGTCGCCGACATGTTCGAGACCGCAGTTGATCACCCGTTGGTTCAAAATGAACTATCAGCAATATGCGCGCGTCTCGAGCTATAACACACTTCGTTCGGCGTGGGTTGGCTCCTTTCACTTACTTGCCTCGTTGGAGCTGGCCGGCCCCCACCGAGTGGTCCGATCGGATTGTTAGTGCATTGACGCCTTGAAGCGCTTGGGAATGGTGGTCCGGACCTAGGGTCAGGACTTCTGTGGTTGCCGCCCGTGATGCAAGAGGGTTTCTGACCTTATGAACTGGTGATCAAGTGCGGTCTTCTGTCAGGCCTTGATTACGGCGCTTTCGAAGGCCGCTGGCCGGTATGGTGATCCGCAGATCAGGTCCAAATCTCATTGGCGAGCTTGATTGCTCAGAGTCCTGAACTGGTTTTCCTGATCCAGATCTGTTCGATCATTTTGCCCATTCGGGTCGTCGCCTTCTCACACCCCTTTCATCCAGCCTGCCTGGGTTAGCCTTATTAGGCTGCCATGACCGGCATCGGATTCTTGTAGTCCTCGTTCTTTGTCAGCATGGCCCAAATCTGACGTGCCATCTTGTTGGCCAGTGCGATAGCAACCAGCATGCGCGGCTTTCGGGCCATCATGCGTGCTAGCCATGAGCTTTCCGGGATCGCTTTGCGTCCGATCCAGCTCAATCGCGACATGGCGCCAATGATCAGCATCTGCCGGATGTCTGCTTGGCCGGCCTTGGTGATCCGTCCGAGCCGTTCCTTACCGCCTGATGAAAACTGTCGCGGCACCAATCCAAGCCAGGCCGCAAAGTCGCGGCCATTCTTAAAGCTCGCCATGTCAGGCGCGAAGGTCTCCACCGCGAGGGCCACCAGCGGACCGACGCCAGGCATGGTCTGCAGTCGCTTCGATACCGGGGTGGTGGCTGCGAGTTCCTTGATCTTTGCGGTCTTCGTATCAATCCAGTCATTGAGCACAGCAATCTGATCGAGCATCGCCAGGCACTCGCCGCGCATCAATGTTGGCAGATCACTGTTGGGCACTTCCAGGATCGCGCGGATGCGGCCGACGTGCTGGATCCCCTGGGGGATAACATGCCCGAACTCATACAGGGCTGCCCGCAAGGCGTTCACCGTCTCAGTCCGCTGACGTACGAGGCGCTGGCGTGATCGATACAGGATCGCGGCGCTCTGCTGAGCCTCGCTCTTGGGCTCAACAAAGCGCATCTCGGGCCGCTGGGCCGCGACCACAATCGCCTCGGCATCGGCTGCGTCGTTCTTCTGGCGCTTCACAAATGGGCGCACATAGCGCGGCGCGATCAGCCTGACTTCGTGACCCAATCCGCTCAGGACACGGGCCCAGTAATGAGCGCTACCGCAAGCCTCCATTACGACCGCGGCGGCTGGCTGTCGGGCCATGAACGTGCGAAATGCCTGCCGCGAGAGCTTGCGTTGATACTGCATCTCGCCGTTCATCGACGCCCCGTGAACCTGAAAAACAGACTTTGCCAGATCCACACCAATCATCGTATCGATACTCATGGTTGCCGTCCTTTCCGTTCGTAGCTTGAACCAAAACTACGCTGTCACATCTTGATGCCGTCAGGGAGGGCGGCAACCACCCCATCTCATTGATCAGAGCCAGAAGATGACGGTTGCGGCGAGTGCGACGGCGGAGAAGAAGGCCCTCGGGCAGCGATCGTAGCGTGTTGCGACCCGCCTCCAGTCTTTGAGGCGGCCGAACATGATCTCGATGCGGTTACGGCGTTTGTAGCGGCGTTTGTCGTACTTTACGGTCGTGTTCCGGATTTTTCGGCCCGGGATGCAGGGCGTGATACCCTTCTCCTGCAGGGCGTCGCGGAACCAGTCGGCATCATAGCCTCGGTCGGCCAGCATCCATTGCGCTTTGGGCAGACTGTCGAGCAAAGCGGCCGCGCCAGTGTAGTCGCTGACCGGTCCGGCGGTCAGGAAGAAGCTGATTGGACGACCATTCGCATCACTCACGGCATGAAGCTTGGTGTTCATGCCGCCTTTCGTCCGGCCGATCAGGCGTCCTGGACCCCCTTTTTTACCCGCAGGCTCGACGCCGTGCGGTGCGCTTTAAGATAGGTCGCGTCGATCATGATCGTCTTGCGATCGGGAGCCTGAGGTGTCGCCAGGCCTTCCATCATGCGGATGAAGATGCCTTTGTCGCTCCACCGCTTCCAGCGATTGTAGAGCGTCTTCGCCGGGCCGTATTCCCTCGGCGCATCGCGCCACCTCAACCCATTGCGGTTGACGAAGATGATCCCGCTCAAAACGCGCCGATCGTCGACCCGCTCGCGGCCATGGCTCTTGGGAAAATAGGGCTGAAGCCGAGCCATCTGCTCGTCCGTCAGCCAGAACAAATCGCTCAAATTCAGGCTCCTTCGCAGCCGCCTGAATCACAGCCATCGCCGCAAATCAATGGGTCCTGACCCTAATGTCTGTCGGCGCTTATGGTCAAGAGTTGAGCTTCTTGATAATCTTCTACTCCCCTATTCTCAACTGATAAAGATCGACTCGCCGCGTAATCTTTGCCGAAAACTGAAACATCTAGGCCAGGAGCAGGAGGTTCGTCTCAAGGTGCGGCAACGACTGGCCGCTCAGGATGCGATTCTCGAAATAAATGCCAGTGCCGAGCACGCGATAAACGCGTCCGGTCAAAGCGTAGGCCAGGCTATAAACCGAATGATCAAGGCGGGAAGTTCCTGTAACCAGCTAAATCTCTGGACCGGTCAAAAGCGCCATACTTGGGCTAATATTTACGCGCACAATGGACGCATTGGTTTTGAGGCCAGTATCCCTCCACTGCACTGGCATCGGCAGTGGGGTGTTGAAGTTTCCCGCGTGTTCCCCGCTATCATCACGAGCGCGCTAATAGGTCAGCCCCTATGTAAGCTCATCGAACATCCATTTTTGCAAGGATCGACCGAAATCACGGATGCGGAAAATGATTTTGGAATTCAAACCATCATTTCCGTATCGGACCCTGTTCGCGCGATCAAGTGGGAGGAATTGATTGCAGCTGCGCCATAATCGGGAGTTCGGGACGAAACCGGTTTATTGTCAATCATATCCAGATGTCCGGACTGAACACATGTCATACTCGGATCGAACATGCCGAAGCTGGATCTTCCTCGTGAGGAGTGGTCACCGAGACAGATCGCCCGCTCCGACGATGACGGACAACAGATGGCTTGTAAGCGCAGCCGCGCTCCGTCGATAGGCGATCTCCCCCCAATCATCCCAACGATGCACCCGCTCGGCGAGCCAGGCGAAGAGGTCATCGCGCGATCTTGCATCGGCGAAGGATTGCGACCACGCGATATTGCGCGTCGGCATCCGCGCGCCAACCTTAAGTCCGGTCAACGTCACCAGGTATCGCCTTCCCAGATTTTCGCGCGCGAACAGATGGCGACGAAATCCAACCTGCTGTTCAAAGGTGATCAGCGCCCGCTCCCGTGCTTCGGCGTCGGGGCCCCCGCGCGCACTTATCGCGGCAACAACCGCCGCCATTGGCAAGCGCTCGAATTCCGGCTCGCGCGTGGCCTGCAGCATCATGAGGACGGAACTGCCCAATGAGCTCAGCCCCCCACCGAAGAGGTCCCTCCCCGCCGATGTCTCGACCATACCGATGCTGGCGAGCCAGCACAGATAGAATCGCCAGAACATCATGTCCCCGCCGAAAACATCGTGGTTGCTCTCCGTGCCAAACCAGCGCGCATCGATCGCGGTCATGACCCTCAGCATCAGTTCATGCTGTTCGGGTGCGAAGTGGACCGGCGGGAATCCAAGTTCTCCCTCCCAGAAGGCGTCCCTGACGCTCGCCCAATTTCGCCCAGAGGCATCCTCGTAGCCGCGCGGATTGGCTCGAAGCCACCAGCCCCACGGGAGTTCGCCGACGTGACGCTCAAAGTCAGCCACGGCCACCCCCGCGACGAGGGTCGAGGCCGAGCGGCGTCGGCGCGCCATCGCGCGCGGGCGCCGCGTCTCCTTCAGCGATTGCTCGCAGCTGAGCTGCGAGGGCGCCCGTTTCCCTGACAACATATGCGTCGTCGCGATATATCCGTCCAAGCTCCGAGGACTTCGATCCGGAGGAATTCGGCCTGGCGTTCGGAATAAGATCGTAGCCATGATCGCAACTGAAGCCGAACCACCACGCATGCGAATCTTCGACCCGGTGGTCGGTTGCGTGTTCTACCAGATGGTAGACCGCCGGTCGTAATGTCACGTGGCAGATGCGGCGCGCCTCGACGGCTAACCGACGCGTCGGACTCGGCCCATCTTCGCACAGTCTTGAATAGGTCAAACCGCCATGCACATCGATCCCGATGTCCGGCGGAACTGCGTTTGCATCCCAGCCCCAGAGAGGGTGATCCTTGGGAATGCCGACATATCCGCAGAGAAAGCCATTGTCTGTGTTACGCAACATGATGCAGTCGTATCCACTCGCCGTATCGCGCCAGCTGACCTTGTCCGCCTCTCCCAGCCACGCCCCCTTGCCACCGGGCCGAGCAGCCTGATCGTAGAATATTTCTTCTGCGGGAACGACGCATTCGCGGGTTGCATAGGCGCGGCCAGTAACGAGAACGACGCCGCCTTCTCGCGCGACTTCGCCTCCGTCGCCGATCAGCTTCTCGGCGGCGAATTCGGAGCCGAGGATCGGCAGCAGCGTGTCCGCCGTTGCGGGCACGACGACTGGCGTCGCCGTTTTCCTGCGTACGGCCGTCTGGCGCCGCTCAGCCGGAACAAGCGCCTGCGATTTGGTGGTATTCTTAGCCATGCCTATGCTCCCACTTGGTTTGAAACATCAATGCCACTCGTCCCCGACAAGGCCTCATGGTGTTGTACCGGATGGTCTCTGCGCGCGTATCGCGCTCGCTCATCAGCCGCCGGATAGGTGATCCAAGAGCATTAAGTTCCGCCGAGTAGACGGCCCGGCCGTGAGGCTCGGCAATGATATGCTGGCTATGGCCCACGCGGCGCTCCGTCCGACAGATAATAACAATATCGTTCGATAGGTCATACGGTAGGCGGAGTCAATTAGTCGAACGAATTCGTTCACTTGACCGAACGATCGTTGATTTCTATGTCGCCGATCTCAAGGTAAGTTGGGTCTAAGGAGGTCATGGGGATGTCGTTGGCGATGAGGCTGCAGAACCTTCGCACGGCAAAACAGCAATCGCTTCAGGAAGTGGCTGACGCCATTGGCGCGTCGAAAGCCCATATCTGGGAGCTTGAGAAAGGCACCGCCAAGAACCCGTCGATCGAACTCGTCCGAAAGCTCGCCGATTATTTTGAGGTGTCTATCTCGCGCCTTGTGGGTGAAAGCCCGGACGAAGATGGCGATGACGAGCGGTTGCTCGTAATTTACCGTCAACTGAAGTCTCTCGATCTGCGCGACCGCTTGGTTCTTGGAGATATCATCAAGGGAATGCAGAAGCGCCGCTCGGGAGCGTAGAAGAGGCGGCGCGCTTGGCATTGGTCTGAAGGTTCGGCCAATACCGTCGTGGCCGTCACCGGCTCCAGATCCGCGGCAAAGGACTTCGGGGCGGTCGGCGCTTCGGTCGACCGGACTATTGCCAATTCTGTCAGTCGGTCTTGGGGGCGAATATTTGCATAGCGGACATTCGGCTCGATCGATCGAGGATGTTCAAGTGTCCGCCGTCAGCACCAATGGCACGGATTTGAGGTTGTGATTTAAGGTGGATTTGGGCTTCGTCGTAGTGACGAAGGAACGAAGATGAAGCCCAGATCCTCCTTGAAAAAATCTCCTGTGAAGGCTCCTGCTGAGCGGGTGGTGAAGGACATCCGGCGTGCGACGCGTCGGCACTTCTCGGCCGAGGACAAGATCCGGATCGTGCTGGAAGGTCTGCGCGGGGAATACAGCATTGCCGAGCTGTGCCGCAAGGAAGTCATCGCCCAGAGCCTGTATTACACCTGGTCGAAAGAGTTCATGGAAGCCGACAAGCGCCGCCTCGCTGGTGACACCGGCCGCGCTGCGAACACCGGCGAAGTCCATGACTTGCGCCGCGAGGCTCGTGCCCTGAAGGAATGCGTTGCCGACCTGACGCTGGAAAACCGCCTGCTCAAAAAAAGCATGATCGCGGATGGGGGCGACGACGAATGAGATAGGCCCGGACCGGGACTCGGCTTGACCAATGCCTTCACAAAGTCCTCCTCCATGTCGCGCCAATCGGGCGGGTCTCACGCGCGAGGTCTGTCATTTGGGGCGCTGCCGGGCGATCCACATGTCCACTTGGGCCTCCAGCACGTCGAGCGGCACGGCGCCGGGCGCCAGCACCGCATCATGGAAGGCCTTCAGATCAAAGTCTGGGCCGAGTTCGGCCTCGGCGCGCTTGCGCAACTGGACGAAGCGTTCGTGGCCGAGCTTATAGGCAAGCGCCTGCCCAGGAACATCAGTGGCATAGCGCAGCACTTCGGCGGCAGCCTGTTCGGATGACATCAGCGTGTTTTCGACCAGGTAATCGCGCGCGCGGGCGAAATTCCACCCTAACGCGTTGACCCCGGTATCCGCTACCAGCCTCGCCGCCATCATCGCATCGAGCGCGACAAGGCCATAATGCTCGTACGGGTCCTTCAGCGCACCCATCTCCACGGCAAGGTTTGCCGCATATTGCGCCCAGCCCTCGTTGTAGGCGCTGAGCTTGAGGCTGGCGAGTTCGCGCCGGATGACCGGCAGCCGCTCGTTCTCCGCCTGCAGGGCAAGGTGGAAATGGTGCCCCGGGACCAGCTCGTGGAAGTTCATCGCCGCAGCCAGCACCATCGAACGCTTGTCGAGGTTCGCGCCATTGTAACGGAAAAGGCCGACCGGCTCGACGCTCGAGGGCTTTTCGTAGTAGCCGAAAGCCACGCCGCCTTCGCTCGCTGCCGAGATGCGGCGAATGTCATAACCCGCCTTGGGCAGACGGCCGAAATAGTCAGGGATGTGCGCCTCGATCCGGGCGATCTGTTCGCGGAACAGACCCTCCAGCGCGGCCGCGTCGGCAACCCGAAAACGCGGGTCGGTTTCGATCATCCGGTGAAATTCGGCCTGGGTTCCGCTAAAGCCGAGCCCGGCGCGGATGCCGGCCAATCGCCGCTGCGTGTCGGCGACGAGCTCAAGCCCCAGTGCATGAAGCGCTTCGGGTGAGGTCTCCATCGTCGTGTAGGTGGCAATGGCACGGCGATAGCGTTCGCGCCCGCCGGGATATTGCGCGAGCCCGATGGCCTCAGGTGCCTTCGCCTCGTAGTCGGGATCGAGCAGCGAGGCGATCGCCGCCATGCCCCTGGCAACACGGCCGGTTGCCAAGCTGCGCGCCTCGGCCACATATGCATCGCGCTCGGAAGCCGGCATTCCCGTCAAGCGATCAGCTCCCGGCACCAGCCGCGCCTCTACCCCGCCCGCCAGCGCGGCATAGGTCGCGCGCAGTGACGGGATGGCCGGTTTGGGAAGATAGATCCCGGCATCACGCTGGGCGATGGTCCGGTCCAGCATCTGGTCGAGCCGATCGCCGATTTCCGTGATCAGGCGCAGGTATTCCGCCTGCTCGGAAGGGGTCGCTAGGGGACGCTTGGAGGCGAATTCCAAAAGACCGCTCAGGCCGAGCACGCCGCTATAGGGCGTGATCGCGAAGTCGTTGATCCAGTTGTCCGGCCCCTGCGCCACATCCTCGTGGAACTTGAGCAGAAATCGCCAGGTTATCTCCTCATCAGGCGACAGCGTGGCCGAGTCGATCGCGCGCAGCGCGGCGATCCGGCCGCGCGCGAAGTCGGCGTCGCGCCTGGCCTCTTTTAGCGTGATGTCCTTGATTCCGTTGAACGGCAGCCCCGCCGCATCGCGCAAGCCATTGTCGCTCTCGAGAACCCATTGCCATGTCTCGTCCGCGATCCGGCCGACGGCCTCGGCCCCGGCTTCGTCACTGCGGGGCGAAGGTTCACCCGTGCGCGGAGCGTCGGCCCCCGCCGCCTCAGCCGGCATCGGCGAGAGCATGGCCAACAGGGCCGGAAGAGCGGTGCGGATCATTGCGATGTTCCCTTGCTGTCCGGCCCCGGCGCCAGGCGCGCCGACGCCAGAACGTCAAAATTGTCGGCATGGTCACGCGGGACGAGCGCAATTGCCGGACGGTCGGGCAGGATCGCCAGCTCGATGGTCCATGACGCAAAGCGGATGCGGCGGAAGCCCGGGGCCAGCAAGTCGCAATCGAGCGCCGCCGGAGCATGCCGGCGCAGCAAGCCATCGAGCCGAGAACGCGCCATGCGATAACCTACCACCGATGCCGAAAGATCAGCGCGGACGCTCCCGGCAGCCGCAAGTGGCGCTTCGGCGGCGTCGGTTGCGATCCAGATCCAGCGACCGGGCGCAAGCGCCGCCACGTGGCCCTTCCCGAGCGACTCGAACACACCGAACCCTGCTGCAGCCCCCGCCCCCGCGACAGGCGAGGAAAGCCCGCAATCGCGCTGCCAGCTAACGTAGCGGCAAAGCATCAGCTCGCCCGGGACGAGGCGTTCGCACAAGGCCGGGTCAAGTCGCATCGCGCATCCTCGCCCCTTCGGGATCGAAGGCACAGGGTGCGACGACCCGGGCGCGGAACTCGCGCCCGCGGTTGTCAGGGCCGAGATCCCACAGGACGATTTGCTCGCCCATCCGCGTCTCCCCGCCAGAAATCATCGCCAGGGCGTGGGGCCTGCCGAGCGTCGGGGAAAGTACCGAGGAGGTCACCCATCCGTCAGACCCGGCCGCACCCTCACGCCGGACATGGGAACCCACCGGCAGCGGTCGGCCATCGCTGCTCGCCAGGCCCACCAGCTGCTTGCGTCCCGCCTCCTGACCGACCGGCATAAGCGCGCCGCGACGCCCGATGAAATTGGCGCGCTTGCGTGTGAGCGGGGCTGCAAATCCCACATCCTGCGGCATGGTGGTGCCATCGGTCTCATTGCCGACATGCAGGAAGCCCTTCTCTATACGCATGACATCGAGCGCCTCGATGCCGAAGGGCACAATCCCCGCCGGTTCGCCCGCCTCGAGCAGATGGACCGCCAGTTCCTCGGCAAGGTTGGCAGGACAGGCGATCTCGAAGCTCGTCTCGCCGGTGTAGGATACTCGCGACACCCTGATCGACCGGCCTGCGAAGCTGCCTTGCGCAAAGCCGAGGTGCGGCAGCGCCGCAAGCCCAGGTTCGATCGCGATGCGGCTGCCTTCCAGAACGCTTCGGGCCTTCGGGCCGGCCAGCGTCAGCACCGCCCATTGATCGCTGACATCCACCAGCGCTGCGGCGAGATCGGGCCATTCGCACTGGAGGTATTCCTCCAGCTGGGCGAGCACACGGTGCCGCCCGCCGCTGCTGGTGCCGAGAATGAAGCTGCCGTCGGGCATCCGCACGCATACGCCGTCGTCGATGACAATCCCGGTCTCGGCAGCGAACAGGGTGTAGCGGCAGCGCCCTGTGGCAAGGGTCGACATCGTGCCGACGCAGCAGCGGTCCATGAATTCCGCCGCATCGGGCCCGTGCACCTCGATCTTGCCGAGCGGCGATGCATCGAACAGGCCCACGCCATGGCGCACGGCGCGCACTTCGCGGATGATCGCCGCCTCGAGTGTTTCGTGCACCTGCGGATAAGCCGCAGGGCGAAGGAAGGCACCATAATCCATCATCGCTGCCCCACGCGCTATATGCATGGCATGCGCAGGCAGACGCCGGGCCATGTCGAGCCGTTCGCCGCGCGCTTCCCCGGCGAAGGCGCCGACCGTCACCGGATCATAGGGGGGGCGGAAGCGTGTCGTTCCCACTGCGTCGGGCGATCGTCCGGTCAGGTGACCTATCACGGCCAGCCCGTTGACGTTCGATGTCTTGCCCTGATCGGTCGCCATGCCGAGCGTCGTGTAACGCTTAAGGTGTTCGACCGCCGAGAAGGACTCGCGCGCGGCAAGTTCTATGTCGCGCATGGTCACATCGTTCTGGTAATCCACCCAGATGCTGCCGCTCGGCTTGCCATCGGGATCAGGCACCGCAATCGGCGGCACAGTCGGCAGACCCTCGCCCGCCGCACGCCCGACGGCGCGCCAGGTGACGCCATCGACCTGCGGCAGGAAGGCCGCCAGGTCGTCCGACCAGCCAAGACGTCCCGCAGCCTGCGAGAAAAGGTTGACCACCGGATTGAAGCCGCCCGCGACCAGCAGCGCATCGCAGGACAGCTCGATCCGGCCGAATGCGTCCGAGGCCTGCACCCCGCTCACTTGTCTGTGCCCCAGCGCACGCTCGATCCGGGTACCGGCGTAAACCGCCACCCCGGCCACCGCCAGTTCCTCGGCAGCCGGATCATTCAGACCCGGCCTGCTGTCGATTACGAAGGCCGGGCAAATGCCCCGGCGCAGGAAGGCAAGCGCAGCCTCCCAGCCGGCATCATTGTTGACCGCAAACCCGATCCGGCGTCCCGGCACGACCGCATGGCGGTAAAGATAGGCGAGACCTGCCGAAGCCAGCATGATGCCCGGCAAATCATTGTTCGTGAACAGCAGCGGCCGCTCAATCGCGCCGCTCGCCAGCACGGTCTGCCCGCAGCGCAGGTGGATCAGCTTTTCGCGCGGGCCCTCAGCGAGCGGGTCGGCGAAGGTCTGGCGAAGACCGAAGCTGCCGTGATCATAGGCCCCGAACACCAGCGTGCGCGGCGACATCCGCACATTGGCGAAGGCGGAAAGCCGCGCCACCAGATCATCGATCGCCGCATCATCCTGCGAGCGCGCGCCGCGGCGGTGGCCGCCCCAGAACGGCTCATGCTCGGCGATCACCACTTCGCGCCCCTGTTCGGCAAGCGCGAGCGCCTCGGTCAGCCCCGACAGTCCGCCGCCGATCACCAGCACGTCGCAGCGCTCGTAGGCATGTTCGTAGCTGTCGGGATCTGGCAGGCCGGGCGCCCGGCCTAGCCCCGCCGCCCGTCGGATCAGGGGCTCGAACAGGTGCCAATCGGGCCACTTGAATGTCTTGTAGTAGAACGCCGCCGGAATGAAGGGCTTGATAATGGCGTTGAGCGCCAGCAGGTCGAATTGCGGCGACGGCCAGCAATTGACCGGGCTTGCCGTCAGTCCTTCGGCAAGCGGGACGGCGGTCGCCTTGAGGTTGGGAACCGTCTGTGCGCCACTGCCGAGCTGGACAAGCACATTGGGCTCCTCCAGCCCCGCGCCGATAAGGCCGCGCGGGCGATGATATTTGAAGCTGCGCGCCGCCAGCATATCGCCGCCAGCCAGCAGGGCCGATGCGACAGTGTCGCCGGCAAAACCCTCCAGTTCGCGCGCACCCCAGCGCCAGCGCAGCGGGCGATCACGATCGATCAGCGCGCCCCCGTGATCGAGCCGCCACGCCGTCATGCCGCTCCCCCCCTGGACAGGTCGGCAAGCGGGGCTGCGACGAGGATTTCATGCGAGACCGTGTCACGCTCGACCACCAGCCACTGCCCGCAGCCTGCCGCGTGCACCCAGCGTTCGCGGTGCAGCCCCTTGGGATTGGCGCGGATATAGAGGTAATCCGCCCAGACCTCATCGCCGGCTTCGGGCTCGGGTCGCCGCCGGTCGGCATCGCCTGCGCAGTGGAACTCGCTCTCCGGGCGCGGGCCGCAATAGGGGCAGACGATTCGCAGCATCAGTGCGCAATCCCCGCAGCGCCCGCCTCGTCGACAAGGTGACCGGTGACGAAACGTTCGAAACTGGCGAAGCTGGCGAGCGGGTGCTTCTCGCCCGTCGCAAGGTGGTGCGCGAGGCATGTGCCGCCTGCCGGGATGGCCTTGAAGCCGCCAGTTCCCCAGCCGCAGCTAAAGTGCAGCCCTGCAACCGCGCTTTCATCGATGATGGGCGAGGAATCGCGGGTGACATCGCAAATGCCCGCCCATTGCCGCAGAAAGCGCAGGCGCGAGAATTGCGGGAACAGGTCGACCAACCCCTGCGCCGCCCGCTCCATCCATGGCAGGTTGCCGCGTTGGGCATAGGACAGGTAGAGATCGAGCCCCGCGCCAAGAACCAGTTCACCTTTGTCGGTCTGCGAGACATAGGCGCCGGTTGCGGGCGACATAACGACGGTGTCGAGACAGGGCTTGACCGGCTCGGTCACGAAAGCCTGAAGCGCATAGGACTGGATCGGAAGTTCCAGTCCGGCGAGCTTCGCGATTTCGCTCGAATGCCCCGCGACCGCAACGCCGATCTTGCCGCAGGCGATATCGCCGCGCGTGGTGCGGAGGCTTTGCACCCGCTCGCCTACGATGTCGAAGCCGGTCACCTCGCACTGCTCGACGATGTCGACGCCGAGCGCATTGGCCGCGCGCGCATAGGCCCAGGCCACGGCATCGTGGCGGGCCGTGCCCCCGCGCGGCTGCAGCAGCCCGCCCCACACGGGATAGCGGGGGTTGCGGTTGAGACCGGGGATGGCGGCATAAACGCCATCGGGACCGTGAAACTCGGCATCGACATTGTTGAGCCGCATCGCGTTAGCCGAATGACGCATCTTGTCGCGCTGGTGCGGATCATGGGCCAGCACCCACATCCCGCGCCGGGAGAACATTATGTTGTAATCGAGCTCGCGAGAAAGCTGTTCGTACTGGGTCAGGGCATAATCGTAAAAAGCGGCGCTTTCGGGGTAAAAGTAGTTCGACCGGATCACGGTGGTGTTGCGCCCGGTGTTGCCGCCGCCGATCCAGCCCTTTTCGAGCACAGCCACATTGCGGATGCCATGACGGCTTGCGAGGTAATAGGCGGTCGCGAGACCATGCCCGCCGCCGCCGATGATCACCACGTCATAGGTGCGGCGCGGCTCGGCCTTGCGCCATTGCGCCTGCCAGTGACGTTGGCCAGAAAGGCCGCCCTGGATCAGGGACCATGCGTTGAAGGGCGACGGACTGCGCATGGCCGATTGCTACAATACACCAGTGTATCGGGCAACAGTCTTGGGGCTCATCCCATCAATCCCCTTGCCAAGGTCACGATCAGGATCAGCGGAACGGGCACACGCAAGACCAGCAGCCAGGCTCCCAGTGCCTTGCTCTGCTGCGGCCATCCGATCAGCGCCGCCCAGCTTTCACGCGGCACAATCCATCCCGCAAAGATCGCGGCGAGCAAGCCGCCAAGCGGCATGGCAATTGCGGAGGTCACGATGTCGAGCACGCCGAAGAAATTGGCCCCGACGAACAGCGGCACGCGTTGCAATGGATGCCAGTCAGCTGCGAGATTGAACGAGAACACGGTGCCGAGCCCGATCACCCAAAGCGCAGCGCCGGCGCCACCGAGCAGCCGCCCTCGCGCGATCCCCCTTGCCTCGCCGATCGCCGCCAGCATCTCGAACAGGGCAATGCTCGATGTGAGCGCCGCCATCGCCACGAGTGCGAAGAACAGCGCCGCCAGCCATGCGCCACCAGGCAATGCGGCAAAGGCGGCCTGCATGGTCACGAACAGCAACGTCGGCCCTTCCGAGGGATCGAGCCCGGCGGTAAACACGAAGGGGAAGATGATCAGCCCCGCGAGCAGCGCGACAATCGTCTGGGCAATGACGATGATCGCAGCGAGCCATCCGATCTTCTCCTCGGGGCCGAGGTAACCTCCATAGGTCACCAGCACCGCAGCCCCGACACCAACCGAGAAGAAGGCATGGCCGACCGCCTTCATCACGCTGTCCCAAGTGACAAGTGCGGGGTCGAAGGAGAACAAAAACGTTGCGGCGCGGGCGAAACCGGGCTGGAACAGCGCGAACGCCAGGAGGCCGAGCAGCGTCACCAGCAAGAGCGGCATCATGACGGCCATTGCCCGCTCCACCCCCTTTTCAAGGCCGAGCCGGATGATCGCGAGATTGGCGAGAAGGAAAGCGGCTTGCCACCCCGTGAGCGCGAGCGGATCGGCGAGCAGTCCGCCAAAGTCGAGCGGGCCACCTCCGCTCGCCAGCATGCTCACCGCGTTCCATGCAAAGGCCAGCGTCCACCCGCCGATCACGCAATAGAACGAGACGACAAGAAAACTCGCCACGATGCCGAGGTAGCCGATCACGCTCCACCAGGGCGACGCGCCTTGGATCTCGGCGACCTTGCGCCATGCCCGGGCAGGGTTTGCGCCGCCGGCCCGCCCCACCGCCACTTCGGCAATCACGAGGGGCAAGCCGATGATGAACACCGCGGCAATGTAAAGCAGGACAAACGCACCCCCGCCGTTCTGGCCCGCAAGATAGGGAAAGCGCCACAAGTTGCCGAGCCCGACCGCAAAGCCGATCGCGGCGATCAGGAACATAAGCCGCGACGACCAGCGCTTGCCATCGGGATCAGCGCCCCCGCTCATCTGTTACGCCCCGAGTCCGGCACCGGCATCCTCCCCCGCGCATTGACCGCACGATACATATCTGTATTCATGTCCCGGGGGCGAGGTGCAATCGAAAACTTGCGCGGAAGGATCAAGGAGACTTTGCGATGACACTACGTCTTGCTGCCGGGCTGATCGCTGCCGTCGTGCTGCCCGTAAGCGCCCCAGCCCTGGCTGAGGATGCGCCGCCCCCCGCGTCGGCCGAAACCGCTCTCGCGCCTTTCTCCGATCACTACGCGATGCGGGTCGAAAAGCCAGCCGATGTCGTGTGGGCGCATCTCAAACGGCTCTACGTCGATGGCGAGCGGATGCGCCAGCAGGGCTTTTCCGTGTCGCAGGTGACGGACGATCCGACAGCTTGGCTTGGTGCTGTGCGCGGGGTTCTCGCCAGCAACACCAGCCGCCCGCAGGTCACGATCATGGTGAGCGGCATCGACGAGAAGGCGCGGCTGCTGACGCTGATGATCGTGCTGGAAAACCCGGTGCACGCCTATGTCATCCACCAGGTGACCCCTGAAGGAACCGATGCTGCGATCTACCAGACCATCATCCAGACCCAGTGGCCCGTGAAGAAGCCGGATAGCGGCGAACTGACCGCCGAATACATCCGCGAGAAAATGCAGGCCGATGTCGCCTTCCACAATTCCGAAGTCGCGGAGATCATGAAGCGCGAAAAGGCGGTCATCGAAGCTCTGGATTGACATGGCGCGCGCGGTCGCCGACGGAAAGTGAATGCAAACGAAGGCGCGGGCCGACAACGATAAGGACACGCCGGTCGAACGGGACTGGATCGCCGCCGCGCGCGAAATGCTGATCGAGGGCGGGATCAGCGCGGTGCAGATCAATCCGCTGGCAGGCAGGCTCGGGGTGACCCGCGGGGGCTTCTACTGGCGCTTCAAGAACCGTCAGGACCTGCTCGATCATCTGCTGCTCGACTGGGAAAGCTCGAATGCGCGGCACTTCCTCGATCGGCTTGCGGAACCGGGCACGCCGCGCGAGAGGATGGAGCGACTGATCGACCTGTGGATGGAAGAACTCCAGTTCGATCCGCGACTGGAGGCGGCGATCCGGCAATGGGCACTTATCGACCAGGCGGTAAGCCAACGCGTCCGCACCGTTGATCTGGGACGGATCAAGGCGATCGCCAACCTGCTGCTAGAGGCAGGCTATAGCACCAACGAGGCCGAAGCGCGGGCGCGGGTCACCTATTTTCACCAAGTCGGCTATTATACTCTGGAACTCGGCGAAACCGCAGAGGAACGCCTGGCCATGCGACCACACTACACGCAGGTGCTATTCGGATATAGCTGAGCCAGGTTGGCAATTGGCCATCACTGTCACTCAATCAAACAATTGCACGATACAGATGTGTATCGTATGCTGTGCGCCGATGAGAGCAGGGAAGAGGGGTACAGCGCAATGCACGGGTTCCTGAGCAATGACTGGGCGGGCCTCGTCCTTGCTGCCGGTGTCGCGGCAGTCGCAGCCGTGCTGATCCTGGCTACGCGCCGCTGGTGGGCCGCCGCCCCCGTCGCTCTGCTCGCCGCCGCGATGGCGATCGGTAGCGGGGTGCACGTTTATCAGGTGGCGGAAATGGATCGCAAGTATCCGGCACCCGGAAGCTTTGTGGAGGTTGACGGACAGCAACTCCACGTCCTCGCAGAAGGGCCCGAGAGCGACTCCGCGCCGACCATCGTGCTGTTTGGCGGCGGCCATGCTCCGGGCACCTCGATGCGCTTCATCCACGATGCGCTGAAAGCCGATTACCGCAGCGTGCTGATCGACCGCCCCGGTATGGGCTGGAGCGGCCCAGCGACCTTCCCGCTCTCGACCGCGGGCGAGGCACGGCAGATGTGGGAGGTGCTCGACAAGGTCGGCGCAAAGGGGCCGGTGATGCTCGCGGGCCATTCCTTCGGCGGGCTGCTCGCCGCCAACATGGCGCGTCTGCGGCCGGAGCGCGTGCATGCGCTGGTGGTGATGGACGCCACCCCGCCCGACGTAATCCTATATGGCCCGCGCCTCGAAGAGCTTTCCTCGCTGTCCTCGGAACCGTGGTGGAACGGGTTCCTCGGGCTTTTCGCGATCGATTACCAGAAACTCAAGGGCGAACCCGAAATGCCGCCCGCCTTTGTCGAACTGGACCGCAAGATCGCGAGGACCATGGGGCGTGACAATGTGATCCAGAAAAACTTCGTCAGCCGCCCGCGCGCCCAGATGGCTGCCCATTCGATCTATCAGGAACTGACGCCGCAGGGCATGGCCGCGGTCGGCTATGAAACAGGTTTCTTCGAGGGCGAGTTGGGCGAGGTGCCGCTCTATCTGTTCGCGCCTCAGAACGCGGTTGGCATTTCCGACGTCTCGACCTTCCGCAACGCCGAGGAGCGCGAGGCGATGCGCCTGCAACGGTTCTATGCGGTCGCGCGCGAACGCTTCATGGACTATTCGAACAACGCGACCCGGATCGTGGCGCCCGAGGATTCGAGCCACAATTTTCTCTACGAGCACCCCGATTTCACTATCGATGTGCTGCGCCGAATTGCAGCGGGCGGCTACGCCGCGCCGACCGCTCCCGAGGCTGCAGCGGGAACCCGGCCGTGATGCTGGCGCTGGCGCTTGCACTCGCGCTAACCGCGCCACCTGCCGCGCTCTCCGCATCCGCGCCGGCTGTCGCGGCGGACGCCGCGTCCACCGATCTGGCCCAATGGGAGGGCGAATGGCGCCTGCCTCCGGTGGATCGCGCCACGCCCGCTTCGATTGCCGCCCAGATCCCGGAAGCGGTAGCCGATTACCGCCGCGAGTTGGCCGCCATCGCTGCCAATCCTGCTCCGCCCGATTTCGACAATACGGTTGCCGCGCTCGATCAGTCGGGACGCCGCCTGCGCCGCCTGATGGCGGTGCTGCGCATCTATCTCACCACCCACGCCGACGACGAATGGCGCAAGCTTGGTCCCGGCCTCGTGGCGATGAACGATGCCGCGCAAGCTGAAGCGCTGAGCGATCCGGTTCTGTTTGCGCGGGTGGCGGCAGTCTACCGCGGCCTTCCGGGGGGAATCCGGGATGCAGAGCAGGCACGGCTGACCGAGGTCACCTATGCCGCGATGGCGCGTGCCGGAGCCGGGCTGGCTGCGGCGGACCGATCACGCCTGACCGAGATCGAGGCTGAACTGGCCCGCCTCAGCACCCAGCTCAACCAGAACCTCAACCGCGAGGCTGCCGCCCAGTTCACGTTCTTCGATGCGCCGGAACGGCTTGCCGGCTTGCCGCAGCCGCAGATCGATGCTGCCGCCGCGCTGGCGACAAAGCAGGGGCGCGCGGGCGCCTTTGCCATTCCCAACCAGCGCCCGCAGGTGTTCGCGGTGCAGACCCACGTGCGCGACCGCGAGACCCGCCGCGCCGTATGGCAGCAGTGGATGGATCGCGGCGGGGCTCCGGGCGAGTTCGACAATCGCCCGATTGCCGCACAGATGCTCGCGCTGCGCAAGGCCAAGGCGCAGCTGCTAGGCTATCCGCGCTACGCCGATTACGTGCTCGCCGCGCGCATGGTCGGCACCCCCGACCGCGCGCTGTCGATCATCGAGAGAAACTGGGACGCGGTCATGGCTGCCGATGCGCGCCGGGTGACAGAGCTTCAGACGCTCGCCAGCGCCGACGGAGTCGATGGCATCGCCCCGTGGGACCGCATCCACTATCTCGACCGGCTGACCCGCGAACGTTTCGGCATCGATGCGCAAGAGATCGCCGGCTACTTCCCGCTCCCCGCAGTGCGCGATGCGTTCTTCGCCGCGGCGGGCGATACCTACGACTACAGCTTTGAGCGACTGAGCGGCGTGGCAACCGTCAGCCCCGACATCGAGGTCTACCTCGCGCGGCGTGGCGGGATGCCAGCCGGCATCGTCTATCTCGATATCCGTCCTCGCCCTGAAAAGCCGCAGGGTTCATGGGCGACGCAGTATCGCCAGGCGGGTGATCTCGAGCCGGGCGAACTGCCGGTGATCGCGCTCCACTCCAGCCCGCCCGCTGCCGCCCCGGGAGAGGAAATCCTGCTCCCCTTCGAATATGCCAACGTGCTGTTCCACGAGTTCGGCCATGTACTGCACATGCTGGCGAGCACGGCGCGCTACAACGGCACGGCCGCGCTCACCGTGCCGTGGGACTTCGTCGAAGTGCCCTCCTTGCTCAACGAACGCTGGCTGCTGACCGACCGCACACTTGATCGTTTGCCGCACCACCGCACGGGCCTTGCCATGCCTGCACACCTGCGCACGCGGCTGCGGGCCGCGCGGCAATACGAACGGGTGTTCAGCGTCAATCCGGAATACATGGCAATGGCGCTGGTCGACCAGATGCTGCACCAGCAGGACACGCCGCCTGCCGACGTCAACGCCTTCGAGCGCGAACTTTTGACACAGCGCGGCTTTCCGGCCTCCGCCGATCCGATCATGCGCGCCTCTTCGGCCTTCCATACTTGGTCACGGGAATATTCTGCCAATGTCTACACATACCTGTGGTCGGACATCCTCGCCGCCGACCTTGCCGAGGTGTTCCTGCGCGGACCGCAAGGCTTCCATGATCGCCGGGTTGGCGAGGACTATTTCGAGACCGTGCTATCGCGCGCCAACCGGGTGCCGATCGAGCAGGCCTACCGCGAATTCCACGGTCGCGCGCCCGACGAGACGGCACTGATCCGGCGCTTCGGGCTGGACCGCGGCGCAGCGACAGAGTGAGGAACAGGCGATGAAAGAACATGATTGCATCCCGCTGATGGACTATGCCGAACGCCCGCCCGCCGAGATGCTGGGCGAGGCAGAGGCCTTTCTTGCGCGGATGAAAGAGCGCCACACGGTCCGCGAATTTTCCGACCGCCCCGTCGATCGCGCGGTGATCCAGGCCGCCATCGCGACGGCCGGCCTCGCCCCGAGCGGAGCCAACCACCAACCATGGCATTTCTGCGCGATCGGATCGGACGATAAGAAGCGCGTCCTGCGCGAATTGGCCGAGAAGGAGGAGCGCGAATTCTACGCCGGCAAGGCGGGCGAGGTATGGCTCGACGCACTCGCCCCGCTCGGCACGGACGCACACAAGCCCTATCTTGAGCATGCCCCGTGGATCATCGCCATTTTCGGACAGCGAAAGGGCGGGATTGTCGAGGATGGCGAGCGGCAGAACTACTATGTTCCCGAATCCGTCGGCATCGCGATGGGCTTTCTGATCGCTGCCCTGCATCACGCGGGGCTGTGCATGCTGACCCATACGCCCAAGCCGATGACCTTCCTCAACGACCTTTGCGAGCGTCCGAAAAGCGAGAAGCCTTATTTGCTGCTGGTGGTGGGCTATCCGGCCGAAGCGGCGACCGTGCCGCTGCACGCGCTCAACAAGAAGCCGCTCGAGATGATCTTCTCGTTCATCTGAGAACGTCCCCGTACCAATCCTCACGAAAGGGAAGTCTCGCAATGACCTGGAATGCACATCGCAGGCAGCTATTCGGGATGATGGCACCGGCCCTGTTCGGCAGCCTGCTCGTTGCTCCCGGCATGCTCTGCGCGCAGCAGGTGCGAGGAGACGATCCCGAAATCTGGATCATCGACGGGCATAATGACCTCCCCCTCGTGCTGCGCGAGAAGACCGGCGGCGATCTGGGCAAGATCGATCTGGGGGCTGAGGGCGACGGCGACACCGACATTCCCAAGCTGCGCGAAGGCAATGTGGGAGCGCAGTTCTGGTCGGTCTATGTGCCCTCGGGCCTCAGCGGACTCGAGGCGGTGCGGTACCAGCTCGAACAGATCGACATCGCCCGGCGGATGATCGCCGGATATGACGAGTTCGCCCTGGCCTTAACCGTCGCCGATATCGAGAAGGCACGCGCCGAAGGACGGATCGCGTCGCTGCTCGGCATGGAGGGCGCGCATCCCATTGCCAATTCCATGGCGGTGCTGCGCGCCTATTATGATCTGGGAGTGCGTTACGCCACGCTCACCCATTCGGCGGGACATGATTGGGCGGACTCCGCCACCTGGCCGCCTCGGCACGGAGGTTTGACGCCCTTCGGCAAGGAAGTGGTGCGCGAGATGAACCGGCTCGGCATGCTGGTCGATCTGTCACACGTATCGGCCGATGCGATGAACGACGCGCTCGATGTGGCCGAGGCGCCGGTGATCTTCTCGCATTCCTCGGCCTTTGCCCTCACCCGTCACCCCCGTAACGTGCCCGATCACGTGCTGCGGCGGGTCGCCGCGAATGGCGGAATCGTGATGGTAACTTTCGTCCCGCCCTACGTGAACGAGGCCCGGCGCCGGCACGACAAGCCGCTCGAAGAGAAGATCGCTAAGATCACGAGCGAGGCGGAATTCCGCGCCGTCCTGGAAGCCCACCGCGCGGAATACGGAAAACCGCCGATGTCGAGCATCGCGGACGTCGCCGACCATGTCGAGCATGTCGCGAAAATCGCCGGCAAAGCGCATGTCGGGATCGGCGGGGACTTCTTCGGTGCAGGGCCGCCGGACGTCACCGAGGGGCTCGAGGACGTGTCGCGCTATCCTGCGCTGATCGCAGAACTGCGTGGCCGCGGCTGGAGCGAGCCTGACCTCGCCGCCCTTGCCAACGGCAATTTCCTGCGCGTGATGCGCGAGGCCGAACAGGCCGCTGCACGGCTCCAGGCCAGCCGCCCGCCCTCGCTCGCCACCATCACGATGGACGAGGCCGCATCCGAATGATCGGGCGATGGCGCGCAAGCCATGCGCGGAGTGCTCTAGTCGGCGCGCTGCTGCGCCTGCCATCGTTTAAGATGCGCATCGAGCAGGTCCATCGGCAACGATCCGGGTGACAGAATCGCCGCGTGGAACGCGGGAAAACTGAACCGATCTCCTAGTGCGGCGCGCGCCTCGTCACGCATCCGCAGCAGTTCGCGCTGACCCATCGCATAGGACAGCGCCTGGCCCGGGATGTCCGTCGAATAGCGCAGCAGCTCGCTCTCGATCTCGGCACCGGAGGCGAAGGTGTTGGCTTTCATGAAGGCGCGCGCCTGGTCATGGGTCCAGTCGAGCGCGTTGAGCCCGGTGTCGACCACCAGCCGGTTGGCGAGGAACATCTTCGAATAGAGCCGCCCGAAGCGTTCGTAGGGCGAGGCATACATGCCCATCTCGTCGGCGAGATCAGCTGCATATTCAGCCCAGCCTTCGACATAGGCGTTTAGATAGGTGAAGGAATTTCCCCGGCGCAGCAGCGGCAAGTCCTTGTTTTCCAGTTGCAGCGCGATCTGAAAGTGATGGCCGGGCAGCAGTTCGTGATATATCAGCGCCGCGGCATTGGCATAGGACGTCGTCGCCGTCGCCGAGCCGTTGTACAAATAGGCCCCCACCGGATTATCGGGCGTGGGCGAACGGTAAAAGCCGAAGGTCATGCCCTCTTCGATGTTCCGCGGCGCGCGCTCGACGTCGTAGGGGGCCTTGGGCAAAAGCGAGAAATAGCTCGGCAGTACCGGCTCGATCCGCTCCATCGCCCGGCGAAAATGGCCCTCGACGTCTTCTGGCGTGGACGCGGCAAATTGCGGATCGGCATCGACCAGCGCGGCAAATTCGCGGTCGGAGCCGGTGAAACCCACGCTTTGCTTGATCTGGGCCAGCTCGGCTAGGGCATCGCGCAGGATATGCTGGCCGATGGCATGGATCTCTTGCGGGGACAGGTCGGTGCCGGTGTGCAGGCGGGCGAGCCGGGCATAGTGATCGGCGCCGCCCTCCTGCCACATCAGGCCCGGGCGCTCGGGGGCGGCAGCGGCATAGTCATCGTCCAGCACCGCGCCGAGCGCCGTGAAGGCCGGAGCGATTTCGGTCTCGACCAGCGCCGCTACTTCGGCGCGATAGGCGGCTTTCTCCTCGGGACTGGCCGCGCCAAGCCGGGCATCGTCGGGCACGAACCCGCTTGAGGCGGCAGCCAGATTGGCGGCAACCCGGCGAGCGCCGGGGATCGCCGGGCGCGCGATCCGGATACCGCGTCCAGCCTGCAAAGCGAGCTTGTCCGCATGCGAGCGAATGTACGCCGCATAGGCCTTGAGCGCGGCAAGGTAGTGCTCGCGCTGCTCTTCACTCGCGAGCGGGGTTGCGATCGCCTGCTGGCGGTAGCTGTTGTGTTTCCAGCCGCCTGCATAGGGCGTGATCGGGAAGGAATAGAGCCAGAACTGCGGGTGATCCTCCATGCCGCGGGCCAACGCCACGAGATAATCGCGGGTCAGCCGGTCAGCTTCGGAAAGGCCGTCGGTCGGTAAGGCCTCGAGCCGCTGGCGGAAACCGGCACCCAACGCCGCCACACTCTGCGCGTGCTCGAGCGTATCAGGCGGCAGGATGACGAAAGGATCGCCAAGCAGGCCTCGCACCGCCCCATCGAAAGGACGCAGCGCCGCCACCATCTCGTCATGCAGGGTGGCAACCTGCTGTGCGGGCGATACGGCACCCGCCAGCGCTGGGACCGATCCAGGCCCGCCTGCCTCGGCGGCAGCGCAGGCCGGAAGGCCAGTCGCGAGAACGGCTACAAGGCTCCAGCGAAGCCAGCGGCGATGCTGCATCGGCGTATGGCGCATCTTTTCCATTTTCCTCAGGCTCTCCCGTGAATCAGCGGATAGTCGGGCCCTGCATAAGCCTGGCCATGCACCAACCCGGTCTCGTCTGCCGGAAAGGCCCGCTCGCCTGGCTTGTCGGCAAAGACAGCATCATCGCCCAGCCACCGCGTCGACCAAGCGCGGCGCCGGCCCGACTGGTCGGCAGGCGGCGCACCATGGACGATTGCCCCATGGAAGATCAGCGCGTCGCCCGGTGCAAGGTCATAGGCGAGGATGTCATAAGCGGCACGATCGCTTTCGATATCAGGCAGCGCAGCAAGTCCGGTGCCTGCATAGGGTGATGCGTCCATGAAGTGCTGCGGATTGTGTTCCCCCCAAATGTGCGAGCCGAGCACGAATTCCAGCGCGGCCCGGCCAGGAATAGGATCGAGCGCGAGCCAGATCGAGCAGATCTGATCGCCCGCAACTTTCCAGTAGGGGATGTCCTGATGCCACGGCGTGCGGCGGACCGAGCCGGGCTCCTTGACCAGCAACTGGTCGTAGTAAAAGCGCGCGCTAGCTGACCCCATCAGGCCTGCGGCAATCCGCGCCAGACGGCCTTCATGCACCGCTTCGCGAAATGCCTCCAGCCGCTTCCAGACCTGCAATTCACCGTAGGAAAGCGGTGCAGAGCGCGTGCCCTCGTAGATTTCGGCATCATCGGGCGAACTCGCGAGCGCCACGTCTGTCGCGGCGGCAAGCCGGGCCACCCATTCGGGCGGGAGAACCTGCGGCACATGGACAACGCCGTCGGCTCGGTATTTTCGCAGCATCTCATCGTAAACCATGGCGCCTCCCTCTCCGGGTTGAACGATACACATATGTATCGTAACTATCAATCATCCGAGTTCCAGCGCCGGCCGGCGATGCTGCGGAGATAATGATGCCTGATTTTGCCTAAGCCGAGGAACTGGTCCGCGATGCGCTGGTGTGGAACAATCACGCCTGCCTGCCGCTCAGACCCAACGATCACGACTTCTTTGCGCGGCTGAGGGACGTTGCGGCGGCCGGCGTGGACGTGATCAGCGTCAATGTCGGGTTTGGCCCGGTGCCGCTGGAGCAACATGATGCGATGATCGCAGGGTTGACCTGCTGGATGAGGAGCACTGGCGATTTTTGCCGACTGGTGCGGACAGTGGCCGATATCGAGTTCGCACGGCCCGAGGGTGAGCTCGCCGTGTTTTTCGACGTTGAGGGCATGGCCCCGCTCGACCAGAGCGGCGAGGCTTTGATCGAACCGTGGCGCGAGGCCGGGGTGGGCTGGATGCTGGTCGCGTATAATGCCGTCAACCGTGCCGGATCGCGCTGCACCGAGGATGCGGACAGAGGCCTGACCGACCACGGCAAGCGCGTCCTCGCCGAAATGCGCAGGGTCGGCATGATCGCCTGCTGTTCCCACGCCGGGCATCGCACCGCGATGGAGGTGATGAAACAAGCTGACGCGCCCGTCATTTTCTCGCCCTCCAACCCTGCGGCGGTCTTCGCGCATTATCGCAACATTGCCGACGACCTGGTTCGCGCATGCGCCGAAACCGGCGGGGTCGTCGGAATCAACGGGATCGGTACCTTCCTTGGCGACGGCCCGGCCAGCGTCGCGCGGTTGGTCGATCACATCGAACACGTCGCGTCGCTGGTCGGCACCGGCCATGTCGGCCTGGGGCTCGATTACGTTTTCGACAAGCGGGAGCTCGTCGATTATCTGGCGGCGATGCCGAAAATCTTCCCCGATGCGGCGAGCCTTGAAAATGCCACTTCGATGATCGGGCCGCAGCAGATCGGCGCGATTGCTGCCGAATTGCTCGGCCGCTGCGCGGACCGCGGCGCGGTGCACAAGATTCTTGGCGAAAACTGGCTGCGGGTTGCGCGCGCTGTGTGGCGCTGACTAGCGCGGCGCTGGGGCGGCGCCTGCCCGGTACAGCGCCTCAACCCGCTGCGCTTCAGCTGCCCACATCGTCACCAGCTGATCGTAGTGGAACGTGGTCAGGGCCTCGGCCTCGCGCCGCACGGCCGCGGCATCGTGCGTTGTGGCCGTGGCAGGCATCGGCTGCTGGGCATGGACGATGAGCTGCACCAGCGATCCGCCCGGAGCCTCGCGCACGTCATAGCTGACCTCGGCGGCAATCCCCGTGCTGTAGATTACCCGCAGCGCGAGAAAGCGCCTGGTATCGTCGATCGCGGTGAACAGCGCGATGCGGCGGTCGATGGTTTTGCCTTCACCTTGCGAGACGATGGTCCCGCCCAGCGGTGCCTCGGGCGTGGGCGGGAGCACCTCGATCGCAAAGCCGAGATCGCGATACTTGTTGCCATCGATATACATCCGCTTCAGCTCGGCCCACAGGAACTCGGGCGGGACGGCGAAGGTCTGGGTGAAATTATCGACAAAGTGGATCTGGACCGGCCGAGGCGCGGGAGTCTCGTCCGCCCCGGACCTCGCCGACAGAGGATGGGAGGCAAGCAACAGGGCGGCTGCCCCCACCGCCGCACACTGGAGGCTTGCCCCCCAAGCCATCAGAAGTTCGCCTTCACACCGACACCGATGGTGCGCGGCTGTGTGAAGATCGGCTCGACGAAGGAGCCGAAATCCGGGTTTACCTCCTTCAGCTCGTTGAACAGATTGGTGCCGAAGGCATAGACCTCGAATGCGCCGAAATCTGCGCTGATGCGGCTGTTGATCAGCACTCGGGATTGGTTGGGGGCGACTGTATCAAAGCCGAGCGCTCCGATTTGTCGCAGAATAATTGCCGCCTCGGCCACGTAGTTAAGGTCGGCGTGGACGCGCAGGTCGAAGCTGTCGGACACGCGCGGGGTCCAGTCGGCGGCCACCGAAATGTTATAGGGCGGAACCAGATCGAGCGGATCTCCGGCAAATTTGTCGATAGCATTCGTGGCGAAGGCCACATCATTGTGGCCAAGGCTGGCGCTGAACTGGAAGTTGTCGCTCGGGGACAGGACTAGAGCAAGGTCGAAGCCGAAGCCGTCGGCCGCGCCAGAGTTGAACACTGCCGTTGCACCGAGCGGCGTGACGTTGGTCGACTGGATGCTGGTGTAGTCCTGGTAATACAAAGCCGCCTCGATATAGGCTGCGCCTCCGAGGAACGTCAGCTTGGTCCCCGCTTCATAGGTCCAAAGGCTTTCCGGATCGAAGGTCGGATTGGGAGCCGCGGGGTTGAGGTTGAACCCGCCCGAGCGGAAGCCCTTGGCCGCAGAGGCATAGATGATCGAATCATCAAATTTGGCGGTGATCGCGATGCGCGGGTTGAAGGTGTCAAAGGTCGCGTTGCGCCCGAGCGTTATCACCCGGTTGGAGCCCGCGCCCAAGGCGTCGAACTGCGTGGTCACCGAGCTCTGATCCAGCTTCTCGCGGAAATAGCGACCGCCGGCCTCGATGGTCAGCCAATCGGCTAGGTCGAGTTCGAGGTTGCCGTAGATCGCGAACGTCTCGCTCTTGGTGCGGCTCGCGATGCTGTCGTTGAAGATTCCGAAAGCCGGTATTGGCGCGGGCCGATAGGTCGACAACGCCCGACCGGTGCCCTTGCCCTCGGCATAAATGCCGCCGATCAGGTAACGGAAGCTGCCGCTGCTGTCGGAAGTCAGGCGCAGTTCCTGCGAGAAGCGCTTGAAATTGCCGTCCGCATCGGAAAACACCTGCGTGAAAGCGGGAAAGCCGAATAGCGTATTAAAGAAGGGTCCGATGTCGCGGCGAGCGAAGCTCGACTGGTCTATGTAGCCTGTCACGCTCAGCAGATTTACGGGCCCGAAATCATAACTCGCCTCCAGATAGCCGAGCAGGTAATCCTGCGAAGACGGGGTCAGCGTGGTCTGCGCGGTCGTAAGGCCGTCGAGCGAGAAGCTGACGTTGTCCTGCTTGGATTCGTTGTAGAGCACGGTCGCGCTGACCGAGAAGTCAGGACTCGGTTCGACTAGCAGCTTGCCGCGGATGGTGGTGATCTGGCGATCATTATAGTCATCGGCAATGGGGCTGTCGACCCAGCCACCCACGTCGCGGTGTTGGACTGAAATGCGCAGGGCTGCCACGCGCGGCGCGATCGGCACGTTGATGAAGCCTTCTGCGCGGTATCCTTCCTCGCCGCTCTTGGTGGTGCTGAGTTCGCCGGTCACCGAGCCTAAGAATTCGTCGAGATCGGGCCGCGCGGTAATGTAGCGGATCGTGCCGCCCATCGAGCTTTCGCCGTAAAGCGTGGGCTGCGGACCGCGCAACACCTCGACCCGTTCGAGATCGAGCAGCTGCACTTCGGCCACGCCTTGCGGACCGAGGTTGGTCACCGAGAATTCGTCGACGTAATTGCCGACCGTCGCCTGACCCAGATATTGCGACACGCCGCGCAGCTGGATGCGCTGCGAGCCGGGGCCGATGTCCACGAGCCGCAGGCCCGGGACGGCCGCCTGCAAGTCATCCATGCTCAAGGCATTGCGACGCTTGATGTCCTCGGTGGTGATGGCCGTGATCGCGATCGGCACCTCGGAGATGACTTCACTGCGCCGGTTGGCGGTGACTACGATCGTCGAGGCGTTGGCGTCGTCGTCCTTGTCGGCCTGATCGGCGGGAGTCGCTGCATCCTGCGCGAGCGCCGGAGATACCGCCGCCGTACTCGCCAGCAACACGGCGGCGAACGAGAAAGCGTGTCGCAATGAACTGCTCTTGGTCATGTCAACCCCCCCTTTATTAGGCACACCGAGTGGCGAACGCAGTCGTGGGCCTGAACAGGTGCAACCTGGTTCAGGCTCCGATACACTCCTGTATCGTGACGATGCCTCCAAATCTTGACAAAGTCAATACACCCGTGTCTTGTAATTGACGTGATGCGCGGCGTGTGTGGTCTGGGACACGCTCGCAACACGCCTGAGCTGCAACGATGCCTTCTAGCGTTCCGCGAGTGATCTGCCCCCTTCTGAGTGGTCCAAAATTGATGATATTTTGGACGACGAAGGAGATTATGAATGCCGGCCAAGAAGCATCGCCCGGAAGAGATTATCGGCAAGCTGCGTGAAGCGGAGGTTGTGCTGGCGCAGGGCGCTACGACCGCCGAGGCGTGCCGTCGGATCGCGATCAGCGAGCAGACCTATTATCGGTGGCGCAAGGAATATGGCGGTCTGAAGACCGACCAGGCGCGCCGGATGAAGGATCTGGAGAAGGAGAACCAGCGGCTTCGACGCGCGATCTCGGACCTGACGCTCGACAAGCTGATCCTGCAGGAAGCTGCCCGGGGAAACTTCTGAGCCCCGCGCGCCGCAGGCGCTGTATCGACCACATCAGGACGATGATGCCGGTGTCCGAGCGACGGCTCTGCCGTGTGCTCGGGCAACATCGATCGACACAGCGCAAGGTGCCCCGCGGGGCTGATGACGAAGCCGCTCTCACCGAGGATATCATTGCGCTCGCCCGGCAATATGGTCGCTATGGCTATCGCCGAGTGACGGCGTTGCTGCGTGATGCGGGCTGGCATGTGAACCGCAAGCGGGTCGAGCGTATCTGGCGCCGCGAGGGGCTGAAGTTACCGCAAAGGCAACCGAAGCGCGGGCGGCTGTGGCTGAACGACGGATCATGTATCCGGCTGCGACCCGAGTATCCCGGGCACGTCTGGTCCTACGACTTCGTCGAAGGGCGGACGCATGACGGTCGCAAATACCGGATCCTGTCGATCATCGACGAGGCGAGCCGGGAGTGCCTGGCGTTGCCGGTGGCGCGCAAGCTCAAGAGCGACGACGTGCTCGCGGCGCTGGCCGAACTGTTCGTCACCCGCGGTCCGCCGGCGCATATCCGGTCTGACAACGTCCTATGTTGGGAAAGCGTAGCGGGAAAATGCCAGCAGGTCTCGTTGCGCCGAAGGTGATCGGCGCTGGTGATTTTATGATCCAGATGGCTTCCATCGTCAAGGAAGGCGCTCTCGGCCATAGCAAACACAGGATCCATCGATCCTCGGGATCGTGGTCCTCACCGTCCTTAAAATGAGATACGCATGCCAGATGGAAGGCCCGAACATTATCTACAGGGTCGCCGTAGCGCCCTCACGGCACAGCAGAGAGGGGTCCTTCCATCTGGTGTCCGCCCGTTCGACGAACGGGCGGTACTCGGTTCCCGTCTTGATGACGGCGTGCACGACGCGCGCCATCTTGGCGGTGAGAGCGGTCATTGCCTTGCGGCGGCGATCGGGATCGCTGGCATGGCCGTCGACATAGCGGGAGAGCTTGTCGCGGAAGCTGTTGTTGGGTTGTCGGATCGCGACCTGCGTGGCCATCCAGAAGGTGCGTCGCAGCCGAGCGTTGCCGTACTTTGATAGTTTGGTCCGCCCCCGAAATATCCCTGACTGGTAGGTGGCGAGGTCGAGGCCGCAGAACTTGAGGAACTGGCGATGGTGGCTGAAACGCCGCAGGTCACCGGCCTCGGCCAGGATCGTCAGGGCGTTGATCGGCCCGATGCCGGGGATCATACGCAGGAGCTGATAATCGCTGTTCGTCGCCAGCGCGTGATGGGCAATCCGCTCGATCTCGTTGCGCTGCTGAATCAGGGTGCGTGCTTGGGCGATAACCATACGGAACATGGCGACCGCCGTGGAATCTTCGTCGATCGGCAGCGCGATCGATGCACAGGCCGTCTCGTAAATGTCGTTGACTACCCGGGCCTTGGAAACCTTGCGGCCGATCAGCGGCCAGACCTGCTCGGTGAAAGCCTCGCGCCCAATCGAGGTGATGCTGCCCGGCGTCGGGAATCGTTCGATCAGCGCCAGGAACCAGTCGGACCGGCTATTGCCCGCGAAACGCTCGATCTCCGGGAAATACAGCGGCAGATAATGGGTGAGGATCCGATGCCAGGTCTGGGTCTTCGCCTTGGAAATGGCTTCGTGGGTCTTCGACATCTCCTGCAGATCGTTGATGCCCGCAGCCAGCGGATCGACATAGCGCTGCGTCGCCCCGATCTTCAGCATATGCAGGATTACCTGAGCGTCCTTGGAATCATTCTTGTCCCAGCCATTGTGCAGCGCTTCGCGTGTCCGGGCCAAGGCGACCGACGAAATCAGGCGAAGCTCGAACCCGGCGGACAGCAAGCGATGCGCCAACGTGCGGTGATAGTTGCCGGTTGCTTCAAAGCCGACGATCACGGGCCTGCCGATGGCCGTCAGATCGTCAGCCAGCCGGTCATAGTCCGCCTTCGTCGCCATGACGGTCATACGGCGTCGGCGGCCGCCTTCCGGTCGTTCGAGGAGAACTTCCTGGCGGTGCTTCGACATATCGATGGCTACCAGGACGGCGTCGGGTGGCGTAGAATGCAGCTTGGTCATGATCGGTCAGCCTCCAAAGGTTGTGTCGACAACTTCTCTTTAGAGACCTGCTGGCCGGTCATGACTGCCTTGATGAAGCCGGCGGGCGCTACGCGCCCTTGTCCCCATCAAGGCATTGCGGCCCTCCAATAGGCAGCTTCCCAATGTGCTATGGCCCGGAATTTATCGCGACGGCGGTGCAGGAATGGCTGGCGAAGGTCGGCGTGAAGACGCTCTACATCGCCCCCGGATCGCCATGGGAGAATGGCTATTGCAAGAGCTTCAACGGGTCACTGCGCGATGAACTGCTCAACGGCGAGATCTTCTACTCGCTCGCCGAAGCCCGCATCCTGATCGAGGCATGGCGACGACATTACAACACCGTCCGGCCGCACGGCTCGCTGGGATATCGACCACCCGCGCCGGAGGCCGTTCCATCGCCAGTGTCGCCCTCCGGTTCCGCTTCGCTCCACCTACGGCCAACAATGGCGATGGAGGCGTCAATGCACTAACAATCCCCGCGGACCACTCGGTGGGGGCCGGTCAGGGTAACCTCCCCAGCCGATGCGCGGATTCACCGAAATCAACACACGAAGTTTCAATTACATGCGCGTTTGCCAGCCGCAGACCGCTCACGCCGTTCGGCTGGTGAATGGCAGACCTTTGCGCAATCTGGACCTCTGACGGGATCGTCAGGGTCGGGAGGGATTTGCAAAAGTCGGACCTTTTGGCCGCCGCACGCGGGAATCGTGAGGACATGCCCGCTTGCGCCGAGAGGCGGCTGCGCTAGCGCCGCAGCGCCAAAAAACAGGATGGCACGACTTACTCTCATTACCAGTTATGCCCTCTCTTTTTCGACAAAATTCCCGGTAGATTGGTGTACGAATGAAAATGCTATGCGATGAATTTGGCGGGTGCAGGCCAAGTCGAGCCAAATCCCGTCGGCACCTCCAAGGGCGTACACTCAAGACTCAGCCTGTCGAATAGTTCCTCAAGCGGATGCACTTTTCGCCTCAGCGAGATCTGTTTGACACTTAGTGAGCCAGCTCGGCGGAACAAATTTACACGGCAGTCTTAGATTAGGTGTATCCACGTTGGATGATTTCAATCATTGCTGATTCATCGCACTAAAAATCAACCGGACGTTCCAAACTCAGTGCGAAACTAGAAATGTCTTCGGCTCGACATAGGTCATCAATCCTTCGATCCCATTCTCGACTCCAACGCCCGATTGCTTGCGGCCACTGAACGCCGCGAATGGAGACAACGCAAGACCTTCGTTGATCCAGACATTTCCCGTGTCCATCTGCTCGGCGATGCGCATCGCGGCCTCGGTGTCCGCAGACCAAACTGTTCCGGCTAGTCCCATGTCAGAGCTGTTTGCTTTGGCGATGACTTCTTCGACATCGGAAAAGCGCAAGAGCGGCAGGATCGGGCCAAATTGTTCTTCCCGAACGATGCGGCTGTCCTCGGGGGGATTGTCGACCAAAGTGACGGGGACGAAGAAGCCCTCTCCTTCCGGCGCGTCTCCTTGGAGCAACTGGTAACCGTTCGCTTTACAGTCGGCGAGCAGGCCTCTGACGCGGTCGTACTGCGGCTTGTTCTGGATCGGTCCGAGCGCGGTCCCTTGCTGGCTGCCGTCGCCCATCGGCACAGCCTCCGCGAGTTTTACCAACTCATCGCGGAACGCGTCATAGATGTCGCTGTGGACGTAGGCGCGCTTTGTCGCGACGCAGACCTGCCCGCTGTTGGTGAAGGCCGACCAGAACAGCCTTTCCGCCGTTTCGGGCACGTTTACGTCCGGCATAACGATCGCCGCATCGTTACCACCCAGTTCCAGTGTCAGCCGCTTGAGCGTCGGCGCCGCGCTGGCCATCACCCGGCGTCCGGTCGCCGTCGAACCGGTGAAGCTGACCTTGTCGAAGCCCGGGTGCGCGGTCATCAGCGGCCCCAGCGCGTCGCCGCCAGTGATCATGTTGAGCACCCCGGCAGGTACGAAATCGCGCACCAGTTCGCCGATCCGCAGCACGGTCATCGGCGTGAACGGCGAAGGCTTCAGGACCAAGGTATTCCCTGCAAGCAGGGCCGGCGCGATCTTCCAAATCGACAGTACCACCGGAAAATTCCATGGCGAGATCCCGGCCACCACCCCGATCGGGACATAGCGGGTAACCTGGCGGCGTCCCGGCCCGGCCTCGATCTCGCGGTCAGGCAAAGTCAGAGTGGCGGTTGCCTGGCACCACTGCGCGGCGGCCATGACCTCGAACTGGGCCTGCTCCGCCGGTTTGCCCTGCTCGCGGGTGAGCATCGCGGCCAGTTCCGCCGCATTCGCCGCGATGGTCTCGCCGATGCGATTGACGATTGCAGCGCGGTCGGCCCAGGCCGTGTCGCGCCAGGCGGGGAAGGCGCTGCGGGCCGCGGTGATGGCCGCTTCAAGCTCTGCCGCGCCGGCATCTGGCACAGTGGCGAAGACCTGCCCGGTCGCGGGGTTGCACACATCGAGGCTGTTAGCGGACGACGCAGCCTTGCCGCCAATCGTCATGGTCAGGGTGTCTTGGGTCACAGTCAGGTTCCTTCAAGCCGGGAGTTCAAGGATCGCCTTCACACATTTGCCGGAATGGCTGTCAGCAATCGCCTGGTTGATCTGGTCGAACGGGTAGATGGTCGAGAACCGCTCGATCGGCAGCTTTCCGGCAGCGTGCAGCGCGATCAGTTCGGGCAGGAAGGTATCGGGATCGCTGTCGCCCTCGATGATTCCTTTGATCGTATAGCCATAGGTTATGGCAGGCACGATTGGCAGCGGCAGCGCCGCATCGAGGCTGCCGGGCACGCCGACCAGGCCCAGCGCGCCGTGCGGTGCCAGCATGGATAGCGCGGCAAAAATCGCCCCGACATTACCGCTGGTATCGACCACGTTGTTCGCGCCTTGCGGTAGCAAGGCCCTGACCTGCTCGGCCGTGTCGCCATCTGCCGGATCGATCACATGATCCGCACCCAGTTCCATCGCCAGCTGCCGCCGCGCTTCCTGCGGTTCGATCAGGATGATGGTCGCACAGCCAGCGATTTTGCCTCCCAGAACCGCGCTAAGGCCCACCGCGCCTCCGCCGAGGACGACCAGGCTCGATCCCTTCTGCGCCTTTAGCGAGCGCAGCACGGCACCAACCCCGGTCTGGATACCGCAGCCGAGCGGCGCGAGGGTCCTCAGGTCAGCATCGTCAGGGAGAGCGATCACATTGCGCTCGTCGGCAATTGCGTGTGAGGCGAACGACGACTGCCCGAAGAACCTTGCTGAAACCTGGCCGGCTTCATCGTGGACACACGAACTGCCATCGCCCCGAACACAGGCAAAGTTGAGCGCGACGAATTCCTGACAATAGGCCGGATCGCCGCCGTGGCATTGCCCGCACTGCCCGCAGGAATTGAATGTCAACAGGACCTTCTGGCCGGGTCGGACCTTGGTCACACCTTCGCCAACCGCTTCGACGACGCCCGCGCCTTCATGCCCGAGGATCAGGGGAAAGGGTGATCCCATCGCGCCAGAGGCGAAAACCATGTCGGTGTGGCAGATGCCGACCGCACGGATTCGGACAAGGACCTCGCCGGCACGCGGCGGATCGATTTTTACCGCTTCGATCGAAAAGGGCTGGTTCGCCTTGCGCAGGATTGCTGCGGTGCCATGCATCTCTAGTCTCCCGGTTTTGTCGTCGTACTCCTCTTCCAGCTCACACAGCGATCAGCCCCATACTTTTGTCTTGGCGCCGCGATTGCGATGTCACCTAGCCCCCGTTGGATCTCTCGCCGTCTCCTGCGGCGGGCCAATGCAGGCAGGGTGTGTCGTCTCGTCATGATGCTCAGTGAAATACAGGTGGCAATTCGCGACGGCGTCCGCGCCTTTGCCCAGGAACGGATTCGCCCCAATTCCGCACACTACGAGCGCGCGGGCGGTTATCCTGACGACCTGTTCGAGGAGCTTGGATCGCTTGGTCTGTTCGGGCTGATCGCGCCTGCAGCTTATGGCGGATCGGACGCGGATTATGTTTCCTACGCCTTGTCACTCATCGAGCTGGCTGCGACGGACGGGGCGCTGTCGACCATCGTGTCGATCCAGAACTCGATCCTTGTTTCCGGCCTGCTCAAGGACGGTACGCCCGAGCAGAAGCAGCGGTTTCTGCCGGAACTGATATCCGGCCGGATGATCGGCGCTTTCGCGCTGACCGAAAGTGACGCGGGATCAGATGCCGCGGCGATCCGCACCAGGGCCGAGCGTGTTGCCGGTGGCTGGCGGTTGACCGGATCCAAGCAGTTCATCACCTCGGGGCGAATTGCCAAGGTGGTGATGGCCGTGGCGGTTACCGACCCCGCGGCAGGCCGCAAGGGCATAACAGCTTTCCTCGTTCCAACCGACCGGATCGGCTATGTGGTCGACAAGGTCGAGCACAAGCTCGGCCAGGCGGCATCGGATACCTGCGCGCTGCGGTTCGATGACCTGTTTGTCGAAGATCACTTGGTACTCGGTGCGCCGGGTGACGGATACCGGATTGCGCTCGCCAACCTCGAAACCGGCCGCATCGGCATTGCTGCTCAGGCCGTCGGCATGGCACAGGCTGCGCTGGAGATCGCTGTCGCCTATGCGAAGGACCGGGTCTCGATGGGGCGTCCGATCATCGAGCACCAAGCCGTGGGCTTCCGGCTTGCGGACCTCACCACTCGGCTTGAAGCTGCACGTTTGATGGTGCTTTCTGCGGCCGCCCTGCGCGATGCGGGAACACCAGCATTGAAGGAAGCCTCGATGGCCAAGCTCTTCGCCTCCGAAATGGCCGAAATGGTCGTGTCCGGGGCGATCCAGACGCTGGGCGGCTATGGCTATCTGGAAGAGTTCGGCCTCGCCAAGCTCTACCGCGATGTGCGGGTCTGCCAGATCTACGAGGGCACTTCTGACATCCAGCGGATGATTATCGCTCGCGCGCTCTGATGAGGGCGAGACAAGGAAAGGGATCGCCATGCAAGTCGAGGGAGTTGCGGCAATCGTTACTGGCGGGGCCTCCGGTCTTGGGGCTGCCACGGCGAGCGGCTGGCAGCACGCGGGGCCAAGGTCACCCTGTTCGATCTGAACGCCGAACTGGGCACCGCGTTTGCCGATCAGATCGGCGGACGCTTTGCCAAGGTCAACGTTACCGATGAGGCTGCGGTTGCTTCGGCCATTCTCGAGGCTGAAGAGGTGAACGGGAAGGCCCGAATTCTGGTCAATTGTGCAGGCATCGGCCCGCCGGCGAAAGTCATAGGACGCGACGGCAATGCCGTGCCGCTGGGCGATTTCACACGGATCGTGAACATCAACCTGATCGGGACCTTCAATGTCCTTTCCAAGTTTGCAGCGCGGATTCACGAAGCAGACCCAGTTGGCTCCGAGGAACGCGGCGTTATCGTCAATACGGCATCAGTAGCCGCATTCGACGGGCAGATCGGACAGGCAGCCTACGCAGCCTCAAAGGGTGGCATTGTTGGTATGACCCTGCCGATCGCCCGGGAACTTGCCCGTTACGGCATCCGGGTGATGACAATCGCTCCAGGGATCTTCTGGACACCGCTGCTCGGGTCGCTGCCGCAAGAGGCGCAGGATTCGCTCGGCAAACAGGTGCCATTTCCGTCACGCCTTGGTCACCCCGACGAATATGCGCTGATGGTCGAAAGTATCGTTCTGAACCCGATGCTCAACGGCGAAACGATCCGTCTCGACGGCGCCATTCGCATGGCACCCAAGTAACCCCCCAATCCGAACTGGAGAATTTGCATGGCCGAAGCCTACATCGTGGACGCTGTCCGTACTGCGGGCGGCAAGCGCAATGGGAAACTTGCCGATTGGCACCCCGCAGACCTTGCTGCTGAAACGTTCGATGCTCTGCTCGATCGCAATGCCTCGCTTGATCCCGAGGCAATCGAAGACGTCATTCTCGGCTGTGTCATGCAGGCTGGCGAGCAGTGTTTCGCTTTTGCGCGCAATGCAATCCTGGCATCGCGGCTGCCTTCGACGACTCCTGGAGTCGCTGTCGACCGTCAATGCGGATCATCGCAGCAGTCGCTCCAATTCGCGGCTCAGGCCGTGATGTCGGGGACCCAGGGTGTGGTAATTGCCGCGGGCGTCGAGAGCATGACCCGGGTGCCGATGTTCTCGAACTATACCCTGCATGAAAAAGAGGGAATCGGTACAGGACCGCTAAGCCCGCGGGGCAAGGAGCGCTATCACCGGACAACCCAGTTCAGCCAGTTCGAAGGGGCCGAATTGCTCGCGCAGAAGCACGGCTTCGGCCGCGAGGCGCTCGACCGATTTGCCCTGGACAGCCACCGTAAGGCAGCAGCAGCAATCCAGGCAGGCGCGTTCGACACCGAAATCGTTCCCATAGATATCGGCGGGGAATTGCATAGGATCGACGAAGGCGTCCGGTTCGATGCAACTCTGGAAGGCATCGCATCGGTAAAACTCCTGCGCGAAGGAGGTGTCGTTTCCGCCGCCAATGCCAGCCAGGTTTGCGATGGGGCGAGCGGCGCCCTGGTCGTGAGCGAGCGCGCGCTCAAGCAGTTCAACCTTACCCCGATAGCCCGAATCCACAATATGACGGTAACCGCCGGTGATCCTGTCATCATGCTGGAAGAGCCGGTCACGGCCACCCGCAGGGCCTTGCAGCGCGCCGGCATGTCGATCGGGGACATCGATCTTTACGAGGTGAACGAGGCGTTTGCTCAGGTCCCGCTGACCTGGCTCAAGGAAATCGGCGGCGATCCCGAGAAACTCAACGTCAACGGCGGCGCCATCGCACTTGGTCACCCGCTGGGCGCTTCTGGAACCAAGCTGATGGCGACTCTGATCAACGCGCTTCGAGCCAGAGGCAAGCGCTGGGGCTTGCAGACCATGTGCGAGGCGGGAGGCGTCGCCAATGTGACCATCGTCGAGGCGCTCTGACGGATCGATGCTTCCCCTCCTCTACCCAAAGCGGAGGGGAACTATCTGGCTCACTGAGGCACTATCTCAACGGGAATTCCATTGAGCACGGCAATGCCTGACAGGCTGTCCCATTCGTCCGCATCGGTCAGCGCGTTAAAGTTTGCGCCGGCCATCCGCGCTGCAACCGCCATTCGGGTGCCCTTGTCGCCATGGTCATGCCCATGCGGGAGCGTGATCACCCCCGACTTGACGCTGTCGGTAATCCGGGCCGTCACATGGATTGCGCCCTTGCGCGAAGTAACGCGAACGGTGGCTCCATCGGCAATCTGCCGGTCGCGGGCATCGTCCGGGTGTATTTCCAGGAAGCTGCGATCCGGCCCTTTCGCCAGCGCCGCAACATTGTGCATCCAGCTGTTGTTCGAGCGCAAATGGCGCCGACCGATGAGCAGCAGGGTCGAGGGGCTGGCCTCCTGTTTCAACTCGTCTTGCAACGCAGCCAGTCCCTGCTTCATCAGTTCCGGCACCAGCCGGATTCGGCGCTCGGGCGTGGCAATCGCCTCGCGAAGCCGGGGAACCATCGGCCCCAGATCGATGCCGTGCGGCATTTCCTGCAGGCGGGACAGCGTCAGGCCATCGGCCCGCGCGCCAAAGCGGTCGCCGAAGGGACCGCAGCGGATCAGGAGGTCGATGAACCGTGCCGGGCCATCGTGGACAGCAACTGCCTCGAAACATGCCGCAGCGCTGGTCCGCTCGGCCAACTCGCTGTCTGCCGCCAGCGTCTTGCGCGATCATTCCCTGCAATGCCTGTTCTTCAAGCGCCGTCGGATCGATGCCGAGGATGCTGGCGTTGAGTTTCAGCAGGATGTCACCATCCCCGGGCGACTCACCGGGGAACGCTGCCTCGTCCCACTTGGCATAGGACCGCACCATGTAAGGCGGGCTGAACGGCGGATAGTGAACCTGCTCGAGATGCCCGGATGGCGGCAGGATGACATTGGCAAAGCGGGTAGTCTCATTGAGGTAGATGTCGATGCTCGCCATGAATTCGAGGCTTGCCAGAGCCTCGGCATAGCGGGCCGAATTGGGGCTGGAGCGGACCGGGTTGCCGCACAGCGTCAGCATCGCGCGCACCTGCCCCTCGCCGGGGGTCAGGATCTCGTCCGGGAGGGTTGCCACCGGGGTGAAACCCGACACTTCGGGCAGCCCCTTGACCCGCGAGCGCCAGCGGTTGTTGGGCGCGGTGCCATCGGCATAGGTCTGGTTATAGATCAGCGCCGGGGTGACCGGCAGCGGGAACATGGCCCCGCCTGCGCAGTCGAGATTGCCGGTCAGGATGTTGACGACATCGATCAGCCAGGACGTCAGCGTACCGAATTTCTGGGCGGTCGTGCCGATCCGGCCATAGGCAGCGGCCGACTTTGCACCGGCCAGATCGCGGGCCAGTTGCCGGATCGCCTGCGCCTCCACGCCGGTCTTGCCAGCCACCGCTTCGGGCGAGAATGGTTCCACCAGGCTTGCCAGTTCGGCCAGGCCATCCGTGATGTCCCCCAGCGCCCCAATGGTGACCAGCCCTTCGGCAAAAAGCACGCGAACGAGAGCAAGGAGAAGGAACACGTCGGTTCCTGGCCGGATCGCAAGGTGCTGGTCAGCCACTTCGGCGGTTTCCGACCGGCGCGGGTCGATGACCACCAACTTGCCGCCACGTGCCTTGAGGGCCTCGAGCCGCCGCGGCCAGCCGGGTGCAGTCACGAGGCTGCCATTGGACACCATCGGGTTGGCCCCGATGACGAGGAGAAAATCAGTCCGATCGATATCCGGAACCGGGATCAGCGCCTCGGACCCGAACAGTTCGGTCGAGGAAACGACCTTGGCGATGTGATCGATCGATCCGGCGGTGCCCATGTTCCTGCTGGGAAGGGTCAGGGCAAAGATGCCGCCGTAGATCACCAGCCCCAGGTTATGGGCGACCGGATTGCCGATATAGAGCCCAAGCGCGTCGTTGCCGTGCTTCTCACGGATGGCCCGGATGGCGGTGGCCGCTTCATCAAGTGCGCTGTCGAGGTCGGTTTCGACAAAGTCCCTGCCCCGCTGCACCAGTGGTTTGCGCAACCGGTCAGGGTCCTCTTCAAGAAAGCGCAGCCCCTGCGATTTGGGGCAGAGGAAGCCCTGGCTGAACGGATTGTCCTTATCGCCCTTGATCGACATGACCTGGCGGCTGGCGGGATCGACTTCGACGACCAGGCCGCAACAGGCCTCGCAAAAGGGGCACAGTCTTGTGATTGTCTGGTTGGCCAAGGTTCCGTCTCCCAAGCAAAAACAGGAACGGCCGGCGATCAGGTGACAGGCACCCGACCAGCCGGCCGCATCTTCAGGTGCCATCCGCTAGGGACGGCATTCCAATCATCAGAACTTCACGCCAACCGTGGCCCCGAAGGTCCGCGGGCTGCCAAGGGCCAGATAGTCGTAGGCAAAGGCCGCACGCAGATCGAGCCCATAGACATGGTAGCCCTTGTTGAAGATGTTCTTCGCCCAGAGCGATCCATAGAACTTCTCACCATCCAACCGAAGCTGGCCATTGACGAGCCAATAGCCCTTTTGCTGCTGCCGTATGTTGGTGATGGGGTCGCCGACGAACGAGGGCTTTTCGTTGAACGGCGAGAACCATTGCTGGCTGGCATAGCTGAAATTGCCGTTGAGCACGACCTTGCCGGCATCCAGATTGGCGACTGTCCAGTCAGCGCCGCCGCTCCAGGTCAGTTTGGGTGCGAAGGGCAGGCGGTTGCCCTCAAGGTTGATGCCAGAGAGCGTCAGGCCCTTGTATTTGGTGCTCAGAATGCCCAGCGTCGAGTTGATCTTGAAACTGTCGGAAAGAAGCGCAGTCATCTCCGCTTCGAAGCCGAGAATCTTGGCCTTCGGCGCGCTCCGGAGCAGCGCGACCGCGCCGATCACTTCCTGCAACTGCTGGTTCTTATAGTCATAATAGAAGCCGGCCAGGTTCAACCGCAGCCTGCGATCGAGCAGATCGGATTTGAGGCCAACTTCGTATGCGTTGACCTTCTCGGGTGCGACGAAATCAATCTGCGCGGGTGAGAGATAACCGCCGCCATTGATCGCACCAGCGCGATAGCCCCGCGAATAGCTGGCATAGAGCAGCACGTCGTCCGACACCTTGTAATCCAGCCCGAACTTGCCTGAGAGCGCCTTGAAATCATCCGATCGATTGAGCGACACCGCCGGATTGAAGGGGCCGGGCGCGGGGATGGTGTTGAACACCGGCGTCAGGTTATAGTCGAGAATGTTGGCATTGCCGCGCGAATATTTGAGGCTGTCCCAAGTGTAACGAAGCCCCAGCGATGCCGTCAGCTTGTCGGTCAGCTCATACTCGATCTGGCCGAAAATCGCCTTGGATTCGCGCGTCTGCCGATAGCGGCTGTCGACCCCGAAGCCACTCGTCGCAGCCGGGAATGGCAGGGCGAACGGCACGATGCCCCGCAGGAAGAACAGGAACTGGAACTGGTTGTACACGTCCACCCGGTCATGGCCATAATAGCCGCCGAGGATCGCCTTGACCCCGTCCGCGTCATAATTGACCCGCACTTCCTGATTGAACTGCTTGAACTTGTCGTTCCAATAGATCTGCAGGATGTCCATCGGCGCATTGTCGGCATCATGCTTCAGCTTGCGGCCCCCGCTGTCGTAGGAGGTGATGCTCGTCAGCGTCCAGTCGCCTGTATTGTAGCTCAGATTGAGCAAACCGCCGGTGCCATCGAACTCGAACACGCCGGGATCATTGGCTTGCACCTGATAGAAGCCGAGTGTTCCGCGCCCATAGCCGGTCAGCGGGCTGACACCCGTCGGCGTTGCACCGATGAAATGGTTGCCCACCTGCCGGGGCTTGTCCTTGCCATGGTAGAATTTGGCAAAGATCGTGAAATCCTCGCTCGGCTTGGCCAGCAGGCTGACGCGCACGCCAAGGCTGTTTTCGGATTGCAGATCCTTTCCGCCGGGGAAGAGATTATCCACCATCCCGTCCGACTTGATGTAATTGCCGGCAATGCGAATGCCGACTTTGTCAGGCACGAGCGTCGCATCGAGCGCACCGGAGGCTTCGACACGGTTGAACTTGCCATAGCCCAGCTCGACGAAGCCCGACGTGCCATCGAGTTGTGGCCGCATGGTGATGAAGTTCACCGCACCGCCCGTGGTGTTGCGCCCATAGAGCGTGCCTTGGGGGCCGCGCAGCACCTCGACTCGCTCCAGATCATAGAGCTGCATGCCGTGGCTGGTGCGTGAGGCCATATAGGCGTCATCGATGTAAACCCCGATGGGCGATGCCTGGTTGGCGTTATACTCGTTCGCGACCGAAATGCCGCGTAGCGAGATGTTCGGCTGGGCGCGCCCGTATGGCGAAATGATTTGCATATTGGGGACGACCGCGCTGAGATCGGCGGTCTCGAACACGCCCTTTGTTTGCAGGTCATCGCCGCCAATGGCCGTGATGGCGAGCGGTGTGGCCTGCGCCCGTTCGGCGCGACGCTGGGCGGTGACCACGATGTCGCCGATTCCTGCTTCCTCTTCGCCCGTCTCCGCGTCTTGCGCATAGGCTGGCGTTGCCAGAATGGCTGCGACGCCTGCGCACAATGTCAGGCGGGTTTTGAAACGGCGCATGTAGGTCTCCCTCATTTATTGGCCGAGAATGTTTTGTTTGTTTTCCGACAGCCATTGCCGGAGCGTCTTGGCGGGCCTTCCGGTGAGGAACTCGACGATGTCCGACTTGCGCCAGACCGTCTCGTTGTCCTGTTCGAACTGGAAGTAGTTGATGTAATATTGGTCCGCGTCCGGGCGGCCGATATAAGCCTTCACGCCCTCTCCGCAGATGCGCAGGAAGGTCTCGTCGGTCCCGTCGTAGGTGATGGTCTGGCCGAAGACGTCCGACATTAGCACCGCAACTTCATCGAACCACATGACGTCGTGGCCGTTATCGAGATGGTAGGTCTGGCCGATGTGGCGCTGGTTGCCGGACAGAAGGATCGCGGCGGCGCAAGCCCCGATGTCATGCGTGTCGATGAACCCCATGCGCCGGTTGCGCGGCACCGAAAGGATCCGTTCAGCCCTGATCGGCCCATTGAAGAACGGGGTCAGGAAGTTCTGCATGAAGTAGGCGGCGATGTTGATGTAGGTGAACGGCAAGCCGCTCTGTTCCAGGATCGCCTTGGCCCGCAGATGCTGTACGGCGGTTCCGCCGCCGAACGCCTTCAGACTATCCGGCACCCTTTCTGCAGTCATGCCAGGCGGGTCAGCGATCAGTCGCACGACATGGCGCAAACCCGGGTTGGTCCGCGCCGCATAGACGAAATTCGTCATGGCGCGCTGTTCGTCGAGAAAATCCGGCGTCACGATGAAAGCGCCCTGAACACCGAATAGGGCAGACTCGAGCGAGCCGAGATCATAATAATTGGCCATGCAGATTTCGGCGTGCGGGAAGGCAGTTGCCAAGGCCTCGCGGTGGTCTTCGCTACGGATGACGAGCCTTAGACCGGTTGTTGCGGAATTGGCCGTGACCCATTCAGCCAGGGGGCGGCCAATATGCCCGTTCGCGCCAAAGACCGCGATCCGCTCCAGCGGCGGCTTCGTGTCACTGCCTCTCCCTGCTGCCATTGTGGCCTCGCACATCCTGTTCTGGATGTAGCTGTGACGCTTTCGTGGCGATCGGGTCCCAACCGAAAGTTTGGCTTCTGGTCGGGAGTCCCCAACCCGGTATGGGTTCAGGCTAGTTTGTCGCCAGCCCGAGGCTGCGCGCACGATGGATCGCAGCGGTGCGGTTGTTCACGCCCAGCTTGCTGTAGAGATTGTAGAGGTGCCACTTCACGGTCGCTTCTGACATCGAAAGCCGCCCGGCAATCTCGCGGTTGCGTAGGCCGGCCAGCAGCAGTTCCACCATCAGCTTTTCGCGTGCAGTCAGCGGTTCGAGCGGTGCATGCAGTTCATCGTCGGGCCGGGCAAACTGGCCTTCAAGTCCAAGCCGTTCCTGCAGGCCCTGCAGGAAGTCGAGTTCCCTGATCTGTCCGGCAGGGCCCTGCTCAAATCCGGCCAGGGCGGCCGCTACCAGCGGACGGCAAAGCTGGGCATCGTCGAGGAAGATTTGTTTGAGCCCCCGGTCACGCGCGACCGACACGGCGTCGAGAAAGGCGCGGACGGCCTTCACGCTGTCTCCCTGGTTGTAGTGGACCGCGGCCTTGAGGATCAGCGCCTGAACCAGCCGCAAGTTGCGCCCCCCGTGCCGCGCGGCGCTGATCAGGCCGGTCAGGATGCGCAGCGCCTCGTTCCAGGCCTGGTCTGCGATTGCCACCCGGGCCGAAACAATCTGGCGAAGCTCCTTGACGCTGGGCAGGTCGGGATCGCCCTCGTCGGGGCGCCGTTCACCCAGTGGCTGGACTTCGGTGATGCCGCTCGCCTCTTCGATTGCCTCTTCGCTGCGACCGGCCCGGAACAGCAACAGGACCCGCTCGTACCGCAAGGTAAAGGCAAGGCGCGGGGCATAGGCCTTGGCCAGGCCAGCCTCCATCTTGCGGGCCAGCGTCAGTGCATCCGAAGCGCCCGCCCTCTGTGCGGTCACCCGCAGACAGGCTGCAAGGCCAAATGCGGCGGTTTCGCTGACTCCATGTTCGGCCAGCATGTGGAGGTTTTCATTCACCAGCGCTTCGGCACTGTCGATTTCGCCCAAATGATAATGGGCCGCTGCGGCGAGCAGGGCCAGGGTTGACGAGATGTTGCTTGGTGCCTTGGGGGTTTCGGACCAGCCGGCCCCCAGCGCTTCGAGCCGGGCGAGCGCCTGGCGCGGTTCGCCCACGACCAGATCCATCGTCATCCCGATCCCGCAGACCCAGGCGTTGCCATAGGCGCTGTCGCTGTCGGCAATCGCCCGCTGCGCCAGATCGAAGGCGCGCCTCGCGGCGGGAATGTCAAGAAAGGCGAGCGACGAGAGGACAAGGCTGCAGGCAACCGTCGCACGGTCAAAGGGATCGGAAGCCGGATTGCTGCTCAGCCAGTCACTGGCCGCGCGCCGAGCCGAAACCATGTCATCCATGAAAGTCGCCGACAGGGTATCGAGCAGACCGATCTGGTTCTGCAGGCCCGCATCAATCTCGCCCCCACTCCCGATCTGCGCATTGCGGTGGAGGCTTCCAACCAAAGTTGCGGCCTGACGATAGCGGCGGGCGAAGAACATCGCCCAGGCCTGCCAGTAGAGCAGCGTCGAATCGTCCTCGATCATGCCCTTGGGGAAGCGCGACAGCAACTGCAGGAAGGTCGCCAAATCTCCGCGCACCGAAACTAGCTCCGGTGCCAGCCTAGCAAGGAGCGACCGCGCCCGACCGGCATCGCCGGATAGCAGGGCCATATCGATGGCTTCGGCCAGCTGATCGTTCGCTTCATACCAGCGACCGGCTGCGCTGCGCATCCCGGCCTGTTCCTGACGGGTCAGGCGATCGAACTGAGTCAGTAGGTTCTGGCGGAAAATCGGATGATAGCGGAACCAACCGCTGTCGCTTTCCAGCCTGACGATGAACAGGTTGTTGCGCTGCACCTGTTCGATCATCTGTGCAGCGTCGGCATGGGGCGCAACCGCTTCACACAGCGCGAGGTTGAACTGTTCCAGGAAACAGGTCGCCACCAGGAAATCCTGAACCTCGCGCGGCTGACCGCGCAGGACTTCTTCCGAAAGATATTCGGCGACGTCCGCTTCGCGCGAGGAAATCTCATCGAGCAGGCGCTTGGGATCGGCCCCTTCCTTCAGCGCGAGCAGGAACAGGCGGATCGCAACTGGCCATCCTTCAGTCCGTTCCAGAACGCCAGCCAGATCGGCCCCGCTGCCATCGGGCATGACCGTGCGGGCCAGCGCGCCCAGTTCGCTCTTGGTAAAGGCCAGGTCCCGGACCCTCAGTTCGGCGACCCGGCCAGCAAGCATCAACTTGCGCGTCGCAAAGCCCGGCTTGACGCGCGAAGAGATCACCAGGTGCAGGTAGACCGATTCGGTCGCCAGGAGAGCTTCGATCAGCGCGTCTGTTTCCGGTGACTGCGCCAGGTGATAATTCTCGATGATCACCGTGACATCGGCCTTCCGCCGATCAAGACCAGCGGCGATCAGGCCAGCCGACGAGGCGGCGCTGGCTTCAAGGCCGAGGCTGTCATCGGCCGCCAGACCGCCTTCGGCAGAACTCACCTTCAGCAAGAACGCGGCAAGCTTGCGCGGCACAACGTCGGTGCGGTCGCAGTTATACCAGAATGCGCCGCCCGCGGCCTCCCCTAGGGCTTCATACAGCGAGGTAAGCAACACGGTCTTGCCGTAACCCGCCGGTGCGACCGCAAGCACCAGATCCTTGGACTGAACGTCAAGAAGGAGCTGATCGATCAGGGCATCCCTGCGGATCAGATCGCTCCCCGATACCGGCGGCGCGGTTTTGCCTCTGGGGTAAATCAAGCTGGCTACCCTGCGCTAAACATCCCAATCCCGTTGCGCAGGCTATAGCCGCAGATGCGCCAGCCACCCATACTTTTGTATGGGTGGCTAGGATTGCACCTCCAATGGCTTAGTGGTTCGCCAGCTCCTTTGTGCGCGGCGATAGCCCAAAGGTTGGCGGCATCAGCGGGTCCCTGGCCAGGATCTCATCGCCGCGCAGCTTCATGATCTTGATGTAGTTGTAGAACGGCGCGGTCGGATAGAGGTGGTGGATCAGGTGGTAATTGTGGTTGGCCATCAGCGGCGAGAGAATCCATTCGCCGCCCATCCGCAATGCCGTCGCCTTGTATTCGTCTTCCTTGGCATAGGTTTCAAACGGCTGGTGAGTCAGGAAGCTGAACACGAGCACGAACAGGAATGAGCTGATCCGGGTCGGGATGAACCACAGCATCAGCAGCTCCAGCCCGTATCCCAGCCAGATGATCAGGGCACAGGTCGACAGGATGAAAGCCACATAGGCAAACAGAGCCGGGTACTTCCGGCGGGCAAAATCGCCGCCCTTCTGGAAGAACCATTTGGTATAATAGTAATCGAAATTGAGCCAGCGCAGCGGGAACCACAGATCCAACTTGTGTGCGTAGCCATCCGGATCGCGTTCCGGATCATTTGCATATTTATGATGCGCCATGTGGATGTACCGGGCCACGTCCATCGGTGCGAGCGGCGCGAAATAGACCAGGCCGACCCGACCGAGCAGCTCGTTCACGAACTTGATCTTGCTAACCGCATTGTGTGACGAATCATGGACCACGCTGAACAGGTAGTACGCGGTAACCCCGTTCACGATCGCTCCCAGCCAAAGCGGAAACCCGTGAGCGATGGCAGCGTACCAGACACCGCCGATGATGCTGGTGCAAACGACGAACAGTGCCACGGTCGGCCATGCCACCTTGGGACAAGACCGCAACGCATTGAACTGGGCAGCTGCATTCTGCGGTGACGTGGACATCAGACTCTCCTCGACCGAGTGTTTCCGCATCAATGCCTCCCTGCGGCGGGCGGCGCCTCGACAAAAGTTTGGCTTGTCGATTTTTCCGTAAGGCCAGGGGTTAGCCCACGGCCCTGTCCCGCCCCTTCCAGAAGGGTTCGCGCAGCTGTGTCTTCAGGATCTTTCCGGCGCCGGACAGCGGCAGGCTGGGCCTGATTTCCATGCTGCGTGGCACCTTGTATCCGGCGATCAAGGCCCGGCAATGGGCCTGGAGTGCCTCAAGTGTCAGCTCACTACCTGGCCGCAGGACCAGGGCGACATGCACGGCTTCGCCCATCTGCTCATGGGGAATCCCGATCACGGCATTGGCTGCGACGGCCGGGTGGCTGGCGACGGCATTCTCGACCTCGGCGGAATAGATGTTCTCGCCACCCGAGATGATCATGTCCTTCGCCCGGTCGACGATGAAGACATAGCCCTCCTCGTCCATCCAGGCCATATCGCCGGTATGCAGCCAGCCGCCGCGCAAAGTCTCCGTGGTTGCTTCAGGCATGTTGTAGTAGCCCTGCATCACATTCGGCCCCTTGACGATGATCTCGCCAATCTCGCCGCGCGGGAGTTCGCGGTCCTCGGAATCGACAATCCTGAGGTGAACATCGAATGTCGATCGCCCAGCTGCGCGCAGCCGGTTCGGACCGTCATTGTCCACGACATGCTGGTGCCAGGGCAGCGCGCAGATGAAGGCCGCGCTTTCAGTCATGCCATAACCCTGGGTCAGGCGCACGCCCGGGAAGGCCGTCATAGTGCGCCGCAGCAGTGTTTCGGAGGCGGGGGACGCGCCGTAGAGGATGTTACACAGGCTCGAGGTGTCGAAATTCCCGATCGCAGGGTGATCGACGATCGCCTGAAGCATGGCCGGTACGACCAGCGTGTCGGTGACCCCAAACCGCGCGACATGGTCAAGCACGGCCTCGGGACTGAAGGCGGGGAGCATGACATGGGTGCAGCCGCGCAGCACCAGACAGGTGGTGAGCAGCATGTCGGCCAGGTGAAACATCGGTGCCACGTGCAGCCCGACCGCGCCTTCATTGAACACGCCCTCGGCCAGCATCGACAGGCCGGAGGAACACAGATTGGCATGGGTCAGCATCACGCCCTTGGGCCGCCCGGTGGTGCCGCCGGTGTAGAATATGCCCAGCAGGTCATCCCCGCCCGCTCCCGCGTTCGGCAAGGGCTCTGCCACTTCGATCAGTGCGTCGAGACCCAATAGGTCGCCCGATTCCTCGCTCCCACCCATCAGGAAGACATGCTGCAGACCCGGGCATTGCTCCTGCAATGAGGGGACGATCGCGGCATGATGCTGGTCGACGATCAGCGCCACGCACCCGGCGTCGTTGAGGGAGTAGGCAATTTCGGCCGGGCTCCAGCGAAAGTTGACAGGCACGATCACGCCGCCGGCCCAGGCGGTCGCCAGATAGACCTCCAGGTAGTGATCGCTGTTGAGCGCCAGTACCGCAATGCGCGCACCCGTGGTAAGCTTCCGAGATGCAAGGCAGCCCGCCAGCCGGGTGACCCTTTCATAAAGCTCCGCGAACGTCTGGATGCGCGACCCGCAGATCGTCGCTGTCATGCCCGGATGGTGCTGAACCGCCCTCTCTAGTCCTTGCGTGAATTGCATGCTGTCCGTCTCCGGTTTTGTTGAATGTCAATGCTTCAGGATGGCAGGCCAAGCGCTGTTCCCTACCTATTGCGTGCCCAATCGCTCATCATCGTGTCTGCGTCCCTGTCTCCCGGAATGGACGCTTTTGTTCGCGAAAATCGTGGTGCCGGAACATGATGGGCAAACCCGTCTCGTTCGACATAAATACCACGGAATGCCATCTGGGGGTGCTGTCCAGCTTCGTGGAGATCAAGGACCGGGGCGAAACATGCGTCCGACCCTTCAGTCAATGCCGCCCATTCATCCCTGGTTTTGCTCATGAATAGCGCAGCGAACCAAGCAGAGCGCTCGGGCCAATTGGAGCTATCGTACTGATCCTTAACCCAATCCGCGGGAGCACCAACTGTAGCCAGAAATTCCGAATAAAACTGCGACTCAAGAGCTCCGACCGAGACTTCCCGCCCATCTTTGCAAACATAGCAACGATAAAACGGAGCCGAACCACCCAGAATGTTGGTTTCACGATCAATCGAAATCCGTTTCGAGGGCACTAGCCCCGCAAACATGCTCATCATCGACGCGACGCCATCGATGATCGCAGCATCTACCACTTGTCCAAGGCCGGATTTCTCACGCTCCCACAAGGCAGACATGATCCCAAAAGCGAGGAACATTGAGCCGCCGCCGAAGTCCCCAATCAGATTGAGCGGAACCGCTGCCGGTTCGCCTGACCTACCGATCGCCGCCAGTGCGCCAGTCAGCGCGATGTAGTTGATGTCGTGACCCGCAACCTTTGCCAGTGGCCCATCCTGCCCCCAGCCGGTCATCCGCCCATAGATCAGTCTGTTGTTCAGTGAACAGGCGACATCAGGGCCAAGGCCAAGCCGCTCCATCACTCCGGGACGGTTCCCTTCGATCAGGACGTCAGCCTGGACAATCAGTTCGACGCTTCTGGCTCGTCCGGCTTCCGATCTGATGTCGAGAGGCAGGACAGCGCGGCCGCGATCCGCAACGGGATTCGGCCATCCATTGCCGCCGGGCCGGTCAATCCGCAGCACATCTGCCCCTAAGTCTGCCAAAAGCATTGCGCAGTGTGGGCCCGGTCCAATGCTGGCAAATTCGAGGACTCTCAGTCCCGCAAGAGGGCCACGGGTCACGAGCCGACCACGAATGCGGCAATCATCATTGCAATTCGACTGCTCCGACAGTTCAGGACGCATTGGTAAGTCATGTTACGGTGTCCAATCCCTGCTCAGGAAGCCAAGCTGGCCTCAGCCCGCCCATTCGTTCAATCGCCATAGACGGGCGGGCGCTTTTCGGCGTGAGCCCGCAGCGCCTCGAGGTGATTGGCCGAAGCGAGCAGCGCCTGCTGCTCGGTAGCCTCGGCCAGGAGCATGTCGCGGTCCGACGTTCCGGCTGCTCCAGCATTGACCAGGCGCTTTGCGGCCCGGACGGCGTCAGGGCTTGAAGCGGCGATTTCGCGCGCCAATTGACGGGCAGCGGCGAGTGGATCGGACGCCAGACGAGTCACGAGCCCAAGTTCCAAGGCCTCCTCGCCGGTCACGATCCTGCCTGAGAACAGCAGATCGCGTATGACGTCCGACCGGACCAGTTGGCGCAGCAGCACGGTGCCAGCCATGTCGGGGACCAGCACCCAGACCACTTCCCGGATCGACAGCCGGGCATCGGGCGCGGCGATGCGAATATCGGCGCCCAAGGCCAGTTGCATCCCGCCGCCAAGCGCGTGCCCCTGGATTGCCGCGATCACCGGCACGGGCAGGTCCCGCCATTGCAGGGCAACCTGCTGGAACAGGTTGGCATCGCCGTGTGTGCGCGCCGCCAGATTGGAAAGCGCGCTGGCTCCTTCATTCGCCAGCGCTTCCAGATCAATGCCGACCGAAAAGCTGCGCCCGTTCCCGCTGAGCACGACCGCCCGCAGCCCCGGCGTTGCTGCGAGTGTCTGGCCCGCATCGACCAGCAGGTCGAAGGTTCCGAAATCCAGCGCATTCAGCTTTTCCGGCCGGTTGAGCCGTACCTCGGCCACACCGTTCGCAACAACCAGCTGAACCCGATCCGACACTATGGCTCTCCCTGTCAGTTGCGATCCTCTTCATCGAAGCGAACAGAGACCTGGCCATCCAAAAGTATGGGCAGGTGCTGGCAAGGCTTGCTCTAGGCAGTGCCAACCTCATGACAGGATTGGCCCAGCGCATGATCACGGATATTATCAGCCCCCACGCCTTGCGCGGCCAGGTGGCTTTCATCACCGGCGGCGGCAGCGGGATCAATCTGGCCATCGGCAAGGCGCTGGCCCGGCTCGGAGCCAGTGTCGGCATCTGCGGACGCACGGCGGAGCGGCTCGACTCCGGGCGCAAGGAGCTCGAAGCGTGCGGCGCCACCGTCTTCACGGCGGTTGCAGACGTACGCGATGATGCGGCGGTGCAAGCTGCCGTTTCAGCCTGCGGTGAGGCGCTGGGGCCGATCAGCTTTGCGGTTTGCGGGGCTGCCGGCAACTTTGTCGCGCCGGCCGAAGCCATTTCGCCCAAGGGCTTCCGCACTGTGGTGGAGATCGACCTGCTCGGCGCATTCCATGCAGCGCATGCCTGTTTCGAGCAGTTGCGGCAGACACAGGGAGCCTTGCTGTTTGTCTCGGGCGGGCAGTCCTATGTGCCCTTTGCCTATCAGGCGCATGTCGGCGCGGCCAAGGCCGGGATCGACAACCTCATGGCCAATCTCGCGCTCGAATGGGGGCGCTTCGGGATCAGGGCGAACAGCATCGTACCCGGACCGATCGAGGGCACCGAAGGCATGAACCGGATGGGCGGGGAAAGCGCCGAAGCGATCTGGAAGGCGATGACGCCGCTGGGCCGGATGGGCAAGCTGGAGGACGTCGCCCATGTCGCGGCGTTCCTGGCCACGCCGCTCGCGTCCTACATTTCAGGCGCACGGATTGCCGTTGACGGCGGGCAGAACCTGACCGGTTCGCACGTGTTCAACCAGGCAATCGGCCAAGCGCTGGATGCAGCGAAGGGGGAAACGGCATGAAGTTCGTAAAGATAACCACCGTCCTGCTCTCGTTGATTGCCTTGCTGACCGGAGCGATGGACGTGATCGTGGGAGTGGCCGGGCAAGCCAACATCGGTGTCGGAACTGCAGCAGTGGCTCCGTTCGATCCGGTGCTCGACAGCCAGGTCCGGTTCCTAGGTGCGGTCTGGTTGGGATTGGGAGCGATCCAGCTCGTCTGCCTTGGTGACTTGCGCCGCTACGGTCTCATTCTCCAGCTTTGCTTCGCCATCGTGGTGCTTGGCGGGATAGGACGGGCGCTGTCGCTGCTGCAGGCGGGTCATCCGTCGAGCGATATCGGCACAGCCTTCATCGCTGTCGCCTTGGCCATCGAACTCTTGCTGGTGCCACTTGCATGGCTAGCCTTCCGGCGCGCAACATTGGCCGCCGACGAGGGCTTCGTTCGATGATCAAATGGCAAGCAACCAACGGCAACAAAGAACGGGTTGCTCGTCAACGCCATCAAAGCCCGATCCAGTGGGAAATCGCACTATACCGCGCCAAAACAAATACGGAACATTGACTCAAAGAAAAAGGTCGTGAGCCGAGTTTTCAAAGACGCCCGCAAGGCAGCCTATCTCAATCCGGAGGGAGCCGATAAGCCGCTTCGCAGCCCCGTGCCTCTCGACACGCTCAGGGCCGCCCGCGCCTATCGCAAGCAGCGCTTGGTTGACCAGGTTATCAAGCATGATTGCGCGGCCATCCTGCTCTTCGATCCGGTCAACATTCGATATGCGCTGGATGTGTCGAACATGCAGTTGTGGGCGACACACAACCCGTTCCACTATGCATTGGTCTTCGCTGATGGCCACGCGATTGATTTCGAGTATCCCGGTGCCGAGCATCTCGCGAAAGGACTCGAGACAGTCGACGAGATCCGCATCGCCAATCCGTTCTTCTATATGTATTCCGGTCCCTATCTTGAGGAACGGGCGGAACAATGGGCTGCGGAAATCGCTTCGGCAGTGCGCGAGCGTGGTGGCGGCAACCTCAGGCTTGGCACCGACAAGCTCGAACTTCCGGGCGCCGATGCGCTACGGCGGCAAGGGCTGACGTTGGTCGAAGGCCAGCAGATGACCGAGCAGGCCAGGCTGATCAAGAGCCTCGATGAGATCGAACTGATGCGCTGGACGATTCGAGTGTGCGAAGCAGGAATGGCGCGGATGTATGAGCACTCGCTCCCCGGCAAGACCGAGCAGGAAATCTGGGCGGAACTTCATTACGAGAATATCCGGTCAGGTGGCGAATGGCTGGAAACCCGACTCCTGACTATCGGAGAGCGCACCAATCCTTGGTTTCAGGAATGTTCCGATCATGTCGGCAAGTTGGGGGATATGCTAGCTTTCGACACCGATATGATCGGACCCTATGGTTATTGCGCGGATCTTTCGCGATCCTGGACCATCGGCCACACACGGATGACCGATGAACAGAGCACGTTGTACAGCACCGCACTCGAACAGTTGCTTCACAACGCCAACTTGATCCATCCGGGCATGGAGTTCCGGGAGTATATGGAAAAGACTTGGCGGATTCCCGAACGCTTCATGGCCAACCGCTACTCCTGCGCATTGCACGGTGTCGGCATGGCTGATGAATATCCCGGCGTACCCTATGCTACCGACCCAGCCGACCTGTTGCCCGGCCGGTTTGAAGACGGCATGGTCTTTTGCGTTGAGAGCCTGATCGGCGAGCAGGGAGGACGTGAATGCGTCAAACTAGAAACCCAGGTTCTCGTGACACCTAACGGCACAGAACGGCTCGACAGTTTTCCATGGGAAACACGGTGAGCGGCCAGACCGCTCAGCTTTGCCCTGATTGCAGTCAATAGTATACTAACATCGGCATGGGAGGGCGTAGTTGACGTTTACATGACGATAATTCGCAACTAGCAACCCATTTGGTATACTAGGATCAGAGGCCACCATGGCAAACACCAACGCAGACTGGGCGCATCGGGCAGCAAGAGTACTGACTGGTCCACAGAGCAACCTCGCGCCCGCATTGCCGATTGCACCCATTTTCGCACAGCGCGCGGCCGGCCACCGCATCTTCGATGTTGAGGGTCGAGACTATATCGACCTCGCCCTGACCATGGGCCCTTTGATCTTCGGTCACGGGTATCAGCCTTGGATCGCGGCAGTCGATGCCCAGCTCCGAACGCTGCCGTCCCCCTTACCCGGCCAGTTCTACTCGCCGCTCGAAGTCGAGCTCGGCGAGCGCATGTCCAGCGCGATACCTTGCGCGGAACTGGTTAAATACGGCCTGTCAGGATCCGAGGTCGTGCAGCTCGTGTTCCGCCTTGCTCGGGCATTCACGAACCGGCCTTACGTGCTCCGTTTCGATGGCCACTATCACGGCTGGATGGACAGTGTTCTGGGTGGATCAATCAACCCCGACCCAGACGCACCGCCACACCCAATCGATCTTCCGGGAACTGCGGGCGGCTTCAATACGTCTACCGAAGGTCGATCACCGGTGGCACTCCTCGACCAATACAAGATCAAATGGAACGATGCAGATGCGCTGGAAGCGTTGCTGGAGCGGTACGGCGACCAGATCGCCCTGGTGCATATGGAACCGATCATGTGCAACTTCGGTGGTTGCCCGCCCCGCCCGGGCTATCTCGAAGCGGTTCGCAAGCTTTGCAATCGCTTCGGCGTTCTGCTGTGCTTCGACGAGGTGATTACGGGCTTTCGGGTGGATCTGGGCGGCGCACAGAAGTTGTTTGGCGTAACGCCGGATCTCGCCACCTATGGCAAGGCGATTGCTGCCGGACTGCCATTCGCGGCTGTGGCTGGCCGAGCCGATATTATGGGCCTTCTCAGCGATCGCAGGGTTGTTGGGGCCGGTACGTTCAACTGCTTCCCCTTGGGAATGGCGGCGGCGATCGCAACCTTTGATCTCCTCGCAGAGGATAACGGAGCATGGTTTGTCAATGTCGACCGCATCCAGACCCGATTCAGGCAGGGGCTGCGCGAAATGGCTGCCGCGCACGGCCACGACGACCTGTTCCTGCAAGGACCGCGGGGCCAGATCTACGTCGATTTCCTCAGGGCCGATGCCGCCTATTCCCCGGCCGAACTGGAAGCCGCCGATGCAGCCCGGCGCGCCACCTTCCGCGTGATCTGCATGGAGGAAGGCCTGTCGATCGGCGCCGGCAGCCGGATCTACATTTCGGGGACCATGTCGGAGGAGGATATCGCTGAAGCTCTGGTGCGGTTCGACCGAGTGTTCTCACGGCTACCCAGACCCACTGGCTAGGCTCAGGAGCCATTCGTTGACTGATGCCGGTGTGATTCAGGCTCCGCGAGGAGACTGGGCATGCGCGACCTGTCTTGGCTGACAGACGAGCAGATGGCGAGCCTTTCGCCATGTTTCCCCAAGAGCCACGGCGAGCCCCGAGTTGACGACCGGCGGGTGCTCAGCGGGATCATCTTCGTCAACCGGAATGGCCTGCGCTGGCGGGATGCGCCCAGAGAATACGGGCCGCATAAGACATTGTATAATCTCTGTAAACGGTTGGATGAGATGGACGTGTTCACTCAGATGATGGAAGGTCTATCTGCCCAGAAAGCCGAACCGCAGACCGTCATGATCGATGCAGCCTATCTCAAAGTCCACCGCGCGGCTTCCAGCTTTGAGGTAAAAGGGGATCTCGAGCGCCTGATCGGACGGACCAAGGCCAATATGCATAGGAAGTAGCACGGCGTGACTGATGCAAATGGGCGCCCTTTGAGCTTCTTCGTCACGGCCGGCCAGGTCAGCGATTATACCGGTGCCGCGGCCTTACTCGATGACCTGCCCCCGGTGGTCCCGCGGTCATAACGAGAGTCCGCCGGTTTGATATTCGTGCTGCGGCCCCGGCACAAGCGCGCCGGGTGGGACAATTTGCCCAAGGCCAAGTGCATGCTCACCGACCGCGGCTATGACGCTGACTGCTTCCAAGATGCCCTGGAGCAAAAAGAGCATTAGATCGTGCATTCCAGGCCGCAAATCCCGATCTCTGCCCGTCAAAAACGATAAGCAGGGGGACCAACGGCGTTACCGCATCGAGATCATGTTCGGCCGCCTGAAGGACTGGCGCCGCGTGGCAACGCGATATGACCGTTGCCCAACCGTCTACTTCTCCGCCCTCGCACTGGTCGCCACCGTGCTCTTCTGGCTGTGATCAATAAGTCTTGAGCTTAATGGCAACTGATGACCACGGTGTCCGGAGCGCGATCTAATGGGCACTGTTCCTGCCAATGCGCGACATTGAGCACGCTGCCATCTTCGCGCACCATGCCGACCGCAGCGAGATCGACCTCGGCATACACCCAGCCCGGCTGGTCAAGCACACCTTGTGCAATTACCCCGTCCTCGGGAAACCCGCAATCCGGCGGACCGTAAACCGCCGCCGCCCCGCGATTGACGTCGACCGCCGGTGACCAGTCCGCTGTGCCCACGGTGGGTGACTGCACGGTGTAGCACTGCCCTTCGAGCGCCCTTGCCTGCGATCCGATCCTCACGCGGTGATATCCGTGCAGGCTGTCGGTGCAGGAGGGGACGAGCAGGATCTCCGCCCCCGCTTCGACCAGCGCGCGGGCGATCAGCGGGAACTCGCTGTCGTAGCAGATGCACACCCCAATCCGGCCAAGCGCGGTGTCGAACAGGTTGAGTGAATCTCCGCCGACGATGCCCCCCTCCTCCCGCTCAAAGCGGGTCATGATGAACTTGTCCTGCACGCCCACCATCCCGCCGGGCGTAAACAGGCGTGCGCGGTTGCGGAACCTTCCGTCCGGTGCCTGCCACGGCGCGCTCGCAGCGAGGATGTGGACCCCGAAGCGCGCCGCGAGTTCGGCGTGCAGCGCATCGACCTCGGGCAGCAGCGCCGCGACGAAGGCGATCGAACCTTGCAGATCGCCCATCGTGGCCGGTTCGAGCGAGACCAGCTCCATCGCGCCATATTCGGGGAAGACCAGGAGGGATGCCCCGCCCTCGGCCGCCTCGCCGACCCAGCGGGTGAGCTTGTCGGCATAGGCCTCCCAGCTAGCGAGCGCCTCGATGGGATATTGCGCCGCAGCGATGCGGAATGGGCTCACCATTGGCGCATCCAGACCTGCAAGGCCTTGGCGGACGAGCTGTCTTCGCCAACTTCCTTCCAGTCCATCGCCACCGTCAGCCCATCGACGGGCGCATAGCCGCGCGCGCGCCAAAAGGGATCGAGCGGACGGTAGTCGGCAGGGCGCGCGGGGTGATCAGCCGGGCGGAGGACCGCGGCAAAGGCAGCGCCACCCGCGCCCGCTTCACGCGCCGCCTGCTCGCGCGCGTCGAAGAAGGCATGGCCGAACCCGCGCCCGCGATATTCCGGGAGCAGGACGGACTCGCCGAAGTAGAACAGCGTCCCGGGATCGAAGCCAGCGTCCGCAAACTGCGCGCCAAAATCCTCTCCCTGATCGCGCATCGGCGAGGCCGTGGCCGCCCCGATGATCGCCTCGCCGTCGCGCGCGGCGACCAGCACCGCATCATCCGAGCCGAAGAAGTCGGCAAGGTATGCGGTCTCGTCGGCGACGGTGCCGTCGTAGAGATAGGGGTAGGCGCGGAACACGGCGATCCGCAGCTGCGCGAGGCTGCCCAGCGCCGCAGCGCGTTCGGCCGCGCGCAGGATGCCAATCGTCAGCGTCACGCTGCGACCTGACGGGTCCAGTCGGCGAGGTTGTAGTAAACCGAAACCCGCGCAATCCGGCCGTCCGCGATATCGAAGAAGGCCCCCACGGGAAGGACATAGGTCTGCCCCTGTGCTTCCGTCAGGCCCTCGTCGGTGACAAGATATTGGCCATGCACGACGAACTCCGCCGCCGCACGCTGACCCGTCTCGTCGACCATGATGACGATATCGGTCAGCCGCTCACGATAGCAGCGGTCCATGTGGACAAGGAAAGCGGCGAAAGCCGCCTTGCCGCTCTGCCGCTCGCCCTGGTTGATGTCATGCGCGACATCCTCGGTCAGGCAGTCCAGCATCCCGGCCGCATCGCCTTTGTTGAAGGCAGCGTAGTAGCTTTCGATCAGGTCGCGTGTCTCGTTCGGCATGGCTCGCTTTCGTTTCTGGGAATCGGCGCGTCTAATCCGGCGCGCCGCGAGCGTGCTGCGTAGCTTGCGCGGCGAGAAGATCAACTGCGCGGCGGGCTATAGGGGACAGGGCCGCGCGGTCATCGGCAAGGATTGCGGCGCGCATCCGAGGGTCCCAGAACCGGGTGATGTGCTCCGCCGTGGCCGCCGCCGCCGCTTCCTCGCCCCGCACCGCCAGGTTGCGGGCGATCTGGTCGGCCATCTGGCGCAGGCGACCCAAATCCATGCTATTCGGCCTCCTCGGCAGTCGCGATCCGGCGCGAGCGTTGCGACATCGCCTCGTAATCCTCCTGCCAGTCGGTCGGCCCGTTGGAGGGCATCACCTGCACCGCCGTCACCTTGTATTCCGGACAATTGGTGGCCCAGTCGCTGAACTCGGTGGTGACGACATTGGCCTGCGTCGCGGGATGGTGGAAGGTGGTGTAGACCACGCCCGGCGCCACGCGCTCGGTCACGGTGATGCGCAAGGTCGTCTCTCCAGTGCGGCTCGACAGGCGCGCCCAGTCACCATCCTTGAGCCCGCGGTTCTCGGCATCTACGGCATGCATCTCGAGCCGGTCTTCGGGATGCCAGGCGACATTGCCGGTGCGGCGGGTCTGCGCGCCGACATTGTATTGCGAGAGGATGCGCCCGGTGGTCAGCAGCAGCGGATAGCGCGGGCCGGTCTTCTCGTCGGTGGGGACATAGTCGGTCACCACGAAACGGCCCTTGCCGCCTGTGAACTGCGCGACATGCATCACCGGCGCGCCATCGGGAAAGGCTTCGTTGACCGGCCATTGCAGCGAGCCGCATTGATCGAGCCGGTCGAAGGAGACGCCCGCGAAGGTCGGCGTGAGGCGCGCGATCTCGTCCATGATCTCGCGCGGGTGCGTGTAGTTCCAGTCGATGCCCATCGCCTGCGCGAGGAGCTGCGTCACCTCCCAGTCCTCGTAGCCGTTGGCGGGCTCCATCACCTTGCGCACCGGCTGGATGCGGCGTTCCGCATTGGTGAAGGTGCCGTTCTTTTCGAGGAAGGTGCTGCCCGGCAGAAAGACGTGGGCGTAGTTCGCGGTCTCGTTCAGGAACAGGTCGTGGACAATGACGCATTCCATCGCGGCGAGCCCCGCGGCCACAAGGCGCGTGTTGGGATCGGACTGGAGGATGTCCTCGCCCTGCACATACAGCGCGCGGAATGACCCATCGAGCGCGGCGTCGAGCATGTTCGGAATGCGCAAGCCCGGCTCGCGGTCGAGCGTCACGCCCCATTCCGCCTCGAACAATGCGCGGGTGGCTTCATCGGAAACGTGGCGATAGCCGGGCAATTCGTGCGGAAAACTGCCCATGTCGCAGGCGCCCTGCACGTTGTTCTGTCCGCGCAAGGGGTTCACGCCCACACCCGGGCGACCGATATTGCCGGTCGCCATGGCGAGGTTGGCGATGGCCATGACGGTTGACGAGCCTTGGCTGTGCTCGGTGACGCCGAGGCCGTAGTAGATCGCGGCATTGCCTCCGTTGGCATACAGCCGGGCGGCTGCGCGCAGGTCTGCGGCAGGAACCCGCGTCACCGGTTCGAGCGTCTCGGGCGCATGGCGCGGATCGGCGACGAAGGCGGCCCAGTCGCCAAAGGCAGCGACATCGCAGCGTTCGCGCACGAAGGCCTCGTCCACCAGCCCATCGCTGACGATGACGTGGGCCATCGCGGTCAGCACCGCGACATTGGTGCCGGGCTGGAGCGGCAGGTGGTGCGCGGCCTCGACATGCGGGGACTTCACCAGGTCGATCCGGCGCGGGTCGATCACGATCAGCTTCGCGCCCTGCCTGAGGCGGCGCTTCATGCGCGAGGCGAAGACGGGGTGCGCGTCGGTCGGATTTGCGCCGATCACGAGGATGACGTCGGCCTGCATCACGCTGTCGAAATCCTGCGTCCCCGCGCTGGTGCCGAAGGTGGTCTTGAGGCCGTAGCCGGTCGGCGAGTGGCACACCCGCGCACAGGTATCGACATTGTTCGATCCGAACCCGGCACGCACCAGTTTTTGGACGAGGAACGTCTCCTCGTTGGTGCAGCGGCTGGAGGTGATCCCGCCAAGCGCCCCCGCACCGTGCTCGGCCTTAATTGCCTGAAGCCGGCGCGCGGTGAAGGCGATCGCCTCCTGCCACGAAACCTCGCGCCACGGCTCGTCCACGCGCTCGCGGATCATGGGCGAAAGGACCCGGTCCTGATGGTGGACATAGCCCCAGGCAAAGCGTCCCTTGACGCAGGAATGGCCCCGGTTGGCCTTGCCGTCCTTCCACGGCACCATCCGTACCAATTGCTCCCCGCGCATCTCGGCGCGGAAAGTGCAGCCCACGCCGCAATAGGCGCAGGTCGTCACCACCGCGCGTTCGGGCTTGCCGATCGCGGTGACGGCCTTCTCCTGTAAGGTTGCGGTCGGGCAGGCCTGCACGCAGGCCCCGCAGCTGACGCAGTCGCTAGAGAAGAAGGTGTCGATCTCCTGCCCTGCGCTGATCATCGAGGCGAAGCCCCGGCCCTCCATCGTCAGAGCGAAGGTGCCCTGTACTTCGTCGCAGGCGCGCACGCAGCGCGAGCAGGCGATGCACTTGGAGGGGTCGAAATCGAAATAGGGGTTGGACGTATCGGGCGCGAGGCCGAGGTGGTTTGCGCCCTCGTAACCAAAGCGCACATCGCGCAGGCCCACCTGTGCGGCGGCATCCTGCAACTCGCAGTCGTTGTTGGCGCTGCACGTCAGGCAATCGAGCGGGTGGTCGGAGATGTAGAGCTCCATCACCCCCTTGCGCAGCTTTTGGAGGTGCGGGGTCTGGGTACGGACCACCATGCCCTCGGCAACCGGGGTGGTGCACGAAGCGGGCGTGCCGCGCGCGCCCTCGATCTCGACAAGGCACAGGCGGCACGAACCGTAGGCTGCGAGGTTGTCGCTGGCGCATAGCTTGGGAATGCTGCCACCGGCCAGGCCGGCTGCTCGCACGACACTTGTGCCTGCCGGGACGCTGACCTCGCGTCCGTCGATGGAGAGCGTCACTGTGCTATCGCTGACGACCTCGGGGGTGCCGAGATCAGGCTGCCGTTCATACCGCATCGCGACCCTCCTCCGCCAACGCGCAGGGCTCGAACACCAGCATCGTGTCCCGCCGCGCCAGTGCAATCAGGTGCAGGCCGGCCTGGCGGGCGCGTTCGACCGCGAGGCTGGTGGGGGCCGAAATCGCCACCAGTACCGGACAGCGGGCGCGCACCGTCTTCTCGACCAGTTCATAGCTGCACCGCGCAGTCACGACCACGAAGCCGCGTGCCGGATTGATCCGCTGCCGGGCCAAGGCGCCAAACAGCTTGTCGAGCGCATTGTGGCGCCCGACATCCTCACGCAGGCAGAGGATATAGCCCTCGCGGTCGCAGAACGCTGCGGCATGCATCGCTCCGGTGCGCAGGCCCTCGGTCTGATGGCGATCAAGCGCCAGCAAGGCCCGTTCGATAGCCGCAGGCGCGGGCGCAGGTGTCGGCGCGAGCCGAGCGAGCGGGCGCAGCACTTCCTCGAGGCTTTCGAGACCGCATAGCCCGCAGCTGCCCTCGCTGACGCGCATGCGCACCCGATCGTGCAGCGGCGCCGCGCGCTCGGGCGAGAGCGTGAGCCGCAGGATCACACCACGCTCGACGCGCGCGGTTGCCGCCTCGATGATCTCGTCCGCAGCAGTGATGAACCCTTCGGACAGCGCAAAACCCGCCGCGAAGTCCTCAAGGTCGCTCGCCGATGCCATCATGACGACATAGGCGACGCCGTTCACCTCGATCGCGACCGGCACTTCCTCGGCCAGCGGCCGCAGGACCTGGCGACCGGGCATGCCGTCATAGGACACCTCAAGCGCCGCTGCCGTGCGCGAGGCCGAGGCCGCCAGGTCCTCGGGCCGGTTGATGTTGCGGATCGCCGGCACGCTGACCGGACGCGCAGCGACCGCCTCGGCGAAGGCGCGCATCGACCGGCTGCCCTCGCCCGCGCCCCGTGAGGCAGCTTCCTCGGCGGCTGCGACAGGCCAAAGCCCGACAACCGGTTGCTCGGCCACATAGGCGGGCGCGGGTGCCAGACGGACGGCTAGGTCGTGCGGCAAGTCGAGGCAGTCGACCCCGCAGGTAAGGACCGCAGAATAGCCCTCCTCGCGCCCGAATCGCAGCGCTGCCGCCACGCCGCCGAGCGGTCCGGCGCCCGCCTGCGGCCAGTCATCGATGTTGTGGCACTGCGCATTTGCACGCCCCACCACGATCACCGCGTCGCACTGCGCCTGCAACGCCGCGACGGCATGCTCTAGCAGGGTCGCGCCGCGGCTCATCGCCAGCGCCTTGTCGCTGCCGAAGCGCCGCGACTGCCCGCCTGCCAGCACCGCGCCAAGGATCATGTAAAATCCTCCGGCCAGTGCTTCAGCGCCGAACGGACGGGGTAAGGCGTGAAGCCGCCCAGCGCGCAGAGCGAGCCGAATTGCATCGTCTCGCACAGGTCTTCCAGCAATTGCAGATCTTCAGCGCGGCTGCGGCGGTCCTTGCGGGCATTGTGCATCTGGGCCAGCGCCTCGACCGGATCGGCATCGCGCCCGCCCGCCCTGATCCGGTCGATCAGTTCGACGCCGCGGGTCGAACCGATCCGGCAGGGCGTGCACTTGCCGCAGCTTTCGGCCGCGCAAAATTGGAAGGCGAAGCGGGCGAGGGCACCCATGTTTGCCCGGTCGTCGAACACCACCACGCCGCCATGGCCGATCAGGGCATCGGCCCCGCCATAGGCTTCGTAATCGAAGGGCAGATCGAACTGGCTGGGGTGGATATAGGCACCGAGCGGCCCGCCGACCTGCACCGCCTTGACCGGCCGGCCGGAAGCGGTGCCGCCACCGATATCATGGATCAATTCGCTGAGGGTGATGCCGAAGGCCGTCTCGAACAGGCCGCCGTGCCGGACATTGCCGGCCAGCTGGATCGGCATGGTCCCTTTGGAACGGTCAATGCCCAGGCTGTCATAAAGGTTCGCGCCGCCGGGTACCATGATGTGCGGTATTGCGGCCAGCGTGAGCACGTTGTGTACCACCGTAGGGCATCCGAACAGCCCTTCGTGTGCCGGTAGAGGGGGCTTGGCCCGCACCTCGCCGCGCTTGCCTTCGATCGAGTTGAGCAGGGCGGTTTCCTCGCCGCAGACATAGGCCCCGGCACCGACCCGCACCTCGACCCGGAAGGGTGCAATATGCTCCTTGGCCAGTTCAATTGCCGCATTCAACTTGCTGATTGCATGCGGATATTCGCTGCGGACATAGATGTAGCCCTGCTGCGCTCCGACGGCTTGGGCGGCAATGGCCATGCCTTCCAGCAACTGGAACGGATCGCCCTCCATCAGCATCCGGTCGGCAAATGTGCCGCTATCCCCCTCATCGGCGTTGCAAACCACGTATTTCCGGGGCCCCTGAGCCTCCAGCACGGTCCGCCACTTGATCCCCGCCGGGAACCCGGCACCCCCGCGACCGCGCAGGCCCGAGTGGGTAACCTCTGCCACGACCTCTAGCGAACCCATTGATTTTACGCGCTTCAATGCTGACCAGCCACCGGTCGCGGCATAGTCATCCAGGCTCAACGGCCGCGTCTCTCCAGCGCGGGCAAAGGTCAGCCGTTGCTGCCGTTTGATAAAGGGATGGTCCGCGATCGGGCCGATCCGCTTGTCGGAGGTGCCAGCGAGCACCGCCGCAACATCCCCGGAAATCAGCGGTCCGAAGCCGTTTCCGTCGATCTCCGCCAGCGGCTCAAGCCAGTGCATGCCCCAGCTTGAAACCCGTTCGGCCGTGCAGCCCGCCGCAACGAAGGCTGCCGCCACGGCATCCGCCCCGCAGGCCAAGGCCAGGGCGTCCTCGCTGATCCGCACCACCGTCATGCCGATTGCAGCAGCTTGACGAGCGCCGCCGCATCCAGCCGGGCATGCAGATGATCGCCGATCCGGGCCGCCGGACCAACGCTGCACAGGCCCAGGCAATAGACGGTTTTCAGCCGCACCCTCTCGCCAGCGGCAGCCTCTGCCGAAGCAACCAGTTCCTCCACCCCGCGCGCCTGGCAGGCTTCGGCGCGGCACAGTTCGATACAGGGCCGCGGATCGGGTTCGGCCGAAAAGTCGTGATAGAAACTGACCACGCCGTGCACTTCGGCCCGGCTGAGATTGAGTTCGTGGGCAATGACCCGTTCCGCCTCGGCATCGACGCAGCCGAATTCGCGCTGGATATCGTGCAGGATCGGCAGTAGGGGCCCTTCGCGGCCCCGGTGGCTGGCGCAGATTTCGACGATGCGCTGGGCTCGCATCACGCCTTCAATCGCGCCGCATGCCAGCCGATGTGATCGGCCATGAAGGTTGAGATGAAGTAGTACGAATGATCGTAACCCGGCTGCATCCGGATCGTCGCCGGGATACCGGCCTTGCGGCAAGCCATGACCAGCAGCCCGGTCTTGAGCTGTTCGTGCAGGAAATTGTCGGTATCGCCCTGATCGACCAGCAGATCGGGCAGACGAGCACCATCCTCGATCAGGGCACAGGCATCGTACTCGCGCCAGGTCGACTTGTCGGGCCCCAGATAGCCGCCCAGTGCCTTCTCGCCCCAGGGGCAGTTCAGAGGGCTAACGATTGGGGAAAAGGCGCTGACCGAGCGGAAGCGATCAGGGTTGCGCAAGCCGATGGTCAATGCACCATGCCCTCCCATCGAATGGCCTGTAATCCCCTGACGCGCCATATCGACGGGGAAATGCCCACCGATCAGCGCAGGCAATTCCTGTTCGATGTAACTGCGCATCCGGTAATTGGCCGACCACGGCGCTTGTGCCGCATCGACATAGAACCGGGCGCCCTTGCCGAAGTCATAGCCTTCATCATCCGGCACCAGGTCGCCGCGCGGGCTGGTGTCCGGGGCAACGAAGATAACTCCATGCTCCGCGCAGGCGGCGCGGAATTCGCCTTTTTCGGTCACATTGGCATGGGTGCAGGTCAGGCCTGACAGGTACCACAGCACCGGCAGCTTCTGCCCCGGTGCGTGATCCGGCACGAAGACCGAGAAGGTCATCGGCGTGCCGGTCTCGGTCGACTGGTGGGTATAGACGCCCTGCGTGCCGCCATGGGACCGCCAGGCCGAGACCTGCTCCATCAGAACACCACGACCGAGCGGATCGACTTCCCCGCGTGCATCAGATCGAAGGCGGTGTTGATCTCTTCCAGCCCCATCACGTGGGTAATCATCGGATCGATCTGGATCTTGCCCGCCATGTACATGTCGACGATCTTCGGCACATCGGTGCGGCCCTTGGCCCCGCCAAAGGCCGTGCCGCGCCAGTTTCGGCCGGTCACGAGTTGGAACGGCCGGGTGGCGATCTCCTTGCCGGCTTCGGCGACGCCGATGATGATCGAGGTACCCCAGCCACGATGGCAGGCTTCCAGCGCGGTGCGCATCACTTCGGTATTGCCGGTGGCATCGAAGGTATAGTCCGCGCCGCCATCGGTCATCAGCACGATCTTGGCGACCACGTCCTCGCGGCTCATGCCCTTGGAATTGAGGAAGTCGGTCATCCCGAACCTGCGGCCCCATTCCTCGCGGTCTGGGTTGATATCAACCCCGATGATCTTGTTCGCCCCGGCCAGCCGCGCGCCCTGGATCACGTTGAGACCGATCCCGCCCAGGCCGAAGACCACGACATTGTCACCGACCTGGACCTTGGCCGTGTTGATCACCGCGCCGACCCCGGTCGTCACCCCGCAGCCGATGTAGCACGAGCTCTGAAAGGGGGCGTCTTCGCGGATCTTGGCAACAGCGATTTCGGGCAGGACAGTGAAGTTCGAGAAGGTCGAACAGCCCATGTAGTGGAAAATCGTCTGGCCCTTGTAGCTGAACCGGCTGGTGCCATCGGGCATCAACCCCTGACCCTGGGTGGCGCGGATCGCGGTGCACAGGTTGGTCTTGCCCGAGAGGCACGACTTACACTGGCGGCATTCCGGCGTGTAGAGCGGGATCACGTGATCGCCCGGCTTTACGCTGGTTACGCCAGGACCAACCTCGCGCACGATCCCGGCCCCTTCATGGCCCAGGATCGAGGGGAAGATGCCCTCACTGTCAAACCCGTCCAGCGTGTAGGAATCGGTGTGGCAGATACCCGTCGCCATGATCTCGACCAGCACTTCGCCAGCCTTGGGGCCCTCAAGGTCCACCTCGACGATCTCAAGCGGCTGTTTCGGTGCGAAGGCAACGGCGGCACGGGTCTTCATGTGGTACTCCTGAAACCTGAGAAGTCGAAACCAGATTGGCAACGGCGATGATCACCAACGCGCTCGCTGTTATGTATTCCTGTCATTTACCGCTAATGCCCGGCAATAACTTCGCTTGTTTCGTGGCGTTCGCCTCTGACGAAGGTGAGTGCGACAATGCTTATCAAGGGCACAGCGGCAATTGCGAAGAAGAGGCTGCTTGGCGTCCAGTCTCGAGCCATCAGAGCACCTGTCACCAACGGACTTAAAATAGATCCGAGGCGGCCGAAACTGAGAGCCCAGCCCACTCCGGTTGCACGCAATGGAGTGGGATAAAGTCCGGTCGTGTAAGCGTTCAAACACAGTTGTGCAGCAAGCACGAAAACACCTGAAATGAGCGCCATCAGTAGAGCGAAGTCCGATGCTGCAAACATGCCAAGACCAGCAATGAAGACGATTGATCCGAAATTCACGGCAATCAGAACCGGGCGGGCACTTAGGCGATCGCTCAGCAAGCCGAATGCAAGGCTGCCGAAGACACCACCGAGGTTATGCAGCATCTGGGCATAGGCCCCCGTATCCTGACTATGTCCGGCCTGTGTAAGTAGACTGGTGAGCCAACTTGCAAGGGCGAACAGGACGAACTGCGTCGCAAAGAACGTGATCCAGAGAAAAACAGTCTGCGATCCCCGACTGGCCTTGAACAGATCGGCGACGCTCCCACGAGCCACTGCCTGTTCACCGGTCGTAAGCTGCGCGTCTGCGGTCACGCGCGCTGTCGCATTAGCCTTCGTGAGCAACCCGATCGCACGCGCTCTGGCAGCAGTCGTGCCCCGCGCCGTGAGGTAGCGGGCGGACTCTGGAAGTAGCGCAAGGAGAGCGAAAACCAGGATTGCCGGGGCGATGCCTCCTGCAAAAAAGACACTTCGCCATCCGAAGTTGTTGATCAGGAATGGCGCCAGGAGACCCGCCAAAGTGCCGCCCAGAGCGTGCCCGCTGAACATCACGACCAGCAGAAAGCTGCGGTGCCTTTTCGGCATGTATTCGGCAACCAGAGCAGCGCCCAGCGGGATGGTGCCGCCGATACCGAGGCCGGTCAGCAGCCGCAGTGCCTCCAACTGCTGAATATTCTGGGCGAAAGCCGATGCGAGCGTTGCCAGGGTGACGATTACGAACATTATGATCATGACTGGTCGGCGACCAAACCGATCACCGAGCATACCCCCTATCGCCCCTCCAAGCGCCATGCCGACGAGCGAAGCCGCCAGAGCGGGCGCGAACGTCGGCAGGCTCAGGCCCCAGTCCCGTGCGACCGTCGGTGCGATCACACCAAGTGCTGTCGTATCGAACCCGTCAACGATGGCCACTAGCGTGCACAGCAGGATGAGTCTGAAATGGAAGGCGGAGAATGGCGCATCGTCTAGCACGTCGGAAACGGCTATCATGGGACGTTCGTCCTTATTCGATGCCATTCAATTTCTCCCGGTTTGCCGTCGTCGATCGCAAAAGCTGCAAGACCTCGAAACTGGTATACCACCATGCAGACCTGCGCAATCCGCATATTGACAGACTGCCGCTAATCCTAGACTTTTCGACTCATAGTACCTGCCACCACAACTCTTAGTATACCATGGGCTACCTGCACCGTCTCTGGATAGACCTACTTTAGAACCCATCTGGTTTCGGGCAGCTCATCGACACATGCCCGATCCAGCGGATCAACCGGATTCTCGAAGAACTTGACGATCATACGACCTGCGCATTCCGTATGGTTCAGCAGAACGAAGTGAAAGGTCAGCGGAAACTCGACGATCCGCGACTTGGTGAAGTTGCTTGCGGTCTCCTCACTCTGAAACGGGGGCGTAACCAGGTCCAGTTGACCAGCAAGAAACAGGGCCGGCGTATCCGACCGGGCCACTGCAATCGTAGCAGGATGGCTCATGCTGAAGCCCATTCTGGGGCAGAACCTGGCCCAATCATAGCTTTCGAACGCCGTCATCCTGGCGCCCGAAACTACTGCTGGGGCCAGTTTACGGGTCGGGAAGGCGCCGGTGCCGGGACGATCTATGCGAGGAAACTCATCGCGGCAGACCGAACTCGGCCAGGTGAAGGCCGGATCCTTCCCACCACTATTGGCTTCCGGGTTGGCGAGGCCCCGCCAGGCAAGCAAGTCGCCCTTGGCAGCGCGCTCTACCGCCAACGGAATTTTGCCCCGCAGGTCCGGATGGGCCAGCGCCAGTCTGATCTGATCGAGGAACTCCACGTTGGAGACCCTGCGACCTTCGATCAGACGGGGACGGCGTTCCAAGCTAGTGGCCGCCTTGCCCAGATTGGCTTCGAACCGGGGGAAGGCTGCGGCGCATTCCGGCGCGGCCGCGCATTCGCTGATCAACTCGACCAGCGGCTGGAGCACGAAAGCCTTGTCGAAAGAATTGGATTCAACACCTGACATGCCGTCCAGTACGATGGCGCTGATGGCCGCACCGTCAATGGCATTGAGGCGCTGCGCGATCGTAGTGCCATAAGAGACGCCATAGACGTTCCAGCGATCGATGCCGAGTGCGAGCCGCAGATCCCGCAGATCCTGCGCGGCCTCGTAGGCGCCGTAGGCGTTGATATCCATGCGTGCCGCCAGGCTCTTGCGGCAGGTTTCGACCTTGGCCGGATCAACCTTGGGGTTTGCTGCCTCCAAGCCTTCGGGGAATTCCAGGCACGACATGTCGGGACGCCCCCAAGGGGTAGAACCGCGATGGTCGACGTAGATGACCGTATCCTTAAGCGACAGGAACCGTGCCATGCCCGGTTGCCGCTTCAGGTTCTTGAGGCCCGAGCCATTGCCGCCCATCACGAACAGGATCGGAGCGCGACCCGGGGTCGGCTGTTCGGGCTGGACCACGGCGAAATGGACCCTCACCGTTCGACCATCGGCCCGTACCCGGTTCTCGGGAACCTCGATCATTCCGCATTGCACGCGCCCGGCAAGCACCGGCGCGACCTCGATCGGACAGGATGCGGGTGCGACAGCACGCTGGGGAATGTTCACAGTCTCCGCCCTGCCAACCTGGGCGAGTCCAGCTAGTGCGAGGGTCAAACCTCCGAACAGCCAAGGCTTCCACCGCAGATGATTTATCTTGAGCATCGCTTCATTCCTCTTGGATCCACAGTGGAGTCTTGTTCATGGCTCGAACGATCCTCTTGAATTACGCGCCGAACCATTTTGTACATTCGCTTTCGATCAGTTTCCGTTACGTGGAATTCGGTTGAACCAGCGGCGCGCAAACAGCTTCTCACCGTTCAGCGTGGCCTCGATCCCTTCCTCGACGATGAATTCGCGAGGCGAGCTCGTCATCGTGGTTTCGACGCGGACTAGAGCTTTCCAGTCCTCGCGCTCGGAGCCGCCTTCGGATGAGAAGGCGATACGATAGGAGTTGACATCGCCCTCGCTAACGGTCGCGTCTATCGAAAGCCCGTCCCCGATGCGCATTCCGATAGGTTTCAGGAGCTCAAGTTCCAGGGGCAGCGTAGCTTTGAACACGCCCCGACGATTGCCTGCCGTACCTTCGACCTTTGCTGGTCGCTCGATTTGTGATTCGCCTTGGGGGGTCCTGTCCGCATGCTCAGGCAACGGGGCGATGGGCATGCTCGCTTCACTGCGCCTCGCGGGACGGATCGGCAGATCGAGCTTCGATATGCCCGTAACCACTTGCAGGTTCACTGCCTCGGGAGTCGGCCAAACTATTGGCCATTGGTTCTGCGAGACCGAGAGACGAATTCTCGATCCCTTCTTCACACGCCGCGAAGTGTGATTGAGCACCAACACTTGTGCATGTTCCACTCCCGGTGCGATAGGCAGAAACGCCGTGTGATCGGCATTGTGTGCAAGGTTACGGACTCCATAGGTTAAAAGCCAGGAGCGACCATCAGGCGTGACTTCGTTCAGCCTCGCCGAAATCTTGGCCACGGCCTTGTCTGAGACGAACCTCAGCTGGAGCACCGGTTGTCCAACGATATCGATGTCCTGCGCAAGAGGAGCTGTTTCGAAAATTAACGAGCGATCATCGTCAACCGATTGTTCGCTCGGCGCTTGCGACGCCATATCCATCGGCGAAAGCAGGGGAATGTTGGTCCCGATTGTGACATCGCCTGGGACATCGCGTTTATCCCGGCGCATTTGGCGGCGGCTAAGCGAGCCGTCGGCACCCAGAACATAATTAGCTGCTTGCGATCTTGCCGGCGGCCAAGTCTCGTCGGCAACCCAGCGGCCGGGAATGTCGCCGGGATAGCGTTGCGCCGTGGTCGCCTCGGCTACGTACGAGCGCAACATTGGTTCGTCCATAATTCCGTTATCATGACCGTTGAGCCAGTGATCCCACCATCGCGTCTCCTCGACAGCCCAGTCGATCTTTGGTCCAGGATCACCGCCGTGCGGCCATTGGTGCCCCCAAGGGCCGATTATTCCCTTGCGCGGACTTGAGAGTCGCTCGAGCACGCGGGGCACGGTGTTGATGTACGAATCTTCGAGCCCGCCGACCGCGTAAACGGCACATTTTACCTTCGAATAGTCGGTGAGAATTCGGTTGCGCCAATATTGGTCCACCAGCTGGTGGCGCATCCATTCGGAAACGAGTGGAAGTTGAGCCTCCAGCCTTTCGAGCCACATGTCCTGCCAACGATCCCCGACTATGGCGGGATCGGGCGGATTGGTCATAACCCGCTTCCAGAGGGTGCCCCAAATGACCTGCTCGTTAATGATACAGCCGCCCAGCGTGTGCACGTCGTCGGTGTAGCCGTTTTCGGTTCCCATCGCCGCGACTATGGCCTTAAGTTCAGGGATTCCTTTGGCCGCGGCCTGATATGCAGTAATCGCGCTATAAGATATTCCCCGCATCCCTACATTGCCATTGCACCAGGGCTGCTGCGATATCCACCGTATGACGGGACCAGCATCGGCCTGTTCCGGAAGGTCATATTCGTTGACGATAATCCCGCCAGATTCGCCCGTACCGCGAACATCGACCCTGACCAGCGCGAAGCCTCGAGGAACCAACCATGCGGCCGTCCGGTCGTCGCCGCGCCGCGGCCCTCTTCGCTTGGTGTAGCCATGATAATCGAGAATGGCCCCTACAGGTTTTGTTTCCGCATCTTGGGGCAAGAGGATGCGCGCAGCCAGTTTCACTCCGTCAGGCATTTCGATCCAAGTATTCTCTATGACTCTGATCTTACGCTCGGCAGGCGGCACCCACACGGCTGTATCGGCCCAGGCTGGTCTGTACCAACCGCCAATCGCGGCGAATGCACCAACCGTGGCGATAAATTCCCTCCTGCTTCCTCTCAACCCCGACATGTCCTATTCCCTCCTCGCAAAGCCTAGCCTTGCGCCCTGACCGAGAACCAAATCGGTCGTCCTATTGGAAGTCGCGCGGGACGCGTTCCTTCCACTCCCGCTCACGCACAACCTTGCCGTCCTTCAGAAGCTGTCGGACATGCTGATAATAAAGGGCTTCGGCATCGCTCTTAAGCTCGGTCGTTCCGCGCCATTCGACGTCATGCCCCTGCCATTTGCTTTTCATGAACGATCGGCCAACAAAGCTGGCTTTCGCGGGATCATCATCGGCAACGGAATATTCGACTGATACGTCCTCCCCGTCAGGGCTGGCCCACTGATAACCGCGTGTGACGGTCGTCGTCCGCTTCAGATCGTCACGCAGGATTTGACTTCTGACCGGGCCGTTCCAGGTCGTTTTAGCATGGCCGCTGCCTGCTGCTTCCGCTTCAGCCACTGTTAGATTGCGGCTAGCCACGTCAACCGCCGCATTTTCGGCAGATTCGGGCGCTTGCGGCGGAATGACCGGCAGCGCGAGCGTCGAGCCGCCCTCCCCCACGCCGAGCGTCATCACCAGCGGCTTCGCCGACGGCCAATAGGACGGGAACAGGGCATTGGAGACCGAAATGCGCATGCGGTGACCAGGTTGGAAGATCCATGAGGTGGCGTAAAGTTTCACTTCCAAGGGATACCGGGTTCCGGGCACGAGTGGCTCCGGCTCGACAGATGATTGGCGTTGTGCGCCGTTCAACGCCCCGCCCGTGACCAGCGTTGTGGTCCCGTCAGGGGCTACGTCGGATAGCTTCACGAACCAGTTCGCATGATCGACATCGACTGAGGACAGCAGCGACGCGACCGGAGAGCCAAGAATCTGCAATTCACTCGTCAGCGGCGAGCTTTCATAGACGAGCGCTGTCGCGTCGCCCTCGCGCTGATCCGGAGACACATCGATCCAGCCCAGTCCTGCGCCGACCCCCGTACTGGCAATCATGCGCAATCGGTGATCCGAAGTCGGCCCCGCAATAGGCGCTAGGGCGTGGCTCTCGGTCAAAGAGAATATCTGCGGCCGGATGGGCGCATTGTTCCAGCGCGTAATCGAGCGCCACTCGCCAGGGATTTGCGAGCGCGAAATGATCGGGCGGTAGGGGCGCCGCATGAAGACACTCACTTGCGGCTTTTCAAGCACGCCGTTCTGCTTGCCCTTCAGGAAGTAATCCCACCAATCGAGTGTTACTCGTCCAAGATCGGCGGTCGGCCCGGGATAATCCGAGCTGTGATTCCAGGGGCCGATCACCACCCGCACAGGCCCGTTCGAGTTTTCCAAAGCGCGAATGGCCGCGTTTCGATAGGGATCATGCCACGCTCCGACCATCATTGTCGGCACATCACCTGCAGATGGATTAAGATCACGGCGCAAGCCGCGGTGCCAGAACTCGCCGTCCCGCTGTTGCCGCAGAAATGTAAGGCTCATCGGCTGCTGGTCGAACCGGTTTCGCAGGATTTCCTCATCGAACGGATCCTGATCCGGCGGTGTCACAAATAGCATGCTGTCGGCAGCAACGGTGTAGTCGTCCATGTGCAAAATGCCGGATGGAAAGCGCACATCCTCTGAATATGTGTTTTCCGTCGCCATAAATGTGACAATGGCTTTGAGGGCGGGCGGCTTCTTTGCGCCAACAAGCATGGCAGTGAACCCGCTCCACGACGTTCCGAACATACCGATGCGACCGGTTGACCAGGATTGACTGGAAAGCCAGTTCACCACTTCGAGCGTATCGTCGAGCTCGGCCATGGAGTATTCCCGGTCAGCGAGCTTGCCTTCGCTGCCACCTGTCCCTCGAATGCTGAGATAGGCCACAACATACCCTGCGTTGACATACTCAGCATACCAAGGGCGCCCAAAGCTGCCGCAAGGATTTGCATATCCATCAACGGTAAGAAGAACCGGAAATCTCTGCTTCGGTCGCACTGTGGGAGGTCTGGCAATGCAAATTTGCAATTGGACGCCATCCTTCATGACAATTTTCTCTTGAGAGAATTTGCCTTGACGGGCTTCTGTAGCGCTTGCAGGCCATGCTGCTAGGAAGGTGTAAGTTGCCACGAGGCCCAGAATTTGCCCGCTCATTGAACGAAGGAATCGCTGCGCCAATCCGATCCGTTCTACTACTGGGAGGCACTGGTGTCGGTCACTCTCGCGATCGGCGAACGCTGTTCCTCCCTCCATTTTCTGTCCTCCCTCCATTTTCTGTCCTCCATCCAAATGGGGGCCGAATCACCCTGCCCGAGCCGAAACCATACAGTTCTGTATTGTATTGCCAAGCGCAATGAATTGGGCATCGTCTGGATTTAGGGATTAGTGATCCAGAGCCCCCTCATTGGTGTCAAATCTCAAAGGGTCGGTGCAACAACTAAGCCACGCCCCGCAAGTGCTCACCGCATTCGAAGGAGTTTGCTGAGTGTAGAGAAGTTTCCGACGGGTCTCCTGCCTGATCGCCGGGGTTCCCGCTCGATCAAAGCCGCATGAGCTGAAAAAAAGACAGCGAGCCAACGTCTGCCACCGCCCGTTAAACAGGACGTCATTCTGTTACGAGGCCTTCTGCCAGCATCGCCTTGCGCATCGGCTCCAGATAGGGCGCAAAATCGCGCCATCCGCTCAACCCTCTCGTATGAATGGGCTCCCTGATCTGGGCCGCGCTGTGCGAGGTGTTCGCAGTTGACCCCTTGTGCGGTGACAGGCAATCTTCATTCCAGTCGAGGCCGCAGGCAGCGACGAGTTCGCGGATGCCGGTTGTCGGATCGCGCACCAAATCGTCATAAAAAACATGGTGAATCCTGCCGGGCAGTTCGCGGCTCCAGTGGTCCATCAGGCTATGGAATGCCGCGATGTAGCGTCCAAGCTCAACCTGATCATAGGAAAAAGGATAGCCTTGTACGAACAGCGTCTTGAACATGCCCCAGCCCACCGCAAGTGGCGGCTTGTGGACATGTACGATGCGCGCACGTGGCAAAGCTTTGGCGATGAGCCCGATGTAAAGATAATTGAGCGGCAGTTTGTCGATAATATGCAGTGACGGGTCCCGGCCTGCCGAAGCGAGCGCGTGATAGAACTCACCCAACATGACTGGTTCCAGCGTCTTGCTGAACGGGATCAAGGCATGTTTGCCGCCCCCCCTGAATCCACTCACTTTTGCGCAATGCTCCAGCGCGCGCGCGAAGGCAGACATCTCTCCACCAGATACGACGTCGGGATGAGCTTCAAGAATGCGCTCTACCAGGGTCGTCCCCGAGCGCGGCAGGCCAAGGACAAAGATCGGCGCAGCACCGGAAAAGCCCTCGCCCATCGACGCCAAGGTGGAACTAGTAAAGGTGCTGCGAATCGCCGCAAGTGCGGCGAGATCATCGTCAATGTCATAATCCAGATGGCATCGCCGCAACTTGGTGGCTGCGTCCAGGGCAGCAAAGGCCTGGGCAACATGACCAAGGTCTTCCCGCTCTTTCGCAAGCGCATAAAGTAGCCGCATTCGATGCTGCCAAGCCGGGTGATCACCGCCCAGTGCTGTCTCGATCTGCGCAATGTGATTGCGAGCGCTTGTTTGGCGCCTGAGATGACTACGATTCAACCACGCTTCGCTATCTGCAGGGTCAACAGCTATGACGGCATCATAGTCCTTTTCGGCAGATTCCAGCTCACCAAGAAAGCGAGCCGTCGCCGCGCGATTGAAACGCACGCCGATTAAACCGGGTTCATGGTTGAGCGCCTGATCATAAAAGCTAATCGCCAGATAATAACCGCCAGCAGCCGATGCTAAATCACCTGCGGTCGCTGCTACCCGTGCGTCTGCTGCAAGGATTTCGAACGATTGCGTGAGGTAGGCGATGGCCAGATCGGGCCGTTCGCTGGCGAGGGCGTTGCGCGCCTTTTCCAGTACGGCCCGATCCGCGCTCACTTTCGTAACGTCAAGCGAATTCCCACTGTACGAGGCCGTGCGATATAGTCGCCCCGATACAACGCCCGGATGTTTGGCGGCGTGAGATTGTTTCCCGCGGATTTGGCAGAGATTCCATCAACGTCAAAAAGGTTCGTTGCAAACACTTGCATGCGCAGCGCCGAACTCCAGTCATAGGCGACCGACATGTTCGTCATTGCGAATCCGTCGAGCCTAGCAAATCCCGGCGAATTGGGGTCGAGGCTCGACAACACATCCCCGCGAAGGTTCACATCAGCGTGGATATCTATGGTCCGATCGCGATCACTGCCAAACGGAATTGCTACATCAATGGCCGCCCCAACTTGATGCCGAGCAGATCCCGGCAGCCGGGTGCCCGCAGGAGCCGTAAAATTGCGCCCACCAAAGGCAATTGGACCAATGGCTTCGGTCGTCTTGGCATCGGTATAGGCGTAGGAAATCGATGCCGTGACCATCGAGCTCGGGCGCAACTGAGCCTCGAATTCTATCCCTTGCGATCTGGCACGGTTACCGTTGACCACGGTGGGAGTACCGGCCCGCGATCCAATTTCGATCTGGATATCGCTCCAGTCAATGCGAAAGGCAGCGAGCGAATAGCTAACAGCACGATCTAACAGCTGCCCTTTGATACCTAGTTCATAATTATTAGCGCTATCTGGACCATAGTTAAGGAAGGTACCTGGATCACATGCAGGACAAGACCGAGGCCCGATGGGATAAGCGTTGGCGCCGCCCGAGCGGAAGCCCTGGCTAAAGGTAAAATATGTCAACTGCTCGCCAAATTCGTAAGACGCATTTCCTTTAACAATTACCTTGGTGTCCGATCGCGAGCCGGAACCTTGTGACGTACCGTTTGCTAGATAGTTGGGATCGCTAGACGCACCATCACCGCCAAAAAACCCCAATGTGGGAAAAGTCTGAACTGTGCTCTGCCGGAATTTCTGATTAAATACACGAATCCCGCCCGTAAATGAAAGGGCTGGTGTCGCATGCCAAGAAAATTCACCGAAGCCCGCCAGTTCCTCAAAACGTACTCGACGATCAAAAGTAAAAGAAGTGTCGGGTGGATTCAGCGAACCAGGTCGGATCCCGCCAAAGTAAAGTTCCACATCGTTGGCATATGTATCGAGAAACACGCCGCTTCCGGGGAGTATCGAATAAGCGGCAAGTCCCGGCACGGTCGAGAACGCGTACGTGCTCTGCTTCCGGTTCTGGTAATAACCGCCAATCACATATTCGAACGTGTCGCTATCTTTCGAAACCAGACGCAGCTCTTGTACAAACGATCGATCTTTTACGATATCGTAGTTCGTTGTCGAAGCCCTTGGATAATTCCCGTAATATTGGATGAATGCGTTGGAAGTCTGGGAGTTGTCAAACAGGTCGTCGGAACGGCTGCGGGAATAGGATGTCGCGGACGTCAGTGTCGCAAATCCGAAATCGACTGTCCCGGTAAGCGATGCAAGATCGATATCCGTATCAATTGGGCTTACCGGGATAAGCTGACGGTTTTCATAGCCGGAATTGCCGGTGCGGAACGGGAAAGCGTTTGCCTTGGTGTTCTGGTGAAGATAGCTCGCCTCGATGTCCACGGCATCGGTGGGCTGCCAGCGCAACGCGGCGCGGGCGAACCAGATTTTCGCCCAGTCAATGTCCTTGATTGCCCGGGTCACGGCCGGGCTGGTCAGGGGGCTTGCCGGATTGGCCAGCACAACCTGCGCTTCCGGATTGAACCTGATATCCTTGTCATAAACATAGGCATTGGTCGCGTTGATAATCCCGGCCTGATACTCGTAGCCCCCATTTAGGCGCAGGGCTAACGTGGAACCGATGGGGACGTTCAGCATGGCATCAGCGTCATAGCCAGCTTTGCCAGCATGTCGCGTCGTCGATGCGGCGAGATTCGCTTCATAATCGAAGTTGCCAATGTCGGGGCGATTGCGGATCAACCGAATTGTACCGCCAACCGACCCCGCGCCGAACAACGTGCCCTGCGGCCCGCGCAAAACTTCGACGCGGGCAATGTCGCTCAGCTTGAGGTTCGCAAAAACAGGGATGTCGTCGATATAGGTCGATGTCGCAGAACTTCCGAGCTTTGGAAACGATGTTCCACCCCCGCCAATCGCGTCAGTCGATACGCCGCGAATGATGAAGTTGTTGTTCGAGCCGTTGGCACGCGGCCCATAGTCAACCGCAATCAGACCGGGTGTGCTGTTCCGCAACCCAGCAAGATCGGTGATGTTAGCCTTCTCCAGCGTATCTGCTGAGATCGCGCTGATGTTGTAAGGGATTTCGAGGACGGTCTCTGCCCGTCGGGTGGCAGTGACCACAATCTCGTCGGCCTGCAATGAGCCGCTGCGATCAGCCTCTTGAGCGCTCGCAGATTGCGGATGCATCATCACTGCGAGACTTGCAGTCTGCAGCAAAATTGACCGCTTGAATCTCATCAATTCCTCCCCTTTTTGACCTCAGCATTTTAACGGCATCGAATCAAAACCATACAGAACTGTATTGTATTGAAGGCCCATTGGCAATATGGAAAGTAGCCCATTCGGATTCGCGAGAGGTCATGATGAGTCAGTTTGTATCTTCAGCCATGAAGGCGTCTTTGCCATTCCGGTGTTACACAGAACCAGCGTTCTTCGAGCGGGAACGCAGCGCACTCTTTAGCCGGGAATGGGTGTGTGTAGCGCGTTGCGAAGACGTATCAGAACCCGGCAACGCTATCGTAGTGCCGGTCCTTGGAGAAAGCGTGATTGTCGGGCGTCTCGAAGACGGCAGCCTGCGCGCGCACCAGAATATCTGCCGTCACCGCGGATCAAAGCTTTGTGGTGACGATTCGAAATGGGGGGTTACCCTCAACGGGGGGATTGACCGGGGCTTCATTCGCTGCCCCTATCATCAATGGACCTACGGTTTCGACGGCGCGCTGATCAATGCACCTCACCTGACTAAATCGGACGATTTCAATGTGAAAGATTTCAGTCTGATCCCGGTTGGTATCGCAACCTGGGGCGGGTTCATCTTCTTGAGACTGCGCCCGGAGCTTGGGGAAGAGATACCAAGGGCACTTGGGGTTGCTGATATTGGTCTCGCTCCGAAACGGCTCGCAAATTATCCGCTGGACCGACTACAGACCGCGCATACCATCAAATATGAGGTTGCCGCGAACTGGAAGGTCATCGCCGAAAACTACAATGAATGTTATCACTGCAGCGGTGTCCATCCGGAACTTTGCGAGATTGTGCCGGCATTCCGCAAGAAGGGTGGTCTCGAACTCGACTGGGAAAATGGTGTACCCCATCGCGAAGGAGCCTGGACCTACACGTTCACCGGCACTACGTCCCGCAAGCCGTTCGCAGGGCTCGACGAATTCGAGTTGATTCGGCACAAAGGCGAACTCGTCTATCCGAACATGATGCTTTCAATGAGCGCAGAACATGGCGCCGCCTTCATCCTCTGGCCTATCGCAGCCGAAAAGACGATTGTCGAATGCCGCTTTCTCTTCGATCCGGAGGAGATTTCCCAACCCGATTTCAACGGTTCCGACGCGATCGACTTCTGGGACATCACGAACCGCCAGGATTGGGCAGTCTGCGAACGCGTCCAGCAGGGTATGAGCATGGGAGCCCTCGAACATGGCTGGTATGCACCAATGGAAGACGACAGCCTCGACATCCGCAAATACCTTGCTGACAGATTGGGGGCTGGAGACATAAGTCAGTAGAGCAGTACCTTGTCGTAGAGCGCTCCGAGGCGCTTGCGCTCGGCGCTGCTTTCGCGGATGCCAAGGGTGTAGTAGCCTACCTGATGATAATAGATGATGCGACCGCGGACCTCCGCTTCGTCGCCCGTGAAGCCATAAGATTTGAACATCTCCGCAAAGGCAGCAACTCTAATGTCGTCGATGCGGTGCACAGCTTCCGCAACGTTGGGATCGGTTCGTGCCCAGTCACGGATTGCCGAATCAAATGCCGGGTCGAATTCGGTTTCGTCGATCCACAAGCGGCCGACAGTCGCATCAAAATCCTCGCGATCGGCGCGTGCGCCGGCCGCCTTGATCGCAGCCAGCATTGGTTCGGTGTTACTTGCTTCCCACAAATGCAGCAGTGCATCGAGCAGCGCGTCGCGATCTTCAAAATGCCAGTAAAAGCTGCCACGAGTTACCTTCATACGCTTTGCAAGCAAATCGACTTTTACGCCATCAATACCGCTTTCAACCAGCATAGTTTTCGCTGCATTGATCCAGTCTTCGCGACTTAAGCGCGACGAGGTCCGGTTTGAACTGGACGTTGGGGGTTTTGTCCGCCGACGCAATGTACCTGCGCTTCCTTCGCTACTCACCGCACCTCCCACCAGTCCGTACCCCGCTCAAAATTACGAACGATCAAACAACAGCCTGCCAAATTCGCATAAAGCGGGCAACCTGATGTCCCCACCTCAATCCCATCAAATTTGCGCAACGCCAGGATCTACGAGTCGCCAGTTGGCCCGCGCGCTGGCAATAGGCTCCGCAGGAGCTGAGTTCAACGCTTGCGATTTCCATACACTGCTGTATGGTCATTGAATGACCTGAGGCTGCTGTGGAAATGGCTTCGTAATCCAGATGACAAACAAAATGTTCCTTACCATTCGCTGCACTGATCGGCCAGGACTCGTCGCGGCTGTCACAGGCTTTCTTGCCGAATCCAACTTCACAATCGTGGAGTCGCACCAGCATCAGGATGCCGACGACTTTTTCATGCGGATCGTATTCAAGCCGGTGTCAGCAGCGATACCCTCGCTGCCTGAGGTTGAATCCTCTTTCGCACCTATTGCATCACGGTTCGATATGACCGCGACCTTCACAGATGCCTCAAGGAAGCCAAAGATCCTGCTGATGGTTTCGCGCTTCGGGCATTGCCTGCATGATCTGCTTCACCGCTGGCGCGCTGGCCAACTGCAAGTGGACATCCCAGCTGTTGTTTCGAACCATGAGGACATGCGCTCATTCACCGAGTGGAACGGCATCCCATATCATCACCTGCCCGTCACTCCGCAGAACAAGCCAGAACAGGAAAGAGCTCTGCTCAAGCTGGTAGAAGAAAATCACATCGATCTGGTTGTTCTGGCCCGGTACATGCAGATCTTGTCACCAGATCTTTGCGCAGTGCTCGCTGGGCGGTGTATCAACATCCATCACAGTTTTCTTCCAAGCTTCAAAGGTGCCAAACCCTATCACCAGGCCCATGCCCGGGGTGTGAAGCTCATCGGTGCGACGGCTCACTACGTTACAACCGATCTCGATGAAGGCCCGATCATCGAGCAGGACACGCGGCGCGTAAGTCATTCTCGTACCGCCGAGGAACTCACGCTTATTGGTCAGGAAGTCGAGGCCTCAGTCCTCTCGCGTGCCGTCCGCTGGCATGTCGAGCAGCGTGTCATACTGAACGGATCCCGAACGATTGTGTTTGATTGAACGGAATGAGCCCAGCAGGTTGACCACCTGTTGCGGGCTGTCCAATGCCACGTTTGTCAAGCCCCGCGTCACAGTTTCCTTATCTTTGCGCAACGCCGTCAAGTGCGGCAATGGCGCGCTGGCGGATCGGTGACGACTCCAGCCTCTCAAGGGCGGCCTTTAACGCCTCCGAACGGCGCGCTTCGAGAATCCTGCCCCGCGACTGGCGAGCCATGACGGCAAAAGCGAGCGCAGTTTCCACCAGCATCGCATGATCGCCGATCACTTGCGCAAGAGTGGCGCGCTGGATCAGCAGATCGGTGGTTGCCTCGACGCGCAGCGCGGCATCAACGATAGTCAGCGTTTCCTGGGCCATGGCTACACGCTGCCGAGGATCGACGGAAGCAATCCGTTCAAGGCGCCAGGCCGAGCGTAGCTGGTTTGCGGCTGCATACCCCGGTTCAACAGGAGTCACGGACGCAAGTTGCCGATCCATCCCCGCCAGCGCCGCATAATCACCAGCTGCGCCTTTCGCTCTGGCCAGCGCCACCAGCCCACTTTCCGTCACCGGCGTGAATGGTAGCAGGCCTGCCTGCGCCAGCCGCAGGCGGGAATAGTCGCTACCGGCCCGCACGCCCGCAGGCCTTTGGGTAAAGGCATCGAGTCCCGTCCGGGTCAGGATTCCCCGCCCCGGCCCTGTTTCAAAAGCCATTGAATTCCTGTCGTCGCTGATCGGAAAGGCCCCTGCAATAGCCCGTCGCACTGCTCCCTCATCAAGGAGGAGCGACCAGGCGAAATCGTCCGCATCCAGGATGCCCGCTCGATCGAGCAGCCGGACATCGGCCGGCCCGACTACAGCAAGCCCGCTCTCTGGCAATATGGGAGCATCCGAAGCCATCACGATCAAGTTGAACGGAACTGGTTCGTATACCCGGACATTGGGGAACTCAGATGCAAGCGTCGCGAGGAAAGATCGGAGTAGCCGTGGATCAACAAAGGACGCGTTCATCCATTGGACAAACACTCCATGATCGGCGAGGCGCGCCTTGGCGAGCGCAACAAACTGTCGCGTGTATAGATTCGAGGAACCCGCCGTCCAAGGATGCGATGGCTGTGACACAATGATGTCGTAGCGTTTGCCAGTGCGCAGCATTGCGTTACGTGCATCATTGTGGACGATCTTGACCCGGGCGTCAGATAGCGGATCCACCGCACGCTGCGACGCAATCCTGCGATTGGCCTCGATGATACGTTCTTCGATTTCGACAACATCTATGGTGCTGATCCACGAAGGGACCGGTTCCAGGCTGACGCCTCCGCCAAGACCGATCACCATCATTGATCTGGCCTGCGGTCGTGCGAGCGATGGAAGAATAGTCAGCCAGTGTTGATCGTTCAGGGCTGGTGGCGTACCCGCCCGCGGCACCAGTGCTTCCGGCAGCCCATCACTTCGAATAAGTACACCGTCATCACGGTCGCGCACTTCGACTGTTGCAACGCGTCCCACATTGAGCGAAACCAGATCACCGGATGTGTCTCTGTCTACGACACCGGCCTTGAGCAGCGAGTAGGGTTCCGGCACTCCAATTACGAGCCCGCCGATACTCGCAAGCGCGCCTGCTGCGAATGCATAAGTTTGTTTTGATAAATCAGAAACGGCCGCAGCAGCTAACAAAAGTAGCGTTACTGCAACAAGCAGCGTTCCGCCGAAGCCGTACGATTCCAGCAGATAATGGCCAGCCAACATAGCGCCTGCTACCGCCCCCGCAGTATTTGAGGCATAGACCACAGCCGCGCTTTTCGCAGGGTCTCCGCCTGCCGCCTCGACGAAGCGCGGATAGGCCATGCCGAAGGCAATGGCTCCCGGAAACAGAGCCAGAACCGCGAATTTCTCAGCAGCTCCCGTAACAAGGATTGCGAGATAGCCCAGCGAGGACAAGATTGCGCCGAACGTGAGCGCCATGGCTGCACTTCCCGGCTTCCGCGCAGCATAGAGCCCACCGAGCGCAAGTCCCGTCAGCCATAGGCCCAGCATGAACGCAAAGCCTTGAGTCGTCCCCCCAAAGGGAATTGCCAGCAGCCTTGTCCAGAATACCTCAAGTGCGAAAGTAGCGATCCCGGACAGAAACGCCGCAACCAGCACCCGTTGATCAGGCGAAGCAGCGGTTCCCGCATCGTGCTTCTTTTCGGGGCCGTTGGAGCGCAGGTGGCGCCAAGCCAAGACCGCGGCCACAATATTGGCCGCTGCAGCCAACTGGCTGGCCACAGTCAGTCCCAAAGACGGTAGCAGTAGGAAGCCTGCCAGCATCGCTCCTGCCGCTGCGCCGAACGTATTCAGCGCATAGAGGCCAGCGACATCGTCCACACCGCAGCGCACCGCGCGCACCAGAATTGGCAGCGTGGCTCCCATGGCGATGGTCGGTGGTGCAAAGGCCGCTGCAACGATCGTAAGATAGACCCAGAACTGGGCCCAACCTGCATCAGGCGGCAAATGCGCTCCGCTCGACAACAGTGCGATCAGCAGCGTCTGCAACAGAGGAAATAGCAGAGGAACGGCGATGGCCCAGACCGCAATAAACAGCTCTAGAAACGCGTAGCGTCTGCCTGCATCGACGCCAGAATTGAGCCAGCGCGCGGCCATCCAACCACCCAGCGCAAGACCGCCGAGAAAGCTGGCCAGCATGATCGCGACGGCGCTTTGAGCCGTTCCAATCGCCACCGCCATCTTGTGGGTCCAGACGACCTGGTAAACCAGCGCTGCCATGCCAGACAACGCCATGCAGATAGCCGCGACGACGTACTTCGGATCTCTCTTTCTTGCGATGCTCATTCCAGCCCCGTCAGGCCATGAACTGGCAGAGCCGGGCAGAAATTGCCACCCATGCTCTGCCAGTTCGCGTGATCAGAACCGGTAGCGTGCCTGAATAGTGAAAGTCCGCGGCGGTTCGGTGAACGCTGAAATCGAGTTAAATCCGCCCGGGATCGTGTTCTTGAAGGCAGCGGTGCGCTTATCGGTAAGATTGCGAACGGCCAGCGACAGGTCCCAGCCACTTTCACTCGACAGGCCGACCCTGGCGTTAAGCTTGGCAAATTTCTCCTGGAAGGAGTTCGGGTTGATGTCGGTCAAGGTCGCGAACCGGCTCGTGAAATAGAGGTCGCTACCTGCCCGGAGCGTAAGCCCACTCCCGATTTCCTGGGACCAGTCCGCTGAAATGTTGCCCGACCACTTCGGCGCATAGGGGGTCGTAACGCCCGAGAGATTCTGGGTGTTGTTCGCCGTATTACAGCCAAGAGCGGCCGTCTGGCCAGCGAAGCACTGCGCGGTGGTAAAGTCCTTGTAGGTTGCGTCTAGATAAGTGACGTTAGTCGAAAGCCTGAAGTTTCTTGTCACCGCGAACTGGAGTTCCGCTTCCACACCTTGAGTCCGCGCGGATGCGGCATTGGTTGTCTGGAAGAGAGCGGTTGCGGGATCGAAGGAAGAAACCTGCAGGTCCTTGTAATCGCTCCGGAACGCCGTGAGATTTAGCAGGACTCGTCGGTCGAAGAAGCGGCTCTTCAAGCCGATCTCATAAGCGTTTGCATTCTCCGGATTAAACGGCCCGCCATCCGTTCCGGAGAAGCCCCCAGACTTGAAGCCCTTCTTGAAGCTGGAATAGATCATCACGTCTTCAGCCGGACGATACTCAAGCGTGATGGCGGGCTGGAGCTTCTCATCCTTTCGGCTCGCGGTCAGGATTGGAAGTGGAGTGCAGCCCGAATAGGGAGTGGATTCACACCCGGCAAATGCGAGATCCTTCTTGACCTCTTCGTAGCGCACTCCGCCGCGGATCGTCAGCGGACCGAAGGCATAGCTCGCCTCCCCGAACATCGCCCATGATGAGGCATCTTCGACGCTGTCCTGAACGCTACCGATAATCCGAGCGTTCACAAATGCCGGAGTTCGGTTAGTCGAGCCTGCCGGAGGCGGAACCACAAGCGGCAGAAGATTACGCGCATCGTTGTCCGAGGTGCTGACAACATCGTTGTTGTTCTTGTCGACATAGGCTCCCAGGAACCATTTGAACGCACCGTCCTTGGGCGAAACCAGACGGATTTCCTGACTGAACTGATCATAGCGTTCAGTGAAAGTGGCCGTGGAATAATTAGCCACGCCTTGATCGGTATCGATAAACTGGTAGTTCTTGTACTTGTAATAGCCCGTTACCGAGCTCAGCGTCACTCCATTGCCAAATTCATAATCCAGCAAAAGTGTGCCGCCGCCCGAGCGCAGGCGGTTATAGAATGAACCACCATTATCGTCAGTATAGAGGTCTGGCCGCGCTGCTTCTGCCGCTGATGGGATCAGTCCACTCGAGGCCTTGAAGCGATCGAACAGACAAGGCTCACGAACTGCGTCGGAAATGTCACGGCGGAAATTGGGCTGACAGATGATCGACTGGTTATTGCGCCCTCGGTCGTCATTGTTCCCAAAGTAGCCGATGGCCGTCAATTTGAGCCTGTCTGTCAATTCTCCTGTGATCGTCATACGACCCAGAAGATCTTCAATCTCGGGCTCCTTGCGACCGGTTACTGTGTTTGTCAGATAACCATCAGACTTTCGGTAGCGCAAGGCGACACGGGTGGACCAGTCCTGTCCAAGAGGCATGTCGACCGCACCAAATGCAGCCCTTTCATTGGTGACCGGCTCATAGCTGAACTCGAGCTCGCCGCCAAACTTATCGCCGGGCCGCCGCGTGGCCACGTTAATGGCGCCCGCAATCGCATTCTTGCCCAGAAACGTTGGTTGCGGCCCCTTCAGGAACTCGATCCGGTCGATGTCAAGAAAACCAAGGCGCTGGGTGCGGGCCCGGCCATAATACACCCCGTCGATGTACATTGGCGCCGACTGCTCGAAGCCCAAATTCTGCCCCGAGCCGATCCCGCGCACGGTAATGGTATCGGCCATGCCGCCTCGCGACACGCGCAGACCCGGGACTTGGACATCCTCGAAGTTCTGAACTGCACCACTTCTCAGAAGGTCGCCGGTGACAGCCTGTACCGAGATTGGCACGTCCTGCAGGCGCTCAGGCCGCTTAGTCGCCGTAACGACGATCTCTCCAAGTGCCGGCTGCTCGTCGCTCTTTTCGGCGGACTGCGCGAACGCAGGCGAAGCGAGCGGCAGCGCTAGCATAGATGCGGCCATTAGCCGGCCGAAGGAATTGATTCTTCCCAGTGCGTCTGTCACGAAAAACCTCCCCTATGGTATACCGAGAGTGTGGGGCTATGCCTCATAGAGGCGGTTGTCAACTAGGAAGTCTCCCTTTGGTATACCATGATGCCGGGGCGGCTTCTGCAACACCCCACAGCGCAGCCTCATTGCGAGTCACGAGGTAGATCCTGCCAACATGGTGCACCGCGATATGAGCGGGGTATCAAAAGGGTCACTAGGCCCTTCTGACAAAACGCCATGACATCGACTTGGCCAATCTGCATTGGCCTGGCCTCTTCTCCCCGCAGCAACACAGCAGAATGCGTCGCCAGCTGCACGCTATCGACATTGTGAACGGCAACGAAGCTGTCGGAGACATCGGTGATGATTGCGGGTGCCCCGGCAAGCTGCAGCTTCATCGCAGCAGCACGATCGGCCATACCGGATGCAGAGCCCAGCAGTAACCAGTCACACCGGCTGGTGCGCAGCCCCAGACAGGTGGACGTGTCGCCATGCAGGTCGCCGAAATCGGGCAACTGGCAGTTGAAGCAGCCTTCTATCGGGCTTTTCAACTCCGGATGACGAGCCAGATCAACCGACAAACGAATAATTGAGAGGTCAAGTGTCAAGCCGACCTCCTTCGCGGTCATAGGCGACCGTCTCTGAAATCCTGGCCTGCCACCTCTTCCCCAGCGAGACGATCTCGACGATTTCACCAAGGCGCCGCTGCCCCTGCTCGACCAATCCCAAGGCAACGCCCCGTCCCAGCACGGGGCTGAACTGGCTGCTCGTAACGAATCCTCCGCTCTGCCCACTGGGAGCCCGCACATGACCACCTACCGGCAATATCCCGCCGCAAAGCGAGGTCAGGCCCACCAGTAGCTTACGATTTGGCGATAAGGATGAGCGGCGCGTCAGCGCTCGCCGCCCAAGGAAATCGCTCTGCTTTTTGGCGATGGCTCCGCCAAAACCGATATCACCGGGCTGGGTCTCGCTGTCGGTATCAGTTCCAACATGAATGTAGCCCTTTTCGATACGCAAGATTTCGAGTGCCTCTATCCCATAGGGCACCAATCCATAGGGCTTGCCAGCCGCCATCAGCGCATCGCCCATCTGCACCGCCTGCCCCGCTGGCACCTGGATCTCGTAGCTCAACTCACCAGAAAAGCTCACGCGCTGAATACGTACTTCCGATCCGTCGAGTTTTCCCTCTCGGACGGACAAGTGTGGAAAACGCTCACTTGAGAGATCAAAACTGGGCTGCAATGCCTCGAGCACATTTCGTGCGTTCGGGCCCGCAACAGTCCAGACAGCATATTGCTCAGTCACGTCTTGAACGACAACATCCATCGGCCATTCGCATTGAAGCAGATCCTCCAGCAGGCGGACCATCCGGTCAGCGAAGGCACTGGATGGGCTGAGCAGGAAACTCCCGTCTTGGAGACGAGCATAGACCCCGTCATCCAGGATCGTACCGTTCTCGTTGAGGACAAGCCCGTACCGGATCCGCCCGGGCTTGAGCGTCGAGGGGGTGCCAACATAGACCCGGTCGAGGAACGCTGCAGCTTCAGGGCCGGCCACGAGAATTTTGCCAAGCGGCGAACCGTCAAAAAGACCAACGCCACTTCGGACCGCTGCGGCTTCACGCTCAGCTGCCGCCTGGATGTCTTCCCTGCCAACCGGATATGCCGCCGGCCTTTCCCATCCAAAATCCTCGAACACAGCACCTTCGCGTACATGCCATTCGTGTGCGGGCAGATACCGACGGGGTCGGAAGCGTTCACCGCGTAGATCAGCACCGATCAGACCAAAGGCTGTAGGAACGAAGGGCGGACGAACCTTGCTTGCGGACAGCGTTCCGGGTTTCGCGCCGATGGTCTCCGCGAGGATCATGGCGCCGGGGACCGAGCTCAGCTTTCCCTGGTCGACGCCCATTCCCAACACAGTGTAGCGCTTGAGATGCTCAACGCTTCGATAGTTTTCGCGGGCCGCCAGCTTGATGTCTGCCACGGTCACATCGGTCTGAAAATCGACGAACATGGTCTTTTCATCCCCGCCGTGGACAGTCCAGATGGGCTCCGCCTCAATCGGTTCGGGGCCTGCCCATTCGACATTGGCGACCAACCCATCCGGCTGGAAACTCTGACTGCGCTCGTTGAACTTCGTCTGACCGCCAGCCATGGTCCACAGTTGGGAAGCAGGGTTCCAGCCTCCCGAGACCCCGACAAAGTCGCACGCGAGACGACTCAGGCCATCCGGCTTCTCTATGGTGACGCCGGTGACGCGTCCGCGCCCATGGGCCGACTGGACTAATGACGAAAAGAATAGATCGATTCCGTGCGCACGGGCGCGATCGGCAAGTTCGGGCAGCACCTGCGGCCTTGGATCGACAATGGCGCGCACCCCTACACCACACTGCGCAGCTTCAATAGCGGACCGCCAGCCCAGATCGTTGTTGACGAAGAAAATGCCGGATCGACCCGGCGCTACCGCATAGTCCGCGACATATCTGCCGATCGCACCGGCGAGCATGATGCCGGGCAAGTCGTTGTTCGCAAAAGCGATGCCGCGCTCTTGCTTGCCCGTCGCGAGAATGATCTGCTCAGCCCGGATGCGGTGGAGTACCCGACCTTCCGATGCGGCCAGCACAAAACCATGATCCCAGATTCCAAGAGCTGCAGTCTTTTCAAAGGTCCGGACACCTTCAAGGCTTGGAAGACCCTGATCCAGATCGACAAGCAATACCGATTTGCCGTCTCGCGCTGCCTGTGCCGCAGCGGCCAACCCCCTTCTGCCTCCACCTATCACTAGCAGATCACATTCCACATGACGCGCTTCGTAGCGCTGCGGATCGGGCACGACCGGCACCTTGCCAAGTCCGGCAGCGCGCCGAATCAGCCATTCGAACCAGTGCCAGTCCGGCCACATGAATGTCTTGTAGTAGAATCCGGCAGAGAACAGTCCGCGGAGACGATCATTCACGCCAGCAATGTCCCAGGTTAGTGAAGGCCAGGCATTGATGCTCCGGGCAACCAGCCCTTCCTCCAGAGCGATCATGGTGGCCTGCACGTTGGGAATGGAGGATAGGCCGTGCTCAAGTTGAACCAGTGCGTTGGTTTCCTCGCAGCCGGCTCCCACGATACCGCGTGGTCGATGGAGCTTGAAGCTCCGTCCGACAAGCTGCACGCCGTTGGCGAGCAAGGCCGACGCCAGTGTATCGCCCGCAAGGCCTGCATAGCGCTTGCCATTGAACGAAAAGTCGATGGACTGGCCGCGATCGATCCTGCCGCCGCCATGGGAAAGTCGGTAACCGGTCACGGCCGCGCAACTCCCATTACGTAAACCGCTACGACCTCGTGAGTTTCAGTATGCCGGATCAGATTGAACCAGACCCCGCAACCGTGCACATGGACCCATCGCTCGGCATGCTCGCCCTTGGGGTTAGCGCGCAGGAAGAGATACTCCTCCCAAGCCTGGTCGTCGCAGTCCAGCTCTGGTCGGTCGATATGGGCTTCGCCGCCATAGGCAAATTCGCGCTCGTCGCGCAGGCCACAGTTCGGGCAGGCAATCCGCATCATGTCAGTGTTCAATCCCGGCTGCTGCAGCTTCGTCGATGAGCGCGCCATCCCTGAAACGCTGGAGTCCGAAGGCGGTGGTTAGCGGATGGGGCTCATCCTTCGCGATCAAGTGCGCAAAAGCCTCACCGCCGGCCGGGATCGCCTTGAACCCGCCTCCGCCCCAGCCGACGTTCAGATAAATCCCCGGTACCGGACTGCGGTCAATGATCGGCGAGCTATCGGCCGTGTAGTCGACGATTCCAGCCCATTGGCGCAGGAGGCGCAGACTACTAAAGGTCGGAACAAGCTGGACGATGCCGGCAAGCACTTTTTCCATTGTCGCTGCGCTTCCGCGCTGGGCAAAGGACGGATAGGGATCGATGCCGCCACCGCACACAATGCCGCCCTTGTCCGACTGGCTGCAATAGCTTCCGATCACGGCTGAACCGATAACGGTGTGCAGGACGGGCTTGACCGGTTCGGAGACAAAGGCTTGGAGCCCATAGCTGGCGACAGGCAATCGGAAACCGGCCATCTGCGCGACCACTGACGAATGACCGGCCGTGGCGATCCCCACCTTGGTCGCACCAATGAAGCCTTTACCTGTTTCGACGCCCTGCACGCCGCCGCTGATGTCCCGACGGAACCCGGTGACTTCGGTATTCTGAAGGATGTCGACACCCAGGGCATCGGCTGCACGTGCATAGCCCCAGGCTACCGCGTCATGCCGGACGGTCCCTCCTCGTTTCTGGCGCATGGCCCCATAAATGGGAAACCGTGCATTAGGATCGCCATTCAGGACAGGGCAAAATTTGAGCACTTCCTCCCGTCCGAGCAGTTCGGCATCGATCCCGTTCAACTGCATCGCGTTCACAATTCGGCGCTGAAAATCGACCTCGTGCCGGCTGTGCGCGAGATTAAGGATTCCGCGGGCGGAATACATGATGTTGAAATTGAGCTCCTGCGAGAGGCTGGCATAGAGACGGAGCGAATGGTCGTAGAAGTCGGCGCTTTCCTTGTAGAAATAGTCCGAGCGCACGATGGTAGTGTTGCGGCCGGTGTTACCGCCGCCGAGCCACCCCTTATCAATCACAGCAATGCGTCCAGGCCTGTAGTGCTTGGCCAGATGGTAGGCGGTCGCAAGGCCGTGGCCGCCAGCTCCGATGATAATCACATCGTAGCTGCTCGCCGGTTCGGGGGAGCGCCAGACCGGATCCCAATCCGTATTTCCACCAAGCCAGTTCCTGAGAAGCGCGAACGCCGAATATCGGCTCATCGGCGCAAATCCTTCAGAATGACCTGTGCTGCATTCCGGCCAGGAGCTCCCGTCACGCCCCCACCGGGGTGCGTGCCCGCGCCGCACAGATACAAACCGGCCACAGGCGTGCGGTAGCCCGACCAATCGGGGTGCGGGCGCATGAAGAACAACTGGGCGAGATTGAGATCCCCGTGGAAGATGTTGCCTTCGGTCAGTCCGTAGGTGCGCTCCAAATCCAGCGGTGTGATGACTTTACGTGCGACGACGCTGCCAGGGACGTTGGGCGCGACCCGGCCAATCTGTTGCACCACTTGATCGCCGAGCGCTTCACGTCGCGAATCCCAGTCCCCCTCTCGCAGCCGAAAAGGAACATACTGGACAAAGCAAGTGAGCATGGTGCGGTCCGACGGGCAGAGCGTGGGATCGACCAAACTTGGAACCACGCAATCGACCCACAGCTCGTCTGCCACTTCGCCGAACTTTGAGGCATCATAGCAGCGCTGCATAGCCTCCATGCTGCCCATGACCGAAAAGACGGCGCGTTCCGCCGGAGTGGCGTCGAGCGACATGCCCCTGATCGAAGGCGGCTCGCTCAGGACCATGTTCACCTTGGCCGAAGGACCGGCCATTTTGATGGCGGCGATGTCCGATCGAAATGTCGGGTCGAGATGTTCCGCGTCGACCAACCCAAGGAACGTTCGCTTTGGGTCCGCATTCGACACGACCGCCTTGGCGTGAAACACTCGGCCATCGACCAGCTCGACGCCGGATGCCCGCCCGCCCTTTACGTGGATCCGCGCAACCTCTGCATTCGTGATGATTTCGGCGCCAAAGCCCCGGGCAGCGTTGGCCAGCGCATCGCTGACTGATCCCATCCCCCCGATAACATGGCCGCTGAAGCCCTGGATGCTATTATCACCACCGCCCAACAGGTGGAACAACAAGCCTAGGGTCGAGCCCGGATCATATGGCCCCCCATGCTTGCCGTAAACGTTGTTGGCCAGAAAGAGCCGGTGCGTCTCCTCGCTTTCGAAGTGTCGCTCGAGAAATTCGGCGAGGGAACCGGTCAGAAACCGCGTCATCGATGCAATTTCATCTCGCGAGATTCCCCAGAATTGGCGGGCCATTGATGCCAATTCCCCGAGCCGGTCGACCAAGCTCCCGCTCAGAGCCGGCGGAGGCTTGAGAAAGAACGGCTGCAGGTAGCGAGCGAGCGCCTTGAGTTGATGCTCGACCGCTACGAAGTTGTCGGCATCCTTCTGACTGTAGGTCCGAAGGCTTGCCGCAGTCCGCAACGGATCGGTCCAAAGCGTCACGAGGCCCTCATCGGATGTCGGCACATTAAGCGCCGGGTCGCATGCGACCATTTTCAGCCCATGATCGGCGAGCCCCAGTTCCTTGACCACGGCGGGGGTAAGCATGCTGGCGATATACGAGCAAAATGACACACGGCACCCCGGCATCACTTCCTCGGTCACGGCAGCCCCGCCCACAATTTGGCGACGCTCGAGGACCAGAACTCTTGCACCCGAACGGGCAAGATATGCGGCCGCAGTCAGACCGTTGTGACCACCGCCTACCACAATTGCATCGAAAAAATCGGTCACGTGACTCGCCTGCCCTCTGGACTCTCGGAACAACCTCTCTACCATACACTAGTGTTTGGAGTTCGGAAGGTCAAAATTTGCTTGGACGCTTCGCCTCGATTTCGGGAATGCTTGCGGGATCGCTGATTGCCGAGATTGGCGGTTATACGATGCCTTTTGTGGTTGGCGGCATAGTCAAGGCCTACGCGATTCCTGAAGGTTGGATCGGCTTCATCATTGCGGGGCAGATCGCCTGTGCATCGCTGGTATCGATTGGACTGGCACCCTACCTGTTGCGTCTTGACCGAAGAAAGCTAGCTTTCGCAGGTGCGTTGCTGGTTTTGGCTGGCTATGCTGGCTCAGCGTTGAGCCATGGCGCGGAGTTCCTCGTTGTGTCACGCTTGATAGGCGGGATCGGCGAGGGTCTGCTCTATGCTGCAATTGCCGCAACCGCTGCGGAAACCCCCAATGCGGATAGAACGTTTGCTCTGATTTGGGCCGCCGTCGTTGGATTGGCAGTGGTACTCTTTGTGACTTTACCACTCTTGCCTGACTGGGCTGGTCCGCGCGGAATCTTCGTAGCGTTGGGCATTGTTGTGTTGGCCCTTGTCCCATTGCTCCGAAACATCCCACCACGAGCCCAGGTGGTCGACACGACGGCGAAGCAACATCTTGCCACTATCGACGCCCGCGCGGTTACGCTTAGCCTTGTCGCTGCACTCCTCGCTATTCTGGCAAACGGGTACTATTACTTCATCGAAGGTATCGCCCAATCTATCGGTGTGACCGAAGCTCAAGCCGGCTATGCAATGGCTATCTCTGCTACTTGCGCTCTAGCCGGACCTGCCTTAGCGCATCGGCTTGGCACCCGGTTCGGAAGGACACCACCGTTGGTGCTTGGGTACCTGATAACTGGCTTAGGCGCCTATGCGGTTACCCATTCGGGCGACCAGACATTGCTTACAATTGCAATGTGCGTGTCCGGCGCTGCCTATGTCTTCACTCTGCCATATCTTCTCGGCCTTGCTGCCGCCTCGGGTGGAGCGCCGCTCGCCGCGGTTGCGCGTGGAGGTCAGGGAATCGGAAGCGCATTAGCACCTGCGATTTCAGGGCTGATCCTGCTGAACGGAGGAACGTATCAGCAAATCGGAGCCTTGGCGCTTGGCTGTGCTGTATTGGCTCTGCTCCCCCTACTTCTCTTCAGCAGGTCAATTGCCTCCAATTCCATTGCAGCTGGAGGCGACAGATAAGCCCAGGCTTTTTGGCTAAGCCGATCCATCAATCTGCAACGGGCTTCGGGCCGACTGTGTCGGCAAATCCGAGAGTGAGACGGAATTGCAGAACATGTCCGAAGGAACTGGGCGCAGGGTCCCTGACGGAATGGCGGAAGGCATTGCGGCAATGGGTATTTTGAGAATCAGAAGAACTTGCTTTCGGCTTACCAAAGTGATTTCACCAAGTGCACTCGGACACGAGGACATCGCGAAACGCTCCCGTTCTGAACACTCTGCTTACTGACATGCAAGATAGGGGGGCAGGCTTGCGTAGGTCAATCACAATGCTGGTATTGGGCAGCGCAGGTACCACGCTGTTTCTGTTCCCGTTTCTGCATGAAATCTATTACGATCCCCTGCGTCTCGCTCTCGGCCAAACGAATGTGCAGATCGGCAGTCTTTCGTCGGCATATGGCCTGGCATCACTAATCGGCTACGTCCCGGGAGGCTGGCTTGCTGACAGGTTCAAGCCTCGCACTCTGCTTCCGATCGGGTTGATCGGAACCGGCATAGGTGGAGCGTTTTTCGCTTCGTTTCCGTCCTATCCATTCACCCTTCTCCTCTACGTGCTTTGGGGCGCCATGACCGTTGTGTGCTGGAGCACAATGATCCGCGCAACACGCGAATGGGCGGTCGCCGGGAGCCAGGGCCGCGCCTTTGGCCTGCTCGAAAGTGTCCGCGGCGTTACAGAAGGCGCTATTGGAGCGGCCGGAGTCGCCGTGTTTGCTTGGGCGGGAAGCACAAGCGGCGCGCTCGGCACGGTCATCATCGGCTTTGCCGTTCTGAACATCGCACTTGGGATCATCGCGTTTTTCACGCTCGACCGCGCAGCACCGAGCGGCGCGAAATTGCAGGCAGCATCTTCCAGCGGATGGCGGGAATTGCTCCCAAATCCAGACCTATGGCTGATCTCGCTGATCGTCTTGAGCAGCTACACTGCCTACACGGCGCTCTATTATTTCACGCCCTATAGTTCGAGCATGCTGGAACTGTCGGTTGCGGCGGCAGGTGCCATTGCGGTTGGGAAGATTTGGCTCAAGCCAGTTGCAGCCATGGCGGCCGGCTTTGCAGCCGACCGTTGGGGAGTTTGGCAGACGGTGGTGTTCGCCTTCGCCATCCTCGTTGCAAGCATGATGATCTTTGCGATATCTCCGGGAACCGCAAAAAATGCCCCCATCATGATCGCAAACCTTGCATGCGCATCACTGGCTGTCTTCGCGATCCGAGGGGTCTATTTCGCGCTGATCGAGGAGTGCCGGATTCCCGAATCGAGCACTGGCTCAGCAACCGGTCTGATTTCGTTGGTCGGCTTTACGCCCGACATCTTCGTGCCCCCAGTTGCAGGTTATCTCCTGGACAGTTTCCCAGGCGAGAGCGGCTACCGGATGCTCTTTGGAATCGTCGCATTGGCATGCGCGATGGGCTTGGCGACAACCGCTATGATCGGTCGGCGAGTTCGCTCGCGTAGACGCAGTTCCGGCCAAGGCAATGCTTGAAGCCGAAGGATTTGTTTACGACGGCTATGTCGACATCTTCGATGCAGGTCCGACGCTTCATGCCCGTATTGACCAGCTGCGTACGATTACCGGATGCCATGTGACGTGACCCCCTGGTTTCCACCAGCCGGGATTAGAGCCCAGCAGCTTTGTTGCTCATGAGCGCGGTTGAAGCAATGGCCTGCGTAGCGGAGCCCGTAGGGCGGAGCGAAGCAGGCCATTGCTTATCCAGTTCGGCGGCGAACGCCGCCGGGGTTGCGTAGCCAAGGGATGAGTGCGGTCTCTCCCGGTTGTAATCATCCACCCAGGCAGCGATCTCGACCCTGGCATGGGCGAGGCTCATGAACAGCGTCTCGTTGAGCAGCTCATCGCGCATCCTTCCGTTGAAGCTCTCGACGTAGCCGTTCTGCATCGGCCTGCCCGGCGCGATGTAATGCCACTCCACGCCGAGCTCTCCGCACCATGCCAGCACAGCATTACTGGTGAGCTCGGTTCCGTAGCACATTGGGAAGCTGCCTATTGGAGGGCCGCAATGCCTTGATGGGGACAAGGGCGCGTAGCGCCCGCCGGCTTCATCAAGGCAGTCATGACCGGCCAGCAGGTCTCTAAAGAGAAGTTGTCGACACAACCTTTGGAGGCTGACCGATCATGACCAAGCTGCATTCTACGCCACCCGACGCCGTCCTGGTAGCCATCGATATGTCGAAGCACCGCCAGGAAGTTCTCCTCGAACGACCGGAAGGCGGCCGCCGACGCCGTATGACCGTCATGGCGACGAAGGCGGACTATGACCGGCTGGCTGACGATCTGACGGCCATCGGCAGGCCCGTGATCGTCGGCTTTGAAGCAACCGGCAACTATCACCGCACGTTGGCGCATCGCTTGCTGTCCGCCGGGTTCGAGCTTCGCCTGATTTCGTCGGTCGCCTTGGCCCGGACACGCGAAGCGCTGCACAATGGCTGGGACAAGAATGATTCCAAGGACGCTCAGGTAATCCTGCATATGCTGAAGATCGGGGCGACGCAGCGCTATGTCGATCCGCTGGCTGCGGGCATCAACGATCTGCAGGAGATGTCGAAGACCCACGAAGCCATTTCCAAGGCGAAGACCCAGACCTGGCATCGGATCCTCACCCATTATCTGCCGCTGTATTTCCCGGAGATCGAGCGTTTCGCGGGCAATAGCCGGTCCGACTGGTTCCTGGCGCTGATCGAACGATTCCCGACGCCGGGCAGCATCACCTCGATTGGGCGCGAGGCTTTCACCGAGCAGGTCTGGCCGCTGATCGGCCGCAAGGTTTCCAAGGCCCGGGTAGTCAACGACATTTACGAGACGGCCTGTGCATCGATCGCGCTGCCGATCGACGAAGATTCCACGGCGGTCGCCATGTTCCGTATGGTTATCGCCCAAGCACGCACCCTGATTCAGCAGCGCAACGAGATCGAGCGGATTGCCCATCACGCGCTGGCGACGAACAGCGATTATCAGCTCCTGCGTATGATCCCCGGCATCGGGCCGATCAACGCCCTGACGATCCTGGCCGAGGCCGGTGACCTGCGGCGTTTCAGCCACCATCGCCAGTTCCTCAAGTTCTGCGGCCTCGACCTCGCCACCTACCAGTCAGGGATATTTCGGGGGCGGACCAAACTATCAAAGTACGGCAACGCTCGGCTGCGACGCACCTTCTGGATGGCCACGCAGGTCGCGATCCGACAACCCAACAACAGCTTCCGCGACAAGCTCTCCCGCTATGTCGACGGCCATGCCAGCGATCCCGATCGCCGCCGCAAGGCAATGACCGCTCTCACCGCCAAGATGGCGCGCGTCGTGCACGCCGTCATCAAGACGGGAACCGAGTACCGCCCGTTCGTCGAACGGGCGGACACCAGATGGAAGGACCCCTCTCTGCTGTGCCGTGAGGGCGCTACGGCGACCCTGTAGATAATGTTCGGGCCTTCCATCTGGCATGCGTATCTCATTTTAAGGACGGTGAGGACCACGATCCCGAGGATCGATGGATCCTGTGTTTGCTATGGCCGAGAGCGCCTTCCTTGACGATGGAAGCCATCTGGATCATAAAATCACCAGCGCCGATCACCTTCGGCGCAACGAGACCTGCTGGCATTTTCCCGCTACGCTTTCCCAACATAGGACGTTATCGCTGACGATCATGCCCGGCTTGCCGCGCTGTGCGATCAGCTCGGTCAGCTCGCGCACGACACGGCGCCCCGAGATCGAGGTGTCGGGCACCGCTGCCAGGCACTCCCGGGTCACGTCATCGACCACGTTGAGAACGCGGAATCGCCTGCCCGACGCCATCTGATCATGGACGAAGTCGAGGCTCCAGCGCTGGTTTGGCAGCGCCAGCACCGGAACAGGTGCCCTCGTGCCGACGGCGCGCTTGCGGCTCCGTCGCCGCCTGACCGCCAGCCCTTCCTCACGATAGAGCCGCTGGGTTTTCTTGCGGTTGATCATCACGCCCTCCCGGCGCAGCAGGATATGAAGACGACGGTAGCCGAAGCGGCGCCGCTGGTTCGCCAGCTCGCGCAGCTTCTCGCGAAGCTCGGCATCGTCGTCCCGTGTGGAACGGTAACGCACGCTTCTGCGATCGGCATCGATGACACGGCACGCCCGCCGTTCGCTCATCCCGTGGCAAGCCTGGAGATGAGCCACAGCTTCCCGCTTGGCAGCGGGCGTCAGAACTTTTTTGCCAGCAGGTCCTTCAGCGCAACGTTGTCCAGCATCGTGTCCGCCAGCAGCCGCTTCAGCTTTGCGTTCTCGCTCTCAAGATCCTTCAGTCGCCGGGCCTCGGACACTTCCAGCCCGCCATACTTCGACTTCCAGTTGTAGATCGTCGCTTCGGAAACCCCGTATCTCCGGGCCAAGTCAGCGGTCTTCGCGCCGGCCTCCGCCTCCTTCAGCATCCCGATGATCTGTTCCTCGGTAAACCTCGTTCTCTTCATCTCGTCCGTCCTTCCATCAGGGCCGGACTCTAATCAATGTTGGAGGAAAATCAGGGGGTCACGTCACACCTCGTAGGCGACGGCCTGCAATTCTCGCTACCTGGCCGCAATCAGCGCCTGCGTAGCAGAAATTCTGGTCTGGAATTCACGGTACGCCTCGAAGCGCTGGAATCGTAGGGCAACTGCTCAACCCCTTGTGCAATGCACCGGGTGCTCGCCTTCAATGGGATTGGCAAAACGCGGCAAGGCGTCTGGTGCTTAATCCCTCCATTGACCGATTTTGGGATGCTTGGAGTCAGGGCCTGCGAACTTGACCTCTCGTCTGCATCTGATGCGAAGCCTTCACATGAAGCATCGTCTCAGCGGACCACATTATAGTCTTTGTGGTAGCTCTGCGCCCAATCCCTTTCAACAAGCTGCTTCCAGCCGACATGGCACTGGGCCAGAAGGTTAAAGTATGAAACCAATGGTCCCCCCTCCCCCAGCTGATCATAAAATATCTTAGCCTCTATACGCTTCGGCTCTAAAACTTCATAAATGCGATTATTCAGTAAATTGAAAAATTTGACATCTTGCATCTCTTTAGCCAACCAAAGAGCTGCAAAAAAATCCTCTAGTTGAAAACCAAGAGGTGTGACGAAAGACTGTCCAGACTTCCCTTTCAACGACCCTAAATCGATCCGCATCAACTCGTCAGAAAATGCGAACTTAAACTGCTCCCAAAGCGCTTCCGCTTCCTGCGGCCTAAAATAATGCATCAGGTTAAGTGCCAACGCATTGGATCTTGGTAGAATATTTCTAGAGATCCAAAATGACTCTCTATTCAATTCCTGCTTATCGAAACCAAAACTTCCAGTTTGCAGTGATTCGAAGAACAGTCCTGATTTATCATCTCGTAACAGAACTCCTATACCGTCCAAAATTTTGTCATTATCGTAAGAATACGTCGTCCCGTGAATCTTATCATGAATTTCAAATGCAAGCATCGCCAGTAGATTTGGAAATATTTCGAACCTACCGGCCACAGTTTCAAGCGCGAATATATTTTGCGCAGATTCGTAATTGTTAATGATCTTTACTTGTATAGCTTCGATGAATGCGCGAGATTTTTCATCGAATTGCCCCCTTCCGCTGACCAATCGGTAGAATTCATACGACAGGGCGCTCAGGACGACGCGGACATTTTCAGAATCGTACATATTCAATGGGTTGGAAAGATTTGGATTACAGATATTTTTTGCGGTCAGGTTAAGATTATACTCAACCTCTCTGGTTCTGAACGGGTCAATATAGGCTACAGATGGCAAAGTCAGGGCCATGAAGCCCATGGCCTTGTAAAAAGCGACCCCCGAACCAGGAACGTGACAGACGTGGCAATTATTGTAGCAAGCCAGGTCCAGGTCGAACAGAAGCGTCCTGTAATGCGCCTCAACTTGATCTGTGAACCGCCCGTCTTCAACCATCGCCCAGATGTCTTGGCGCGAAGCCTCTGCACCGATCATGACAACACCGCCCGATGCCGGGCCCTCAGCCCGCTCCAATCATGCTGAAAGACCGCGTTCCAGGATTCGTGAAGGGCGCCCCATAGGATGTAGCTGTTGGCGTGATGCTCTTCCCCATTTGTCACTTCGACGAGGCGGGCCCTTCCGTCGACATACGCAATACCAGACGTCTTACCCAGGTACTTCATAAAACCAGCCCAAAGGTCAGGGTCCTGATACTCCCTCGCCAAGCCGAGCGCATATAGAAGCCCGAAACTCTCCTCCAGCCCCATGGCGGGATCGGAGGCATGGACACATTCCTTGAGGTAGAGCGCGCCATCCGGTTGCTGCGCAACGAGCAGACGCTTGAAGTTCTCATAGCCGGTCTGCATGTCTGCCGGATTGGTATAATGCAATTGGGTCAGTCCCCAGGTGTTGCAAGCGCCGGACAGATAGGCTTCAGCCTGGTTATGGGAGGGATGATACTTGTACAGTATCATCTTGGTCACTGGATCACTGATCCTGTCTGCAATGAAATCAGCAACTCTTTTTCCGTATTCATTGTAGTAATTCGTTCCAAAAATTAAGTCATGTATCGACATGCCGATGACTATCTGGGAATTACATACAGGAAAATATTGATCATCTTCGCAAACTATACCTTCAAATCCCTCATTTTCTCTATTTTCATTCAACTCCCTTTTCATTATATCTGTTAGCTGAATGTACTCCCTCTCAAACTCCTGCGATCCGGTAATGAGCTGATACAAGCCGTACATGACGTGCAGATGCGCCTTGTACATGATATTCCGGCAGCATATCGGATCTGGCCCATGGCCGTACTTGACCCATTCGTCCCAGATCGGCGTATCTTTGAACAGTAGTATTGATTTCCTCAGACAGATTGAAGCTTCCGCGTACCGGGCTTCCTCAACCATGATCACCGAGGGGATCGAGTATGTCGCGAATGCCAGCGGGTATTTCCACCACCCATGCATGTTGCGGTCCCACGGAAATGCGGCATTGTCCCAACCACCCTCGAACGTGGCATCGATCCGGTCCCGGTGGAAGTTCCAGATCATCTCGGCGAAATGGCTGAGTTTTCCAGCCCGCTTTTGCAAAAAGATATCCGCAGCAATGCTGTCGAAATCTGTGATTTTCTCAGCCATATTAAATCACCAATCCAATAAGTTGGGAGGACTTGCAGGGACAACGAAAACCGTCCTCGACTGCGAATCCATGGAATGGAACAACATTGTGAAAAGGCCAACTATGACCACGCCGCTGTCGATCACCGAAGCGCTGGTTTGGGTCGCCACCTCAACAGCGCGTCCTTTCCGCCAATCAACCTTTCCAAACACTGGTGTATGGTAGCACCATGGCACCAAGAGTCCAGTAGGATCAGGATGCCTTCTTGCACTTTGGCATATCAGGATCAGGCGCAGACTGGTCATTCGGACCTACTTTGAAGAACGGCAATGATGCTCGAAGCATTCCGCTTTAGGATTGCTGCCGCCTCTCAATACTGCTCACGTTCCGGCGACATCGAGCCTTGCCCGCTTTGCCCCGAGAACGGCACAGCTGCTCGGGTGAGAAGTCGGATCTATGATCTTGTGGATCAAACGCGCAACCGTTCGATACTGTGTCGTTGCTCGAGCGAAAATGCCAAGCTCACGCGTCGACCCAACTTCGCATAAAGCCCAGCTTCTCCATGATGGGAGCATCCGAAAAGCGGAACAGATCGAAGCCTGTCTCGGCCCGCAACGACCAGGGGATCCACGACGGGACGACAAACATGTCCCCTTTTTCCACACTGTGCGTTTCGCCATCCATCACAACCGCGCCGTTGCCTTCGAAGACTTGGAAGACGGTCGAACCGACGTCACGTCTCATTTTTGTCTCGGTGCCCTCGCGCAAACGGTGAAATTCAAGGCGGATTGTGGGCATAACGTCTCCGCCCGTAGTTGGATTGATGTAACGAATTGCGGCATGGCCTGGGGCAACCGTGGCCGCATACCCCTCCGCCTCGAGCGCGAGTTGCTGCGTCAAGGCTGCGTCGGTATGCGCCCACCGGTAGGCACCGATAGGCGAGCTGACACTGTCCTTGAGCTGCGAAAGCGGGCGCAGTCCAGGATGACACCAGAGACGCTCGCCCCGGCTGAATTCTGGTGTTTCGAGGCACGTAAGTTTGTCTGAACCAAATTCGAAAAAGCCAACGTCCATCTGCTGGCTGAACGGGATGTCGAGCCCATCGATCCAGGCCATAGACTTATCGGTGGCGTTCTGGTGGCCGTGAAAGTTGCCGCCGGGCGTTAACAGCAAGTCGCCTCTGCTCATTCGTACTGGATCGCCATTGACCACCGTCCAGACCCCTTCTCCTTCGACAACGAAGCGGAAGGCGTTCTGGCTGTGACGGTGCTCAGGTGCGACTTCACGTGGGCCAAGATACTGGATCGCTGCCCATAATGTAGGGCTGATATAGGCGTGGGGAGTAAGGCCCGGATTACTCAGCCCGATCGCGCGGCGTTCCCCTCCCCGCCCAACGGGTACCAGTTCGCCCGAACGTTCAGCCAGTGGGAGCAGTTTTGACCATTTCCAGACGTGCGGCACCGCTCTGGACTTGGGGTGAACCGGCATGAGGTCGCCAAGCTGGGTCCACAGGGGTAACAGGCTCTGCTTTTCGAACCCGCGATATAGCTCGCGCAGCTCGGGCGTGTCATCCGGCTGCATAGCATGGTCGACTGTGCTGTGATCGAGCGCTTTACTCATGATCTTGCTCCTGCAATTTTGGTCATTCGGCATCGGGCTGGTTGGGTGGCGCCGCATTGCGAAAGGCTGGGAGGCCGTCTAAGTCCGAAAAAATTCGTGCAATTGTCGGCCAGGTTTCAATTGGAATTGAAAAGCGCTGATTATTCCAGATTTGGCTGTAAAGGCAGATGTCAGCGAGCGTTGGAGCATCGCCATGGCAGAACTGGCCCGTCTCCCGACTGCCGGCCAGCATGGCTTCCAGCGGATCGAACGTCGCCGTTACCCAATGGACGAACCATTGCGCCACCGCATCGTCGTCAGCGTCGAACTGCGTGCCTAGCCAGTTCAGAACGCGCAGGTTGTTGAGCGGGTGGATCTCGAAAGCCACCATATAGGCCAATGACCGGACCCGCGCCCGCCCGAGCGGGTCGGTCGGGAGCAGGGGGGGATCGGGGTAGGTTTCGTCGAGCCATTCGATGATGGCCAGCGACTGGGTCAGAACTGTGCCATCTTCCAATTCAAGCGCCGGTACGAGCCCTGCTGGATTTAGTGCCAGATATTCCGGGCTCCGGTGTTGATTCTTGCGCAGGACATAGGCCACATAATCATATTCCAGCCCCTTGAGGTTGAGGGCCACGCGCAAGCGGGTCGAGGTGGACGACCTGAAGAAGTTGTGCAGGCGAAGTGTCATTCGCGTGGGCCAATCTTGGTGATCAGGTCTCCAAGGCCCTCAATCGAGACGGTGCAAACATCTCTCGGGACAAGCGGGCCAACCCCCGCAGGCGTACCGGTCATGATCAAGTCGCCGGGCTTTATCGTCACCGAGTGCGACAGGATCGAGACGATTTCTGGCACCGACCATATGAGTTCGGCAAGGTCTGCATCCTGCTTGACCGCGCCATTCACCGTCAGCCGGATCGACCCGCTGTCCGGATGGCCCACTTCGTCAACCGGATGGATGGGACCAATGACGGCCGAATTGTCAAATGCCTTACCCCAGTCCCAAGGACGCCCCTTCTCGCGCGCCTGGATCTGAAGGTCGCGACGCGTCAGGTCGTTGCCCACGGCATAGCCCCAGATATGTAGCGGGCTCGCCTCCACTGACAGGTTGCGCCCTTCTGTGCCAATCGCGACGACCAACTCAGCCTCATAGTGGAAATTCTCCGTCAACGGCGGATAGGCAATCGTGGCACCATCTTGGACGACTGCATCGGCCGGTTTGGTGAAGAAGAAGGGGGCCTCGCGGTTCGGATCGAAGCCCATCTCTCGCGCATGTTCGGCATAATTGCGTCCTACGCAAAAAATACGGCGGACGGGAAAAACCTGCCGCGATCCGGCGATGGGAACGAAGCTGGATGGTTGGGGCGGAAAGGAATAGTCGATCATGGAATTCCCCAAAATGGTTTGTCGGTGGTGGCAACGCGCGGCAAGAATAGTCACGCCGTTTCGGCACCGATCGGCACGGTGAGCGGATTGTAGTTGTAGAGCCACAAGCCACGGTCTCTTGCCGGATCCTTCCGCGCGAAGGCCTCGCGAAATTCGTCGTGGGTCTGAAAATGGAAAAGCCGCGCGTGTTCGGTGCTTTCATTGACTATCCGCGCGGTGCGCTCGATACGGGCCTTCTCATAGCCTCGCAGGGCCTCGGCCAGGTCGTCGAATTCGTTCAACGCGCGCATCAAAACGGCCGCGTCCTCGATCGCCATCACCGCTCCCTGCGCCATGTATGGTAGCGTAGGGTGCGCACTATCTCCAAGCAGGGTGACCCGTTCGGTGCTCCAGAATTCCAGGCGAGGCCTGTTGTTAAGCGCCCAGCAGAAGCAATTATCCTTGTCCGCTGCGTCGATCATTGTCTGCACATCTTGATGGAACCCGACAAAATCGGCCTTCAGGTCGTCCCAGGGCGCATTGATTGCCCAGCCCTCCTGCGTCCATTCAGGCTTTTCGACACAACCGACGAAATTGAGCAGCTTGCCGCCATGGACCCAATAAACAACCATGTGCTTGTCTGGCCCCATCCAGTTTACAAAAATAGGTGGCTGGAAATCAGGCGGCAGCTTCTCGACGGGTACCATGACCCGCCACGCGACGTTACCGGTATAGCGGGCCGGTTCGAGGCCATGCATCTGTGCCCGCACAACCGACTTGATGCCATCCGCACCGATCAGCAAGTCGCCGCTCGCCATAGTGCCGTCAGCAAAGTAGAGGGTCACGTTGTCAGGGCCTTCCTCATAGCGTTCAAGCGCCTTGCCAAGATGGATTGCCGAGGGCGCCAGTTCACGGACTCTGGCTTCCAGGATGCCTAGGATATCGGGCCGGTAGACATGAAGATATGGAGCACCGAACCGTTCTTCGTGGCTGTCGCCCAGCAGGATCTGGCTGACAATCTCCGCCGTGTCGTGCAGGCGGAACTCCGTTCTGAGCGGTCGCACGGACACCGACGCAAGCCGCTCGAGTACGCCTAAGTGGCGCAGAACATGTGTGGCATTGGCACTAACCTGAATGCCGGCTCCGACTTCGCCAAGTTCGAGCGCCTGCTCGAAGACCTGGACGTCATGTCCAGCAAGGAGAAGCAGCCCAGCGGCCGTAAGTCCGCCGATGCCACCGCCCACAATAAGTACTCTGCGTCGCTCGCTCATCAGATGGTCCTCGGTAGAAATGTTGCCATGATAGCTCGTGACATTGCCGCCCGGTCGTCCGGCATGACCGACGCCACACTCAGTTCGCTGCCCCGGCCTTGTCCTCCCAGTAGATCGACGGCGCGTGAAAGCCTCCGTAGAGCTGCCACTGGAGAATCTCGTTGGGGTCGTCGAAACGCGTTTGGGAAAGCCGCGTCCCAGGCGAAGTGCGCGAGTATTCCTCGACCCGGCCGGCATACGGCACATCATCTACGAAGCGCTGCGTGAGATCATACTCGTTCTGATCGTTGAGCTTGTCAGTGATCGGCGGGCAGAAGCTGCGAATGACTAACATGTTGTTCGTGGTGGGCAGCCTGTGAGCATCGCCCATCGCCCAGTTAATGCAACTGTCGGGCTTCTGCTCCTTTTCCGAAGTCCAAAGTTCGGACACGGTCATCGCGCGGGGGTCAACCTTTATCTCGACTGCCCGGCTGTAGCTCTCGTGGAAGGGCACGATCCGTCGGCCGTCGAACGGCCGAGCCTGGAACATGCCGTTGTCAAAATAGACGATGGTTCCCCAAGGTGTGACGTGAGGGTGGTGTTGCGACCATGGAAAACGTGTGAGGCCAACGGGTTTGAGTATCCGTGATTGAAATCTCTCCGGCCAGCCCTGCGGGTCACTGAAAATCCATCGGATCTCCTTCGTCTTGCGGTCGATGGCGACCAGAGCATCCAGATGCTTGAAAGAGGCGATGACGAGATTGTTCTTTTCATCGAATGTGATCCCATTACCATGCGTCCAATCCGCATAGCCAGGGTAACCCCTTACGGCCCAATAGGGCTGGAACGTGTGATAGTGCAGCATCTTGGGATCGAGATGGTCGAACGTATCCCACTCCCAGACTACTTTCCCATCCGCATCGAATTCGACGATCTTGTCGCCCATAACCATGGTCGGCTTGCGCGGGGCCTGCGGATCGGTGACACTCGTAGGATAGTCCGCGATCTCGCGGCCATTCGCCGACATCGAGATATAGGTGCCCCACGGCGTGAGCGACGGTTCATGGTGCAGTGTCTGCAGTCCGGTAATCTGCGTTCCGCCCTGCACCGGACCAAGCCGGCGCATCTCGGGATACCATTGACGCAGGATGTTGCCGAGCATGTCGATCATGACGACACGCTGGTCCTCGGTGGTGAAGATGAGTGTCCCATCGGGTGACGGCTTGATCCCCGCAACGCGCCGCTGGCTGATATAGTACCAGCGCACCTCCCCCCGGGCATCGAGTGCCAAGATCAGGCCCCAGCCCCGCGAGAATTGCTGCTGCGCCCTTGTCTGGAAGTCCTGCCGACCTGGCGCGCGCCGCCGCACACTGATGAAGCGCAGGCCGGGTTCAAGCACTGCGCTGTCGGCGAGGGTCGTCGTCAGGGTCGGCCAGGAAAGCCCCGGTGCCGGGAGCACCGGTGTGCGCAGGGACAATGATCCGGGCGCATCAACCGCGCCCGTCTTGTCGCTGATGCGAACGCGCAAGCGGATGTCCTTGCCCGCGCCGAGGTCGACCAGCGGTAGGCCTTTGGCGGGATCATGGCGCGGCCCGAACTGGACCTGCCACTGCCTAGATCCATCGTCGAGGCTGACCGTGGTGGTCACCGGACCGCTAGTTCTGAAGCTGAGCACCGCGGCCAGCGGCACGGCAGGATTGGGATTGGTCCTTACACTGGGCGCTTCGAGGAATGCCGGTTCCGCGAGCGCGGGCTGGCAGAAAAAGACGGCGAGAGGCAACAGGCGGCGGATCATGATCCTTCTCCAGGCTTGCGGGAGTCGCGGGAAAGCTGATTGTCGGCCGTAACCGGTCGAGTACGAGTATACGCAGACATCATTCCCCACCCGGCTTCTCGATCAGTTCGACGGTCAGACCATCAGGTCCGTAGACATAGGTCGCCCTTTGACCCTTGGCCGGCCCTCGTTGGACGCGATGGGGAGGAGCGCAGGAACCAAGCTGGGCCTGGACGGCATCGAGATCGTCGACATGCAATGCAAAATGGAAATAGCCTGTATCGCATGGTTGACGCAGGCCGATCGCGCGCTCGGGAGCTTCGTACTCGAGCAATTCGAAATGATAGGCGTCACGCGCAACATAGGCGATCTCGCGAACCTTGGCCCCATCCAGTCGAGTGATTCCAGCCACAGCACCCGGATCGAACGGCGTGAAGCGAGACTGCGTTACGAAGCCGAGAATCGTCAGAAAGTCGAGCGCCCGCTCCATGTCGGCGACTGTAACGCCGATGTGTTCGAGGCGTCCGGTATTGCTCACTGATCGACCTCGACCACGCATACCACATCCCCGACCTGCGCTTCCTCGCCTTCGGGAACGCAAATCTCGACCAACCTGCCATCGGCGCTAGCCTCGAACGCCTGGGTAACTTTTTCGGTCTCGAATTCGTAGAGCGCCTCACCATTGGCGAAAGTTTCGCCAGGCAACTTATGCCAAGCAACAATCGTTGCTTCTTCCATGTTCATGCCGACGCGCGGAAGTTTGAGCTTAATCTTCATTGGTAGTCCCTGCAGTTCAACAGTTCGCGCACCACATCAGCAATGCGCTCCGCATTCGGATAGACGCTGCGCTCGAGCACAGGCGCATAGGGCATGCAGACATCCGGCACGGTGACGCGGCGCACCGGCCCCTTCAACATGGCAAACCCGCGATCTGCCGCGACGGCTGCGATCTGGCTCGCGGCACTGCAGCGATCACGCGCCTCGTCGACAACCACCAAGCGGCCTGTCCTCGACAGCGAGGCGAGGATGCCGTCCTCGTCGAGCGGGACCAACGTGCGGGGGTCCAGGATTTCGGCTTCGATCCCGTCCTGAGCAAGCTGCTTCGCCGCCTGTTCGGCAAGCTTCACCATCGCTGATATCGCAACGATCGTGACATCGATGCCTGAACGCCGCACTGATGCTCTACCGAACGGAACCAGATGGTCACCGTCGGGCACTTCGCCCATTTCCCCACCGCGCCCGCCCGGCTCAAGGAAGATCACGGGATCGTCGCTGCGCACCGCTGACTTGAACAGTCCCTTGGCGTCGCCGGCATTGGATGGAACAGCCACATGGACTCCGCCCAAATTCATGAACAGCGGATATGGGCAATCCGAATGCTGTGCTGCGGTTGATCGACCCCCACCGAACCCAGCCATGATCGTGATGGGAAGCTTCATCTGCCCGCCAGTCATAAGGCGAAGCTTCGCCATCTGATTGGCGATGGCGTCAAAGCCCGTGTACATGAAATTGGCGAACATCATGTGCAGCACGGGTCGCCAGCCGGCCGCTGCCATGCCCACTGCCATTCCCGTCAGCAGCGCCTCGCAGATCGGCGTGTCCCGAACGCGATCAGGACCAAAGCGCTCGCGAAGCCCCTTGGTATCGCCGAACATGGAAATCTCGACGTCCTCGCCAAACAGGACGATCCGCGGATCGCGCTCCATTTCTTCGAACATCGCATCGTTGATCGCCTGGATCATCCGCCGCTTTGCCATGATCAGGCCTCCGCTGCCGAAAACATCATTGAACGAACCCGCGCAGGATCAGGATCAGCCGCAGATCCGGCCCTCTTGGCCATTTCCGCGATCGACGCCTTCACACGCGCACGGATTGCGGAAATCTCCTCTTCTGCGATACCTCCTTGGGCCAGAAGAGCGGCGCCGCGCTCTATTGGATCCTTTGCTACCCAGCTAGCGACCTCCTCCTCGCTGCGGTAGGGCTGCGACAGAAAATTGACTTCCGCCTCGACATGGCCGCGCGTGCGATAGGTGTAGGTCACCAGCAATGCGGGGCCTTCGCCTGAGCGAACGCTCTCCAACGCACGGCCTGATACGCGCCATACGTCCGCCACGTCGTTGCCATCGGCTTCGAACCCCGGAATATTGAAGGGGCTTGCCCGGTCAATGATCCGGCCGCTCGTCGCCACTTCGGATCGAGTGAATTCGGACCAGCCATTGTGCTCACACACCAGCAGAAGCGGCAGCTTCCACAGCGAGGCTACATTCATTGCTTCCATGAAGGTGCCCTGGTTGGCCGCACCGTCGCCGAAGAAGCAGACGGCTACCTTGCCATTTCCTTCCAGCTTGGCCGCAAAGGCAGCGCCTGTGGCAATGCCAAGCCCGCCACCAACAATGCCATTCGCTCCCAGAATTCCACGCGACACATCGGCGACGTGCATGGTTCCGCCGAACCCCCCGCAGATGCCATCAGATTTGGCATGGATTTCGGCGATCATCGCATAAGGATCGCCGCCTTTTGCCAGGAAATGCCCGTGCCCGCGATGGGTGCTCGTAATCCAGTCTTCGTCTCCCAGGTGCGCACAGATGCCTACGCCGGATGCTTCCTGCCCGATATAGAGATGCACCCCGGCAGGCAGTTCGCCCGCTCTAAACTGGGCCCCGAGATATTCCTCGGTCTCACGGATGACCAGCATCCGTTCGAACATGGCGACCAGCTTCTCGGGATCGGGATTATGATAGTCGTTCCTCACAAGCTCACCACCGTTGTTGTCACCTGGGAAAAGAAATCGAGAGACTCGCGTCCGCCCTGAGCACCGATCCCCGAACGACCAAGACCTTGCAGGGGGGTCAGAAAATCGCGGACCTGCCAGCAGTTCACCCAGTTGATCCCTGCCCGCAGCCGTGCAGACATACGGTGCCCTCGCGACAGGTCGCGGGTCCAGACCATGGATGCGAGGCCATATGGGGTGTCGTTCGCACGACTGACCGCCTCGTCCTCATGATCGAACGGGGAGACATGAATGACAGGACCGAAGGTTTCCTCGCGCAACAAGGGCGAGTTATCGGAAAGGCCCGTTAGCACGGTGGCCGGATAGAAAGCGCCTTCACCAGGCGGAATGACTCCGCCAGCATGAAGCCGCGCCCCGCCTGCCATTGCCTGTTCGACGGCTGCATGGACCTTCGCACGATGGGATTGCGAGATCAGCGGTCCCAGTTTCTGCCTTCCCGCCAGTTCGGCCAGTCTTGCAACGAACCCATCGAAAACAGGACGCTCGACAAAGAGCCGCTCGATAGACAGGCAGACCTGACCACTGTTGGCAAAGGCTGCGAGAGCGCTAGCTTCGACCGCCCGGTCGAGATCAGAATCGGCAAAAACCAACCCGGCATTCTTGCCGCCCAGTTCAAACAGCACGGGCCGAAGGCCCGTTGCAGCGGCAGTCATGATCTGGGTCGCGGCGCGCCCTTCGCCGGTGAAGGCGATGCCATCAACACCCGGATTTGATACAAGAGCGGCTCCCGTCGAATTCGCGCCGAAACCATGTACCAGGTTGAACACCCCCGGTGGCAGGCCGGCATCATGAAGGATTTCAGCCAATAGTGCTGCAGAACAAGGCGACTCCTCTGATGGCTTTGCGACAATGCAATTGCCTGCCGCGAGAGCCGGCACCAAGTTCAGTGCTAGAAGCAGGAGCGGGACGTTCCATGGAGCGATGACTGCCACCACCCCAAGCGCACGTCGGCTTGTATAGGCGATGGTCCTGGGAGCCGCTTCAGTCGCCATGTTCGGAGATGCAGCCCGGCCATGCCAAGCCTGTTCCGACCAGGTGCGCAAAAGGCTGGCATAAAGCCGAAATACCTCGATCGTGCGCCCAACATGTGCGCCCATCACCTGCGCGCGGGGCCGGCCAGTGTCAGCGGTCTCGGCGTCGGCAAGGTCATCCGCTCTGGCTGCCACCGCACCCGCCAGGCTTTCGAACAGGTCTGCGCGCTCGATTCGATCAAGAGCCTCCCAATCAGGTTGGGCCGCCCGCGCCGCGAGCACGGCGCAGTTTACAAGTTCCGCATCGGCTTCGTGTACCTTCGCAATCAATTGGCCGTCCACCGGCGACCGCTTTTCGAAACACCGCCATCCGTCCACCGGAGCACCAGCTATAAAGGATCGGATCTGCCTCACGCTTGCGCCTCTTCCCGCAAAGCAACATCAAGTTCTTCTGAATTGCGGATGCCGAGCTTGATGCCCCGCGTCACTTGCGTATCGGTGCGTCGCTCAATGCTGGCTGCACTCTCGGTCACCCGGCGCGGACGCAAGGCCCAATCGCGCAGGGCAGCTTCCAGTTCGGCGCGCACCTCCGCGCAACCCGGATCGCCCGCGCGATCGGTGAGTTCGTGGGGATCGTTTATAAGGTCGAACAACAACGGCTCAAAGCCAGGGCAGGCAATTAACTTCCATTGCGCGCCTACCACGGCAACGATACCGGTCTGATCAATCGCCTGCCCCAGTTCGCGCCGAAAACGCATTGTCGCATAATCAAATTCGCAGAAGCTGTATTCGCGAGTTCCCTCTTGTCCGTCGAGCAGCGGTAGTAGGGAATGACCTTCCAGCCGGGGATGCCCTGGGTCGCCTCCGCCCGCTTCGACGAACGTCGGCAGCAAGTCGATCGCCTCGACCAGGGCGTCGCAAGCCAGTCCGCGCGTAGCGTCAGCTGGTTCGCGCGGATCGACGACGATCATCGGCACACGGATCGAAGGTTCGTGCAGGAACTCCTTCTCACCCAGCCAGTGGTCGCCCAGATAATCACCATGGTCTGAAGTGAAAACAATCAGAGTGTTTTCCATCAACCCGCGCTCTTTGAGCGCGCCGAACAGCACTCCCAACTGGTCATCCAGTTGCTTAACCAGGCCCATGTAGGCCGCCACAACCGGTGTGCGCACAGCATCATCTGAGAAGCTCTGGCTGACCCGCCGTCGCTGGAAGCCAGCAAAGACAGAATGCGAGGTTACGCGCTCCTCCGGAGTACGGATTGCCGGGAGAACATCGTTTTCAGAGTAGGTCGCATGATAAGGGGCAGGCGCAACATAGGGCCAGTGTGGTTTGATGTAACTGAGATGCAGGCACCAGGGGTCGCTTCCCAACGCATCAATGCACTCAATGGCGCGCCGCGTGAGATAGGGCGTTTCACTGTCTTCTTCTTGGACGCGGGCAGGATAGGGAGCCGTCTCCAGCAACCATCCGGAGACCGGTACTCCATCGATCTCGACTGAGTTGACCCACTCGTGCCAAGGGTTCTCGCCGTCATAGCCCCGCTCGCGCAAGTATCTGTTGTAATCAGCCCCGAACCGCTTCTCTGCCGGCCAATGGTCGAGGTAAATCCCTTCTTCGCGCGAGTAGGTTTCGAAGCCGGCCTCAGAGATCAGAAGCCCCGAGGGAGATGCCGGATCGATCCCCCGCTTTTCCATGCCATCGACGTCAGCGCGCATATGGGTTTTGCCGACAAGCACGGTGCGATACCCGAGTGGTCGCAAGAAATCACCGATTGTCCATTCGTCCTGTCGCAATGGCGTATCGTTAAGGGTTGATCCATGCGAGAGCACGTATCGTCCAGTGTAGACGCTCATGCGCGCTGGACCGCATACAGCCGATTGCGCATATGCCCGATTGAAGCGCACGCCGCGTGACGCAAGCCAATCAAGATTTGGTGTTTCCAATGTCGGGTGTCCGTAACAGGACAGATAGTCCGCGCGAAGCTGATCCGCCATGATGAACAAGATATTCGGCCGTTTGGTCATAATCAGTAGCCGACAGCGGGAACAAAGCCCGCTTCCGAGAATATGTGTTTCGTCTCCATAAACACATCGAGGCCCATAAGGCCGTGGAGCCGTCCAATTCCGCTCTGCTTGTAACCGCCGGTCTCGGCCTCAGCGAACAGGCGGTTGTGGCTATTGATCCACACAGTACCAGACTTGATTGAGCGCGCGATCCGCTGCGCCCGGCTCCCGTCGCGCGTCCACACGCTTGCGGCGAGTCCAAAGTCGGTTGCATTGGCACTTTTTGTTGCATCTGCTTCGTCGCCAAAACGTTCAATCGTGACGATCGGCCCGAAGAGTTCATCGCGAACGAGTGTGCTGGCTCGATCATCCACCGCGATCAGGCTGGGCGAGAGATAACTTCCGCCAGCTGGCGCATCATCAGGATGTCCGCCAGCCACCAGCACATCGCTTGCACTCGCTACAATCGCTGCAAGCCGGTCGCGATTGGCCATGTCGATCACCGGCCCCATCTCCGATCGGGGATCATCGGCGGCGTTGACACTCAATGCACGGAAATGTTGGGCAAGCCGATCGGCAACTTGCTCATAGGCTGCATCTTCGACGAGCACCCGGGTGACAGCCGTGCACATTTGCCCCGCCGCTGCCGTGGCCCCACGGACGATCTCAGGCAGAGCGCGGTCCAGGTCGGCGTCGGCGAAAACAACAGCAGGCGCCTTCCCGCCCAGTTCGAGGTTGAGGCGCTTGAGCGTAGCGGCCGAGGCTTCAAAGATCCGTCCGGCGGTATGGCGTGAGCCCGTAAAGCTGATCGCATCGACCTCTCGATGCACCACCAGGGCCTGCCCCACCTCGTGTCCGTTCTCGTTGACCGAGTTGAGCACACCACGCGGCAAATCGGGAACCGTTGCCATCGCCTCGATCATCAAGGCATTGGTTAGCGAGGTTTGCGGCGCTGGCTTCACCACGACAGTACAGCCCGCTGCCAACGCTGGCCCAAGACTGCGCACCAACAGAGTGACCGGTGCGTTCCATGGTACAATGATCGCGGCCACCCCGATCGGCTCGCGGCTAAAGATTGAAAGCTGACCCTCGCCTACCTCCTGGACCCGACCGAAGATCGTTCGTGCTAGTCCGGCGTAATAGCGAAGTTCGGATACGGCCGCGCCTACCTCACCCTCCATCTCAGCATTACGTTTGCCGCATTCCGATACCGATACCGCGACAAGCTGACCGCGGATGCGTTCGATCGCATCGGCCATGGCCAGCAGGACGGCCGCCCGCTTTCGGGGATTGTTGGACCATCCTCCGCGTTCAAAAGCTCTCCGCGCTGCAGACACCGCTGCATCGGCGCAGTCCGTATCGCCTGGCGAAAACACGCTGGCTACTTCCCCTGTGGAAGGGTTGATCGTTTCCATGGTTCCAGAACCGGCATGCCAACTGCCGTCGATGTAGTTTCGAGCAAGTTTCATCGTCACGCGAACCTCACAAGATGCGCCATCCGCCATCGGCACCAATTGCCTCGCCGGTCAGGTACGACGACGCATCGGACGCCAGCCAAAGCGCAACCTCGGCAATCTCCCTAGGGGTGGCGGAACGCCCCATGGGAATGAACGGCTTCGGAAAATTCGGCAGGGCATCGTCAGTGACGATCGTTTCAGCCATGTTTGTTTCGACCAATCCCGGGCAGATCGCATTGATACGAATGCCCTGGCTCGCGTACTGCACTGCTGTCGCCTTGGTGAGCCCGAGAACGCCGTGCTTTGCGGCCGAATAGGCAGGGTTCCGCGGAGCTGCAAGAAAGCCCATGACCGAAGATAGGTTTATGATCGTTCCGCATCCTTGGACAGCCATCGCGCGCAATTCGTGCTTCATGCACAGAAACACGCCCTTGAGGTTCACGTTCATCGCGCGATCCCATTCTGCTGCTTCGACATCGGCCAACATTTTGCCGAGCGGACCGAGAATGCCGGCGTTATTGACGGCGATATCCAGTTGGCCATGTCGACCGAGAACCCCAGAAACCATCGCTTCGACCTGCATCTCGTCGGCAACGTCGCACGCAATATCGGCCTCGCTCGACAGATCGGCTGTCACGACTCTGGCGCCCATCGCAGAAAACAGGTCGGAAATTGCTCGTCCGATACCCGCAGCCCCGCCTGTGACTAGCGCAACCTTGCCGTTCAAATTTGCCATCAGATGTTCACCGAGCCGCCATCAACGAGGAGTGTCTGCCCAGTCATGAAGTCGCTGTCCGACGAGCAGAGGAAGATGAGCCCGCCGAGCAGATCTTCGGGATAGCCATCCCGCTTGAGAGCGCGGCTCGCGACTACGCGATCACGGTTCGTATCAAGATGTTCCTGGTTGGCGCTGATTGAATCCGACATGATCAGACCGGGCGCGAGCGAGTTGATGTTAAGGTTGTGAGCACCAAGCTCGCGGGCAAGAGCACGAGTGAAGCCTAACATCGCGCCCTTCGACGTGACATAATGAGACATGAAGGGCAGGCCCTTATAGGCACTGCCCGACGAGATGTTGACGATCTTTCCTGCGCCCTTCCCGATCATCATCGGCGCAACATGCTTCACCATCAGAAATGGACCGCGCACATTGACGGCCATCACCTTATCCCACAAATCGACATCGAGTTCGGTCACTTTGACGTCGCCAAGGGTGGCAAACACCGCCGCATTGTTGACAAGGATGCCAACATCTCCAGCCCATGCTGCAACGCTCGCAATCCCGGCCCTGACAGCAGATTCGTCGCTGACATCCACTCGAAAAAAACGAGCGGCGTCGCGTCCTTCGACAGAGTTGATGTCGGCCGCTAGGTTTTCTCCGTCGGCCAGGTCGAAAATGGCCACGCGCGCGCCTTCCTGCGCGAGCGCGCGGCTGTAATGCACACCGATCCCGCGCGCTCCGCCAGTCAGGATCGCGACTTTACCTTCAAGCTTTCGACTGGTCATGTCTGCTCCGGAAAATGGGTGGTAATGAGGGAGAGTTCATGCGCCACCATCTGTGCGCGGGCCCGCTCGGAATCCCGAGCCTCGAAGGCGCTTACAATCTCGTGATGATACCAGCAGGCCCGCTCCATGGATTGGGAGAGCGTCGCATCAAGCCGACCCAGGACATTGAAGGGCGAGTTCAGAGCGGTCTCCAGGATGCGCTCGCCCCGCGGGCTGTCCGCCGCCCGCCAGATGGTCGCATGAAACTCCCGATTCAACTCGTCGAAAATCGGCCTTGCCTCGTCACCATGCTCGCGTACGGCGCGTTCCATCCGGTTAGAAAGTTCTCGCAGCGAGGCGATTTCGGAACTATTAAGCCGCGTTGCAGCACGGGCCGCAGCACGACCCTCAATTAACGCCTTCAACTCCATGATTTCGATCCGGTCAGCTTCGCTGAACTCGGCCACCACGTGTTTTCTGTAGCGTTCCTTGGCGACAAGACCTTCTGCGCTCAGGCGACCAATTGCTTCCCGGAGGGGTGTTCGGCTTACCCCTATGCGCGCCGCCAATTCTGCTTCAGGCAATCCTTGGCCCGCGACAAGCGAACCTTGTAAGATCCATTCCCTCAACATTCGATAGGCGACGTCCACCGACTTGGGCAGATCGGAGTTCCCAATCGAGTCGGCCCGGCTTGACTGTGCGTTGCTCAAGGCAGCACCTTGCGACCGCCTTCGATCCAGATAGTCGTGCGGCAAGACACCAAAATCAAGCACCAGGGAGGGGTCCTCTTTGTCCGACTCAAATCCGCACTCTGAGTTTTTTGGTATACCATAGGTTACTCCTTTGCAAGATATATGGGCTTATGGGGCATACATTTCAATGACAGTATACCTAAATTCAGCGCGAGCTGAGTTGCGCAATTTGGAACTGCACCGAACGATGGGTCATCCCATTCGTAAGACGGAACCGCCCAGCGGACTTCCGGATGCCCTTGGTGTGGGTTACGCAGCCATGACGACGTCGTCCAACATGGCATAGTATCGTTTTTCTGCTTCAGCAGGCGGAATGTTTCCGATAGGTGGCGAAGCCAAGAGCGAGGCTCAGCAGGTCGACATCAGGAAGTGCTGATGGGTGGTGCCACGTCGCGATTGAGCTGGATGGACGCAAGACGATCCCGGAAAGCCCATGGCTGACGCGTATTATCGCCCGTATTCCGCGCATGTTGGTCGCCATTGCTCCACGTGTCTAGTCCCAGCGTGTGGCGGTGTGGCACCATATTGAAGAAATGTGGCTTGGATTTCCAGAGCTCCTAGATGACCTCATAGGGTGTCTTGAACCGCAGCGCCTTCAACCGCTTGGCGAAGTTGTAAGCGACCAACCAGGACATGGCGGCATAGTTCGTTGATCGATGTGCAATGGAAAAATTTGACGGTGCCGCCCTTGATGTTGCGCACCAACCGTTCGGCCTGGCCGTTGGTCCGTGGGTGATAGGGCTTGGTGAGGCGGTGTTGGATGCCGTTCTGCGCGCGGACACGGCCGAAGATATGACGATCCATCGCAGCGCGCCACCCTGGTCGCGCTGAACGAACTGCACGCCGTTGCCGGTCAGGATGGTGTGGAACTTATAAGGAACCGTCTTGATAGGTACGCGCAGGAAAGCCGCTTCGGCGAGCTTGGTCGCCCGTCGATAGATACGGGCGAACACCAGCTTCGAGGTGCGGTCCACTGCGACATACAGGAATCCCTTGCGCCCTCGTAGCGCAGTTCGGCGATGTCGATGTGGAAGTAGCCGATCTCATATTCTTTGAACTTCTTCGGCTTCTCGCGGTCCGCATTCGGCAAGCGGCTAATCCCGTGCCGCTACAGACAGCGGTGAAGCGACGAGCGCGTCGGGGTTTGTCGATCGCAACGCCCCCGGCCAAGATTGCGACTAGGATGTAGAGCGCCGCGGAATTAGGTGGTCGCCGCGCGATTGTTGGCGATGACTGAGGATCAGCGTGCAATAGGCACCCCCTTCGTGGGGTGATCGGCGTGCAAAAAGGACCCCTTCATCCCGGGGTTATAGTCGGCCGACTGGTTCTGATCAGTTGGCGAGAACGGGATGTTGATCATGGAGACAGTGGTTCGGATTCGGCGTGAGCATGCAGCAGGGAAGGCGATCAAGGCGATCGCGCGCGACCTTCGATTGTCGCGGAAGGTAGTCCCCAAGGCGATCCGGTCGCCGGAGGCGGCGTTCAACTATCAGCGCAAAGTCCAGCCGCTGCCGCGGATCGGTCCTTATCTGGATCGTCTCGATGCGCTGCTCGAGGAGAACGAGGGCCGCGGTCGCCGCGATCGGCTACGGATGACGCGTATCCATGACCTGCTGGTGCGCGAGGGGTTCGGTGGATCCTATGATGCGGTGCGCCGCTATGCGGCGCGCTGGCGTGCTGCGCGGCGGAAGGATGCTGGCGAAGGCGCACCGGCGTTCATCCCGATGACCTTCCAGCCGGGGGAGGCTTACCAGTTCGACTGGAGCCACGAGGATGTGGAGATCGCCGGCAAGCCGATGCGGGTGAAGGTGGCGCATATGCGCCTCTGCGCCTCGCGCGCACCCTATGTCCGGGCCTATCCGCGCGAGGGCCAGGAGATGCTGTTCGATGCCCATGCCCGGGTGTTCGCGTTCTTCGGGGGTGTGCCGCGACGCGGTATCAACGATAATATGAAGACGGCGGTGACGGCCGTGTTCACCGGCAAGGAACGTATGTTTAACCGCCGCTTCCTGATCATGACCGATCATTACATTCTCGAGCCGACCGCCTGCTCGCCGGCGGCGGGATGGGAGAAGGGCCAGGTCGAGCAGCAGGTCCAGACGATCCGAGGCCGCTTCTTCCAGCCGCGGCTCCGGTTCGCCAGCTTTGCTGAGCTCAACGGGTGGCTGGAGGCCGAGTGCCGGCGCTGGGCCGAGCATCATGCCCATCCCGAACGCGGGGATATTAGCTTCGCCGAGGCGCTGGATATGGAGCGACCGGCCCTGCAGCCGATCCTGACTCCGTTCGACGGCTTCCATGAGAGCGAGCATGCCGTCACCGGCACCTGCCTCATCAGCTTCGATCGCAACCGCTACTCGGTCATGTCGACGGTCGCACGCCGGACCGTTCAGGTGCGCTCCTACGCCGATCGCATCGTCATTCGCTGTGGGGATGCGATCGTCGGGGAGCATAAGCGCCACTTCGGTCGGAACCGCACGATATACGATCCCTGGCATTATCTGCCGGTCCTCGCGCACAAGCCCGGTGCGCTGCGTAACGGCGCACCGTTCCAGGACTGGGATCTGCCGCCCGCTCTGCATCGATTACGGCGAAGGCTCGGCACCGGGGACGAGGCCGATCGCAGGTTCGTGCGGGTCCTCTGGGCGGTGCTCACCGATGGACTGGAGCCGGTAGAGGCCGCCGCGCGCGAAGCGCTGGCGAGCGGAACGGCTAGCGACGAGTTGATCCTCAACATCCTCTACCGGCGCCGCGAGCCGGCGACGCCCCGCAGCATCTGTCAATGGGCACCGAAGTTTCCGCAGATGTGGGCGGTTAAAATTCCCTATGTTGGGGTAGCGGGATTTCGGTGATCAGCCGTGATCGGGATCTTGATTTCCTTTTATTGGCGGGCGGCCGCGACGCTTCGGCGCCGGCGGATTGAACGAGGCGACGCTGCGTAGGTTTTCGGGCACGAGCGCGGCGTGTTCCCGCATGCGGTAGCTTGAGCCCTCGATCTGGATGACGACGGCATGATGGAGGAGCCTGTCAAGCAACGCGGTAGCGACGACGGGATCGCCGAAGACTTCGCCCCATTCGGCGAAGCCGCGATTGGATGTGAGGATCATTGCACCTTTTTCGTAGAGGGCGTTGACGAGCTGGAAGAACAGGTTGGCGCCTCCCGGCGTGACCGGCAGATATCCGATCTCGTCGACGACGAGCAGCGATGTCCTCGTGAGGAAGCGGATCTTTTCTCGGAGCGTGCCTTCGCGCTCGGCCTTGGCAAGCTGGGCGATCAGATCGGCGAGCGGAATAAAATAGACCGCCTTGCCAGCACGGACCGCCTCGACCGCAAGCGCGGTTGCAATGTGGCTCTTTCCGGTGCCGGGCGGCCCCAGCAGATGGACGACCTCGGCGCGTTCGATGAAGTCGAGGCCGGCGAGCGCAAGGATGCGATTCTTGTCCAGCGAGGGCTGGAACGAGAAGTCGTAGCCGGCCAAGGTCTTGACCACGGGCAGCCGGGCCATGCGCAGGGCAGCCTTGATCCGCCGGTTCTCGCGCAGTGACAGTTCTTCGCCGAGCAATGCGTCGAGCGCCTCGATGCCGTCGATCTGGCCCTGCTCGATGCGCCGCAAGGTCGCATCAAGGATTTCGAGCGCTCTGGGCATCTTGAGGCTCACGAGACTCCGGCGGATCGAGTCCACGCGCGCAGAAGGAGCCGCGCCGTTCAGGGCCGCCCCTCCATTGCCAGGCTCGCGCCGATTGCCTCGTAAATCGCCAGCGAGCGCAGCGGCACATGATCGCCGATCCGACCGATCATCATCGTCGGCCGATCGGGCGTGCGCGCTTGCGGTCGCCCGGTGCGATGGCGCCGGTCGATGCGATATTGTAGGCGCCCTTCAAGTACGGGATGCTCAGCAACCACGATACCGCGGTCGATGATGCGGATCAGGTCCGGCAGCTGCTCGATCTCGACGACCCGACGTGTCCGGTCGGGCACGCTGTAGTAGTTTCCACCAACCGCCACGAGCCCGTCATGGCTGACCCGCCTCTCAAGCTTCAACACCGCATTGAAGCGGTGCTCAGGCAGGCGCTGCAGTTCGTCCTGTTCTTCGGCAAAGGCTTCAGCGACCACGCGCTGGGTCGTGCAATGGACCCGTGCATTGGCGACCGTGTCGAGCCAGACGATGAACTGGGCATTGAGGTCCTCCATGGTACGGAAGGATCGCCCCGGGAAGAAGTCCTCACGGATGTAACGGAGCGGCCGCTCGACTTTCCCTTTGGTCTTGGCGCGATAGGGCCGGCACGCCCTCGGCTGGAAGCGGTAATGCTTCGCCAGCGCCAGCAGCGAGCTGTTGTAAACGATATGACCCTGGTCATCTTCGCCGGTCACTGCCGTCTTCATTCGATCATAGAGGATCTCGATCGGCGCGCCGTCCATCGCCTCGAACGCCTGCATATGGCAGCGCAGCAGCGTCTGCAGGTCCTGATGCAACACATAGCGGGCGAACAGAAAGCGCGAGTAGCCCAGCACCATGCTGAACAGCCAGACGATGCGCGCCACGCCAGGCTCGTCGGTAAACTCAACAACGAAGCGCGCGAAGTCGACCTGGCCTTGGACGCCGGCCCTGGTCTCGAAGCCGACCTCGTAAGGTCTGACATCATGTTCGGGCCGGATCGCCGCCAGATAGCGCTTCACCGCCGTGTAGGCGCCCATGTAGCCCGTTTCCCGGATCTCCCGGGTCAGGCGCGACGCCGTCAGGTCGGGGAACGCTTTTACGCGCTCGCGCAGGAACTCCATGTACGGGGCGATCTTAAACGGCCGCCCTATTCTCCGCGGGCCGTAGGCCAGCGCTTCCACACCGCGCTCGATATACTTGCGAACAGTCTTGGGATCGCGGCCTGTGCGGCGGGCAATCGCAGTTATCGACAGCCCCTGCCGGTGCAGCTCCAATATCATCATGGCTTCTCCAAGTCGGATCATCGGCGTCGCCTCCTGTCGGGAGACCTTCTCGCGCCAATTTTTGCGTTCCCCAAAGAGCCGGGGTTAACCCCGGCTCTTTGGGGAACCAGGACCAACAATCAGGGAATTTTCAAAGCTCACTTTTGCGGAGAATTACACGCCCACTGACAGCATCGTCGCTTCGGAAGACCGGATGCTGCAGCATCCTCCGCTCGCCGACTGTGCCCGCTACGATCTGCTGCGAGGCTATGATGCAGCGGCATGATATGATCGACACGATGCGCGGCCTCGGACTCAAGTGTCGCTGACAGAGTAATCTGCCCCAGTTGTGACAATTGAATATTCCCCACTTCTTTTGATTTCACGCTGTCCGGGGCGCGCCCCGGACAGCGTGAAATCGGAAAAATTCGGGCAAGTATCTCCGGCGAGGAGGTGCGGGCGCGATGAAGAAGTTTGGGGATTTGATAATGATCTTAGACTTACACCGTCAGGGGCTGAAGATCTCGATGATCGCTCGTCAGCTGGGTATCGACCGCAAGACTGTCCGAAAATATCTTGCCCGGGATGTGGGCATTCCGGCTTACGGGCCGAAACAGCCGAGGAAGCGGTTGATCGATGGCCATGTCGATTATCTCAAGCAACGGCTTGATGCCTATCCCGGCCTTACCGCGCAGCGTTTGATGCGCGAAATCGGCGAGCGGGGTATAAGGGCGGCTACAGCACGGTGCGAGATGTTGTGCGAGAGCTGCGACCACCGGGCAGCGGGCGCGGGTTCGCAGTACGCTTCGAGACGCCGCCGGGCCATCAGGCGCAGGTCGATTTTGCCCAGTTCCAGGTCCGCTTCAGGGACCAGCCGGACAAGGTTCAGATCGTGTGGCTGTTCTCGATGGTGCTGGGCTTCTCGCAATTGATCTGGGCCCGTTTTGCGTACCGTCAGACACGGCAGACGGTCCTGGCGTGCCACCGGGCTGCGTTCGAAGCGATCGGCGGCGTGCCGCGCGAGATTCTTTATGACCGGATGAAAACTGCGGTCATTGGCGAGGATGAGGAGGGCCGCGTCGTCTACAACCGGGCGCTTTGTGACCTGGCGGTGACGTGATGGCATGGACGGCCCCTGCACCAGCGTAGCTGTGCAATGATGCGGCCGTTGTAGGTCCACGTCTAGGAGTCGTCATATGAAGCAGGAGGTTGCCACCGTCGGATTAGATTTGGCGAAGAACGTTTTTCAGGTACATGCGATCGGTAGCGACGGAGCCGTCCTGGTGCGGCGGAAGTTGAGGCGCGCGGAGGTGATCGGCTTCTTCACCGACCTTCCAGGCTGCGTGGTCGGCATGGAAGCGTGCGCATCCGCGCACCATTGGGCTCGCGAGCTGATCGCATTGGGCCACGAAGTCCGGCTTATGCCGCCCGCCTACGTGAAGCCATATGTGAAGCGCGGGAAGACTGATGCAGCAGATGCCGAGGCGATCTGCGAAGCAGTGACGCGCCCGACGATGCGGTTCGTTGCGGTAAAGTCGGTTGAACAGCAGGCGGTGCTCATGCTTCACAAGAGCCGCGACCTGTTGGTGCGGCAGCGGACCATGCTCATCAACGCCTTGCGAGGGCACTTGGCTGAGTATGGCATTGTGACAGGGATGGGCGCCGGCGGTGTTACCGCGATGCTCAAAGCCCTGCATGAGCGAGAAGATGAGCTGCCCGCTCACGCTCGTTCCGCCTTGCGCGGACTCGCTGCCCAGATGAGGGCGCTCGCCAGCGAGATCGACAGGTTGGAAGCGCAGATTCTCGCGTGGCACCGCGCTGACGAGACAAGCCGGCGGCTCGCCACGATACCGGGCATCGGCCCGATTACCGCGTCAGCGATGTCGGCCGCGGTGCCAGATGCGTCGCTGTTCCGATCCGGCCGCCAGTTCGCGGCATGGCTAGGACTGACGCCTCGAGCTAACAGCTCTGGCGGCAAGGAGCGCTTGGGTGGGATCACGAAGCAGGGAGATGGCTATTTGCGGCGGCAGCTTGTGGTCGGCGCAACAGCGGTGATGCGTATGACACGCAAAAACGGCGATCGGCAGCCTTGGATGGCACAGCTCCTGGAGCGCAAGCCTGCGAAGATCGCGACAGTCGCGCTCGCCAACAAGACAGCACGCATTGCTTGGGCGGTGATGTCGCGCAAATGGGACCTCTCCCTTTCTAGACCTCGATCGCTTTCAGGCGCGCTCCAACGCGCCTCGCAGCCGCTCTCGCATGTAAGCGGTAGCCGTCGGGTCGATTTCGCCCTCTTGCTTGAAAACGCAGCCATATTCCTTCTCGGCATTCGCCTGGCTGACGTAGCCATGGTCCAGATCCTCTTGAACCAGCTCGATCGGCCGATCGAGGGGCGAGCCATAGCCATAGCCGCCCGCCGATCGCATTTCGAGAGTTTCACCGGGAGACAAGCTGAGCAAGGCTGCCATCTCAACCGCGGACGAACTGCCATCGGGTGCGATGATACGACCGACTGCCGTTGACCCCCGCTGGCCTTCAGCCATCAAGGGAACGACAATCTCCGAACCGTTCAACCGTTGAACGAACTGCGTCGGGCGATTGTCACCTGGCAGGCGCCTGAACATTATGCGCTGACCGAGGCCTCCACGCCGGGCACCTGCGCCCCCTGAATCGACGTCGAACTGCTTTTGATCGACAACCAAGTTCATTCGCAACTCGAACAGCTCGATCGAAACGCAGGTTCCTCCAATCGGGAAAAGGAGGCCCGACCGACCATCATCCGAAGCGGATGCCCCCTGCCCGCCACCCGAAATAATGTGGCCGATGACCGGTTCGCCACTTTCGTTGGCGCCGTGGAATATCGCCGTGCCGGGCATGCCGCTGAACGCACGCACCCTGTCCGGCAATGCGTCGCTCAATGCAGAAAAGATGTTTGGCCCCTGAAACCAGCCAGTCACCTGCCTTGAGTTTACTGCCGCAGGTCTGACGCAGTTCATGATGGTCCCCTCCGGGGCCTTCACCGTGAACGGCTTATAACATCCGGCATTCCCTCGCACATTGGGCGTCAGAAGGCACTTCATCGGAAACAAGGAGTGCGACTTCGTATAGTTCAGGGTGCAATTAAATCCGCCCACCGGCGCCTGATCCGGCGCACCAGCGTGATCGATAACGACCTCATCCCCTTCCACTGCAATGCGGATTGGAATTGTGAGATACTGCTGCCCGATGCGACCGGAAACTTCACTGCTATATTCGCCGTCAGGCACTGCCCGAATGGCATGACGCATTGCTGCTTCGGATCTATTCTGGAAGATATGCGCAAGCGGCGCCAGGTCATGGAGACCATATTCCTCCAAAAAGCTCCGAAGACGCAAAGCCGCAACATTTGAGGCGGTAGCGAGTGCGTGCAGATCACCGACAACGCTATCGGGAGTCCGGATATTCTGACGCAGCAATACGAAAAGGTCATCATTTGGTTTACCCGCCCGCATCAGCTTCATGGGTGGGATCTGAAAGCCTTCGTCGAATATCTCGCGCGCCGTTCCGAGACGCTTGATACCACCGATATCACTGACATGGCCGATCGCACCGACATAGGCGACGACCCGTCCATCGTGAAATACGGGCGTGACGAGGGCGACGTCAAAAAGATGGCCGGCTGCCAGCCAAGGATCGTTGGTGGCAAGGACATCGCCGGGCTCCAGCTTATCTTCCGAGAAGGTCTCCAGCACCGCATTGATAGCGGCCGGGAGTCCGAGGTTGAATACCGGCTGAGCCCGGGGGCTGTGAACCAGGATTTCGCCACGATTATCGAACAGTGCGATCGAAAAATCCTGGGCATCCGAGATGATCAAGGAAAAGGCCGTGCGCACGACCGTGTCCCATCCTTCATCGATAATGTTTGCGAGACGTCCCCACATGATCTCCAAACCGATTGGGTCGGCCTCGATCCGTTCGACGACCTGCTCGAAGTTGAGATCCCGATCGAAACTCACGGCCGTCGTCCCAAGTTCGGCGATCTGGACCTTCAAATTGAAATCGTCATCAACCACGACACTGTCCGAGGGCGGCACGACGGTCGTCGATTCGCGCTCCTCGATCACCGCCGGTCCCGTCACGGTGTCACCAGGCTTCAATGCGTAACGATCGTACACGCTGGCTTCGACAAATTCGCCGCCGAAGTAAAGCGGACGCACGCCTTTCAGCGCGTTGTCCGCAATCAACCCTCCAGTGTGCGGCCGCATGCCAATCTGAGGAGCAGGCCCCGAAACAAGAACGCGCCAGCTCAAGGCTTCAATGACTGCCGATGGTGGCACGGCGTGGAATTTCTGCTCATAAACACTAACGAATTCGTCACGGATCTCCTGCACGGATTCAACCGAGAGGCGGCCGTTCGGAATGGTAATCGAGATTTCGTTCATCTGACCCGCGAGGCGCATGTCGGCGGTTCGCATGATCGTGGTCTCGGCTTCGGTAAGCCCGGTCAGCTTGAGGTGATGCCAAGACTGTGCCTCGACATCTTGCAACAGGCCATTCAGCTTGTCCAAATCGAGGTCCCCCTCGATCACAAACACCTCGCTTCGCACCGTTTCAAAACTGGCCGGAGCGGCCAGAAATCCGATTGCGGAGGCGGCACCGGAAGCGGGCGGAATTATCACTTCGCGGACGCCCATGATTCGCGCGACCTTGGCTGCGTGGAGCGGCCCCGCGCCGCCGAACGCGACCATCGAAAATGCTCGCGGGTCACACCCCTTTTCAACGATGTGCGAGCGGGCCGCGGCAGCCATATTCTCGCAAACGATGTTGTAGACGCCCAATGCCGTGTCAACGGCACTCAGATTCACACTGGCACCCAAGCGGTCGAGGGCCTGCTCGGCCGCCGGCTTGTCCAGCGCCATACGACCGCCGAGAAACGCATTCGGGTCAAGATAGCCGAGCACGAGATTGGCATCTGTAACCGTCGGCTCGGTGCCACCGAGGCCATAGCAGGCCGGGCCGGGCTTTGAACTCGCGCTTTCGGGACCGACCTTAATCAAGTTGACTTCGTCGAGACGCGCGATGGAACCACCACCAGCCCCAATCTCGATCATTTCCACGACGGGGGCACGTACGGGGATACCGCTCCCTTTCTTGAACCGATGAACGCGTGCAACCTCCATCATGGACGCAACGGCAACAGCATGATCCTGCACCATGGCGGTCTTTGCGGTCGTCCCCCCCATGTCAAAGCTGATAAGATCTGGCCGGCCGATCTTGTGACTGATGAGGCCGGTGGCAAGCGCACCGCCAGCAGGGCCAGACTCCAAGAGACGGATAGGGAAGCGTCGGGCAACATCCGGCGTAGCCAAGCCACCCGAGCTGAGCATGAGGAAAAGACGCCCGACAAACCCGCGTTCTGCCAGTTTGACTTCCAGAGTCTGGAGATAATCGTCCATCAGGGGACGGACGAATGCATTAGCCGCCGTCGTACAGAGGCGTTCATACTCCCGCACCTCCGGCGCAACCTCACAGGAGAGCGAGACGGACAACTCGGGAAACTCATCTCTGAGCAGATTACCCACCTGCTGCTCATGCTCAGGATTGCGGTAACTGTGAAGGAAGCACACCGCTATCGATTTAATCCCGGCATCGCGGAGATATGCAGCCTCCCGCCGCACTTCATCAACGTCAATGGCCGTCAGCGGCTGGCCGTTGGCCAACATCCGTTCGGTGATCTCGCGCCGGAATTTCCTCGGGACGAGAGTCTCGGGATATGTCAAAAACAGGTCGTAAATATCGTAGCGCTGCTCCCGCCCCGATTCCATAACATCACGAAACCCCCGCGTCGTCAGCAAGGCCGTCGATGCCCCCTTGCCCTCAATCAGCGCATTGGTGACGAGTGTCGTACCGTGCAGAATTTCGGCCACATCCGAGAAGTCGAGACCCGCGTTGGCCAATAGCGTCTCGATGCCCTGCACTGCGCCCCGCCAGGGATCCGTCGGAGTTGTAAGCGCCTTGTGAATCTGGATTTGCCCGGTTTCACCATCATAGAGAGCGAAGTCGGTGAATGTTCCGCCAATGTCGAAGCCGACGCGGTAACGTTGGACGCTCATAGACTAGTTCCTCCGATAACAGCCCCGACGTGGGACTTTATTGGAAGCCAATGTGGCAGAGCGACGACCGCGCGATTGCCTGGTAGCGACCTGCCCTTTTCGATTCCCGCCAATATTCGTTCGCTATAAGCGACAGGGCCTGACGGCGCCGAACAGCCGCGGTGGAGCTCGAAACCCGTGGCTTTGTGGCAGTTCGGCGCCACCCCTGGCGGGAATGCAGATCATATTGCATCACATGATCATCCCTCATCGGACGAAGGCCATATTGCTCGGCAGTCTGCCAGCGTGCCGATAGCACTTCTGAGCAAGATCACCCCGAGCGTCGAGATCGTGGAATTTGGCGAGGGCAATCATACGAGCGTTCGTATGATGATTCGGATCGAGGCAGTTAATCGGCCGGTGGGATGCAAGCCCGGGTCGAATGCAAAGCCCGGCGCAGAAATCCTAGTTTTATAAGAGACGCAGCCCTGGCTGCATCTTCGAGCCGGTCAGAAAACTCGCTCGAGGGGTTTCGCCGGGCGGCGCTGAGGGGCTGCCTCCTTATCGAGGGCAGCCCTACGCTCAGTCGATATCACGTCTGAGCGTAGGGACTTATAGCCTGTGCGCGTCAGAACTTGACGCGAACTTCGACACCGTAGCTCCGCGGTTCGACCGGATAGACCACTCGATGCGGTCCATTGGTGGATGTCGCGATCTGATCTTCCGTTTCGTTGGTCAAATTGCTTCCCACCGCATAAATGCCCCAGCCTTCCCGTTCGACCCCGACACGCGCGTTGAGATATTGCTTGTTGCCAACCATCTGTTGATTGAACGGATTGAGAAATTGCGACGAGTGGAAATTGAAATCACTCCGCGCGTTCAGTGTCCAAACATCGTTGATCGGCAAATACAACTGCGCCGCCACCGAGCCGCTAAGCTTCGGCGATTTCGGCGACCAGGTCTTCGTGAGAACGGTGGCGCTAGGATCCACCCGTGCATGCAGGTAAGCGAGATTCGCGCTTAGTGTAAACGCCTCGCTGAAACGATAGCTGGTTTCGAATTCCGCACCGTGAATCGTCGTTTTCGGGATCACGACAGGGATACGGAAGGGCGGATTGTTGCTGTTCTGGGAAATTTGCTGGTTAGAGTAATCAATTCGAAATGCCGCAACATTCCAGAGAAGACGGCGATCAAGCCACTGCGTTTTGAGACCGATCTCATAATTCGTGGTCTGTTCCGGTGCCGAGAACTGGCCATTATTATAGAACCCCGCCCGGAAACCCCGAGAGACTGTCACATAGCCCATACGGTCGGCATCAAAGCTATAGCTGATCTGAACTTTCGGCTGAAATCGTCTCGCCTGATCGAGAGATTTAGGTACCGGAAGGCCGGTATCGGGATCGCGCACCGGAACAATCGTGGTCGCCGTCTTGTTGGCATAGGAGGTATTCGAATAGTTTTGATGATCGTAGCGAGCGTTTGCGGTAAATTCGAATTTACCCGCTTTAAGGCCGACCTGGCCATAAGCGCCCCACCATTTGTCGACGCGCAGATCCGCTCGAGGAGAAAAAGGAACATCGGCGGGATTACCCGCGACACGCCGGAAATTTTCACCCGTGCTAAACGAATGCCGATTCATCGCCGAGCCGCCGACAAGCCAGCTGAATGCCCCTCCCCCCGAAGACGCAAGACGGAAATCTCCGAAGTAGGTGCGATAATCGTCTCGCCCAGCCGTAAACACATCCTGGACTTGACCGGTTGTCGCACCACGCCCGAAGGCCGGTCCGTTAATCGCCGGATAACTGAGGCAGCCTACGCCGCCCGTCGGCAAGACAAAGTTGGGATTATCAACATCGTCATAACAGGCGCTGCCAAAGCCATATTGCCGAGTTTTGCTGTATGAACCCACCGAGGTCATTGTGAAGCCATCGAAGTCCCAGGTCAGGCGCCCCGAAAGACGCGTGAACTTTCGCGTCTGGATGCCTTGAGTCGCCCGCGCAAAAACCACGAGATCCTCGTTGTCGATGTCTTCCGTCCGCGGAACGCGGCCTTGAAACGCATATCCCCCGCGTTCACTGCTATAGCTGCCCCGAAGATCGATTTCCAAGCGCTCGCTTGGTACAAAAAGAAGCCGGCCATCGACCAATTTTCGATCTCGCGGATCCAAATGCATGCCATTCGTCGCGCTATTGATACGCCCATTGTCGTTGACGTAATTGACCGAAAGTCGGCCAAGAATCTTGCTGGGGATCAGGGCGCCCGAAATCGCGCCCTGCGCTTGCGCATTTTGACCGTTACCATAGAAGAAGCGGCCTTCGGCTTGAAATTCATTGCTGGGACGCTTGGATATCACGTTGATCGCACCGGCGATGGCCCCCGAGCCATACAAGGCACTCTGCGGACCACGCAAAACTTCGATGCGAGCGACATCGGAGAGCGTCGCTCCCGTCAGCGCATCCGCTGAATCGCTCGGGACGCCATCGACGATGAGCGCAGTCGACGCCCAACCGCGCTGTGCGGTGCCGATGCCACGCATCCTGATGTCGAAAAAGTTCGCGGCAAACGACCGCCCATCACGAAAATTCATGCCAGGCGTGACCTTCGCGAGGTCCGCTATGTTCTTGATGTTGGCGTTGGCGATCGTAAGCTCGGTGAATGCGGTAATCGAGTCGGGCACCGACTGCAGGCGTTCTGATCGCCGGCGTGCGGTCACCGTAATTTCGCCCATGCTCGCCGTATCATCGGGTGCCGCTGTATCGTCAGACACCGCCGGCACATCGCTGTCCTGCGCATGCGCGGGAACCGCTGCGATCATGGCCGCCGCAATCATCGCCATGGTCGAAATGCCTTGAAACCGAATGGTCATTGTCACGCCCCCTCCTTTTAACATTTCTGTAGCGAGGCTATGCTCGAACCATGGAAGAGGCTTTCCTCTGGCCGACAGCTTCTTGCATCTGTCCGTCCTAGATCAGCGCGGGGCCTCCGCAGAAACACGCAGCGCCCAAAAAAATGATTGCAGCAAGTGGGCCCGAGGATTCTCGAGTCGCCCGATCCTTAGTGATGCTCGCGCCACCGCCGCAATGTGATCCCGCGATCGGTGCTGGGAGGCACGCCGAAGAGCTTTCGATAGGATTTCGAGAAGGTGCTGGCACGATTGAAACCACATGCAATCGCGATCTCGAGTAGCGAGAGACTGCTTTGCAACACCAATTGGCGGGCACGCTCGAGCCTGAGCTGCAAATAATAGACACTGAGCGGGGAACCCACCTGCGCCAAGAAAAGTCGATCGAGATGTCGTTCAGACATAGCAGCGATGCGAGCCAGTTCGCTTCTCGAGAGAGGCTCCTCCAAAGCGTCTTCCATAGCCTCCAGCGCGCGGATCAATCCCGAGTGATTTACGCCAAGCCGGGCTCTGAATGAAAGTCGTTGGGGTTTTTGGCCTTCTCTTATTTCCGTGTGGAGAAACCAGTCGCTGACCCGCGCGGCAAGTTCTTCGCCATGTTGCCGAGCGAGAAGGGCATGAAACATGTCGAGCGGAGCCATCCCTCCCCCACAGGTCATTCGCTTACCGTCGATTTCGTAGAGCGACCGGTGCAGGTTTGCTTCTGGAAACTCTTCGGAAAAGGCTGGTGCATAAAGCCAATGCAGAGTCACCCGCTGGCTATGGAGCAAGCCAGCACGCGCGAGAACAAAGACGCCGCCCGAGATGCCGCCGAGGACTGCATCATTCGCGGCAAGATTTCGCAGCCAGCAAAAGGTAGGAGGGTGACGGAAGTTAAGGGCTTCGTCGCTCGCGCAAACGAAAACATAGTCGAATTTTTCGTGACAGGATGTGTCATATTCGCAATGGAGTTCGACGCCGTTCGAGGCAACGGCTGCGCGGCCGGCTGGGCTGATATGATGCCATGTGTATAATTTTTTGCCGGCCACTTGGTTCGCCGCGCGCAGGGACTCGATAGCAGCAGCATAGGCAAGCAGCGCAAAACCGCTCAGAAGCAAGAAACCAACGCGAACGGGTTTCACAGCATCTTCGCCCAGTGGAGAAAGATGATCCGAGGCCACAAGCATGGTTCGTGCTCCTCAGAAATGCTACCGAGAGACCATATGATCGCTCGTCGAACACGCCCCTTTGGTTCCGGCTGCGGATCCTTCGGCTGGCCTTCCACCGGCAGGCGACAGATTTCTGATAGCAGAAGCTATGGCCGCAGCGAGCTGGCAGCTTTCTCCAGAGCGACATAGATTTTCGAAATTGCGCCACCGAGAGCGCAAAAATGTCGCTCACGAGAAATTTGTCTCGAAAGTCGCGCAATCAATCGGGTCGAGGCATTCGTTCGAGAGAGGGCGGATATCCATACTTCGTACGGAAGGCATGCGAGAAATGGGCAAGGCTCGTGAAACCCGCCGAGATACCGATCTCCGTTATGGAATTGGTCGTTTGCTGCAGAAGTTTCTGCGCACCGGCCAAACGGAGGTCCCGGTAGATCGTCGCAATCGAAGCGTTCATATGCGTTTTGAACAATCGCTGCAGTTGACGTACCGATGTTCCCGTAAGCTTGGCGAGTTCTGCGATCGAAAGTGGCTGTTCCAGGCTCTGTTCCATATGGCTTATCGCTTTGATTACCGTGCCGTTCGAGACGCCCAAGCGATAACGCAGCGACATTCGCTGAGGGTCGCGATCCGTACGGATTTGCGTTTGGAGGAACCATTCGCTGACAGCATCGGCAAGTTCGTGGCCATGATGCGCCTTGATCAGAGCGTGCATCATGTCGCTTGAGGATAAGCCGCCACCGCAAGTAATCCGATTGCCGTCAAACACGAACAAGGATTCGGTTACCGGATGCTCTGGGAACTCTTCGCGGAACGCGGAAATGCGCGGCCACGCGACGGAACTACGATATCCCTCCAGCAGCCCAGCTCGCGCAAGAATGAACACCCCACCGGAAATTCCGCCGACGGCCCCGCCTTTACGCTCGATCTGCCGCAACCAGGCAAAGACGGCCTCATCGCGAAACCGCGTGGAATCGGAGGGACAGCAAACAAGAACAAGGTCCGGAATGAAATCGTCTCCGACGGCATAATCTGCCTCAAAGGTGCCTCCCGTCAGCGCCGTGACAGGCCCTCCTCCGACTGTGATCCGTTTCCAGACGTATAGCGTTTTGCCTGAAAGAGTGTTGGCAGCACGCAATGGCTCAAGGGCTGCCGCGTAGGATAGTAACACGAATTCCGGGGGCAACAGGAAGCCTACGACATATGGACGTGAACGGGCCGAGCGGGCCTCGGTGGCCGGTGAACGACGTTCGAGCGCAGACATCGGTGCGTCCATGTCCAATGGTATCATCCAACAACCACGGCTGCAGATCGACCTAGACCTACCCCGTCAACAAGGTCCGCGTCAAGTTTGCCGGCGCACTTAACATAACGAGCTGCCGCAACAATTCTCACGGAACCTATAGCCCCCCCATGAAATTGTCACGCTCTTCCACTTCCATGTGCACAGCGCGGAAACCGATGCAGCCTCTGTTCGATCCGGCCGATCGAAACTGCTCATTCCAAGCTCCTCAAGTCTGGACGAACCCCACGTCCCAAGCTTCGCCGGCTACGCGCAAGTAATTCTCGCCGAATATCTTTCGGATATCGGCATCGTCATAGCCTTTACGGAGGAGCATTTCAGTTATTTCTGGCAGCTGATGCGGGCCCAGATAGGCAAATTTGCCAGTGTAATATTCCGGTGGCCAAAATTGCGGGAAACGGGACGGCCCGCCGGGTGCCCATACAAAATCGAGCCCAATGCCAACGGCGTCGATCCCTACCCGCTCTACGGCCAAATCTATTGCTTTCACGAAGGTCGACGATCTCGCTTCGGGATCACCAAGGAAACGGCCGACACCAGTCACGCCGATAAGGCCGCCCGTGGCGGCACAGGCCAACATCTGCTCGTCTGTCAGATTTCGGGGGTGATCCACCAACGCGCGAGGATTCGAATGAGAGAATACAACCGGCTTCTTGGATCTCTCCATGATTTCCATCGTCGAGCGATAGCCGACATGCGACATGTCCAGCAGGATACCGAGCCGGTTAACCTCATCCACGAGCGCCCTACCGAAATCCGTCAAACCCTGGTCATCGTCCTGGCATCCGCCGCCCGCCTCATTGTTGAGGTTGTAGACAAAGTGCATCTGACGGACGCCTAGCCGGTGATACAGCGCAAGCATTGAAAGCTGGTTGCCCAGCGACACGGCCCCTTCCAAATCAAATGCGATCGCGAGTTTACCCTCGCGCTTCGCAAGGAAAACATCATCCATTGACTCGACCAGGACAAAACGATCCGGATGGTGAGCAATCCAATGCCGATAGGCAGCCACCGTCTGCACAGTGAATTCCCAAGGATGTACGTCAAACCCGATGTTGACCGAAAGGAAATCGACGCCAGCCTTTTCCCACCGGCTCAGCTCGTTCAAATTCTGATCAGGCTTGCTCGTAAATCCTCCATGCGCGTCCCAGACGAAGGACTCGCGCAACAGCCGACGCGCATGATCGCTGACATGATCAATCTCCATCGCCATCAAGGGCCCAGCCGCTTTTTCTTGAGATTGGCTCATTCTCTTACCTCTCGTCAGGCTGCTCTGTTTTCTGCTTCAAGAAGACAGGAATAAAACAAAACCGCTACCTCCGACTTGCTCCAGCCAGACACATATTTTCCAATCGCCATGTCGAAATGCCGTGATCACCCCATCATCCCACGGCCGGCGAAATAATGCTCGCCAAATCATGGCGCACCCCGCGCTTGCAGGGAGGCGAGGCCAAACCAGCTTCGAGAGATGGGCGCGCTCATTCAGCCCGCGTCGATGCGCACCCTTATCCAAATAGCGCCGCGGCGCGCTCCGGCGCTGCCAGCCGCTTTTTTTTCGATCGAGCCTCGTCCGGCCCAAGGCCTGCTCGATTCACAGAATGAACAAAACCCGCCGGAACGGCAACACTCGAGATCTCGTTCGACGGCAGCTCAGCGGCCCTCTTCGTATCTCAGCGGCCATGCGGTGCAGCGGCCTTATCTTGGCGAAGGGGCTCGCCGTTCGATCCGGAGAACTGCGGCCAGCCTCTGGCATGGGCATGACAGGTGCTTTGGGCAGACTATGCGCGACGCATTCAAGGCTGCTGCCAATAACGATCCCGTATTACACGCTTGTAGAGTTTGCCCGTCGCATGCCGGGGGAGTTCATCCATGAAATCCACCCTTCTCGGCGCCTTGATATGACTGAGCTTCGACCGCTCGAAATCGATCAACTTGGCCGCCGTACCGTCATCAGGAGACACACCGGCCGCGAGCTCGACGACGGCGACAACCTCTTCGCCCATGTCCTCGTGCGGTGCGCCAATCACCGCTACATCGGCGATCTTGGGATGCGCGATCATCGCGTTTTCGATTTCTTGCGGATAGATATTCACCCCGCCGGAGATGATCATGAAGCTCTTGCGATCGGTCAGATACAGGTAGCCGTCCTCATCCACCCATCCCACATCGCCCAAGGTCGACCAGCCATATTGGTTATAGCAATCCGCGGTCTTGCCGGGATCGGAATGATAGACGATCGGCGCGCCGCCTTCGAACTAGACAAGACCTTCGGCGCGAACGGGCAGCGGCTCGCCGCTATCGTCGCAGATATACAGGGTTCCCACGATCGACTTGCCCACCGATCCTTTGTGCGCCAACCATTTGGGTGAGGAGATGCAGCACATGCCATTCCCCTCGGTTCCCGAGTAATATTCGTGAACGATGGGTCCCCACCAGTCGATCATCGCCTCCTTGACCGGCACCGGACAAGGCGCCGAAGCGTGAACAACCGACCGGAGCGAGCTCATGTCGGACCGTTTTCGGGCCTCTTCGGGCAATTTCAACATCCGGTTGAAATGCGTCGGGACAAATTGTGCGCAGGCGATACGATAGCGTTCGATCAGTTCGAGCGCGGCCTCTGCATCATAGCGCTCCATGAGAACCACAGTCCCGCCAAGACGCTGAACGGTCATGGAGAAACGGAGCGGGGCGGAATGATAAAGCGGAGCGGGGCACAGATAATTGCAGCCCGCTTCAAACGCAAACATCCGGCGGCAAACGCCCTCGAGCCGGGTTTCTTCATCAAGCGGCTGGTCGCCGAGCGGCGGCTTGACGCCCTTCGGCCGGCCGGTTGTACCCGAGGTATAGAGCATATCCGAGCCTGCGGACTCATCGGCGACGGGCTCGACGGGCTGCGCCTCGCGCTCAGCCTCGAAATCGAGAAACGCCCGAAGCGGTTCGACGACCATATAGATCGGAAGGCCGGTCAGCCGGCGTTTAAGGTCAACCGCGAGCTCGCCAAATTCCCGGGACGTGACAAGCAATCGGGCGCCGCAGTCGCGGATGATATACTCGGCCTCGTCCGCCGTCAGCTTCGAGGAGATGCAGGTATAATAAAGGCCAGTACGCTGCGCCGCCCAAGCCAGTTCGAAATAGCGCGGACTATTCTCGAGGAGAATAGCGATCACGTCGCCGCGCGCGAGGCCGAGTTGCCGGAAAAGCTGTGCGCCCTGGTTGGAACGTTGTTCAAGCTCGCGATAGCTTATGGCCTCGCCGCTGGCTGCCATGATCAGGGCGGGGCGATCGGGAGCGATCCTGGCATGGGTCGAGAGATGCATTGAAGTCGAATATCCTTGCTGGGCGCGCGGCACGGCGAACGCGCACCGGTTCGAAGACTGACCAAGATATCAATCCTGATCAAAGTGGCGCAGCGAGCGCGGCGTTTCATGCACGCCGAACAATTCGTGCGAGAGGTGCATTCCGAGATCGCGCTGGACAATCTGGCGCAGAGGCCGGCGCGCGATCTGCGTTGTCAAACGCCTCACGGTCCGCGGCTGACGCATGATCTGCGCCGCCATTTCATGCGCACGGTCAAGCAAACGCTCCCGCGGCAGGACTTCGCCGACAAGGCCCCAGTCCAGTGCCTCCGATGCGAAAATGCCTTCATCGCGAATATACATGACATGGTTTGCCCGCTTCGGCCCCATGAGCGCCTGATAGACAAGGAACTGGCCATCGCCCGGCGCTACCCCGACGTGAAAATGGGGCTCGAAGAATATGGCTTCTTCCGCGGCGATGGTAAGATCGCACAGCAATCCGAACTCCGTGTGGAAGCCGGGCCCGTTGATCGCGGCTATCGTGGGAATATCGACCGACCAGAGCAGATTCTCGATCAGCTTGACCGAATCCCGGTACCAGATGTCGTATGTTCCCGTCGGATGCTGCCGGTAGCTTTCCATATCGCGCTTATTGATCCACAAGTCGCCGGTTCCCGTGATGATCATCACTTCATTGTCGGCATCCTGACCGACGGCCTGAAACATCTGGGAGATCGCGCGGTGCAATTCCATGCTCCAGAGCGCCTCGTCGCCGCCGGTGTGAAAGCGGACCTCGATCACGCCATCACGGCGCGTCATCGCGAAATGTTCGGCGAAGACGGCTCCGTACTGATCGAGCGGTATATGCGGTACGAAATTCGTCTGGGACATCGCGCCTTCCTCCCGGGTCGCAAGAGATAAGAAGCCGGGCGACAACCGGTCGCTAGCCCGGCTGCCGCTGACCTATTTGCCCTCCGCGAGAGCTATACCCTTCATTGTCCCCTCGCCTCGCCACTTTTCCATGATGGCGACGAAGCTGTTGAGTCCCCCCATGTAGAAGTCGCCCCAGAATGTCGCGGTCGATTCCGCGAGCTTGCCTTCATTGTTGTAGTAGCCAGGCGTGCACGCCTCCTGGAAACTGAGATCAGCAGGAGCGGCAGCGCGGACAGCCTCGACCCAATCCTGTTCCCCTTCCGGTGTCGCCTCGACCCGCACCAGCCCCCGCTTCTGCGCCTCCGAGATGATATAGGCGACCTGCTGGGCGACCGGATCGACGACCGCGCGGAAGTTGAATGTCAGCCCAACCTGCGACAAGCCGATGAAGAACCAGTTCGGGAATCCGTTGATCGAATGGCCGTGGAGCGTACGCATGCCGTCCGCCCAATGCTCGTATAGAGAGCGGCCACCCACACCGTAGATCTCGACCCCCAGCCTCCGGTCGTAGGAGCTGCTTTGTTCGAAACCGGTCGAAAAAATGATGCAGTCGACCTCATATTCCACCCCGCCCGCCACCACGCCGGTCGGCGTGATACGCTCGACGCCGCGCGAGTTACTCGTGTCCACGAGCGTCACGTTGGGACGATTGAAAGTGTCGAGATAAATGATCGCTGAAAGTGGGGCGTTTGCAGAGGCGCGCATACCACGCCTTCAACGCTTCGGCCGTCTCCGGGTCGCCGATGATTTCGTCGACCCTCGCCCGGATCTCGTCCATCTTGTGAAAATCGGCACACTCGAGAACAACTGCGCTCTCATCCGCTGCCATATCGGGCGCCAGCGGTGGCAAGGGGTAGAGTCCACGGGCCAGCTTTGCGTTCATGTCGGTCCAGCCATCCGCGACGAGATCCTCCTCGAACGCCCGGCCAGCTGCCTGATGGCTTCGGCCGTCGCCGCCGCGCCCGCCTCGTTGATGTCGGCGACGACGACCCGCGCCCCATTTGCCGCGAGCTTGCGCGCCGTCGCCGCGCCGATGCCCGAAGCGGCACCGGCGATGATGATGGCCTTGTCCTGCAACCTTCCACAGCTCGCTCTCCCAATTCCCTGACTGCGCCATCCTAATTAATCGGAGGCATTATTTGCAACGCACACCGCGCAAATGAACAACGCATCACATATATGATGGATCGCACAGTCGCCTTGTCAGGAGCCGATGCTCCTGTTCATATCCCGGCTCATTCACAATGGTGCAACGGAGCCACAGCGAGCCAGGCCAGCGCCGATATCAGGAGGGCGCGGCGATTTCGGATCCGGGAAGCGCCCGATCACGCAGGAGAGCGGATGTGACTAGGCTTGTGGTTACCGGCGAGCGGCCCGATGGTTCGGCGTGCATTCTGTCCGACAAGGACATCGGGTTCGAGCGCTTGGGCGGCGGGTTCGGCTTCACCCAGCTCTGGGGAAGTGACACCCCGCCAGCTTTCCCCAATGACGGCGCGGCACCATGCTTCCAGGCGCTGATGCCGCCCGCCGGCGGGTATCGCTTCTCTATCATGCAGATTATGCCCAAGCATATCTTGTCCGACGCGAACAAGGGTGGTCCTGTCGAACTCAGCGCAGCCGTCCGCGACATGTATGCGAATGCCGGTATCGACGCTGTCGCCACAGGCGAGGCCCCCGGCATGCACCGGACCGATTCGGTCGATCTCGGCATTGTTCTATCGGGGGTCGTTACGATGGAACTCGACACCGGCGAAAAAATCGAACTCCGCGCTGGCGATGCCTTCGTACAGAATGGCACGCACCATAAGTGGTCCAACGAAGGCAGCGAATCTGTCGTCGTGGCGGTAGCGATCATCGGCGGCGATCCGCGCGTATAGCAGCGGGGCACCTGCCCGATCGCCCGCTCGTGCGGGTGCCTCTTACCAGCCGCCGAAGAAACCGGTCCCCACGGCGTGGCTCGGTATTTCGCGCTTCTCCGGCTCGCCCGAATCCGCCAGATTTTGCCAACTTGCGATACGACGCCGGCTTTTTCGATCCACTGGGGCGGATGTGCCTTGGCAGCAATGCCTTCGCGTGGATGATGTCGGAAGTCCGCGACCTGGCAAATTGCATTTGCAACGGGCGCCTCGTCGTCACCCAGGAGGGCGGCTACGAAGAGTCGAGCGTCCCGTTTCATGCGCTGGCGACGATTGAGGCGTTCTCCGAAGACAAGTCGGGTTTTGATAACCCGATTGCGCACTACGGCGCCGATCCTGACGGCATTCCGTCGCCCGATCAGGCGGCCGCTCTGCAAAAGGCGTCGGATACTCTGATCAACATGAGTCAGTTCTGGCCGAAATCCGACCAGGACATTTTAAGAGGGCGGCTGAACTCTGTTCGGCCGGCCAGATGAAGGATCGCGTCATGAGCAGCCCCGTCGACCGTGCCCTTTGCGAAGCAAGCCTGACGCCCTTCTGGCTGGACGATGCCCAACGGCCGCAAGCCGAACGGGCACTGACCGCAGATGTCACCGCGGATCTCGTGATCGTCGGAGGAGGTTTCACGGGGCTTTGCGCCGCAGTGCAGGCCAAGGAGGCACACCCGGAAAAGTCGATTGTCCTGCTCGAGGCCCGTGAAATCGCCGCGGGTGCTTCAGGGCGTCCCGGCGGGATTATCTCGACATCCGTGATGCACGGACTGAGGAACGAGGCGAGCGTCTTTCCTGACGATGTCGAGGCGATTGAACGCCTTGGCAAGGAAAATCTCGACGGATTTCGCGCGGCCGTCGAACGCTTTGGCATCGATGCCGATATTGAGTGGAATGGCGAAATGACCGTGGCTGTCTCGGCCGACGGTCTCGAGAAAATCCGCGACGAATACGAACCCCACCAGTCGCACGGCCATGACGTGGAACTCCTCGATCGCGAGGAGACGCAGAATGAGCTGCGTTCGCCCGTTTTCGAAGGAGCTATGTGGTCCCGCCAGCGGAGTGGGATTGTTCATCCGGCAAAGCTGGCGTGGGGCCTGAAGGCGGCGGCTATCGGGCTGGGCGTGCGGGTATTCGAGCATAGTCCCATGGAAGCGGTCGAAGACCATGGAGACGCTCTTGTAATTGTCACCCCCGGGGGGCGGGTTGCTGCGAACCGGGTGTTGTTCGCAACCAATGCCTGGACAGCGGGCCATCGCAAGATCAAACGCCGGGTCATGGCCATGAGGGACCGCGTGCTTGCCACAGCGCCCCTCACGGACGAGCAGCTTGGCCGTCTCGGATGGAAGAACCGGCAAGGCGTGTACGATACGCGCGCGCAATTAAACTACATGCGTCTCACGCGGGATAACAGGATCGTGTTCGGCAGGAGCGTGAGGTACTATTTCAATGGAGACATCAATCCCGCAGTAGACCAGGAACGAGAAAGCTTTCGCGATCTTGTCTCGAGCTTCTACGAGAAATTTCCGCAGCTGTCGGACCTCGGCATAACGCACCTCTGGGGCGGATCGATCGACTATTGTTCGCGCTTCTCGGTGTTCTTCGAGCGATTGTTCGGTGAAAAAGCTGTTTATGTCGGGAGTACACAGGCTTCGGTGTCGCTGGGAGCCGATTTGGCGCGCGCATCGGCGTCGCTCTTCTCGATGGTTCGGATCTTCCGGAGCTCAAGCTGGAAATCGTCACCGGCCGGCCCAACGTCATTCCGCCCGGACCCCTTCGCTGGATCGGGGCGCGGCTGACATTCCGGGTTCTGCAGGACGTCGACGCCAAGGGCGGCTGGCGCCGGACCTGGCTGAAGCTCGTCGAAAAGCTTGGCTTCCCGCTCGGATAGCCTTGTTGGACCCGAACGAGTCGGGCCCGCAGCCGCCTTGCGACCGCGGGTCTTTCCCCTTTCCGCAACTCGTTTCCTGTCGCGCCGGAGCGGAGTTCGGTCAGACCGGCGTCTGGTCGAAAGCTGCCTTGCCTAGAAGTCGGCGCAGAATCTTGCCCGACGATGTTTTGGGCAGGTCGTCGACAAAACTGATGCTGCGCGGGATTTTATAGGGTGCAAGCAAGCCCCTACAATGATCCACGACGATCTCGGCGGTCAGCGAGGCACCCGTTTCGCACACGATGAACGCGTGCGGGACCTCGCCCTTGTCGGGATGACTGTCGCGGCCCACGCCAACCATGGCCACGCCGGCCAAGCTCGAAATGGCACGTTCGATCTCGGCGGGGTAGACATTGTTGCCCGACGTTAGAATGACGTCCTTCATGCGATCGATGACGAAGACCTGGCCTTGGTCATCGATGCGCGCAACATCTCCGGTCGACAGCCAGCCGTTTGCGTCGAGCGTTTCGCGCGTCGCCTCCGGGTTCCCGAGATAGCCGATCATCACGGTCGCCCCGCGAATTTGCAACTCTCCGGCTTCCCCTGACGCCGTCGGCAAACGGGTCTCGGCATTCACAGTCCTGACTTCCATCCCCGGCAGGGCAATGCCGATCGAGCCGAGGGTGCGCGGGCCGGTCCAGGGGAATGTTGTACCAAGCCCGCCGATTTCGCTCATCCCCCACAATTCAAGGAGTGGGCAACCAAGGCGAGCCTCGACGGCCTGCATCTTGTCGACCGGCATCGTCTGGCCGCCGACCGTACAATATTGAAGCGTTCCGACGTTCGTACGCGGCAAGGCCGGCGAGTCCAGAAGCCGGTAATACATGGTGGGAACGCCTTCGAAGCGCGTCGCGCGATGCAACTCGATCGCCTCCAGAACCGCTTCGGGAGCAAAGGCAGGTATCAGCACCAAAGTGGCCCCGGCAATAATCGAACCGTTCATCACCACATTGCCATACACATGGGCAAGCGGCAGGGCCGTAACGGTCGTATCAGCTGCCGAGCGTCCGTGCATGAGCCCTGTGAGTGCGGCGTTCATCAGAACATTCCGGTGGCTCAGCATCGCACCTTTCGGGCGCCCCGTGGTACCAGACGTATAGCAAATCGTCGACAAGGCATCCGGGTCGCTTACACCGGCCGGATCGATCCCCTCGCCGGTCGATGAGAGGAGATCGATTTCTCCGAAGTCGACAGTCTCGATTCCGGAATGAACGGCGTCTGCGGCTGCGAGGCTGTCGAGCCGGCCCCGATCGGCGAAGATCAGTTTCGCTCCGCAGTCGCTGAGAATATAGTTGACCTCGTCAGGCGTCAGCAAGGCGTTGATCGGGTTCACCACCGCGCCCACGCGAAGCGCGGCATGGTAGGCGACAATCCATTCCCAGCCTACAGGACCATAAAGGCTGATCACATCCTTTGTGGCGACCCCTCGGACCCGCAGGTCGCGCGCGAGGCGCGCGACCTTGTCGTCGAGTTCGACGAAGCTCATCTGCGTATCGCCGCAGATGATCGCAACCTTGTTACCGAAAACCCTAGCGCGCGAGGTTACCGTGGCGAGGGTTTCGTCATACAGCATGGCTTCAAGCTCCGCTGGACGCCGGAACCCGTCTCGTCACGATCGTCTGGGAGTTCGTGTATTCCGCGAGACCTTCGAGCGAGTTTTCGATCCCGACACCCGACTGTTTATGCCCACCGAATGCGACATGCGGCGAGAAACTGTGGATTTCATTGATCCAGACCGTGCCGGCCTCGATGCGCGAAGCGATCTCCTTGGCCTTCTGGCTATCGTTCGACCAGACCGACGCGGCCAATCCATATTCCGTGTCGTTTGCCCGCGCGACGACGTCTTCCAGATCATCGAATTTCAACAGAGGGAGGATCGGGCCGAAGGCTTCTTCACGCACGACGCGCGAGTCTTCGGGCGGATTGTCGTAGATGGTAACCGGCACGAAAAATCCGGTTCCGTCTTCGACCTCGCCACCGATCAGCGCCTTGAGTCCCGACGCCTTGGCGTCGACGAGCAAATCCTTCACCTTTTCGAACTGCATGCGGTTCTGGATCGGCCCGAGATCCGTTCCCTGTTCCGCCCCGTCGCCGACCTTGACGGTCTTCGCATAATCGACGAGCGCGTCGCGCAGTTCGTCGTAAACGTCGGCATGAACATAGAGCCGCTTGGCCGCGACGCAGAACTGGGCGCTGTTCTGGAATGCCGCCCAGAACAGCTCCTGCGCAACCTTGGCCGGGTCGACATCGGGTAGCACGATTGCGGGATCGTTGCCGCCAAGTTCGAGGGTGATGCGCTTGAGATTACTAGCCGAGCTCTCCATGATCTTGCGGCCTGTCGCAGTCGAGCCGGTAAAGCTGACCTTCGCGATCCCGGGATGCCCGGTCATCCATGCGCCAAGGTCGTTGCCGCCCGACACGATGTTGAGCACGCCTGCCGGAAGGATGTCGCGAAGGATTTCGCCGAGCTTCAGAGTGCATAGCGGCGTGTAGGGCGACGGCTTCAGAACCATCGTGTTGCCCGCGACGAGAGCGGGAGCAATCTTCCAGATCGCGAGCAGTACAGGGAAGTTCCACGGCGTGATTCCGCCGACGACGCCAAGCGGAACACGGCGTGTCTCGACGGTCCTGTCATCGCTTTCTTCCACGACATGCAAGGGCAGTTCCTGCTTTGCGATTTCGCGGCACCAGATTACCGATCCACCGATTTCCCACTCCGCGCCAGCGCGCGCCTTGCCCTGTTCGCGGGTCAAGAGGCGCATGAAATCCTCCGCATGGGCCTCGATAGCATCTCCGATCTTCGACACAAAAGCCTGGCGCTCCGCGACCGGGCGCGCGCTCCATGCCGGAAACGCCCGACGTGCAGCATCGACAGCTTCGTCGAGTTGCGCACGGCTTGCGTCAGGGACCTGAGCGATCACTTCCTCGGTCGCAGGGTTGATGGCTTCGATCGTGGCGGCCGAGACTCCGGCGCGGCCGTCGATCGTCATCGTATAATCGTCAAAAAAGTTCACTGGCATCACCTTCCCGATTGTATCTCGATGCGCCAATCCGGTTCTCTCCTCATCGCTGCGCGGCGGTAAGCGGACCGGCTGGTACGCCAAGGTAAGAAGCAAATTACATGCCAAGGCAGCGTTTCACTGAACATCGCGGCAGAATGACTTCCTTCCGCCCATTATGAACATTTTTGCTCTTCGCGTTGTTCAGTAAGTGGACAGCTGTCCAGCCGGGCTAAGCGTCCGGACAGGGGCATGTCGCACCCGGGAGATCGGGCACGGGCCGACGATGATCGGCTCAGAAGTCAACCGCGAGAAATGCGTTGACCGTACACTTGTCCCCGAAGTTATAAGCGTTGCTGCCTACGATCATCTATCCGTTGCTATTCGTCAGGTTGCGCAGTTGCAGCCGAAGCAGAGCTGGAAAATTGCCCAGCTTGAAAGCGTAGCGAGCCCCCAAATCGAGGTTCAGATATGGATCTGTGCTCACGACCTTGTCCCGGGACGAGGGCCGGCGCCCGGTCCAGGTAAGCGACAGGTCGAGCGAAGCGCCGTCGAGCCATGGCAGACGATAATCGACGTCGCCCGTGAAGGTGACCTTTTCCTGCCCGAGCGGCCTCCTCCCAACGCGCCCGAGCTCGACAGCTTCGCCTGTGACCTTCGGGTCCATGACCACCGCGCCGGCGACGATGCTGACCTGCTTTGTCGGGTTTGCCGTCATGCTGATTTCGAAACCACGATGCCTGACCTGACCGAGCGCGGTGAAAATATTATCCTCGTCGGTGCTGAAATAGGGCTTGGTGATATCGAAAGCGCCTGCAAGCAGGCGCAATCCTGGGGCGACGGATAGCCTTACTCCGACGTCGATCTGCTTGGTTCGGATGGCCGGAAGCGCTTCGTTGCGATTGGCAGCATTTCCCGGCGCCGTTCCGCTTTCCTCCAGGCCGCAGGTGTAGCTGCCGTAAACGGCAATTGCCGTGTAGGCGTGAATGGCCAAGGCGGCATTGAAGAGCCAAGGTTTGTCTATCGCCCTTGTGTCGGGCACAGTCCCGGGGAAGTCTACGCGCTTGTCATAATCGGTCTTCTGTAATCCGAGACTGAGCTCCCCGACATTTCTCCACACGCCATTGTAAGACAGCCCAAGTGTCATCTGCCTGACTTCGGTTCGATCCTGCTCTCCGAACTCTAATGAAGCTGGACGCGGAACCGGAAACTTGTCTCCAAGCTTGCGTTCACCAAGGTCTGTCGGCTCGGCGGCGCCGCCATATTGGCTCTGGACTTTTCGGGCTCGAACCGCGGCATGAACCAGGTGGCGGCGATCGCCGTTGCCCCACCCGTACGTCAGCCGGATTTCGCCGCTGCTGGACGCAGACCGATTTCCCGGATCGGCCGTCACTTCCGCTCTTGCCTGTCCGTCGGTAGAATCGTCGAGATAATCCTGGTAGAAATTTTCCTCACTCTTCGAGATCGATCGGAAGAGACCGGCCGATATCGACCAACTGTCGGAAAGCCGGACCTTGCTGATCAGGCTGAAGTTGTCGTTCCGGCTATCCTTCTGCGCCCAGTCCTGACCAAAGTAGCGGCGGCGCGGAAGGTTGGTCGGAACGAAAGCCCCGGCGGTTGTGAAGGTCGAAGCCACCTCTTCATCTTTGAGCGTCGACATCGACCAAAAGGGGATGACCTCAATGCCATCGGCCGGGCGCCAGCGAGGAATGACCGCCGCACTGAACGCCCTCCCGTTCGCACCATCGGAATATTCGTCGTGAGAAAGCGCGACTCCAAAGGCAACGCCGAGCTTGTCTGCCGACAAGGGCAGCTGTGCGTCGATCTCGACGGTTGGCGAGCCATATGCGAAGCTGCCCGCAAGAAAGGGATCCCAACCGCCATCACGCTTCCTTTTGCCCTTTCGCTCCGGAACATTCCCGTACCGGAAGAGCATCTCGACCTTGCGTCTTCGACGCGCTCGACGCTCTGGTGGCTCATGGTCGCCATCGTTGCGATCTTCGGCACCGGCTCAAACGCGGTCTGGCTGCACTATGAGCACCTCGGCGAACTTCGTGGATTTTCGTTTCGCGAGCTTGTGACGCTCACGACGATCGGCGGGCTGCTGATGGTGATCACACCTGTCATCGCGCTCAAGATCTTCGAGAAGATCGGAGGCTTCCTGCCGATCATCGTCGGGTGCGCGCTCCAGGCCATAATCGTTGCACTTTATCTCACCAACCCGTCGCCGACCATTTTCGCGGGATGCATCATCGCCCTGAACATCCTGATCTGCATCCTTCTGCCGTATGCGCGCATGCTGGGGGCCAACCTCGACAGTTCGGGACGCATCGCCGCCGCTGCTGGCGGCGGTGACTTCCTCGGATCGTTCGCCGGACCGCTGTTCGGCGGGCTATTTACGGTAGGCCTCGCCGGGAACGGGCAGTTTCTGTGGGGCCTCGTTTCGACCTTCTTCGTAGCCGCGGTGCTTTGCGTCGTTGCGCAGCGGCACACCAAAAGACATGCGAGGTATTGGCGCCACCCGCCGGTCGAAGCGCCGCTGTTCCGATGAAGCGGGGGTTTTGCGACCGCAATCGAATCGCGCCGAATCAGGATCTTCGCGCCGCGCCGGCACCGGCTTCTTCACGTCAGCTATGGACAAGCGATGAAAATTGTCGTTTCCTCAAGTTTGGTGACGGGCGCTACCGAAACAACGCGCCCGGACTGGAGAGGCTGGCACATGCGTTCACTTCCTTACGAGGGGCAGCAGATTCGGCGCGCGCAGTTCGCGTTTATGGACGGGCGCGAACTGCCGGCGGGTCTCGTTTCTCACAATGTGCAACGATCCTGGGAGCGACTGAGGCAAACGGGCGCCACACCAAAGGACCGCGCACGCTTCGAGAGAAGCCGTATTCCCTCCCACCTCCTCGACGATCGGGGCAACCGCAATCTCTTGTCCGCAGCGACCCCGGAAATGGAAGCGCTGCATGGTAGCCTTCGTTCAAAGTCATGGTCGGTTCTCTGCATCAACCCCGCGGGAGCGATCATCGGAGCGCTGTGCGACAATCTGGGTGCGCCCGCTGAAATCGTCGGCCCGCTGCGCGCAGGCCACTCGGTGATGGAGCATGACATCGGCACGAACGCACCGGCAATCGCGCTCCTCGATCGCGAGCCGGTGGTCGTACAGCGTGCCGAACACTTCCTGGTCGATCTCGATACCTATGTATGCGCGGCATCTCCGATTTACGGCGTCGATGGCGAGATTGCCGGCGCCATCGATGTGACGGGAAGCTCGGTTCATCTCCATGATGCCATTCTCGAACATGTTATCCTTGCGGCGCACGCGATTGAAAATCGCATGTTCTCCCATATCCGCGACGTTCGCCTCATAGCCCTCCATTATATGCCAGAGTTTCTTGGCACGCCGTCCGAGGGCATTCTGGCCGTGACCGACGACGGTGCAATCACCGCAGCGAACAGGGCCGCGTGCCGCATGCTCGGTACGTCGCGGCAAGAGCTGGTCAGGCGCTCGCTCGAGGAAGTTTTCGAAGGCCCCGCTCATGCCATAAGCCATGGGCCCGAGGCCCCCCGTGCCGTTCTCGGCAGGGCCGGGCGGCGCTATTTCATCCGCACTGCCCTGCAAACCCCCGTCACCGAACTTCCAGCCCGGCCGAGGGCCGCTATGCGCGCGCCACCGGCGCCGCAGGCGATCGATGTCGGAGATCCCGCAGTCGCCAAAGCAATTGAAAGCGGGCGGAAGGCGATATCCAGGGGCCTGTCGCTCCTGATCCGGGGCGAGACCGGCAGCGGCAAGGAAGTGCTAGCGAGAAGCTTGCACAGCAAGGGCAAGCCTTTCGTTGCCCTGAACTGCTCCGCGATACCGGAGAGCCTGATGGAGGCTGAGCTGTTCGGCTACGCCGACGGGGCTTTTACCGGCGCAAAGAAGGGTGGATCGATCGGAGCGATCGAGCAAGCCGACGGAGGGACGCTATTTCTGGACGAGATCGGCGATGCGACGCTTGCGCTCCAGGCAAAGCTGCTGCGCGTACTTCAGGAAGGTACATTCTGCAGACTTGGCAGCCGCCGAGAGGTTCAGGTCGATGTGAATGTGGTCGCGGCGACCCACCGGGATCTGAAACAGATGATCGCCGAGGGAAGTTTTCGAGAGGATCTCTACTACCGTCTTAACGGCATTTCTGTTCGCCTGCCGCCGCTCAGGGAGCGGCAGGATATCGAGCAGCTGATCGACGACATTCTTGGCGGCCTCCACCATGATGGCACGGCTTCCACATTGGCACCCGATGCCCGTGCTGCCCTGTTGGCGTATGACTGGCCGGGGAACGTAAGGCAGCTCTCGCAGGCGCTCGCTGCTGCGGTAGGGCTTTGCGACGACCCTGAGCGGATCACCCTAGAGGATTTTCCGGCAGATTTGCAGGAAGAGCTTCTCGAACCGCGCAGTCTGGCCGTCGCCGATCATGCCGGGAGCCTTCTCGAGAACCAGGCCGACTGCATCCTGAAAATGTTGAACGAGACGAACAACAATGTCTCGGAAACGGCACGGAGGCTGAAAATATCTCGCACGACGGTCTATAGCCACCTTAGCCGCATTCGCGCGCATTGACGATCATCATCGTCGGCGCAGAGGCCGACCAAGCGCTAAAGACCGGACGCGACAAGCCCCGCGAGATCTTCCGATCTCGCCCGGCGCCAGCCGGCGTCGGCGTCGGGGATGAGGACGGAGACGCCGTAGCTGATCCGGCCGGTTCTAACTGCGACTCCGTCGCCCCACCAGAACGACTCGTCCCCAATCGCCAGCGGCTCGAGCGCGTGCGGAATCATGCCGTCCTTCGCGGCTGCCCGGAAGGCATGGAGGAATTTGCCGGGGTCACGACCGTTCGGCCAACGCATGGCATTCAACAAGATGAGCCGCCGCGCCGACGACCGGCTCGCGGATTCGACGTGAACTTCCCAGACGCAGGTTGACGAATAGGCTCCATCCCTGGTTGGACCATCGTCCATTCGCTTGCCTGGCCCCACGCCGACTTCGAGTGTGACCGCTATGTCTTCGCGAGCGAGCAAGTGGCATGCATCGATTGTCGGCGCCTTCGATGAACAGCCGGCAAGGCCCCCGACCGCCAGAATCAACAGGGCCGGATCCCGACCTAGCTTTGTCCTGAATAGCGCCATCTCAGCCGCCGGGCGGCGTCTCTCCATATTCGACGGCGATGAACTCGACATCGGTGAGCTGCCTCCAGATGCCGTTAAATCCTCGTGGAATGAGGATTGCATCGCCGTCGCGATAGCGCGTTACCGTTCCGGCTTCGTCCACGATTTCCACTTCGCCGACCATCAGCTGCATGAACTCGTCGACGGGCCAGTCGCGGAGCGGGAGTGTCATCTTCGCATATCGTTTTACCGAAGCCAGTAGTTTGCGATCCTTGGATTCATATCGCGGGACCGCAGTGTAGGAAATGGAAGGCTGCTTCGCATCGCCGGGAACAGCAGGCGCCAGATCCAGCGTCGACGCCGGCTGCCCTTCAAGATCGGAAAGCTTGAGCTGGGTGATGTGCCGGGTGCCGCCGCCCTCCGCAGCCAGGGCCGGCTGCGACACCGCAAGGGCGGTCAGGGCGGCGAACAACTGGAGTCTGGAACGTCTCATTGGATTTCTCCTCTTGGGGACCGGGTCGATCACCGTTGCTTTTGGACCTGTTTGGCCGAGACCGGGCTGGCACGATTCCCGAAGCTGGCGCGCAGATATGTGGTGAGGTCGGCGATCTCCTGGTCGTCGAGCTTTGCGTCGAAGGACGGCATGTCCGGTCTGCTGACCGAAGTCTCCAGGCCGGGAGAGATATCGGGACCATAAAGAATGATATTAATAAGCGAAGCGGGGTCGGGCGCCTGAGCCATCGGACTACCCGCTAGCGACGGCGCGGTCTGGCGATCACCTTTTCCACCGAGGCCATGGCACGAACCGCAATTCGCTATGTAGGAGAGTTCGCCTGCCTTGAACCGGTCCTTGTCTACGGCCTTCGGACGATCATAGCTCCGCGGCGGCAACGCCTTCAGATAGGCCGCGATGGAGCGGATGTCCGATTCGGGGAGGTGCCGCGTGCTGTTGAGAACGACCTCGTTCATCGGACCCATGAGGAATGCCTTGGAAGAGGTCCCTTGAGTCAGATATTCCTCGATATCTTGCCGGCTCCAGCTTTTCAGGCCGGACGAATGCTGGGTAAGGTTCGGCGAACCCCACGACCTGACGTCGCCTGTACGCACATGGTCGTAGAAAGTGCCGCCGGCGAAGGCGAGATCCTCTTTCTCCGCCCCCAGCGTGTTGCGGGGAGTATGGCACGCGCTGCAGTGGGCGAGAGCGGACACAAGGTAATCGCCTCGCTTCTGCTCGGCCGTCTGGCCCGATTTGGCGCGAAAGCGACCGGGACGGAAATAGAGCTGCTTCCATCCGAGCAGCGACAGCCGGAAATTGAGCGGGAACTTCATCTCGTTTTCGGGCGGCACATAGGCAACGGGATTGAGCGTGCGGATGAACGCGTAGAGGGAGCGCACATCCCGGTCCGACAATTGCGTGAAGCTGGTGTAGGGGAACGCAGGATACAGATGCTCGCCGTCGCGACCGATGCCTTCGCGCATTGCGCGGACGAATTCGGCTTCGGTCCATTTCCCGATGCCCGTTTTCGGATCGGAGCTGATGTTTGTCGAGTAGATTGTGCCGAAATCCGTATAAAAGGGCACGCCGCCCGCAAAAGGCTTGCCCTTGTCGGCCGTGTGGCAGCTGAAACAATTGCCCGCCAACGCCAGCACGCGCCCGCGTTCGGCATCTTGCGTCCGGGCCGGCTGCAAAATCTGATGCGTGGTGTCGATCGCACCAGCCTTCGCAGCCGGGGGAATGCCCGGACCCATTCGGCTGAACTCATAAATCGTCCAGGCTGCCAGGAGCAGGATGGCGACTGCGAGCCCAACAAGCAATTTTCTGCGGCGCATGATCGATGCGATGCCAGCGGAAATCTTCATTCTACGCCCCCTAGGCGGCCGGTCGGGGCGTGGTCTGCGTTCGTTAGACCGATCGCCACACGCCGGACCGGCCTCATTTTGCTTTGTCTTCTTCCGACATTTCGGCTTTTGGTTTGACCGCTCCAGGCACGTTGGAGACAAGCGGCGGGGTCGTCCGCCGAATGCCGCCCGTCGTCGCAACCAGCTTCTTGTCTATTGTCGCGAGAAAGGCAGGAACCGCCACCACCGAGTAGGCCGAGGAAATCAGCATGTTCTGCCCGGTCTTCGGATGAGGGCCATAGTCGGCAAGCCGCTTGAAGGAATGGAAGAGCCCGGGGATGTCGAGGCCAATGTTTCCCTCGCCTGCCGATGAAGCCATGTAGAAGAAATCGAGCCACGGCTGGTAGCCGCCGATGAACCCCTCCATCGATCCGTCAGGCTTGAACCGGAGGGACACCTGCGTTCTGTAGAGTCGCAAGGTCGTAAAGATCGGAGCTTCGCCTTCAAGCTTGAGCTTGCCCGGGGCGATGGTGAGAATGCCGTTGCGGACCGTTCCCTTGAAGACGCTATGCGATCGCGATCCGCGTTCCAGCATATAGGTGGCGTCGTGCAGGGCGCCGCCCGAGGCATTGCGTCGCACATGCTGAAGAGCGCGATCGAAGGTGACCGTCACCGGTCCGTCCTTTCGCAGGTTCGGTCCAGAGACAGAGACGACCCAGGCCGGCATGGTGTCGGTCATCGTGTCCCACATCACTTCTTCGTAGAATGGGCGGACAGGCCAGGTAACGTCATAGGCCTGAAAGCAGCCGACCACGCGCAGGAGCTGATTGTCGATGCCTTTGGCGCCGGAGTAAGGATCTTCGAACCCGGTCGCGAGGTTGCCGTCGAGATTGAATCCGGGCGCATAGCGGCCCGCCATGAGCTTGATGCCGGGATCAACGGCCGCGCCCGGATCGTTGAACGGATCGACAACCTTGCCCCCTGGGCCCCGCATGAGGTTAAGCTCGCGCTGCTTGCGGCCTTTGTGATCCTTCCCTTCCTGCAGGATGTAGGCGATCTCTGATGACGAATATCCGAGCCGTTGCAATTGGCGGCGCTGGATGTCGATACTCGCCCCATTCCCTCCGCTCTTGCAGTTGGTCGGATGCGAGAATGTCGCGGTACTAAAGGTGCTGATCACGAAGCCTCGCGTTTCCGCGCGAACAGCTGTTGGCGCGGCCAGTGCCAGCAGCGAACCCATGGCGACAGCGACTCCTCGTGCGCCGGCCGCGCCCGAAAGCAGCCGCTTGATGGTGGCTCTCATCAGATTATTCCCTTCCGACGTGCGCGCTCATGGAATGGCAGCGTGCCAGAAGAGCCCCGCTCCTCCGCCAAAGCCCGACTGGACGCCCGCTTCCTCAAAACTGTATCTGTCGTTCTTGCCGACAATATAATCGTAGACATTGTTGGCGCTGACGACGCCCGGCTTTTCGCCTTTTCGGGTATAAAGCGCGTAGCCTTTATAGGCCCACTGCTTCTTGCCGTCCTTGCGCTTGTAGACTTCCCAATATCCGGAACTGACGGCGTCGGAGGGCGCGAGAAACGGCTGCCACTCGGCAAGGCAAGCTTTGTCACAGCCGCCTGCGCCGAGCTTTTTTCCGGTCGCATAGTCGTTGTTGAAACCGTTGCGGGCGTTGCGGCCGCCCCAGCGGAATTCGAACGGATGGCGCGTATAAAGGGTATGGCCGTCGGATGTTGCGAGAACGGCGCCGCGCCCGGCCACGATCTGCGTTTTGACATTGGCCGGAGCGAAATCGCGCTGCACCATGGCGACGTGCCATGACGTCTCGCGGCCAGCCCCCTTGGCATCTCCCGGCTGCCGGTCCGACGAATAGGTGTACAGCGGATTGCCGTTGAAGGCCCATTGGCGGGTGCCGTCCGCACGCGCAATCGTGGTAATCGGGCCAACGTCTTGCGCAAGCGCGGAGGCAAGAACCGGACTCCACTCCTGCAGGCAGCGCCCCTTCGCATTTTCGCAGGCGCTGTTGTCGTCCTCGACGTCGCCCGTGAATTCGTAGATGGTGGCTCCCTTACCATCGACCAGCGTGTTGCCCGAGACATTGGCAACCCGCTGGACCGCAATGAAGGGCGGCGTCTTGAGGATCGTGGTCGGTTCGTAACGGACGAGGCGCCACCCCTTTGGCGGCAGCGGACGATCCTTCGGGATACTGCAGGTGTTGAACTCGGCGAGCTTCGCGCTCTCGCGCTGCTTGCAGACGATGTTCTCCGCGATCGCGCCGGGCTCGGTTTCCTTTTTCCAGGTGTAGAGCGGGCGTCCGCGATAGCTCCACTGCTGCTTGCCGTTGGCAAGGTCGACCAGCGACCAGGACTTGTAGCTCCCGGCGTCTTCCGGCGCGACGAGGGGCTGGAACTGCGCGCGGCACTTGCCGGTGCATGCCGCCTTGTCCTTCTCCGTTCCGACGAACTGGAACAGGCTGCGGCCCTTGTCATCGCCAAGCCGGGTCCATTGGTATTCGGGTTGCGAGGCAAAAAGCGTGAAAGTGACGTCGACGGTCGTGATTCCAGGCGGCGTCGAGAGTTGTTCGCCGCTGCCGGCGCCAGACATCGAACAGGATGCGAGCGCCCCCGCGGCTGCGAGCACCGCCCCGATCCTCGCGGCCGCGGCGGCGCTTCGCTTGATCCTCGCCAGGGTCTTTACCTTGCCCCCGATCACACGAGAAGCTCCGTGAAGGGCTTCGAGGTCATGTTCGATTCGCGGCCCCAGCTATCAACGCTGATGCCCAGGGCATGCTGGATGGTGAGAGGAAGACGGCTCACCGTATCGCCCTTCGCATTGACATGGTAACCGGTCCGCAGGCGGCCGTTGGCACTGCCGGCAGTGAAAAGGGGGAACTCCTTCATGGAATGCAGCCGGGCCTCGCCATGATCGGTGTAGGCAAACACCAGACTGCGATCGAGCAGCGTGCGGTCCCCTTCCTTCACATTGTCTAGCGACTGGATGACGTAAAGGAACGCTGCCATATTCTGGTCGGAGAACCAGCGCGACATCTTCTGGTAGCCGAGCACCGGATCGATGGGCTCCTCGTGCGTGTAAGTGTGGTGACCCGTGGGGTCACCGGCCTTGCGAAGGCCTGACATCCCCTGCGAGATGCTGAGGTTGAAGACCCGCGTCTGGCCGCAGGCCAGGGCATGAGTCAGCAGGTCGATGAAAAGATTGTGCCGGTGCATCGCGTCCTCGATGACCGTCCCTTCCTTCTCGCCCTCGGGCCTCCCGGCTACGGTACAGGCCTCTAGCGGTGCCGGGCGCTGGAGCTCGAACGAGAGCTTCTTTTCAAGATCGCGAACCGAAGTGAAATATTCGTCCAGCTTTGCGCGATCGTCCGCACCGACCATCGTGACGAGCTTCTTGCGCTGTTCGGTGATGGCCGAAAGCGCGCTGTGCCGTACCATCGTCTTCGTGTCGGGCTTGAAGTTCGCGGCATTGGGATTGACGAACTCGGGGCCAAAAATGCGGCCATAAAGAGACGCCGGCGAAACGATCGACGGATTCATTCCGCTATCTCCTCGCGCGCTCCAACTCGATTTTGTATCGCCGTCGCACGCGACCTCGATCGAACGGAAGCGGGTCGTGGGCTGCAACTTTGCGAGGATCGCCTGATCGAGACTTGTGCTATATCCGGCGCCGGTCGGCGCGACATAGCCCGTCATGATCCCCTGCGCGCTCGAATAATGATTCTGGTTTACCTTGCCGTCGAGAAACACCTGCATGCCGCTGTAGACGTTCATCTTGTCCTTCACGGGCGCGAATAGCTCGAGCTGCGGCGTTAGCGGGAAATTCGCTCCCGTTGCTGACGGCTGCCAGAAGCCAGGAGCGAGACCGAGGCCGTAGAACCAGGTGCCGAAGATCGTCGGTAGCGTGGTATTGGTCGCCGCATAGGCTTCGCCGTTCACATCGAACATCGAATCGAGGAACGGCAGGGCAACGGTGACCGCCGCGGCGTTGAGCGAGCCGCGGAGAACCATGCGGCGCGAAATGTCCAGGTCTCTAGTCACGATCTTACTCCCTTCATGTTGTGGGGCTTGCCGGTTTGACAGGGCGCCCGTGACCGGCGGTCAGGACGGGCCGGGCTGGCAGCGGTTTGCGCGGCCGAATGACACGATACATGTCTTCGTCGACGGCGATCGCCGTCATCAGCGACCGGACGCGATATCCATTATTCGCAAAGGTTTCCTTGAACTGCTTGAGATTGCCGAGATCGCTCCCGGTCGGCGCCTGACTTGTTGCGTAGGCATAGACGCGCTTGACGAAGCAGGCTGGCACCGACGGATCGTTATACAGCGCCTTGGCGAGACCGTCGGCGTCCTTGTAATGGACGCCGTTGAGGTCGCCGTGGGTGTCGATGACTGCGCCATTTTCGGTGGTGCGGAACTCACCGGCAGCGTCGAAGTTCTCGAGCGCAAGCCCGATCGGATCGGTGATCTTGTGACAGCCGGCACAGGCTGGTTGCGCAGCGTGCAGGTTCAGCCGCATCCGGGCCGTCTTCAGGGTCGGGCTGCTGATATCCTGCACGAGGCTGAAATCGACATCCCCCGGCGGCGGCGGCACTTTCTGGCACAACAGCAATTCGCGGAGGGCTTTACCACGGTGGGTAGGCGAGCTGCGGCCGGGGTGTGAGTGGAGAGCCACGAAGCTGATGTGAGAGAGGATGCCCGGACGTTTGTCGCCGACTGAAAACTCGTAAGGCACCCACGGATCGACCGCGCCGTTCTCGATGTCGGTTATGACAGGGACGCGGTAAATTGCACCGAGCGCCGGCGTCAGGAATGTCTTGCGCGTCGTGAAAATCTCGCGGTAATCGCCGTCGTGATAAACGAGCAGGTCGAGTATCGTCCGCATCGTCTGCTCTCTCGAGTCGGCGCCGATGCTCGCGGTGAATTTGGGGAAGAGCGTCGTGTCCTTGCTGAGCGTCGCGAACTGGTCGAACCCGAGAAGATCCTCGAAAAAGGCCCGGACTCCATTTGCGTAAAGTGGCGAGGCAATCATGCGCTCGACTTGGTCCTCGCGGCCCGAGGCGCTGTCGAGATCGCCATTTTCTGCAGCGTCGAGCAGCTCCGCGTCCGGCGGACCGTTCCAGAGGAAGAAGCTGAGCCGCGACGCCTGCGAGTCCGGCGTCAGGCGGAACACGCCGTTGCCATCGGCCGCCGCATGTTCGAAGCGGAACAGGAACTGCGGGTCGATGAGGAGATTGCGAAGGGCGACCTGCATTCCGTAATAAAAGTCCTTGGAATCGCCGGTCACCTCGGCGGCGACGGCGACATAGGCCTTGAGCTCCTCATCGGTGAGCGAGCGGCGCAGCAGCAGCCGGCCCACCTTCGAGAAGAATTCGCCCGCGCACTTGTCGTCCGGCCGGTTCGTCGCCTCGGGTTTGCATGGCATGGTCGATGCCCGCATGGTCGGGTCGAACACTTGCTGGGCGATTCCCGCCGCCATGGCATCTGCAGCTTCGAGCCCTGCCGAAGTGATGCTCACCTGACCGGCCCCGACGGCCAGAAGACCATCCTCACGCACACCCGGCTCGACGAACTGCCCTTCGATCTTGACCGCGGGTCCAAAGATGCTGGCGATTGTCTGGCGATATTGGTCCGGGCTGAGCTTGACCATGCGCGTATATTCATCGCCGGACTTCGGACGGTCCTTGCCCGCAGCCCAGTCGGGCGCGCGCAGAAAAATGTTCCAGAGGAGAAGCGCCGCGACAAGCAGAATGACCGCGCTTCCAAGCGCAACGACTCTGTACCGACCCTTAGCAGGCAACCGCATCATACTCTCCCAGGCAGCGCTCGCTTAAGTGAGTCGCCCACTATGTCTTCGTAATCCCCGCCATTTGCAGGGTCAATTGAAACTTGAGGATTCGTCGAGTTTCAATTGGCCGATGCAAGCTGGGACCGGCCGCGGAGCATGGCCGGTCCCGCGCCCGCCCGTTAGCGGCGGTAACTGACGGTGACGCCCACTGTGCGAGGCCGCAGCGTGAAGCCCCGGAAAACCGTGTTTCCGGCATCGCCGCTCGACGTGCGATACCTCGGCGTCGCATCGAACACATTGTCGACATAGGCCGTCAGATCGACGTCGCCGAGCGCCACGCCAAGCCGCAGGTTGAACTCGTTCGATGCGGCATCGGGAATGGCGTTCGCATTGTAGGATGCAGCTAGCGGATTATTGATCGTCGAGGGCCGCTTCCTGCCGGCATATTGATATTCGCCGCGCAGATAGACGTCCTTGCCGGCGAGGACCGTGTCATACTGAACGCTCGCCGACACACTCCAGGGTGTCACGTTCGGGATGGAATCACCCTTGGCGATGATCAGCGGCTGGACGCCGTTCGCGTCGGCCCCGCCGAGGAGGTCATCGCTGTATTTGGCGTTCACATAGCCGGCTGCCGCAGCGACGGTCAGATTGTCCACCGGACGGACGGTAGCGGCGATATCGAAGCCATCGATCTTCGCGTTCGCGGCGTTGAATACGACCGATCGATTGCAGCCCAAGCCGATGTAGACCGCGTTCTGAATGCCGGTCCAATCGATATGGAAGGCGCTCGCGTCGAGCGAGAGGCGATTGTTAAAAAGACGATTCTTGGTGCCGACCTCATAGCTCCACAGCGAGTCCGAATCATAGCTGTCCGGCGGCTCGGAAAAGCCAGCGTCGGCCAGGCCCGCATCGCAGCGGTCCGGGAGCGGTTGGTTCACGCCGCCGCCACGAAAGCCCTTCGATGCGGTCGCGTACAGCAGACTGTCCGGGGTTGCCTGCCACGAAATGTTGAACTTCGGAGTGATTGGCGATTCCGACTGACTGGCCGTGAACCCCGAGAGGGTCGAGGTGCCCGCATAGGGTCCGCCCTGAAGCGAGGTTGCGACCAGCTTGTTCTTCGAGAAGCGTGCGCCCACGGTGACGGTAAGATTGTCGAGGATCTTGTAGTTGAGTTCTCCGAACGCGGCATATTGCTTGTCGATGAGCTTGTCGTACGTTTGATAGGCGATCTGCCCGTCGATCAGCGGCACCCCGAAGAAATCGACATAGTTCGGTACGCCGAAGAGACCGTTTGTCAGCTGGTTGAAAGTGGTCTCGTCGCCAAGGACAAAATCTTCCGATACGCCCTTGGAATGCTGATAGAAGAGACCCAAGAGCCATCCGAACCGCGAGTCCGGATTGTTCGACTGCAACCGGAGTTCCTGCGTGAACACCTTCTGGCGGTTGGGATCATATGCCGCTGATGCGAAGTAGGGCGCACCCGGAACCCATTCGCTCATCGGGGTGAGAACCTGTTCGCCGCCCGCAGTAAGCTGCACCACCGCCGTCGTGACATCATAGGTGTTCGGGTTTGAACGGATGAAATAGGACGTGTTGGTTGCCAACGTCGCGAAGTCGAAATCAAATTCGGTCGCGAGCGCGGGGAGCCACCAGCGGTCGCGCTTGGGTCCATCGACGACGTCGCCGTTCCGGAACACCCCTTTCTTTGGATCGGAGAAGAATTCCCAGAAGTCGGAGGCGCTGTTCTGATAGGTCTGCTGGAAATAGACGCTGGGCGTGATGCGGATATTCTCCGCGGGCTTCGCGGTCACGGCCAGGCGAAACGTGTAGGCATCGCCCCAATTGGCATTCTTGTCGCTTCCGGCCCGGCGATTGAGACCAGCCTGCTCCGAAAGATACTGCTGCTGGAGTTCCGGCCGCGGAATGCGGTCGATCCAGCCGCCTTCGCGGGTGTAGCTGGCACTGATGCGGAAACCGAGCTTGTCCTCGATGATGGGAGCGCCGACTGCGGCCACGGTCTCGAAATTGGCTTCGCCATAGTGGGTGAAGGACACGTCGGCGCGCCCATAGACCTGAAGCTCGTCGAGGCTCGGCTGCGGCGTAATAAAGCGAATGGCGCCGCCCATCGAACCGGACCCGAAGAGCGTGCCCTGCGGGCCGCGCAGAACTTCGACGCGTTCGAGGTCGAGGATGTTGGGAAAAGCGTTCGTCGCCGTGAAGCTCAGCCCGGCCTGCCGGATCTGGACAGGCGTGTCGTCGATATAGACACCCGTCGTTGCAGCGCCGATCGTGGACGAGATGCCACGGACCGCGATGTTGCTGGTTCCATCGCCATCCCGGCGCAATGTCACGCCAGGCGTGTTCTTGACGAGGCTGTCGACCGTCGAAACACCCTGAACATCAAGTTGCTCCTGTGAAAAGGCCGCGACGCTGACAGGAATTTTGCTGAGAGCTTCCGCCTTGCGGGTTGCCGTCACGATGATGTCATTCGGATCGGCCATGGCCGACTGGTCGTCGGCCTGCGCGGCCGCTTCGGTTGGCGCGTCCTGTGCATGAGCGGCTGGCGTGCCCAGCGCCAGCGTCAAGATGGCGATCGAAACCGAAGCCATGAGGCGGCGGCGCATCGCGTTCGATGCCCCATAATCAAGATGCATTCCCATTTTCCTCTCCCTGTTTTGCTTGTTTTGGTTTTGACCCGGGCCTTCAACGGCGCCCGATGCGCGATCTTCTCCTCTGGGGCCCGAACGGGCGCGAAGTCGCTCCGACAGCCGTGACCGAAGAATCGTCGGGAATGGCGCGAGCGGCAGCCGTGAGCGCACGGCGGACAAATTCGCGTGCGTCCGCCAAGAACATCATACCCCGGCCCCCTTTCCCTGACTGCGTTGCAAGAGTGACAAAGCAAAGGCTGTGCCAATTGTGCGCCGGGCAGAATTTGTCTGGCGCATCTTGCGTCAAAAGCCCGTTCAAGGGGGGCAATTCACGCCATGGCCGGGCAGCAAGATCGGTGGATGCCGCAGCGTCCACCGCCTGCTGTTCAATCTGTTCAGCGGATGCAGGCGGGTGTTCAGGTTCCGAACAGCGAACGCCCTGTCCGGGGAAAGCTCGGTCCGAGACAGGGGGCTTGAAAGACAGCAAAGGAGAAATGGCGCCAGGTTCCGCGACGGCCCCGCATGGCACGTACTTGCGCGGGCGGCCTGCGCCGCATAGTTTTCCCTGGCGCGGCCTCTTTTCATCAAGGCGAGTCGAAACGCGCCGAGTAGAAAGTTCCCATGATCGAAAAGAGGGGCCGTACACGGTCCAAACCCAGCCCGGCCAAGTCGGGATCAGAGCGCGGCATGCGACGAGTTCCGACCCAAGGTCGCGGCCATGAACGTGTTGCCGAAATACTCTTGGCTTGCCGCGACCTTCTCGGCAAATATCCATTCGACAAGGTCTCGATTGCCCAGATTGCCAAGCAATCGGGAATTCCGGTCGGGACGATCTACTTCTTCTTCCCGGATCGCACCGCGATATTTTGCAGCCTGATCCGGACAGTGCTCGACGAGATCGCCGAAAGTGTCCAGCAGGCGGCGGCCAAGGCTCCTGATGTTGACAAGCTTCTCGCCGAAATCGAGCGCGACTTCGCCCGCATATGGAAAGAGTATGCAAGCATTCTCGACCTGTATTTTGCCTATCGCTCGATCCCCGAAATCGAGACCTATGAAACGGAAGTCAACCAGCCGAGCAGGGATGCGGTCAGCGGGCGCCTGCTCCAGTGGTTTCCCTTGCTCGATCAGCGGGAGGCTAACATGCTCGCCATCCTGCTGGTTTCGCACATCGGGACCGGGCTTGATGTCGCTTTCCAGTTTCCCGGTGCCGAACGCGACTGGGTGCGTGAGGAGTGGATGGCCATGCTGCGCTCCTATGTTTCGGCGACGTCCTGGTTCAAGGCGGACGGGAAGCTGGCCGCCAGCGCATAGGCGTGTATTCGAACCCATAGACACATCCCTGATCCGACATTCGGCCCCCTCCCGGCCACGTCCGCCCGGCGTCCATCGACTGGCGCATCTCTTGCATATCGTCTTCGGCGATAGCGCGACGCCGTCAGCGGGATGACGGCAAGCAAAAATGCAAGGGAAGGAAGTTCAACTTCGATGAAAATAGCATCGCAGCACACAATGGAGATTGTGAAGTCGACGGCGCCGGCACTCGAACAGCATGGCGTCGCGATAACGTCCGCGATGTACGCGAGGCTCTTCGAGCATCCCGAGGTAGAGGCGATGTTCGATCGCGCCGCCCAAAGCAGCGGCGAGCAGCCGCGAAAGCTCGCCGCTGCGATCCTTGCTTATGCACGCAACATCGACCGGCTGGAAAATCTCAGTCCTGCCGTCGCGCGCATGATCGCGCGCCATGTCGAAACCGGCGTCAGACCCGAACATTATCCCCTGGTTGCCGAGGCGCTCCTGCCAGCCATACGTGATGTTCTTGGCCCGGACGTCGTTACCGATGCGGTGCTGGAGGCGTGGGGCGAGGCGTATTGGATGCTCGCGAGCGTATTGATCGCGGCCGAGGAGCAAGCCTATGCGACAACCGGAATCGAGTAGCCGAAAGGCTTAAGGCTGTGAAGGCCCGTCTCGTCTGCGCCGGCGGCTGATCTGGCAGTTCGCCGCGCGGCGCGGCGCGGCAGCATCTTTGCGTGGCTGAAGATGTCCCCCCTCCCCCGGAGCTACGACATTCACACATCGTGTTTTGAATGAGGGTTGAAGGGTTGTGGGAAGTCTGATTCTCTGTCCTGACTTGGATGGAGGTATGGATGGAACTGACGCTGGGCCATTTTGGCGATTTGCGGCTGCAAAAAGGGGGGCCTTTCTTTTGGGCCGGCTTGTTGAGGTTGGTGGGCGCGCGCTTCGGGTCCGTCGTCTTAGCGGCGATCGTGCGGGCGAGATCCGGATCAGTCGATTGTTACGCAATACCGCGGTGACGGTGACAGAGAACTTGGCGGAGGCCGGTCGTGGGCTTTCGGAGCGTTGCCTGGACCGCGATGTGCTGGTGATCCAGGACACGACGGTGCAGCGTTCGCAGGGCGGCGGCGGAGATTATCTGCACGCGGCGCTCGCGCTCGACGAGCAGGACGGCGCGATATTGGGCTTGGCGGGCGGCTGCTTCTTGCGGCGGCAGTCGGGGCGCAAGGCGGAACGCCGGATCCTGCCGATCGAAGAGAAAGAGAGCTTCCGCTGGCTGGAAGCGGCGGATCAGGCGGCTTCGACATGCTCAGGGGCGCGGCGGATCACGATTATCTGCGACCGGGAGGGCGACATTTACGAGGCGTTCGCGCTGCGGCCCGAGCCCGCGGACCTTTTGGTACGATCCGCGCAGGATCGCAGCCTGGGTGATGGCGGGCGGCTGTTCGCCGCGCTCGATGCGCTGCCCGAAATGGGTCGAGCCGATCTCGATCTGCCGGCCAAGCCCGGATGTCCCGCCCGCCTTACCCGGCTCGCCATACGCTTCGCGACGATGAAGCTGGCCCGGCCGCAGCGCGGCTTCAGGGCCGGCTTGCCCGAGACGCTCGCGGTGCAACTGGTCGATGTTCGCGAGGTCGACCCGCTGCCGGGCAGGCCTGAAATCCACTGGCGGCTCCTGACCACTCGTCCCGTCGAAAACGTCCTGCAAGCCTGGAAGATCGTCGATCTCTACTGCCGCCGCTGGGCGATCGAACAGCTGTTCCGTACCTTGAAAACCAAGGGGTTCGACGTCGAGGGCCTGCGCATCGAATACCCCGAGCCGCGCGACAAGCTCGTCATCGCTGCCCTTGTCGCCGCCGTCACCATCCAGCAACTCGTCCATGCCCGTGAGGGTGGCCCGGACCACTCAGACCGGCAACCGATGCGCTCGACCCTGAGGACCTGCCGCTGCTAGAAGCCTATTGCGCCAAGCTCGAAGGCAAAACCGAGCGCCAGGAAAACCCTCACCCCAAAGGCTCTCTCGCCTAAGCCTCATGGGTCTGCGCCCGCCTCGGCGGATGGACCGGATATTACGGAAAACCCGGACCAATCGTCATGCTCGAAGGATGGCTCGAAATCCAAACCGCCAAACGCGCAATCAACTTACTCGGCCACAAACTCAATGTGTGAATCTAGTAGCCCCCGGCGCCAGGTTGGCGCGATCCATGAAATTCGGACGCGTCAGCCGGATCAAGGCGGCCAGCGCCATCAGGCACCATCTGGTCAGAATTTGGCCTTGTGGCGGTCGATCACGTCGTCGATGAAATCTGCAGCTGCGCGCACCTTGGCAAGCTCGGCCTCGGCCAGCTGTCGCCGCGCCCCGGCGATGCCCCCGGTCAGCGTCTCGGCAACGGTGCCGCGGGTACGAAACGCATCCAGCGTCTGCGGCGGCATCGTGTTGAACGTTTCCGGGCTGATCAGCCCATCGACATAGAGCGTGTGAAGGTATGCCACATCCTTGACCCGGTTGACCTCGCACTCATTTGATCGGGTAAGTCCTCTTTCGCTGCTTCCCAAACTCCCGGTCGCCCGCCATGAATCGTTCGACCATCGGCGCGATCAGACGCTCAGCGGCGCCCAGCTGCGCACCTTCCATGCTGGCAGACTACGCGAAAAGCGTCGGAGTGGCCTTTTGCAAAAGGCCACTCCGACGCTCGAAACAAACGCCGCTTAACAACCCGGGGTGGACCAGTTTTACGTGTCGCCCCCGGACCACTTCACGATGTCGCTTGATACACTCGACCAGAAATAGGGAATCCAAACCGGCGACGTCCGAAGTCAGGGGCCGAGACATTCCGCGCATGCCTTTCGGGTCCTTGGCGTGCCAAGGCGACCTCCAGCGCTCAGCAGATACGGCGTAACGCCAATGCGCTTGCCATCAACTCACCACGTTCGCCGCCCGCATAACCACAAAATGCCGGCAAGCGAAAAGCGCGTCGCAGCAAAGCGCGGCCGGGGCGATCCTTGGGCCACGCGGAGACCGTGAATCGGCATCCAGCAGCAGCTGCACCGCCGGCCAGTGCTCGCAAAATCCGTTCAAATTTCGCGCCTCAAGGGCGGGCCGACGATGCCTCATATTCGATCATGGCGGCGATGGGCTTCGGCAGCCCTTGACGTGGTCCATGAGGTGTGATTTTTTATCCAAATCGTAATACTGCCATTTTGATTGTCTCCCACTCGATGCCATCCGCACGCGAGAAAGGAGGTCAGGGGACAAGGTGGCGAGAGGCAAGCGAATGTCCGGCCGCGCTTAAATTTTCGGCCGGAGTTCCTTGAGTAGTGGGTGCTGACGTTCAGTCGAGCAGAGCGGCATCATGTTGTCATGCGTTCTATGTCTGGACCAAAAAAGGATTTGGGGGAAAAACCAATGCACAATAAGCTCAGCCGCGCAGCTTTCCTCAGCAGCGGTTCCGCTCTGGGAATGTTGCTCACAACGATTATCGCAGCGCCTGCGGCCGCCCAGTCCACGCCATCGCCAGCTGATGCATCCGATCCGTCCGAGATCGTGGTAACCGCGTCCCGCCGCGATACCACGGCATTGAAGACCCCGATCAATATCTCGGCGATCAGCGGAGCCGATCTCGAGAAGAGCGGCACGAGCGACTTTTCGGCACTCGCCCGGTCCGTACCGGGCATGGTCTACACCGGTACGAGCATCCGCAATGGCGGCGCGAACAACAGTTTCATCATCCATGGTTTGAATCTCGACGATGGGACAGCCACCGGAGACTCGCCACTGCCAACGCTTCCGCCCGTCTCGACTTACGTGAACGAGACACCGACCTTCGTGAATCTGCGACTCATGGACGTCAAGCGAATCGAAGTGCTCCGCGGCCCCCAAGCTTCACTCTATGGTCTTTCGTCTATCGGGGGCACCGTTCGAATATTGCTCAACGAGCCTGATCTGAAAAGGGCCGCTTTCAAACTCACCACGCAGCTAAGCCAGACGAAACACGCCGGCTCGCCAAATTTCTCTGCTGATGCTGTGGCCAACCTGCCGCTGAGCGATCGCTTTGCAGCTCGGGTCTCGGCCGGTTATAGTCGTCAGGCCGGCTTCATCGACGCCAAGCATCTTTTTCAGCTCGATGCCAATGGCATTCCCGTACTGGAGACTCCCGGCGACCTTATCCACAGCTTGCCCGTCTCGCGCTCGGAACGGGACATAAACAAGGCGGAAATGTACTATGTGCGCCCGTCCCTTTTGTACGAGAATGAGGGCCTCAAGCTCTTGCTGACCTATCAGCATCAGCACGAGACGGCCAATGCGAACAATTACGATGAATATCCCGGCACCACCGGTCCGACGAGCTACTCATCGGTCAATTCGCCGGGTTTCCTCAACGACAGATTTGATGCAGCCTTCCCGGCCGTCTTCGATCAGTATGAAACAGGCGCCTTCCTGCCACAACCATATGAACGCAACGTCGATCTGGCTTCTCTCGAAGCTTCCTATGATTTCGGCTTTGCGACACTGACATCCACAACATCGTGGTACCGCAACGACGTCGACTCGATTACCGACGCATCTGCGCCTTATCAGAAAAGCCTGGCTTTTCTATATTCCGGATATCCGCGCCTCTCGACCGGAAGCCGACGGATGTCGAAGGATAAAGGCGAGATTCAGGAGCTTCGCCTCGTCTCGAACGGTGATACAAAATTTTCTTACTCGATAGGCGCGTTCTACATGCGCCAAAAGAACCGCTTCCTGCAGGAAGATTCCATTGCCGGCTTTACGCAGTTTTCGGAGGCGCTCGGGATTCCCACCGGCACCGATCTCGCATTCCTGAACGGCCGCTCAATTCGGTTCAAGGATGCGGCACTATATGGTGAAATGACCTACCATATCACTCCGAAATGGCAGATCACCGGCGGCGCCCGACTGTACAATCAAAAGCTGGATATCACCACCATAAACCAGCAACCGATTTGCGGGGTGTTCTGCTCCCAGTTCGGGGATGACCCGCTGGGGACGAGCACCGGAGCGGCGAAGACCAGCAAAACGAGCAAGCTTTTCAAGCTGAACACATCGTATGAAGTGAATCCGGGCTTGCTGATTTTCGGCACATTCTCTCAAGGCCAACGCCGAGGTGGCGCAAATGGCGTGCCGCTAACCGGCCCGTTTGGCGTACCCCCCATTTTCCAGTTTTTCGATCCTGACAAGGTCAACAATTATGAGGTCGGCTTCAAGGGCAGGCCAAGTTCCGCGTTCGATTTTTCGGCATCATTTTACTGGATCGACTGGCAGAAGCCCCAGGTAAATATCACGACGCCGATCGCGTTCCTTCCAGCTGTCGTCAATGGTTCGAAAGCACGCTCGAGAGGCGTCGATTTCGAGAGCAGGCTTCGCTTGGCGCCTGGGCTCACCGTTGCCGCGACCTATTCCTATAATGATGCGGAGCTGACGCGCGATGTCAGTGTGGGCGGCGCCATCTTTGGGGTGGCAGGTCGGCGCCTCCCCGGAACGCCCCATCATCTGGCCAGCTTCAGCAGCACATACGAACAGCCGCTCGCCGGAGGTTATGAGCTTAGTCTTCAGGCAGGAGCAAATTGGCGTAGCAACACGACCACGGAGCTTCAACCCGCGTCAAGCGTCACACTCCCGTCCTTCTTGATGGCCAACGCTTCCATAGGGATTTCAAAAGACCGGTGGCGGGCTACAATCTTTGCCGATAATATCACCAACACACGCGGAGTGCTCAGTTCCAGAAATCTTCTGATCTTCGATCCCCGTGGCATCTCAAATCAGGTGCAGACGCCGGCGACGATCGGCATTAGAATTGGGTATGACTATTAAGTTGCCATTCGCATTGCTTTAAATGGAGATCATTGATCGCCTGCATCAAGGGGCGGCGCTGCTTCGCCAACGCCGCCCCATCGATGCGTTACACGTCCTGGCTTCCATTTCCGGCGCGGAGAATGATGATCCTCGCGCCATCGCCGCCTGTTCCTACGCCTATGCCCTTCTCGGCGACATGGCGACCGCCTTGCACCTCGCGCGAACCGTCGCGGCCCGGGAAGGTCTGGATGAGTTTTCGCTGGATCTTGACGTGACCTGACGTGATGGCATGGACGGCCCCTGCACCAGCGTAGCTGTGCAATGATGCGGCCGTTGTAGGTCCACGTCTAGGAGTCGTCATATGAAGCAGGAGGTTGCCACCGTCGGATTAGATTTGGCGAAGAACGTTTTTCAGGTACATGCGATCGGTAGCGACGGAGCCGTCCTGGTGCGGCGGAAGTTGAGGCGCGCGGAGGTGATCGGCTTCTTCACCGACCTTCCAGGCTGCGTGGTCGGCATGGAAGCGTGCGCATCCGCGCACCATTGGGCTCGCGAGCTGATCGCATTGGGCCACGAAGTCCGGCTTATGCCGCCCGCCTACGTGAAGCCATATGTGAAGCGCGGGAAGACTGATGCAGCAGATGCCGAGGCGATCTGCGAAGCAGTGACGCGCCCGACGATGCGGTTCGTTGCGGTAAAGTCGGTTGAACAGCAGGCGGTGCTCATGCTTCACAAGAGCCGCGACCTGTTGGTGCGGCAGCGGACCATGCTCATCAACGCCTTGCGAGGGCACTTGGCTGAGTATGGCATTGTGACAGGGATGGGCGCCGGCGGTGTTACCGCGATGCTCAAAGCCCTGCATGAGCGAGAAGATGAGCTGCCCGCTCACGCTCGTTCCGCCTTGCGCGGACTCGCTGCCCAGATGAGGGCGCTCGCCAGCGAGATCGACAGGTTGGAAGCGCAGATTCTCGCGTGGCACCGCGCTGACGAGACAAGCCGGCGGCTCGCCACGATACCGGGCATCGGCCCGATTACCGCGTCAGCGATGTCGGCCGCGGTGCCAGATGCGTCGCTGTTCCGATCCGGCCGCCAGTTCGCGGCATGGCTAGGACTGACGCCTCGAGCTAACAGCTCTGGCGGCAAGGAGCGCTTGGGTGGGATCACGAAGCAGGGAGATGGCTATTTGCGGCGGCAGCTTGTGGTCGGCGCAACAGCGGTGATGCGTATGACACGCAAAAACGGCGATCGGCAGCCTTGGATGGCACAGCTCCTGGAGCGCAAGCCTGCGAAGATCGCGACAGTCGCGCTCGCCAACAAGACAGCACGCATTGCTTGGGCGGTGATGTCGCGCAAAGAAGTCTACGCGGCGCCGGCCGCATGACCGTCTTCCCCGCTGCTGGGTAACGCCAGCGAGAGGATGGCGTAGGAGTAGCTGAGTAGTGATGACAAACCGGTCAGACCGGGGGTCGGCAAAACCCAGGGGGTCACAGCGCTTCGAGCGCGATGACGTGATTAGGGAGCCTGCCTGCGGACTTCATCAGGGCCAGCAGCCATGCGGCGCTGCGCGAACAGGCCGAACACATGGATGCACCCGACCGGTGCTCATCATTAAACAAAAGCTCTTGCGCCGCAGGGGTCGTCCACACATGGACCTACAACGGCCGCATCATTGCACAGCTACGCTGGTGCAGGGGCCGTCCATGCCATCACGTCAGGCCAGTCTCCAACGTTGGCAGGCAAAGTCATCCATCGCTTCGTTCGCCGCGAACTTCAGCTTGCAGCCGAAAACTTCATGATGACAAGCCCGCTGACTATCAGCGAAGCTGCCAAGACGCGCAACGGGCTAACCTCTTCACCGAGCACGATTATTCCTACCAAGAACGCACCAACGGCTCCAATACCTGTCCAGACGGTATAGGCCGTCCCCAGTGGTAGCGTTTTCATCGACATGGAAAGCAGTGAGAAACTTGCAATCATCGTCAATATCGTGATTGCGGATGGCGTCATTCGAGTAAAGCCGTCCGATTGCTTCATGAAATAGGTCCAAACCACCTCCAAGAGACCAGCCACACCTAACATTACCCACGCCATAAGCCCTCCCAATGGGATTTTCGACACCGAGCTTCGATCGCAGTATCGGGTTAGCCGGACGCGTTCGCTCGACCCCGCACACAAAATCGATTCTTCCAAGACTGCTTGCATCGATGAACGCGCGCAGATTTTAGTTTTTCAATGACCTTCAGGACCGCAGAGTTCATCAACCTCAAGCGCCGGCCAAGGTTTTAACTTCGAGATACTCCGCGAGGCCCATAGCTCCACCTTCCCGGCCGTTTCCAGATTGCTTGTAACCGCCAAAAGGCAATGCGCTGCTCCAGGGCGCGCCGTTCACGCTGACAAACCCGCTGCGTAGCCTTCTAGCGACCCTTGCAGAACGCTCCGGCGACCCTTGGACCCTTGCGGCGAGGCCGTAGTTGGTGTCGTTGGCGAGCGCTATCGCGTGTTCTTCGTCCCGATATGACAAAATCGACAAGACTGGCCCGAAAATTTCCACACGAGCAATTTCCATGTCCGGTTCAACGTCGGCGAAGACAGTGGGGCGTACGAACCATCCCTTGTCGAGGTGCGGGGGCCTTCCCAACCCACCGATCACCAAGGAAGCGCCCTCGTCAATGCCGCTGGCGATGAGCGTCTGAACACGTTCCCATTGCGCGCGGGAGACGACCGGACCCAGAAAAGTGTCCGGCTTGGCAGGATCGTCGACGATAAACTGGTCGGCTACAGCCGCAATCAGCGCTTTCACTTGTTCCATGCGGTGCGCCGGCACGAGCATTCTGGTGGGCGCAACACAGGTTTGACCGGAATTGGACATGACCGCTTCAGTCCCCTCGATCACAGCCGTTTCGAAATCTGCGTCATCGAGGATGATGTTGGGCGATTTTCCTCCCAGTTCCTGTGTGACGCGCTTGACGCTGAATGCCGCTCTTCGGGCCACGTCGACCCCGGCCCGGGTGGAACCGGTGAAGGAAACCATCGCAATATCCGGATGTTCGGCTAGCGCCGCACCGGCCTCCCCGATACCATAGATCATGTTGAAAACACCCGGCGGCGTGCCGGCGTCGTGGAATATCTCCGCAAGAATCCTGGCCGAAAAGCACGCATGCTCGGAGGGTTTGAGCACTACCGTGCAGCCCGCAGCGAGCGCCGCGCCAAGTTTCAGCGTCGTCTGGCTGAGCGGCCAGTTCCATGGCGTGATGAGGGCACAAGGACCGATCGGTTCCTTGCAGATAAGCGCGGTACCCACCCGTTCTTCAAAATCGAACTTTCGGAGGATATCGATCGCAGTCGCGATGTTTAAGCGGCCGGAAGTGACATGCGCCTCTTCGGCGAGTGTTTTCGGTGCGCCCATCTCTTCCCGCACGGCAATCGCCAGATTATCAGTCCGACGATCGTACTGGACAAGGATGGCTTCGAGCAATTCGAGCCTCTCGTTCCGACTTGTCGCCGAAAACGATTCGAACGCTCGGTTCGCTGCCGAAACGGCGCTGTCGACGTCCTGCTTGTTCGCAAGCGCAACTGTGCCGGACTGCATTTCCGTGGCCGGATTAATCGCAGTGAATTTCTCGCTGCCCTGCGGCTTCTGCCAGACACCATCAATGTAAAATGAAGAGCAATCCTGCATTTCTGGCCCCTCGAAATTCTATCCTGGTTTCCGACGCCGGAAGGCTGCCGGCCATCTGCAACGATGGAAATCAAGACCTATCCGTATTACGAAAATTGATAAAGATGTTATTTTGCCAGATGCCATTGAAAATTGGCCTTGATTTTCTGCCGTCCGAGTTTCAGCCGCATTGACCGACGGAAGGAAAATCTGCGATGACTCCGCAAGATGAAGAATGGGATGGAAAGAACTTGATCGCATGACAAAGAGTCCTGCCAGCGACGACGCGCAAGGGTTCAGCAACGGCACTCTCGGCCGGCTGAGCATGAGCTTGCCCAGCAGATTGCTTGAACAGCTGGACAGGATGATGGCCGAGAGAGGACTCTCGAACCGTTCGCAAATCATAGCAGAGCTGCTACGGAATGAGGTCGCGGAATATAATTCAACGCATGTGGACTCAGTAGTGGCGGGAACGATCACGTTGGTTTACCGCGCTGAAAGCGGCCGGGTAAGGGAATCCCTCGCTCAAACCCAGCTAGCATTTCTGAAAGAGGTTATTTCCTCCCAGCACGTCTTTCTGGAAAATGATGAGTCGCTCGAGGTACTTCTCGTCCAAGGGCCGGGAGCCCGGATACGGAGTCTGTGCGACGAGCTTCGCGGTATCCGCGGGGTGCACCAGATTTGCTTGACCATTACCACCGCGTTGCTCCCTCCCCTTCATTCCGAAAAGACGAGAGCGAGCGGACGAGGGCGAACGGCGCGCCGCTAGGTTTCGTCACCATCGGGTTGCAGTCCGGCGGCTATGGTTGCCGCTCGCCAGCAATCCCGAGTGTCGCTGAGCCGTGCCGTTCGCGTTGCACATTGATCGTCCGCGTCGAATAGCTCAACGGAGAACGCCTTCCCCACGAGCCATGGCAATGACGCTACCACCGTCTCCCACTCCCCGGTCGATGATCGACGCGCATAACGGACCCGATCACCCAGCCAGGCCTCGACCTCGGGCCTGCGGCCGCAAACCAGTTCGCTCGAGACGCCTTGAGAGCTCGCTGCAAAAGCCGGGGCAGCGTCCGCGGAGACGACAAACTCCATCAGGTGGTCGCCGACCATTACCAGGACGCCCGTATGAAAGCCGCCATCGTCGAGAAGAAAAGCCTCGGTTGGCGCCTGACGGGGCGTAAGCTTTTCCCATATCTCTTGATAGTTGGCATGCATGCCATTCTCGATCAGTATATTGCTCCGGATTTCGCAATAAGCCTCATCGAGGATTCCTGTCGGCGGATGGCGGTCGTGGATCCGGATCCAGTGAAGGATATCATTTCGAACCGTGAGAGTACCCACAAAGGCCTGGACATCGGCTAATTGCAACAGTTGTTCCTTGGAACATTGCGACAGGCTCTCTGCATCGATGGCCAACACGCCCTCAGGCACCCGCAAATCCACAAACCAACGGTCCGTTTGCAGCCAGAACACCTTGGTTGTCTCGTCCCGGTAGCCCGGTGCAGTGATAACCTGCCGTTGCCAAAGGCCTCGAAACGCTGTCGGAACATCGGTCATGGGCAATCCCGTCGAATAGGAGGAGATAAGGAGGGGCGATATCCAGCCTTACGCCGAGGTGTTTTCACGCTCGAAGCCTGCGGGCTCGGCAGAGACTCCGAACTCGCTGGAAGGGATGACAGGCTGTGAAGCGCCGAACAGCTTCCGCTGAACAGCTATTATGACACTGATCGTCGCGACGCCGACGAGGGCAACCGAAAAGATCGCAAGTCCGTGACTTCCGTATCCTGCCGCAAGAATGACGGTCGCCAGCATGGGCGTGATCCCGCTACCTATGCGATAGACGCTATAGTTCAGAGTGACGAGCCGGCCGGTCGGATCGATGGCAACGCACAGCCCGTTCATATACGGCTTCACCAGCATCGCCGCGATCGCCTGTAGAACCAGTCCCGATATCAGCACGGAAGCAGACGCCGCATAGCCGATCATCATCGCGCCGATCGCCAGCCCCGCATAGGCAACAAGAATGGGCTTCAAACGACCAAAGCGAACACCTGCCCAATGCGCGAACAGAGGACCCAAAAGCATGGACATGTTCACCACCGCCATGACGTACAGGAGGTCGACGAAGGTCAGTCCAACAGAGCGCGCCGTTTGTTCGAAGAAGATGTAGGTCGCATTGCTTGCGATTACCATGCTGAAGAAGCTTACCACCAAGAGCAGAATTATGGGGCTTCTCAGCATTGCCCAAGAAGACATGGCTGCGATCGGCGATGATGACGCGCGCCCAGGCGCTGTCGCGCGGCGGGTGATGCCAGGGACCATGAACATCGCAGCCAGCGGCAACAGCCCGAGTACCATGAAGATGGCGTCGGCACCCAAGCTGGGCACGAGCAATGGTGCGAGGAGCGAGACGATCGCCGATCCGAGGCCCACGCCGAAGGCCTGGACCGCGAATCCCCGTTCCGCTTCGTCTTGAAGTCCGATCAAAATGCCGATCACCGCCAGTACCACACCTTCGCCGCCGCCGGCTAAGGCACGAAGCGCTACAAGCGACGCGAACCCATCAGCCAGGATCGTGAGCATATTGCCCAGGATCAACATGCTGAGACCGCAATATAGGAACCATCGTGCGCTGATCCGGTGAGCAATAGGGAAGATCAGGCCGACAGCCACGGCTGTAGACATTACTTGGACCGTGGCAATCATACCTCCCTGCACCCGGCTCATGCCATGCCGCTCGGTAAGAGCGCCCAGCACAAGTGGAAGGACAAAATATGTAATATCTGCTGCTACAGACACAGTTGCAAGGGACATATGCTGGCGCGTCGGCCACTTTTTACTCATACCATCACTCCCCCGCATGATTTTATGATTATTTATTATATATATATTCAATCTTCGAACTAATTGACAGCTTTGCGCTGAAAAGGGTTAGTCGAGTGAATTTTGAAGTTTATTTGCAGCTCTCCATTGACGACCTTCTTGCGCAGGTGCTTGGTTCCTTCGATCATGAAGCCTGCGAGATGCTCGCCGGCGATGATGCTGCCGTAACGGGCGGGCTGGTCTGCGGAGACGAACTGCGGCAGCGGCTCGATGACCGTGTCATAGTTGGTCGCGAAGAAGAGCGGCAGCGAGAACCGTTCCTTGCCCTGGTTGACGACACGGTGCTGGGTGGCCTTGAAACGCCCGTTCGTCAGCGCCTCGAGCATATCGCCGATGTTGACGATGAAGGTACCGTCGATGGGCGGCGCCGCGACCCACTCGTCGGCTGCATTCATCACCTGAAGCCCGGCGCTTCGCTGGTTGAGGATCGTGAAACACTCGAAGTCCGAATGCACTCCGATCCCGAGATGCTGATTATCCATCGGCAGGTCATTCTCGGGATAATGAAGAAGCCGTAATTGCGACGCCGTTTTGGTGGTCATCCCGGCGAAAAAGCCGTTCGGTAGATCCAGGCGCAATTCGAACGCACGGAACAGCAGGTCGCCGATCTCCTTCACCGCATCATAATATTCCATGACTCCATCGCGAAAGCCCGGGATCCAATCAGGCCATTGATTGGGGACGAGCAGAATATCGCCCGCAAGATAGTCTGGATCATCTTCAGCAATTTCGCCTGCCAGATCGAGCGTATCGAACAGCCGGGGACGGGTGAGATAGTCATAGTCCGGGTCCGCATCGGCCAGCCGGTAGAGTTCCGGGTCATCGTCATCATCGTCCGCGGTAGTTGGTGTCCAGCCCCTCACACCTTGGGAGTTGCGAACATGTACGCGCGACTTTTGCTGATTCGAAGAGTGGTGGAATTCCTTCGACAAGGCGTAGGCGCGCTCGATCACGCTTTCCGGAATGCCGTGATTCTTGACGTAAAAGAAACCGACCTGCTCGCACGCGAGACCGATGCGTTCAGCAGTGGCATGCCGTGCGACGGGATCCGAAGTCCGGAGAGCCGAAATATCGATGACGGGTATGGAGGAGAATGGCATAAGCTTCGCATTCATAGCACCATGCCCGTCCGTCTTTTCGCCAGCTCCCACGTCCATCTGCCTCTCCGTATAGCTGTTCACCCCGGCAGCAGCAGGCGGCGACAATGATATTACGAATTTTCAAATTCGTATTAATATTGGCGCGAGTCAAGCCCATTATTCCTCGTCCGGCTACCTGGAATCGCAGTGGCAGCACATTGATCTACTGCCCGCCCTATATCTTTCGGACAGGCGGCCCTTACGCCAACGCCGGGCCCCAAGACCTATACCGAAAGACGCAATGCATGCGAGGGACCGAAAATATCGCAGAGCAGCTTTACATTACGTATTACGAATTATAAAGTATGTAATACTGGCAGCGGAAACCGGGAGGGTCGCTGCCAGATTTGAGGCTTCAAAATGGAGAGGCAGATGGACGTGGGAGCTGGCGAAAAGACGGACGGGCATGGCGCTATGAATGCGAAGTTCATGCCATTCTCCTCCATACCGATCATCGAAATGTCCGGATTGCGATCCGAAAGCGCGTCGGTGCGTGCGGCTGTTGCCAATGAGATTGGCCTCGCATGCGAACAGGTCGGTTTCTTCTACATCAAGAACCATGGAATCCCGGGAAGCGTGATCGAGCGAACCTATGCGCTGTCAAAGCAGTTTCATGCATCGCCGCTTGAGAAAAAAACCGCGGTCAACGCTCGCCATTCGCAGGGGGTCCGCGGCTGGTTTCCGACCAGCGCCGATGACGATGACGATGACCCGGAACTCTACCGGCTCGTCCCGGCCGATCCTGACTATGATTTCCTCACGCGTCCCCGGCTGTTCGATACGCTCGACCTGGCGCAGGAGGTAGCCGAGGACGATCCAGATTTCCTTGCAGGAAACGTGCTAACCGTCCCCAATCAATGGCCTGACTGGATCCCGGGTTTTCGCGATGGAGTCATGGAATATTATGATGCGGTGAAGGAGATCGGCGACCTGCTGTTCCGTGCGTTCGCAATCTATCTTGCTTTGCCGGAAGCCACTTTCCTTTCAATGACGGACAGGGCCACTTCCTATCTAAGGCTTCTTCATTATCCCGAGAATGACCTGCCGATGGATAATCAGCATCTCGGGATCGGGGTGCATTCGGACTTCGAATGTTTCACGATCCTCAACCAGCGAAGCGCCGGGCTTCAGGTGATGAATGCAGCCGACGAGTGGGTCGCGGCGCCGCCCATCGACGGTACCTTCATCGTCAACATCGGCGATATGCTCGAGGCGCTGACGAACGGGCGTTTCAAGGCCACCCAGCACCGTGTCGTCAACCAGGGCGAGGAACGGTTCTCGCTGCCGCTCTTCTTCGCGACCAACTATGACACGGTCATCGAGCCGCTGCCGCAGTTCGTCTCCGCAGACCAGCCGGCCCGTTACGGCAGCATCATCGCTGGCGAGCATCTCGCAGGCTTCATGATCAAAGGCGCCAAGCACCTGCGCAAGAAGGTCGTCAATGGAGAGTTGAAGGTAGATTTTCCAATCCACACAACCAATCCATTCCAGCGCAAAGCAGTCAACGAGTTCGATCGCGCTGATTGAGCACAATCCCATACATGATGCTGAGCTAGGCTAGACGATATGTTAATCAAGTTGCCGACGCGGCAGCACATGTATCTTGCAACAAATTCAGTTGCCGCGGACCTCACCTATTTCGTTCTTCCGCTGATACTGGGAGCAATGGTGGTTCGGCATGGAGTGAGCGAGCTGCAGGGAGGCATCCTTGCTACCATCCAGGTAATGTCGACAGCATTGCTGGGTTGCCTTCTCTTCCCGATCGCTCCCAGAATTCTGTCGAAGTGGACACTCTACGCCGGCTTGATGCTATTGCTCGTCAGCAACCTTGGTACAATATTCGCTCACAGGATGAGCGAACTGGTGGTGCTGCGCACGATGGCGGGGATCGGCGAAGGAATAGTGATCGTCGTCGTATCCCTTCTGATCGGGAAGGACGAAGGAGTAGAGGAAGGTTTTGCGGTTCAGGCCTTCGGTGTCGGCCTTGGTTCGACGGCCGTATCGCTTATCGCGCCGATGTTGATCCCCCGCTTGGGTGAGGATGCGATTTTTGTCGTGCTTGGGCTATTGCCGCTCCTCGCCATTTCGATGGTGCCTCGTATCCATTTTCCGGCCGCCCCTGCCGACGCTAGCGAGCCGGACCGTCCCGCAGGGGTCGCGGCCTGGACCCTTTTACGGCAACCCATGATCGCTCTGATGCTCATCAGCTTTTTTTGCATGGTGGTTGCAAGCAACGCGACATTTGTTTTCTTCGAGAGGACAGCAACCTCTCTCGGGATGAGTTTTACCCAAGTCCTTTACGTCATGACGCTATCGAACCTGTCCATGCTGCTAGGCCCCGTTTTCGCACATTGGGCAGGTGTTCGTTTCGGCCGGCTCAACCCGCTTCTTCTGTCTTATGCGGCCATCGGCTCTGGTGCATTGCTCATCGGATACGCGACATCTCCAGCAAGCCTGATCGCCGGACTGATGCTACAGGGCGTGGCGGTGATGCTGGTGAAGCCGTATATGAACGGGCTTTGCGTGGCCGCGGATCCCAGCGGACGCTTTGTCACTCTGAACTTCGGCGCCTATGCCTTGGGAAGCGGCGTCACGCCGGCCTTGTCCGCTCTCGTTCTATCGGCGGGTTTCGGCTTCACCGGCCTTGCCGATTTCTCGATGGCGCTCATCATCCTGGCATCGATCGCCGTTATTTGGGCAATACGCGGCAGTTCCGTCGATGTGGCGAGCGAAAAACGCGAAAAGATCGCTACTGACGTCCAATAACCGCCACAGCTTCACAACAAACCCTACATTGCCTTCGAAGGTCCCGGCCCGTAACCGAAGGCCTGCTCGGGTCAGATCGGTTCTCATTATGGCGGGTTTCCGATCAAATAGTCGCAAGGCTCGCATTCTCATACTGATCCCCATAGCCCCGGACTCCTTGCACTGCCTCAAAAATGGGTGCGAGGGCGTCGGGCGGCCCATGGATGTCCCTCCGGAGAAAGCGTGTGTGTCCGGGCGCGGCTAGAGCGTCTTCAAATCGGAGGGAGGCAATATGGCGCCGATAATTCATCCGCAGCGGCAACGCGTGCTCGAGGAACTTCACGCCCGTCCGTTTACCCCTCTGACGGCCGGAACCCGGCTTCTGCATTTCGGTTTCCAAGTATCGCACGGCGGAGCCGACGACGACCGCGCGAGGCTGGACAGCCGTGCTCGCACAGCAAGCGAAGCGCCCGTCGATCAAGAATGTCGCTACCGGCTTCTGAAGGATGGAGCGCTGCGCTGGGAACGCCATGGCGAGTTCGTCACCTACACGCTGCGCGTCGATACCGATGCGCCGGCTGCCTGGCCTTCCGGGCTGATCGCGCCGGGACCGCTTCTTGTCGCGGTCGATCTTAGTCTTTTGACCGAGCGAACTTAGTCTTTTGACCGAGCGAAGCGCTCCGCCAACGTTGGTCGAGGCCGTGCTTGCCAATGGCGATGCGCGGATAAGCAGCGACTTCTTACCCGGAGCAGACGGGTTCATCCGGATTGATGTTATCGATCTGGGCATGACGCCCGAAATCGCGGGCGCGCATGTTCAGCGAATTCTCGAGCTGGAAACCTACAGGACCTTCGCTCTTCTCGGACTACCCTCGGCGGAGAAGGCAATGCGCGCGATTGCCAAGATCGAAGACCAACTGCCCGACGTCACGGAAAAGATGGACGCCGCCGACAGCCTCGAGGACAATAGGCATCTCCTCGACTTGCTTTCCAAGATGACGCTCGAAATCGAGCGCAGCAGCGCCGCCTCGCATTTCAGGCTTGGAGCAGCGCGCGCCTATAGCGAATTGGTCCGGCTTCGGCTGGCCGCGCTTTCCGAACAACCCGATCCGGCGAAGCGAGGTCTCGCCGCATTCTTCTCACGTCGCTTCGATCCCGCAATCCGGACCTGCACATCGGCCCTCGACCGCGAGGCCATTCTTGCCCGCAAGCTTACCCGCGCGGCTCAGTTGCTCCGTACCCGTGTTGAAATCGCTCTCGAAAGCCAGAACCGTGATCTGCCCCCTTCTGAGTGGTCCAAAATTGATGATATTTTGGATGACGAAGGAGACATGGAATGCCGAGCAAGAAGCGTCGCCCGGAAGAGATTATCGGTAAGCTGCGTGAAGCGGAGGTTGTGCTGGCGCAGGGCGCTACGACCGCCGAGGCGTGCCGTCGGATCGCGATCAGCGAGCAGACCTATTATCGGTGGCGCAAGGAATATGGCGGTCTGAAGACCGACCAGGCGCGCCGGATGAAGGATCTGGAGAAGGAGAACCAGCGGCTTCGACGCGCGATCTCGGACCTGACGCTCGACAAGCTGATCCTGCAGGAAGCTGCCCGGGGAAACTTCTGAGCCCCGCGCGCCGCAGGCGCTGTATCGACCACATCAGGACGATGATGCCGGTGTCCGAGCGACGGCTCTGCCGTGTGCTCGGGCAACATCGATCGACACAGCGCAAGGTGCCCCGCGGGGCTGATGACGAAGCCGCTCTCACCGAGGATATCATTGCGCTCGCCCGGCAATATGGTCGCTATGGCTATCGCCGAGTGACGGCGTTGCTGCGTGATGCGGGCTGGCATGTGAACCGCAAGCGGGTCGAGCGTATCTGGCGCCGCGAGGGGCTGAAGTTACCGCAAAGGCAACCGAAGCGCGGGCGGCTGTGGCTGAACGACGGATCATGTATCCGGCTGCGACCCGAGTATCCCGGGCACGTCTGGTCCTACGACTTCGTCGAAGGGCGGACGCATGACGGTCGCAAATACCGGATCCTGTCGATCATCGACGAGGCGAGCCGGGAGTGCCTGGCGTTGCCGGTGGCGCGCAAGCTCAAGAGCGACGACGTGCTCGCGGCGCTGGCCGAACTGTTCGTCACCCGCGGTCCGCCGGCGCATATCCGGTCTGACAACGTCCTATGTTGGGAAAGCGTAGCGGGAAAATGCCAGCAGGTCTCGTTGCGCCGAAGGTGATCGGCGCTGGTGATTTTATGATCCAGATGGCTTCCATCGTCAAGGAAGGCGCTCTCGGCCATAGCAAACACAGGATCCATCGATCCTCGGGATCGTGGTCCTCACCGTCCTTAAAATGAGATACGCATGCCAGATGGAAGGCCCGAACATTATCTACAGGGTCGCCGTAGCGCCCTCACGGCACAGCAGAGAGGGGTCCTTCCATCTGGTGTCCGCCCGTTCGACGAACGGGCGGTACTCGGTTCCCGTCTTGATGACGGCGTGCACGACGCGCGCCATCTTGGCGGTGAGAGCGGTCATTGCCTTGCGGCGGCGATCGGGATCGCTGGCATGGCCGTCGACATAGCGGGAGAGCTTGTCGCGGAAGCTGTTGTTGGGTTGTCGGATCGCGACCTGCGTGGCCATCCAGAAGGTGCGTCGCAGCCGAGCGTTGCCGTACTTTGATAGTTTGGTCCGCCCCCGAAATATCCCTGACTGGTAGGTGGCGAGGTCGAGGCCGCAGAACTTGAGGAACTGGCGATGGTGGCTGAAACGCCGCAGGTCACCGGCCTCGGCCAGGATCGTCAGGGCGTTGATCGGCCCGATGCCGGGGATCATACGCAGGAGCTGATAATCGCTGTTCGTCGCCAGCGCGTGATGGGCAATCCGCTCGATCTCGTTGCGCTGCTGAATCAGGGTGCGTGCTTGGGCGATAACCATACGGAACATGGCGACCGCCGTGGAATCTTCGTCGATCGGCAGCGCGATCGATGCACAGGCCGTCTCGTAAATGTCGTTGACTACCCGGGCCTTGGAAACCTTGCGGCCGATCAGCGGCCAGACCTGCTCGGTGAAAGCCTCGCGCCCAATCGAGGTGATGCTGCCCGGCGTCGGGAATCGTTCGATCAGCGCCAGGAACCAGTCGGACCGGCTATTGCCCGCGAAACGCTCGATCTCCGGGAAATACAGCGGCAGATAATGGGTGAGGATCCGATGCCAGGTCTGGGTCTTCGCCTTGGAAATGGCTTCGTGGGTCTTCGACATCTCCTGCAGATCGTTGATGCCCGCAGCCAGCGGATCGACATAGCGCTGCGTCGCCCCGATCTTCAGCATATGCAGGATTACCTGAGCGTCCTTGGAATCATTCTTGTCCCAGCCATTGTGCAGCGCTTCGCGTGTCCGGGCCAAGGCGACCGACGAAATCAGGCGAAGCTCGAACCCGGCGGACAGCAAGCGATGCGCCAACGTGCGGTGATAGTTGCCGGTTGCTTCAAAGCCGACGATCACGGGCCTGCCGATGGCCGTCAGATCGTCAGCCAGCCGGTCATAGTCCGCCTTCGTCGCCATGACGGTCATACGGCGTCGGCGGCCGCCTTCCGGTCGTTCGAGGAGAACTTCCTGGCGGTGCTTCGACATATCGATGGCTACCAGGACGGCGTCGGGTGGCGTAGAATGCAGCTTGGTCATGATCGGTCAGCCTCCAAAGGTTGTGTCGACAACTTCTCTTTAGAGACCTGCTGGCCGGTCATGACTGCCTTGATGAAGCCGGCGGGCGCTACGCGCCCTTGTCCCCATCAAGGCATTGCGGCCCTCCAATAGGCAGCTTCCCAATGTGCTATGGCCCGGAATTTATCGCGACGGCGGTGCAGGAATGGCTGGCGAAGGTCGGCGTGAAGACGCTCTACATCACGCCCGGATCGCCATGGGAGAATGGCTATTGCGAAAGCTTCAACGGATCGCTGCGCGATGAGCTGCTCAACGGAGAGATCTTCTACTCGCTCGCCGAGGCCCGCATCCTGATCGAGGCGTGGCGGCGTCATTACAACACCGTCCGGCCGCACAGCTCGCTCGGGTATCGACCACCGGCGCCCGAGGTCGTTCCATCGCCAGTGTCGCCCTCCGGTTCCGCTTCGCTCCACCTACGGCCAACACTGGCGATGGAGGCGTCAATGCACTAACAATCCAACCGGACCACTCGGTGGGGGCCGGTCAACCGCGATCTCCTTGCCGCGATGGGCAACCGCGTCCGGCTCCAGCTTCGCATGCAACACACGGTCGAGAGACTCTCGGTAGCTGCCATCACTAATTATATGGCCAATGTCCTTCACCTGATGCTCGCCGGCGCGCACACAATCTGGCAAACCATCGACGCCGAATTTCTGACGGCGGCCGCGACGCCCTTTCTATTTGCCGCTATAACCTTCGCGATGCTGCGAATACGTCGGCACCATCGCGACGCCTTCTGAACCGGGATCGGGCTCAGCGCTCAATCCCATCCCCCGAACCGGCCGCAAGTAAGACGAGAGCGACGCTCCCCCATTTGGTGCCGGCGGGCGGCACATATTGCTTTCCGTCGCGACCGACGCCCGCCTATGGCATCGCCGCCTCCCTATAAGGCGATCCGCAGCACCCCGGGAGTTCCCGGCGAAGGAGATACAGCCGGCAGCCGGCGTGCACTGACCAACAATTTGGTCCCAAGGAGGAAAGTCAGAGTCGGCCACCGTCAATTCGAAAGCGACTTTTGGGTCCAGACTGGGACGCCCGGGGTTCCTCAGGTATCGCGTCGCTACGGTTAGAAACTAAAAGGGGTGCACATTTGACACGGCCCAACCCAGCAATTCCCGCCATCGCTTCGCAAGATCCGACCGACAAGATTCCGCTTTACACATGGTATGTGCTCGGCCTGCTTATCTTGGTCAACGCGATCAATTTCATGGACCGCTGGTCGATCTCTGTCCTCGTCGAATATATCAAGGCAGATCTGCAGCTCACCGATACTGAGATCGGCCTCTTGACCGGGGCTGCCTTCTCGGTCGGCTATTCGGTTTCGGCGCTTCCGATCGCCTGGCTTGCTGACCGCGGCAACCGGCGCAACATTCTCGCCGCCGCTCTCACCGTTTGGAGCGTCATGACCGGCTTTACCGGCCTCGCACAGAATTTCTGGCAGATTATCGTTGCCCGCGTCGGGACCGGCGCCGGTGAGTCGGGTTGCATCCCTACCGGCCAATCGATCATCTCCGATCTTTTCCCGAAGGAGAAACGCCCTTTCGCACTCTCGCTCTTCTCGTCGGGCGTGATGCTCGGCAAGGTTTTGGGGATCGGCGGTGCGGGAATTCTGGTGGCGCTCTACGGCTGGCGCGCGACGCTCCTCATCCTTGCCGTTCCCGGACTTCTCGTGGCCTTGCTCGTACGCCTGACGATGAAGGATCCGCCGCATGGACAGTTCGATGGCTTCGTCGCGAATGCTGCGCCCGTTGCAACTTGGCCGGCTTTTCGGGCCTTGTTCACCACCCCCAGCTATATGCTGATCTGCGTTGCTCTCGCCTTCAGCAATCTCGTCATTTTTGGCCTGCAGAACTGGGTTCCGGCCTTCTACATGCGCAGCCACGGCCTTTCAGCGGCGCAGATTGGGAGCATAATTGCTGTTGTCGTCGGCCTTGGCGGTGCCTTCGGGCTTATCGCCGGCGGCTATCTCACCCAGCGGTTGATGACACGCGATCCGCGGTGGGCGCCTTGGCTCGCCGCGATGTGCCACAGCGTCGCGTGCGGCTGTTCGGTGCTAAGCTATATGGTCGCCGACGCGACCCTGTCGCTGCTGCTCTTCGGGCTCTCCGCCATCATTCTCAGTGTCTCGACCGGCGGCGTCTTCGCTACAATCCACAACACGGTAGATCCCAGAATCCGCGCGCTCGCGGTCGCGTTCATGACCCTGCTCACGAGCATTATCGGCCTTGGAGGCGGTCCGCTCATTGTCGGCGCGCTCAGTGACCATTTCACTGCGCAATATGGTTCTCACGGCCTTCGTCAAGCCTCGATCGCGGTCGCCAGCCTCCATGTCCTGCCAGCGATATTCTACCTGTGGTCGGCGCGGGCGCTCCTCGCGGATCTCGCTGCCCGCGCCTCCGTCCGCGTGGAGAATTAAAGGTCGTTGAAGCAAACGCTCGGCCCCGGGCCGCTTCTTAACAGCGAACTGTCGAGACCGTTTTTGCCGGCAATCGCTGCGACGATCAACGATTGGCGCTATGCCGGATACTTTCGCGATGATCGTGCCGTGCTTGGTCACGGCGCATTCCCCGGGCACTCAGCGGACGGTCGCATGACGACTGGCTGCATCCATGGTGTTGCGCAGCAGGCAGGCGATCGTCATCGGCCCGACGCCGCCCGGAACGGGTGTGATGGCCCTCGCGTGACCGAGCTCTCCAAATGCGGCATCTCCGACGAGCGTCGGCTGACCGTCGGGTCCTTCGATCCGGTTGATACCGACGTCGATCACAATGGCATCCGGCTTCACCCAGTTCCCGCGCACGAGCCCCGGGCAGCCGGCCGCGACGACCACGATGTCCGCGCCGCGAACGATCTCCGGCAAACCGCGCGTGTGGATATGGGTTACCGTCACCGTGCATTCGCGCTCGAGGAGGAGCATCGCGACAGGCTTGCCCACGATATTGGATTTGCCGATCACAACAGCCTTCATCCCGCGAAAATCACTGATCACGGTGTCGAGAAGCATCATGCAACCCAGCGGGGTGCACGGAATGAGGCCGCCTGTCCCCGTCGAAAGGCGCCCGACATTCACCGGATGGAAGCCATCGACATCCTTCATGGGGTCAATCCGGTCGAGGACCCGGTTCGCATCGATCTGGGGCGGGAGCGGCAACTGCACCAGAATGCCGTGCACGGTTGGATCGACGTTAAGCGCTTCGATAAGCGACAGGAGATCGGCCTCGCTCGTTTCGGCAGGCAACCGATGTTCGATCGAGAGCATGCCCGCTTTGCGAGTCTGCGCAATCTTGCGCCTGACATAGATACGGCTCGCCGGATCTTCGCCGACGAGGACGACGGCGAGGCCCGCCTGGATGCCGTGGTCGCGCAAAAGCGCAGCGCCCGACGCCGCCACCTCGGCTTCGACCTGTGCGGCGATCGCCTTTCCGTCAATGATGCTGGCCATCTCTCTTAGTCCGAGAAAACGACCGTTTTGCCGGCGTTCATGAGGACCCGGTCGTCGAGATGATAGCGGACCGCGCGGGCCAATACACGGCGCTCGATGTCGCGGCCTTTGCGAACAAGAGCCTCGGGCGAATCTGCATGGGTGATCTGTTCGACATCCTGCGCGATGATCGGCCCTTCATCGAGATCGGCGGTCACATAATGTGCCGTCGCGCCGATCATTTTCACGCCGCGCAAATGGGCCTGATGATAAGGTTTGGCACCTTTGAACCCAGGCAGAAAGCTATGATGGATGTTGATGCAGCGCCCCGAAAGATAGGCAGCAAGATCGTCCGAGAGGATTTGCATATAGCGCGCGAGTACGATCAGTTCGGCTCCGCTCTCCTCGACCAGCGCCTTGATCCTGGCCTCCTGTTCGGGCTTGCTGTCCTTGGTGATCGGCAAATGATGAAAGGGAATATCTCCGAAATCAGCGCTGCCATAAGTTTCCCGCGGATGGTTTGAAGCGATACCCACCACATCCATCGCCAGCTCGCCGATCCGCTGGCGGTAGAGGAGGTCGACGAGACAATGGTCGAACTTCGAGGCAAGAAGAAATATCTTCCTTCGATCGGCCCTCGAACGGATGGCCCAGGCCATCTCGTTGCGCAGCGCAAGCGGGCCGAAACTTGCAATCAGGTCGGCGATATCGCGGCCCTCGGGAAGTGTAAATTCAACGCGCATGAAGAAGCGACCGGTCTCGACGTCGTCGAACTGGCTGGCTTCGCGGATATTGCCCTCGTGCCGGTAAAGTTCGGCGGTGACGCGCGCAACGATACCGGGCTGGTCGGGACAGGAAAGCGTGAGGATATGGGATACGACGGTCATGTCTTTCTCGCAGTTCGTGAAATCAAAGCGCCGCCGTCACGGCGGCGAGCCAATGGCGGAAGCTTTCGGCGTAACTTCGGGGAATGGCGACATCGAAAGTCTGGTCATCGACCCGCCACATGTGGACCGGAATGTAGGCGATCGCCGAAGCCGCGGAGGCACCCGGCTTGAACATGGCGGGATCGAGGTCGATCGACATGCCGCGCTGGAGGACGGTCGGGGCAACCTTGCCCGTCAGGCGCGTGATCACATAACCGCTCGACTGGTCCGAGACCGATGCCACACCGCAAAGCATCTCGGCGAGGCGTAAGGGCCAGTGCGAATCCGCTTCGTCCACAAAGACCAGCCATTGCCCCGGCCCGGTTCCGATTAGCGCCGTTCCTGCTCCATGTTGCAAGCCGCTGCGGTCCTCGAGCTCAATCCCGAGCCGCTGGCCAATCGCGCCGGCTGTAACGTCCTTGCGAGCCGCGACGGCGGCCAAGCCAAAGTCGCTGAGTTCCCGACTTGCGAATGCTTCAGCCACGGACACGCACTCCTTCGGGGTCGACGAAAACAGGATCGCAGACGAGCGCCTCGACATCCGGGCCGCGCACCGGATCGTGGACAATGACACTTTGCCCGTGGCGCTCCCGTCCGTTCGCAAGGAAAGCGAGCGCTATCGAATGGCCCAGCGTGGGCGAGAAAGCGGACGAACTGACATAGCCCTCGTCGTTTGACGCGATCGCCCGGGCGCCCGGCGAAAGCAGATGCGCGCCGGCCCGAAGGGGCGAGCCGGGATCGACCGGCCGAAGCCCTACGAGCGCCGGCCGATCGGGGCTGGCGAGCCCCGGCCTTCCGGCCATGATCCGGCCGATGAATTCCTTCTTTTTCGACATCATGCGGCCCATGCCGAGGTCTGCCGCGGTCGTCTGGCCGTTGAGCTCGTTACCCGCAGCATGGCCTTTTTCAATGCGCATCACGCTCAGCGCCTCGACGCCATATGGTGTGACACCTAAATCATGGCCAGCCTCGAACAGGGCGCGGACGAGGCGGTCACCGAGTTTGGCGGGAACACTCACCTCATAGGCAAGCTCGCCCGAAAAGGAGAGGCGGAAAAGCCGTGCGGGATAGCCGGCCCATTCTGTCTCCGCCGCCGCCATATAGGGGAAACTCTCGTTTCCGAGATCGAAATCCGGAAACAGGCGCGCCGTGAGTTCACGCGCAAGGGGACCTGCCACGGCGTAGGTCGACCATTGCTCGGTGACGGACACCGCCTGAACATCAAGGTCCGGCCAGAGAACCTGTCGCGCGAAATCGATGTGCTGCATCACGCGGCCAGCATTCGCGGTTGTCGTGGTCATGAAAAAGCGGTCTTCGGCAAAGCGTGTCGTTGTGCCATCGTCTAAAGCGAAGCCGTCGTCGCGCAGCATCAGGCCATAGCGCGCCTTGCCGATTCCGAGCGTCGAGAACATGTTGATATAGAGGCGGTCGAGCAGCGTCGAAGCGTCCGGGCCCTGAATATCGATCTTGCCGAGACTCGACACGTCGCACACGCCGACGGCCCCGCGTGTCGTTTTCACTTCGCGGTTTACGGTCTCCAGCCAATCGCTCTCGCCTTCACGGCTGAACCATTGCGCACGTTTCCATGGGCCGGAATCGACGAATGTCGCACCTTGCTCTTTGGCCCAGCCATGCCCCGCAGTGTGCCGCGCCGGGCGGTAATATTCCTCCCGGTGATGACCGGCGAGCACGCCAATCGCGATCGGCTGATATGGCGCCCGCGAAAGGATAGTACCCGTCTCAGCAATCGATCTTCCGGTTGCCGCGGCGAGAAGAGCGTGACCATTCAGCTGACTAGTCTTGCCTTGGTCGGTCGCCATCCCAAGCGTTGTGTAGCGCTTGAGATGTTCGATTGAGACAAAGCCTTCGCGCGCCGCCAGCACGACATCATCGTCCGTTACGTCGTGCTGAAAATCAACAAAGGCCTTCGATTTCGTCGGACCCGCATGCCAGATCGGCTTGACACCACACGGTTCGTTGATCGCAGAGATTCGCGCCGCACCCGGAACGTTCGCCCCGAGATCCCCGATTGCCTCGATCGCCGTCGCCGTTCCGCCGTGCAGCACATCTGCGAGACCAAACAGCCCTGAAGCGGCCCCTGCCGCAGCAAAACCCGGCGGCGTCTTGTCGAGAACGAATGAATGGATCATCGCGGACCAGACCGGACGGGATCCCATGTTGCTGCCGAGTCCGATCGCCGGGTTCCAGCCCCCACCCATCGCCAGGAAATCCGCCTCGATCGTCCGCTCGGCTCCGCACTTCGTCCGTACATCGACGGCCCGGACACAGCTCCCCCTCACGTTGACGACGCGCGATCCGCACAGGATTTCCGTTCCCGCCGCCCGAAGCAGATGGGCCGTGGGAGGTTCGCCCTCCCGGCTGTCGATCACCGCGGCCACTTCAATGCCCGATTCGACGAGGTCATGGGCGGTCGACCAGCCGCTGTCGGTCGATGTAAAAATGACCGCCCGCTTACCCGGCACCGCGGCATAGCGGTTCAGATAGGTAGAGACGGCCGAGGCCATCATTACGCCGGGACGATCGTTTCCACCGAAGACGATCGGCCTTTCGATCGCACCAGACGCCAGGATCGCTCGCCGCGCCACGATCTTCCAGAGGCGCTGACGGGGCTGACCGGGGCGAGGCACCGCCATATGATCCGATATACGCTCGACGGCCCCATATTCCTGGCCGTCATAAACACCGAAAACAGAGGTGCGTGTGAGCAACCGAACGTTTGGAAGCGCCTCAAGTTCGCGCCCAACCTCCGCGGCCCATTCGGCTCCGAAAAGGCCATTGATCTCGTGTCGCTCGGAGAGCAGCCGGCCGCCGAGCCGGGCGTCGTCTTCGGCCAAAATCACTCGCAATCCGGCGCGGCCCGCCGTGAGAGCGGCGGCCAGGCCGGCCGGGCCGCCACCGATCACGAGGATGTCGCAAAAGGCATGCTCGCGGTCATAGCTGTCGGGATCGGGAAGCATTGAGAGCTTGCCGAGACCCGCCGCGCGGCGGATCAGCGGCTCGTAAAGCTTCTCCCAGAATTTCGCCGGCCACATAAAAGTCTTGTAGTAGAAGCCGGCAACAAAAAGCGGCGAGGCGTGCTGGTTGATGGCAAGGAGATCGAGCGCGAGGCTCGGCCAGCGATTCTGGCTCTGCGCTACGAGCCCATCGAACAACGGGACAGTTGTCGCGCGGGAATTGGGTTCCGAACGCGCACAGGTACGCAGAGTCACGAGTGCGTTGGGCTCCTCACCGCCTGCTGTAAGAATGCCGCGTGGCCGATGATATTTGAACGACCGGCCTACCAGCTTCACGTCATTAGCGATAAGCGCCGATGCGAGGGTGTCGCCTTCGAAGCCCTGATAGGCCTTACCATCGAAGGTGAACGCGAGCGGGCTGGTCCTGTCGATAAGCCCGCCATCGACAAGGCGGCTCATGTCCTGTCCTCCCCGACGAATTTGGAGCCGAAAATCTCGTGCGTCCTCGTATCCCGCGTCACGACCAGCCAGTTCCGGCAGCCTTGGGCGTGATACCAATGCTCGCGGATCGGCCCCGCCGAATTTTCGCGAAGATAGACATATTCGAAGAATCCGGCGTCATCTTCGGGACGCACCGGCGAGGCGTCGCCCCGATAAATGAATTCCTGGGCGTTGCGGTCACCGCAATAAGGGCAAGGAAGACGCATGGCTGGGCTCAATGCAGGTTGGGCTGAGCGCCCTGGCCATTCTCGTCGATGAGATGGCCGGTCGCGAAGCGATCGAAACGAAAAGCGGGCGCAGTCTCGTGGTGCATGCCGGTGGCAATGAGATGCGCGAAGCACCAGCCAGACGCCGGCGTCGCCTTGAAGCCGCCGTAGCACCAGCCGGCATTGATATAGAGACCGGCGAGGGGGCTATGATCGATGATCGGCGAGCCATCCATGCTCATGTCCATAATCCCGCCCCATCCGCGGAGGATGCGAACGCGGCCGAGCATCGGCATAAGCGACATTGCCGCCTCGCAGACATCTTCGACCACCGGCAGATTGCCCCGGCTCGCATAACTGTTGTAGCCGTCAATGTTGCCGCCGAAGACGAGACCTCCCTTATCGGACTGGCTCACATAGAAATGGCCAGCGCCGTAAGTGATGACCCCCGGTATAACGGGTTTCAGCCCTTCGCTGACAAACGCCTGGAGGACGTGGCTTTCGATCGGAAGCTTGAGGTCCGCGAGCGACGCGACGCGCGACGAGTTGCCGGCTACGGCCATTCCGACCTTTTCAGCACGGATATCACCGCGGTTTGTCTCCACCCCGACGACCGCGCCGGTCTGGTCGCGAAGAAAGCCGGTTACCTCGCAGTTCTGGATGATGTCGATGCCGCGGTCGGACGCGCCGCGCGCATATCCCCATGCGACGGCGTCGTGTCGCGCCGTGCCGCCTCGCGCTTGGTAGAGCCCTCCCATCACGGGAAAGCGTGCGTGATCGAAATTGAGGAAGGGCGCGAGCTTGCGAACCCCATCTTGATCCAGGAGAGCAGAGTCGACGCCGTGGAGACGCATCGCGTTACCCCGGCGCGCGAAGTTGTCCTGCTGCGCATCCGAATGATAAAGGTTGAGGATGCCGCGCTGGCTCACCATCGCGTTATAGTTTAGGTCCTGCTCGAGCCCTTCCCATAGCTGCATGGACCATTCGTAGAAAGGTTCGTTGCCGGGCAACCCATAGTTCGAGCGGATAATCGTCGTGTTGCGACCGACATTGCCGCCACCGATCCATCCTTTTTCGAGAACCGCAACGCAGGTGATGCCGTGATTCTTGGCCAGATAATAGGCAGTCGCGAGACCGTGTCCGCCCCCGCCGATGATGATCACATCATAGCCCGCACGCGGTTCGGCGTCGCGCCATGCGGGCCGCCAGTTCCGGTGACCTGACAGCGCGTTCCGCGCCAGACTGAAAATCGAGTATCGCGTCATGCGTTTTCTGCGCCCTATCGGATGGAGATTGCGAAGCCCCGACTTTACCGGCTATCGACTGGCTTGCTTATCTGATAGAGACATATCCATGCGCCAGAGCGACCTTGGGAATGTAGCGCAGGAGAAATCCCTCGGCTATCTTCTCGTGAACGGATTTGCGCTCATGTCCTATGCGTCGGTCGTCGAACCCTTTCGCGCGGCCAACGTCCTTGCGGGGCGTACTCTCCATCGATGGACGCATATCTCGACCGATGGTGGGCCGTGCCATGCATCGAACGGGGCCACCATCATCGCCGACCAGGGCGTCGACACATCTATCGATTGCGAGACCTTGTTCGTTTTCGCCGGCGGCGATCCCACCCGGTTCTCGGACCCCGCGACCTGGGCCTGGCTCCGCAAGCTCGGGCGAACCGGCACGGTTCTGGCGGGCATTTCGGGCGGTCCCTATGTGCTGGCGCAAGCTGGCCTTCTCGACGGGTATCGCGCCACGATCCACTGGGAGCATCGCGCCGCCTTCATGGAGGCATTTCCGCTTGTGACCGTCGACCCCGGACTTTTTGTAGTAGATCGTCGACGCGTCACATGCGCGGGTGGGATGGGCAGCCCCGACCTCGCGGTCGATCTCATCGAACGCGATCATGGGCATGCCCTTGCGGTCGAAGTCAGCGACTGGCTGATCCGGAGCGAACCGCGGGCTGCAGACAGACCCCAGCGCCTGAGTTTGCGCGATCGCTACGGAGTCGCGAGTGACCGAGTCCTGAATGTCCTTGCCCATATGGAAGCGTCCGTCGAGGACCCCTCGTCCGGGATCGACCCCGCCCGCATCGCCGGCGTCTCGGTCCGGCAGCTTGAACGGCTGTTCATGCGTCAAATGGAGCAGACTGTTCAAGAATGCTATCTGCGCCCTCGCCTCGAACAGGCTGCACAACTGCTTCGGTCAACGGGTCTTTCGGTTACCGACATCGGGGTCGCTTGCGGCTTTCGGAGCACAAGCCATTTTTCGGCCGCCTATAAGGCTCGCTTCGGACGCGCACCCAGTAGTGATCGCCGGCTAACAGCCTGACAAAGCGCCGCCACCGCAGCACGGAAGCTGCGATGGCGGAAGTAGTCCCCCGGGGAGAACGGGAGATAAGCGATCAGAAACTGATTGAGACTCCAGGCGATAATTGCGCGGGTCGACCGGATGGCCGCGCCCGATGTCAGCCTTGCGCTTTTCCAAACAATCCAAGCACTAGTCGCCTTTCCGCGAGCGAACAAACAGCAGAGCCGCGGCTATGGCGCCCGACCCGATGGTCCCGTCCGCCGTCGCCTTGTTCCCTCGCCGCGACTGCGAACCGTCCGACCGCATTGTCCCCTTGCCCGGCGGATTAGAGCGATCGCTTTCGTACGCTTGCTTGCTGCGGAAAATTTCACCCATGATCCGTCCTTCGCCCAGGATGGCCCTCGCGCCACCGCCCTGCATCATGCCGTACCGCCGCGCGCCAGCCTTGCCCTCGGCAGACAAATTCTTGCTGGTAGCGGAAGCAAACGGCGACAAGCCGCCCCGAATGGAATTCGGCGCCCCATCGCGAATGCATTTGAGTGGAGCCGCCTTGCTCCGCCAGGAGATTTGTTCTATAAAAGTTCTCTTGTGTCGAGGAGATGGGCGTGGCTCAAATCGTGGTCGATAAATCGCATATCGCGGAGGGCGAGACCTATTTTGCCGCTTACATCGATCGCCCGAACGCGCGTGGAAGCGCCATCGTTGCCGAACTCGCTACCGGACTGACCGGACCGGTTACGCCAGATAGATTGCGTGCCAGAAAACTCAGCGGGTTCGAGCTTCCGGCGCTCGAACTGATTGAGCTCGCACAGCGAAGAGCTGATGAGCAAGGAGTGAAGAAGATATTGCTGATCGACCCGTACGGTTGGTTGCCGCTTGCAAAGGTCAATCGATACGCCCGTCGATGATCCCGCCAGGTTCGGTTTGATGTTCGATCCTTCAGCCCACGAGCGCACGGTTCGCATCGCGGATTTCACGCTTCCGCTCGGAGCGGTGACGATCGAACGCCTTATAGCGATGCCGCAATATTGGGAGCAACTGCGTAATTCGATCAACATCGGTTGACAGTCGGTGCAGCGCATCGTTGCAAAATGCCGATTCTGTGAAGGTCGCCTGTGCATTCGCGCGCAAGCCGTGATTGGAGCATCTCCACCTCTTCCACTGTGCAAAGGGAAGCCCGGATTGGTGTCCTTGGTATACCGGCGCAACGATGGTCCCCGACGATGCACGCGCGGCGCAATACCTAGGTCATCAGGAATCGAGCGAGCATCGAGAACTCTGCAACCGGATTGCTGAACTTGCCGCACTGGATGCCGGGTGCCGAGACGAAGCGGTAGATCGATAAGTGTGCAGTCTTCTAGGATTGAATCAGTTCGAACATCTAGGGCTGTCAAACGGCGTTCAAAAGGGACTCCCGATCGGCGTCGAAGAGGGACCCCCTTTTCGGATATGATGCTGGTTAGTTGAGGGTCGCCTTGCGCTGCGTGCGGCGGAGGGCGGGCGTAGCCCGCCCGGAGGCGCGCGCAGCGCAAGATGGATTTTTGAAAGGGCCGAAGGTGGCGGTCAGCTGCGGTTTTTGAAGCGCCAGCTGTCGTTGCCCGTCTCGATGATATCGCAGCGGTGGGCGACGCGGTCGAGCAGCGCCGTAGTCATCTTGGGATCACCGAAGAGCGAGTGATCGAGGCGCCACCGGTTCGAGCCCGATCGCGCGCAGGCCACTCGCCGAAGGCGAGGTTGGTGGTGATGATGACGCTGGCGCGCTCATAATGCTTGTTGATGAGGTGGAACAACAACTGCCCTCCGGAGCGGGCGAACGGCAGATAACCGAGCTCGTCGAGCACGATCAGGTCGAGCCGCGACAGATGCGCCGCCAGGGTCCCGCCTTTGCCGATCCGGGTCTCCTCTTCGAGGCGTGTCACCAGGTATTCAAAGGGAGAAGGATGATGCGTAAGTTCTCGTTTTTCTGGGTGCTATTCTGGTCAGTACGCCTTCCCTCGCGCAGGAGGCTGTTCCGCCTTCCGCCGAGGCAGAAGTTGACGACAACGATAGCACTATCGTCGTAACTGCCCGTAAGCGGGATGAGCGAATTATCGATGTACCGCTGTCTATCAGCGCTCTCGGAGCTGGCGATATTGAAGCGAAAGCTTCCTTGCGACTGCTCGACCTTGCCAACTCGGTGCCGAACCTTGTTAACATCTGATCTGCCCCCTTCTGAGTGGTCCAAAATTGATGATATTTTGGATGACGAAGGAGACATGGAATGCCGAGCAAGAAGCGTCGCCCGGAAGAGATTATCGGTAAGCTGCGTGAAGCGGAGGTTGTGCTGGCGCAGGGCGCTACGACCGCCGAGGCGTGCCGTCGGATCGCGATCAGCGAGCAGACCTATTATCGGTGGCGCAAGGAATATGGCGGTCTGAAGACCGACCAGGCGCGCCGGATGAAGGATCTGGAGAAGGAGAACCAGCGGCTTCGACGCGCGATCTCGGACCTGACGCTCGACAAGCTGATCCTGCAGGAAGCTGCCCGGGGAAACTTCTGAGCCCCGCGCGCCGCAGGCGCTGTATCGACCACATCAGGACGATGATGCCGGTGTCCGAGCGACGGCTCTGCCGTGTGCTCGGGCAACATCGATCGACACAGCGCAAGGTGCCCCGCGGGGCTGATGACGAAGCCGCTCTCACCGAGGATATCATTGCGCTCGCCCGGCAATATGGTCGCTATGGCTATCGCCGAGTGACGGCGTTGCTGCGTGATGCGGGCTGGCATGTGAACCGCAAGCGGGTCGAGCGTATCTGGCGCCGCGAGGGGCTGAAGTTACCGCAAAGGCAACCGAAGCGCGGGCGGCTGTGGCTGAACGACGGATCATGTATCCGGCTGCGACCCGAGTATCCCGGGCACGTCTGGTCCTACGACTTCGTCGAAGGGCGGACGCATGACGGTCGCAAATACCGGATCCTGTCGATCATCGACGAGGCGAGCCGGGAGTGCCTGGCGTTGCCGGTGGCGCGCAAGCTCAAGAGCGACGACGTGCTCGCGGCGCTGGCCGAACTGTTCGTCACCCGCGGTCCGCCGGCGCATATCCGGTCTGACAACGTCCTATGTTGGGAAAGCGTAGCGGGAAAATGCCAGCAGGTCTCGTTGCGCCGAAGGTGATCGGCGCTGGTGATTTTATGATCCAGATGGCTTCCATCGTCAAGGAAGGCGCTCTCGGCCATAGCAAACACAGGATCCATCGATCCTCGGGATCGTGGTCCTCACCGTCCTTAAAATGAGATACGCATGCCAGATGGAAGGCCCGAACATTATCTACAGGGTCGCCGTAGCGCCCTCACGGCACAGCAGAGAGGGGTCCTTCCATCTGGTGTCCGCCCGTTCGACGAACGGGCGGTACTCGGTTCCCGTCTTGATGACGGCGTGCACGACGCGCGCCATCTTGGCGGTGAGAGCGGTCATTGCCTTGCGGCGGCGATCGGGATCGCTGGCATGGCCGTCGACATAGCGGGAGAGCTTGTCGCGGAAGCTGTTGTTGGGTTGTCGGATCGCGACCTGCGTGGCCATCCAGAAGGTGCGTCGCAGCCGAGCGTTGCCGTACTTTGATAGTTTGGTCCGCCCCCGAAATATCCCTGACTGGTAGGTGGCGAGGTCGAGGCCGCAGAACTTGAGGAACTGGCGATGGTGGCTGAAACGCCGCAGGTCACCGGCCTCGGCCAGGATCGTCAGGGCGTTGATCGGCCCGATGCCGGGGATCATACGCAGGAGCTGATAATCGCTGTTCGTCGCCAGCGCGTGATGGGCAATCCGCTCGATCTCGTTGCGCTGCTGAATCAGGGTGCGTGCTTGGGCGATAACCATACGGAACATGGCGACCGCCGTGGAATCTTCGTCGATCGGCAGCGCGATCGATGCACAGGCCGTCTCGTAAATGTCGTTGACTACCCGGGCCTTGGAAACCTTGCGGCCGATCAGCGGCCAGACCTGCTCGGTGAAAGCCTCGCGCCCAATCGAGGTGATGCTGCCCGGCGTCGGGAATCGTTCGATCAGCGCCAGGAACCAGTCGGACCGGCTATTGCCCGCGAAACGCTCGATCTCCGGGAAATACAGCGGCAGATAATGGGTGAGGATCCGATGCCAGGTCTGGGTCTTCGCCTTGGAAATGGCTTCGTGGGTCTTCGACATCTCCTGCAGATCGTTGATGCCCGCAGCCAGCGGATCGACATAGCGCTGCGTCGCCCCGATCTTCAGCATATGCAGGATTACCTGAGCGTCCTTGGAATCATTCTTGTCCCAGCCATTGTGCAGCGCTTCGCGTGTCCGGGCCAAGGCGACCGACGAAATCAGGCGAAGCTCGAACCCGGCGGACAGCAAGCGATGCGCCAACGTGCGGTGATAGTTGCCGGTTGCTTCAAAGCCGACGATCACGGGCCTGCCGATGGCCGTCAGATCGTCAGCCAGCCGGTCATAGTCCGCCTTCGTCGCCATGACGGTCATACGGCGTCGGCGGCCGCCTTCCGGTCGTTCGAGGAGAACTTCCTGGCGGTGCTTCGACATATCGATGGCTACCAGGACGGCGTCGGGTGGCGTAGAATGCAGCTTGGTCATGATCGGTCAGCCTCCAAAGGTTGTGTCGACAACTTCTCTTTAGAGACCTGCTGGCCGGTCATGACTGCCTTGATGAAGCCGGCGGGCGCTACGCGCCCTTGTCCCCATCAAGGCATTGCGGCCCTCCAATAGGCAGCTTCCCAATGTGCTATGGCCCGGAATTTATCGCGACGGCGGTGCAGGAATGGCTGGCGAAGGTCGGCGTGAAGACGCTCTACATCACGCCCGGATCGCCATGGGAGAATGGCTATTGCGAAAGCTTCAACGGATCGCTGCGCGATGAGCTGCTCAACGGAGAGATCTTCTACTCGCTCGCCGAGGCCCGCATCCTGATCGAGGCGTGGCGGCGTCATTACAACACCGTCCGGCCGCACAGCTCGCTCGGGTATCGACCACCGGCGCCCGAGGTCGTTCCATCGCCAGTGTCGCCCTCCGGTTCCGCTTCGCTCCACCTACGGCCAACACTGGCGATGGAGGCGTCAATGCACTAACAATCCAACCGGACCACTCGGTGGGGGCCGGTCAATATTTCAAGACTTTTTGACGCGGCCCTGAGCAAAATCGGTCAATTCCCGAAGGGACGCCGAAATGGCTTCGATCTCAGGCCTGCGCGGCCTTGCGGGTAGCGGCGCGACCCGCTGCACCCGCCCAAGCCCGAGATCTTCGCCATTCCGACGCCTCGATCGCGCAATTAATGGGTCCTGACCCTAGCGCGCTATAGATCGTGCATCGCCACCTAACTACCGCTCGACATGCAGTCCGACAAGGTGTCAACCGCGCTTGCGCCGCCCGGCACTCACGCGGGTCGGCCGCGACCCACGCATGCTAGCGGGGAGTAACCGAATTTCCCCGGTTTCCGGCAGATGAGCTGTCACCTTTGGTATCTGGTTCACAACATCAAGTAGGATTTGGAGGCGTGTGGCGCTCGCGTATCGGTTGGCATTTTCACCGCCAGGCTTCTGGCCGAGCAGATCCGATCGAAATTCTTCGAATGTCTGCAACATCTTTAGTTCGGTGCTGACCATATGCCGGCCGCTGTGGACCGCCTGTCCCGGCTTCACGAGTTTCAGACGTGGCTTAATGTGAAGCCATATATTCTTGAAAAAGACATCTCCCAGCGCGCGTCCTGCGCGGCCGGGCTGGATTTCCGGAAACAGGTACTGTTCGCCCGCTTCCTTCACGGCTTGGACATAATGCATGAAGCCCAAGCGTCGCAGCTCTTCGCAAACAGGAATTTTACGCACGCTGGTCGCGTTCTTGACGCCGCCCGCGGAGGTCTTCCTGATGTTGACAAAAAAGATACCGTCTTCTTCGCCGATATCATCGACCAAAAGCTTACAAGCTTCCTCCCGCCGCATACCTGAATACCAGACCAGCGGCATGACCCAATAGGCCGCATCATGCCAAATCGGACCCCCCGGCGTCAGTAACAAACGTCGAGGCAAATCCACGCCCGCACCTCCAGTCCAGATGCCGAGACGAAACAATTCTTCACCCTGCGCAATCGTATAGGGGTCGCGCTCGTTGCGCTCGTCCCTGTCATCCTCATCGAGGATAAAATCTGAAAAATCGAGAGGCGTCATTGGCGTTTTCGTTGCAAGCCACGCACATAATCTCTTGAGGTTGGCGAAATGGCGGTTGATCGTGCCTACGTCGAGGCCAATCGTGAACGAGATTTCTTCGCTGCGCTCCTCTTTTTCAGTAAGACGATCGCGCGCCTCGCTGCAAATCTCCTCCAGCGACATCGCTTCGTGTCGAGGCGACTTATGATGCGACGACGGCAACCGGTTCAACAGGTCGTAGAACTGGTTCAGGTCTTCCTGGCATGTTGCTGCCATGGCCTTGCCATTATTTGACTTGCCGAACAGAAAGGGCGCTGCCTTGAACTGGCGCTTCTGGCTGGTCCCCCAGACCTTCGGCTGCGACCTGCGCTTTTTGGTGTTCGCACCCTCGGCCAGGACCGGCGCATCGTCCCGGCCCCGCGCCTTTGGTTTCAGCTCCATATATTTTTCTACCGCCTGCACCGGGCTAAGGGCGGCATAATGGGTCTGCGCATCGGTGAGTGTCGATGCTGACGCAGGCACGATAGTGCCGGCGTTCCACGCGTTTGGAGGCGCAGGGGCGGAAATCGGGGGAGGCATCGAAGTCTGCAGAGGCGTTCGTCCGAGCGCGTTCATCAGCGCCAAGCTATGTTCGATCGCGCGAACTTCGGGGTTGTCGTAGGTTGCCGCGGCCGTCAACCGTGCGCCACATATGACCTGCCGGGCAATTTCGACGCGGTCAGCCGATGGCTCAATGCCGAGCCGCTCCAGCAAGGCTTTTGCCTCATGCAGCAAATTGCCGGGAACATCGCCTGCTTGGGCAAGCATCGCATAAAGATTGGCACGGGCCTCGTCGTCCAGCGACGGAAAGCGCTTGTCGAATGACCCGATGTATTCAATGCCCATATAGTCGTCGAAGCCATTTGCGATGAAATCGCCGTTAAACGCTGCATAGATCGAAAGCATCTGCTGGAAGCGAGCGGTGACATTACCCTCACCGTCCTTCTCGATCGCCGCCAACTGATGCGCCAGCATGTTGCGATACCGCACCATCTCTTCTCGAAAGAGATGGTTCACCTGCTCGCTGGTCAGTCCTTCCTGCTCGATCCGTTCGTATAAGTTCATTCGCACAACCTCGCTTCGGCCGGTCATAGCGGCCGCGCGCCGTCGCGCGACCGACTGGTCCTTCGTCAGAAGGCTGACCGTTGTTACGATAGTTATAGGACGTTCAAGCCGTCCAGCGAAGCGCACCCGGCGACGCCACCAGTAGGTGGCCCCGCGACGGTTCACGTTTTCGATTGCTGGCATCAGGCACTGGCTCCACCCACTGGTAGCAATTGATGCCAATGCGATGGTCGGCCTTGCTCAGTTAAGGGAGAAACCTGAGGTTTTCCGTCCCTTGGCTGAGGCACAGCACCGGCTGGCTGGGGCGGCAGGATTCGAACCTGCGCATGGCGGCATCAAAAGCCGCTGCCTTACCGCTTGGCGACGCCCCAATGCGCCGGTGCGAGCGCGTCTATAGCGCCTCTCCGCTACTTGGCAAGCAGCGGGTCAGAGCCGGGTGACCCAGCCATAGGGATCTTCGGCGCGGCCGCGTTGGATATCGACCAGTTTGGCTTTGAGGCTTTCGGTCACCTGTCCCGGGCCGCCTGCGCCGATGGTAAAGCTTGCGTCGCCGCGCGTAACCTTGCCCACCGGCGTCACCACTGCGGCGGTGCCGCAGGCAAAGCTTTCGGTGAGTTTGCCGCTTTCCGCATCGGCCTGCCACTGATCGATCGCATAGGGTTCCTCGCGCACCGTCAGGCCGGCGTCGCGGGCCAGCGTGATGATCGCGTCGCGCGTGATGCCGGGCAGGATGGTGCCGGTCAGCGGCGGGGTCACGATGCTGCCGTCGTTGAAGACGAAGAACATGTTCATGCCGCCCAGTTCCTCGATCCAGCGATGTTCGGCGGCGTCGAGGAAGACGACCTGGTCGTGCCCCTTGGCGATCGCCTCACGCTGCGCGACGAGACTGGAGGCATAGTTGCCGCCGCATTTGGCGGCGCCGGTGCCGCCCGGTGCGGCGCGGGTATAATCTTCCGACACCCAGAGCGAGATCGCGGGAGCGCCCGATTTGAAATAATTGCCGACCGGCGAGGTGATGACGAGGAACTGATATTCGGAGGCAGGCTTGACGCCGAGGAAAACCTCGCTCGCGAACATGAAGGGGCGCAGGTACAGCGCACCGCCGTCGACCGGCGGGAACCAGTTCGCATCGGCGGCGACCGCTTCCTTGACCGCGGCGATGAACAGTTCCTCAGGCAGTTCGGCCATCGCCATCCGGCGTGCGCTCGCGTTGAAACGCGCGGCATTTGCCTCGACGCGGAATAGCGCCATCGAGCCGTCGTCGAGGCGATACGCCTTCAGCCCTTCGAAGATTTCCTGCGCATAATGGAGCACTGCGGTCGCGGGATCGAGCGACAACGGCCCGCGCGGCATCACCTGCGCATCGTGCCAGCCCCGCCCCTCGGCATAACGGATCGACACCATATGATCGGTGAAGACGCGTCCGAACGCCGGATCGGCGATCGCCGCCGCCCGTACATCGTCCGCGATCAGATTGGAGTGCGGCAGATGGGTGAAAGCGGGAGCGGACATGCGAAAACACCTGTGTTTGCTGGTTTATGGAGCGCGCCTCTTGCCAAAGACCGGCGCCGCGCGCAACGGTAGCGACTATGCCGGATGAGAATTTTCTTTCACAAGTACCCGCTGCCTCTGCTCTTTTCTTGCGCGAAGACGAGGTGCGTCGGGGCATCGAATTTCTGTTTTTCGCGCACGCCTCGCTGTGGCGTGCGATCGACGCGCGGCTCGCCGAAAAGGAGCTCGGGCGTGCGCATTACCGCGCACTCTATTTCATCGCTCGGCAGCCGGGGCTTACGATTTCGGACCTGCTCGCCTTGCTTGGGATCACCAAACAGTCGCTGGGCCGCGTCGTGAAGGAATTGGAGGCGCGGGAGTTTCTGACGACGCGTCCGGGCAACCGCGACCGGCGAGCGAAGGAACTGCGCCTGACCGACGCCGGCCGAGCGGCCGAGAGCGTGATTTTCACGGCGCTGCGCGACACGATGAGCCGTGCCTATACCCATGCAGGGCAACAGGCGGTGACCGGGTTCTGGCAGGTCAGCGAAGCACTTGTTCCCCCGCGCGAGCGCCGCCGGATCGCGACGCTCGGCAAGGAGGGCTAGCTCAACTTTCGCCGCGGGCGATATCGGCGAGTTCGCGCCCGCGGTCGCGCGCGGCGCGTAATACGTTGGTAAGCAACGCGGCGAGCTGGCCTTCGCTGTCGAGCACATCCAGCCCCGCCTGCGTCGTGCCGCCCTTGCTCGCCACCTGCGCGATCAGCACACCGGGCTTTTCGCCGCTGTCGGCAAGCAAAGCGGTCGCGCCGCCGAAGGTCGCGGTGGCGAGCGCCAGCGAATCCTCGGCCGACAGGCCCAGCCGTTCGCCCGCCGCGGCATAGGATTCGATCAGGCGAAAGACAAAGGCGGGACCGCTGCCGGTGAAGGCCGTCACGAGATCCATCGTCGAATCGTCGGCAAGCCGCACCGTCTTGCCGAGCGGATCGAGCAGCGCATTGATCGCCTTGTCGTCGGCATCGCCCGATGTGGCGACCGCCGACACGCCCGCGCCGATACGTGCGGCGAGGTTGGGCAGGATGCGGACCTGTGCCCCGGCGTCGGGGAAGCGGGCGGCGAGATCGGCGAGCGAGACGCCCGCGAGGATCGACAGGAGATGGACCTGACCGGTCGCGAGCGGCGCGAGTATCTCGGCGACGTCGCCCAGTTGCTGCGGCTTCATGCCAAGCATGATCCAGTCGGCGCTACCGCCCGCGGCCTGCCACTCGCCCAGCGATTCATGCTGGACGATGCTGGCGCGCGGCGCCGCAAACGGGTCGACGATCGCGACCAGCGCCGGGTCGAGCCCCGCCGCCAGCCAGCGATCGAGCATTGCGCCCGCCATATTGCCGCAGCCGACCAGCAGAAGGCGGCCGGAGAAATTCCGCAATGCTTTGGTCATAGGTCCTTCTTTTCTTGTCCTACCGACAGCTCGTCTCGGGCCCCGACAACAGGTCGAGACAACGGCCGTCGATCTTGCTCGTATCGACTGGAAGGCCGATCACCGACGCCAATGTCGGCATGATATCCACGGTCATCACCGCATTGGGCTGTTCGAAACCGGCGAGCCCCTTGCGCCAGAAGAGGATCGGCACGCGGCGATCATAATCCCACACCGACCCGTGCGTCGCGACATAGCCGATGCCCGATTCGGGGATCGGGGTGACTCGCGGCTTCAGCGCGATGATGAAATCACCCGACCGCTGCGGATTATATGAAGCACGCAGCTTGTCCATCAGGCTCCACGTATCGGGGGCGCGCTTCGAGATCGGATGCGCCTCCAACTGGTCGCGCGTGACCACCGCTTCGATCTGCGGGTGCGCGCGCAAGCGGGGCAGAATCTCGGCAAGAATGGCTTTGCGCTGCGCCTCGGTCAGCGTCTTCGCGAAATAATAATCGTCGCCGTCGCCATAGAGAATGGGCTGCGGCAGGCCAAGTTTCTCGGCAATTTCCTTTCCGATTGCCCCGGGATTGAGCGCCTTGTCGATACGCTGCGCATCGGGCCAGGCGTTCTGACGGTTGCGTTCGGGCAGGTCATGGCCGCCATGGTCGGCGGTCAACGCCACAACATAGTCCATCCCCGCCGCATCAAGCCGAGCAAAAAAATCACCGAGCTCGCGGTCGAGCCCCGCCATCTGGATGCACATCTCGCTGCCCTCGGTGCCGGTGCTGTGCCCGACATAGTCGGTCGCCGACAGACCGACGATGAGGAGGTCGGTGGTGCTGCCTTCACCCATCTTGCGCACCTGACGCAGCGCTGCCGCAGTCGCAAGCACTGCGCCGTCGGCCTCCGGCGACGCCATGAATTTGCGGAAGTCGCCAGCGTCGCGCGCCATCCGCCCGGTGCCCACCGTCGCGCCCTTATCACCAACCGGGATTGCGATATCGTGCGCCACACAATCCGCGGGTAGCGCCAGCGCCGTGCGCGGCTGGTTAATCGCGGCAGCAATCGCGGCGCTCGCCTGCTGCGCGGCTGGCGACAGCGTCGTACCGCGATAGCTGGTGAGCCCGGTGGGTGCGAGCCACATCAGTTCGTCGGCTTGCCGGCCGCCCATCATGATCGCCGAGCGGTCCTTGCCCGACACCGAAACCACCTGCGCCTTCGGATCGCGCGCCTTCATCAGGTCGCCGAGCGTCGGGACGAGCAGATGGTTCACCGACGGCGCATATTCGCCGCTTTTCGAGGTCGCCCCCGCGACTGTCTCATCCTCGGCGCAATAGACGCGCTTGTCGGCGCGCGCGACCGACAGGTCGAAATAATTATTGGCCACAATGCCCGTGTGCGCCGGATGATTGCCGGTCAGGATCGTCGAATGGCCGGGGCAGGTCTCGGTCGCACCATGCGCCTGATAGCCCGACGGAAAAACGATGCCCGATGCAAGCCGCGCAAGGCCGCCGGTGAAATGCCCACGATATTCGGCGAACAGGTCGGCTGAAAACTGGTCGACCGCGATCATCACGACAAGCTTCGGCGCCGGCGTCGCGGCCGTAACCTTTTGCGCCGGCGGGGCCGAATTCTGCGCGAGACCGGTTCCGGCAGCGGCGACACAAAGCACGGCGGCAAGGGCAGTGGACAGATATTTCAGCTTCACGGACGGCTTCTCCAAATGATGGTGGGGTGTCGCCCCAAAAAGCGCGGGCTGTCCTCTCGTCGAAAGCCGCCTATATGGCAAGCCTTCGAACGACGAACGGGCGCGGGCTGAGCATGAATTTGAGAAGTGAGGCTTTTGTGACACGCGTATTGCGCGCCCTGCTGGCATTGCTGGCGCTGACGCTAGTCACCATGAGCACGGCGCACGCACAATCGACCCATATACAGCCAAAACTGGTCGCCGAGTCGGCAACGCCCGCTCCCGGCGGCAATATGACGCTCGCGCTGACGATGGCGCCTGAAAAGACATGGCACGGCTATTGGGTAAATGGCGGCGACGCGGGCTTCGGCCTGTCCGTCGAATGGAACGCGCCCGAGGGCGTGACGATCGCCCCCTTCCGTTACCCGGTGCCCGACGCGCTGATCCTCTTTGGCATGATGAACCATGTCTATGAGCACCCCTATGCGCTGCTCGCCGAAGTTCAGGTCGACAAGAGCGTCGCGCCGGGCACCGACCTGACGCTATCCGGGGTCGCCAACTGGCTCGCTTGTACAGACAAGGTGTGCGTGCCCGAAAAAGCCGTAATTTCGGTCGCACTGAAGGCAGGCGATGGCAAGGTCGCATCCGCCGAGCGCACCCGCTTCGACGGCTGGCGCGCGCTGCTGCCGCAGCCGCTCGATCGCCACGGCACGTGGGAGCGGCGCGGCGACATGGTGCGCTTTGCCATCCCCCTCCCCGCCAGCACCGCGATCGACGCGCCGCATCTGTTCGTCGAGACACAGGACGTCGTCGACTATGCCGCGCCGCAAAGCTTCAGTCGCAATGGCGACCACATCATCGTCGAAACGCGCGTGAAGGGCGACAAGGCGGGGCCGATTTCGGCGCTACTGAAACTCGGAGCCGGGCGCGGTCTGTCACTGACGCTCGAACCCGGCACGGTTCCCGCGAAGGGCGAGGGGATCGCCGGGAAAGCCGGCGGCATCGACATGGGCCTGTTCTGGACCGCGCTCGGCGGCGCAATCCTTGGCGGGCTCATCCTCAACCTGATGCCGTGCGTATTTCCCATATTGAGCCTGAAGGCGCTTAGCCTTGCGCGTTCGGGCGGCGATGCGCGCAGCGCGAAGGTCGAGGCGCTAGCCTATACCGCCGGCGCCATCGTTACCGCATTGCTCCTCGGCGGCGCGCTGCTTGTGTTGCGCGCCGCGGGCGAGCAGGTCGGCTGGGCGTTCCAATTGCAGCATCCGGTCAGCGTATTGGCGCTGCTGCTCCTCGCGCTGGCGATCACGCTCAATCTGCTCGGGGCATATGAACTGCCGTCCTTTGGCCGTGGACAGGCGCTCGTCGACAAGGGCGGTGCGGCAGGCGGCTTCTGGACCGGCGCGCTGGCCGCTTTCGTCGCGACGCCGTGCAGCGGGCCGCTGCTCGGCGCGGCGCTGGGCGCGACACTGGTGCTGCCGGCATGGGCCGCGCTGCCGATCTTCGGCGGGCTGGGGCTGGGGCTCGCCCTGCCCTTCCTTGGGGTCGGCTTCGTACCTGCGCTGCGCAATCAGCTGCCAAAGCCGGGGCCATGGATGGACCGTTTCCGCAAATGGATGGCGCTACCGATGGCGCTCACCACCCTCGCGCTGGCATGGCTGCTGTGGCGCCAGCTTGGTAGCGGTGCGCAGTTGATGTGGCCAACCCTTGCGGTCGCGATGGCGTTCGTCCTGCTCACACACTACGGGTCGATTCAGCGCGGCGACCGGCGGTCGTGGCTGCTGTTCGCGTCCGGTCTGCTTCTGCTCGTCAGCCTCGCGGGCACGGTAACCGAAGTCGCCGAGGCCGAACGCACCGCCGACGGCGCCGGATCGACCTTTTCGGCGGATGCGCTCGCCAAGGCACGCGCCACAGGCAAGCCCGTCTTCGTCTATTTCACCGCCGACTGGTGCCTGTCGTGCAAGGCGAACGAGGCCGGCGCGATCAACCGCGAGACGGTGCAACAGGTCTTCGAAAAGGCAGGCGTCGTCACGCTCGTCGGCGACTGGACCAACGGCGATCCGGTCATCACGCGCACGCTGGCGGAACATGGCCGCAACAGCGTGCCGCTCTATCTCTGGTACGCGCCCGGCGCCGCCAAGCCCGAAATCCTGCCGCAGATACTGACTCCGGGCCTGCTCGCCGACAAGGCGAAGCGCTGATGGCGAAGCAGCGCGCCGACCAACTGCTCGTCGACCGCGGCCTGGCCGAAAGCCGGACGCGCGCGCAGGCACTGATCCTTGCGGGGCTTGCCTTCGTCGGCGACCGCAAGATCGACAAGGCTGGGCAGCAGATCGCCGACGATGCAGAGATCAGCGTCAAGGGCCGCGATCATCCGTGGGTGTCGCGCGGCGGGATCAAGCTCGACCATGCGCTGAGGCATCTCGGCTGGGACGTCAGCGGTGCGGTTGCGATCGACGTCGGATCGTCGACGGGCGGCTTTACTGACGTGCTGCTCAGCCGCGGCGCGGCGCGCGTCTATGCGGTGGATTCGGGGACCAATCAACTCGCGTGGAAGCTGCGGCAGGACGAACGCGTCATCGTCCACGAACAGACGAGCGCGCGCATCCTGACGCCCGCCCACATCCCCGAACCGGTCGACCTGATCGTCTGCGACGCCAGTTTCATCGCGCTGTCAAAAGTGCTGCCCGTACCGATGTCTTTCGCAAAAGAAGGCGCGCATATGGTCGCGCTGATCAAGCCGCAGTTCGAGGCGGAGCGCCACGAGGTGGGCAAGAAGGGCGTCGTTCGCGATGCCGCCGTGCATGCACGCGTTTGCGCCGAAGTGCGGGACTGGCTGACCCGCGAAAACTGGGAGGTCGCCGACCTCGTCGAAAGTCCGATCACCGGTCCGGAAGGAAATGTCGAATTTCTGATCGCTGCAGTGAAGCGAGCCGCTTGACGCTGCGCCGCACAATCGCGACACCAATGCAACGGATTCGCGTGTGGGGGATAATGCGGACATGACCGAAATCGCAACGCCGGGACAGCTTCGCATGTCCTATCTGCGCTGGGCGCTCGTTACTGTGCCAGCGATCGTGCTTGCGGGCAGCCTGTCGGGGCTCTTGTCGAACAGCGGTTATGGCAATCGCTGGTTCGCATCGCTCGACTTGCCACCGATCACGCCGCCGGGCTGGGTGTTCGGCACCGTCTGGCCGATCCTCTACATCTGCCTCGGCCTGTCGCTCGCGATGATCCTCCATGCGCGCGGCGCAAAGGGGCGCGGCTTCGCGCTGCTGCTCTTCTTCGTTCAGCTTTTCGCTAATTTCGCCTGGTCGCCGCTTTTCTTTGGGCAGCATCAGGTGACGACCGCGCTCTATGTGATCATCTTCATCTTGATGGTGACCATCGCGACGGCCTTCGCATTTGCGGCAATCCGCAAGGCGGCGGCGTGGCTGCTGGTGCCCTATATGATCTGGCTAAGCTTTGCCGCGATCCTGAATTTCCAGATCGATCAGCGCAATCCCGATGCCGAAACCCTTGTCCCCGCCGCCGCCAGCACCCAGATAAGGTGACGGCAAGGGGACAGACCCCGACGAAGGAATATGAGACATGCAAAGCGAAAACCGCTTTTTCGACGACCTCGCCAAGATGGTGAACGGCATTGCCGGAACCGTCGCCGGTGCAGGCCGCGAAGCCGAATCCGCGATGCGCGACCGTGCCAAGGAATGGGTTGGCCGCATGGATTTCGTCAGCCGCGAGGAATTTGAGGCGGTGAAGCAGATGGCCGCGACCGCGCGCGCCGAAGCCGAAGCGTTGAAGGCACGGCTCGACAAGCTCGAAGGCGTGGCGAAGCCGGCGGCGGCTCCGAAGGCTGCGGCGGCGCCGAAGGGCGCAACAAAGCCGGCTGCGACGAAACCGGCCGCGAAGCCTGCGGCGCGCAAGCCCAAGGGCTGACGCGCCAAGCGCGCGGTCCATTATGCACAATATATTCCCCGGATGGCACGGGACGCGGACTCGCGTCGCGGCGCCATCCGGGCTAAGGCGCGCGCATGAGTGACGATATTTACGACGATGATGACGGCCAGGACGCGGCACCGATGGAGATGCTGGCATCCTATTTCGCCGCGCACGACTGGCCGCACGAGATGGTCGGTGAGGACGAGATTGTCGCCACTGCACAGGGCAGTTGGACAACTTATGAACTGCGCGCGGTGTGGCGTGCCGACGACGGGGTAATCCAGCTCCTCGCTTTCCCCGACATTCGCGTCGTCGAGGACAAACGCGCCGTGGCGCATGAAGCGCTCGCGCTGATCAACGAGCAATTGTGGCTCGGCCATTTCGAACTGTGGTCGAACAGCGGCACGATCCTGTTCCGCCACGGTATGCTGCTCGGCGCCGACGCGTCGCTGCCGCTCGACCTCACCGAGACGCTGATCGAAAGCGCGATCGACGAATGCGAGCGCTTTTACCCGGTGTTCCAGTTCGTGCTGTGGGGCGGCAAATCGCCCGCTGAGGCGCTCGCCGCGTCGCTGATCGAAACGCGCGGCGAGGCGTAAGCCCCTACCGCTTCTCGAAGCGCTTCAGCCCCGGCCCCAGTTCGTTTGGTCCGATCGCCAGCGGTTCGCCGCTCCAATCGGCAACGAACACCGAGTTTCGGCCAATGCCTTGCGGAATGCTCGCGCGATTGCCCTCGATCACCAGGCCGCGCGATGGATTGTCGCGTGCCTCGGCAGCGACGGCGATCAGCGCCGAATAATTTTCCTTGTCGCGCCCCTGGATCAGCAGATTGTTCACGACGCGGCCCGTCGAACCTGCGGGCAGGTCGATCAGATAATTGGTCGTCTTGCCCTGCGTGTCGTCGAAGCTGTTGTCGTTGATGTCGACCCGCGCCGCGCGGGTTTTCAGATAATGGCCGCCGCTGCCCTTTTCGAAGCGCGTGCGCGTCACGACAACGCGGCCATAGCTGCCTGTGTAAACGCTGTGCGCGCAGCTCAGGCCGCGGTCGCAGCGACCAAGGCGCGAGAAGGTCGAGCGGTCGATCGTCAGCGTCGCGGCGGGATCGTCGGCGGTTAGGATACCCTCCTCGCTGTTGCGGAAAAGGCTGTTCACGACGTCGAGGTCGCTCTGCTCGAGACGGATACCTGCGCCATTGCCGTCGGGGACGCGCATATTCTGGAACACGATCCCGTCGACTTTCGCGCCAGCACCGCGCAGCACTAGCGCAGCCTTGCCCTCGCACGTCACACCGTCGAAGATCGCACGGCCGGGTTCGACCGCAACGAAGGCGATGCGACCCGCGGTCTGCACGGCGCAATCGCGATGGTAACCGGGAGCGACGCGGATTGTGCCCTCGCCTTCCCCGATCGCATCGACGGCATCCTGCAACCGCCCGAAGCTGCGCCCATCGACACTATAGGGCTCGCCGCCGGTCTGTGCCGGCAGCGGCAGCGGCGCGAGAAGCAGCGGAAGGGCGAGCAGCGGCAGCAAGGGCCGGCGGAGAATTGCCTTGGACATCGCCGCGCCATAGCGGCTTTCGGGACCTTCGTCGCTCGCGAAGCTGGTTAATCGGGCGCCTGTCCCCTTATCGGACAGGCACACCGATGCAGGTTAATCGAGGTTCGGGCGTAGCCAGCGCGTCGCGGTTTCGATGTCGACCCCGCGCCGCTCGGCATAATCCTCAAGCTGGTCGCTACCGATCCGCGCGACGCCGAAATACTGGCTTTCGGGATGCCCGAAATAGAAGCCGCTGACCGCAGCCGTGGGCAACATCGCAAAGCTCTCGGTCAGCACCAACCCCGCATTGTCGCCAGCCTGGAGCAGGTCGAACAGGATCGGCTTCAGGCTGTGATCGGGGCAGGCGGGATAGCCGGGTGCCGGACGGATACCGCGATATTCTTCCTTGATCAGCGCCTCGTTTGTCAACTGCTCGCCAGGCGCGTAACCCCAGAGGGTGGTGCGGACATGCTGGTGCAGCCGCTCGGCAAACGCCTCCGCAAAGCGATCGGCTAGCGCCTTCAGCAAGATGTCCGAATAATCGTCCTTATCGGCGCGGAAACGCTCCGAATGCGGTTCGATACCGTGGATGCCCACCGCAAAGCCGCCCATCCAGTCGCCCGCCGGATCGATGAAATCGGCAAGACACATATTGGCGCGGTCGCGGCTCTTCTTGATCTGCTGACGCAGGAAAGGAAGCGTCACATGGCGCTCCTCCTCGGCGAGGTGGATCGTGACGCTGTCGCCGTCACGCGCGCACGGCCAGAAAGCACAGACGCCACGCGCCGTCAGCCATTTTTCGGCGATCAGCTTGTCGAGCATCGCGTCGGCATCGGCCTTCAGCGCCTGCGCCGTTTCGCCGACGACATCGTCTTGAAGGATCGACGGATAAGTGCCGTGCAGCTCCCACGCGCGGAAAAAGGGCGTCCAGTCGATGCATTCGCGCAAATCTTCGAGCGACCAGTCGTCAAAGCGGTGCAGCCCCGGCTGCAGCGGCGGCGCAGGCTTGTCGCTGAGATAGGCGTCGTAAAAATTGGCACGCGCCTCCTCAAGCGTATGCAAAACGCTCTGTCCTTTGCCCGCGCGCACGTCGCGGACATGCTCATAATCGTCCTTATAGCCCTGCACATAGGCGTCGCGCCCGGTGTCGCTGACCAGTGCAGTCGCGACGCCGACCGCGCGGCTCGCGTCGAGAACGTGAAGCACCGGGCCCTTGTACGCCGGGTCGATCCGCAGCGCGGTATGGACCTTCGACGTCGTGGCGCCGCCGATCAGCAGCGGCATAGTCATACCGGCGCGCTGCATCTCCTCGGCGACCGTTACCATCTCGTCGAGCGAGGGGGTGATCAGACCCGACAGGCCGATCATGTCGGCATCATTCTCGTTCGCCGCCTCAAGGATCTTCGACCAGGGCACCATCACGCCGAGGTCGACGATCTCGAAGCCGTTACACTGGAGCACGACGCCGACGATATTCTTGCCGATGTCATGAACGTCGCCCTTGACGGTCGCCATCACGACCTTGCCCTTGCCCTTGGCGCCGGGCTCCTTCGCCGCCTCGATGAAGGGCAGCAGATGGGCGACCGCCTTCTTCATCACGCGCGCCGATTTCACGACCTGCGGCAGGAACATCTTGCCCGATCCGAACAGGTCGCCGACCACGTTCATGCCGTCCATCAGCGGCCCCTCGATCACCTCGATCGGACGCGGCAGCAGCAGGCGCATTTCCTCGGTATCATCAACAACATAGGCGTCGATACCCTTGACCAGCGCATGTTCGAGCCGCTTTCGCACCTCCCAGCCGCGCCATTCCTCGGCCGCCTTTTCCTGCGCCGCATCGGTACCCTTATAGCGTTCGGCAAGCGCGATCAGCCGCTCGGTCGGCGATTCCGCCTCGCCGTCGACCTTGCGGTTGAGCACGACGTCCTCGACCGCCTGCCGAAGCTCGGGATCGATCGTGTCGTAAACGTCGAGCTGGCCAGCGTTGACAATCGCCATGTCGAGCCCGGCGGGGATCGCATAATAGAGGAAAACGCTGTGCATCGCCCGGCGCACGACCTCGTTGCCGCGGAAACCGAACGACAGGTTCGACAGGCCGCCCGAAAAATGAACGTGCGGACAGCGGACGCGAATTTCCTTCACCGCCTCGATGAAGTCGACCGCATAATTATCATGCTCTTCCAGCCCGGTCGCGACCGCAAACACATTCGGGTCGAAGATGATGTCCTCGGGCGGAAAGCCGATAGTCATCAGCAGCTTGTAGGCGCGCTCGCAAATTTCGATCTTGCGCTGCTTCGTGTCGGCCTGCCCGACCTCGTCGAACGCCATCACGACGACCGCGGCGCCATAGGCCATGCACTTGCGCGCATGATTCAGAAACTGCTCCTCGCCTTCCTTCATGCTGATCGAATTGACGATCGGCTTGCCGGGCACGCATTTCAGCCCCGCCTCGATGACATCCCATTTCGAGCTGTCGATCATCACTGGAATGCGCGCGATATCGGGCTCCGCGGCGATGAGTTTCAGAAAGGTCGTCATCGCATATTCGGCGTCGAGCAGACCCTCGTCCATATTGACGTCGATGACCTGTGCGCCATTTTCGACCTGCTGGCGCGCAACCTCGACCGCCGCGGTATAATCGTCGGCGAGGATCAGCTTCTTGAACGCCGCCGATCCGGTAACGTTGGTGCGTTCGCCGATATTGACGAAGCTGGAGGAAGCGGCGGTGGTCATCGAATAATCCTGAAACTGAGCATTAGGCGGCAAGCGGGCGGGCTAGGACGAGATCGTCGTAAAGCTTGCCGCCGACATTGAACTGGCGCGTGCCGAGGTCGACAAAACCCTGTTTGCGATAGAAGGCGAGCGCGCGCTCGTTGCGGGCGTAGACACCGAGCAACAGACGGCGATGACCGTGCGCTGCCTCCAGCGCCCGCTTCATCAGCGCCGCGCCGAGCCCGGTGCCGTGAAAGCGCGACAGCAAATAGATGCGCTTCAGCTCGATATCGCCTTCGAGTGCCGCAGCAAGGTCAGGCTTGCCGACCAGCGCGAATCCGATCGGCGCGCCGCCGGGCTGCGCTTCGGCGATCCAGGCGCGCGCGCCGGCCGCCAGACCGGCCGCATAGGCAGCCGCATTATGCTGTGCGGCGCAGTGACCGACGATCGCATCGCCATCGAGAATGCCCGCGAAGGTTTCGAGGAAGGTCGCCGCGCCGATCAGCGCGAGCGCCGGCGCATCATCGACTCCGGCTTCCCGGATCGTCCATGTCGGATTGTCGGGCATCGGTTCAGGCCGCCATGGTAAAGGGCTCGAGCCCCGCAAGCCGCGTGCGCACCGGCACATCGGGAATCTGCCGCGGCGCGAGCCGCTCGATCGCTTTCGCCATCGCCGCGATATGCGCGGGTGTCGATCCGCAGCAGCCACCGAGGATATTGACTTGGCCATGTTCGGCCCATTCGCGCACAAGGCTCGCGGTCGTGTCGGGCATTTCGTCATATTCGCCGAGTTCGTTGGGCAAGCCGGCGTTCGGATAGACCATCACCAACGCATCGGCGATATCGGAGAGGACGCGGACATGCGGACGGAGCTGCGACGCACCGAACGAGCAATTGAGCCCGATCGTCAGCGGCTTGGCGTGGCGTACGGCATACCAGAAAGCCTCGACCGTGTGGCCCGACAGGTTGCGTCCCGAAAGGTCGGTCAGCGTCATCGAGATCATCAGCGGCAGTTCGCGCCCGATCTTCGCTTCGGCCTCCAGCGTCGCGGCGATACCCGCCTTGGCGTTGAGCGTATCGAAGATCGTCTCGATCAGGATGAAATCGGCGCCACCCTCGGCCAGCGCGACCACCTGTTCCAGATAGACATCCTTGAGTTCGTCGAAATCGATCTCGCGAAAGCCCGGATTGTTGACGTCGGGCGACAGCGACAGTGTCTTGTTCGTCGGCCCGACCGCACCGGCGACGAAGCGGCGGCGACCGTCGAGCGCTTCATATTTTACCGCGGTCTCGCGTCCCAGCCGCGCGCTTTCAATGTTGATGTCGGCGACCAGCGCCTCGGCGCCATAGTCGGCTTGGCTAATGCGGTTCGCGCTGAACGTGTTCGTTGACACGATGTCCGACCCCGCGGCGAGATAGGCCTCTCCGATCGCGGTAACAACGTCGGGACGCGTCAGCGCGAGGATATCGTTGTTGCCCTTCTGGTCATGCGACAGGCCGAGATTGCCCGCATAGCAAGCCTCGGTCAGCTTGCGGAGCTGGATCTGGGTTCCCCAGCCACCATCGGTGAGCAGGATGCGCTCCTTTGCCGCGGCCTGAAGGGCTTCACGTGCGCCCGAAATGGATTTGGAGGTCATGCTGCCTGATCCTTTGCGGTCGAAATCGGCCGCAATCCCAGCAGATGGCAGATGGCATAGCTGAGCTCGGCACGGTTGAGGGTGTAGAAATGGAAGTCCCGCACGCCGCCCGCGTACAGGCGGCGGCACATTTCGGCGGCAATCGTCGCCGCCACCAACTGGCGTGCGGCAGGGTGATCGTCGAGACCGTCGAACAGCGACACCATCCATGCGGGGATCGCCGTGCCGCACATGTCGGCCATGCGCCGCGTCTGCGACACGTTCGACACCGGCAGGATACCGGGAATTATCGGCGCATCGATCCCTGCAGCCGCCGCGGCATCGCGGAAACGCAGGAACGCCTCGGGCGAGAAGAAGAATTGCGTGATCGCGCGCGTAGCGCCCGCATCAAGCTTGCGCTTCAGATTATCGAGATCGGCCTCGGCGCAGGACGCGTCGGGGTGCACCTCGGGATAGGCGGCAACCGAAATGTCGAACGGCGCGACGGCTTTCAGCCCCGCGACCAGTTCGATCGCATTGGCATAGCCGTCCGGATGCGCCCGGTACGGCTCGCCGCCCGGAACATCCCCACGCAACGCGACGATGTGGCGCACGCCCGCATCCCAATAGGCACGCGCGACCTCGTCAATCTCGGCGCGCGAGGCCTCGACGCATGTCAGGTGCGCCGCCGGGGGAACGGCGCTTTCGGCGGCAATGCGCGCGACGGTCGCATGGGTGCGCTCGCGCGTCGAACCGCCGGCGCCGTACGTGACGGAAACGAAGCTCGGAGCCAATGGTTCGAGCGTGCGGAAGGTGTCCCACAGCTGCGCTTCCATCTTCTCCGTCTTGGGCGGGAAGAATTCGAAGCTGACGCCGATGTCGCCTTCGAGATTGGCAAACAGCGGCGTAGCTGCGGCGCGGCGCGCCTCTGCCAGCGAATTCAAATTCGACGTCATGCCGCAAGCCTTTTACTTTGTCCGCCTTCACTGGCGGGGGGTTGATCTTCGTCGCTGCGACGGCGGCCGAGCCATAGCTTTACAGCCAGCTCCCCACCTTCGAGCGTTTGAGTCGTTTCGAGGAGCAGCCCTGCGGAAGCGAACCAGCCGCGAATCTGCGCGTCCGAAAAGCCGAGACGGGCGTGCGCCGCGAGATTGCGCAATTCTTCATCCTCATGCGGCGCGAAATCGACCACGAGCAGGTGCCCGCCGCCGCGCAGCACGCGGCTTGCTTCGGCGATCACACGGTCGGGCTCGTGCGCGAAATGCAAGGCCTGATGGATAACGACGCTGTCGATGCTCGCGTCGGCGACGGGCAGATTCAGGAAATCGCCCTGCAGCAGGTCGACAGGAACCGACTGCCCCTCCAGCTTGGTGCGCGCAATGCGTAGCATTTCGGGACTGCGATCAAGCGCAGTGATGCGCCGTGCGGTCGGGGCGAAGATTTCCGCCATCCGGCCGGTGCCGGTACCTATATCGAGCAGATGGCCTAGCCGGCGGTTGTGCATCATGGCGAGCATCGCGGCCTCGACCTGGCTTTCGGCGACGTGACGCGAGCGGATCGCATCCCATTCGGCAGCATGTTCGGCAAAATAGCGCTCGGCTGCCGCTGCGCGTTCGTCGCGCACCGCCGCCAGCCGCCGCGCATCATAGGCAATGACCCGCGTTTCACGGGCCGAGAAAGGCCATTTTTCGGCCTGCCCGATAATCCCGGCAACCGCTCCGCCCTCGGCAATACGCAGAAAAACCCAGCTCCCTTCGCGCCGCCGCTCGACGATGCCTGCCTCGACGAGGATCCGGACATGGCGTGACACGCGGGGCTGACTTTGGTCGAGAACGACCGCCAATTCACCGATGGCAAGCTCCATTTCGCGCAAAAGCGCGACGACTCGCAGACGCGTCGGGTCCGCCAAGGCGCGAAAAATGTCGAGTAGCTCGCTCATGAAAGGACATATAAAGGTTTCTTTATATCCGGTCAACCAAGCGCCACGCCACAATTTCCGCCACACGTCCCCCGATTACGACCGAATTACGACGAAACGGACGAGCTCTCCCAAAAAGGGCGTTGCACGCGATTCCACGAGGCGGTAATTCTGCCCGCGATTGGCAATATTCGGGATCGATCCGTTCCTGTGCCGATCGGTCAGTTCAAACCGAGAGGGGTATTCCCACATGAAGAAATCGATCACTCTGTCGCTCGTCCTCGCCGCCTCGATGGGCCTCGCTGCTTGCGCCGACAAGGCTGCCGATGACACGGCCGCTGCAACCGAAGACGCAGCCGCGACCGTTGAAGGCGCTGCCGATGGCGCGATGGAAGCAGCCGAAGGCGCTGCCGACGCGAGCGCTGCTGCCGCTGGCGAAGCCGGCGCCGCTGCCGGCGCCGCAGGCGATGCCGCCGCTGCTGGTGACGCTGCCAAGGCTGCTGACAAGGCGACCGAAGCTGCTGGCGCTGCCAAGGAAGCTGCCGACGCCGCAAAGGGCGCTCTGGAAGAAGCCAAGAAGTAAGCTTCTTTTCGGCTTTTCGGCCAAGACAAAGGGGGGTCGCCGGTTCACCGGTGGCCCCTTTTTCCTTCCGGGTCGGGTATCAAGCAGCGCAGTTGCAAAGGACCTGATCCCTCGTTAACTCTCAGTCCCAATGGCCCATCACACGGCCGTTGTATTCGAAAGGAATTACCCATGCGCAAGATCATCCTCGCATCGATGGCCGCTGCGGCCTTCAGCCTCACCGCCTGCTCGGAAAAGACGCAGGACGCCGCGTCGGAAACCGCCACCTCGGCCGCCGATGACGCTGCCGCCGCTGGCGACGCCGCTGCCGATGCAGCCGCTGGCGCTGCCGACGCGACCGCCGCCGCCGCTGGCGAAGCCGCCGATGCGACCGCCGACGCCGCGAAGAACGCCGGCAATGCCGTCGAAGGCACCGTGAACGCGGCCGGCGACGCTGCTGCCAATGCTGGCGACAAGATCGCCGAAGAAACCAAGAAGGCCGAAGCAAACGACAAGAAGTAAGTCGTCGGCACGCCTTCGGGCTGATATTCGGGGCTCCATCCACCTTGGATGGGGCCCTTTTTCGTGGGAGCGTATGAAATGATCGATCGGTGGAAGACCAGCGCCGCGCTCGTGGTCCTGATCCTTGCGGCAGGATGCAGCCGTACCGACAACGAACCCGGCCCCGGCGGCGTGACCGTCAGCGAGGCAAAGGCGCTCGACGATGCCGCCGAAATGCTCGAAAGCCGCGACAGTCTTCCGGTCTCAGACGAGGCCCCTGCGGCAAAAGATGCCGCCAAATAGCCTTTCCTCGCGGCCTTGCCCGCGCTAGATTGCCGTCGTTCCGCAACTGGCGCTGAAGATGGAGTCCCATCGGGAAGCGGGACCGATCCGACGATCGAGACGAGCCGCGCGCCTGGGTGATCCACTGCCAGTGCAAGGACATCCGCATGACCGACGCCCCAACCACAACAATCCTTTTCCTGCTTTTTCCGGGCATCACCCAGCTCGATTTCACGGCGCCCGCGCAAGCGTTGTCGCGGATGCCCGGCGTAGTGCTGGCCGGCGCAGCGGCAAGCCTCGAACCGATCGCGACCGACAGCGGCTTCGCGATCGTCCCGACGCATGACTTTGCGCGCGCGCCGCAAGCCGACATTTTGTGCGTTCCCGGCGGTCACGGCGTTACCGACGCGCTGAATGACAAGGCGACGATCGACTTCATCGCGCGCCAGGCTGCGGGCGCTCAATGGGTGACGAGCGTGTGCACCGGCGCCTTCCTGCTCGGCCGCGCCGGGCTGCTCGCGGGCAGGCGCGCGACGACGCACTGGGGCTATACGCATCTGCTGCCGCTCGTCGGAGCAAGCCATGAAAATGCCCGCGTCGTTGAGGACGGCCATGTCGTGACCAGCGGCGGCGTGACGTCAGGGCTCGATTTCGCGCTGACATTGATCGCTCGGCTCAAGGGCGACGCGGTCGCTCAGGCGATCCAGCTCGCGATCGAATATGACCCGGCCCCACCCTTCACCGGCGGCCACCCCGACCGTGCGCCCGAAGCCGTGACCGCCGGACTGAAAGCGCGCGTCTATGACGCCGCGGCGGCGCGAATGGAGGCGGCGCTGATGGCTTAGTGGCAGTCGGCGAGCGCGATCTCGTAAAGCTTCGGCCAGTTCTTGCCCGTCACGAACAGGCGCTTCTTCTTCGCGTCCCAGGCGATGCCGTTCAGCACGCTGTCGGTATCGCTGACGCCGGCATCGGCCTTGAGCGTCGTCAGGTCGACGAGCGAGACGACGTCGCCGGTGGCGGGGTCAATGCGGACGATGAAGTCCGTCATCCAGACATTGGCCCAGATCTGGCCATCGATCGTCTCAAGCTCGTTGAGCATCGGAAGCGGGCGACCGGCGAAGCGCACGGTGACACGCTTCTGCTCCTTCATCGTCGCGGGATCGAAGAAACGAAGGTCGGTGGTGCCGTCGCTCAGAACCAGGCTGTCGCCGACCATTGTCAGCCCCCAACCCTCGCCCTCATATTTAAAGGTGCCGGCGGGCTTCAGGTCCCTGATAGACCAACGATTGCCGATGCCGCCCTGCCAGGTCACACCGATGATCTGGTCACCCCAACGCGTGATCCCCTCACCAAATTGATCGGACGGAAGTTTCGATTGGGCGAGCGCCTTGCCGGTCTTGAGGTCAAGGCGTGCGACGCGCGATTGGCCATATTGACCGGTGGCTTCGTATAAATGCCCCTCGTGCCAAAATAGTCCTTGAGTGAAGGACGACCTGTCGTGCGGAAATGTCTCGACGATCCGATAACCGCAGCGCTCGACCGGCGGCGGGGGCGTGGCGGTTGCGGGGTCGGCGAGCAGCGCGAGGGCGAGGGCGAACATCATCGCCGCCCTAGCTATGCCGCCTTGCCTTAACTGGCAATGTCCCGCCCGCCCTATTTCGTCAGCAACGCCCCACTCACTCCGGCCGTAATCCTGAAAGAGACGCCAAGCGGGACCCCGGATCAACTCCGGGGTGACGAGAGAGCATAAACACAAAGAAAAAGGGCCGGAGGATTGCTCCCCCGGCCCTCTTATTGGCTGAACGCCGAACGGTTTGGACTTAGAAGTCCATGCCGCCCATGCCGCCCATGCCGCCGCCACCCATGGGCATGGCGGGCTTGTCGTCGGGCGTTTCGGCAATGCCGGCTTCGGTGGTGATCAGCAGACCGGCAACCGAGGCAGCATCCTGAAGTGCGGTGCGGACAACCTTGGTCGGGTCGATAACACCGGCCTTGACCAGGTCTTCATAGACGTCGGTAGAGGCGTTGAAGCCGAAGTTGCTGTCGTTCTGGTCGAACAGCTTGCCCGCGACGACACCGCCGTCGAAGCCGGCGTTTTCAGCGATCTGGCGAACCGGAGCCTGCAGAGCGCGACGGATGATGTCGATGCCGCGGGTCTGGTCTTCGTTGACGCCCGACATGCCCTCGAGAGCCTTCGTCGCGTACAGAAGCGCAGTACCGCCGCCAGGGACGATGCCTTCTTCGACCGCAGCGCGGGTCGCGTGGAGAGCGTCATCGACGCGATCCTTGCGTTCCTTCACTTCGACTTCCGAAGCGCCGCCGACCTTGATCACTGCAACGCCGCCAGCGAGCTTCGCCAGACGTTCCTGCAGCTTTTCCTTGTCGTAATCCGACGTGGTCGTTTCGATCTGCGCACGGATCTGTTCGACGCGGCCCTTGATCGCATCATGGTCGCCAGCACCATCGACGATGGTGGTGTTGTCCTTGTCGATCGTGACGCGCTTGGCCTGCCCGAGCATGTTCAGCGTGACCGACTCAAGCTTGATGCCCAGGTCTTCGCTGATCATTTCACCGGCGGTGAGGATCGCGATGTCCTGCAGCATCGCCTTGCGACGATCGCCGAAGCCCGGTGCCTTGACGGCAGCGACCTTCAGGCCGCCGCGCAGGCGGTTGACCACCAGCGTTGCGAGCGCTTCGCCTTCGATGTCTTCAGCGATGATGAGGAGCGGACGGCCCGACTGCACCACGGCTTCGAGGATCGGAAGCATCGACTGGAGGTTCGACAGCTTCTTTTCGAAGATCAGGATGTACGGATCCGAAAGCTCGACGAGCATCTTTTCGGGGTTGGTGATGAAATAGGGGCTGAGGTAGCCGCGGTCGAACTGCATGCCTTCGACGACATCGAGTTCGAAATCGAGGCCCTTGGCTTCCTCGACGGTGATCACGCCTTCCTTGCCGACCTTTTCCATGGCTTCGGCGATCTTGTCGCCGACTTCCTTGTCGCCATTGGCCGAAATAATGCCGACCTGGGCGATTTCAGACGTGCCCGAAACCGGCTTCGACTGCGCCTTGATCGTTTCGACAACCTTGGTGACCGCGAGGTCGATACCGCGCTTCAGGTCCATCGGGTTCATGCCGGCAGCAACCGACTTCATGCCTTCGCGAACGATTGCCTGAGCAAGAACGGTCGCGGTGGTGGTGCCGTCGCCGGCCTTGTCGTTTGCCTTCGATGCGACTTCGCGCAGCATCTGGGCGCCCATGTTTTCGAACTTGTCCTTAAGTTCGATTTCCTTGGCGACGGTGACGCCGTCCTTGGTGATACGGGGCGCGCCGAAGCTCTTGTCGATCACGACGTTACGGCCCTTGGGACCGAGGGTCACCTTCACCGCGTCGGCGAGGGTGTCGACGCCGCGAAGAATGCGCTCACGCGCGTCGCGGCTGAATTTTACGTCTTTAGCAGCCATGTGCTTATTCCTTTCAAAGGCGCAGAAAACTGCGCAACTTCATTCGCAAATCGATGGAAACGCTCAGGCGATGACGCCGAGGATGTCCGATTCCTTCATGATCAGCAGCTCTTCGCCGTCGACCTTGACTTCGGTACCCGACCATTTGCCGAACAGGATACGATCGCCAGCCTTGACGTCGAGCGGGGTCACCTTGCCGTCATCGGCGCGGGTGCCGGTGCCGACGGAGACGACTTCGCCTTCCTGCGGCTTTTCCTTGGCGGTGTCGGGAATGATGATGCCGCCAGCCGTCTTTTCTTCGGCTTCGATACGGCGAACAAGCACGCGGTCGTGCAGCGGGCGAAATTGCATGGAAATCCCTCCAGAGATGGAAATAATGTCGTTTAGCACTCACAGGGCGCGAGTGCTAACACGTCGGGCATATGGGTGGGAGTCAGATAGGCGTCAAGCGCCGCCCTGCAAGATTCTTGCGAAGTTTTTGCGTCAGGCCGGAAGCAGGCCGAGACGACCGCGCATCCGCCACCTGAGCAGCAGCACCGCCGAGACCACGATCAACCCCACGGCCAGCCCGATCCACACGCCGACTCCGGCGAGCGGCGTCCAGAAACCGAGATAGATGGCGGTGCCATAGCCCGCGATCCAGTAACCGCAGATCGCGATGATCATCGGCGTGCGCGTGTCCTGTAGGCCGCGCAGTACGCCGGCCGCCACCGCCTGCGCGCCGTCGAACAGCTGAAAAGCGGCCGCGACGACAAGAAACTGCATGGCAAAGCCGACCAGCGCCGCGTTGCGCGCCGCATGGACGTCGACATAGATCGACAGCACCACCGTAGGGAACAGCCACATGAGCAGCGCGGTGAAGCCCATGAAGCCAATGCCGAGCGCCAGCGACGCAAAACCCGCATGGGCGATACCGCGATGGTCGCGCGCGCCATAAGCAAGGCCGACACGGATCGTCGCGGCCTGCGCGACCCCGAAGGGAATCTGAAAGGCCAGCGCCGCGACCTGCAGTGCGATCGTGTGTCCGGCAAGCTCGGCCTCGCCGATCCGGCCCATCAGGAAGGCGGCCCCGGTGAACAGCCCGGCTTCGGCCAGAATCGTCAGGCTGATCGGCGTGCCGATGCGCAGCATGTCGAAAAAGCGGCTCCATTCGGACCGCCATATATTGCCGAACAGCCGGTAACGGCGCAGCCGGCGATCGGTCTGAATGACGACAATATAGGCAATAAGCATCGCCACGCTCGTCATCACGCTGGAGATCGCCGAACCGTGCAAGCCGAGCGCGGGCATGCCGAGGTGACCGAATACCAGCACCCAGTTACCGAGCGCATTGACGAACAACGCGCCGAAGGTGATCGCAGTCGCGATTGTCGCGCGCCCGAGCGCCGAGACGAAGATGCGCAGCACCGCGGCGGCAATCATCGGGAACAGCCCCCACATCAGGATGAGCAGGAAGCTCGCGGCGCGCGCCGAGGTTTCCGGCGGCTGTCCGGTCGCCAGCATGATGGGCCCACCCGCGGCGCAGATTCCCATGAATAGGAGCGAAACGAGCGCGCTGAGCCACAATGCCATGCGCACGGTGCGACGCACCTCGCGCACCGCATGTTTGCGGCGGCCGAGTTCGGCGGCGATCAGCGGGGCCGACGCACCGACAAGCCCCGACCCCGTCCAGAGGAGGAGGCCGAAGATCGCGACGCCGAGCGACGAGGCGGCGAGCGCCGCATCGCCAAGCCGCGCGACGAAGATCACGTCGATCGCGTGAACCATCATCTGGAGCAGGTTGGCGGCCGCCAACGGCACCGCGAGCGCCAGCGTCGCACGGAATTCCGCGCGAAGACCCTGCGGCGTGTCCGCGGTCAGAGAGGTCGCCTGCTGCAACATAGCCGGCCCGGATAGTCGCAGCGGGGACGGGCTTCAATCCCGCACGGCGCTCATCGGATTTTTCAACGGCAGGGGTGGCATAAGGGCAACAGCCCCATCTGCGCTATTTACCCCAAAGCATCGCCATCTCGACCCCGAACGCGATGAATGTCAGCGTCAATCCGACGACGAACAGCCGATAGGCGTAAGCGAGATAGCGATATTTGCGCCGCGCGAGGACGACGCCGTTCTGATAGGTATCGCGCAGCATCGTCTCGTACAGATCTTCCTCGGTGCGCAGGCGTGTCTTCACCGCGTCGATGAACTCATCCTCGTCCATCTGTGCGAAGCGGCCGAAGAACAGGATATTGCTGTGGTCCTTACCGTCCTTGTAGACGACCGGCGGCGCCTTGCCGACGCGCGGGAGCACCGCCGACACCGCGAGCAGCGCTGACAGGAAGGAAAAGGTCGCGAGGATCGCGAGCGGCATCGCGAGCGCACCGCCCCCCGAACGCGCCTGCCCGATCGCGAGCGTGAAGACGACGAAGGTCGCACCCATCAGGATCGAAGCCTTTTGATCGGCCATCTGCGACAGTTGCATCGTGATCTGCTGGTTGGTGCGCACCAGGTGCACCGCGTTCGGCGGGAAGGAAATCGCCGGCCGTTCGGTCGGTGTCGTTGTTTCTGCGCTGTCCATGCCAAGCTGCCCCCTGCCCCAATACTCTGCCCCGATATCCTGCAAGCGACCCGCCACAGGGATGACATGAAGTCCCGCCAGCGGCAAGATGCTGCCCTGTTCCCGCCGCATTCACTTGCCAATCGGGAGCCTTCGCGGCATGCCCGCGCGCAACTTTCTTCCATAATGGGACGCACCCTATGAGCACCGCCCTCACCGACCAGATTTTCGGCCTGATCCAACCCTTCAACAAAAAGGGCGTCGAACTGACCGACGCCACGACCTTTGCCGGCGACCTCGAATGGGACAGCCTGACGGTCATGGATTTTGTTGCCGAGGTCGAGGACACATTCGACATCATCATCAGCATGAACATGCAGGCCGAAATCGAAACCGTCGGCCAGTTGGTTGCCGCCGTCGAGAAGCTGAAGGGCTGATACGCCGATGACCGACCTCTTCAGCAAGTTCGACCCGCTCATCCAGCAGCGTGAGGCGCTGCTCGCGACCGGCGTCACCGACCCGTTCAGCCTGGTCATGGAAAAGGTCGTCTCGCCAACCGTCGCGATCTGCAACGGGCGCGAGACGATTCTGCTCGGCACCTATAATTATATGGGCATGACGTTCGACGAGGATGTCATCGCAGCGGGCAAGGACGCACTGGACAAGTTCGGCAGCGGCACCACCGGCAGCCGCGTCCTCAACGGCACCTATCAGGGGCACAAGGAGTGCGAGGACGCGCTCAAGGAATTTTACGCCATGGACCATGCCATGGTGTTCTCGACCGGATATCAGGCGAACCTTGGCATCATTTCAACGATCGCCGGCAAGGGCGACTATGTCATCCTCGACATCGACAGCCATGCGTCGATCTATGACGGGTGCAAGATGGGCGATGCCGAAATCGTCGCTTTCCGCCACAACGACGTCGAAGCGCTCGAAAAGCGGCTGAAGCGCCTGCCGCCCGAAGCCGGCAAGCTGGTCGTGCTCGAGGGTGTCTATTCGATGCTGGGCGACATCGCTCCGCTGAAAGAGATGATCCGCGTCTCGAAGGAAAATGGCGCGATGGTCCTCGTCGACGAGGCGCATTCGATGGGCTTTATCGGCGAACACGGCCGCGGCGTTGCCGAGGCGCAGGGTGTGATCGACGACGTCGACTTCATCATCGGCACCTTCAGCAAGAGCGTCGGCACGGTCGGCGGCTTCTGCGTGTCGAACCATCCGAAGTTCGAGATCATGCGGCTCGTCTGTCGCCCTTATGTCTTCACCGCTTCGCTGCCGCCGAGCGTCGTCGCGACCGCCGCGACCAGCATCCGCAAGCTGATGCACGGGTCGAACAAGCGCGCGCATCTGTGGGAAAACAGCAAGGATCTGCACAAGGGACTGCGCGATCTCGGCTTCCAGCTCGGCACCGCAGAGCCGCAGTCGGCTATCATCGCGGTGATCATGCCCGACCTCGAAAGAGGCGCGATGATGTGGGAAGCGCTTCTGGAAGAAGGGCTTTACGTCAATCTCGCACGCCCGCCGGCGACCCCCGCGGGCATGACGCTGCTCCGCTGCTCGCTCTGCGCCGAGCATTCGAGCGAGCAGGTTACCGAAATTCTCGGCCGCTTCGAGCGTGCGGGCAAACGCGTGGGCATTATCGGTTGAATCGAGCGACTTCGCCGACCAGCGGATTCCTTTTCGGGGCGAGTTGAAGCGGTGTTAAGTTAACCGAAGCTTCGGCGCTTTGCGGCGCCGCGCTTGTCCGGTAAGAGATGCGCGTGTTCGAGCGGGATATCGACAGCGAAAATGACGGCCGGCGGGAGCGTATCCGCTTCTGGCTGACGATCGTCCTCGGTGCGATCCTGACCGGCGTGGTCGGGGCGCTCCTTGTGCTGCTCGCGCGCGCCAACGACAATTATGACCGTTCGCTCGGCTGGCAGACGCAGAGCATGGAGGTCATCTCGCAGACCCGCTCGGTCGACGCTGCAATTGCGCGGGCCGAGGCATCGCTCGGCCGCTTCGCGGTCGGGCTGCAGAAAGAAGACGGGCGCGTCTATGAATATCAGTGGGGCCGCGCGCGCCAGTTCCTGGCCCAATTGCGGCGCAACGTCCGCGACAATCCGAAGCAGATGGTTCTGGTCGAACGGCTGACGCGCGAGATGGACAGTCGCGGGGCATTGCTCGGCGATGCAGCGCTGAGTGCGAATTACAATCAGACGGTCGCCGCAATCTCGAAATATTATGCGGCCGGCAAGGGACAGGGGGTCAGCCAGATCGACAAGCTGATCAGCGAAATCATCGCGAACGAGCGCACTTTGCTTCGCGACCGCAACCGGCTCGCGGCCGCCGATCGTGCCAGCCTGAACCAGGCAATACTGCTCTTTTCGTTACTTGGCGCTGCCGCCGCCGTCATTGCGATCGCCACGACCTTCTCGCTGCTCCGCGCCGAGGGCGAGCGGCGCCTCGCGCGGCGCGAACAGTTTGCCGAAAGCGACCGTGCGATGCAGCTTGAAGCAGCGGTCGAGGAGCGAACTGCCGAACTGGCGCAGGCCAACGAGGCGCTGCGCAGCGAAATGACCGAACGCGAGACCGCCGAATCGCAGCTTCGCCAGGCCCAGAAGATGGAGGCCGTAGGCCAACTGACCGGCGGCATCGCACACGACTTCAACAACATGCTCGCGGTGGTGGTTGGCGGGCTCGAACTTGCGCAGCGCTGGCTACCGGGAACCCCCGAAAAGGCGCAGCGCCACCTCGCCAACGCGCTCGACGGCGCCAATCGCGCCGCGGACCTGACCCGGCGCCTGCTGACCTTCGCCAGATCGGAGCCGGCACGCCCCGAAATGACGGCGATCGACGACTGTATCGCAAGCTTTGCGCAGCTCATCGAACGCACGATCGGAGACCGAATTGCGCTGACACTCGATCTTCAGGCCGACGGTCTCGCCTGCTGGGTCGACCGGCAACAGTTCGAAAACGCGCTGCTCAATCTGGCGGTCAATGCGCGCGATGCGATGAACAGCCATGGGTCGCTGACGATCCGGACGATCGACGACGGCGAGGCCAAGGCGCTTGCGGTGCAGGTCATCGATACCGGTTGCGGCATGTCGCCCGAGGTGCTGGAACGCGTCTTCGATCCCTTCTATACCACCAAGCCTGCAGGCCAGGGCACCGGACTTGGCATGAGCCAGGTCTTCGCTTTCTGCCGCCAGTCGGGCGGCGAGGTGCAGATTTCGTCGACCGAGGGCGAAGGCACAAGCGTCGCCATGCTGCTTCCGATCGCCCAGGCGGATGCCGATGTCGCGGCAGAGATGCTCCCGAGCGAGGCCACCGACCCCGACGCCCCCACCGACGCGTTGAGCATCCTTGTCGTCGAGGACGACGCCCGCGTCCTGGCCGCCACGGTCGACGCGGTCAGCGAACTTGGCCATACCGCCGTCGCATGCGGCAACCCGCTTCAGGCCGAAGCGCTTGTCGAAGAAAGGCTGGCGGGCGGAGAGCGCGGCTTTGATCTGATATTGTCGGATGTTCTGATGCCCGAGCTTACCGGCCCGGAAATGGTCGCGCAGCTGAAGCAGCGTTGGCCCGAATTGTCGGTCCTGTTTGTAACGGGCTATGCCGGCGATGCGAGCGAAGATGCCGCGTTCGGCGATCATGACGTGCTCAGGAAGCCCTTCACGCTCACGGCGCTAGATCAGGCAATCCGGCGGCGCGGCGAACCGCGGCCCGAGGGTCAGCGCCTCGCGGGCTAATCAGCGGATCGCGCCGCCCTTGATCAGGCGCGGCACCAACGTCAGCGCGGCGACGAGCGGCCAGCGGCGCTGCCATGCCTTGATCTCGATCTTCGTCCCCGCATGCCGATTGATCTTCCACGCGAGATAATCGATCCCGCCAGCATAGGTCAGGCTGGCCTTGGCAAGCCGCGCGATGCTGAGCGCCTTGCCTTCGAAGCGCCGCTGCGACCAGCGTCCGCTGACGGCATCGGCAGGAATAGCTGCGATGGCCGGGCCGCTGAAACGTTCATAGCGGTCGGCGTCCGCATCGACGACCGATTGCGCCCGCCCGGTCCGCTCGGCACGTAGTTCGACCGAGTAAGTGAGCGAAAAGGCCCGCCGCCACCAGTCGAGCGGCGCTTCGCCCTCGATCCGGCCCGCAGCGGCGAGAAGCGCCGGCGCCGCGCGCGAAACCGCGCCCACCGCGCGGCCCCGCGCGGTATCGTCGACCGCCCAGACCAACCGCGAAGGCTGCGCAAAGCGCGCCCATACCGACACGTTACGCGTCGCGGCGCCGTTAAGTCGGTCGAAATCGGCTTCGCTGAGCACCGCGTATTTTGCAATCAGCCCACCATGTTGAAACGGAAATACATTGGGCGGGATCAGCCGGTTCGCGACCGCCATCCAGCGCTTGGGATAGGCGTCGCCATAGTCGGACACGATCAGGTAGAAATCGAGCATCAAGCCGTCGAGTTCGCTTTCGCGCAGGCAACTGCCGTAGAAAAGCACCGCGCGCGCGCTTCCGGGATATTGAGCCGCAATCGCCTGCGCCATAGCGGTGACGCGCGGGTCGACGGGGGTCGCGAGTTCTTCGCGGACGAGTTCGGCTAGCGCGGACATGAAGGGCTCAGGCGGCGAGGCGCAGGAAGGGAACCGGCTGCGTCGAAGTCAGGATGATCGGCGCGCCGTTCTTCGCCTGGAAGATTTCGCCGTCGAGGATGACGTTTGAGCGTTCGCCCTCGATACGGATTTCGTCACCCTGCTGGAAATGCACCCCGTCGAGCTGCTTCTGCCCCAGCGTCCCGCGCCAGGTCGCGCCAAGCATGCGGAACAGCGCACCGACATTGCTGTCGGTCGCGAGCAATTTCATATTGCCGTTCGTTCCATAGACTTCGCTGGTGCGGATACTGAGCAGCAGTTTCTCCAGCGTCGTGACGATCAGCAACGAGAATTTGCCCTTGAATTCGCCCTGGCGGATCAGCGACACGGTCATCGGTTCGGGCTTGGGCGGCAGGCGCCCGCCGCCGATTCCAAAGATGATCGCGAACAGACCCAGGATCGCCGCGAGGAAATGCGAAATCCCGTTGGGCAGGCCGAGCGGGTAGATTCGGTTGCGGCAATAAAGCATCACGTCGGCAAGATAAGCGCCGCCGAGGAACATGCCGAGCACCGGTCGTTCTTCGCCGCCGCTATCGAGCGCGATCAATTGGCGTTCAATCACATGATCTTCGAGCCGGCCACTTTCGACCAGTTCGACAACGCGCTGCAGCGCCTTGATCGGATCACCCTCGGCACCGAGATCGAGCGCGATGAGATTGGTTTTCCCATTCGGAAGCACCGCGACCGGCGGCGGCGAGCCACCGAAATGGCCGCCCGAATAAATTTCGGTCAGCGCGGCCTGCACGGTGCCGTCGCCGCCGTTGATAACGACGACGCGCGGACCGACCATTGCCATCGTGCTGATGGCCTTTTCGATCTGGTCGACATCCTCGACTTCATAGTGAAAAATGTCGGGATGCGCCGCGCAATATTCGCGAACCCGCGGCAACAACGAGCGATTACCCGTCGAGCGTGGGTTGGAAAGGAGCGCGACGCTAGCCATTCCCGATCACATATATTTCATCGAAATGGAGATCGTCTTGGGCGCATCCCCGACCGAAAAGGCTGCCTTCTTGTAGCTCGGCTTGCCAAGATTGAAGACATTGATGCTGGGATTGTTCGACATCCCGCCACCATCCGAGCGGAAGTCGGTCTTGCCGTTCCCGTTGACATCGTGACGCACTGCAATGCCGTAGACACCGGCTTCGGGCAGGGGCACGCAGACGGTCATCATCCCGGCACGCGCCGGAACTTCGACGCGGGCGAGCCAGCGCCCCTTCGCGAGCCAATCATCTGCCGTCCCGCGATAGCTTTGCACGCGAATCTTGCCAGCCGACGCCTTGACGCCGCTGATCTGGACCAGCGTCGACGGGCCGCTTCTGCACTTCGACAGATCGTTCGAGAGGACCCGGCCTTCCGCTTGCGCCGTGGCGGTAAAAGCCAGCACGGAAACAGCAAGGAGAGCGGATACAAATTTCGACATGACCTCAAAACCTCCAGAGGCTATAGCCATCTCCACGAGCGCAACAACGCACGCCGAGATGGGTCCCTGTCGCCCTTGAATCGGCATATCGGAAACAACTGCGGCCAAATCATGGTGATGGGGCGACCAAAGATTGAATAAGCTTCCTGCCATCGACCGCTACATCGCGCGGCTCATCTTCTTCCCGATGCTCGGCACCCTCGTCCTGTCGGCGATGCTGCTCGTGCTCGAAAAAATGCTTCGCCTGTTCGATTTTGTCGCCACCGAAGGGGGGCCGGTCAGCGTCGTGTGGCGGATGCTCGCAAACCTCATTCCCGAATATCTCTCGCTCGGTATTCCAATCGGGCTGATGTTAGGGATTCTCCTTGCTTTCCGGCGGCTTGCGACATCGAGTGAACTCGACGTGCTGAAGGGCGTGGGCATGAGTTTCGGGCGGCTGATGCGCATACCCTTCGCTTATGCAATCGCGCTTGCTGCGCTTAATCTGGCGATCGTGGGGTTCATCCAGCCGGTCGCGCGCTATGCCTATGAGGGGCTGCAGTTCGAACTCCGCTCGGGCGCGCTCGGCGCATCGATCAAGGTCGGCGAGTTTACCAAATTGGGCGACCGCATGACGCTAAGGATCGAGGAAAGCTATAATGATGGCCGCAGTTTGCGCGGAATCTTCGTGCGCGGCGAAAATAAGGACGGGCAGCGCGTGTCGGCCACCGCGGCGCGCGGCCAGTTCCTCGCCACCGACGATCCGAACACGATCATCCTCCGCCTGTCGCAGGGCGTTCTGATCCATGAATCGCCCAAATTCGCTGTCCCGCGCGTTCTGACCTTCGACAATCACGACTTGCCGATCCCGCTGCCCAAGATCGAGGCGTTCCGCCTGCGCGGCGGCGCCGACCGCGAAATGACGATCCCAGAGCTGTTCGTCGCGGGCAAGGACCAGACGCAATCGGTGCAGACGCGGCTCGAATCGAGGGCGAATTTTCATTTTCGCATCGTCGAAGTGATGTCGATGTTCCTGATCCCGCTAATCGCGATCGCCCTCGCGATCCCGCCAAAAAGATCGACGTCGTCGCTCGGCGTGTTCCTGTCGATCGTGCTGCTGGTCACTCAGCACAAGATCAACCAATATGCCGAGGATCTCGGCGCGCGCGGGACGATCGACCCGCTGATCGCGATGTGGGTACCCTATCTTCTGTTCGCGGCGCTCGCGATCTGGATGTACTACACCGTCGCGCACGTCCCCGGGGGCCAGCCGATCGGCGCGCTCGAACGCGTGGCGGCGAAGGCGGGGCAGAAAATTCGTGCGATGCTCACGATGTTCCAGCGCAAGCAGCGGCCGTTGGAGAGTTTGAACTAAATGCATCAGCTCCATTTTTTCCCTTCGCGCACGATGGCGCTCTATGTCGGCCGCCTCTTCCTCGTCCGCTCCTTCTCGATCCTCTTCGCACTGGTCCTGATCCTCCAGACGCTCGACCTTCTGGGTGAGAGCGGCAAGATTCTCGCCGTCGCGGGCAACAGCGATTCGGACGTGTGGCGCTATGTCGGTATGCGGATGCCGCAGATTATCGAGACCTTCCTGCCCTTTTCGGTGCTGCTCGGCACCATCCTGACGATGGTCACGCTCAACCAGAACAGCGAAGTGATCGCGATGAAGGCGTCGGGCATGTCGGCACATCAGGTGCTCGCGCCGCTGTTCCTTGCCGCACTGCTCGTCGCCGGGATCAGCTTTGCGTTCAACGAACGGATCGTCACACGCTCGACCGCGGCGCTCAGCGCGTGGCAAAAGGTCGAGTATAAAAAAGTGCCCAAGGACAGCGGCATACGCACGAATATCTGGGTCCGCGACGGCGACGACCTGATCAATGCAACGACGGTAGACACCAGCGGCCCGGTGATCGTGCTCGGCTATGTGACGATCTATGAGCGCACCGGCGGCGTGCTGTCGTCGATGCTGTCGGCCGACAGCGCCCGCGCGCTTCCGACCGGCGGCTGGGAATTGACCAACGCGCGCCGTTTCATGCGGCGGTCGGGCACGCTCGAACCACTCGGCACGATCGTCGCGGCGAAGAGTGTGCGCCCCGACCAATTCACGCTGGCGCAGGTCGACGGCGACGAATTGCCGTTCATGAAGCTCAAGGCCGCGATTGCAGATCTCGAGGCCGCGGGCCGCCCGGTCGATGCCTTGAAGGGCGTGCTGTGGCACAAGATTTCGGGACCATTGTCGGCGATATTGATGCCGCTGCTCGGCGCCGTGGCCGCGTTCGGCCTCGCCCGTTCGGGCAAGCTGTTCATTCGCGCGATCATCGGCATGGGGCTTGGCTTCGCTTATTTCGTCGCCGACAATTTCGCGCTCGCGATGGGTGATCTGGGCGCCTACTCGCCCTTCCTCGCGGCATGGGGGCCGTTCATCCTGTTCGCTTTGATCGGCGAGATGATCCTGATCCGTACCGAGGAATAGGGCGGCTAGCGGCCGCTGGTTGCCTTCCCCACATTAGTCATCCCCGCGAAAGCGGGAACCCAGTGACAGCGCCGGCTCGCCGGGCTCCCGCTTTCGCGGGAATGACGAAGCTGGAGTAGGAACCGTCGGCTAACGACCGGGGGCGGACCCTGCCATCCTCGTCACCCCGGGCTTGACCCGGGGTCCCGCTTGAAGTCGAAGTCGGTGAGTGCGTCAAAAAGCGGGATCCCGGGTCAAGCCCGGGATGACGAGAGCGAAGAAACGACCGGAAACTAACGACGGTAATGTGTGCCCCGGCGAAAGCCGGGGTCCAGGGCGGCAATCCGCACAGCTCGGCTTTCTAAAGCCCTGGGCCCCGGCCTTCGCCGGGGTACAACATAGTAGCAAACCTCCGCTCCCCACCCCAAAGCCGACGTTACCATCAGCGGAATAAAATTACGCGAACCGGGCTTGCCGGGACATTCGCATTGGCGGCGCGCGCGCATCGCGCTATCGGCGGCGCCATGAGCCTGTTTCCGCCCGCATCCTGTCCCCGGCTGATCGTCAAGATCGGATCGGCGTTGCTCGTCGACCCGGATGGCGCAGTGCGGCGCGGCTGGCTTGTGGGCATCGCCGCCGACATTGCCGAGCGCGCGCGCGCGGGACAGCAGGTCGCGGTGGTGTCTTCGGGCGCGATCGCGCTCGGCGCGCGGCGGCTGGGGCTCGCCAAGGGCGGGCGCGGGACGCTCGAGGATGCGCAGGCGGCGGCCGCGACGGGGCAGATCGCACTGTCGCAGGTCTGGGCCGAAGTGCTCGGCGCCGAAGGGCTGACCGCCGCGCAGATGCTCGTGACGCTCGACGACCTCGAACATCGCCGCCGTTACCTCAATGCCGCGGCGACGCTCGACCGGCTGCTCAGCCTTGGCGTCGTGCCGATCATCAACGAGAATGACAGCGTCGCGACCGAGGAAATCCGTTTCGGCGACAACGACCGCCTCGCCGCGCGGGTCGCGCAGGCCGCGGCGGCGGGCGGCGTTATCCTGCTGTCCGACATCGACGGGCTGTATGATCGCAACCCGGCGCAGGACGGCGCCGTCCATATCGCGCGGATCGAGCGCATCGATGCGGGGATCGAGGCGATGGCCGATACCGGATCGGCATCGGGCATGGGATCGGGCGGCATGGTGTCGAAGATCGCGGCGGCCCGCATCGCCAACGCCGCCGGGGCGCATCTCGCGATCGCCTCGGGTCGCATCGACCGGCCGCTGTCGACCGCTGCACGGCACAGCCTGTTCGTCGCCGACAAGGGCGCAAGCGCGCGCAAGGCGTGGCTCGCGGGCGGGCTCACCGCCAAGGGGCGGGTCGAGATCGACGCCGGCGCCGCGAGAGCGCTGCAGGGCGGCGCCAGCCTGCTCGCGGCGGGCGTAACCGCGGTCAGCGGCAGCTTCGCGCGCGGCGACATCCTCGACATCGCCGGTCCCGACGGGCGCATCATCGCACGCGGCCTGTCCGAATATCCGGGCGCCGACGCCGCGAACATCGTCGGCCTCGGCCGCGACGCGCAGGAAGCCGCGCTCGGCTATGCGCCGCGCAGCGCGATGGTGCACCGCGACCATATGGTGCTGCTTTGAGTCCCCCTCCCCGTTCCGGGGACAAACACGGCGGGCGCGTGCTGGCGATGACCGGCGCGACCGGCTTTGTCGGCGGCGCGACGATGCGCGATGCAGTCGCGGCGGGATGGCACGTCCGCGCCCTCACCCGCCGACCACAGGCCGAAATCGAAGGGGTGACGTGGATTGCGGGCGCGCTCGACAACAAGGACAGCCTCGCCGAAATGGCGGCGGGCAGCCATGTTGTCATGCACATCGCGGGCGTGGTCAACGTCCCCACCCGCGCGGCGTTCGAGGCGGGCAATGCGATCGCAACCGCGAACGTCGTCGATGCCGCGCGCGGGGCCGGCGTCACGCGCTTCGTCCATGTGTCGTCGCTCGCCGCGCGCGAGCCCGATATCTCCAACTATGGCTGGTCAAAGGAACGCGCCGAAGCGGTGGTCATGGCGAGCGGGCTCGACTGGACGATCGTGCGCCCGCCCGCGGTCTTCGGTCCCGGCGATACCGAAATGCTCGACCTTTTCCGCATGGCGCGGCGCGGCATCGCGCTGGTGCCGAACGGGCGCATGTCGGCGATTTATGTCGACGAACTCGCGCGGCTGCTCGTGACACTCGCCGCCGACCGGGGCGCGAGCGTCGGCCAGATTTACGAGCCCGACGACGGTAGGCCCACTGGCTGGTCGCATCGCGGATTTGCCCGCGCGGTCGCGCGCGCGGTGGGACGGCAGCGGCTGTCGACGATCGCGACTCCCGCCCTGCTGTTGAAGGCCGGGGGCCAGCTCGACAAACTCGTGCGCCGCAGCCGGGCGAAACTGACCCCCGACCGCGCGCGCTATATCGCGCATCCCGACTGGGTTGCGACCGAGGGCGCCTGTCCGCCCGCCGCGTTGTGGCGGCCCGAGCGCGACACCGACGACGCGCTCGCGGAAACGGTGCGCTGGTATCGCCGCGAAGGCTGGCTCTGAATATATTTCCGTTTATGTCCGGCAACGTCGAGACACTCATCGAAGGACTGCAGACCCAGGGCTCTCCGGGCATCGGCGAAAGGCCGAAGTTGGTCTTGAGCGCGTGCCAGGGCAGTCGAAGGGCTCGGTGCAAACGGATATGATATTCTTGGTAAATGTAGTCCATGGGCACTGATCGCTCGCCCGTCGAAGCGTGCATTGCCAAGGACGGGACGCGCCCCTAGGTTCGCGGACATGACCGATAGCACCGCGAACGCGCCCAACGATCCCGCCGGCCCATGGGCCATTCCCGTCCGCCGGCCGCTGCCGGGCGACGACAAACCGAAATCGAGAACAAGCTTTCCGCGCAAGGTCTGGAACCTGCTCGTCGGGATCAAGGATGCGCTGGCGCTCATCTTTCTTCTGCTCTTCTTCGTCGCATTGTTCGGCCTGCTCGCGGGACGCCCCAATGCGGGCCTGCCGGTCAGCCAGGGTGCGCTGCTGATCGAACTCGACGGCGTCGTCAGCGAACAACCCGCCGACGTCGACCCGCTCGCGGCGCTGTCGGGCGGCGCGCAGCTCAAGGAAATCCGCGTCCGCGACGTCGTCCATGCGCTGGAGGTTGCCGCCGACGACAAGCGCGTAACATCGGTCGTGCTCGACCTCGACCGCTTCCTTGGCGGCGGGCAGGTCTCGCTTGCCGAAATCGGCGCTGCGGTCGACAAGGTGCGCGCGAAGAAAAAGCCCGTGCTCGCTTTCGCCACCGCCTACACCACCGACAGCTATCAGGTCGCGGCGCACGCCAGCGAAATCTGGGCCGACGGCATCGGCGGCGTAGCGATCGCGGGGCCGGGCGGATCGCGCCTTTATTACAAGGGGTTGATGGACCGCCTCGGCATCACCGCGCATATCTATCGCGTCGGCACTTTCAAGAGCGCGGTCGAGCCCTTCCTGCGCACCGACCAGTCGCCCGAGGCGAAGGAAGCCAACCTCGCATATGCCGGCGTGCTGTGGGAAAACTGGCTGACCGACGTCAAGAAGGCACGCCCGGCTGCCAAGGTCGACGCCTTCATCGCCGACACGGCGGGCGCCGTGAAGGCGGCGGGCAACGACCTGTCGAAGGCATCGGTCGATGCGGGCCTTGTGGACAAGCTCGGCAGCCGCATGGCTTTCAACCGCCGCGTTGCGGAGCTCAGCGGCTCCCCGGACGACAGCAAGCCGTGGGAATATAATGCGATCCCGCTCGAAAACTGGGTCGCCGCGAACCCGCCCGAAACAAAGGGCAGCGCAATCGCGGTCGTCCCCGTCGTCGGCGAGATCGTCGATGGCGAGGCGCCGAACGGCGCCGCGGGTGGGGAGACCGTCGCGCAGCATATCCTCGACGCCGCTGCCGACAGCAGCATCAAGGCGATCGTCCTGCGGGTCGACTCGCCCGGCGGATCGGTGCTGGCGTCGGAGGAAATTCGCCAAGCGCTGCTCGCTGCGAAGGCGAAGAAGCTGCCGATCGTCGTGTCGATGGCAAATGTCGCGGCATCGGGCGGCTATTGGGTCTCGACCCCCGCCGACCGCATCTTTGCCGAGCCCGAGACGATCACCGGTTCGATCGGCGTGTTCGGCATCTTGCCGAGTTTCGATCAGGCGCTTGCCAAGATCGGGGTCAACGCCGACGGCATCGCGACGACGCCGCTGTCGGGCCAGCCCGATATATTCGGCGGGGTCAACGACGATTTCAACGCGCTGGCGCAGGCGAGCGTCGAGGACATTTATGCGCGCTTCACCGGGCTCGTCGCAAAGAGCCGCAAGCAGCCGATCGAGAAAATCCGCACCATTGCCGAAGGGCGCGTGTGGGCCGGCGGTACTGCGCGCCAGATCGGCCTTGTCGACCAGTTCGGCGGCTTGCCCGATGCGCTGAAAGCGGCGGCGAAGTTCGCGAAGATCGACGGCGATTTCCACGCGAAATATTTCGAGGATGAACCAAGCGAATTTTCGAAGATGCTCGCAAGCTGGTCCGGCACCGAGGAAGAAACTGCAGCACTTCCACGCGGCTGGTTCGGGATCGCGGCGATGAACCGCCAACTGACCGAACGGCGCCTCGTCCAGGATCTGACGATGCTGACGCGGGCGGGGTCGGTGCAGGCGTCGTGCCTCGACTGTCGCGCCTATCTGCCCGCGGTCCCGCGGCCGGGTCAGGCTGAGGCGAAGGGGTTCTTCGCGACGATGGCGTTGTTGCTGAAATAGCGTTCGAACGGAGGCGTTAGCCCGAAAAAATGTGTCCCCGCGAGCGCGGGGACCCATCTCCCGATGCTTCGAAATTGCGCCGACCGGTGATGGGCCCCTGCCTTCGCAGGGGCCCGATTTCCTCTCACCGCGGCTCAGGCGGCGGCGGTCGTTTCGTTGATGTGTTCCGCGATCGCATTGGCCATCGTATCAACAAGCCCAAGCGGCAAATCATGACCCATGCCCGGGATCGTCAGCAGCCGCGCGCCCGCGATATTGTCGGCAGTGTCGCGTCCGCCGGGCAGCGGCACGAGCGGATCGTCCTCGCCATGGATGACGAGCGTCGGCGCCTTGATATCCTTCAATAGCGGGCGCCGGTCGCCATCGGCAACGATCGCCGCCATCTGGCGCGCGACGCCTTGCGGATACCAGCCGCGTTCGAAGTCGGCACGCACGCGGCGCTGGAGACGTTCTTCGGTCGATGGATAGCCTGGGCTGCCGATCACACGCGCCGCGCCGACCGAATAAGCGATCAGCGCCTCTTTATCACCATTCATCGGGCGGTTGGCGAGCACGCGCATCGCCTCCTTCTGTGCGCGCGGAAGGCGGCGGTTGCCGGTGGTCGACATCACCGACGTCAATGAGAGCACGCGATCGGGATAGCGCGCGGCGATATGCTGCGCGATCATACCGCCCATCGAAACGCCGACGACATGCGCACGCTGGACGCCAAGATGATCGAGCAAGCCTATGCCGTCGGCGGCCATGTCGGCCAGCGTATAGGCGGGGCGCACCGGCAGGCCGATCACCGATTTGACGATCATCCATTTGACGTTCGGCACCCCTGCGGCATCGAAGCGCGTCGAAAGGCCGACATCGCGATTGTCGTAGCGGATGGTACGAAAGCCGCGTTCGTTCAGCGCGTCGACGAATTCGTCGGGCCAGAGCGTCAATTGGCCCCCAAGGCCCATGACCAGCAGGATGACGGGCGCATTGCGCGGCCCCTTGTCCTCATAGGTGATGTTGATGCCGTTAACGGTCGCCTGTTCGGTCTTCATGAAATTCCTTTGCTGAAAGGACTAGCTCGCCGTCGCGGGCTTGTAGTGCGCGGCGTCGGATGTGAATTCGGCGCGGCCATATTCGGCAAGCTGGCGCTCGATCCGGTGGACGAGGCGCCGGTCGGCGAGATGACGGATGACGGGAAGGCGCGAGGCGACACGATAGGCCGCCATGCGCCCCGCGATGCCGAGCATCGTCGCGCCATAAATGAGGTGATCGCGGCGCCGCACCGGCACGCCGACATTGGCAGCGCGCTCCTCGTCGCCCGCAAGAAAGGCTTTTACGAAGAAAACGCGGCTCACCGAATATTCGAGGCGGCGTTTGACCTGCCCTTTGGGCGAACGGTCTTTCGACAGTTCGGCGTCCATCGTCGCGCGGAGCAGCCCGCCGCAGACCTGATCGTCATATTCGTAGCGGAGCGTCGCGCTGCGCGTGCGCCAGATGCGGACAATCTCCTGCGGCGTATCGGCGAGCAAATCCTCGGGCAGGCCGAGCAGATAGCAGCGGTAACGCGCGAGTTCGACGCGCCCACGTTCGAGCCGGGTAAAGCTGGTCCGGCCCTTCGCCAACACCTCCTGCGAGAGGAAATAGACGGGGATCAGCCCCGCGGGCATCTGGTCGAGCTGCGGGATCGGCATGCCATAGGTTTCGGTATCCCACATGCCGGGACGCGACAGGACGTTGACGCGCACCATCGAGTGCATCAGCCGCACCATCGCCGCCGCCTTGAATCCAGGCCCGAAGCGATCGAGCGCGCCGGGAAGCGCGGTTGTCGCAAAGAAGGTCGCGGTTTCCTTCACCCGCCGCGCGGCGGTCGCCTGGCCCAGCGTCCCGGTGAGCGCCATCGGCAGCGCCGAATATTTGTTGAGGAAGGTCGCGATGAAGGCGCCGCGGATCAGAAAGGGCGAGAGGTTCGCGGTGGCGTTGCGCTCATAAGCCGCGCCCTCCTCGACCAGCTTCATGTCGAGCCAGTCGGGCTTTTGTTCCATTTCGCGGATCAGCGCCGCGAGTTCGGGCGGCGCGTCCAGGACCGCTTCGACGCCCTTGTCGCATGCATCGACCAGCATCGCGACGGTCTGCTGAAAACCAAGGCGCGGCATCAATGCGGCATAGGCATCGCCAGTCCGGTCGCCCAGCATCGTATATTCGCGGATACGGCCAAGCAGATCGGGATCGTCCAGATAGTCGGCGCGGTCGATGCTGCGAACGCGGCTCAGCTCGCTGACCGCGTCGACCTCGGGCGCCCATCGCTCAGGCGCCTTGTCGAAATCGAAACGGCCGAACAGGTCGGGCAAGGCGCGCGCCTGATCGCGCACACGGCGGGCGATGGTGCTGACATCACTGTTCATAAGGCGAAACTGACAGAGTTTCTCGATTTGGCAAGTCTATCGGCTTTTGGGATCGCGATAAGCGGGTAGCGCAAGCGACCAGCGGATCGCCGCGCCGCGCAGGATGAAGCCCGCGATCGCGCCCGTCACCGCCGCGACGGGCGTCCCGGTACCAAGCCACTGCAGCAGCAAAAACAGCCCCGACGCGAGCGCCGCCGCGGTCACATAGACTTCGGGCCGCATGATGATCGACGGCACCCCGGCGAGGATGTCGCGGATCGTGCCGCCGACGCAGCCGGTTATCACGCCCATCATCAAGGCAGGCACCGGCGGGACGCCCCACGCCAGCGCCTTCGCCGTCCCGAACACGGCATAGGCAGCAAGGCCCACTGCGTCGGCCCATTCGAGCAATTGTCCCTGCCACCAGCGTTCGGGCGTCAGCCAGACGATCAGCGCGATCGCAATGCATACTGCCGCAATCGCGCCGTCCTGCACCCAAAAAACCGGAGCGCCGATCAGGAGATCGCGCACGCTGCCACCGCCCACCCCGGTCACCAGCGCAAAGAAGGCGGCGGTGACCAGCGTCTGACGCAAACGCACCGCCATCAGCGCGCCCGACAGCGCGAAGACGCCGATGCCGACGAGGTCGAGCAGCCGGACGATCAGCGCATTGTCGATCTCGAACAAGATCGCGTGCCTATTTGGCGTCGGGGCGCACGCCGCCGATGACCGACAGCACGATCGCCGCGACGGCATTCCGGATCACCGGTTCGGCCTTGGGCGCAAAGAAGGGCGAGTGGTTGGTCGGCACCGGCTGGCCCTTGGCCTTCAAATCGGCGAGCACGGCGGGATCATAACCGCCGATCGCGAAATAGAGCGACGGAATGCCCGCATCGACAAACTCCGAATAATCCTCGCTCGCCGACACCGGCGCCGCACTGGCGGGGGCAAATAGCAGCCGCTCGCCGAACACTGGCTTGAGCGTCGCGAGGCCGTTCGCCGCCATCGATTCGTTGTTCACAAGGCTCGCCGTGCCGGTCAGATAGGTGATCGTCGGTTCGGGGGCGTTACCCATCATCGCAGCCGCCTTCGCCGACCGCTCGGCGCCCGAGCGCAGCAACTGTCGCACTTCAGGGGTCAGCGAGCGGATGTTGACTTTCACCTCGGCGCTGTCGGGGATGATGTTGGGGGCGCTACCCGCATTGATCGCACCGATCGTCAGCACGCCGAAGGCGCCCGGGTCCTTCTCGCGGCTGATCACCGTCTGCACATCGGTGACGAAGCGCGCCGCGATCGGGATCGGGTCGAGCGCCATTGAGGGCATCGATCCATGTCCGCCGCGACCGTGGAAGGTGATCGAATAGCTGTCCGATGCCGAGAAGGCCGTGCCCGCCTTGATCGCGATCGTGCCCGTCGGGCCGTTCAGCACATGCGCCGCGAAGCCATAGTCGGGTTTGGGAAAGCGCGTCAGCAGCCCGTCGTCGAGCATCGCTTTCGCGCCTTTCAAAATTTCCTCGGCGGGCTGGCCGATCAGCACCACGGTGCCCGACCAGCTATCGCGCATCGCAGCAAGCGCCTGCGCGACGCCGACAAGATAGGCGACATGCGTGTCGTGGCCGCACGCGTGCATGACGGGCACATCCTTGCCCTCATAGGTCGCGCGCGCTTTGCTCGACCAGGCGAGCCCGGTCTTTTCCTCCATCGGCAGCGCGTCCATGTCGGCGCGGATCAGGATCGTCGGACCTGCGCCATTCTTGAGCACGCCAACGACGCCGGTGCCGCCGACCTTTTCGGTCACGGTGAAGCCCGCCTTGCGGAGATGTTGCGCAAGGATGCCCGCGGTGCGGACCTCCTGCAGCCCAAGTTCGGGATTCTGGTGGAGATCCCTATAGAGCGCGTCGAGCGCTGGGTAATTTTTGTCGAGCAGCGCCGTCAGCCGCGCATTCGCGGCATTTAGATCGGGTGCCGCCTGCGCGCTGGTCGCCATGAGGGATAGGGTCAGCGAAGCCGCTGCCCAGAGCCCGTGCTTCGCCATCATTCTCTCTCCCCCATTTAGTTCATCAGACGTGGATCGGTTTGCCCGTCACCGCCATCGCGGCTTCCTTGATCGCCTCGCTGTGCGTCGGATGCGCGTGGCAGGTGTAAGCGATATCTTCCGACGTCGCACCGAATTCCATCGCCTGCGCGGCCTGCGCGATCATCGTGCCGGCGACGCTTGCGATGCACCACACGCCAAGCACGCGGTCGCTCTTGGCGTCGGCGATCACCTTCACAAAACCGTCGGGCTCATGATTGGTCTTGGCTCGACTGTTCGCGAGCATCGGGAATTTACCGACCTTCACCTCGCCACGCTCCTTCGCCTGCTCTTCGGTCAGGCCGACGCCGGCGATTTCGGGCCACGTATAGACGACCGACGGGATGACGTCGTGGTTCACGATGCCGGTCAGCCCGGCGATATTCTCGGCGCAGGCGATGCCCTCGTCTTCCGCCTTGTGCGCGAGCATCGGGCCCGGGATCACGTCACCGATCGCCCAGATGCCGGGGACCTGCGTGCTGAAATCATGGTCGGTTTCGATCTGGCCGCGCTGGTTGACCGCGAGGCCCGCCTTGTCGAGCGCCAGGCCGTCGGTGTTCGGGCGGCGCCCGATCGATACCAGCACGACATCGGCCTCGAGCGTTTCGGCGTCACCGCCAGCGGCGGGTTCTAGCGTCAGCACGGCCTTCTTGCCCTTGACCGCGGCCGACGTGACCTTGGTCTTGAGCTTGAATTCCATGCCCTGCTTCTTGAAGATCTTGTTCGCTTCCTTGCGGACGTCACCGTCCATGCCGGGCAGGATCTGGTCGAGATATTCGACGACGGTGACCTTGGCGCCCAGACGGCGCCACACGCTGCCGAGTTCGAGCCCGATCACGCCGCCGCCGATGACGACCATGTGACCCGGAACCTTCGCAAGTTCGAGCGCGCCGGTCGAATCGACGATGATCTGCTTGTCGTTATCGACTTCAACGCCCGGAAGCGGCGTCACCGACGAGCCGGTGGCGATGATGATATTCTTGGCGCGCACCGACTTGCCCGCAACCTCGACCGTGTCCTTCGAGGTAAACTGCGCATAGCCCTTCAGCCAGTCGACCTTGTTCTTCTTAAACAAGAATTCGATGCCGCCGGTCAGGCCCTTCACGGCATCCTTGCGCTGGCCGTGCATCGTGCCGAGGTCGAGTTCGGGCTTTACCTTGATGCCCATCGCCGCCATCGCGCCACCCGCTGCAGCCTCGAAATATTCGGACGCATGGAGCATCGCCTTCGAGGGGATACAGCCGACGTTGAGGCAGGTGCCGCCCAGCGTCTCGCGCCCTTCGGCGCACGCGGTCTTGAGGCCAAGCTGCGCCGCGCGGATCGCCGCGACATAGCCGCCGGGGCCGGCACCGATGACAAGGACGTCGTAGTCGTAATCAGCCATGTTCAATCTACCTCAATTTCTGCCTGAGCACCCGGAAGAGCGAATCCGCTCAAATAGGCAGCCCGGATTTCGCAGCGCATGCTTTCATAACCGGGGCCGCCATTTCCTGCGACAGGCCGATCAGTTCCGATGCGCTATATTTCTTGATCAATTCGTCGGCCGTACATTTGCACACCTTGGCGGCAAGGTCTGCCGGCGCCCCGCTACCCTCCGCCGCCGCGCGGCACGATTCACCGAAGCTTTCGACGAAGCTGGTCTTGAGCCCGTCCTCGAACCCCTTCTGCATGCGGCTTTCGCCCTCGCTGCAGCCCGCGAGGGCAGCGGCGAAGGCAAAGGCCAGAATCGGTCGGGCAGAGAGGGCGATCATCGGATCAAAGATCGATCAGAAGGCGCGTCGGATCCTCGATCGCTTCCTTGATCGTCTTGAGGAAGGTCACTGCCTCGCGGCCGTCGATCAGGCGGTGGTCATAGCTCATCGCGAGATACATCATCGGACGGATCACGATCTCTCCATTGCGGACGACCGGACGATCCTCGATGCGGTGGAGGCCGAGCACCGCCGACTGCGGCGGGTTGATGATCGGGGTCGACATCAGGCCGCCGAACACGCCGCCGTTCGAGATGGTGAAGGTGCCGCCGGTCATGTCGTCGATCGTGAGCGTGCCGTCCTTGGCACGCTTGCCAAGGTCGGCAATCGCCTTTTCGATGTCGGCGAACGACAGGCTGTCGGCGTTGCGCACGACGGGAACGACAAGGCCGTTCGGCGCGCTGACCGCGACCGACACGTCGAGATAGTCGTGATAGACGATTTCGTCGCCGTCGATGCGGGCGTTGACCGCCGGAATGTCATGCGCGGCAAGCGCGACCGCCTTGGTGAAGAAGCTCATGAAGCCCAGACGGACGCCGTGCTTCTTTTCGAAGCTTTCGCGATATTTGTCGCGCGTCGCCATCACCGCCGACATGTCGACGTCGTTGAACGTCGTCAGCATCGCGGCGGTATCCTGCGCGGCCTTCAGACGCTTTGCGATCGTCTGGCGCATACGCGTCATCTTGACGCGCTCTTCGTGGCGACCGGGGGTGCCGCTTGCGACAGGCGCGGCAGCGGCAGCAGCGGGAGCCGGGGCGGCAGCGGGCGCGTTGTTCGCGGCGGCGAGCACATCTTCCTTGGTCAGGCGGCCGTCCTTGCCGCTGCCCTGAATCTTCGTGGGGTCGACGCCATGCTCGAGCACGAGGCGGCGAACCGCGGGCGACATGGTCGTGACCGTGTCGACGCTTTCGCCGGCGGGTGCTGCGGTCGCGGCAGGCGCAGGCGCAGCAGCTTCGGCCTTGGCAGCCGGTGCGGGAGCAGGCGCGGCGGCGGCAGGTGCCGGAGCAGCGGCCGCACCGCCGGCCTCGATCGTCGCGATCGCCGCGCCGACATTGACCGTATCGCCGACCGCGGCGAGCTGCTGGCCCATCACGCCGGCAACGGGCGAGGGAACCTCGACCGCAACCTTGTCGGTTTCAAGGCTCGCGATGGGCTCGTCGAGCGCAACGGCTTCGCCGGGCTTTTTCAGCCATTCGCCGATCGTCGCTTCGGTAACGCTTTCGCCCAGCGTGGGGACTTTGACTTCGGTGCTCATAGGTGCAGTTCCTTGGGGACTTAAGCTTTGGGCTCAGGCTTTGTTCTTGGTACGGCGGATTTCGGCGCGAACCGACAGGCCGAGCGCATCGGCGACGAGAGCCGACTGTTCGGTCTGGTGACGGCTCATCAGGCCCGTCGCGGGCGAGGCCGCAGCGGCACGGCCGGCGTAGCGCGGCCGCATGCCCTTGTGGCCGGCATTGGTCAGCGCTTCCTCGATCAGTTCATTGACGAAGAACCAGGCACCATTGTTGCGCGGCTCTTCCTGCGCCCAGACGACCTCTTCGAGGTTCGGCATCCGCTTCAGGCGGACGCTGAGCGGCTCACCCGGGAAGGGATAGATCTGCTCGACGCGCACGATCGTGGTGTCGGCGAGGCCTGCGGCATCGCGCGCTTCCATCAGGTCGTAGCCGACCTTGCCCGAGCAGAGGACGACGCGCTTGACGTCCTTGTCGGCGGGCGGCGTGCGATCCGACATCAGGCGGCGGAAATGCGCGTCGCCGATGAAGTCCGAACGCTGCGACACCGCCAGCTTGTGACGGAGCAGCGACTTCGGCGTCATGATGATGAGCGGCTTGCGGAACGGACGCAGCATCTGACGGCGCAGGACGTGGAAATAGTTCGACGGGGTCGAAATATTGCACACCTGGATGTTGTCGCCGGCGCAGAGTTGCAGGAAGCGCTCGAGACGCGCCGAGCTATGTTCCGGCCCCTGCCCTTCATAACCGTGCGGCAGCAGCAGCACGAGTCCGTTGGCGCGCAGCCATTTGGCTTCGCCCGACGCGATGAACTGGTCGATCATGATCTGCGCGCCGTTGGCGAAGTCGCCGAACTGCGCTTCCCAGAGCACGAGGCTCTTCGGATCGGCCATCGCATAGCCATATTCGAAGCCGAGCACGCCATATTCGGACAGCGGGCTGTCGAGCACTTCGAACCGGCCGTGCGGCACGGTCGTCAGCGGGACATATTTATCCTCGGTCCTCTGGTCGACCCAGACCGCGTGACGCTGGCTGAAGGTGCCGCGCCCCGAATCCTGACCCGACAGGCGGACCTGATAGCCTTCGCTGAGCAACGTACCAAAGGCGAGGCTTTCGGCGGTCGCCCAGTCGAACACTTCGCCGTCGCTCTTGTCGGCGAACATCGCGCCGCGTGCGTCGATCACGCGGCGAAGCGTCTTGTGGACTTCGACGTCGGCGGGGATCGTCGTCAACGTGCGGCCGATCGAATCGAACAATTTGTCCGAGACGCCGGTCGCAATATTGCGGCGCGCATTTTCGGGATCGGCAGGGGCGTGCAGCCCCGACCAGCGGCCCGCGAACCAGTCGGCCTTGTTGGGCTTATAGCTCTTGGCCGCTTCGAAATCATCTTCGAGACGCGTGGTGAATTCAGCGCGGCGGGCATCGGCCCAGCCCGCGTCGATCACGCCTTCAGCCTCCAGCTTCGCGGCGCAAAGCTGCGACACCGGCGGATGCTGGCGAATGACGCCGTACATCAGCGGCTGGGTGAACGAAGGCTCGTCGCCTTCGTTATGGCCGAAGCGGCGATAGCACCACATGTCGATCACGACATCGCGCTTGAACTGCTGGCGGAAATCGATCGCAAGCTTGCACGCAAAGGTCACCGCTTCGGGATCGTCGCCGTTGACGTGCAGGATCGGCGCCATCACGCCCTTTGCGACGTCCGACGGATAGGGCGACGAGCGCGCGAACTGCGGGCTGGTCGTGAAACCGATCTGGTTGTTGACGATGAAGTGGATGCAGCCGCCGGTATTATAACCGCGGATGCCCGAGAAGCCGAGGCATTCCCAGACGATCCCCTGCCCCGCGAACGCCGCGTCGCCGTGGATCAGCACGGGCAGCACCTGCTCATGCTTTTCAAGGTCGTCGCGCACGACCTGCTGCGCGCGGACCTTGCCGAGAACGACCGGGTCAGCGGCTTCGAGGTGCGAGGGGTTGGGAACGAGAGACATATGCACCGACGCACCGCCGAACTCGCGGTCGGTCGAGGTGCCGAGGTGATATTTGACGTCGCCCGAGCCGCCGATGTCGTCGGGGTTCGCCGATCCGCCGGCGAATTCGTGGAAAATCACCTGATAGGGCTTTGCCATGACGTTCGCGAGCATGTTGAGGCGCCCGCGGTGCGCCATGCCATAGACGATCTCGCGCACGCCGTACTGGGCGCCATATTTGATGATGGCTTCCATCGCGGGGATCATGCTCTCGCCGCCGTCGAGGCCGAAACGCTTGGTACCGACATATTTGCGCGCGAGGAATTTCTCCCACTCCTCGGCCTGGATCACCTTGCTCAGGATGGCGCGCTTGCCCTCGACCGAGAATTCGATGATCTTGTCGGCGCCTTCCATCCGTTCCTGCAGGAACTGCCGCTCCTCGATGTCCGCGATGTGCATATATTCGAGGCCGACGTTGCCGCAGTAATTGGCGCGCAGGATCGCGACGATCTCGCGCACCGTCGCACGCTCGAGGCCGAGCGCGCCGCCGAGCCACACCGGACGGTCGAGGTCGGCACCGACGAAGCCGTGATATTCGGGCGTGAGGTCGGCGGGCAGTTCGCGCTGGCTGAGGCCGAGCGGATCGAGGTTGGCGGCAAGATGCCCGCGCACGCGATAGGTGCGGATCAGCATCATCGCGCGGATCGAATCGTCCGCTGCGCGCTCGACTTCGGCGTTCGACAGCGGGGCGCCCGCCTTGGCGGCGGCGGCCTTCACCGCGACCTGCATCTGCTGCGGGTCGAGCGCGGCGGTCAGGTCGTCGCTGTCGATCTGGGGCCAGTTCTTCGGCGCCCAGCTCGGGCCGGCCTGCGGCTCGTCGATGTCGAAGCTTTGTCGTTCGAGGTTCATCTGCTTTTCCACGGGGAGGTAGGGGTGGGTTTCATATGGGGAGCGGAGGCCCGCCGGCAAAGGGTGCCGGCGGGCCGTCCGATCAGACGCGTTCCTTCAGCACTTCGGCAAGCGTCGTGCCAAGTTCCGACGGGCTCGCCGACACCTTGATGCCTGCGGCTTCCATCGCCGCGATCTTGCTTTCGGCGTCGCCCTTGCCGCCCGACACGATCGCGCCGGCATGGCCCATGCGGCGGCCCGGAGGCGCCGTGCGGCCCGCGATGAAGCCGGCCATCGGCTTTTTGCGGCCGCGCTTGGCTTCGTCGATCAGGAACTGTGCGGCCTGCTCTTCGGCGTCGCCGCCGATTTCGCCGATCATGATGATCGACTTGGTCGCTTCGTCGGCGAGGAAGAGTTCGAGCACGTCGATGAAGTTCGTGCCGTTGACCGGGTCGCCGCCGATGCCGACCGCGGTGGTCTGGCCCAGGCCGACGTTCGAGGTCTGGAACACGGCTTCATAGGTGAGCGTGCCCGAGCGCGAGACGACGCCGACGCTGCCCTTCTTGAAGATGTTGCCGGGCATGATGCCGATCTTGCACTCTTCGGGGGTCAGGACGCCGGGGCAGTTCGGGCCGATCAGGCGCGACTTCGAACCCGAAAGCGCGCGCTTCACCTTGACCATGTCGAGCACCGGAATGCCTTCGGTGATCGCGACGATCAGCTCGATCTCGGCATCGATCGCCTCGAGGATCGAATCGGCGGCGAACGGCGGCGGCACATAGATGACCGATGCGGTCGCGCCGGTCGCGTGCTTCGCTTCCTCGACCGTGTTGAACATCGGCAGGCCGATGTGCGTCGTGCCGCCCTTGCCCGGGGTCACGCCGCCGACCATCTGCGTGCCATAGGCGAGCGCCTGTTCGGTGTGGAAAGTGCCGGTGGCACCGGTCATCCCTTGCGTGATGACCTTGGTATTCTTGTCGATGAGGATGGACATATTCTATTCTCCTGGGGAGAGCCGGCCGGCCCGACGCAAAGCGTCTGGCCAGCCAAAAGGGATCAGGCGAGGCTGGGATCCAGCGCCTTGCACGCGTCGAGCAGTTCCTTGACCGCGTCGACCGAGACCTGCAGGCCGGCCTTGTCGGCATCGTCCAGTTCGATTTCGACGATCTTTTCGACGCCGCCGGCACCGATCACGACGGGCACGCCGACATACAGGCCGTCGAGGCCGTACTGGCCGTCGACATAAGCGGCCGAAGGCAGGATGCGCTTCTGGTCACCCAGATAGGCTTCAGCCATCGCGATGCCTGAGGCTGCGGGCGCATAGAAGGCCGAGCCGGTGCCGAGCAGCGCGACGATTTCGCCGCCGCCGCCGCGCGTGCGCTTGACGATCGCGTCGATTTTTTCCTGCGACGACAGGCCCATCTTGACGAGGTCGGGAACGGGGATGCCGTTGACGGTCGAGTAACGGACGACGGGAACCATCGTGTCGCCGTGGCCGCCGAGCACGAAGGTGTTCACGTCCTTTACCGACACGTCGAACTCGTCGGCGATGAAGTGGCTGAAGCGCGCCGAATCGAGCACGCCGGCCATGCCGACGACCTTGTTGTGCGGCAGACCCGAGAATTCGCGCAGCGCCCACACCATGGCATCGAGCGGGTTGGTGATGCAGATGACGAAGGCGTCGGGGGCGTTGGCCTTGATGCCTTCGCCGACGGCCTTCATGACCTTCAGGTTGATGCCGAGCAGGTCGTCGCGGCTCATGCCCGGCTTGCGGGCCACACCGGCGGTGACGATGATGACGTCGGCGCCGGCAATGTCGGCATAGTCGTTCGAGCCGGTGATCTTCGCGTCAAAGCCAGCGATCGGGCCGACCTGCGACAGGTCGAGCGCCTTGCCCTGCGGCACGCCCTCGACGACGTCGAACAGGACGACGTCGCCCAATTCCTTCTGCGCGGCGAGCAGCGCCAACGTTCCGCCGATATTCCCGGCTCCGATCAAAGCGATCTTCTTGCGTCCCATGGCGCGCGGCACTCCCTTCCTGGCAAGCCCGGCAATTGGTTCACAGACCGGCGGGAGCACGGGCTAAAGCTCCGCTCCGGTCCCAAGACTGGCGACGCCCCTACGCCGATTCCCTTAAGGAAACAACCGCGAAAAGGACGAAAAACAGCCTTTCTTTGCTAATAGTTCGCAATAACTATAAGCCTCGTTGCGAGACTCCTGTCCATATGGAAATGGATGCGAAGTACGACAAGCATATGATGATTTCGCGATGCTGACATCTTCCTGTCCCGCGCGAAAGCTGGACCTTCGGCCAGCTTGTTCGCTGCCGCGCATGGTGCATCGGACGGGATATCCCGAGGGCGCCGGTTAACCCTCCCTTATCGCAGCCCTGCTAGGCGCGGGGCGTGACTCGGGCAATCATCAGCTTCGATACCGAATTGTCCGCCGGCCTTTACCAGCGCGGCGCCGACGCGCGCGCCAATTTCGAAAGTTCGATCCTCGGCCGCTGCCGCGACGGCGATTTCGGCATAAATTTTCAGATGGATATGCTCGAACGCCACGGGCTGACCGGGGTTTTCTTCATCGATCCGATGCCGGCGCTGGTCTATGGCCCCGAGGTGATCGACGCGATCGTCCGGCCGGTGGTCGCGCGTGGGCACGAGGTGCAGGTCCATATCCACACCGAATGGCTCGCCTTCGCGCGCTTCAACCCGGTCGGAAGGCTGACCGGCCGCAATATCGGCGATTTCCCCCTCGCCGCGCAGAAAAAACTGATCGCCCTCGCCCGCGACATACTGATGGGCGCAGGCGCACCGAAACCCACCGCCTTTCGCGCCGGCAATTTCGGCGCCAACGACGACACGCTGCGCGCGCTCGCCGCCCTGGGGTTCCGTTTCGATAGCAGCTTCAACGGCGCGTATCAGGGCCATGGATGCGACATCTCACTCGATGCCGGCAATCTTGGCATGCGCACGCATCACGGAGTCTGCGAAGTACCGGTCAGCGGGCTGATGGATACCGCAAGCCGCTTTCGCCCGGCACAGCTTTGCGCGATGTCCGAAGAGGAAATGCGCGACGCGCTGGGCCATAGCGCGGCAAGCGGCGCGATCCAGTTTTCGGCGTTCAGCCACAGCTTCGAATTGCTGAGCCGCGACCGCCAGGTTCCCAATGGCCTCGCGATTTCGCGGATGGAGGCGCTGTGCCGCGCGGTCGCGGAAGACACGCGCGTCACCAGCGGCGGATTTGCGACGCTGCCCGGACCGCCCGAGCGCCCGGCACGGATCGCAGTCGCGGCGCCGAAGCCGCTGCGCACGCTGCGCCGCACGATCGAACAGGCTTACGGCCATCTGGCGCACGAGGTGCGCTATGTCCGCGACCTCATTTATGTGACGGTCAATTCGTCGCGGTGGGGCAAGATATTAGGCGGCGTCTTCCTGGCCGTGGCCTAGCGCAAGATAGTCGTCGGACTGCATCTCGGCGAGCCGGCTTGCCGTACGTTCGAACTCGAACGCCCCGTCGCCCGCGATATAAAGCTGGTCGGGCATCGCCGCCGCGCTCGCGAGCAGCTTGACCTTATATTCGTACAGCGCGTCGATCAGCGTGACGAACCGCGCCGCCTCGTTGCGGTTTTCAGGCCCCATGCGTGGGATGCCGACGATGATGACGGCGTGGAAATGCCGCGCGACCGCCAGATAATCGGCGGCACCGCGCGCCTCGCCGCAAAGCCTTTTGAACGAAAAGACCGCGACGCCCTTCAATGCCTTCGGAACATGGAGCGTCCGCCCGCCACCGACATCGAGTTCGAGCGTCGGGACATGCGCGCGATCCTCGGGCGGATAGTCGGTCAGGCGGAAGAAGGCGGCCGACAGTGCCGCGCTCGCCGCATCGTCGGCGGGAACGAACCAGCGCGCGCCGTCGCCGAGCCGGTCGCGGCGATAGTCGGTCGGACCGTTCAAACTCATCACGTCGAGCCGTTCCTCGACGAGCGCGATGAAGGGCAGGAAATGCTCGCGATTGAGCCCATCCTTATAGAGATCTTTCGGCGGGCGGTTCGAGGTCGCGACCATCGTCACCCCGCGGTCGATCAGCGCGGTGAACAGGCGCGAGAGGATCATCGCATCGGCGCTGTTGTTCACGACCATCTCGTCAAAGGCGAGGCAGCGCGTGTTTTCGGCGAGTGCGTCGGCGACAAGCGGGATCGGGTCGCCGCTCTCACTCTTGCGCACCTCGCGCATCCGCGCGTGAACGTCGAGCATGAAGGCGTGGAAATGGACGCGCCGCTTCCGCTGGATGGCGAGTTGGTCGTAGAATAAATCCATCAGCATCGACTTGCCGCGCCCGACCGCACCCCACAGATAGACGCCGCGCAGCGCCTCGGGCTTGCGGCCTGTCAGCCGCCAGAGCAGGCTGCCGCGCTTCGGCACCGCTTCGAGTTCGGCCTGCAGCCGGTTCAGCCGCTCGGCGGCGGCGCGCTGTTCTGGATCGGCGCGAAGTTCGCCTGCCGCGACGAGCGCGTCATAGGCCGCAAGGACGGTGGTCACTTGTTGCTTGCCTTGCGGATCGTCCCGGCGAAGCTCAGCACGATATGGCTGTCGCCCTCGCCCTGCACGACGAGCCCGCGCAGGAAGATCAGCCGCCCGGTCTCGCGCACCAGCTCGACCACCGCGTCGAGCGGCTCGCCCACGCGGCCCGCACCGACGAACTGCGTCGAGAGGTCGAGTGTCACCGAATGGCCGGCATTGAGCGAACCGAACTGATGCGACGCCGCGAACAGCGCGATATCGACGAGCGCCAACGTTACCGCGCCATGTACATTATCGCCGAGGTTGCTGTGCTTACGTTCGGGCAGCATCCGCACCCGCGCGCACGGGCGACCATCGGCGGTCGGCGGTTCGACCCGCACCGTCAGCGGCTCGATGAAGCTGTTGAACCGCGTCGCGTCCTTGAGATCCCAGCTGATCCAGCCGCCATCCAGTTCCTCGGCGCTGAAATATTCGCGGCGCTTCGGTTCCTCGATCCCGTCGTTCATACCTTGCAATATCCGTCCAATTTCTTCGAGCGCACAAGCTCGCCATAATAATCGGCCATCGCCTTCGCCCGCGCGGTATCGCTGCCGATCCATTTTGCAGCGCCCGCGAGCCAGCCGGCTGAACAGGTCTCAAGCGCGCCCGTTCCGTTGGCGCAAGCGATAAAATCGCCGAACGCAACGCGCCAGCGGTTGAAATCGGCGATTGCCATGATCGGTCCGTGGCCGGGCACGATCTGCTCGGCGCCCGACGCGGCGACCGCATCGAGCGCATTCAACCAGCCTTCGGGACAGGCCGTGTCGAGGAAGGGGACGGGAACGGTCACCAGATCGCCGACGATCGCACGCTTCTCCGCCGCATCGTAAATCCAGAGGTCGCGTTCGGTCACGGCATGGGGCGCGACGCGCAGCGACAGCGGCCGGCCCGCAATCGCCAGGTCGCGCGATTCGTCGACTATAACGTCGGGCCGCAGCTCGGCGCCGCGCGCGATGGTCGCAAGATCGCCCTCGACCTCCGCAATCGCGCTTGGCGGGATGCTGCCTTCGGCCAGCGCCTTGCGCGACGATTCAGCGCTCTTCGCGAGGAAGCCAGCCAACGCGCCGTCGATCGCCGACGTGCCATAGACTTTGATATCGGGAAAGGCCGCTTTGAGCTCGGGATTGCCGCTGACATGATCGAGATGCCAGTGCGTGTTGATGATCGCGACGGGCGTCATGCCGATCCCGCTCAACCCCTGCTTGATCGCCGTCAGATGCTCGGCATGGCGCCCTGTGTCGATGACAAAGGCGCCCTCGGGCCCGTAAAGGATCAGGCTGTTACCGTCGGGCGAGCGGCCGGGGTCGAAGCCGCCGCCGACCAGAAAGGTCGCCCCGCCAATGCCATGCGCATAGGTGCGCGGCATCGCGGCATATTCGACCTTGGGATTGGCGGCGCAGCCGACGAGCGCCAGCGCGAACAGCGCCGGCAGCCACCGCCGCATCAGACGTGCCGCTCGGCTTCCAGCTTCTTGATCTCGGCGATCGCGCGCGCGGGGCTCAGGCCCTTGGGGCAGGCGTTCGCGCAGTTCATGATCGTGTGACAGCGATAGAGGCGGAACGGATCTTCCAGCTCGTCAAGCCGCTCGCCGGTCATTTCGTCGCGGCTGTCGGCCAGCCAGCGATACGCCTGAAGCAGGATCGCGGGGCCGAGGAACTTGTCGCTGTTCCACCAATAGCTCGGGCAGCTCGTCGAGCAGCAGGCGCACAGGATACACTCGTAGAGGCCGTCGAGCTTCTCGCGCTCTTCGGGCGACTGCAGCCGTTCCTTGCCGCTCGGCGTCGTCGTCTTGGTCTTGAGCCAGGGCTCGATCGACGCATATTGCGCATAGAAATGCGTGAAGTCGGGGACGAGATCCTTGATGACATCCATCGAGGGCAGCGGGGTGATCGTGATGTCGCCCTTCAGATCCTCGATCGCGGTCGTACAGGCGAGACCGTTCTTGCCGTTCATGTTCATCGAACAGCTACCGCAGATGCCCTCGCGGCACGAACGGCGGAAGGTCAGCGTCGAATCCTGCTCGCTCTTCATCTTGATGAGCGCATCGAGCACCATCGGGCCGCATTTTTCGGTGTCGATCTCGAACGTGTCGAAATGCGGATTCTGGCCCTTGTCGGGGTCGTACCGATAGACCTTGAATTTCTTCACGGCGGTCGCGCCCTCGGCCTTGTGGACGTTGCCCGTCTTTTGCGGGCGGCTGTTCTTGGGCAGGACAAATTGAGCCATATCGCGGTCTTCCCTATGCAATTGCGCGCTGCCTAGACCCGATTGCCGGAGTCGACAAGGGGGTGAAGCGGGGTGATCGCGCGAAAGCCGCTGGCGGCGCAGCGGACGAGCCGCTAGGTGCGGCAACGATGAGCGAAGACGTCGCCCAACCCGCCATAACCAGCCGCAGCGTCGCGCGCGGGCTCGGCACGACCGTGCTGGCGCGCCTCGGCGCAGTGGTCGAGATCGTCGCGCAACCGCTCTACGTGCTGATGTTCGGCCTTGCGGGCTATGGTCTCTATGCCGTGCTGTGGGCGGCCGTGAACCTGCTCGAAAATATCTTCGACCTTGGCATGACGAGCGCGATGCAGCGCACGGTACCGCAATCGGCAAGCGATGCCGAGGCCGCAGCGGCGTTGCGCACCGCAATGGTCTTTGGCGTCGGCCCATGCATCGTCGTCGCGGCCATCATAGCCGTCTTTGCCGCCGATCTCGGCCCGCTGCTGAACGTCGCGGACCATGATCGCGAACTCGTCACCCCCGCGATCCGTACCTTCATATGGGCGCTGCCGCTGTGGGCTTTTGTCGAAATCGCGACATCGGCGCTGCGTGCGCGCATGGTGTTCGGCGCCGAAATCAGACTGCGGATCGTATGGGAACAGGTGATGCGGCTGGTGTTCGCCGGACTGTTCTTTGCCGGTGGCCTCGGCCTCGAAGGCCTATTCATGGCGCATCTCTGTTCCCTGGCGGGGACGGCCGCGCTCAGCATTCGCCTGCTCGCGCGTCATTATAGCTTTGCTGACGTCGCCCGCCCGCCAAAGGTCGGCAATACGGCGCGCGACACCTTCTGGGCCGGTCTTTCCATCCTGCCGTCCAACATCATCGGGCGGTTGTTTGGCGACGCACCGGCGCTAATCCTCAATCTCCTGCTTCCAGGGGCGGCGGGCGCCGCCGCGGCGGGCCTCTTCACGATCGCGCGCAAACTGTCGAGCGTCGTTCAGTTGGTTCGCATCGCCTTCACCTATGTCATGGCGCCGCTCGCCGCGAGCGCCGAACGCGAGGACCGGCGGCAAGTCGCCGACATCTACGCCTATGCGACGCGGCTGATCTCGGCGATCGCGCTACCGCTCGCCGCAGTGCTCGCAGCGGGTAGCGCGTCGTTGCTCGGGTTGTTCGGACACGGAGCGCTGACAGCCCAAGCCGCACTCGTCATCTTGCTGTTCGCGCGCGCCGCCGAAGCGGTGCTCGGCATTTCGTCACCGGTGCTGCAGGTCGTCGCCGCGTTCCGGCAGCAACTCACCGCGAGCATCGTTGGCGTCGCGGTTGCGATCGGTTCGGGGTGGCTGATCGTCGGCCATCTCGATCCGCTGACCGGCGTTACGCTGGCGACCGCCATCGGTCTCGTCGTGATGGCCGCGATCCCGACGCTCCAGCTCGCAATCACCGAAAAGCTCCAGCCCTTTGACGCGCAGTTTCCGGCGGTGGCGCTGCGCGGAATTGCAATCACGCTCGTCGCGGGCACGGTGGCCGTGCTCGTCGACCTCCTCCCTGACTGGCTTTCCCTGCCGCTGCTCCTCCTGACCGCGGTGGCTTCGATCTGGCTGGCCCTCCGCTTTGCGCTGCCGCTTGCCGATCGCATGTCGCTGGGGAAGACCGGCCGCAAACTCCGACTGTTCAAACACGAAGACGCATGACCGACCCGCTACCCATCCGTATCGCGATCTACGATCTCGACCGCACCGTGCTGCGCACCCCCACCTTCACGCTGTTCCTGCTGTGGGCCGCATGGCGCGAGGCCGCATGGCGCCTGCTGCTGCTCCCCGCGCTCGCCGCGCTGATGATCGGTTACGCCCTGCGCCTTTACGGCCGCGACCGCTTCAAGCCCGCCTCGATCCGCCTGATGCTGGGCGGAGCGATCACGCCTGCGCGCGCCGAAAGCCTCGCCGCCGCCTTTGCCGCCTGGCGCGTCCCGCGCGACGTACCGCCGGGAGCAGCCGCCTGTATCAAGCGCGACCGGGCCGAGGGATATCGACTGCTGATGGCGACCGCGGCGCCCGAATTTTATGCAGGCGCGATAGCCGATGCGCTGGGCTTCGACGCCATTGTCGCCTCGCGCCACCTCCGCGACAGTGCGGGCAACTGGCTTCCCATGCTCGACGGGCCGAATTGCTATGGCGATGAAAAAGCGCGGCGGGTTGCGGAATGGCTCGCGGCCAACGCCAAGGACGGGACCGCCCATATCCGGGCCTATTCGGACCATGTCAGCGACGCGCCAACCTTTGCGCTCGCTAGCGAAGCCTGGCTCGTCGGGCGCGGCGACAAGTATGTCCGGCTGGCCGCAAAATATGGCTGGCATGCCGCCGATTTCGAGGATGCAGCGGTGGCCGAGGTCCGTTGATGCGCATCCTGTTCCTCTTCATCGGTGAGCCACATCACGTCTTCCACGCACTGCCCGTTGCCGCCGAAATGGCCGCCGCAGGACAGGCGGTCGAAGTCGCCGTCGCAAGCCCGGACCATCTGCGCGTCGTCGAACAGGTCACACACGCCTACCCGGGGTTTGCGCCGCACATCACCCTGCTTGGCCAGAGGGGTTTCGCCCGCTGGCTGCGCGATAAGGGATTGTTCCGGCACCCACGGCTGCCGATCCTGATCGATGCGCTTCCCTATCTGCGCCAGTTCGACGCGATCGTCGTGCCCGAACGGACGACCACCGCGATCCGGCATTTCCTGCCGCGCAAGACGCGGCTGATCTTTACCCCGCACGGCGCTGGCGACCGCGCGATCATGCTCGATCCGCGCGACCGGCATTTCGATTTCGTCCTCGTCGCGGGGGAAAAGAGCGAACAGCGCCTGATCGACGCCGGGACGATCCAGCCGGGCCGCTATGCGGTCAACGGCTATGTGAAGCTCGACCTGATGCCGCGGCTGCAGGCGACGCGCGAACCGCTGTTCGCAAACGGCCGTCCGACCGTCCTTTATGCGCCGCATTTCAAACGCGACCTGTCGTCGTGGGACCGGTTCGGGCGCGATGTCATCGACTGGTTTTCTGCGCAGGACCGCTATAATCTTGTCGTCGCGCCGCATGTACGCCTGTTCGCCGAAGCGAGCGATGCCGAGCGCGTGGCGGTGACCGAGCTGGCGGTGCCCGGCAAGATAGCGATCGACCTCGCGTCCGACCGACTGTTCGACATGAGCTATACGAGCGGCGCCGACATCTATCTTGGCGACGTCAGCAGTCAGGTTTACGAGTTTCTCGCGACGCAGCGCCCATGCCTTTTTTTGAACGCCTACGGCGTCGAGTGGCGGGGCGATCCCGACTATCTGTTCTGGACGCTCGGCGATGTCGTGAGCGATCTTGCCGACTTGCCTGCGGCGCTCGATCAGGCCCACGCCCGACATCCGCTTTATGCCGCCGCTCAATGCGAAAGGCTGGCGGAATCGATCGGCGGCAACCCGGAGGGCGCGGCGCGGCGCGGCGCCGAAGCGATCCTCCGCTTCCTTGCAATGGACGCCGGGCAGGATAAGAGCGGCAGATGACCGACGCCAAGTCCCTGCCCGCCCTGACGCCGATCGGCGAAAATTCGACCTTGCTGTGGGGCATGACCAATGCCGAGCGGCTGCGGCGGCTGGCCCGCGCCGAAGGTTTGCCCGAGAGCGTCGGCCCGTCGGGCGCGCAGCTCTACGTCAATCTCGATTATGTCTTCGACCCCGTGTGGCTTCGCCATATCCTGACGCTGCCCGGCACCGTGGTCATGGACGGCGACGCGCTGGTGATGGCGCATCTGACCGGCGGCATGCGGGCCGAGGATATCGCGGCACACCGCGATACGCTGACGATCATCGACTATCGGGGCAATCCGCAAATCTACAACCGCCAGCTCCGCAAGCTCGACTGCCCCTTCATCCAGCGGCTGACGCCTGAAACGCGGCGCGAGATCGAGCGGAAGAGCTATTTCGGCGCGTACAAAGGCGTCACCGATGCGCTGACCAAATATCTGTGGCCCGAACTCGCGCTGTGGCTGACGCGCGGCGCCGCGAGTATCGGCATGACCCCGAATATGGTCACTGCGATCGGCGCAACGCTCTGCGTCTATGCGACCTATTTGTTCGCCTATGGCCATTATTGGGAAGGCATGCTCGCGGGCTTCATCTTCATGGTGCTCGACACCGTCGACGGAAAGCTCGCGCGCTGCACGATCACCTCGTCGAAATGGGGCAATGTCGCCGACCATGGCGTCGACCTGGTCCACCCGCCCTTCTGGTGGTATTTCTGGGGCGTCGGGCTCGGCACATGGGGCCTTGCGCTGTCGAACCAGACCTTCCTGCTCGTCATGCTCGCCGTCGTCGCAGGCTATATACTCCAGCGCGTGATCGAGGGGCTGTTCATCAAGGATTTCGGCATGGATATCCATGTCTGGCAAAAGTTCGACAGCCAGTTCCGGCTGGTCACCGCGCGGCGCAACCCCAATTTCGCGATACTCTTTCTCGCGACGCTAGCCGGCCGCCCCGATACCGGCCTGATCGCAGTTGCCTGGTGGACCGTCATTTCGCTGGTCGTCCACGCCGTGCGACTGGTGCAGGCCTATGCCGTGAAGCGTTCGGGTCGCCCGATCGTGAGCTGGATGGAGGAAGCATGAACCAGACCATCGCCAAATTCGGCCACCCAGCGACGCTGATCGCCGAATATGATCATTGGGTCGTCCTGCTGCGCCCCGCGCAGCCGACGCTCGGTGCGCTCGTGTTGGCGGCGAAGTCCGACGCGATAGCCTTCGGCGACCTGCCTGCCGCAGCGCATGCCGAACTCAAAGTGGCGACCGCCGCGATCGAGGGGGCACTGACGCAGGCCGTCGGCTATGCCAAGATCAACTATCTGATGCTGATGATGGTCGACCCGCACGTCCATTTCCACGTGCTGCCGCGCTATGAGGGCGAACGTTCGGGCGCAGGGCTCACGGTCGCCGACGCCGGTTGGCCAGCGCAACCCGATCTCGGGCAGGCCGTGAAGCTCGACGAGGCGCAGATCGCCGCAATCGCCGGCTGGCTCAAACCCTATTTCGCGTAGCGGCCTTCGGCGGCCCATTTCGCAGTAAGCGCATCGGCAGCTTCGACGTCCTGCGGGAAATCGACTTCCTGCCATTCCAGGCCTTCGATCGACACGGTGCCGACACGGTTGCCCTTCGCGATGATGTCGATCGCGCGCAGATACCAGCGCTCGACCCCGTCGGGGGTGCGCATCATCTGGTCGACCTGGTTGCGGAATATCGACGGGCCGTCGCCGACAAAGGCAAGCATGCCGATCGATTCCGCATTGGTGTCTGGCGGCAACAGCCGCTTGCCGATGTGGTGAAGGCGTCCCTCGGCGTCGCGGTTCACCTTCATGTCGTCGTCGTCATAGTCGGCCTTGACGTCGACGGTGACGTTGATCGGCTCGTTCGCGCCCGCGATCAGCTTTGCGACGATTTCGTCCGAGATGATGGTGTCGCCGTTGAGGATGATGAAGTCGCGGTCCATCTCCTCGCGCGCGATCCAGCAGGTGCCAAGATTGTCGGCGACCTGAAAGAAAGGATTGAACAGGGTGCGGATCCGCGCGCCGGTGTCGCGGTAAAGCTGCAGCGCATGATCCTCGACGCGTTCGGTCCGGAAACCCGTGACGACGACGATATCCTTGATCCCGTTCGCGACGAGCGCCGCGACCTGCCAGCTGATGAGGCTGCGGCCGTTGAACTCGATCAGGCATTTGGGGATGTCGCGGGTCAGCGGCAGAAGGCGCGAGCCCTGTCCGGCCGACAGGATGATGGCTTTGTCGATGGTCATAGGGGCTGCCCTATAGCGCCTTGCCGCCGCGCGGCAAATATCGCTTCGATCAGTTCGATGTCTGCGGGCTTGTCGGCATCGATGCACGCCTCGGGTTCGGACATCGGCACGACCTTTGCCCTCAGCCCGAAACGCAGCAACGCGCGCGCCACGCCCTGCTGGATCGTAAAGAGGCGGAGCAGCGCCCCGATGAGCAGCCACGGGCCGAAAGCGGCCACGATCTTCAGCCCCTTCTTGCGGTCGCGTTCGATGCGCCCCCAGAAATCGAGCAAGGGCAGCACACGGCGTCCGCGCAGCCGGAACATGTTCGCGCCAGACCACCAGCCGCCACGAAATTTCAGCCAAGTGCGCTTCGACTGAGGATAGCGCGCGAGCAGCACGTCGCGCTCGACCATCGCGACCGCGACATCGCTGTCCGTAGCGCCGCCAAGAAATTCGGCGATCATCGACGGCGTAAGCAACACATTGTCGGCGGTGGTGACGAGCAACGGATCGTCGCCCGGCGGCAGCGCGGCGGCAAGCGAGCTGCTGATCCCCTGCCCCGAATCGGCGAAATGCAGGTTGGCGAGCCCGGCCAACCCCGGTTCGGCCGCCAGCTCTGCACTATTCTGCGCCAGGATCGTGATCGCGCCGATTTCGGCCGAGGCGCGAAGCGCTCGCACAACATGGACAAGCATCGCCTGCCCCGCGATCGGCAGCAAGGCTTTGGTCGATACGCCGCTGCCGGTGAGCAATGGGTCGGGACCGGGCCGGCTACCCGCCAGCACGATCGCCGGGATCGGCGCGCTCACTGTGCCGCTTCCGAAGCGGGCGCAATGCGGCGACCGGTCACGCCGCGCAGGAAATCGGTCGCCTCTTCGAGCACCGGCCCCTTGTTCTGGAACGGCGCGGCAAGCGCCATCACGACGCCGGTATGCCCCATGCCGGGATAGATGCGCAGCGTCACCGGACCACCCGCCTTTTCGATCGCCGCGGCGAGGTTCTGGCTGTTGCGCGGGCGCACCGTGTCATCCTCGTCGCCCGTCGCGAGCCACAAAGGCGGCGCATCGCCGCGCGCGAAGTGGATCGGCTGCGTCTTCTCGATCGGCTTGACCTTGCCCATCGCCCGGTCGCCGCGGCCGCCCTTTTCGAGCGGCAGGAAGTCATAGGGTCCGGCGAGTCCCGCGACGCCGCGGATGACCGACGGATCGCTCCTTGCCGCGCGCAGCCATTGCGGGTCGAGCGCCAGCATCGCGGCATTATAGGCGCCCGCCGAATGGCCCATCAACGCGATCCGGTCGGGGTCGCCGCCGAGCTTGGCGATATGCTCGTGCGTCCACGCGACCGCCGCGGCGCTATCTTCGATAAAGTCGGGCCAATGCGCCTTGGGCACAAGGCGATAGTCGGGGATCACGACGACGAAACCCTGCCGCGCCAGCGCGCGTCCGGCAAAACCATAGCTGTCGCGATCACCGCTGTCCCAGCCGCCGCCGTAAAAGAAGACGACCACCGGCAGCCGGTCGTCCGCCTTGGCGTTTTCGGGCACCCAGATGTCGAGCGACTGACGCGGGCCGCGGCCATAGGGCTGATCGGCGAGCAGCAACCGTGCGCCATCGCCCTGCCCGAGCAGCCGGTCGGCCATGTTGAGCGATTTGGCGCCGCCCGCGACGATCATCTTGGCGCCGCCGCCGAACAGCAACACAAGCAACAGCACCACGAAAAGGAATTTGATCAACCGTCGTCCTTTGGAAACCGGCCCCGTCATCATTCGCGCCCTACAGGGCGGCGGTTCCGGGAACAAGCGGGGGCGAAAGGACTGTATCTCAGTTTTTCGTCACCCCGGATCAAGCCTGTCCTGAGCCTGTCGAAGGGTCCGGGTGACGAAAGGGTGAAATGAAGCGCGCCACCTTTTCCGCATTCGCGCGTAGGACAGGGCGATGACCAACGCCTTCTCCCGCCCCGCCCTTGTTTGTAACCTGCGTAGCGGCAGTTCCGACGAGGCTCTCGTCGGCCGCTTGAGCGAGATATGCGATGCCGCGGGGACACCGCTCGTCCGCACCGTCACACTTCCGGACGCCGAACTGCCGACAGTGGCCATACTCGACGATGCGAACGTCGACCTGCTGCTGGTCCTGAGCGGCGACGGCACGCTCAACGCCGCCGCGAGCAAGCTTGAAACATGGGACGGCGCGATGCTCCCGCTCCCCGGCGGAACGCTCAACCTGTTCCACAAGACGCTGCACGGCGATCGCGGTCCCGAGGATATCTTGCAGGACGCGCTCGCGGGCAAGGCGCGCATGGTCCATCCGCCGACCATCCTCAGCGACGCCGGCCGCGCCTATATCGGTGTGATCGCCGGGCCGACGACCGCATGGGCCGAGGTGCGCGAGCAATTCCGTTCGCTCAGCCTCAGCGGTCTTGCCGAGACCATCCCCGGAGCGATCGACGCGACGCTCCATGGCGACGGCGTGCGCATTCGCGGGTCGGACCAGTCGTTCCAGGCGATCAACCTGACGCCGAAACCCGACCGCATCCTTGCCGAGGGGCTGATCACCGACAGCGCGGGATCGATCCTGAGCCACGGGATCGCCTGGCTCGGTGGCGATTTTCGTGAGGGACCAAGCGTCGACCTGTCCGAACGCCGCGCAGTCGTCATCGAGGGTAAAGGGTCGATTGGCCTGCTTCTCGACGGCGAACCCGCCGAACTGCCGTCGGGGGCGACCTATCGCCTGGAGGCGAGCCCGCTCGCATTCCTCGCCACGGCGCCCGCTGCCACATGACGCGCCTCTTCCACATCAGCGACCTGCATTTCGGGCTGGAGGATCGCACCGCGCTCGGCTGGTTCACCGATTGCGTCCGGGCCGACCGGCCTGACGCCGTGCTGATTACCGGCGACCTTACGATGCGCGCGCGCAGCCGCGAGTTCGCTGCGGCGTGCGACTGGATCGGCGCGCTCGACGTCAAGGTGACGGTCGAGGTCGGCAATCACGACCTGCCCTATTTCAACCCCCTGGAACGCTTCTTCTATCCCTATCGCCGCATTCGCGGGATCGAGCGGCTGGTCGAGCGCGAACTCGATCTGGCGGGCGTCGCGGTGGTGCCGCTCAAGACCACGGCGCGTGCGCAATGGCGACTCGACTGGTCAAAGGGATGGGTGACGCGCCAAGCGCTGGAAAAGACGCTCACAGCGATCGACGCGCTACCGCGCGGTACGACGATATTGGTCACCGCGCACCACCCGCTGGTCGAAGCGGGCACGAAGGGCCGCGCGCTGACCCGCGGCGGCGAGCGCGCGCTCGCTGCACTGGCCGAGCGCGGCGTCGCGGCCGTGCTCACCGGCCATGTCCACGATGCCTTCGACCTGGTGAAGGAAACGGCGGCCGGTCCCGTCCGCATGATCGGCGCGGGCACGCTGTCGCAGCGCATCCGTTCGACCCCACCCAGCTTCAACGACCTGACCGTCGAAGGCGCGGAGATCGGCGTGCGCGTGCGCAACCTCGAGCATGTCTCGACCCCCGATATGCAGATCGACGAAGTCCCGCCCGACGCGCTGCCGCCGCGCGAACCCGGTGAGCCGGTCGCACCCGTTGCGGCGGTGCCGCCGGTCGATCCACCGGTGCATTGACGCCGCGTGTCATCCCGTTACGTTGCAAGAAAAAACGGGATGAGGACATATGCTGACACGAGGCGACGATTTTCCGTTGCACCAGACCAGCGAACCGATTGCGTTCGCCGGGACGGATCGCAACTTTTACGACCGCTATTTCTTCAACGGCTATTCGCCCGACGGTTCGGTCTTCTTCGCCGCGGCGATGGGCTTCTATCCGCAGCTCGGCATCGTCGACGCCAGCTTCTGCGTCATTATTGACGGGGTGCAGCATAACCTTCGCGCGAGCCGGCGATCGGGGGGCGAGCGTCTGGATCTGTCGGTCGGGCCGATCGCGCTCGACATCAACATGCCGCTCGAAATCGTCACGCTGACCATCGCGCCGAACGACGGGCCGCTCGCGGGCGAGTTGCGCTTCACTGGCCGCCATTTCCCGATCGAGGAACCGCGTTTCATCCGCCGCAACGGCACGCGCCTGTTCATGGACTATACGCGGATGACGCAGAACGGCCGCTGGTCGGGCTGGCTGTCGGTCGATGGCCGGCGCGTCGACGTCGGCGCCGATTGGACGGGCACGCGGGACCGTAGCTGGGGTGTACGGCCCGTCGGCGCAAGCGAACCGCAGCCGCCGCCCGAGGGCAATTTCACCCAATTCTTCTGGCTGTGGACGCCGTGCAATTTCAAAGACAGCTCGCTCTTCTTTCACAGCAACGACGACGGCGCCGGAAATCCGTGGAACCGCCGGGCCGTCATCGCGGGCGATGGCGGGACCGAGCGGCATTTCGACGCCGCTACCTTCAGCGCCGATTGGCAAGCGGGATCGCGGCGGATCGCCAGGATGATCGCCGACCTGGGGAACGGTCGCTCGCTGACGTTGACGCCCGCCGGGCCGGTCTTCGCAATGAGCGGGCTCGGCTATACGCATCCCGTCTGGGGCCACGGTCTCGACCACGGCCCCGAACTCGCCGTCGCACACGACAGCCTCTCGGAAGCCGAGCGCGGCTGGGGCAATCCGCTGGCGATGCATATCCAGGCGCTGGTCACCGCCGAACTGGCCGATGGCGCCGCCACGCATCGCGGGGTCGGCGTGCTCGAACAATTGTTCGTCGGCCCGCATGAACCCACCGGCTTGTCAGGCCTGATGGACCCGGCGCGGTGAGCTTCCCGACCTCGCCCGATGCGATGTCGCCCGCGTGGCTGGCCCGGGCGCTGGGACAGGCCCCCGAAGCGCTGCGCGGCTTCACCGTCGCCAAGGTCGGTACCGGACAGATGTGCGACAGTTTTCGCCTGACGCTGGACTGGGCGGGAAACGTGGGCGCGCCATCGACCGTCGTCGCCAAATGCCCGAGCCATGATGACGCCAGCCGCCATATCGCCAAGCTGACGGGCACCTACGTCAAAGAGGTGAGTTGGTACCGCGAACTCGCGGCGGGGAGCGGCGTCGCCGCACCCTTGTGTCACCATGCGGAGATTGCCGAGGACGATGTCGATTTCGTCCTGATCCTCTCGGATCTCGCTCCGGCAGGACAGGGCGACCAGCTCGCGGGGCTGGGCCTCGCGGGCCTTATTCCCTGCATCGAGGCGGCGGCCGGGCTGCACGCCCTGCTGTGGAACGATCCGCGGCTCGACACGCTGCCCTGGCTTGCACGCGACAATGGCGACGTGATCCGCGCGCTGTTCCCGCAGCTCTATGCGGGGTTTCGCGAACGCTATGCCGAGCGGCTCGACCCCGAAGTGCTCGACCTCGGCGCCGGGATCGCCCAGCGGCTCGACGCCTATCTTTCGCGTCAGACCGCCGCGCGGACGATCGTCCATGGCGACCTGCGCATCGACAATATCCTGTTCGCCCCCGACGGCGAGAGCTGCTGGCTCGTCGACTGGCAGACGCTGGGGCGCGGCAGCGGCGCCACCGACCTCGCCTATCTGGTCGGAACCAGCATCGCCGACCCGTTCGAGCGCGCGGCCGCCGACCGGCCGGCGTTCGATCACTGGATCGCCGCGCTGGAACGGCGCGGCATAGCGCCCGACGCGGCGGGTCTGTGGACGGACTATCGCGTCGGCGCGCTCAGCGGCTATTTCATGGCCGTCTTCGCGTCGATGAGCGTCGAGCGTACCGAACGCGGCGACGAGATGTTCGCGGTGATGGCCGAACGTCCGGCGCGGCAGGCGTTAGCGCTGGGAAGCCTCGACCTGCTTTAGCCGAGCCGATGCGGTGTCGGGTCGCCCAGTTCGCCGACGAGCTGGGCATAAGCGTCGGCACGGCATCTGGCGTAGTGAAGACCAAGCTCCTCGCGCGACATCGGCAGGTCGTTCGCGAGCGCATCGAGGATCGCCGGATCGTCATGCTGCGCGATTTCGCGCACCAGCGCCGCGGGGTCGATATCGAGTATGGCAGCAAGCAAACGAAAACTGCGCGCGCGCTGGCGGAATTCGAAATCCATCAGCCGCGCCGAATCCTTTTCCTCCTTGGCCAGGAGGGCTCTGCGAAGGTCGAAAACCATCGCGCCAATCTATGGCACCCGGCCTGCTTCTTCAACGCACAACGGAAAAGGGCGGCCCGTTGCCGGACCGCCCTTCCCTTGTCCGTCCGTCGACGGAAAACTGATTAGCGCTTCGAGAACTGGAAGCTACGGCGGGCCTTGGCCTTGCCATATTTCTTACGCTCGACGGCGCGGCTGTCGCGGGTCAGGAAGCCGGCCGTCTTCACAACGCCGCGCAGCGCGGGTTCGAAGCGGGTCAGTGCCTGCGCGATGCCGTGCAGCACGGCGCCCGCCTGGCCCGAGAGGCCACCGCCCTTGACGGTTGCGATCACGTCATACTGGCCAACGCGCTCGGTCAGACCGAAGGGCTGGTTGATGACAAGACGCAGCGTCGGACGTGCGAAATAGACTTCCTGGTCACGGCCGTTGACGGTGATCTTGCCGGTGCCGGGCTTGACCCACACGCGAGCAACGGCGTCCTTGCGGCGGCCGGTCGCATAGGCGCGGCCCTGCTTGTCGACGATCTTTTCACGCAGCGGCGCGTTCGAGACCGGAGCAGCGACGGTGCCTTCGACGGCGCCGGCGAGATCCTTGAGATCGGTCATGGTCTGTTCGTCAGCCATTATGCACCCACCTTGTTCTTGCGGTTCATCGACGCGACGTCGATCACTTCGGGGCTCTGCCCTTCATGCGGATGTTCAGCCCCGGCGAAGATACGCAGGTTGCGCATCTGCTGGCGACCGAGCGGGCCGCGCGGGATCATGCGTTCGACGGCCTTTTCGAGCACGCGCTCGGGGAAACGGCCTTCGAGGATCTTCGCGGGGCTCGTTTCCTTGATGCCGCCGGCATAGCCGGTGTGCTTGTAGTAACGCTTGTCCTGCAGCTTCTTGCCGGTGAACGCCACCTTCTCCGCATTGATGACGATGACATTGTCACCGCAATCGACGTGCGGGGTGAACGACGGCTTGTGCTTGCCGCGCAGGATGTTGGCGATGATCGAGGCGACGCGGCCCACGACGAGACCTTCGGCGTCGATCAGCACCCATTTCTTTTCGACCGTGGCGGCATTCGCCGAAACGGTCGTCTTGGTCAGCGCCTTCATGGCACGCTCCTTGACAGATATGGACCGGAGCAACAGCGCCCCGAAACAAACCGCGCCGCCTGTCCCAAATGGACGAAGCGGCGCTTCGGAGCGGGCCAATGGCGAAAGCGCGTCAGAAAGTCAAGAAGATCGCGGCTTTGCTGACAGGTATTATGATACCCGCGTGCCCACGGAGCGATCTCCGGCGCCTGCACCGCGCCGGCGTGGAGCCGATATCATGCCGGCCGGCGACCCAGCCGGTGAAGCCCCGCGGCAGCTATGGCGACCAGGATCGCACCGGTCACCTGATGCCACACGGCAACCCACATCGACACGCCCGACACGACGGTCCAGATGCCGAGGAGCATCTGCGCCGCGACGACGGCGACGAGCAGCCGCGCCTCGATCCGCGCGCCGCGCTTTGCCAATGTGCGTGCAAGCAGGAGCAGAGCGAGCGCCGCGATCCACGACCACCAGCGATGGAGAAAATGGATCAGGAAGGGATCGTTCGTGAGGGCAAGCCACGCGCCGCCCGCCCAGTCGATGCCCTCGGGGACGAAGTGATCGTTCATCAACGGCCAGCTACTGGCGACATAGCCGGCATTGAGCCCCGCAACCCATGCACCGAGCAGCAACTGGACGAAGAGGATCGCGACGACCCCCAGCGCAGGTCCGGTCAGGCGCGCCGGACGCGCCGCGGGATCGCGCGCCAACCTATCGAGGTCGCGCGCCGTCCACACCAGCCCTGCAAGCAGGAACAGTGCGGTCAGCAAATGCGTCGCAAGGCGGAAATGGCTGACGTCGGTGCGATATTCGAGGCCGGAGGCGACCATCCACCAGCCGATCGCGCCCTGCAACCCGACGAGCGCGGCGAGCGCGAGCAGCCGCCAGCCATAGCCGGTGGGAATCGCGCGGCGCCATGCAAACCAGATCAGCGGAAGCAGCAGCGCCATACCGACGAGGCGGCCGAGAATGCGGTGCAGCCATTCCCAGAAGAAGATCGCCTTGAAACCCTCAAGCGTCATGCCGAGGTTGATCGCCTTATATTCCGGGATCCGCTTATATTTCTCGAACTCGGCGATCCAGCCGGCCTCGCTCAGCGGCGGCAGCACGCCCGAAACGGGGCGCCATTCGGTAATCGAAAGCCCGGATTCAGTCAGGCGGGTGATGCCGCCGACCCCGACCACGATGATGACCAGGAGAGCGACTGCCCAGAGCCAGCGGGCCAGCGCGGCGGGGCGGGGTTGGCGGGCGGCAGGCGCCGGCAAGACAGAGGCGTGCGTCATTGCCCGCCCTATCGGCGCTTGCCGGGCGATAGGCAAGAGGTCGGAAACCGGCCGCCAAGGGAAATTCATGGCCCCGACAGGCGCGCCTTGATAGGGCTATTGCGATGCTGCGCCGCGCCCGATCGATCTTCCTTATCCTGTCGCTGTCGATGGCTGCGCCCGTCTTCGCGGCGGCCCCTGCCGAACAATCGCCTTATGCCGCATTGGCGGCAACGGAGGCGCGCGTCGCGGCGATCGGCTTTCGCCTGACGGTCGCCAATGCCGCCTGGTGCCCGGCGCGCCAGCCGCAGTTCGGATGGATATGGGGCGACCCGCGCCTTTATGCGGCGGACCGCCGCTCCGAAGCTCTCGCGGCCTATGGCGCGGATGATCATAATCACGCCTATATTGCCGCGCTCGCGCCAGCCTCTCCTGCTGCATCGGCCGGAATGACCGTCGGCACGCCGGTGACGGGCATCGGCAGCGCCCCCGTCCCTGACGGCGTCGGGGACCATCCTTTTGCGCGGATCACCGCGATCGAAACGAGCCTCGCCGCGCTACCCGCTGGCACTCCATTGACGCTCCACATCGGTGCAGGACGCATCGTCAGCGTCACGCCCGTGGCCGGATGCATCAGCGATTTTCGTGTCGAAACCAGCGACAGGCCTGCCGCCGTCGCCGATGGGCGAATGGTCCTCGTTAATCAGGGACTCGCCGATTTCGCATCCGATGACCAAGAACTTGCGGCGGCGATCGCGCACGAACTCGCGCACAATATCCTGCACCACCGGGCCCGGCTCGACGCGGCGGGGGTCGATCGCGGGCTCGGTAAGCAGTTCGGCCGCAACGCCCGCTTGTTCAGACAGACTGAGGTCGAGGCTGACCGGCTGTCGGTGTGGCTGCTGGCCGGTGCGGGTTACGACCCCGCGTCAGCCGCGCGGTTCTGGACCCGCTTTGGCCAACGAAAGGGCCGGCCGCTGTTCCAGGCGGGCACACACCCGCCCTGGCGCGAACGCGTCGCCGCGCTCGAAGCCGAAGCGGCGGCGGTCGCTGCCGCGCGCACCGCGGGCCAGCCGCTCCGCCCACCGCTGATCGGTGAGCCGGCGCCCTTGGAATAGGTGCGCGCACATCCTATTTTGCGGACAATCCCCCTTTCCCAACAAGGATCGACGCCCATGACCCAAGAGACCGCCATTTTTGCCGGAGGCTGCTTCTGGTGCACCGAAGCGGTGTTCCAGTCGCTCGAAGGCGTCGAGAGCGTCGAGAGCGGCTATATCGGCGGATCGGTCGCCAACCCGACCTACAAGCAGGTGTGCGGCGGCGATACCGGCCATGCCGAAGCGATTCGCATTACATTCGACCCCGCCGTCATTTCATACGACGACCTGCTCGACGTTCATTTTGCAACGCACGATCCGACGACGCTCAACCGCCAGGGCAACGACATCGGCACCCAGTACCGCAGCGCGCTCTTCCCGCTCGATGCGGCGCAGGCCGATGCGGCGCGTGCGGGGATCGATCGTGCGGCCGCTGACTGGCCCGCACCGATCGTCACCACGATCGAGAGCGCGTCCGAATGGTATCCGGCAGAGGATTATCATCAGGCCTATTGGGAAGGCGAAGGTCAACGCAATCCCTATTGCATGGCGGTCATCCCGCCGAAACTGGCCAAATTGCGCAAAGGATTCAGTGATCGTTTGCGTAGCGCGTAATCGTTCGACCAGTCATGCGGCCGCTGTTGCAAGATGGCCGCATGACGTCAGTTTTCATTGACTTTCCAATTGTTTTGACTAGCGGACGCGCCTTCGCTGGGGCAGGATGCCCCTGAAACGCAGTTGGGGGCGCTGCCGGGTGCTGGCATCACTGTTTCTGATTGGCACGTTGGTCACGGCACCGCACATGGCGGCGCAGGCCGCAAGCCAGACAATCGTCGAAGACAGCAACGGCGGAATGACGCGCGCCGTCAACCGGATGGTTGGCGGCATTGTCAGCTATGCGCGCTGGCCCGACGCCGCGCCGCCGACCGGACGCATCATGTGCATGGTCGGAACGCCGCGACTGGCCGATCGCATGGCCCCTGATGTGCCGGGCCCCGGTTCGGTCACGGTTCGCCGGATCGCCGCGGCCGCCGTGAACCCCGACTGCGATATCCTGTTTCTCGGCCGGATGCCCGTTGCCGACCGCCGGCAGTTGATCGCCTGGGTGCGTGGGCGCCCGGTCCTCACCATCACCGACGACGATGCCGCCTGCATCTATGGCGCGATGTTCTGCCTGAACAACAAGGCGGGAAGCCTCAGCTTTTCGGTCAATATCGACGCGATCGGTCGCGGCCCACTCCGGATCGACCCGCGCGTGTTACGGATTGGCGTCGGCGAAGGGGGGACGTCATGACCGGCCCAGCAGCCACCCCGCCCCCCGTCGAACGGATCGGCGCCCGCACGACGCTGCAAAAGCTGCTGTCGCGCTTTCATTTCGGCATCACACTGTTCGCAGTCGCGCTCTCGGGCCTGACCATCCTGCTCGCGGGTGTCACCGCGCTGCGCGGCTATGCCGACCGCAATATGGAACTCGCCGCACAGCTCGGCGCCTATGGCGTCGAACCCGCGCTGGTATTCAACGATCCGCAGGCGGTCCGCGAGGGGCTTGAGCCGCTGACTCGCATTCCCGGGATCGCCCGGCTTCGCGTGCTCAACGACGTCGGCCGGCCGGTCACCGAATGGACCTCGCCCGTCGCCGATCCGGCGCCGATCCTGACCCGCATCTTCTTCCCCCGCCCCTTTGCCGTCACCGTCCAGCGCAACGGATCGGCGATCGGCAAGATCGAGGTGTGGGGCGACAGCTCGACGTTGGTCGATTATGTCCGCCTCGGCCTGCTTGCCGGCCTCGGCTGCCTGCTCATCACCGCGTTCGGCACCATCTTCCTCGCGCGGCGGTTCGAATATGAACTCGTCAAGCCGCTCAACGAAATCGCGACCGTCGCCCACGACGTGCGGCTGCACCGGCGCTTCGACAAGCGGGTCAAGCCGCTTGGCATTGCCGAACTCGACCGGCTGGGCGGCGACATCAATTCGCTGCTCGACGAATTGCAGGGGTGGCAGGGCCATATGGAAAGCGAGCGCGCCATGCTCGCGCACCGCGCCTCGCATGACACGCTGACCGCGATGCCGAACCGCGCTGCCTTCGACGAGCAACTGACGAAGCGCATCCAGGTGGCGGAGGGCCGCGGCGACCGCTTTGCCCTGCTCTTCATCGACGCCGACAATTTCAAGGCGGCGAACGACAATTTCGGCCATGCGGCGGGCGACACCGTGCTCGTGGCGCTGTCGTCGTGCATCAAGGACACGCTTCGCAAGGGCGATTTCGCTGCGCGGATCGGCGGAGACGAATTCATCGTCCTCATCGACCCGCTCGACAGCGAAGCCGTTCCCGACGATCTCGCAAACCGCATCCGCGCCTGCGTGTCGCAGCCCATCGCGCTGCCGGGCGGCGCGACCTATCGCGCGGCGGTCAGCGTCGGGGTCGCGGTCTTTCCCGACGATGGCAGCAACGCCACCGCGCTGCTGACCGCCGCCGACGCGGCGATGTATGCCGACAAGCTGACCAACCGTTCCATCTGATGACAAACGGAGTGACGCCGTGAACCTTGATTTCCCCCGATCGATCCGGACCCTCTTCCTCATCGGCTTCGCCGCCTTGCTCGCGGCGTGCCAAAGCGTGCCGCCAATGACCGGTTTCAACGCCGCGCAGATTGCGGTCCTCCAGTCGCAGGGCTTCGTCGAAACCGGCCCCGGCTGGATGCTGAGCATGCCCGAACGACTGCTTTTCCCATCGAACGAGAGCAGCGTGACGCCCGAGCAGCAACAGCGCATCACCGATATCGCCGCGAAACTCGTCGCGGTCGGCATCCCGACCGCGCGGATCGAAGGTCACACCGATTCGACGGGCACCTCGGCCTATAATCTGACGCTGTCGCAGGCGCGGGCGCAGGCCGTCGCGGGGCCGATGCAGGCGGGCGGCATGCAGTTTACCGCGGATCAGATCGTCGGCCGCGGGGAGACCCTGCCGCTGTCGAGCAACGCAACGCCGGAGGGGCGGCAGGACAATCGGCGCGTCGTCGTGATCGTCACGCCGCAGTGACGCGGCGCGCGGCGCAGTCCGCGCCCTTTTCTTGATCGAAGTTCGCCGCTAAGCCCTCGCGTATGAAACCGATCCGCAAAGCCGTCTTTCCCGTCGCCGGTCTCGGCACCCGCTTCCTGCCCGCGACCAAGGCGATCCCCAAGGAAATGCTGCCTGTCGTCGACCGGCCGCTGATTCAGTACGCGGTCGACGAAGCGCGCGAGGCGGGGATCGAACAGATGATCTTCGTCACCGGTCGCGGCAAGAGCGCGATCGAGGATCATTTCGACGTCGCCTTCGAACTCGAAAAGACGATGTCGGAACGCGGCAAGGATCTGTCCGTCCTCGAACCGACCCGCCTCGGCCCCGGCGCCTGCGCCTATGTGCGGCAACAGGAACCGTTGGGCCTGGGCCATGCCATCTGGTGCGCGCGCGATATCGTCGGGGACGAGCCGTTTGCGATCTTCCTTCCCGACGAATTCATGCACGGCTCGCCTGGTTGCATGAAGCAGATGGTCGATGCGTATCAAAAGGTCGGCGGCAACCTGATCTCGGTGCTCGAAGTGCCGCACGAGCAGGTGTCCTCCTATGGCGTCATCGCGCCCGGCGCGCGCGACGGGGCGCTGACCGAAGTCCGCGGCCTCGTCGAAAAACCGCCGGTCGCCGAAGCGCCATCGAATCTGATCATTTCGGGCCGCTATATCCTCCAGCCCGAAGTGATGCGGCTACTCGAACGCCAGGAAAAGGGCGCGGGCGGCGAAATCCAGCTAACCGATGCGATGGCGACGATGATCGGCAACCTGCCCTTCCACGCCGTCACCTTCGACGGCGCGCGCTATGACTGCGGATCGAAGGCCGGATATATCCAGGCCAATCTCGCGGTCGCGCTGGCGCGCCCCGACATGGCCGACCAAGTGCGCGCCTTTGCGGTCGACCTGCTGAAATAAGGCCGGCGGAGGCCCCAGGCCCCCGCCGGATCGGCGATTATTCGCCCTCGATATTCGGTTTCGGGAATCTGTCGGCGCCTAGCGTCTTGTAAAGCAGGCCGCCGATCGCCCCGCCGATCAACGGCGCGACCCAGAACAGCCATAGTTGCTGAAGGGCGATGCCGCCGACGACGAGCGCCGGGCCGGTGCTGCGCGCCGGGTTGACCGAGGTGTTCGTAACCGGGATCGAGATGAGGTGGATCAGCGTCAGTGCAAGGCCGATCGCGATCGGCGCAAAGCCCGCTGGCGCACGCCCATCGGTCGCCCCCATGATGATCCACAGGAAAAAGGCTGTCAGCACGATTTCGATAATGAAGCCCGACCAGATGTCATAGCCTCCCGGCGAACCCGCGCCGAAACCATTGGCGGCAAGGCCTTTGGTGGCGAGATCATAGGCAGGACTGCCGCTGGCGACATAGAAGAGCAGGAAGGCCGCGACGATCGCGCCCAGCACCTGTGCGATGACATAGAGCGGAATATCGCGCGCGTCGAAACGCCCACCCGCCCACAGCCCCACCGTGACCGCCGGGTTGAGGTGACAGCCCGAAATATGCCCGATCGCATAAGCCATGGTGACGACCGTCAAGCCGAAGGCAAGCGATACGCCAAGCAATCCAATGCCGACATCGGGGAATGCCGCAGCGAGGACCGCGCTGCCGCAGCCGCCGAACACAAGCCAGAACGTGCCGATAAACTCGGCCAGACCCTTTTGGATATTCGTCATGATGACCCTCCTCCCCGCCGGTGGCCTCAGACGCCTCCGGCGCGGGGTTCATCCTATCAGGGTTGCGCCGTCGGGCAAGCCCTTGTCCGAGCGCGATGAATCAGGCCGCAGCGACCGTTTCGACGAAGTTGCGCGCGCGCTGGTGCAGCGACAATGCGGCCTCGCTCAGCCCGGCGGACAATTGACCCAGCGACTGCGCGCCGTCGCCGACCGCGCTCGCGCCATATCCGATCTCACGGACGCGCGCGTCGATCTCGCGGCCCGCAAAGACGGCCTGTTCGACATAGCTGGCAATCGTCAGCGTCGTCGCGCTCTGCCCGTCGACCGCATGGTCGATTGCATCGGAAAAACCGTTGTTCGCGTCGATCGCCTTCTCGACCTCGACAAACCCCGCCGCGACCTGTTCGACAATATCGCGGATGCGGTCGACATATTGGGTGATATCGCCGGCGGCGGACCGCGTCTGGCTGGCCAGCGTCTTCACTTCCGACGCTACCACGGCAAAGCCGCGGCCGGCATCGCCGGCACGCGCCGCCTCAATCCCCGCATTGAGTGCCAGCATGTTGGTCCGGCTCGCCATGTCGATGATCAGGGCAAGCATCTGCTCGATCGACTGGCTCGCCGCTTTCAGCGCGACAGCCCGCTCGCTCGCAAGCTTGATCTTGCGGTGCGCGTCGCCGCGGACCGCGCGTGCGCGCGATCCGTCGTCGACGATCCTCGCCATCGTCGCGGCGAGTGCATGACCCCGGTCGCCAAGGTCCTGCAGTCCGGCAAGCGTCTGCGCCGTCGCGCCCGCGACGGTGACTGCGTCGCGCCCCGTTTGCTGCGCGCGTTCGGACAAGGTGGCGGCGACTGTCTCGACCTTGCGCGCCATCTCGGACAGCCGTTCGGTAAGCGCGCTTATCTCCTGTTGGAACCGCCGCCCGGCATCGTCGATATGCGTCGCGCGCGCCGCACGTTCCTGTGCGACTTCGACGTCGCGCAGCATCGCGAGCTTCGCGAGTTGCCCGCTGTCGAGCGTCTCGACGAAACGCCCTGCGCGCACGAGAATCAATTCCTGCTGCCCCGGCGATTGCGCGACGATACGCAATAAATCGGTGGTCGATCGCGTCACGTCGGCGACAGGGCATTGTTCGATCATCGAGGCGATCGAACCGCCGATCGTCGGGTTCTGCATCAGCGAAAACCAGAAGGGGCAGAACAACAGCTCGCGCACGCGCTGTTCGCGAATGATCCCCACCGGCCGGTCTTCGCCATCGATCACCGCAAGCGCGCGGAGCTGCGGATTGCCGCGGAACAGGTCGATGACCTCGGACATATGCGCATCGGCGCCGATCGCGGACGCGTGGCCCGACGCTGGCGTAAAGGCATATCCCATGGCGTTCATTCGACTCTCTTCATGTTGCGACCGTTCGCGCCCCGACCTAGAACGACTTGGTAAACACGAATTTAACCATTTATTTCAGTGATGTGACACATGGCCGAAGTGTCACGTCACCCCGTCGCAATATCCTGTTCAGATCGAGAGGATTATGCGATTGCGCGGCGTCGGTGAGGAGAATGAAATGCGCGCTATCATCATTGCGGTCATGGCCGCGCCATTGCTCACCGGTTGCGTCAGCGCGGTGAAGACCGTGGTCACGGCTCCGGTCAAAGCCGTCGGCCAGGTCGCCGACTGGTCGACCACCAGCCAGGACGAAGCGGACCGCAACCGCGGGCGCGAAATGCGCAAACGCGAGGAGCAGATGGGCAAGCTGTCGCGCCAGCGCGACAAGGCGGCCGAAAAATGCCGTGACGGCAACGAAGACCAATGCCAGCGCGCCGAAGTGCTCGAGCATGAGATCGAAGCCTTGATGGCGGCCCCGCGCTAAGCCGCTTATCGCACCCGCCGGCCCGTCCATACGACACGGCCGACCAACTGCACCGACGCCATCGGCAGGTCATCCCAGCTGCGATAATGCGGATTGTCGCTGATCACCGAGATGCGCCCCTGGCCCGGCGAGCGCGCGACGCGCTTCACCATCAGCACATCGTCCATGCGCAGCACATAGATGCCGTCGCGTAGTCGCGCCGCAGCGTCGCCGCCGTCGACCAATATGTCGTCGCCATCGTTCAGTGTCGGCGCCATCGAATCGCCCTCGACGCGAATGATGCTGAGCGCGCGCGGATCGGCGCCCAGCTCGCGCAGCCATTTGGGGTCGAACGCGACCTCACCTTCCACCGGCTCGCCATCGACGCTCGCCCCAGCGCCTGCCGACGCACCGATCGCAAGCTTCGGCACCAATATCATGCCGGGACCCCGACCCCTCGCCGCGGTGGCGACGCGCTGCACCGGGCCGCCAAGCAGCGCTTCGGAAACGCCAAGATAGGCCGCGATGCGCGCCCGGTCCTGTTCGGCAAGCCGCCGCGGCGAGCCGCGTTTTATATATTGCTGGATATAGGCAGGATTGCGCCCGATCACCTGCGACAGGCGCGCATAGTCGATCCCCTTGTCGGTCAAGAGACGGTCGAGCGCGGCGCGCGGATCCTGAACATAGTCGGCCATGGGTCGCTTGGGGCTGGTCCTTCCTATTTCGTTCCTAGCAAGAGGATTTTTCCTAGACAAGCAGGAAATGCGGCATCAAATAGGAAATATCCTATCGGGTGAGTCGCCCGGTTTTGAGCCAATCGGGAGGAAATGATGGAGCGCAGCCTGTTGCAACGGATCGACGCCTTTCTGAAAGAATCGGCGATGCCGCCGAGCGTGTTCGGCCGCGCCGCGGTTCGCGATCCACGCCTTGTCGCCGACCTCCGGAGCGGGCGCGAACCGGGGCGCGAATTGATATGCCGTGTGGAACATTTCATGAACAAATGGCGCGCGGACTGCCGAGCGGGCCAGGTCGCGCCGTGCGGCGACCGCCGGACGCGTGCCGGGCGCCGGCTAGAGGCGGGAGTAGCAGCATGATGCGCTGGTCCCCCGCACGGCCGCCGCGCCCCGGCTGTCCGCACCGGCGGTTGCGCCGCCTGCTCATGCGCGAATTACAGGAAGGGATTACACCCGGCGCCTCGACCTTTCGCCCGTGGGCGAGCGCGAGCTTCGTCGGCGCACGTCACATATTCCCCTGCACGCTGACGACGGGCGATGCGGAGATGGTGCGCCGTGCACTGCACGACCGGCTCGGCGCGATCGAATGGTCGCTGCCGGGGCATATTGTCGCCGATGTCGTGGTCGAGTGCGAAGCGAATCCGGATATGCTGCGGATCGAAATCCTGACGGTCGAGGATTAGCCTACCGACTGGCGCGTCATGCGTTGAAGCGTGCTGAGCGCAGCCTCGAGCGCGAAATCGACCTCGAGCTCCTGCTCTTCGGCGTTCGCGGCTTCGGGGACCGGGATGGCCGCCGTCGAAGGAGGCGTAGCCTGCCGACGCCGGGTCAACCCCGCCTCGAAGCGCGCGACCATCGCGCCGAGCGATTTGTCGGCGGGATCTGGCATCGGCGGCGGCGACGTCATCTCGGCGGGTTGCAGCCAGGGCGCCTCGCCCTCGAATTCCTCTTCGGGTGCAAGATCGGCGAGCACCAGTTCGTCCTCGGCTTCGGCCGCTTCCTTGCCGGGCCAGGGGTCGAATTCGGCAGCTTCATAGGCGCCGGGCGATCGCACCGGCCCCAGCCCGCCCGCGGGCAGGTCGCGGCCCGCACGGATCGGCGGGCGCGGTGGGTCGTCGGGATGTACGTCGACGCGGCGGCGCGTCAGAACGGGCTCGTCGTCATCCGCCACCGTCGACGCGCGGCGGAAAGGATTGCGCAGCGCGGACAGCCCTGCCGCTTCGGGCTTTGCGATCACAAGTGCGACAAGGCCCGCGATGACCGCGGCAAATGCCGACATGCCGAACGCGAGCGCAAGCCGTCCGCCATTGCCGATAGGCTGGACGAACAGGTCGGAGAGGCGGTCGAGATAAAGGTTCCAGCTAATCGCCGAAACCCAGGAAAAGGGCATGACCGCAGCGAACAGAAAGGTCAGCGCCGCAGCGCCGATCACCGCCGGAATCGCGGGCTGAAGCGCGCGCAGCAGCGCGATCGCCGTCGTCTTGGCCCGGTTCTCGCTCGTCTCTTCCATATCGTTTCAAATCCATCGGCCCCGGCGGGCCATCCGCTTCACTTACAGGCGCCGCACTCAGGCGTCGCGCAACAATCGCTGGTAAACTGGCTCGTAACGTAAAATGTTTGATGACCAGTTACGATGACTTTCGACAAAAATACGCGCCGTGCGTCGCCGGTCCGGCCACATTGTCCGATTTTCCAGCAGCTTGGCGAGCGCGTCGGCGATCGCGGCAGGGTCGTCGGGCGCGAACAGCGTCCCCGTCGCGCCATCCTCGATCAGTTCGCGGTGCCCGCCGACATCGGACGCTGCCACCAGCTTGCCCTGCGCCATCGCCTCGAGCGGCTTCAACGGCGTTACCAGGTCGGTCAGCCGCATCTTCTTGCGCGGATAAGCAAGGATATCGATCAGCGAATAATAACGCTCGACCTCCTGGTGCGGCACGCGGCCGACGAAATATATATGTTCGGCGGCCGGCGATGCTGCTGCCTGCGCCTTCAGCGCTGCCTCCATCGGGCCGCCGCCGACAAGGAGCAGGCGCGCCGTCGGCTGCGCAGCGACGAGTGCGGGCATCGCGGCGATCAGATCGTCAATGCCCTCATAGTCGTAAAAGCTGCCGATATAGCCGATGATCGCGTCGTCGACGGAAAGACCCAGCGCGTCGGCAAGCGCATCGTCGCGTGGCGGCGGATCGCCGAACAGCTCAAGGTCGACGCCATTTGGGGAGACGGTGATCTTGTCCGCGTCGATCCCGCGCGCGATCAAGTCGCCGCGCAGCCCTTCGCAGATCACCGCCACCGCATCGGCCGATTTCACCGCATGCGTTTCAAGCTGTTTGGTCAGCCAGTAACGCAAGCTACCCTCGCGCCCCGTACCGTTGCCGACTGACGCATCCTCCCAAAAGGCGCGAATTTCATAGATGACCGGAATGCCCAGCTTCTTGCCGACGCGCAGCGCCGCGAGCCCGTCGAGCACCGGCGAATGCGCATGGAGTACATCGGGCTTCCATATTTTCGCCAACGCCTCGACGCGCTTCGCCAGCGCGCCGATCTCGCGCCATTCGCGGATCGGCGGCGGCGCGGACGCGATCGGCGGGGTGCGATAGAAAGTCAGCCCGTCGACGGTTTCGCCATCAGCGCCGGGTTCAGGGTGGCGCACGCCGGTCACGCCCGCGACCTCCCATCCCTTCGCCACCTGCGCCTTCATCAGGGCGCGCGTGCGAAAGGTGTAGCCGCTATGCGCGGGCAGGCTATGGTCGAGAACGTGCAAAATTCGGGTCATCGAGCAGGTCTTTCGCAGACAAGGCTTAACGCGGCGTCAACCCAGATAGCGTAGGCAACACCTTATATGGTCGACAATTTTTCCATTGCCCTGACTCACGTCCTGATGGCGATTGCGCTCTGGCGCCTGCTCTATCGCGACGATCTCGATCGCGAGGTGAGCCCGCGACAGCTATGGCAACAGCGCCGCGACGCCGAACGCGCCGAACCGGATGTCCGCGCCGATGCGTGACATCGCGTTCGTCGCCTTTCTGTTTGCCTTCATCGGGATCGGCTTTCGCAAGCCGTTCCTGTTCATACTCTGCTTTTGCTACATCGACATCGTCGCGCCGCAGCGTTTGAGCTATTTCCTGATCAACTCGATCCCCGTCTCGCTGATCGTCTTCGGACTTGCGATCGTGGGCTGGCTGGTAGCCGATGACAAGCGCGATACACGGTGGTCGGGCCGGCAAATCCTTCTGCTGATCCTGATGTTCTATTGCTGGATGACGACGATCAACGCCGACTTTCCGGTCGAGGCCGCGGACAAATGGAGCTGGGTGTGGAAGGCGCTGGTCTGGGCGATTTTCTTGCCCCTCACGCTGCGCACCAAATTGCGTATCGAGGCGCTGATCGTCATCATGCTCCTGTCGGCGGGCGCGATCGCGATCGCGGGCGGGATCAAGACGGCGGGCGGCGGCGGCGGATATGGCTCGCTGCAACTGCTGCTCGCTGAAAATTACGGCCTTTACGAAGGGTCGATCATGTCGGCGGTCGGCATATCGATCATCCCGCTGATCCTCTGGTATCGCCGCCACGGCACCATCTTCCCGCCCGACTGGCGCGTGTCGCTCTTCTGCTTCGCGCTCGTCTTTGCCTGTGCGCTGCTGCCCGTCGGGACACAGGCGCGCACCGGGCTCGTCTGCCTTGTCGTGCTTGCGATCCTGTCGCTGCGCGCGGTCAAGCATCGGCTCCTCTATATGGCGGGGGCTGCGCTGCTCGCGCTCGCGGTCGTGCCCTTTCTGCCGCAAAGCTTCACCCAGCGGATGGAAACGATCCAGGGCTATAAATCGGACCAATCCGCCTCGACGCGCGTCGCGGTGTGGGCGTGGACCTGGGAATATGTGAAGGACAATCCGTTCGGCGGCGGCTTCAACGCCTATTTGCAAAACTCGCTGCGCGTCGAAACGACGGGCGGCGCCTATGATCCGAACCAGCCGATGGCGGCCGAGGCGACCGTGCACGATGAAAAGTCGCGCGCCTTCCATTCCAGCTATTTCGAGATGCTGGGCGAACAGGGCTATCCCGGTTTGGCGCTGTGGCTGATCCTGCACGTCACCGGACTCTTCCGGATGGAGCAGCTGCGACGGCGTTACCTCAAGACACGGCGCGCCGAGGAGCAGTGGATCGCACCGCTCGCGACCGCGCTTCAGCATGGTCACATCACCTATATGATCGGATCGCTGTTCGTCAGCATCGCCTTCCAGCCGTTCATCTACATGATGCTCGCGCTCGAAATGGGGCTGTCGACCTATTGCCGCCGCCGCGAACAGGAGGCGGGATGGCGCCCGCTGACCGATCGCCCGGCGCAGGTACCCGCGCGGCATATGATGCCGAACGCCGGCTGACCCTGAAACCGTTCGGCCGGAACCAACCGGGCCTCCGGGGCGCTAATGCCCCATGCCCGCCCCGCGCCTGATCCATGTCGACGACAGCCTGCCCGGCATCAGCCGCACGCGCTCGGGCGTCGGTTGGCTTTATCGCGACGCCAAGGGAAAGGTCATCCGCGACCGCGACGAGATCGACCGCCTCAACGCGATCGCGCTGCCGCCGGCCTATGAGGATGCGTGGTTCTGCCCCGCCCCCAACGGCCATATCCTCGCGACCGGATACGACGCACGCGGGCGCAAGCAATATCGCTATCATCCCGAATTTCGCATCGCGCGTGAGGCCGACAAATATGACCGCTGCGCCGCCTTCGGCCATGCGCTGCCGTTGCTGCGCGCGCGCCTCGAAGACGATCTGAATCGCCGGACGCTATGTTCCGAACGCGTCGTCGCGGCGGTGGTGCGGTTGCTGGACCTTGCCGCGCTGCGCGTCGGGAACGAACAATATGTCGCGGCGAACAAAAGCTTCGGCGCAACGACGCTGCGCCAGCGCCATGCCAAACTCTCGGGCAAGACGCTCCGCCTCAAATATATCGCCAAAGGCGGCGCCAAGCGTGAGGTGACGATCAGCGACCGCAGCCTGACGACGCTCGTCCGCCGGCTTCAGGACCTGCCCGGTCAGAATCTCTTCCAATATGACGATGGCGACGGCGTCTGCGCCGTCGCCTCCGAAGATGTGAACGCCTATATTCGCGAAGCGATGGGCGACGAATTCAGCGCCAAGCATTTCCGCACATGGACCGCGAGCGTCGAGGCCTTCGCCTTCCTCTACGACGCGCCCCAGCCGCCGACGTTGAAAGCGATGCTCGAACATGTCGCCGATCGCCTCGGCAACACACCCGCCATCGCGCGCAAGGCCTATGTCCACCCCGCGATGCTTGCTGCGGCGCAGGCGCGTGAGGACTTTGCCGCTGCGGTCGGCAAGCTCCCGCGCGCGGCCCGCTATCTTTCGCGTTACGAACGCGGATTTTTGACCTATCTGGAGCAGGCACCCGCGGCCGCGGTGCTGCTTCAATCCGCCTGATCCGACCCAAGAGGACCTGACGTGACCTTCTCCCTGTTCGCCGCCGCGACCAATGCTGCCCCGAAAGCCGCGCCCGCAAAGGCCGCCCCAACCAACCCGCTCGACGACCTCCAGCGCTATTGGGATCTCAGCGTCGCGTGGGTGAACAGCCACTGGCTACAGATCGGCATCGCGATCGGCGCCGGGCTGCTCATCTATTTCATCTTGTCGATGGTCCGCACCTTCGCGCTAAAGCACGCGCAATCGGCCGAAGGCGAGCTGACGCTGACCCACATCGCCGGCCGCGTGATCCACAAGACCAAGTCGACCGTGCTCGCGATCATCGCGATCCGCATGGTCGCGGGCTATGCGCAGCCGCCCGCGGTGATCATGCAGATCATCCAGTTCGCCTTTACCGTCGCGGTCGTGCTGCAGGTCGCGATCTGGGCGCGCGAGATCGTCCTCGGGCTGATCCAGCGCCGCGCCGCGGAGGGTAATAACGAGACGCTCAGCAATGCGATGGGCATCATCCGCCTGCTGATCAGCGTCGCGCTGTTCGCGATCGCGACGATCGTCATCCTCGACAATATGGGGGTGAATGTCACCGGCCTGATCGCCGGTCTCGGCATCGGCGGCATCGCGATCGGCCTCGCGGCGCAGGGCATTTTCTCGGATCTCTTTGCCTCGCTGTCGATCATCTTCGACCGCCCGTTCCGGGTCGGCGAAACGATCAAATATGACATGAGCACCGCGACGGTCGAGCGTATCGGGCTGAAGAGCACGCGCCTCCGCTCGCTCAACGGCGAGTTGCTGGTCATCTCGAACACCAATCTCCTGAGCAAGGAGATCACCAATTTCGCGCATCTCCATCGCCGCCGGATCACCTTCAAGATCGGCGTCATCTATCAGACGACGCCCGAGATGCTGCGCGACCTGCCGGCCTTGCTCGAGGAACAGGTCGTCGCGGGCGGCCAGGAGTTCATCCGCTCCAGCTTCCTGAGCTTCGGCCCGTCGAGCCTCGATTTTGAGCTGCTTTTCGACGTGTTCAGCGACCAGTTCGACGAAGTCGCCGCGGCGCGGACCGATATCGCCATCCGCCTGTTCGACGCGATGACGCGCGCGGGATACAGCTTTGCCTATCCGACGCAGACCAGCTTTACCGCGGCGCCCGACGGGACCATGATCATGCCCTATCCCGAGTCTCCAAAGCCCAGGGCGGCGGCGGCAAAGGCAGCAAAGCCCGGCTGACGCTACGGCGCCGCGGCTGCGGGGCTTGGCCCTTGTGCAACGCGTCAAGAGAGGCCTAGAACGCGCCCCGAACCAGCTATTGAGGGGATGAATATGGCCACCATCACGCCGCAGGAACTGCAAACCAAAGTCGGCGAGCATCTCGGCACGTCGGACTGGGTGCTCGTCGATCAGGAGATGATCAACAAGTTTGCCGACGCGACCGGCGACCATCAGTTCATCCATATCGACGACGAAAAGGCGAAGCTGACGCCCTTTGGCGGCACGATCGCGCATGGCTTCCTCACCCTGTCGCTGATGCCGATGCTCGGCGCGAGCACCGACGGCCCCAAGGTCGGCGGCGTGAAGATGGGCGTCAACTACGGCTGCAACAAGGTCCGCTTCCTGTCGCCTGTCCGCTCGGGCAAGCGCGTGCGCAGCCATGTGAAACTGCTAGAGCTGGAAGAAAAGCGCCCCGGCCAGTGGCAACAGACCAACGAAGTGACGGTCGAGATTGAGGGCGAGGAAAAGCCCGCCCTGATCGCCGAATGGATCAGCCAGTTCTTCGTCTAAAGCATAGCTTTGCCAGCGGACCTCCCCCGTTAAGATAACCGGAACCAACGAAAAGGACTCCAAACATGCGTGACGCAGTTATCGTCTCCACCGCCCGCACCCCGCTGACCAAGGCGGCACGCGGTTCGTTCAACAACACGCTTGCACCGACGCTGGGCGCCCATGCGGTCCGCGCCGCGGTCGAGCGCGCCGGCATCGAGGGCGGCGAGATCGACGACGTGCTGTTCGGCGCCGCGATGCAGCAGGGCTCGCAGACGATGAACGTCGCGCGCCTGATCGCGCTGCGCGCCGGCCTGCCCGTCACCGTCCCCGGCATGTCGATCGACCGCCAATGCTCGTCGGGCTTGATGACGATCGCCACCGCCGCAAAGCAGATCATCGTCGACCGTCAGGATATCGCGGTCGCCGGCGGCATCGAATCGATCTCGAAGGTCAGCGGCAGCGGCAAGGTGTTCATCGAAACCGACGCCGAGCTGATCGCGATGCACAAGGACACCTATATGCCGATGATCGGCACGGCAGAGGTCGTCGCCAAGCGCTACAACATCAGCCGCGAATATCAGGACGAATATTCGTTCCAGTCGCAGCAGCGCACGGCCGCGGCACAGGCTGCGGGCAAATATGACGACGAGATCGTCGCCTGCAATGCGACCATGGCGGTCGTCGACAAGGAAACGAAGGAAGTCAGCTTCAAGGACGTCGTCGCCAACAAGGACGAGTGCAACCGTCCCGACACGACGCTCGAAGGGCTGCTCAGCCTGAAGCCCGTGATGGGCGAAGGCTTCTCGATCACTGCGGGCAACGCCAGCCAGCTCGCCGACGGCGCATCGGCCGCGGTGCTGATGGAAGCCAAGGTTGCCGAGAAGAAGGGCCTCCAGCCGCTCGGCCGTTATGTCGGCATGGCGGTCGCGGGCACCGAGCCCGACGAAATGGGCATCGGCCCCGTCTTCGCGATCCCGAAGCTGCTCGAACGCTTCGACCTCAAGATGGACGACATCGGCCTCTGGGAACTCAACGAAGCCTTTGCCGTGCAGGTCCTCTATTGCCGCGATCAGCTCGGCATTCCGAACGAGCTGCTCAACGTCAACGGCGGCTCGATCTCGATCGGCCACCCCTTCGGCATGACCGGCGCGCGCTGCGTTGGCCACGCACTGATCGAGGGCAAGCGCCGCGGCGTGAAATACGCCGTTGTGACGATGTGCATCGGCGGCGGCCAGGGCGCAGCAGGCCTGTTCGAGGTCTTCTGATTTGCGGCCCCTTTAAGTGAGACTCCGCCAACCGCGTATCGAGCCGGTCGATTTGGACCGGCTCGATGCCGATCAGCGCACCGCGCTCGAACCCTTCCTTGCCTCCGAAGGCGGCAAGGTCGGGGGCGGCAAGATCCTGAACATCTTCCGCACCCTTGCCCATGCGCCCAAGGCGCTGACCGCCTTTCTCGGCTGGGGCAATTACATCCTGTCAAAACGCAACGCGCTTTCGCCGCGCGACCGCGAACTCGTCATCCTGCGCACCGGCTATAATTGCCGATCGGGCTATGAGTGGACGCAGCACAAGCGCATCGGGCTCGACTGCGGGCTCACCGAAGACGAGATCGCGCGCATCAAGGCCGGGCCCGACGCCGACGGCTGGAACGACCTCGACCGCGCGATGCTCCGCGCCACCGACGATCTGACCGGCAATCATTTCGTCACCGACGCAAGCTGGGCGGCGCTGGCGCCGCTCGGCGACAAGGGCCGCATGGATCTGGTGATGACCGTCGGCCAATACACGCAAGTATCGATGATTTTGAACAGCTTCGGCATTCAGGTCGAGGACGGCTGGACCGTCGACCCCGACCTCAAGGCCTGAATTCAGGAGAGAGACATGAGTGGTATCGGTGTGATCGCAACGCTGCGCGTCCAGCCCGGCAAGGAAGCCGAATTCGAGGGCGTGTTCGCCGAACTCGCCCCTGCGGTGCGCGCGAACGAGCCCGGCAACAGCTATTACAAGCTGTTCCGCACCGCCGAAACCGGTGTGTACAAGGTGCTCGAATGCTATGACGACGACGCGGCGGTCGAGGCGCACCGCGCATCGGACCATTTCCGCACCCTCGGCGCCAAACTCGGCCCCTGCCTCGCCGGCGCACCGGAGATTGAAAAGCTGCCCGCCGTTTGATCAGCTGCCGCTAACGACCGGTTGCGGACAGACTCTATCATCGTCACCCCGGACTTGATCCGGGGTCCCGCTTGATGTCGAAGTCAGTGGGTGCGTCAAAAAAAGCGGGATCCCGGGTCAAGCCCGGGATGACGAGAGTGAAGAAACGACCGATTGCAGCGCTCTGGCTTCTCGGCCCGTTCGCATCGAGCGAAGTCGAGATGCCCCTCGGGCTGGGCGTTTCGTCGATGGGTGTCTCGACTTCGCTCGACACGAACGGAGAAAGGGCGGAGCTCAAAGCGACCGGTTGCAGACCTCCCCATCATCGTCACCCTCGAACGCGACACGTGGCTCGTTCGACTTGACCCGGGGTCCCGCGTGAAGTCGAAGGCCGGTCGATGCGCGTAAAAGCGGGATCCCGGGTCAAGACCGGGATGACGGACGTCGGTGATGGAACGACAACCCCCACCCCAAACCCGCCTCCGGCAATCGCCCTCAGCGCACCCGATTGAAATGGTTCGTCCGCATCGCGGGCACGCCTTCCTGCGTGAAATAGACCACCGTCTCGGTCATCGTCTTGCCGTCGGCTGACACGGTATAGGTCCGCATCGATCCGGGATTACCGCGCAGCGCGAGCGCGGTCACCATCACGCCGGGTTCGGGCAGCCGCGTTGCTGCCATGTCGGCCTCCAAATTGCCCTCGACCGGCGTCGCCGTGCCGTCGGGGACATAGGTCGAGATCGCCTGGACCTTCTTTCCGTCGGGCAACACGACCTCGACATTCGTCCGCCACTTGCCGCCGCCGACATCGTCATAGCTGATGGTAACGCTTTTCGGCCGCGCCTCGGGCGGCATCGTCAGGCGCGACGTGTCGACGGCCCAACTGCCAATCAGTGGGGATGCGGCAGGCGCCGCAAAGCTTGGCGTAGCATTTGTCGCGGCAACGGCGAGCAAGGCGGCATAAAGCGCTTTCATTCAACCTCTCCAGACAGTTAGCATAAAAGTGATACTACATATCATGCCCCGGCCGGGCAAGCGTCACCCGACCTCGGCAATCTCCCCCGACCGGTCGCCCAGCACATAGCGCGGCCCGGCCCCGCGCTGCGCCGCCTTGTCGTCGCGGTTGTACAGCCCGCATTTCTTCAGCGACAGGCATCCGCAGCCGATGCAATTGCCCAGCAGTTCGCGCGTCCGTTGGAGCGCCGCGATCTGCGCGTCGATCCGCGCCTTCAGCCCGGTGCTGATCCGCGTCCAGTCGGCCCCATTGGGCGTTCGCCCCGCCGGAAGCTGCGCCAGCTCGGCGGCAATCTCCTCAAGGCTCAGCCCCAATTGCTGCGCGATCAGGATGAAGGACACACGGCGGATATCGGCGCGCAGGAACCGCCGCTGCCCGCCGCCGGTGCGCAGCGCCTCGATCAGCCCCTTTGCCTCATAAAAGCGGATCGCCGAAACCGCGACGCCGGTACGCGATGCGAGTTCGCCGATCGCGATCAGGTCTGTTCTGTGCATGCCCTTCCTCCGTCAATGCAAGGAGCGAAGCGACACGGCAATCCAGGTCATGCGAGAGCCGCTCTGGATTGGTTGACCTGCGGTCGCCCGCGGCCCGCTTCGCTCGCAATGACGGCCCAAATCGATCGGCGCGCCATTTATCCTTGATCTAAACCTGACTTGAGCTTTCATAAGCCGGGCGTCAACGCGAATCAGGAGAATATTGGTGGCGCACCCCTTCATCGAACATGTAAATCTGACGGTCAGCGACCCCGACCGCACTGCGGGGATCCTCTCGGCGATCTTCGGCTGGCACGAACGCTGGCGCGGCCCCGCGCGCGACGGCGGGCGCACGATCCACCTTGGCAGCGACGCCGCCTATGTCGCGCTCTACACCGGCCCCGACGGCCAACACGCCGATGTGCAATATCCAAAGGGCGCACCGCTCAACCATGTCGGGGTGCAAGTCGACGATCTCGATACGATCGAGATGCGCGTGAAGGCGGTCGGGCTGACGCCGTTCAACCACGGCGATTACGAACCTGGCCGCCGCTTCTATTTCTTCGACCCCGACGGCATCGAATATGAGGTCGTCAGCTATGCGGAGCCGCGGATGCGCTGAACCGGGCAACAACCATGCATTTGCCGCGTTGATCGATCGTCGGGGGGCACGAAGGAGCCTTTCGATGAGCGACGATATCAAAAAGCAGTTCTGGAAGGCGCTGGCCGACAGCCCTTATGTCATGGTCGGCGCCACCGGCGAGCGCGAGCATCATATCCCTATGAACGCGCAACTCGACAAGGACGCCAACAGCGCCTTCTGGTTCTTCACCGCGACCGACAACCGGCTCGCCGGCGGCGGCCCCGCGATGGCGCAGTTCGCCGCCAAGGGCCATGACCTCTTCGCCTGCATTTCGGGAACGCTCGTTCGCGAAAGTAACCGCGCGGTCCTCGACAAGCTGTGGAACAACAGCATCGCGGCCTGGTATGAAGGCGGCAAGGACGACCCCAAGCTCGTCCTGCTGCGCTTCGACCTCGACAATGCCGAAATCTGGACCGCCGACCCAAGCATCAAGGGTTTGTTCAAACTCGCGACGGGTATGACGATGAAGGAAGGCGAACTCGGCCAGCATGCGGAAGTGGCGCTTTAGATACCAATCCGCCCCTCGCGATATTCGAACCCGCCCTCGCGGTCCCGCTCCAGCAGCGCGGGGCCGTCGAGGTCGACCCAGCGCGCGCGCTGCGCCAGCACGAACGCCGGCGCGATCGCGAGGCTGGTCGACAACATGCAGCCGACCATGATCGACAGCCCCGCCGCGTCGGCCGCGTCGGCGATTTTCAGTGCCTCGGTCAGCCCGCCCGCCTTGTCGAGCTTGATGTTCACCCCGTCGTAAAAGGGCCCGATCCGCGCGATGTCGGCGGCGGTCTGGCAGCTTTCGTCGGCAACGAAGGGCAGCGGCGCATAGACTGGATCGAGCAAGGCATCGGCGCCGACGGGGACCGGCTGCTCGATCATCTCGACCCCCATGTCGGCGAGCGCCTCGGTCTCGCTCAATATATCGATCTCGCCCCAGCTTTCGTTCGCGTCGACGATCAGCCGCGCCTCGGGCGCCCCCTTTCGCACGCCCGCGACGCGAAGCCGGTCGCCCTCGCCGGTCAGCTTGATCTTCAGCAGTCGATAACCGTCGGCGGCGGCCGTTGCCGCCTGTTCGGCCATTGCCCCTGGCGTGCCGAGCGAGATCGTATAGGCGGTGACGCGCGACGTCGGCGCGCCGTCGCACCCCGCGACCTGCCACAGCCTGAGGCCGCGCTGCCGCGCCTCAAGGTCCCATAGCGCGCAATCGAGCGCGTTGCGCGCGGCGCCCGGCGCCATCAGTTCCTGCACCGCCGCGCGCGCCTCGGCCGCGCCCATGTCGGCGATATGCGGCGCCACGCGCAATATCTGGTCGCGGCACGCCGCGGCATCCTCTCCCAGATAATAGATCGGCGTCCCCTCGCCGCGCCCATAGGCGCCATCGCCCTCGACTTCGGCGACGACGACATCGACATGGGTCTTGGATCCGCGGCTGATCACGAACGCCCCCGCGACGGGCCAGCGTTCAACGCGTGCGCTTTTCAGTTGGATAGCCATGCGGGGACAGTAATGAGGGAAGCGATGACCGGCAAATCCCTTTCCGAACGCATCGGCGATCTTGGCCACCGCCTCGCGGTCGAGGCGCATGCCGCCTGGCTCGCCGCCCGCGACCCGCGCGTGCCGATGCTCGCGCGCATCCTAGCGGTCGCGGTCGCGGCCTATGCGCTATCGCCGATCGACCTCATTCCCGATTTCATTCCCGTGCTCGGCTGGCTCGACGACCTCGTCATCGTGCCGCTCGGCCTGCTCGCCGTCCGCCGGCTGATCCCCGCCCCGTTATGGGCCGAACTCCACGCGTCTGCCGAGGCCGCCAGCGAGCGGCCGTCGAGCCGGACCGGCATGGCGTTCATCCTGCTGCTCTGGGCGGGGCTGCTCTATATCGTATATTGGAGCGTGCGAACCTCGCCCTGGCATTGAGGACAAGGCCTTCCGCCTGATCGGTGTCCGCTTTGGCGTGGCGAGCTGTCGCTGCCCTCGTTGGACATCGCCCGGCTGGATCCGGATCGGGTCGGCGCAAGGGCCGCGCAATATTCCAAAGTTCAGGAAAGTTCAGCCCTATGAGCGCGCCGATTTGCAAGTCGCGGCGTGCTGGATGTGCGCGGCACGTCCGATCATGGTCGGACCCGCAAGCCGGGCAGCGACCACCTTTTTGTTCACCGAATGAAAGAGCCGGATGAAGGCTGGCACGGCCGAATAATGTAGGAAAGACCTAATTGAAGGCGATGTTTGTTTTGTATTGGGGAGCGGACACCCCGTCCCCTACTTCCGTCATCCCGGGCTTGACCCGGGATCCCGCTTTTTGACGCACTCACTGGCTTCGGCCTCAAGCAGGACCCCGGATCAAGTCCGGGGTGACGAGGATGGCAGGGTCCGCAATCGGTCGTTAGCCGACGGTTCCTACTCCAGCTTCGTCATTCCCGCGAAAGCGGGAATCCAGCGAGCCGGCGTTGTCGCTGGGTTCCCGCTTTCGCGGGAACGACGAAAAGTGGCGATGGCAACTCCCGGCCGAAACCGGCCATAGCTACCCCTCCAACCCCAACAACCCCACACAATCATCCCACAGCTTCGCGCACGCCGCATCGTCGCGCGCCAGCGCCGACGGCTCGATCCGCACCAGCGCCGGATTGCGCACCGACCAGTAATCGCCATGCGCCTCGGCATAGGCGGGGTCCGCCGCCAGCGCCGCAAGATATTTGCCCGACAGTGCAATCGTGCTTTTCCGGTCGCTTTTCATCGTCAGCGGCAGGATCAGGCTGACCAGCGAAGACACAATCTTCCCGCTCGACCGCGCCAGCCCGGTCCACGGAACATAGCCGGGGTCAAAGCTCATCGCGGCGAGATCGGGGCGCCGACGCGCCAGCGCGCGCGCCGAGCGCCAGCCGGACGCGGAAAAGGTCGCGGTTGGCGTCGAGCGTCGCCGCGGCGAAAGCGGCATAGGCATCGAACAGGTCGGCCCTCGGGGTCGTTTCGATCAACGCGTCGATCTCGGCCAAATAGCGCGCGGTTGCGCTCTCGATTGCCGCCTCGATCAAGGCATCCTTGCTGGCGAAATGATAATGGAGCAGGCCGGGATTGACCCCCGCCTCGGCCGCGATCGATTTGACATTGGTGTCGGCAAGCCCGTTGCGCGCGACCGCGCGGAACGCCGCGTCGATCAGCTTCTCACGCGTGCTTTGTCCGGGACTGTCCTTCTTCGTTGCCATGGCAGCGCGATAGGGCATGGGGGCGGACTTGGGCAAGGGGACGGCCCCATCTGGCAACCACTATCATTCGTCACCCGGGGATGTGAGAGGGCGGCCTTCTCTCGTCAGCCGCCCCTTTTCCCTCAAACCGCTTCGCTCACCCGATAACGCGGCGCCAGATCACGCTTCGACAGGTTCGGCCCCATGGCAAGCCGCGCCGCATAATAATCCTTCCACTGCCCTTCGTCGGCGAGCGGGGGTATCGTTACCTCCTCACCCCGATCGAGTCCGAGCAACGCAGCATCGACAAGGTCGCCCGCGCTCATCACCATCTCGGCGGGGAAGGCATCGACATCCTTGCCCGAACGCTCCCAAATTTCGGTGCGCGTCGCACCGGGGAGCACCGCCTGGACATGGAAGCCCTTTTCGCGGCCGGTGGTTGCGAGCGCGTGGCTGAGGTTGAGCAGAAATGCCTTCGACCCGCTGTACACGCCTTCGAATGTTTCGGGGGCCAGCGCGAGCACCGAGGCGATGTTGACGATCGCGCCTTTGCCGCGCACGCCAAACGCCTTGCCCGCCGCGATCGCAAGCCGCGCTGCGGCCGTGACGTTGAGCGCGATGATCGTCTCGATCTCGGCGGCGCTATTTTCCAGCGTGCCGCCATTCAGCGACATGCCTGCATTGTTCACGAACAGCGTGATCGCCGCATCGTCGATCAGGCGCTGCTCAATCCGCGTCACATCGTCGCTCTTGGTCAGATCCGCGGCGATCACATCGACTTGGACGCCGGTTTCGGCACGCAGCTTCGCAGCCAGTTCTTCCATCTGCGCTCCGTTGCGCGCGACGAGGATCAGGTCGTGCCCGCGCTTTGCCAGGCGGTCGGCATAAACGGCGCCAAGGCCGGTCGAGGCGCCCGTGATCAGGGCCGTTCCAGTGGGGATAGTCATCTTCAGTCTCCTTTGCAGGCGGCCCTGAGTGGGTCACTTGCAAAATGATAGTGACTGCTCCATATGACTTCAATGAGTACGGACGAAAATAATTTGGGTACCTGCCCCGTCGACCGCGGGCTGATGCGCGTCGGCGACCGCTGGAGCATGTTGGTGCTGCGCGATATCGAGCGGGGACTGACGCGCTACGAACAGCTCCGCTCCAGCCTCGGCATCGCGCCAAACATCTTGTCGCGGCGTCTGTCGGCGCTGACCGAAGCGGGACTGATCGAGAAAAAGCGCTACAGCCAGCGCCCGCCGCGCGACGAATATCTGCTCACCGACGCGGGGCGCGACTTTCTACCGATCCTGATGGCGATCGGCGCATGGGGCCGCAAATATAATGGCGCCGGCGCGCTCAGCCGCCATCTCGACGTCGAAACGGGCAAGGCGGTGCGGCCGGTCGTCGTCGACGCCAACACCGGCGCCCCGATCGGCTCGCGCCCGCTGCGGATGGAATATCCTGACTAGAAATCCTCCCTATCGCCGCACGACAGACGGGATCGGCTCGCTATTTATACATGCCCTCGCGTAGATTGATGCCGTGCTCGATCCACGCCTTCAGCGCGCACAGCATCTGCGACCAGCCCTGGCAATTGCCGTAGGAGGCGCTTAGCGCGCCCTGATTTTCGCGCCAGCCTTCCTCGGCGATCTCGACCAATGTACGGCCGTCGTCGAGTTCCTTGAAGCTCATCGTCACGCGTGTGCGATAATCGGCGTCCTTCAACTCGCCGCCCTCGACATTCGGCGCCTCGCCCTCGTTCGCCTGCCATTCGAGGACAATCTTCTCGTCATCGACGACCTCGATCACATAGACGGGAAATGCGCCCGGGAAATCGTGGAAATCCCATTCCACCGTCGCGCCCGTCTCCAGCCGCCCCTTGGCGCCGCCGGTCGTGAAATAGTTCGACAGCTTCGCGGGGTCGGCAACCGCCTCGAACACCTCGTGCACCGGCTTCGCAATCCGCGCCGCAACCCTGAACTTCAACTCCATCGACAATCTCCGCTTGATTCTTCATCATTATGTTATATATTTATAACATGTCAATCCACGAAGAATATGATCGCGTTTTCAAGGCCTTGTCCTCGCATGTCCGCCGCCAGATACTCGACGATCTCAAAGATCAGCCGCTCACCACCGGCACGCTGTGCAGCAACTTCGCCAACATCGACCGCTGCACCGTTATGCAACATCTGAAGGTTCTGGAGGATGCCGGCCTCGTCATCGCCGAACGCCGCGGTCGCGAGCGCTGGAACCACCTCAACGCGATGCCGATCCAGGACATCCACGACCGCTGGATCGGCCCGCACGCCGCCGCCGCGAGCGCGCGGCTCGCCCGCTTCAAACAGTCGATCGAGGCGCAATGAGTTCGACGATGGCAGATTTCGACCGGAAGCGGACACTCCACCCAATCTAAACCGTTCGCATCGAGCGCAGTCGAGATGCCCATCGGGCTGGGCGTTTCGTCGATGGATGTCTCGACTTCGCTCGACACGAACGGAGAAAGGGCGGAGCTCAAAGCGACCGGTTGCAGACCAATCCTTTTCGTCACCCCGGACTTGATCCGGGGTCCCGCTTGAGGTCGAAGCCATTGGGCGCGCAAAAAAAGCGGGATCCCGGGTCAAGCCCGGGATGACGGGAGTGGGGGACGGGATGTCCGCTCCCCACCCCAAAACAAACATCGCCTTCAAATTAGGTCTTTCCTACATTATCCGGCTGTGCCAGCCCTCATCTGGCTCTTTCATTCAGTGAACAAAAAGCGGTCGCTGCCTGCTTGCGGGTGCGACTATGATCGGACGTGCCGCGCACATCCAGCACTCCGCGACTTGCAAATCGGGGCGCTCATAGGGCTGAACTTTACTGAACTTTGTAATATCTAGCCGGGCGATGTCCAAAGAGGGCAACGTCAGCTCACCACCCCAATGCGGGCATTCTCAACAGCCGTCCAAAAACAAAGGGCCGGAGATCACTCCCCGGCCCTTCTGCTGTCTGCCCAAGGGCGGCTCACCAGCCTTGCGGCTTGCCCTTGTTCTGGGCGTCGAGCCATTTCTTCAACGGCGCGAAATAGTCGGCCATCGCCTTGCCCGACATCTCCCGGCTGCCGGTGAACGCCTGCAGCGCATCGGGCCAGGGCTTCGACGCACCCATTTCGAGCATCGCATTCAGCTTCGCGCCGACATCCTTGTTGCCATAGAAGGAACAGCGGTGGAGCGGCCCCTTCCACCCGGCCTGCTTGCACGCCGCCTGATAGAATTGGAACTGCAGCACGCGTGCGAGGAAATAGCGCGTGTAGGGCGTGTTGCCCGGGATATGGAATTTAGCACCCGCATCGAACGCATTCGCAGGCCGCTCACCCGGCGGGACGATGCCCTGATATTGGGTGCGCAGCTCGGTCCACTTCTTGTTGTAGTCGGCGGGCTGGATCGAACCGTCGAAAACGCCCCAGCGCCAGCGGTCGACGAGCAGGCCGAAGGGCAGGAACGCGACCTTGTCCATCGCCTGACGCAGCAGCAAGCCGACGTCCTTGTCGGCGCTCGGCACCTTCGCCTTGTCGAGCAGGCCGATGTCGACCAGATATTGCGGAGTAATCGACAGCGCGACGAAATCGCCGATCGCCTCATGGAAGCCGTCGTTCGCGCCGTTGAGATAGAGGAACGGCTGCTTGTTGTACGCACGCTGATAATAATTGTGCCCGAGTTCGTGATGGATCGTGATGAAGTCGTCGGCATTCACCTTGATGCACATCTTGATGCGGATATCGTCCTTGTTATCGACGTCCCATGCCGAGGCGTGGCACACGACTTCGCGATCCGCGGGTTTCAGGAACTGGCTGCGCTTCCAGAAAGTTTCGGGCAATGGCGCCATGCCGAGCGACGAGTAGAAATTCTCGCCCGCCTTGACCATGTCCAGCGGACCCTTGCCCTGTGCGGTGAGCAGGTCGCCGATATCATAACCGAGGTCGCCCGTCCCCGCGGGCGCGACGAGCGGGTAGATATTGCCCCATTCCTGCGCCCACATATTGCCGAGCAGGTCGGCGCGGATCGGGCCCGTCTTGGGCTGTACCGCGTCGCCATATTTCTCGTTCAGTTTCCAGCGGACATAGGTGTGGAGCGCCACGTAAAGCGGCTTCATGTCACTCCAGATCTGCTCGGTGACCTTCGCGAACTCTTCGGGCGGCATGTCGTAACCCGAACGCCACATCGCGCCGGTGTCGGCGAAACCCAATTCCTTGGCGCCGGCGTTCGCGATGCCGACCATCTTGGCGTAATCGTCCTTCATCGGCGCGCCGACCTTGTCGTGCCAGCTCGTCCACATTTCGGCGAATTGCGCGGGCGTATTCTGCAGATTGCCCATCTCGGCCTCGATATCCGATCCCGAGATTTCCTTGCCGTTCAGCGTGCCGCGGCCCTTGCCATACTGCGACTGCAGGTCGGTCGCGATCGTGTTGAGCTCGGTCGCGGCGCCCGGCGTCGTCGGCGCGGGCAGCACGATGCCGGTGCGCAATATGTCGAGCTTGCGCTTCGTGTCGGCGCTGAGCCCCGCGACGTCCTTATATTTGGCGGCCTCGAGAGCATATTTGACCGATTTTTCGGTGCCCACCGCGTTGATCCGCGACGCCATCGCATCGGTATCTTCGGTCAGGTAGGTGCTGTTGACCCAGTTCACCTGGCTCGCCTCGACCGTATAGTCGAACAGGTCCTTTTCGACCGACGCGATAAAGGCCTCGGCATCGGCGGCCGTCGGCGCAGTCTGGGCAAAAGCGGGGGTCGCCACCGCGAGCGACAGGGCAAGCGACAGCGTTGAAATCATGGCTTTCATGGGGTGCGTCCTCTGGAATGTTATCGCAGCGCTCTACGGCGCATCGGAACAGCTAGGCGCTTGCCGCGAGTCCGGTCAAGCCGCGAGAAAGGCCGCGATAGCTTCGCCCAGCTCGGGCTGCGTCACGCTCGACATATGCGTCCCCGGAATCGTCGCCAGCCGCGCCTCGGGCAGCGCTGCGACCAGTTCCTCGGCCGAACCATTATCCTGATCCTGCTCGCCGCACACGACGAGCGTCGGCATCGTCAACGCCGCCAGCATTTCGGGGGTCGTGTCGGTAAAGCTGTCGAGCAGGTGCCCCGCCGCGATGCGGTCGACCTTCATCGTCTTCATGAACTGGATCGACAGCCAAGTGTCGTCGCCGCGCTTCGCGGTTTCATATTCGGCGATCACGCGTTTGAAGAAGCGCCCGCGCCGCTGCCAGCCGGCCAGCCCCGCCAGCCCCATGCCGCCAAGGATCAGCCGCCCTGGTCGCATCCCCGCGACCACCGCGCGCGCGCTGGTCCGCGCGCCGAGCGAAAAACCGCCGAGATCGAAATCGCCGAGGCCAAGATGCGCAACCAGATCCTGCAGGTCATGGACCAGCACGTCGGGCGGGTAATGTTCTTCCTCGTGCGGCGCATCGCTCGACCCGTGAATGCGCAGGTCAGGCATGATCACGCGGTACCCCTCGGCAGCGACGCGCGCCGCAGTGCCGAACTTGATCCAGTTGACCTCGGCATTCGAGAACAAGCCGTGAAGCAAGAAGAGCGGCCGCCCTTCCCCCATTTCGCGCCACGCCAGTTGCACGCCGTCGCGCGCGTCGAAATATTGCGGTTCGTTCGTCATGCGCCGCGCTATGCGCCCTTCACGCCCCGTTCGGCAAGCGCCGATCAGCGCGGGCGCAGCCCCTTTTGCTCCATCCGCCACTTCGCCATTTCAATGCGGTCCTGGCCGAAGAAGGGTTCGCCATCGAACACCAATGTCGGCACGCCCCAATGGCCAGCGATTTCGAGCGCGACTTGATTCGCCGCAATCTCGTTGTCGAGTAACTCGGCGTCGCTCACGGCTTCGGCGTCAAGTTCGGCGAGGTCGAGACCGGCGCGCTTCGCCGCCCCCGCCAGATGGTCGCCGAGATGCCAATCCTGCGCCCCGCCCCAGATGAGCTGCGCAGCCTCATGCGCAAAGGCAAGGCTCTTGCCGCGCCGCGACGCCGCCTGCCCCAGCCGCGTCAGGCGATAAATATAGGGCTGCTCGGCCGCGATCGCGCGGGTCGTCATATCCTGCACGATCGGGTCGGGGCGCGGCGGGCCAAAAGGAATGCCATGAAACTGCGCAACGCGGATCATGTCGCGCACCGTATAGCTCAGCCAGTTGGGATGGTTGCGTTCGAAGAAGTCGGGCTGACGGATCGCGAGCGGATAGACGGGGCGCAGATTGATCGTCACGTCATGGCTCGCCGCAAGGGCGCGATATCGGCCGATAGCGAGGTAGCTGTACGGCGAACGAAAGGACCAAAAGAGGTCGGCGGTCAATGTCATGACGTCATCCTGCCGCATGGATTTGCGGGCGGCAAGGGGGAGAGGGCGGGCGATTGGTCCGATGCGGAAGTTAGCGAAAGTGCCGCGCAGCGTGCATTGAATTTAGTAGCAATTGCTATTATGTCGTATGACATGAGTGAGACGATCGGATTCCTTTTGAACGACAGCGCACGCCTGTTCCGGCGTTCGTTCAACGCGCGCACGAAGGACAGCGGGATCACTGCGCTGCAATGGCGGCTGATCACCTATCTCAAGCGCCATGAAGGGATTCGCCAGGGTCCGCTCGCCGAACTGATCGAGGTCGAACCGATCACGCTGTCGCGCATGGTCGACCGGCTGGTCGAGGCCGAATTGGTCGAACGCCGCGCCGACCCCGCCGATCGCCGTGCCTGGCAGTTGTACCTGACGCCGCGCGCGGGCGAGCTTCTGAGCGGGATGCGCCCCATTGCAGACGCGCTGACCGCCGAGGCGATCGAAGGATTGAGCGCCGCCGAAGTCGAGCAGCTCACCAGCCTCGTCGAGCGTGTCCGCGCCAATTTATCCCGCCGCATCTGCCAAAAAGAAAAAGAGACCGCCTGATGGACCAGCTCTCCCCATCCCGCCCAAAAGCCGAAAACGCTGCCCCGCCCAAAGCGGCGCCGAAGGCCGATCCTTTGCCGAGCCCGGCACTCGAAACCGAGGCCGCGCCGAAGGCAAGCTGGCGCACGCGCATCCTGATGTTCGGCCTGCCCCTGGCGCTGATCGCGGGCGGCGCCGGCTGGTGGCTGACGAGCGGCGGGTCGGTGTCGACCGACAATGCCTATGTCCAGATGGACAAGGTCTCGGTCGCCGCCGAAGTGGGGGGGCGGATTACCGAGGTCGCGGTGCGCGACGGCCAGCAAGTCGCCGCAGGCCAGCTTCTGTTCCGCATCGACGGCGAGCCATATGCACTGACCGTCGCGCAAGCGACTGCGGCGATCGACGCCGCCGAGGTCGAGGTCGGCAATCTTTCGGCGAGCGCGAACACATCGAACGTCGACATCGCCGCGGCGCGCGAGGACGTCAAATTCGCACAGGTGACCTTCGACCGCCAGGCAGCGCTGATGGAAAAGGGCTTCACGACCAAGGCCGCCTATGATGCTTCGCGCCACGCGCTCAGCCAAGCGCGCGAGAGCGTCCGCCAAGCCGAGGCCGCCGCCACCGAAGCACGGACCAAGCTCGCCGCCGGCCCGTCGAGCGGGATCAACCCGCAGGTCGAGGCGGCGCGCGTCCAGCGATCGCAGGCGCAGGTGAACCTCGGCCGCACCACCGTTCGCGCACCGAGCGCCGGCCGTATCGCGCAGTCGGACCGGTTGCAGGTCGGCCAAATGATGGTCGCGGGGCTTCCCGCGGTGACGCTCGTCGACACCACGCATCCGTGGGTCGAGGCCAATTTCAAGGAAACCGATCTCGCCGACATGCGCGTCGGCCAGCGCGCCGAAATCAGCTTCGACGCCTATCCCGGCGTAAAGGTGCGCGGTCATGTGCTGACGATCGGCGCAGGCACGGGCAGCGAATTTTCGGTCCTGCCCGCGCAGAATGCGACCGGCAACTGGGTCAAGGTGACGCAGCGGGTGCCCGTCCGCATCGCCTTCGACGAAAAGCCCGCGCGCGACATGATCGCCGGGCTGTCGGCCGACGTGCGGGTGTTTACGAAGTAAGCGGGATGCTCCCTCTCCCCCTCCCTTCGTCATTCCTGCAAAAGCGGGAACCCAATTGCGACATTTGCTCGCTGGGTTCCCGCTTTCGCGGGAATGACGACATTTTTTAGGGTAAAGCATGGCGAGCAACGCCCTCCCCCGCCGCTCCGCCGCCGCGGCGCTTCCCGACGACGATTCGATCCCGCTGCACGAGCGCGTGCGTTATCGCGGGCTGCTGACGGTCGCCGTCATGGGCGCGTCGATCATGCAGATCCTCGACACGACGATCGCCAACGTCGCCATCCCGCATATGCAATCGGCGCTCGGCGCGACGAGCGAGACGGTGACGTGGGTATTGACGAGCTATATCCTCGCCTCGGCCGTCGCGATGCCGATCACCGGATGGCTCGCCGACCGCATCGGACGGCGCGAATTGTTCATGGCGGCAGTCGCAGGCTTCATCGTCGCATCGATGGCGTGCGGCGCGGCGCAGACGCTCGAACAAATGGTCGCTTTCCGCTTCCTGCAAGGGGTCAGCGCCGCCTTTATCGGGCCGCTGTCGCAGTCGGTGATGCTCGACATCAACCCGCCCGAACGCCACGCGCGCGCGATGTCCATCTGGGGCATGGGGATCATGATCGGGCCGATCCTGGGACCGATATTGGGCGGCTGGCTGACTGAAAGCGTCAACTGGCGCTGGGTCTTTTACGTCAACCTGCCCGTTGGGCTGCTCACGCTCGCAATGATGTGGGCGCTACTGCCCAAGACCAAAAGCATCACGCGGCGGTTCGACCTGTTCGGCTTCTCGATGTTGGCGCTGGGTCTTGCTGCATTGCAGCTTATGCTCGATCGCGGCGCGCATCTCGACTGGTTCGACAGCATCGAAATCTGGATCGAGCTGGGCGTCGCCATTTCGTGCCTGTGGATGTTCATCGTCCATATGTTCACCGCGCGCGCTCCCTTGTTCAGCCGCCTGATGCTCGCCGACCGCAACCTCGTCACTGCAATGGGGTTCATGATCGTGATCGGCGTCGTGATGTTTGCGTCGATGGCATTGCTGCCGCCGATGCTGCAGAATCTCTTCGGCTGGCCGGTGATCGACACGGGCGTGGTGCTCGCGCTGCGCGGGATCGGCATTCTCGCCAGCATGTGGGTCGCGGGACAATTGCTTGGAAAGATCGACGCGCGCTGGATGGTCGGCACCGGCCTGCTGATCGCGGCCTATTCGCTGTGGCAGATGAGCCATTGGTCGCTTGAAATGGGGATGCGGCCGGTGATCATCAGCGGGCTGGTACAGGGGCTCGGCATGGGGCTGATCTTCATCCCGCTCAACACCATGGCGTTCGCGACGATCCAGCCGCAATATCGCACCGACGGGTCGAGCCTGCTCAACCTGTTTCGCAGCATCGGGGCGTCGGTCGGCATCTCGATCGTCACCACCCTGCTCGGCGCGAATATCCAGCGGAGCCACGAGGATCTGGCGGCGCATGTCACCAACAGCTCGGTCGCCCTGCTCGATCCGTCGACCGCCGACCGGTTCGGCATCGCGGGCGACGCGGCGATGGCGATGGTCAACGCCGAGATAAATCGGCAAGCGGCGATGGTCGCCTATATCGACGATTTCTGGCTGATGATGTGGGTGACGCTGGCGTCGGTGCCGCTGGTCCTGCTGCTACGCCCGCCGAAGCCAGGCGGGCCGAGGGCGTCGGCGGCGGATATGGGGCATTAGTGGGGTGTCGGCTTTGGGGTGGGGAGCGGACATCCCGTCCCCCACTTCCGTCATCCCGGGCTTGACCCGGGATCCCGCTTGAGGCCGAAGCCAGTGAGTGCGTCAAAAAGCGGGACCCCGGATCAAGTCCGGGGTGACGATATGGAAGAGCGTGGCTTCCAGTCGCCTCCAGCCGTTCAGCCCGCGCGGCGCTCCATCGCAAGCCGCATGAATTCCCCGGGGTCGGGGGTTTCCTCGAAGGTCGGCACCGCCGGGTCGATTGCGATCCAGCCGCGTTTCCGGCTGGTCCACATATGCGCGAAGGGTTCGAGGTCCGACGGATCGTCGAGCGTGCCGGCGCGCACGATCGTCATCGCGGGATAGACGGTGTTCGCATTGCAAACGCGGCTGAAACAGTCGGGGCAGTGCTGGTTCGTCGTCGTCCCGCCCGACGGGCGCTCGGTCGAATAGGTCACGCGCCGTCCGGTCAGCGTGAGCGCGTCGGTCGACACGATCAGTTGATCGGCGAAGGCGCTCGCGGTCGATTTCTGGCAGTCGAGGCAGTGGCAGCAATAGTTGAGCAGCGGCCCGTCCTGCTCGAAGCTGTAACGCAGTTGGCCGCAGCGGCAGCCGCCGGTGATTTCGGTCGCCATGTCAGCGGAAGAAGCAGTTGGTGCCGGCGAACAGCGCGTCGACCTTTGCCGCATCGCCGGGCGCCGCGAACATGCCGCCGATGACATTGTCACCGGTGCCGATGCTGAATTCCTCGCCCAGCGTGCTGTCCTCGAGGTCGACGATCGACACCGACTCCGCCGCCTTGGCGCGCGTCGTGCCGATGCCGATGCCGCTCATCGTCGAATAGGTTGCGGCGCCGGGTTCGTTGCCGAGGAACCAGCCGGCGAACTTGCCGTCCTGGAAATTGAGCGTCATCGCATCGTAGCGCGTGAATTCCATCGGGCCCGCGCCGCATTCCTCGTTGGTGCTGCGGTCGTCCTCCTTGCCCGCGACATTGGCGAGCGCGGTCTCCGCCTGCGCGCGCGGGACGCCGAAGGCGAGCAGGCTGGTCTTGCCGCTGGCCTTGTCGACGAAGCGCAGCCCCTCGCCGTCGAGGCTGACCGCCATGGTCGCAGCGTTCGGGCCGTCGTTCTTTGCCTCGGGCACCGGCGGCGCGACCGGATCGGCATCGGCCGGGGCCTTGTCGGCGGCGGGTTTGCACGCAGCGAGCAGGCCGATCATTGCGAGGGTTATGAACTTGCGCATGCCTATCTCCTGTCGCGGTGCGGTATCGCGAGCACCAGTATCGCACCGAGGGTCGCAAGCGCCATATCCTTTTGCGCGTCCCAGATATCGCCTTGCTGCCCGTTATAGCGGTCGGCGGTTTCGCCCGCCGCGACGATGGTGAGCAGCCATTCGAAGATTTCGTAAAGGCAGGATATCGCCAATACCCAAGCAAGCACGGTTAACGTCGCGCCGTACCGCGAAAGCCCACCCCACCGCCGCGCAATCTCGGCGACCGGAACGACCGACAGCGCGCCAAAGGCGAAATGGACGAGGCGGTCATAATGATTGCGCGTCCAGCCAAAGGCGTCGGAGAGGCTCGTTCCAGTCAGCGCGCGCGCCCAGTCGTCATAGGGGACATTGCTATAGGCGTATCGTCCGCCAAGCGTGTGGAGCGCCATGAAGGCCACGATGCACGCGACCGAGGCGGTCGACAGCGGCCAGCGGCGGAGCAGCAGCGGCCCCGCCACAATCAACAGCATCGTCGGGATGTGCTGGAGCAACGCGACCTCGGGATAGGGCTGGTCGATCTGCGCGAGGAGGAGGAGCGCGAGGAGCAGGCCCAGAAGGCGTTTTTGAGTTTTGGATTGCGCCGCTCCACCCGTCATCGACCGAAATCCGTCGAGTCAGAAGTGACGGAAAACTGCCTAACTTCACTCGCAAATGCATGTATCGGGTGGAAGGTCGGGGCGGGTATCATATCGATGACCTAATGCAGCAAGACATTGTAGGACAGACATTTTCGATGCGTCACCAGCGCAGCGACATGCAGCTAAGTCCCGCGTCGATATGCGCGATCTGGTCGGTGGGTAGCGGACGGATTTCGATGCCCAGCGCGGCGAGCAGCGCGTGCGTCGCGGGCCAGCGGTCGCCGACGAGGACGGTGTCGCGAATGCGCAGGATGTTCGCCGAAGGCTCCTCGCCCGGCGGGGTCGTCACGACCTCCAGCCCGGCGAACTGCGGACAATCGGCGAGCGCGGGGACGGCGAGGATCGTGCGGTCGTCGATCAGCCCGCAGCCGGTCTTGAAGTGCAGCACGCCCGGCGGCGTTTCGGCGATCTCGGCAGGGTAGCCGAGCGTGCCGAGCAGCGCGGCGAGTTCCTCGGCGCCGACGCGGTCGGTGCGTGCCGAAAGGCCGATGATCACGCGGTCGGCGAGGCGCAATATGTCGCCGCCGTCGGCGTAGCCGGGGCCCGTCATTTCGAGGAGACGCGGATGATGCGCGGCGAGCGGAGCGCGGATATGTTCGACCTCGCCCGCGCGCGTTGGCGCACCGGGGCGAAGCAGGATGGCACCCGCCGGAAAGGTCAGCGCGACATCTTCGGTGAACAGCGCGTCGGGGAAATCGTCGAGGGGTTCGAGGACCTCGACCGCGAGGCCGAGGGTGCGCAGCGTCGCGACATAGGCCTCATGCTCGGCGACGAGGCCGTAGAAATCAGGATCGGGGCCGCCATCGGCGCGGATGCCCTTCACAGCGGATCGGGCAGGAGCGCGGCAGAGGGCACGGGTGAAGGCATAGGGGCTGGTCATTTCAGAGGCATAGCTTGAATGACACGCCAGCGCCAAGGGATCCTCCCTGTGCCGCAGGCATGGGGAGGTGGCAGCCTCGAAGAGGCTGACGGAGGGGCTCTTGACGTTGCCGTCACAGCCCCTCCACCACTCGCTTCGCGAGCGGTCCCCCTCCCCATCGCTTCGCGACAGGGAGGATTAGTTTCAACCCTTCTTGAGGTGCCGGCGGCCGAGCAGTTCGGCGATCTGCACCGCGTTCAGCGCCGCACCCTTGCGCAGGTTGTCGCTGACGCACCAGAGGTTGAGGCCGTTTTCGACCGTCGGGTCTTCACGGACGCGCGACACGAAGGTCGCGAAATCGCCGACGCATTCGACGGGGGTGATGTAGCCGCCATCCTCACGCTTGTCGTGGAGCACCACGCCGGGCGCTTCGCGCAGGATGCGCTGCGCATCCTCGGCCGACAGCTCGTCTTCCATCTCGATGTTGATCGCTTCCGAATGGCCGACGAAGACGGGGACGCGGACGCAGGTCGCCGTGACCTTGATCTTGGGATCGAGGATCTTCTTGGTCTCGACGACCATCTTCCACTCTTCCTTGGTCGAACCGTCGTCGAGGAACTTGTCGATGTGCGGGATGACGTTGAAGGCGATCTGCTTGGTGAATTTCTGCACATCCTTCTCGTCGCCGACGAAGATCTGGCGCGTCTGGTTCCACAGCTCATCCATGCCCGACTTGCCCGCGCCCGACACCGATTGATAGGTCGAGACGACGACGCGCTTGATCTTCGCGGCATCGTGGAGCGGCTTCAGTGCGACGACCATCTGCGCGGTCGAGCAGTTGGGGTTCGCGATGATGTTGCGCTTGGTATAGCCGTCGATCGCATCGGGGTTCACTTCGGGCACGATCAGCGGCACGTCGGGGTCCATGCGATAGAGCGAGCTGTTGTCGATCACGACGCAGCCGGCGGCGGCGGCCTTGGGCGCATGGATCGCGGTTGCATCGCTGCCGATCGCGAAAATCGCCATGTCCCAGCCCGACCAGTCGAAATTCTCGATATTCTGGCACTTAACGGTCTTACCGGTATCGCCGATTTCGATCTCGTCGCCCTGGCTGCGCGACGATGCGACCGCCGCCAGTTCGTCGTACGGAAATTCGCGCTCGGCGAGAATGGCGAGCACTTCGCGCCCGACATTGCCCGTGGCTCCGGCGACTACGATACGATAACCCATTTACTCACTCCTCAAGGCAAGAACTCGGTTGAAAACGTAACTTAAACTCAGACTTTCCAGCGAAAATGGCCGGTGAGCCGATGCTTGAACAAGGCATCCTCCTCGCGCGTGCCACCGCCGATATTGTGGAGCACCAGCGGCACGCCGGTCGTATCCTTGCGGTCGGATACGATGCCCGTGTGCGGCAGCCGGCCGCCGACCATCTGGGTGAAGATGTCGCCCGGCCGCCAGTCGGCCGGGTCGTCGGTGACGGGCAGCGCCGCGCCCTGTCTGCGCCAATAGGTCGCGAGATTGGGTACGCGGCGATGGTCGATGTTGCGGTCGGGGCGGCCGAGCCCCCAATTTTTGGGATAGGCAGTAAAATTGGCGCGCATGTCGGCGTTTACAAGGGCCTGAAGGTCGGCGCCTAGCGCATCGCGAAAGGCGCGGATCACGACGTCGGTGCACACGCCCTTGGCGCGGTCGACGTCGCCGTTCGGAAAGCGCAGCACGGTATAGGCCGGATCGTACGTCAGCGTCACGCCGACCTGCCGCCGCGCCGCGATCACAAGGCGCTGCGCGCTGGTGAGCGCCATCGCCTCCCCCGACACGCCGAACGCAAGCACCGCGCCAAGGAAGGCGCGCCGCGTCGGCTGGAACGGGAGGACGGACTGCTGCATCAAATTCGCTTTGCCCAAATGAAAACGACCGGCTCTGCCTGTTGGCGGAACCGGTCGTTTTTGAAAGCTGTTTCGGCTTTGGTGTGGAGAAGCTCCCCTTAGCCTTCGCCGGCTTCCGACCGGTATTCGCGGCGCTCCGCAATACGTGCCGATTTACCAGTGCGTCCACGCAGATAGTAAAGCTTCGCACGACGGACAGCGCCCTTACGGACGACGGTAATCGAGTCGATGTTGGGCGAATAGAGCGGGAACACGCGCTCGACACCTTCGCCGAACGACATTTTGCGCACGGTGAAGTTGGAGCCCATGCCCTTGTTCGAGCGTGCGATGCACACGCCTTCGAAATTCTGGACGCGGGTGCGTTCGCCTTCGACCACCTTCACGCCGACTTTCAGCGTGTCGCCGGGACGGAAGGTCGGAATGGTCTTCGCCGCTTTGGCGATTTCTTCGGCTTCGATCGTCTGGATGAGGTTCATGTCCTCTAGTCCTTTTCTTTTCGCCGCGCGCCAGAGGCAGGTCGGTCCCGAGCATCGATATGACGCTCCCAAAGGTCCGGCCTGCTTAACCGTTTTTATCGGCAAGGTTTCCCGATCGCAGCACTTCGGAAACCCTGCGCCCCGTCCGGATATCCGGTCGGGGATAAGCGGACGACAGGCATGCGCGATGAACGCGATTCGCCCGGTTCCACTTGAAGCCGGGGCCACTACGCTGGAAAGGCGCGAAATGCAAGGGGTTCGGCGGATGACGCACGCGGCCGATTTAAACCGACATTAACCAAAATCCGCCATGGACGGCACGGAAGGGACCCGATGCTGCACATGAATGCCATAAAGCCGCTCGCGAGCCGCGCTTTTGCGCCCGCCGACGGTGTGGGGCTGACGGCGTTCCTCAACTGGGCGCTGTGCTGGCTGGTGCTGCCCAACCTTCCCTTCCTGCCGATCACGATCATGGGCGGGCCGATGCGCGCGGGCGAGATCATGCTCTGCGGCGCGGTCGGCTTCGTGGCCTGCTGGTTCGGCTACTGGTTTCGCGTCGCCGCCTTTTTCGGCCTTCTCCTCTATCTGACGCTCGTTTTCATCGCGAGCATGTTCAACATGGACATCAGCGTGATCCTGTCGGTCATCGCATTGGTGCTCGATCTGCGCCCCGCCGCTTCGCCCGAATATATGGTCGGGGCCGGCCTGTTGATCGCGGTTCTCGGCTTTGCTGCGCGGCAGCTTCGCAGACAGCAGAATTTGCGCGGGCTGCAATGGATGATCGCCGCTGCCGCGCTCACCTATACGCTGGCGCAGGCCGACTATATCCGGGCGCGCGAGGGGTCGACCGCCTATAACCGGCTGGCGCCCGCCGATGCCCCCTTCACCTCGGCGACGCGCCAGACCGATTTCCTGAAGCTCGCGGACGGCAAGCGGAACGTGATGATCGTCGTCGTCGAGGCGATGGGACTGCCGACCGAGGCGACGCTGCGCGACCGGCTCGACGCGATCTGGACGCGCCCCGAACTCGCCGAACGCTTCGCGATTAGCCAGGGCAGCACGACCTTCTATAACTCGACGACCAAGGGCGAGATTCGCGAGCTGTGTCAGCGCTGGGGCGATTATAAGGAGATCGTCGCGCGCGACCCCGATTGCCTGCCCGCGACCCTTGCGCGGCGCGGCTATGCCACGCACGCCTATCACGGCTTTTCGCCGAAATTCTTCGACCGCGATCGCTGGTATCCGCTGATCGGGTTCGAGGGGATGAGCTTCCGCGACCAAATCGAGGCGCAGGGCGCGGGGCATTGCCCCAATGTCTTTCCCGGCGCATGCGATCGCGACATACCGCGGCTGATCGGGCGCGACCTGGCCGCGGCGAAAGAGCCGCAGTTCATCTACTGGCTGACGCTCAATTCGCACCTGCCGGTGGTCGCCAATGCGGAGCTGCGTACCGAGAATTGCCGCCAGCTAGGCCCCGTGCTCGACGGCGATTATCCGCAGGTCTGCCGCCTCTTCGCCGTCTGGGACGACACGGCAGCGGCGCTCGCCGACATGGCGAGCCGCCCCGATTTCCCGCCGACCGACATATTGATCGTCGGCGATCATATGCCGCCGTTCACCCAGCAAAAGAGCCGGTTGATGTTCGACAGCGCGAAGGTGCCGTGGGTGCTGCTGCGCTATCGCCCGTCGCGCGCGGCGACATAGGCCGCCCACAGGTCGGGGCGCCGCGCCCGCGTATCGTGCTCGGCCTGTTCGCGGCGCCAGCTCGCAATCTTCTTGTGATCGCCCGAACGCAGCACGTCGGGAATGTCATGCCCCTCCCAGTTCACCGGCCTTGTGTAGTGCGGATATTCGAGCAGCCCCTGCTCGAACGATTCATCGTCGCCGCTGGCCGAGGCGCCCATCACGCCGGGAAGCAGCCGGATGCAGGCATCGAGCAGCAACAGCGCGCCCATCTCGCCCCCCGACAGGATGATGTCGCCCATCGAGACTTCCTCGATATCGCGCGCGGCAAAGATGCGTTCGTCGAAACCCTCGAAGCGGCCGCACAGGATGATCGCGCCCGGACCCGCCGAAAGCTGGCGCACGCGCGCCTGCGTGACCGGCGTCCCGCGCGGGGTCATCGCCAGGATCGGCAGACCCGGATGGGCCGCCACGGCATGGTCGACCGCGGCGCCGAGCACGTCGGCCTTCAGCACCATCCCCGCGCCGCCACCCGCCGGCGTGTCGTCGACGGTCCGATGCTTGTCCGTGGCGAAATCCCGGATCTGCACCGGCGCGCAGTTCCACGTCCCGCTTTCGAGCGCGCGCCCCGCCATACTGTGCCCCAGCGGGCCGGGGAACATGTCGGGGTAGAGGGTCAGGGGGACGGCAGTGAAGGTCATAACGGCGGCTCCCATACCGCGTCGGGCAGCAGGTGGCGATCTTTCTCGATTTCGGCGTGCAGCCATTCGCGGAAGCGTTCGATCTTGCGCACTCCGATGCGGTTGTCGCGGTGGACGAGCCACATGCCCGAGCCCTTCGATACATAGAATGTGTCAAAGGGCTGGACCATGCGGCCGCTCGCCAATTCGCCCTGCCAATAGAGCGGGGTCATCATCGCGACGCCGAATCCCGCTTGCACCGCGCTCGCCTCCTGCAACTGGCTGTCGAGTTCGATCCCGCGACGTGAGAGCACCGGCGGTGTCGCGACCCCGGCCAGCGCGAACCATTCGGCCCACCAGCTATCGTTCGGCGCAAGGCGCTGGACGCGGAGCAGGTCGGCGGGCTCGTTTATGTCGTGCTCGGCGATGAAAGCGGGCGAGGCGATCGGCGCGAGATATTGGCGCATCAGGAAATCGCTGCGCAGCCCCGGCCACGCGCCCTTGCCGATGCGGATCGCGACATCGACGTTCGAGGCGTCGAAATCGATCAGATCATTGCTCATCGCCATGCGCACCGCGAGTTCGGGATATTGGAGCTGGAAGCTGCCGATACGCGCGCTGAGCCAGGTGCCGCCAAAGCTGGTCGCGGCATTGATCGTCAGCACGTCGGCCTCGTCGCTGCCGAGCGCGGCAAAGGCGTCCCCCATGGTGGCAAAGGCGTTGCTGATCGCGGGCAGCAGCCGCTGGCCCGTTTCGGAAAGGCGCACGCGCCCTTTCTCACGCACGAACAGCGCGCGGCCGAGCCGATCCTCCAATTGGCGGATTTGATAACTGACTGCAGCTTGCGTCAGTCCCAGCTCTTCGGCAGCGCGCGAGAAATTCTGCAAACGACCGGCGGCTTCGAAGGTGCGCACGGCGGAAAGGGGCGGCAGTCGGGACATACGACCTTATAAGGCCAGCTTATAATATGGTCTACGCCTTTTGTTGGCGCTGCGGCGCGCGGGAGGGCAATTAGGATGCACCCAAGCGAAAGGAAATGAACGATGAAAGACGAGCAGTTCATGCGCGCCTGGAATGACGGTCATGATCATTTCAGCGCCGATATCACCCGCGGCCTTCACTGGCTCGCAACCCCGTTCCGCCGCCTCGGCGAGTGGATCGCCCTGCCGACCGCACCCGGCGAAGACAGCGTCTTCACCCGTGCCGCCGCGCGCTGCGGCGTCCGCCTGCGCCGGGCACGATAAGCGTCCGCGATAAGAACCCTGCTCCCCCCTCTCAAAGGTCCAGGGCGAAAACGGGGTGAGGCTGTCCCTTGCAAAGGCCTCACCCCGTCGACATCAGTTCGCCTCGGGCGGCACGACGCGCAAGCGCAGCGCCTGGATCGTCGCCGGCTTCGTCGGGGCGAGCAGCAATTGCCCGTCGAGCTTGCCCTTTTCGCAGTTGAGGCGGAAGGCAGCCGACATCGCGCCGGTCGGCGCCAGCGGCTCGTCGGTGGGGCACGCCCCTACCTCGGCTTTCAACTTCGCGAATTCGGCCTTCCAGTTGGCGGCCGAACGATCGAGGAGGAAGTTCATCGCGAGCCGGCCCTGTAGCGGGCCGAGATCGCCGGCGGCATAAGCCGCCCTTGCTGCCGCATAGGCCTCTGCCACCGCCGGCGATACCGGAACGGGGCGCGTTTCCAACAGGCCCGCCTTGTCGATTGCGACCGCGGTGTCCCACGCGGGGGCCGACGGGCCGGCATAGGTCCGGTTCGACAGCGCAAAGACGCCGATTCCATAATCGGGCATCAGCATCACATGACTGCCATAGCCCGGATATCCGCCGCCGTGCGCGAGCGTCAGGCCAAGGTCGCAATCCTGCGCAACGCGCCAGCCCATGCCGTAAGCCGCGGCCTGCTTGCACGCCGTAGCGCCGCTGGCGCCGATGCGGTTCGTCACCGAGACGAAGTTCGAGCCCTGTGCGATCTCGCGCACCGTCGACCGCTTGACCGGCCCGGTGTCGGCATCGTCGCGCGCTGGCCAGGCCGAGAGCAGGAAGGCGACCCATTTGGCATAGTCGTTCGCGCTGACCTGCAACCCGCCCATGCTGTTGAACGCCCCGTCGACCATCTCGGGCTCGGCGGTCCATTTCTCATTTTCCCAGCGATAGCCAAGGGCGTAGCGCGCCTTTGGAGCCTTCGGCGCGTCAAAGCCGCTGCGGGTCATGCCGAGAGGGTTCAGGATCGTCTGCCGGACATAGTCGGTGTAGGGCATGCCCGAGGCGTTGGCGACGATCCGACCGAGCAAGGCATAGCCGAAGTTCGAATATTCATGCTGGCTCTGCGGTACGCGGCTGAACGGCACGCCCGCGGCGATCATCTTCGTGAATTCGTCTTGCGGCAGCACTTGCTGGCGATCGCCCCACGGATCATCGGTGACGAAGCCGCCGACATGTTGGAGCAGATCCCTGACCCTTATGCGCGGGCTGTCCTTGGTCGGGTAGGTCCAGCCCTTCATTTCGGGCACATATTGCTCAGCGAGGTCGTCGAGGCGAAGCTTGCCGTCATCGCGCAGCTTCAGGATCGACAGCGCGGTGAACGCCTTGGTCATCGAGGCGATGCGAAACAGGCTGTCGGGAGTGACGGCGCGCTTGTCGGCGATGTTCTGAACGCCGATGCCCTTCACATAAGCGAGCTTGCCGTCCTTGACGACGCCGTAGACCAGGCCGGGGATGTGCTGCTCGGCTTGATATCTGGCAAAGAGCGTGTCGATCTCGGGGGCGAGTTGGTCGAGGGTTTTGGGGGCGGATTGCTGGGCGTGAGCGGGAGCGAACGAGCCAAGGATGGCAGCAAAAACGAGACCCGATTTCAAGCGCATGACGATTCTCTCTCTCCAAAAGATGGCGCGACAATTCGTCCGTCACCCCGGACTTGATCCGGGGTCCCGCTCTTGAGGTCAACCCCCGCTTCGGGCTCCGATGAGCAGAAGAAGCGGGACCCGGGTCAAGCCCGGGGTGGCGATGGAAATATGGGGATATCGTTACTCGACGAACGCGGCGTTCACGGTGACGCCGTCGTCGTTCCACGCCGGCACGGCCTGCGCCGTCATCGGAACCATGAAACGTTTGCGGTCGGGCTTCTCGATTTCGAGAATGTCACCAGCGCCGAAATTCTCGACCGCGGCAACATGGCCGATGGCGACGCCGTCGGTCGACACGCATGGCAGGCCGAGCAGGTCGTGGTGATAATATTCGCCCTCGCCCAGAGCGGGCAGCGCCGAGCGCGGCACCGTCAACACCGTTCCGCGCAAGGCCTCGGCAGCGCTGCGGTCGGCGATTTCGGCGAAGGTCGCGACCGCACCCTGATTGGCGGGACGGACCGATTTCAACGTGAGCGTGCGGTCGCCCGCATCGAAAACGGAAAAGGCGCGGAGAGCCTCCGCGCCTTCACCAAATAGCTTGAGACGCACCTCGCCCCGCACCCCATGCGCGCCGGCGATGGCGGCGAGGGTGACAGGGCGATTCGCGTCGGCCAAGGCTTAGCCTTCGGCCTTTTCTTCGCCAGCTTCGGCGGCCGGAGCTTCTTCGGCTTCGGCAGCAACCGGGCCGCCTTCGGCGACTTCTTCGGCGATCGCGGTCGCGTCTTCGGCGGTCGCGTCGGCCGGGGTTTCGTCGGCGACGGCTTCGGCAACGGCTTCGGCGGTCGCTTCGCTCTTCACCGAACCGGTTGCGTCCGATTCAGCGGCTTCGGGAGCGGCGGCTTCTTCAGCGGCGGGCGCTTCTTCAGCGGCCACTTCCGGAGCGGCTTCTTCAGCAGCTTCGGGTTCCGGGGCCGGAGCGGCGGCAGCAGCGGCTGCGGCTTCTTCGGCGTCAGCCAGCTTCTGGGCCTTTTCTTCGGCGCGTTCCTTGGCCTTTTCGCCGGGGACAGCCTTGTTCGGGTTGTTGCGGGCAGCGCGTTCGAGAACGCCAGCGGCGTCGAGGAAGCGGGCGACGCGGTCGGTCGGCTGCGCGCCAACCGAAACCCAATGCTTCGCACGGTCGGCATCGAGCTTCACGCGCTCCGGATTGTCCTTGGCGAGCAGCGGGTTGTAGCTGCCGATACGCTCGATGAAACGGCCGTCGCGCGGGCTGCGCGAATCGGCGACGACGATCTTGTAATAGGGACGCTTTTTCGAACCGCCGCGTGCGAGGCGAATAGAGGTTGCCATGATATTTTCCTTCAGAGTTTAATGTTCAAATTCGGGTTTTAATTCACTGGATCCCGGCCTGCGCCGGGATGACGACCTGTTGGGGTCGTCACTTCTTTTTATTCATCAAATTGGCGAGTTCAGGCGGGATCGATCCGCCCCCACCAAGACCGGGGAGGCCACCGCCACCCATTCCGCCGCCGCCCATTCCGGGAATGCCGCCGCCCTTGCCGAACAGCGCGCCGAGGCCCTTGAGCCCGCCCATCTTGCGGATCTTCTTCATCGCGCTGGACATTTCCTGATGCATCTTCAGCACCTTGTTGACCTGCTGCACCGTGGTGCCCGACCCGTTGGCGATACGGATCTTGCGCTTCGCGGTCAGGATTTCGGGCTTCGCGCGCTCCTTGGGGGTCATCGATCCCATGATCGCGTCGAAGTGGATGAGCATCTTGTCGTCGGCAGCACCGGCCGCCATCTGCGCCTGCGCCTTCTTGATCCCCGGAATCATGCCGGCGAGCGCGCCGAGGCCGCCCATGCGACGCATCTGGTTCAATTGGGTGCGGAGGTCGTTGAGGTCGAACTGGCCCTTGGCCATCTTCGCCGCCATCGCCTCGGCCTCTTCGGCCTGGATCGTTTCGGCGGCGCGTTCGACGAGGCTGACGACGTCGCCCATGCCGAGGATGCGGCCCGCGATGCGCGAGGGCTGAAAGAGCTCGAGCCCGTCGAGCTTTTCGCCCGTGCCCGCGAATTTGATCGGCTTGCCAGTGACCGCGCGCATCGAGAGCGCGGCACCGCCCCGCGCATCGCCGTCCATGCGGGTGAGCACGACGCCGGTGAGCGGCACCTGATCGGTGAAGCGCTGCGCAACCTGTACCGCGTCCTGGCCGGTGAGGCTGTCGACGACGAGCAGCGTTTCGGCAGGGTTCGCCGTGCGCGACACCGCCTGCATTTCGTCCATCAACTGCTGGTCGACGTGGAGGCGGCCCGCGGTGTCGAGCATCAGGACGTCATAACCCTGAAGCTTCGCCGCCTGCATCGCGCGCTGCGCAATCTCGACCGGCTGCTGCCCCGCGACGATCGGCAGGGTCGCGACGTCGATCTGCTGGCCGAGGACGGCAAGCTGTTCCTGCGCGGCGGGGCGATTGACGTCGAGCGACGCCATCAGCACCTTCTTGCGCTCTTTTTCCTTCAGCCGCTTCGCGATCTTCGCGGTGGTGGTCGTCTTACCCGAACCCTGCAAGCCGACCATCATGATCACGGCGGGCGGGGTGACGGCCAGCTCGAGCTCGGCGGTTTCGGAACCGAGCATTTCGGTCAGCGCGTCGCTGACGATCTTGACGACCTGCTGCCCCGGCGTGACCGAGCGCAGGACATTCTGGCCGATCGCGAGTTCGGTGACCTGATCGACGAAACTGCGCACGACGGGCAGCGCGACGTCCGCCTCTAGCAGAGCGATTCGCACTTCGCGCATCGCGGCGCGCACGTCGGCCTCGGTCAGCGCGCCGCGACCGCGGAGCTTCCCGAAAACATCGCCAAGCCGATTGCTCAGACTGTCGAACATGCGCCTCAAATCCTTGCTTACGAGGCCCGCAACGCAAAAGACGCCGGTGAGCGAAACCTCGCCAACCAGCGGCTATCCGTGGACAGACTTTCCGTCGCGGACATCGATATGCCCGTGCGCAAGATGCGCGCGAACGCGGCGGCCTCTACACAAAAGCGCACGCAAAGGCAAGGTGCCGCGCCGAAGCGCACTTAACCCAAATTTCACCGCTTTGCCCCATAGAACCGGCGAGGGTGGGACAAATTCATATGACAGCGACGCCGAAGCCATTCGACCGAAGCGAGGGCGCAAAACGCGATATCATTGCCGGTGGCATAGTCGTCGCCGCGATCCTGCTGTTCGTGGGGACGGGCAGCAATGTGATGCAGGCGGCGGTGCGTGCATTGATCGGCATCGGCGGTGGTCCCGACCGGGCGCTGGCGACGGCGCTCATTCTCAATGTCGCGCTGATTCTCTTCGGCTGGCGCCGCTACAAGGATCTCAACCGCGAAATCCTCGAGCGCACCGAAGCCGAACAGCGCGCGCGCTACCTCGCCGACACCGACCCGCTGACGGGTTTCCTCAATCGCCGGGCCCTGCTCGCGACTGGACAACTGCAGATCGCGAACGCGATCGCCGAAAAGCGCCAAGTCGCACTGTTCCTGCTCGACCTCGATCACTTCAAGACCGTCAACGACATTCATGGTCACGCGGCGGGGGACCGCGTGCTGCAGGTCGCAGCCGAACGTATCTCGGCGGTACTACCGCCAAATGCCACCAAGGCGCGGCTCGGTGGCGACGAGTTCGTCGCGATGCTGGCGTTCGAGCCTGCGGCGCGCGCCGACATCGACGCCCTGGCGGCCGAACTCGTCATGGCGCTCGACAATGTTATCGCGCACGATGCGCAGCAGATTCGGGTCGGCGCGTCGCTCGGCCTATCGCTCGCCAGCGATGCCAGCGTCACAATGGAAACGATGGTCCGTCAGGCCGACATCGCAATGTATAATTGCAAGGACGAAGGCCGGAATCGCTTCTGCTGGTTCGAGGCCGGAATGGAAATGGCGGTGCAGGTGCGCAACCAGATCGAAACGGGCATTCGCGACGGCATGCCGCGCGGCGAGTTCGTCCCCCATTTCGAGCCGCAGGTGGATATCGCCAGTGGGAGACTGCTCGGTTTCGAGATGCTCATGCGCTGGGAATCGCCCGAATATGGGATGATCCCGCCGGAACGCTTTATTCCCGTTGCCGAGGAAAGCGGCCTGATAGGCGAATTGTCGCTGCAGGTCATCCGCGAGGCGATGGAAGTCGCCAAACGCTGGGACCCGTCGATCATGCTTGCGGTCAACATCTCGCCGCAGCAACTGAAAGACCCGTGGTTCAGCCAGAAGCTGACCAAGCTGCTCGTCGAGGTCGGTTTCCCGGCGGCGCAGCTCGAGGTAGAGATCACCGAAAGCTCGCTGTTCGAAAATCTGCCGCTGGTGCGATCGATCGTCACCAGCCTGAAGAATCAGGGTGTGTCGCTGAGCCTCGACGATTTCGGCACCGGCTACAGCTCGCTGTCGCATCTGCGTGCGCTGCCGTTCGATCGGATCAAGATCGACCGCAGCTTCATCGCTGCGATGCGGGGCAGCCCCGATGCGCAGGCAATCGTCATTGCTATCGTGCGACTGGGCGAAAGCCTCGCGATGCCGATAACCGCCGAAGGCGTCGAGGACGAGGCCACCGCGATCGAACTGACGCGGCTCGGCTGTTCGAAGGGTCAGGGCTGGTATTTCGGCCGTGCCGCGTCGGCCGCCGACACCGAACGGTTGCTTGCCGAGCGCGGCCTGCTCCGCGCCCCCATGGTGCCGCCCGCCGGTCCCGACGCCGGCGAGGACGAACGGCTGCGCAAATCGGCGTAACCTGTTCGTCACCCCCGCGAGGCGGGGGTCGCCGTAGACCTTTCGCATCGCTGCCGCTTTAAACCTCTCGCGGCCCTCGCCTTCGCGGGAGCGAGGGGATGCCCGCCCACATCGCTAGACTTCGCTGCCCTCCCCCCCTAAATGCGCCCTATGGCAGACCGCTTCACCAAGATGCACGGCCTCGGCAACGACTTTGTCGTGATCGACGCGCGCGTGGCGCCCGTCGAAATGACGCCGGCACGCGCGCATGCAATCGCCGATCGGCGCCACGGCATCGGGTGCGACCAGCTGATCCTGCTCGAACCGTCGACCAGCGCGGACGTGAAGATGCGCATCTTCAACGCCGACGGCGGCGAGGTCGAGGCATGCGGCAATGCGACGCGCTGCGTCGCGACGCTGATCGGCAAGCCCGCGGTGATCGAGACGCTGGGCGGTATGCTGCGCGTCACGCCGGCCGACGGCGGCGCCGAAGTCGTACTCGGCGAACCCGAATTCGACTGGGAACATATCCCGCTTGCGATGCCGATGGACACACGCGACATGCCCGTCGCGTGGGACGAGCTGGAACATGGCGCGGCGGTCAATGTCGGCAATCCGCATATCATCTTTTTCGTGCCCGAGGCCGACGCGGTCGCACTCGACGAGTTGGGGCCCCGGATCGAGACCGACCCGCTGTTTCCCGAGCGCGTCAACGTCAATGTCGCCAGCCTCGACGGCGAAAACCAGTTGCAGCTACGCGTCTGGGAACGCGGCGTCGGGCTGACGCAGGCATGCGGTACCGGCGCATGCGCGACTGCGGTTGCGGCAATCCGCGCAGGCAAGGTGCAATCGCCCGTCACCATATCGCTCCCCGGCGGCGACCTTATCATCCGCTGGGCGCCGGGCGAGCCGATCGTGATGAGCGGCGCCGCGACGCGCGTCTATGAAGGCGAGACCGACTGGGCGCAGTTCGGATGAGCACCACCCTCGCCGACCGGCAAGAGGTCGTCAATTTCGGTTGTCGGCTGAACATCGCCGAGGGTGAAGCCATCCGCTCGGCCGTCGCGGCGGCGGGTGCGCAGAGCATAACCGTCTTCAATAGCTGCGCCGTGACCGACGAGGCGGTGCGGCAGGCGCGGCAGGCAGTGCGCCGCGCCCTGCGCGAGCGGCCCGGAACCGAGGTGGTGGTGACCGGGTGCGCGGCGGAGCTCGAACGCGGCGCCTTCGCCGCGATGGGCGCGCGGGTGGTGAGCAACGATGCCAAGGGCTTGGCCCAGAGCTATGAAAGCACCGCGTCCTCGCGCGGGCGGGGAACCATCGTTGGCGAGCTCCAGCTCGAACCGGCGGGAGATGGGCCCCTGCCTTCGCAGGGACAGGCTTTCTTTCCCTATAGCCCCGCCCTTTCAGGCGCCGATCATGCCCGCGCTTTCCTTGGTGTCCAGACCGGCTGTTCGCATAGCTGTACCTTTTGCGCGACGGTGCTGGCGCGTGGGACGGCGCGGTCGGCAAGCGTCGATGCAGTCGTCGCATCCGCACAAACCGCTCTCGACCGCGGCCAGCGCGAGATCATCCTGACCGGCGTCGACCTCGCCAGCTATGGCGACGACAGCGGTACGACATTGGCCGCGCTGGTCGAGGCATTGCTCGCTTTGCCGGTCGAACGACTGCGCCTTTCGTCGCTCGACCCAAACCGGATCGACGATGCGCTTTTCGCGCTGCTGACCGAGGAAACGCGCGTGATGCCGCATGTCCATCTGTCGCTGCAGGCGGGCGATGATATGGTGCTGACGCGCATGAAGCGCCGCCACCGCCGCGCTGATGCCGTTGCGTTGATCGAGCGATTGAAGGCCGCGCGCGCGGAGATCGCCATCGGTGCCGACCTGATCGCGGGCTTTCCGACCGAGGACGAAGCGATGTTCGCCAACTCGCTGGCGCTGATCGACGATTGCGACATCATGTTCGGCCATATCTTTCCATACAGCCCGCGCGCCGGGACGCCCGCCGCCCGCATGCCGCAGGTCGGGCGCACCATCGCGCGCGAGCGGGCGGCGATCCTGCGCGAGGCCAATGCCCGGCGGCGGCAGGACTGGCTGGATACACAGATCGGCCATACCGCATCGATGCTCGTCGAACGCGACGGCGTCAGCGGCCATGCCGAAAATTTCGCCGCCGTGGCGCTGACCACGCCGGTGGCGCCCGGTACTATCATTGACGTGCGCCTGTCGGCGCGCGAGGGCGACCGCATGGTCGCAACCCCAATTGAGGAAAAGGACATCGCCGCATGACCGGCAAAAGCTGGAGCGAAAGGCTACTTGGCGGATTTCGCCGTACCTCCGAACGGCTCGGCGAGAATCTGGCCGGGCTGACCGGCAAGGCGCGGCTAGACGAGGATGATCTCGACCGGATCGAGGAAGCGCTGATCACCGCCGACCTTGGCCCCGCGATGGCCGACCGCATTCGCGGCCGCCTGGCCGAACGCCGCGATATCGCCGCGAACGGAACCGAGGAACTGCGCAAGGTCGTCGCCGACGAAATCGCGGCCGTCCTGCGTCCCGTTGCCGAACCGCTCGACATCGACGCCTTTCCGCGTCCGCAGGTCATTCTGGTGATCGGGGTCAACGGGTCGGGCAAGACCACCACCATCGCCAAGCTCGCGCATCTGTTCCAGGAGCAGGATTATGGCGTGATGCTCGTGGCAGGCGACACCTTTCGCGCGGCAGCGATCGGCCAGCTCAAGGTCTGGGCCGAACGGCTGGGCGTGCCGATCATGGCGGGCCCCGAAGGCGGCGACAGCGCGGGCATCGTGTTCGACGCGGTGAAACAGGCGACCGCGACCGGGATCGACGTGCTGATCGTCGACACCGCCGGGCGGCTCCAGAACAAGCGCGAACTGATGGACGAGCTTGCCAAGATCAAGCGCGTGCTTGGCCGGCTCAATCCCGCCGCGCCGCACGACGTCGTGCTCGTGCTCGACGCGACGACGGGGCAGAATGCGCTGTCGCAGATCGACGTTTTCCGAGAGGTTGCGGGGGTAACCGGCCTCGTCATGACCAAACTCGACGGCACCGCGCGCGGCGGTGTGCTCGTGTCCGCCGCCGAGCGCCACGGGCTTCCCATCCATGCGATCGGCATTGGCGAAACCATCGACGACCTTCGCCCGTTCGATGCGGACGAGATCGCAGCCATTATTGCAGGAAATATCCGATGAGCGACGTGCTTCCCTCTGGCCCCGAAGCCGTCCCGGCACCGCCGCCGGCAAAGCATGGATGGCTCAACTTCGTCATCGATTTCGGGCCTTTGCTCGTCTTCTTCCTTGCCTATAAATTCTCGTCCGGCGGTGAAGGCGGGTTCGCCGCGACGACTGCGGCGATCAAGGGCACGGTGGCGTTCATGATCGCGATCGTCATTGCGATGATCGTGTCGAAATGGAAGCTCGGCAAGATTTCGCCGATGCTGTGGATGTCGAGCATCCTCGTCCTCGGTTTCGGCGCGCTGACGATCTGGTTTCACGACGAGCGTTTCATCGTGATGAAGCCGACGATCATCTATGCCGCCTTCGCCGTGCTGCTGCTCGGCGGCGTGTGGTTCAAAAAACCGATGCTCAAATATCTGCTGCAATCGGCGCTCGAGGGGCTGACCGACCGCGGCTGGCTGTTGCTCTCGCGCAACTGGGGGATATTCTTTGCCGCGCTCGGCATCGCCAATCATGTGATGTACGAGCTGATCCAGGCGAAGCAGATGAGCTTCGATCTGTGGCTGACGATCAAGGTCTGGGGCGTCACCGCCCTCTCCTTCCTCTTCACTTTCAGCCAGGTTCCTGTGATGCTCAAGAACGGGCTCGCGGTGCCGGAAGAGCCTGCAACCGACAAAAATTGATGCATTTCCCTCTCGGACTGGCATAGCTGCGTCACCGGCACCGGGTCGCACGCGGGCGCCGCGACAAAATAGGGGGAACTGCCATGGACAAATTTTTCGGAAATCTGCACGCCGTACTGGGCACCGGCCTTGTGCTTGCGATCATCCTGATGCTCTGCCTCAACGGCCAGAATTTTGAGGATGGGGTCGCGGCGGGCAACGCGATCATGCGCTGGCTGCACACCTTCTTCGGCGTGCTGTGGATCGGCCTGCTTTACTATTTCAACTTCGTCCAGATTCCGACGATGCCGAAAATCCCGGCCGAACTGAAACCCGCCGTCGGCAAGCATATCGCGCCCGCCGCGCTGTTCTGGTTCCGCTGGGCGGCGCTGGTCACCGTGCTGCTCGGCCTCGCGATCGCCGGCCACGCCAAATATCTGGCACCCGCGCTGGGGCTCCAGGACCCGTACAAGCTGATCGGCGTCGGCATGTGGCTGGGCCTGATCATGGCGTTCAACGTGTGGTTCGTGATCTGGCCGAACCAGAAGAAGGCGCTGGGCATCGTCGAGGCCGACGATGCGACCAAGGCGAAGGCCGCAAAGACCGCGATGATCTTTTCGCGGACCAACACCTTGCTGTCGATCCCGATGCTCTATGCGATGGTGAACTTCAGCTAAGTCAGCGAAGCTAGTCGAAAGGGCGTCCCAGGAAACCAGGGCGCCCTTTTTCTTGGGCCATCAGCCCTCGATCGCCGCCTTGTGCATGCGGCCGTTCATCACATAATGCGCGACGCCCATCTGCATTCCCGCAGCCTGCGCATCGTCGATCTCGCGCACGCGCCGCGCGGGCGATCCGGCCCATAGCTCACGCCCCGGAATTTCCTTGTTCTCGGTCAGCAGCGCACCCGCGGCGAGCATCGCGTCGCTGCCGATGCGGCACCCGTTCATCACCGTCGCCTTGAGGCCCACGAAGGCGCGATCCGCCAGCGTGCAGCCATGCACCATCGCCATATGGCCGATCAGCACATCCTCGCCGATGATCGTCGGGAAGCCGTCGGGGCGGTGCGGCATCTGGCCGTCGCAATGGACGACGCTGCCGTCCTGGATGTTCGAGCGCGCGCCGACGACGATGCGGCTGACATCGGCGCGCAGCACGCAATTATACCAGATGCTGACATCGGGCCCGATCGTCACGTCGCCGATGATCCGGCACCCCGGCGCGATAAAGGCGCTGGGGTCGATCTGCGGCGTCTTGCCGTTCACGCTGATGATGCTGACGTCCTGATAGGTCATTCGTCGCGGCCTCCGATGATATTCTTCCAGATCAGCACCGGTAGCGTCGAGGCATAATCGTCGGTCCAGCGCTCGAAACCGGGACGCGCCGCCAGCGGCACCCACGCATCGAGGTCCATCGCGTCCTTGCGCGGACGAATGCCGCCGGTCAATTGTTGCATCCGGGCAGGCGTCGCGGTCAGCGCGACCCAGTTCGATCCGGTGAGGTCGCCATATTCGTCGCCGATCGGGCCGGGGTCCATGCGGATCGCACTGGTCCAGCCCCGCGCCTTCGCCTCCGCCGCCAGCACCGGCTCCAGATCGAAGAAACGGTTCGAGATGTGGATGAGCAATATGCCGTCGGGCTTCATCGCGCGCGCATAGATGCCGATCGCCTCTTCGGTCAGCAGGTGCAGCGGGATCGCGTCGGACGAGAAGGCGTCGATGACGATGACGTCGAAGCGCCCCGCGGGTTGGTTGGCGAGTTGCAGCCGCGCGTCGCCGATGACGATCGGCGTGTCACCCGCGCAATCCGACAGGAAAGTGAATTTGGACGGATCGCGCGCAATATCGACCATCACCGGATCGATTTCGAAGATCGTCCAATGCTGGCCAGGCTTGCGATAACAGGCGAGCGTGCCCGCCCCCAGCCCGACGATGCCGATCGACGCACCCGGTCCCGCGAGCGCCCCAGCCTTGTCGAGCGTCAGCCCGACCCCCGACTGATGACCATAATAGGTCGTCGGATCGCGCCGGTGCGCGGCGTCGGTGCGCTGGAGGCCGTGGAGCGTCGTGCCATGCGCCAGGCGGCGCTGGTTCGACTGGGGATAGTCGGTGACGGTATAAACGCCGAAATAGCTGCGGACGCGCGCGTCGGTGAAGCTTTCCTGAATCGTGTCCCAGCCGCCGACGCCGATCATGAGCAATCCGAGCACGGGCACAAAGGCCCAGCGCCAGCCGATGACGAGGATGCCGATGACGAAGATCGCGATGCCCCACGAGGTCGTCGCGCCGTCGAGCCGGCCGGTCCAATCGCCGACCATATGCCAGGCGCCGAAGGCGGCGATCAGGACGAGAACTGCCGCAGTAATCCGCGCCGTCTTCGCCTCGAGCCCCAACCATTTGTCCCACGGGAGCAGCGCGGGGAGCGGCAACAGCACCCCCGCAGCGAGGATCAGGATCGGATGCTCATACACCCAATCGAAGATCAGCGGCGCGAACAGCGCGGCGAACAACCCGCCGAGCACGCCGCCTGCCGACATGATGAGGTAGAAAAGCGTCAGATACTGCGCCCCCGGCCGAAGATGATAGAGATAGCCGTGGAGCGCGGTCGCGACGACGAACAGCATCGCGAGGCTGGCGAGCGCGACCATCATCGACCCGCCGCCCGAGCTGAGCAGCCCAAGTCCGCCGACCGCGAGCAGCACGACGGGCGCAACCAGCGTGACGATCTGCGTCGGCCGCTCCATCGTCGAAAACGCGATCACGAAGCTCAGGAGATAGAGGCCGAGCGGCAACACCCAGAGCAGGGGCATCGCGACGATGTCGGTGGTGAGATGCGTCGTCGTCGACAGCATCAGCCCCGACGGCACCGCCGCGATCAGCAACCAGTGGAGCTGACGCCGCAGCGTCGGACGCGGTTCGTCGGTGGCCGCCGCATGGGCTTCGGCGCCGCCCTGCCAACGCGCTGCAGCCGCGCCCGCGACGAGCAGGACGAGCAGCGCGTAACCCGCAGTCCAGCCCCAGCTTTGCGTCGCAAGCGGCATCGTCGGTTCGACGAGCGCCGGATAGCTGATGAGGCCGGCAAAGCTGCCGAGGTTCGACGCCGCGTAGAGATAATAGGGATCGCCTGCGCGCGTGTCGGCGGCGAACCAGCGCTGCATCAGCGGCGCCTGCGCCGATACCACAAAGAAAACGGGGCCGATCGACGCAAGCAGAAGCAAGGGCACCCACAGCGCCTCCTGCCCTGGCCCGGGCGGCGCGATCTGCGCAATACCGATCGGGAGCCACAGCGCCGCGACGAGAAATAGCGCGAGGTGAATCGTCGCCTGACGCCGCACAGTGAACCGGCCCAGCCAATGAGCATAGGCATAGCCGCCAAGCAGCAGCGCCTGATAGACGAGCATCGCGCTGTTCCACACCGCGGGCGCGCCGCCCAGCTTGGGCAGCACCATGCGCGCGACCATCGGCTGGACGAGGAAGAGGAGGAAACTGCCGACGAGGATCGTCAGCACGAACAGCCAGCGGCGCGGCGATGCGGAAGCGATCATATTGTCAGGCGCCGAGGAGCCGCGCCGCGTGCAGCGCGTGATAGCTCAAAACCCCCGATGCGCCCGCACGGCGGAACGCAAGCAAGGTTTCGAAAACGAGCGCATCGCGGTCGCCCGCACCCGCGGCAGCCGCGGCCTCGATCATCGCATATTCGCCCGACACCTGATAGGCATAGACGGGCACGGCAAAATTGTCCTTCACCGCGCGGACGATGTCGAGATAGGGCAGGCCGGGCTTCACCATCACGCTGTCCGCACCCTCGGCGAGGTCCTGCGCCACTTCGCGCAAGGCTTCCTCGCTGTTCGCGGGATCCATCTGATAGGTCTTCTTGTCGCCTTTCAGCAGCCCGCGCGAACCGACCGCGTCGCGGAACGGGCCATAGAAGGCCGAGGCATATTTGGCGGCGTAGCTCATGATCTGGACATGCCCGAAGCCCTCGGCCTCCAGCGCCTGCCGGATCGCACCGATGCGGCCGTCCATCATGTCGCTGGGAGCGATGATGTCGGCCCCGGCGCGTGCCTGGTTGAGCGCCTGCCCGACCAGCACCTCGACCGTTTCGTCGTTGAGCACATAGCCCGCATCGTCGATCAGCCCGTCCTGCCCATGGCTGGTATAGGGATCGAGTGCGACGTCGGTAAGAATGCCGATATCGTCGCCGAGCGCCTGCTTGATCGCGGCGGTGGCGCGGCACATGAGATTGTCGGGATTAAGCGCCTCGCCGCCGTCCGCGCTGCGCCGCTCGGGCTGCGTATATGGAAAGAGCGCGAGGCACGGGATGCCCGCGGCAACCGCGTCACGCGCGCGTTCGACGAGCAGGTCGACCGACCAGCGCGATACGCCGGGAAGGCTCGATATCGGTTCCTCGGTGCCCGAACCATCGGCGACGAAGAGCGGCCAGATCAGGTTCGAAGGCGAAAGCTGGGTTTCGCGCACCATCGCGCGGCTCCAGCCGGTGCGGCGGGTGCGGCGCAGGCGCAGGTCGGGGAAAGCGGCTTGGGTCATGCGGGGTGCATAGCGGCGCCGGGCCGCGGGGCAAATGTTTCTTCTATAGCCCCTCCCCTCAAGGGGAGGGCTTGAGCATATTCAAATCCCGTCGCCCGCGCGTTTCGAGGCGACGTCGGCGAGGCTGCCGAGCTTCGGTCCCTCGACCTGTTTCGGCGCGATCGGGGTCAGCGCGGCGCCGGGCGCGATCGACGTCAGCGATCGAATGCGCGCGCGGAAATCGGCGAGCGCCTTGCCCTCGAGCAGCGCGCGGGTAACGAAAGTCACCGACGACGGGTTCACCGCGCGGCCGTTGCGATAGAGTTCGTAGTGGAGGTGCGGACCAGTCGAGAGGCCGGTCGAGCCGATATAGCCGATCACCTGCCCGCGATTGACGCGCTGGCCGGGCCGCACCGCGATGCGGCTCATATGGCCATAGCCTGTGCCAAGCCCGTTGCCATGGTTGAGCTTCACATAATTGCCGAAGCCGCCATGGCGACCGGCAATCGTCACGATGCCGTCGGTGACGGCATAGATCGGCGCGCCATAGCCGCCGCCGAAATCCATGCCGCTGTGCATGCGCTTATACCCGAGAATCGGGTGGCGGCGCATGCCGAAGGTCGACGTGACGCGTCCGTTGGTCGGCCGCGCCATCCCGCCGCGCTGTTCGCCGACCCCCGATGCCTCGAACCATTGGGTCCGGCCGTCGACATTCCATTCGAGCATCGAAAGCTTTGATTTTCCGCCCCGGATCAGCCCGGCATAGAGCAGCTTGCCCGTCTCGCTCTCACCCGTTTCGGCGCGGCGATGGTCGACGATGATGTCGAACTCATCGCCGGCGCGGATATCGCTGCCGACCGAAATCTGTTTGCCGACGACGCGCAGATAGGACTGGATCGCCGCGGGCGGCGCCCCGGCGGCGCGCGCCGAACGGTAAAGGCTGTCGCCGACCCGGCCGCGGATGCGCAGCGGCGTCGCGTCGACCGCGATCGGAATGCGGCGCATCACCAGCTGGCCGCCCTGCCGCTCCATCTCGATGCGGAGGTCGAAGCGCGCACGCATGGCCAGCGCCTCTACCGGGCGCGGCATGGTCCGCGCGGCACGGCGGCCAAGGATCAAGTCGATGCGCGTGCCCGGCGCGATATCGGCGAGCGGAACCGCGCCCGACACCTGATTTGCGAGCGCCTGCGCCTCGCTGCTGCCGACGCCCGAGCGTTCGAGCAGGCGCGCGAAGCTGTCACCGCGGCCAAGCGTGGCGGTCAGCTCGATTTGCGGGCGTTCGGGGGTTTGCGTCAGCGGGCGAACCGCGTCGGTCGCCGCCATATGGCGCCCCGTGTCGCCGCCGAACGCGAGCGGCACGATCATCTGCGCACGCGCTTCGTTGAAATCGGCGGCATCGAGCGCAGGCGTGCCCCCGATCTCGAACGGCTGGATTCCGGGGAAGGTCGCGATCGCCGTTCCGCAGAGCAAGGTTAATGTCGCAAGACCGCGCCACCACTCCGCCGAACCGATATTGTCGCCAAGGTCGGGAACGAGGTCGAACTGCGCCAGCCGGTCGCGCCAGCCGAGCTGCGGTTCGGCATCGGAATCGGCGCGCCGCAGCGGGATCGCCTGCGACATCGTGAGGGCGGCCGCGTTGCCGGACATCCCCGCGATCGGTTCGTGACGCTGAAACAAATTGCAACCCCCGCTCGGCAACCAAACCCTACACCCGGCCGCCGAATGATGTTTTCGAGGCGTTGTCTGTAAAGAAAGGTCGTTAAAGTCAATTTAATGGCGGATTTGCCGCAGTTCGTTGCGGCGAGGCGTGGCGGGGTCGGGATATTATGCAACACTGCGGGAAAAATCGGCCTCCACCCTGCGGTTCGACGATAGGCTGTTGCGCGTGGACCCCGCGCATGCCAGCGTGGCTTTCAAGAAAATGACCTCTTCCTCTTCCCAGCCGGTCAAGGCTGTCCTTGGCCCCACCAACACCGGCAAAACCCATTTGGCGGTTGAGCGCCTGACCGCCCATTCGAGCGGCATGATCGGCTTTCCGCTGCGCCTGCTGGCGCGCGAGGTTTACGACCGGGTGGTCGCGATCAAGGGCCCGGCGCAGGTCGGGCTGGTCACCGGCGAAGAGCGAATCATCCCGCCCGATGCCCGCTACCTGCTCGGTACGATGGAGGCTTTGCCCGTCGAGCGCGACGTCGCCTTCGTCGGGATCGACGAGGCGCAGCTGGGCGCCGACCCCGAACGCGGCCATGTCTTCACCGACCGGCTGCTGCGCGCACGCGGGCGCGAAGAAACGATGATCCTGGGCTCGGCGAGCATAAGGGGACTGGTCAAGGGGTTGGTGCCCGAGGCCGAGATCATCACCCGGCCCCGCTTTTCGACCTTGAGCTATGCGGGATCGTCGAAGCTGTCGCGCCTGCCCAAGCGGTCCGCGATCGTCGCCTTCTCGGCCGAGGAGGTGTATGCGATCGCCGAAATGCTGCGCCGCTTTTCGGGGGGCGCGGCGGTGGTGATGGGCGCACTCAGCCCGCGGACGCGCAATGCCCAGGTTGCGATGTTCGAGGCGGGCGAGGTCGACTATCTCGTTGCAACCGACGCGATCGGCATGGGCCTGAACCTGAACGTCCAGCACGTCGCCTTCGCTAGCCTGCAGAAATTCGACGGACGGCGCCTGCGGCGGCTGACGATTTCTGAAATGGCGCAGATCGCGGGCCGTGCCGGGCGGCACCAGCAGGACGGCAGCTTCGGCACCGTCGGCCTGCCGCAAGGCGGCTTCACGCCCGAGGAAATCGCGGCGATCGAGGGGCATCATTTCCCGCCACTACCAAGCCTGTTCTGGCGCAACCCGACGCCGGGCTTCGGATCGCTCGACCAGCTCCTGTCCGACCTTGCGCAGCCGCCGACGCAGCCGATGCTTCGCACAGCCCCGGAGGCGGTCGATATCGCGGTGCTCAAGCATCTGGCGGGCGATATGGAAGTGCGCGCGCGCGGCGGCGATTTCGACGCGGTGCAGCGCCTGTGGGACGTATGCGGGCTTCCCGATTTCGAGCAATTGGGCGCCGAGCATCACAGCCGCACCGTGTTCAAGCTGTGGCAGTGGCGCACGACCGGCGACGGCATGATCGACCCCGACTGGTTCGCGCGGCGCCTTGCCCGGCTGAGCGACGTCGAGGGCGATATCGACCAACTCGCGAGCCGCATCGCCGCGGTGCGGACACTCTGCTTCATCGCACAGCGCGGCGACTGGATCGCGGGCGCGGCGGGCTGGACCGAACGGACGCAGGCGCTCGAATCGCGATTGTCCGACGCGCTGCACGCGGCGCTTGCGCAGCGTTTCGTCGACCGGCGACTCGCCCTGTTGCTCCGCGACGCGGGGCAGCGCGACGCCGCCTTGCCGGTCGCTGTCGGCGCCGATGGCACCGTCGCGGTCGACGGCGAGCCGATCGGCACGCTGAAGGGCTTTCAGTTCAAGGTCGATCCGGTGGCCAAGGCGAGTGATCATCGCATGCTGCTCGCGGCGGCCGAGAAACATCTGCGCGCCGAACTCGCGCGCCGCGCGACCGCGCTTGCCGAGGGTGACGACAGCGCGCTGTCGCTGATCGCCGAACCGGGGACGGTGCCGCGCCTTGCCTGGCATGGCCATGCCATTGCAACGCTCGCGCGCGGGCCGACGCTCGTCCAGCCGGCGATCCAGATCGACCCCTCGTTGCGGCGGCTCGAGCTTCATCAGGTGCAGGCGATTTCCGAACGGTTGCAGCGCTTCGTCGCCGCGCAGCTCGCGCGTCATGCGGGGCCGCTTGCCGCGATGGGCGAGGCGGCGGGTGACCTATTCACCCCGCCGCGCGTGCGGGCGCTGCTTGCGGCGCTCACCGACAACAGCGGCACGATCGGCCGCGCGGCCGTCGAGGATCAGCTCAGCGCCCTTACCCCCGAAGAACGCCCCCAACTGCGAAAGCTTGGCTTCACGATCGGGTCGCTCGACCTGTTCCACCCGCTGCTCTTGAAGCCGGAGGCGGTACGCTGGCGCGCCGCGCTGACCGCCGCACAGCAAGGCGCGACCGTTCCCGCGCTGCCGCCGCACGGCGCAGTGCTGCAAAAAACAGGCAGCCACGCCGGATTGGTGATCGCGGGCTTCCGCCGCTGCGCGTCGGGCTGGCTGCGCATCGACATGGCCGAAAAGCTCGCACGCCAGGCGCACGCCGCGCGAATGCAGGCCGCAGCGCCGCCGACCGCACCGCTCGCCGGGCGCGACGAGCATCACGACGACCACGGCAATGACGACAGCGAAGGCCATCCCTCCGCCCTCCCCCCCGGCTTCATCATCGACCCGGCCCTCGCGACCTCGCTCGGGCTCGACGAGGAAACGCGCCGCGCGCTACTCGGCAGCTTCGGCTTTCGCGCCGTGGGCGAGCCCGCGCTCCAGCGCTGGCGCTGGTCGGGGCTGCGCAAGCCCGAGAAAAGGCCGCGCCGGAAGCCGCACCCGCATCGCAAGAATGCCGACGCGCCGCAGCGTCCCGCGGCGAACGGCGAGGCCCGGCGCGCGCCTGCCCATCAGGTAAAGGGCAAGCGTGGCAAGCCGGACAAGCCCAGGATCGATGGACCGCGCCCACCGCGTCCCGATCGTCCTGAGAGGCAGCCGCGTCGTGGCCCCTCGCCCAACAGCCCCTTCGCGGGCCTCGCCGCGCTCCTCGCGGACGCCCGCAAAGACTGATGGCGAGTCCGGGCGCCGCAGGGAGTATCCGGCTGGACAAGCTGCTATGGTTCCTGCGCTTCGCCCGCTCGCGCAGCGTCGCGCAGGCGATGGTCGAGGCGGGGCATATCCGGCTAGATGGGCGGCGGATCACGCGCTCGTCGTGCGCGGTGCATGCCGGGGCGACGCTGGTGCTACCCGTCGGCGAACGGATCGAGGTGATCCGCCTGCTGTCGATCCCCCTGCGCCGCGGCCCCGCGCCTGAGGCGCAGGCCTGCTACGTTCGCCTTGAGGCGCAGACGCCCGCCGCCTCCAGCTGAGCTATTGGGCCGACAGGAAAAGCTGTCACCCGAAAGCCGGCGCTTTTGCGTATCGAGTGAGAGTGATTCGCAACTGTCGCTTTGCGTTGACGTGCCGCGTCAACGCGGAATAGAGGCGTTTCCGATGGATGTCGGACGGCAAGGGTGCCGCCGACAAAGGGAGCTGAACCCATGACCTATGTCGTCACCGATGCCTGCGTCCGGTGCAAATATATGGACTGTGTCGAGGTGTGCCCCGTCGACTGTTTCTATGAGGGCGAGAATATGCTCGTCATCAACCCCAATGAATGCATCGACTGCGGCGTGTGCGAACCCGAATGCCCGGCCGAGGCGATCCTGCCCGACACCGAGAGCGGGCTCGAAAAATGGCTCGAAGTGAACAGCAAGTTCAGCGCCGAATGGCCGAACATCACGGTCAAGAAAGAAACGCCGGCCGATGCCGATGAATTCAAGGGCGTCGAGAACAAGTTCGAGACGCTCTTCTCGCCGGAACCCGGCGAAGGCGACTGAACCGAAATCGGACAATCGGAACGGGGCGGGACTTTCCCGCCCCTTCTTTTTGCCCCCTTGAAAGAGCTCCGCTTGGCGACGATGTAGGAGCCTAGAGGGGCCAGCCTGCCGGATTCTCCGGTGCGGCGTCCCGATAAACATAAGGACGAATTTCCAATGATCGACCCGCTCGCCGCTCTGGTTCCCGTCGTCGTCGAGCAGACGAGCCGCGGCGAACGCAGCTTCGATATTTTCTCCCGCCTGCTGCGCGAACGGATCGTCTTCGTCACTGGAGAGGTCGAGGACAATATGGCCTCGCTGATCGTCGCCCAGCTCCTGTTCCTCGAATCGGAAAATCCGAAGAAGGACATCTATATGTACATCAACTCGCCGGGCGGTGTCGTCACGGCGGGCATGGCGATCCACGACACGATGCAATATATCCGTCCGCGCGTCGGCACGGTGTGCATCGGCCAGGCAGCGTCGATGGGCAGCTTCCTTCTTGCCGCAGGCGAACCCGGGATGCGCGTCGCGCTCACCAACGCCCGCGTGATGGTTCACCAGCCTTCGGGCGGCGCGCGCGGCATGGCGTCGGATATCGAAATCCAGGCCAAGGAAATCCTGCGCATCCGCAAGCGGATGAACGATCTCTATGTAAAATATACCGGCAAGTCGCTGAAAGAGATCGAAAAGGCGATGGATCGCGACACGTTCCTCGAAGCCGACGAGGCGAAGGAATTCGGTCTCGTCGACCATGTCTACGACCGCCGTCCGGGCCTGCCCGGCGATGACGCGGCGAAGGACGTGAGCGAAGGCCCGACGCCCTGATACGGGCGCGGGACGACTCGGCATGCCGACGAAAGTTCCCGGTAACCGCGTTTCTTGACGTCCGCTTGGTACCTCGGTGCCAGGCTGGACATTGAACCGATGTCACCCAATTGCCATATTGTAATTGGGTGACCGGGGGCTAGGATAAGAAAGGCGACGCCCCTTTTGGGCCCGCCATAGGAATGTTTATGACGAAATTGAGTGGCTCGGACAGCAAGAGCACCCTTTACTGCTCCTTCTGCGGCAAGTCGCAGCACGAAGTCCGCAAGCTGATTGCCGGGCCGACCGTGTTCATCTGCGACGAATGCGTCGAGCTGTGCAACGACATCATCCGCGAAGAGATCAAGGGCGGTATCGCCGCGCGCAAGGACGGCGCGGTGCCGACGCCGCTCGAAATCTGCCAGCATCTCGATTCCTATGTGATCGGCCAGAACACCGCCAAGCGCGTGCTGTCGGTCGCGGTGCACAACCATTACAAGCGCCTGGCGAACAGCGGGCGCGGCGACGACGTCGAACTGGCGAAGTCGAACATCCTTCTCGTCGGCCCGACCGGCAGCGGCAAGACGCTGCTCGCGCAGACGCTGGCACGCTTCCTCGACGTGCCCTTCACCATGGCCGATGCCACGACACTGACCGAGGCGGGCTATGTCGGCGAGGATGTCGAGAACATCATCCTGAAGCTGCTGCAGGCCAGCGACTATAATGTCGAAAAGGCGCAGCGCGGCATCGTCTATATCGACGAAATCGACAAGATCAGCCGCAAGGCCGAAAATCCGTCGATCACGCGCGATGTGTCGGGCGAAGGCGTGCAGCAGGCGCTTCTGAAGCTGATGGAAGGCACCACCGCGAGCGTTCCGCCGCAGGGCGGCCGTAAGCATCCGCAGCAGGAATTCCTCCAGGTCGACACGACGAACATCCTGTTCATCGCGGGCGGCGCGTTCAGCGGCCTCGAAAAGATCATCGGCGACCGCCTGCAGGGCAAGTCGATCGGTTTCGGCGCGCATGTCGCCGGCCCCGACGAGCGCCGCAGCGGCGAAGTATTGAAGCAGATCGAGCCAGAGGATCTCCTCAAGTTCGGCCTTATCCCCGAATTTGTCGGCCGCCTGCCGGTCATCGCGACGCTTGAGGATCTCGATGTCGATGCGCTGGTCAAGATTCTTGGTGAGCCCAAGAACGCGCTGGTCAAGCAGTATAAGAAGCTGTTCGACCTTGAAGAAGTTGCGCTGACCTTCACCGACGACGCGCTCGTCGCGGTCGCCAAGAAGGCGATCGAACGCAAGACCGGCGCGCGCGGATTGCGCTCGATCGTCGAGGCGATCCTGCTCGACACGATGTTCGACCTGCCCGACCTGACCGATGTGGTCGAGATCGTCGTCGACAAGGATGTTGTCGAAGGCCGCAAGGATCCCGTGCGCGTCTATGCCGACAAGGCGAAGGAAGCGGCCGGCGACGCCGCCTGAGTCGCAAATGGGGCGCCTTTCGAGGCGCCCTTTTATGTTGCATTGCAGCAACAGTTTCCGGAAAAAACACATCTGCGCCTGTGGATAAAATTTGCTGCGCGACGGAAAATAGCGCTTTTTTAGCCCCGAGCTGACCCGCGCGCCCCTCCCCACTTGCACTGTCACAATTGCTGTCACAATCGTGCCACATGCGGGCTTCAGGGGCGCTCGCAGGTCAGGCGCGCCCCATTCGGGCGCCTGCCAAATGCACCACCAAAGGGGACAATCCAAATGCATTTCCGTCACTATCTGGCTGCGAGCGCTGCTGCGCTCAGCATGAGCGTTGCGCTCGCCGCTCCCGCGGCCGCCCAGGAAACCTCATCGTCGGTTCGCGGTACCGTCGAATCGGCAAGCGGGCCGGTCGCCGGAGCGACCGTTTCCGTGACGCACGTCCCGTCGGGCACCGTATCGCGCACAACCACTGACGGCAGCGGCAATTTCGGCGCCAATGGCCTTCGCGTTGGCGGCCCCTACACGGTCGAAGTAACCTCTGACGGGTTCGACAGTGCGCAGGTTACCGATCTCTTCCTGCAGGCCGGTCAGCCTTTCCGCCTGCCGATCACGCTCGAAGACACGGCGATTGTCGTGACGGCATCGTCGGTCAAGGGCGCAGTCGAAACCTCGAACGGCCCGATCACCGCGCTCAACCGCGAAGCGATCGAAGGCGCCGCCTCGATCAACCGTGATATCCGCGACCTTGCGCGCCGTGACCCGCTCGTCACGCTCGACCTGACGAACGCCCGCACGATCGAAGTCGCCGGCAACAACGGCCGTCTAAACCGCTTCTCGGTCGACGGCGTCCAGATGAGCGACGACTTCGGCCTCAACAACGGCGGCCTGCCGACCTCGCGCGGCCCGGTTCCCTTCGACGCGATCGAGCAATTCTCCGTGAAGGTCGCACCGTTCGACATCGCCGAGGGCGATTTCCAGGGCGGCGCGGTCAATGTCATTCTCCGCTCGGGCGGCAACAAGTTCCACGGCGGCGCTTTCTTCACTTATACTGACGACAGTCTGACCGGCAACCGCACCCGTGGCCGCGACGTCAATCTTGATTTCGACAGCAAGCAATATGGCGCCAACCTCAGCGGCCCGCTGATCAAGGACAAGCTGTTCTTCATGCTTGCCTATGAAAAGACCAAGGAAACTGATCCGTTCGACAGCGGCTTTGGTCCGGGCTTCGCCAATCAGGTCCCCGGCCTGACGCAGGCGGTGATCGACCAGGTCAGCAGCATCGCGCAGTCGCGCTATGGCTATGACACGCTTGGCCTGTCGCCAAACGCCACCGAGGAAGATGAAAAGATCATCGGCAAGCTCGACTGGAACATCAGCGACACGCAGCGCGCGTCGCTGACCTATATCCGCAACGTCGGCACGCAGCAGTTCCAGCAGAACACCTTCCTGACCACGCCCTTCGCGCTGGGTTTCCAGTCGAACGGCTATGAGTTGGCCGAAGAAGTCAATTCGGGGGCGTTCGAACTGAACTCGACCTGGTCGGACAGTTTCTCAACGACCTTCCGCGCTTCATACCGCGACTATAATCGCGACCAAACGCCTTTCGGCGGCCGCGATTTCGCGCAGATGGAGGTCTGCACCGATCCCGTTGCAACCAGCGCCAGCACGGCAACGGGCTGCAACGGCACGCGCCTGTTCTTCGGTCCCGACGTCAGCCGCCATTCAAACGACCTGAACACCGAAAACCTGTCGTTCGACCTGACGGCGCGCCTCGACGCCGGCAATCATTCGTTCCGCCTGCTCGCGGGTTACACCGATGTGTCGGTTTACAACCTGTTTGTGCAGCGTTCGCTCGGCGATTTCTATTTCGACAGCCTCGCCGATTTCGCCGCCGGCAATGCGAATCGTCTGCGCTACGGCAACGCGGTGCCAAGCCTCGACCCGGACGATGCCGCAGCCCGTTTCAGCACGCAGAACTATACCGTTGGCATCCAGGACGACTGGCAGGTCACCCCCGATCTCACGCTGTCGCTCGGCGTTCGTTACGACCTGTTCGGCAACGATGTGAAGCCGCCGCTGAACCCCAACTTCCTGGCACGCTATGGTTTCCACAACCGCGAAACCTTCAACGGCCGCGACGTTCTTCAGCCGCGCTTCGGTTTCAACTGGCAGGCCACCGACAAGCTGATCGTCCGTGGCGGCGTCGGCATCTTCTCGGGCGGCACGCCCGACGTCTATCTGTCGAACAGCTTCTCGAACACCGGCCTGCTCACCAACTCGGTCGATATCAACCGCACGAACTGCGCGGCTTCGGCCACCTGTAATGCGCTGAACGGTATTACCGGCGGCACCATTCCGAGCAGTGTCGACACCTTCCTCATTGGCGGTTCGCAGAGCCTCGCGCCGACCGATAATATCGATCCCGACCTGAAGGTCGCGCGCAAGTGGAAGGCCTCGCTGCAGGCCGACTATGAAATCGGCGACGGCTGGTTCGTTGGTGGCCAGTTCCTGTACGACAAGAACATCTATGGTTACACGTGGACCGACCTGCGTTCGGTACCGAACGGCACACTGCCCGACGGTCGCCCGCGTTATAATGTGCTTGGCCCGGCCACGACTAACCGCGATCTTCAACTGACCAACAGCGAAAAGGGTCGCTCCTTCTTTGCGACCGCCCGTTTCGCCAAGGCTTGGGACTTCGGCTTGTCGATCGACGGCAGCTACACCTATTCGAACGTCAAGGATGAAGGGGCCATGACCTCTTCGACCTCGTCGTCGAACTATGGCAACAACGCCTTCGTGGACCCGAACCGTGCAGCCTATGGCCGGTCGATCTATGAATATACCCATCAGTGGAAGTTCAGCGCGGACTTCAAGCGTGACTTCTTTGGCGACAATGAAACGCGCATCAGCCTGTTCGGCGAATATCGTTCGGGCCGGCCGTACAGCGCGACGATGCTGGACAACAGTGGCAATCGTGGCACCACCTTCGGCACGGTCGGGAACCTTGGCAACATGCTGCTGTATGTTCCGACGGCCGGAGGCGATTCGAAGGTCAGCTTCGACTCGGCCGCTAGCGAGACGGCGTTCAACAACCTCATTTCGCAGCTCGGCCTCGAAAAATATCGCGGCCGGATCGTGAAGAAGAACAGCCAGACCTCGCCCGATTTCTTCAAGGTCGATCTCCACTTTAGCCAGGAAATTCCGGCCTTTGTCGGCAATGCGAAGTTCAAGCTGTTCGCCGACGTCGAGAATGTCCTGAACCTGATCGATAGCGATTGGGGTTCGCTTCGTCAGGTCGACTTCCCGTACAACGCGGCGATCGCGCGGGTTACCTGCCTGACGGCTGCTACTCCGACGGGAACGGCGGGAACGACGGCGTCCTTGTCACAAACCTGTGCGCAGTATCGCTACAGCAACGTTCTTGCACCGAACGAAGTGCTCACGAACCGCGTGTCGCTGTATGGCATCCGCGTCGGTGTGAAGGTCAACTTCTAAGCCATCCGGCTTCGACCGAAAGAAAAGGGCGCGGGAGGAAACTCCCGCGCCCTTTTTTCTTGCGCGTGGCGAAATGACAAGCCGCGCCGATGGCGGCAGGGGAAATCAGTCCGCGGCGATGCGGCGCGCAGTATCCTGAACCAGCGCGATCATGTTCGGAACGCCCTGCGTGCGGTTCGACGATAGCTGGCGCGTGAGGTCGAAGGGGGCGAGCGCTGCGGCGACGTCCATGTCGGCCACTTCGGCCGCGGACTTGTCCTGCACCGCGGCCAGCACGAGCGCGACGATCCCTTTGGTAATCGCCGCATTGCTGTCGGCGAGAAAATGTAGCTGTCCGTCCTCGCGCGGGACCGGATAGACCCAGACGCTCGCCGAGCAGCCGCGCACCAGTGTCGCATCGGTCTTAAGGGCGTCGGGCATCGGCTCGAGCGTCCGGCCGAGGTCGATCAACAGGCGATAGCGATCGTCGCCGTCGAGAAACTCATATTCTTCGAAGATGTCGTCGAGACTGCGCATGGCCGCGCCCCTCGCACAGATGGCGCCGGGTTGGAAGGCCCCGAAACAACATCGGCCCGCTCCCCTGTCAGCCGCCGGACGGATGGCGCCTGACAGGGGAGCGGGCCGGTGCCGCGCGGGGCGGGGTGTTTAAAGGTCGACCCCCGCCGCGATGGCTTCGAGCTTGCGCAGCCGTTCCTTAAGGTCGGCGATCTCGATCCGCGACCCGGCGTGCGGAACGCCGGGATCCTGCGCCAGCGGCGCGTGCCCCGCGGCGAGCTCCTCACGCTTGAGCTGGATCCAGTCGCGCCAGCCGCGGAGCGCGACAAGGCTGACGATGCTCAGCGCGGTGAGCGCGACGGCCGCGGCAGTGAAGTCTGGAGTGATGAAAGCCATGAGCGTTGCTCCTTTTCCGGCATTCAGATTTTGCTGCTGTCGCGCAGCTTCTCGATTTCCTGATCGAGCGTAACGGCGCGATTATTGTCGGTGGCGATGCGTTCAAGCACCTGGATGCGATCCTTGAGCGCGCGGATTTCGGCCTGCAGCGCCTTGGTCTCTGCATTGTCCGCAGCGTTGCCGACAAAAAATTCATTGCCCTTATTGTCGCGGCGGATGCCGTGCTTGGCGCGAATGATGCTGCCGATCGTCACGATCAGAACGATGCCGATGACCATTTCAAAGGGGTTCATGGGGAAGAATCCTTTCGTTTATTATTCAGTTCAGCGGGGCGTCGCGCAGCTTTTCGATCTCGTCGGCGACATCAATTCCCTTGTCGGTAACGATGCGCTCGAGAACGCGGACGCGTGCCTCCAGCCGTTCAGTTTGCGCCGCATATTGCGCGGCCTTTTCGGCGGTCTCGTTGGTGATCGCCTTGAACTGCCGTTCCTTGAACTTGAGGTGGCGTTCATAGGCAGCGTAGCCGATGCCGAGCGTGACGGGCAGACCGACGACGATAATGAGGATGACAATCGCTTCCATATTCCGTTTCCTCAGTTCGACGGGCGCCGCAGCGCCTCGATCTCGTGGCTCAGCCGGTGGCCCTCGTCGGTGACGATGCGCTCGATCACCGCGAGGCGATCTTTCACCGAACCAAGTTCGGCGCGCAGTTGGGCATTTTCCTGGCTGATCAGCTTGACGCGTTCCATCGCTTCGTCGCTGGTCTTGGGATAGATCGCCTTGCCCCAGCTGTTTTCGAGCGGATAGCCATTCTTGACGCGGATCCAGGTCGTGAAGACCCAACCGCCGACCCCGGCCAGGCCGACGACGGCGGCGACGGGGGCGATGGTATTCAGGACATCCAGATTCATGCTCTCAAATCCTCTCAGCGCAGGCGGTCGATCTGGTCGGCGAGCTGCGCCGCCTGACCGTTGTTCTCGGTCGCGATGCGTTCGAGCACCGAGATCCGCTCTTCCAGCCGGCTGACCTGCCCCGCCAGCTTGGCGTTGTCATCGGTCAGCAGGGCGATTTTTCGATCAGCGTCGGGGTCGGTTCGATGAACCGTGCCGCCCCATTCATTCTCAACGGGATAGCCGTGCTTTGCGCGGATCCAGGTGGTGAACATCCAGCCGCCGATCGACAATGCGATGATGGCGAGGACAAAACCGGTACCACCGAAATTCATTTTCTATCTCCCTGTTTGCGCCCCAAGGATCTTTGGGTGCCGCTCAGCGCAGCGCGTCGATCTCGTCGGCGAGGCGGCGATTGTGGCTCGTGTAATATTGCTCGATGTCGGCAAGCCGGCGGTCGATGTCGCGGAAGCGCGACTTGATGTCGCGGGTCGATGCCGTCGGATTGCTTCGCACCCCCTGCCAGAATTTCGCTTCCTCGGTCGAACCATAGAGCGCGAACGGCTTGGGCGTGCCCATCCATGCAACCATCCAGTAAGCGATCAGCGTCCAGGGGAAGCCGCCCATCAGCGTGAGGAGCACCGCCCCGACGCGAACCCAGAGGACATCGATCCCACTATAGTCGGCGATCCCGGCGCACACACCGCTCCATTTGGCGTTCTGCTTGTCGAGGTAGAATTTTGTGCGGCTGGCAGACATCTCAGTTCCTCCGGCTGTTGTTTTCGAGTTGCGCCAGCTCTTCATCGCTGCGTACCGCGGGGCGGAAGTCGGGATGGTCGGCGCTGATGATGCGTTCGACAGTGTGCAGGCGATTTTCGAGGCGCCGTGCGGTATCGTAAAGTTCGTCGAGCAGTTGTTCGTCTTCCCCGGTCAGTGTCTTGGCCTGCTTCCACTTCGTGATGTAGTGGAGGATCAGCCAGGGCAGACCGAGGAAGAGGGTTCCGATAACGATCGGGACGATAATGATCTCTTCCATCGGTCAGGCTCCTTACTGTTTGCTGGCCTGCGCGGCTTTCAGCGCGGCGAGTTCGTCGGCGACCTTGTCGGCGGCCTGCAGTTCGGCGATTTCCTCGTCGAGCGACTTTTTATAGCCAAGGCCCAGCGCATCGGCGCGGCCTTCGGCTTCGTCGACGCGGCGTTCGAGGATCTCGAAGCGCGAGAAGGCATCTTCGACCCGGTCGCCGTTCGTCATCTCGCGCAGCTTGTAGCGGTTCTCGGCGCTTTCGAGGCGGTTGACGACACTCGACTGGCGCGCGCGCGCTTCGCTGAGTTTTTTCTGCAGCTTGGTGATATCGGCTTCATAACCGGTCAGCGCGTCATCGAGGACGGCAATCTCGGCTTTCAGCTTCTCCGCCATGTCGCCAGCCTTTTGCTTTTCGACGAGCGCAGCGGTGGCGAGGTCTTCGCGGTCCTTCGACAGTGCGAGTTCGGCCTTTTCCTTCCAGCTATCCTGCAGGCTTTCGAGCTTGGCGATATGGCGGCGCATTTCCTTCTGGTCCGCGATCGTGCGGGCGGCGGAAGCGCGGACTTCGACGAGCGTTTCGTTCATCTCGAAGATGATCTGGCGGATCATCTTTTCCGGGTCTTCGGCCCGGTCGAGCAGGTCGGTGACGTTGGCGGCGATGATGTCGCGGGTTCGTGAAAAAATACCCATTTTGAAACTCCTGTCGAAAATCTTGAGACCATTGTCTTTTATAAAAAGCTGGTGCCGGGGCGGGGCAAGGGGGGAGAGTGCCCCGGCACCAGTGCCGGTCAGGCCAAAGCGCTGACCGCCGGGGACATGACAGCGGCAACCAGCGGGCCGGCGGGGGTGCCGGTGACGCTGGCAGCAACCTGGGGCTGGTCGATCACGCCGACGAGAATGGCCAGCGCTCCGGCCGCGCTGAGCGCGAAAGTGGCGGCCTGGGCAAACATCGTTTTCATGGATCAACCTTCCCTGTGTTTTTCGCTGCACCGACGCATCGTGCGCCGGTTCACAGAAATCTTTGCAGGAGGCGTGCCAATTGCGCAAAGGCGCACAAAACCGCCGAACTTCACTCGCAAATCGAGCCTTCAATCGATTTAACTTGCCAATCAACGGGAAAATTTGCCAATGATTGGGAATGGAACGCGAGACGCAATTCATTGGCCAGTCGGCGGCATTTCAGGACGCGGTCGAACGCGCCAGCCTCGCCGCCTCGCTCGACCGTCCGGTGCTCGTGATCGGCGAGCGCGGGACGGGCAAGGAACTCATCGCCGAGCGCCTCCACCGCCTGTCGACACGCTGGGATCGCCCCTATGTCATCATGAACTGCGCGGCGATGCCCGAAACGCTGATCGAGTCCGAACTTTTCGGGCACGAGGCCGGCGCCTTCACCGGCGCGACGCGCACGCGTGCAGGACGTTTCGAAGAAGCCGACGGTGGCACGCTGTTTCTCGACGAACTCGCAACGATGTCGATGGGCGCGCAGGAACGGCTGCTGCGTGCGGTCGAATATGGCGAGGTGACGCGCGTCGGATCGTCGCGTCCGATTCGCGTCGATGTGCGCATCGTCGCGGCGACCAACGAACATCTGCCCGCGCTGGTCGAGGACAATCGCTTCCGCGCCGACCTGCTCGACCGACTGTCGTTCGAAGTCATCACCCTGCCCCCCTTGCGCGCGCGCGAAGGCGATATCGAGGTGCTGGCTACCTATTTCGGCCAACGCATGGCGGCGGTGATCGGCTGGGACGAATGGCCCGGCTTCGGGCCGCGCGCGCTCGCGGCTATGGAGGGGCACGACTGGCCCGGCAATGTCCGCGAATTGAGGAACGTCATCGAACGCGCAATCTATCGATGGGCCGACCCCGAAAAGCCGGTCGATGCGCTGAGCTTCGATCCGTTCGCGAGCCCCTGGCAGCCGGTGGTGCGCAAGGCGCCCGCAAAATCCGAAGCGTCTGCGCCGGGCCCCGCGAGCGACGCGGTGCAAGCGCCTGCGACCGCGCCGTCAGGCTCGGTCAGCGACCTGCGGGCGGCGGTCGACGCTTATGAAAAGCAGATATTGTCGGACACGATGGCGCGCTGCCGTTTCAACCAGAAAGTCGCCGCCGAGGCGCTGGCGCTGAGTTACGACCAGATTCGCCACGCGCTGAAGAAACATGGGCTGAACCAATAGGCACGATGATCCTCCCTGCCGCAAAGCGACGGGAGGATATAAACTACTGCCCCGGCAGTTGCGCGTTCAGCGCCTCCAGCACCGCATCCTGCGTCGAGGCGAGATCGGCGAGCCGGTCGCGCAGCGCATAAATGTCCGGAAGCCCGTCGATCTGATCGTCGACACTGCGCTCGATATAGAGACGATCGATGTCGGCAAGCGCCGTCGTGAGCGGCGCGCGCGCGGCGATCAGGCGCGTAATCGCTTGTTGCGCCACGACCCAGCGCTCGCTGGAGACGGGAGCACCTGCGGCGGCCGAAACCGCCGATGCCGTCGCGGCGCGCTCGGCGGCAAAGGCTTGCTGCCCGGCAGCACCATCAGCTTCCCAGCGCTGGAGACGTCCGGCAAGGTCGGTGGGCAGCGGCCCCGGCGGCGCGACGACGACCGCGGGCGGCGCGACATCGAATCGCCCCTCGACCGCGCGCTTCGCGAGCGAGGGGCCATCATTGGCCTGTGTCCCGGCGCAAGCGGGCAGCGACAGGAGCAGCGGGGCAAAAAGAAGGGCGCGCTTCATTGCCGTCCCTGATATGGGCGCACCGACGGCGCAGCAAGTGCCGAATCGGCAGCGTGGGCGATAATCGACCTCGCCCCGCGCTTTTGGACGAAAAGCACGGGATTTGGCGGTTGACAGCGACGCCCTGTCTCGCTAGTGGCGCTGACTTTCCCGCATGCCGGAAAAATCGCCTGCTTTGGCGGGTGACTGGCAGCGTGGGTGTTTTAGTTTCTGATTGGATGGAAGACCATGTTCGCAATCGTGCGCACGGGCGGCAAGCAGTATCGCGTCGCCGCTGGAGACAAGATCGCCGTTGAAAAGATCGACGGCGAAGCTGGCGACACCGTGTCGCTGGGCGACATCCTGCTGGCCGGTGACGGCGGCGAAGTGAAGAGCGCCGAAGGCCTCGTCGTTTCGGCCGAGATCATCGCCCAGACGCGCGGCGAAAAGGTCATCGTCTTCAAGAAGCGCCGCCGGCATAACTACCGTCGCCGCAACGGTCACCGTCAGTCGCTGACGCTGCTGCGCATCCTCGCTGTCGGCGATGCCAAGAAGGCCGCGCCGAAGAAGGAAGCCGCTCCGAAGGCTGAGGCCGCTCCGGCTGCCGAAGCCAAGGCTGCAGCACCCGCCAAGGAAGCCGCACCTAAAAAGGCTGCTGCTCCGAAGGCCGAAGCCGCTGCCGAAGCGCCCGCAAAGAAGCCCGCTGCCAAGAAGGCAGCCCCCAAGAAGGAAGCCTGAGCGCGGCAACGCGGCTCGGCCTCTCGAACGAACGAATTAAGGAGCATCAGTCATGGCACATAAGAAAGCAGGCGGTTCTTCGCGCAACGGTCGCGACTCAGCCGGCCGCCGCCTTGGCGTGAAGAAGTTCGGCGGTCAGGAAGTGATCGGCGGCAACATTATCGTGCGCCAGCGCGGCACCCGGGTCTACCCGGGCGTCAACGTTGGCATGGGCAAGGACCACACGCTGTTCGCAACCGCCGACGGCCAGGTCCGATTCCACGATGGCAAGCTTGGCCGCAAATATGTGTCGGTCGACGCCATGGCGGAAGCCGCCGAATAAGGACGATCTTCCAGGGTCGTCCACCAGGGATGACCCGGAACGGTCCTTTCCGCCCCAAGCGGAAACCAGTTCGAAAAGAGGGAGACGGGTCACCCCGGGCTCCCTTTTTTCTTGCCTGAAATCCGCGCTCTAGCGGTCAGGCGCGAAAATCGGGCCATCCATCTCCCTCCGTATCGAATGTCGTCAAAGCGTCACCATCTGGCGCCAAGGCGACAGGCAATTGGGAGTTAGAAAAGATGTTCGCGCGTACCGAAAGACTGTTGCTGCGGCCCGGCTGGCTGGAAGACGCCCCCGCGCTCGCCCAAGCGATCGGCGAAGAGGCGGTGGTCCGCAACCTCGCGACCGCACCCTGGCCCTATGGCGAGGATCAGGCGCAGGAGTTTCTGAGCAAACCGCTCGACCCCGACCAGCCGCGTTTCCTGATCTTTGCCCGCACCGGCGGCGCGCCGCGCCTTGTCGGCGGCTGCGGCATTTCGCCGAGCCCCGAAGGCGGCCCCGAAATGGGATATTGGATCGCCCGTCCCTATTGGGGCCTGGGTTTCGCGACCGAGGCGGGGCGTCAGCTCGTCCATATCGCGCGGGCAATGAACCTGCCGAAACTGTCGGCGGGCCATTTCCTCGACAATCCGGCGTCGGGTGCGGTGCTGCGCAAGCTTGGTTTCAAGCCCACCGGCAAGGTCGCGCCGCGTTACAGCCTCGCGCGCGGCGGCGAAGCGCCCTGCGCGCTGTTCGAGGAAGGCGACGCCGATTCCGATGGCGCCGTCACCCCGATGCGAAGCCGCATCGGGGTGGACGAGGATTTCCGTGAGGAATTGCGCCTGATGGCAGCGTAAAGCCGATCGCGCGGTGAGCTGAGGCGACATGGCGGCTTAGGGGTGGGGAGCGGGCGTTGCCTCCCCCCACTTCCGTCATCCCGGGCTTGACCCGGGATCCCGCTTTTTTGACGCACTCACTGGCATCGACTTCAAGCGGGACCCCGGATCAAGTCCGGGGTGACGAGGACGTGGACGGCAGCAATCGGTCGAAAGGGAACCGTCCGACTGCGGCCGCCTATCCCCGCATCTTGTTGACCATGCCCATGATATCGTCGAGCGGATTGCCGTCGCCGTCCATGTCGAGCATTTTTCCCAAACCGCCAAGGCCTCCCGCCGATGGCGCCGCGCCGCCGCCCATCGCGCCGCCGAGCACATTGCCGAGCATGCCGCCCAGACCGCCGGAAAGTCCGCCGCTTTCGCCGGACTGGCCGCCCTGCTTCGCCATATAGCCCGCAACCATCATCGCGAGCATCGGCAGCATCTGTTTGAGAATGCCCGAATCGAGTCCGGTCTGTGCTGCGGCCTGCCCTGCGACAGTGCGGCTCACATCTTTCGACCCGAAAATCTGCCCAAGCACATCATTGCCCTGTTGAACGGGAGTCGGCTGCGATCCGAGTACCGAGTCGAGCAGGCCGCCGCCGCCGAGTTGGCCGAGGAGACCTCCAAGCGCTCCAAGCCCTTCGGCTCCGCCGCCGGCCGATTGAGCCTGCTTTTTGAATCCGCCGAGAATCGCGGGAAGCAGCGCGTCGGCGCCCTGTTTCGCCATCGCGGGAGGAATGCCCAGCTCCTTCGCCATCGATTCGATGCCGCCGGCTTGCGCCAATATGTCGGTGAGATTCATGTCGTCATACTCCCGCTTCGGCACGGATCGGACGCCGCGCCGATGCAAATGAGTATAGCAGCAGGCAGGACGAGGAGGAGTCGTTCATTTGGCTGTCATTCTCAAATGCATAGTCCTAGCCTGCGACTGTACGACTCGCCTTTCGGCGATGCGCCATGGTTTCTAGTGGGAGCTAAACAATGAGCATTTTCGGCAAGATCAAGGACGCCATCTTCGGCAAGAAGGCCGTCGCCGCAGAACCCGCCGCCCCGGCCGCGCCCAGCCCCGTCGGCACCGCGCTGGACGCCGCGACGCAAGCCATGGCCGCGGCCGCCGCCGCGCCCGTCGATGTCGATGCCATCCTCACCGCCGAGGCCGCGAACGCCGGACAGGATCTCAACTGGCGCACGTCTATCGTCGACCTCATGAAGCTGCTCGGCATTGATTCGAGCCTCGCCAACCGCAAGGAACTGGCGCAGGAACTGGGTTACACCGGCGAACTCGACGGCAGCGCCGAAATGAACATCTGGCTGCACAAGGCGGTTATGCGCGAACTCGCGGCGAACGGCGGCAAGGTGCCCGCCGATCTTACCGACTGATAGACAGCCGATAATTTTCGACGGGGGTCGGGAGAGCGCAAGCTTTCCCGGCCCCTTTTCGTTGACCGCCGCGCGGGTGTGCCTAGACAGGTTTCACAAGAAACAAGTCGCCAGGGAGCTGCCCGTGTCTAATCCGCTTTCCACCCCCGTCAGTCGCCGCCAGACGCTTGCCACGCTCGGCGCGGGCACCGCGGGGCTTGCCATCGCCGGTCCCGCAGCCGCTCTTCAGTCGGCGCCAAAGAGCGACGCGCAGCAACTGCTCGATTCGATCGCCGACAATCTGCTCGCGCTCTCGCCCGAAGGTGCGACTTCGCTCGGCATCGACACCGGTGCACGCGCGGCCGAACGCGGCAAGCTCGGCGACCGGTCTGCAGCAGGCCAGAAAGCCGTCGCCGATACGCTGAAGGCCGATGTCGCGCGCGTCCGCGCGTTCGACAAGGCAGGGCTCGATCACAAGACGCGCACCAGCCTTGCGGTCGTGGAGAGCGCCTATGGCGTTGCGCTCGACGGCTTTGCCCTGCCCTATGGCGACGTCGCGGTCGGCGGCTGGCGCAACACGCCCTATGTCGTGATCCAGAATGTCGGCGCCTATCTCGACGTCCCCAAATTCCTCGACAGCGATCATCCGGTGAAAAATACCGCCGACGCCGAAGCCTATCTGTCGCGCCTCAACGCTTTCCCCGGCGTCCTCGACGGTGAGACCGGCCGGCTGAAAGCCGCCGGCGGACAAGGGCTGATCGCCCCTGCCTTCTTGATCGACAAGGCGGTGAAGCAGATGGAAGCAACGATCGCCGACGCAAAAGCGGGCGGATCGATGGTCGAAAGCCTCGTCCGCCGCACGGGCGAAGCGAAGATCGCGGGCGACTGGTCGACACGCTCGGCGAAGATCGTGCAGGGTCCCGTCGCTGCGGCGCTCGAACGCCAGCTCGCCGAACTCAAGGCGCAGCGCGCGAAGGCGACGATGGACGCGGGCATGTGGGCGCGTCCCGGCGGCGACGAATTCTACGCCTGGGCATTGCGCGCTTCGACGACGACGCGGATGACGCCCGAAGAGGTCCACCAGATGGGCCGCCATGAACTCGCCGAACTCCACGGCAGGATGGATCCGATCCTCAAGAAGCTTGGTTATACGCAAGGCTCGGTCGGCGACCGCATGAACGCGCTCGCCAAGGATCCCAAATATAAGTTCCCCGACAACGACGCGGGTCGCGCCGAAATCACCGCCTATATCCAGACTTGGCTCGGCAAGATCCGCGCGCAGCTACCGCGCGCGTTCCGCACGCTGGTAAAGGGCAATGTCGAGGTGAAGCGCCTGCCGCTGGCCGAAGAACCCGGTGCACCTGCGGCCTATGGCGGCGCGGGATCGATCGACGGGACGGTGCCGGGCAAATTCTGGATCAACCTGCGCACCACAGAGCTGCACAGCAAGTATTCGCTCCCCGATTTGACGATGCACGAGGCGATTCCCGGCCATGTGTGGCAGGGCGAATATGCGAACCAGATGCCGCTCATTCGCACGATGCTGGCGTTCAATGCTTACTCCGAAGGCTGGGCGCTCTATGCCGAGCAACTCGCCGATGAGCTTGGCCTCTACGACGATTTCGAGGTCGGGCGTCTGGGCTATCTCCAGTCGCTGGCATTCCGCGCCTGCCGCCTCGTCGTCGACACCGGCATCCACGCCAAGCGCTGGACACGCGAGCAGGGCGTCGAGTTTTTCGTCAAGGAAAATGGCTCGAACCCGCTCGAGGTGTCGAGCGAGGTCGACCGCTATTGCAGCTGGGCCGGGCAGGCGTGCGGCTACAAGGTCGGGCACAGCGAGATCGTGCGGCAGCGCGGGCTGGCGCAAAAGGCGTTGGGCGCGAAATATGACCTCCGCGATTTCGACAATGTCGTCGTCGAGGGCGGCAACGTCCCGCTCGACGTGCTCGCGCAAAATGTCGACGCCTATGTGGCGGAGAAAAAGGGCTGATGCGTCGCGCCGCCTTGCTGGCGGTACTCGCCGCCAGCATGACTTGGAACCCGGCCAGCCGCGCTGCCGATCAGCCGGCCTCTCCGGCGCGCGTCGCGATCGTGACCTCGGACGTCGAGCGTTTCTTCGCGCTCGCCGATGATCCGGCGCTTGCGGCGCAGCCCGAGCAGCTCGCCATACGCTATCTCGCCGATCCCTCACCGGGGCTGGTCGAGTTCATGGCGCTGCGCCGTATCACACCCGAAAAGCTGGCCGCAGCGCTGCGCACCAAACCGCAACTCTTTGCCGATGCGCGCGGCTGCGCGGCAAAACTCGGCAATGTCCGGACGCGGCTGGTCGCAGCGACCGACCGGCTCGCTGAAATCTATCCTGCCGCCAAATTCCCGCCGATCACCATCGCGATCGGGCGCGGGACGACCGCAGGCACTGCAAACGCCAAGGGGCTTTATATCGGGCTCGAAACCCTGTGCATGGCAAAGTTCATCGAGGCTGACGACGAAGACCGCTTCGTCCACATCATCGCGCACGAATATGTCCATGCACAGCAGCCGCTCGCGCAGGTCGAGAGCGAGGACGATACCGTCCTCCACGCCGCGCTTGTCGAGGGCGCTGCCGAGTTCGTCGCCGAGCGGATGAGCGGTTCGGTCGGCTATCCGCTGCTCCACCAATGGGCGAAGGGACGCGAAGCCGAGTTGGAAACCGCCTTTCTTGCCGAAAAGGACGGCAAGGCGATCGGGTCACGCTGGCTCTATAACCAGCAGGGCAAGGACGGTTGGCCCGGCGACCTCGGCTATTGGGTCGGTTACCGCGTCGCCAAAAGCTACTATGATCGCGCACCCGACAAGGCCGCGGCGATCAAGGCGATTATCGAGATGCGCGACCCCGCCGCCTTCCTTGCGGAAAGCGGCTGGGCGCCCGGAATGAAGCTTTAGGCCGGAAAGGGCACAAGATCGGGTTCGACAAAGCCGCGCCGCGCCGGGACCGAAAAGAGCAGGTCGCGGGTGTAGAAGCGCAGCGGCCAGTCGCGGCCGCCCATGTCGGAAAGCAACAGCGCGTTGACGCGCGCAGCCAGCCCGACCTCGGCGGTTTCCGACAGGAACAGCCGCACCCCTGCGACATAGGCACGCGTGATAGTGTCATGATAGCCCTGTGTGTCGTCGTTCACACCACCGACACTCTCGTTATAGCGGCTGATGATCGTCGCAATCTCGGCATCGATGTCGATGTCGGGGCGCTCGCTGACAAGCCAGAGGCAGGCGCCCAGATGCGCCTCATGCGTCCACGCTTCGCGCGGCAGGCTGCGCGCGAGCAGGCCACTGCCGATCGCGCGTATGTCTTCGTCGCGCTCGAACAGGCGCGGGCGATATTCGGTGGTCATTGGTCCGGTCCTTCCGGGTGAATGAACACCCGGAAGGTTCCGGGTAGGTTATGCTGCGACGGCCGCCTGCGGCGCGGCTTGGCGGACGCCTTCGTCGACATGATCCGCAAATTGCGCGAAATTGTCGATGAATTGTCCGACGAGCGTTTGCGCCGTGCGGTCATAGGCTTGTTTGTCGGCCCAGGCTTCGCGCGGATCGAGCAAGGCACTGTCGACGCCCGGAACCGCGACGGGCACCATGAAGCCGAAATTCGGATCCTTGCGGAATTCGGCGTCGTTGAGGCTGCCGTCGAGCGCGGCGTTGAGCAGCGCGCGCGTCGCCTTGATCGGCATGCGCTTGATGCCGTCCATCGTCGCCATGCCGCCGGTCCAGCCGGTGTTGACGAGCCAGCACTGGACACCGCCCTTGGCGATGCGCTCTTTCAGCAAATTGCCATAGACCGACGGGTGACGCGGCATGAAGGGTGCGCCGAAGCAGGTCGAGAAGGTCGCCTCGGGCTCGGTCACGCCGATCTCGGTCCCCGCGACGCGCGCGGTGTAACCCGAAAGGAAATGATACATCGCCTGGTCGGGCGTCAGCTTCGCGATCGGGGGCAAGACGCCATAGGCATCGGCGGTGAGCATGATGATGTTCTGCGGGACCGGACCCATATTCCGTTCCGACGTGTTCGGAATGAAATCGATCGGGTACGAACCACGGCTGTTCTCTGCGAGGCTCGCGTCGTCGAAATCGAGTTCGCGCGTGACCGGATCGATCACGACATTTTCGAGCACGGTGCCAAAACGCTTGGTCGTCGCGAAAATCTCGGGCTCGGCCTCCGGCGAAAGGCGGATCATCTTGGCGTAGCAGCCGCCTTCGAAATTGAAGACCGCGGTGTCCGACCAGCCATGCTCGTCGTCGCCGATCAGCGTGCGCGAGGCGTCGGCCGACAGCGTCGTCTTGCCGGTGCCGCTGAGGCCGAAGAAGACTGCGGTGTCGCCCTTGGGTCCCATGTTCGCCGAGCAGTGCATGGGCATCACGCCCTTAACCGGGAGCAGATAGTTGAGGATGCCGAACACCGACTTCTTCATCTCGCCCGCGTACTGCGTGCCGCCGATCAGCACGAGCTTCTCCGAGAAATTCACCGCAACGACAGTCTCGGTCCGCGTGCCGTGGCGCGCCGGGTCGGCGCGGAAGCTCGGCAGGTCGATGATCGTATATTCGCTCGCGAACGCCGCGAGCTCGGCCGCGGTCGGGCGGCAGAGCAAGGTGCGGATGAACTGGCTGTGCCAGGCGAATTCGGTGACGACCTGAACCGCGACGCGGTGCTCGGGCTGCGAGCCGCCGAAAAGCTGCTGACGGAACAGGCGCGGGCGCTGCGCCAGATGCGCGAAGAAATCGGCCTTCAATGCCGCGAAATTATCAGGGGTCATCGCGACGTTCGTCTTGCCCCACCAGATCGTATCGGCGGTCTCTGCGTCCTTGACGATGAACTTGTCCTTGGCGCTGCGGCCGGTGTGCTTGCCGGTTTCGACGACGAGCGGGCCGTCCTTGGCGAGCACGCCCTCCCCGTGGCGAACCGCATCCTCGATCAACTGCGGAGTGCCCCAGTTTTCGGCGACTTCCGCCTTCGTCTCGACGGTGTCCGCGCCGATCACAACCTTGGTCATTTGCCTTCGCCTTTCCTTGTCCGGCGGCGTCGTTGCATACCTATGCAATGCTTAGCGCACTAATGGGTTGGCCCGCATTCGCATGGGTGCCGACGTGACCGCCGATTCCGAAATCTCGGCCGCGTTAGCCCGCTTGGCGGGGGAGGTCAAAAGATTAAAGCGGAGCTGCGCGGCGCTTGCGATGAGCGCTTGCGGCGGGCGTGCCAAAAGGGAACTGTACTAACGCCCCGATGTTGTCGCTGAACCGCGGATAGGCTAATCGCTGCTTGGGCCCGCCAAACGGAAAGAGCATGACGGCAACCATCGCGCTGGTCGACGACGACCGCAATATCCTGCAATCCCTGTCTATCGCGCTTCAAGCCGAAGGCTTTGTGACGCGCGTCTATTCGGACGGCGAGGCGGCGTTGAAGCCGCTGATCGACAATCCGCCCGATCTGGCCGTGTTCGACGTCAAGATGCCGCGAATGGACGGACTCGAACTGCTGCGTCGCCTGCGCGAGAAGAGCCAGCTTCCCGTCATATTCCTGACCAGCAAGGATGACGAGATCGACGAGGCACTGGGCCTGGCGATGGGCGCCGACGATTATATCGCCAAACCCTTTTCGCAGCGGCTGGTGATCGCCCGCATCCGCGCCATCCTGCGCCGCGTCGAACTCAACCGGTCGGCACCCAGCGAAGACGACGAACCCGTCGCCGAGCCGATCACCCGCGGACGGCTGCAGATGGACCCGGCGCGCCACAAGGTCGCGTGGGACGGCAAGGACGTCACGCTGACCGTCACCGAATTCCTGATCCTCGAAACGCTTGCCGCACGCCCCGGTATCGTGCGCAGCCGCAATCAATTGATGGACGCCGCCTATCAGGACGACGTCTATATCGACGATCGCACGATCGACAGCCACATCAAGCGCCTGCGCCGCAAGTTCCGCGAGGTCGACCCCGAGTTCGACGCGATCGCAACCCTTTATGGCGCAGGGTATCGCTTTGCAGACGAGAGCTGATGCCATGAAGCCCGACGCCAGCATCGCCGAACAGGAGGAATCGCCGCTGGTCTGGTCGGCGCGCTGGTCGCTGACCACGCGTATCCTTGCGGTGAACATCCTCGCCATCGCGCTGCTTGCCGGCGGCTTCTATTATCTCGACTCCTATCGGAGCCGACTGGTCGATACGCGCATCGAGGTGATGAAGGACCAGCTCGCAATGCTCGACAGCGCGCTGGAAGCGGCGCGGCCCGAAGAGCGCACGCGGCTGATCGATGAATTTACCGCCGCGACCGAGTCGCGCCTGCGCTTCTATGCCGCCGACGGCCGGCGCATTTCGGACAGTTTCGAGACGGGTCCGCCGACCTATACGTTGCGCGATCCCGATCTGCAGCCCTGGAAGCGCGACGCCGCGCGCGCGATGGATCGCGGCATCGACTGGATCGTCGGCGCGCCGGCCTATCCCGAGTTCGAGGAACCGCGCGTCGACAATGCGAAATCCTGGCCTGAGGTCCTCGAAGCGCAACGCAGCGACATCGAGACGAGCCGTTTCCGCTATGCCCCCGAACGCACCCCGCTGCTCAGCGCGGCACGCGTCGTCGACCTCGATACGCCGCAAACGGTGCTGATGACGCTCAATGCGCGCGACATCACGCGCACCGTGCGCGCCGAACGCTTTCGCATCGCCGTCGTCGTCGCAATGGTGCTTATGGCGTCGGTCCTCCTGTCCCTGTTCCTTGCCCGCACCATCGTCCGCCCGCTCCGCCGCCTTGCGCGCGCCGCAGTTCGCGTCCGCCTCGGCCGCGCCCGTGAGGTTGTCGTACCGCGCCTGCCCAGCCGCCGTGACGAGATCGGAACGCTCGCCCGCGCGCTCAGCGACATGACGCAGGCGCTGCGCGAACGTATCGACGCGGGCGAACATTTCGCTGCCGATGTGACGCACGAGCTCAAGAATCCGATCGCCTCGGTCCGCTCCGCGATCGAGGGGCTGGGACGCGTCAAAAGCGACGAGCAGCGCGCGCAACTCCTGGCGATCGCCGACGAGGATGTCCGCCGGCTCGACCGGCTGGTGAACGACATCAGCGAGGCGAGCCGGGTCGACGCGCAACTGTCGCGTACGCTGTTCGAACCGATCGACGTCGGCATCATGATCGAATCGATGCTCGCGGCGCGCGCGGCGCGCGTCGACACGACCGTGCCCCAGCCGCGCGTCGCCTTCGCGCGTCCCCGCAAAGGTACGACAGTGGTGATGGGCGATGGCCATCGGCTTGAACGCGCGATCGACAATGTGATCGACAATGCGATCAGCTTTTCGCCCGATACCGGCCTCGTCTGCATTTCGGCGACCCGCCTCGGCGATGAGGTTCATGTCAAGGTCGACGACGACGGCCCCGGCATCGACCCTACGCAGCGCGACGCCATTTTCCGCCGTTTTCATAGCGAACGCCCCGCGGGCGAGGCCTTCGGTCGCCATAGCGGGCTGGGCCTGGCGATCGCGCGCACGATCGTCGAGGGGCATAGCGGTACGATCAATGCCAAGGATCGCGATGACGGCAGGTCGGGCGCCAGCCTGCTCATCACCCTGCCCGCGCGCGAAGGTACGACCGAAACCGGCTGACGCCGTCATCCTATCGTCTTGCGGCACCGCACCGTCGCCGGTAAGCCATGCGACATGCTTCCGAGCCGGACCAACACGCAAATCGTCAATATCCATGCGAGCTGCGTCGCAGCGGGCAATGGCGGCGTGCTGATCCTCGGCAATTCGGGACAGGGCAAATCGGACCTGGCGCTGCGGCTGATCGATCGCGGCGCGCGGCTGGTTGCCGACGACCGCTGCGATATCTGGTTCGAACGCGGCCGGCTGTGGTGCCGGCCGCCCGAAAACCTGGCGGGCAAGCTGGAAGTGCGCGGGATCGGGATCGTCGAGCGGCCGTGGACGGCACCCGTCCCGCTCGCGCTCGCGGTGCGCCTGACCGACCGCTACGACCGCATGCCAGCAGTCAATCAGGTCGAGACGGTCGCGGGCCACCCGCTGCCCGCGCTGTTGCTGTCGGCGTTCGAGGCGTCGGCGCCGATCAAGATCCTGCTCGCGCTCGAACGACTGGCACCCGCGGCATGAGGCATCGACGATGAGCGCGGCCGCCGAATCGCGCCTGTTGCTGGTCACCGGCCTGTCGGGTGCGGGCAAATCGACCGTGCTGAAGGTGCTCGAGGACCTTGGCTGGGAAGTGGTCGACAATCTGCCACTCGCGCTGCTCGAAACGCTGATCGACGCGCCGATGCAGCGCAGCGAGGCGGGGCGCCCGCTCGCGATCGGCATCGACAGCCGTAGCCGCGGCTTCCGTCCCGCGCTGCTCGTGCGCCGAATCAAGGATTTGCGCGAGGCGGGCGGACGCGACATCCAGACCCTGTTCCTCGATTGCGCCGGTGCCGAACTCGAACGCCGTTTCTCTGAAACGCGCCGCCGCCATCCCATGGCCGAGGACCGCCCCGCCGCCGACGGGATCGCGCGGGAGCGCGAGATGATGGAGCCGCTCCGCCGCTGGGCCGAGCATGTCGTCGACACGACCAACTACAGCAGCAACGATCTGCAGCAGGAAATCCGCCAACGGTTCGGCGATGCCGACGAGGGCGAACCCGTCCTCAATGTGATGAGCTTCGGCTTCGCGCGCGGGCTGCCGCGCAACGCCGACCTCGTCTTCGACATGCGTTATCTGCGCAACCCGCACTGGGATCCGAAGCTCAAGCCCGGAACCGGGCTCGATTCCGATGTCGCCGCCTATGTGATTGCCGATCCCGCCTATGAAGACAGCCTGTCGCAGATCGAGAAGTTGATCCTCACCTTGCTGCCGCGCTACCGCGCCGAGGGCAAAAGCTATGTCACCATTGCCTTCGGCTGTACGGGGGGACGCCACCGATCGGTCCATGTCGCGAGCCGTGTTGCCCAAACGCTACGCGAGTCCGGATATGAGCCAACGCTGACCCACCGCAATCTTGACTCTGCCCCGCAAGATGGGCTTGAGGGCAGGCCCCCGCCCGCGGCTTCCGCGCCCGGCGGCAACATATAAGGGTCGACGACTGCATGGCGAACGATAAGGCTCTGCCGCTTCTGGGAATGGTGCTCGTCACCCACGGCCGCCTTGCCGAGGAAATGGTGCGCGCGATGGAGCATGTCGTCGGTCCGCAAAGGGCGGTCGCGACCGTGTGCATCGGCCCGAACGACAATATGGAGATGCGCCGCAAGGAAATCGCCGACGCGATTCGCAAGGTCGACGAAGGCCGCGGCGTCGTGATGCTGACCGACCTGTTCGGCGGCACCCCGTCGAACCTCGCGATCAGCCTGCTCGAGGCGGGGCGCACCGAAGTGATCGCAGGCGTCAACCTGCCGATGCTGATCCGCCTCGAAAGCGCGCGCAAGACGATGGAACTTCGCGCCGCGGTGATCGCGGCGAAGGAAGCCGGCCAGAAATATATTTCGGTCGCGTCGGAAATGCTGGGAGTGGGCCCTTGAACGAAAATTCCGAGACGGTCGAAATCACCAATCAGCGCGGCCTTCACGCGCGTGCGAGCGCCAAGTTCGTGACCTTTGTCAGCCGCTTGCCCGAAAGCGTGTCGGTTGAGGTCGAAAAGGGCGGATCGCGCGTCAACGGCACCTCGATCATGGGACTGATGATGCTCGGCGCCGCAAAGGGCGACTCGATCACGATCCACACCAAGGGCGACGGCGCCGACGCGGCGCTGCTGAAGCTGGTCGGGCTGGTCAAGGACAGCTTCGGCGAGGATTGACCGGATGACCGGTCGCCGTTCAACCATCGAAAGCCTATCGAACCCGCTGGTGAAGCGGATGCGGCTGTTGCGCGAAAAACGCCACCGCCGCGCCGAGGGACTGTTCCTCGCCGAGGGGCTGCGTATCGCGACCGAGGCGCGCGAGGCGGGCGTGCTCCCGCAATGGCTGTTCCTGGGCCCCGAGGGTGACGCGCACCCTCTCGCGGCGGCGCTGGTCGCCGACACGCTGGCCGCGGGCGGCGAAGTCATCGACACGACGGGCGCGATCCTTTCGAAACTGTCGGGCAAGGATAATCCGCAGACCATCGTCGGCATCTATGCCGAGCCGCAGACGACGCTTGCCGACATCGACCGCGATGCCGCGCCGATCTGGCTCGTCGCCGAGCGGCTGCGCGATCCCGGCAATCTGGGCACGATGCTTCGTACCGGCGACGCGGTCGGCGCGGGCGGGCTGATCCTGCTCGATGAAAGTACCGATCCCTATGCGGTCGAGGCAGTGCGCGCGAGCATGGGCGCGATCTTTACGCAGAAGCTGGTGGTGACGCGCTGGGAGGAGTTTCTCCCATGGCTGCGCCAGGGGACCGGCCAACTCGTCGCGACGTGGCTCGGCGACGATACCGAGGATTATCAGGCAGTGCGCTACGCCGCGCCGACCTTCATCCTCACCGGCAATGAATCGCAGGGCATGCCCGCCGACTATGCCGCCGCCGCAGATGTGCGGGTGAAGATGCCGATGATGGGCAAGGCCGACAGCCTGAACGCGGCGGTCGCGACGGCGGTGATGGCTTATGAGGTGTTGAACCAGCGGCGGAACCAATAGCCGGCCGCGCGGTTCATCGATCGATCAGCATGAAGCGTTCAGGAGATGCCGCATGATCAGGATCCTACCCGCCGCTTCGCTGCTCGCGCTCGCCGCCTGCACCCCCGTTGCCGATACGCCGCCGCAAGGTCCGGGCGATCAGCCCGCCGCCTATATGGCGCTCGGCACCGAACCCGGCTGGACGCTCGAAATCACGCCGTCGCGGCTGAATTATGATGGCGACTATGGCGAGACGAAGATCATGGTGCCGAACCCCGGCGCGAAGTCGTCGTCAAACGGACGCTCCTATGTAACCGACCGGCTGTCGGTCACCATCCAGAAGACGAAGTGCAGCGACGGGATGAGCGATCGGCTTTATTCCGACACGGTGCGCGTCGTCGCCGATGGCAAGAGCGTGCAAGGCTGCGGCGGCGCGGTGCTGCCGCCCGACACGCTCGCGGGGTCGAACTGGACCTTCGTGTCGATCGGCGGAAAGCCGGTCACCTCGGACCGCCCGACCTCGCTGCAATTCGGCGGCGACCGGCTCAGCGGCAGCGCGGGCTGCAACCGCTTTTCGGGCCGCTATTCGGCGACCGGCGACACGCTGACAGCGGGGCCGCTGATGGCGACCGAAATGGCCTGTCCAGGCATGGAGCTGGAACAGCTCTTCTTCAAATTGATGACGACAACGGTCAATCTGACCTTCGCCGACGACGGCACGCTCGTCCTGACGGGCAGCGGCGATCGAACGGCGGTGTTGCGGCGGGTGATCTAGACGCAGCCCCATCCTCCGTTCGTGTCGAGCGAAGTCGAGACACCGTGAAGGCATGCGCTGCTGATGGGTGTCTCGACTTCGCTCGACACAAACGGGTTGGGGGCGGCTCAATTCCCCCGCAGCCCCTATTCCCCCGCGTCGTTGACCGCCGCGGGCGTCCCAGCCAGCTTGGCCAGCGGGCGCGCCGCCTGTTCGGCGACGGGGAGCGCCGGGATTTCCTTGTCGCCGGTTTCGATGTCGAGCGCCTCGAAACGCTTTGCCTGCGTCAGCACCTGCGATTCGAAGCTGCCGACGAAAGCGTTGTACGCCCCCGTCGCCTGATCGAGATTGCGCCCGACCTTGGCGATATGCCCGCCCATCACCGACATGCGCGCGTAAAGCTCCTTGCCCAGCGCGGCGATCTCGCGCGCCTGATTGGCGAGCTTTTCCTGCCGCCACACCGCCGCGACGGTGCGCGCGATCGCGATGAGGTTGGTCGGGGTCGCGAGCAGCACCTTGCGCTCGAACGCATAATCCCAAAGCCCCGCGTCCTGATCGAGCGCGGCGGCAAGGAAATGCTCGCCGGGCACGAACATCACGACGAAGTCGGGGGTGTCGTCGAACTGGTTCCAATAGGCTTTGGCGCCAAGCGTATTCACATGCGCCTTCATCGCCGCAGCGTGCGCGACGAGATGTGCCGCTTTCTCTCGCTCCTCCACCGCGCCGAACGCATCCTGATAGGCGTTCAAGGACACTTTGGCGTCGATCACGAGATTCTGCCCGCCGGGTACGCGCACGACGACGTCCGGGCGCAGCCGCCCGCCGTCGCCGTCGTTCACGCTAACCTCGGTCTGGAAATCGGCGTGCTCGGAGAGGCCGCAGCTTTCGAGCACGTTGCGCAGTTGCTGCTCGCCCCAGCGCCCCCGCGCCTTGGGCGCGTTGCGCAGTGCGTTGACGAGTTTCGCAGCCTCGCTCGACACGCGTTCGGTGCCCTCGCGCATCGCCGCGATCTGGCCATGGAGCAGGCCAAAGGCGTCGCGGCGCTCGGCCTCGACCTTCGCCACCGCCGCCTCATATTTTTCGAGCCGGTCGTGGACCGGATGCAGCAGCGCTTTCAGATTCTGCCCTGCGGTCGCCTCGCTCTCCTTAAAGCGCGCCTCGGCGCGTTCGAGGAACGCTTTTTGCGCACCATCGAGCATCACCTGCCCGACCTCACGAAACTGCGCCGTCAGCGCGGCCTGCGCGTCTTTCAGTTGCGCGATCTGCGCATCATGCGCCTCGTCGCGCGCGCGCTGTTCGCTGAGCAAAGCCGCAAGCTGGATATCGGCTGCCTTGCGCGCCTCGGCCTCGGCCGCGAGGTCCGTCACCGCGGTCTTGAACCGCTCCGAAAGCCCGTCGCGCTCGGCCTTGAGCGCGCCCGACTGGCGGCCGGCAAAAAGCCAGCCGATCAGGCCCCCGATGGCGAGGGCAACAAGGGCGACGACGAGGGCGGTTCCATCCATGAGAGGAACATAGGACGAACGCCGCCCCTCTGGCTAGCCGGTAATTGTCGCATCCATCATGCCGCGTCCCATGATGACGGCAGTATCGCACGATAGGCCTCGATTCCCGGCGCGCCGCCGACGACCAGCCCCTGGGTCAGCAACCAATAATGACGAACGATCTCGGCCTGTTGTTCGAGCCCGTAGCGTTCGAGCAGCCAACCGGGTTTGAGGCTGTAGCTGTAGGTCGCGAAGGGATGGCGCATCAGCACCAGATACCAGCGTCCGCGCGTCTGCGCCTGCCAGACATGCGTCATCTCGTGGATGAACAGCCCCTGCAATCGCTGCGACGCGACGCTGAAATCGTCGCAATAAAGATCGCCATGCGGGTTGAAATGCAGGCTGCCCATCGGCGCCATGACGATGTGGCGCGGCTGGAAGAAAATCCACTTATGGTGGTTCACGCGCACGCGGTCATAGGCGATCCCGCCCCCGAACACCGTCCGGGCAAGCGCGACCTCGCCAGGCGTGAGCGGTCGCGACGGACGCGGCATTAAAACCCCGTCATTGCGAGGAGCGAAGCGACGCGGCAATCCAGAGTGGCGTAAACCGCTCTGGATTGCTTCGCTTCGCTCGCAATGACGAAGTGTCGGAATGCATCCCTATTTCTTCGCAGCGTCCGGGGCCGCTTGGTCGGCGCCCTTTTCCATCGCGCCATGGTCCATCGCGCCATGATCGGCGGCTGCCTCGGCACCCTCGGCAGGCTTGATCACCATGTCGAAGAGGATGCGTTCATTATTGTTGTTGGTGAAAACGAACGCCATCGGCAACTTGCCCGCGCGGACCGCGGCGCCGTTGATGCCCCAGATCATCAAATGCTTGCCGCCCTGTTTGAACACCAGGTCGCCCTTGGCAGGCACGTCGGCGCGCAGCAGCGGCTTCATCGTCACGACGCCATTTTCCTTCACGCTTTCGTGCATTTCGACACGCTGCGCGAGGTCGGCGGTCACCGCGACAAGCCGGACCGGCTGCGGGCCGCCCTGGACGCGAAAATAGCCGACCGCCGGACGGTCGGGCGTCGCCCCCATCACGATATGCCCGCTCACCACATTGAGCGGCTTGGCGGCGACCAGATTATCGCCGCAGCCGGTCAGGCTGAGCGCAGTGGCGGCGAGAGCGGCAAGAGCGAAGGGTTTCATTTTGGGAGGACTCCGTAAAAGCGCGATATTTTCGCACCCTCGATAAGCCGTGAAAGCCCTTGTGCCAAGGCAAAGCGCACCTATATCGCCCCCATCAAAACCATGGACGGCGTGCCTTTTCAGGGCGTCGAGGAAGCAACAAGGACGTATTATCAATGGCCAAAGTGATCGGGATCGACCTCGGCACCACGAACAGCTGTGTCGCGGTGATGGAAGGCGGAAAACCCAAGGTTATCGAAAATGTCGAAGGCACGCGCACGACCCCGTCGATCGTCGCCTTTGCAAAGGATGGCGAGCGCCTGATCGGCCAGCCGGCGAAGCGCCAGGCCGTCACCAACCCCGAAAACACGATTTTTGCGGTGAAGCGCCTGATCGGCCGCCGCTTCGACGATCCCATGACCAAGAAGGACATGGAACTCGTCCCCTATACCATCGCCAAGGGTTCGAACGGCGACGCGTGGGTCAAGGCGGGCGGTGAGGATTATTCGCCGTCGCAGATCAGCGCCTTCATCCTTCAGAAGATGAAGGAAACCGCCGAAGCCTATCTGGGCGAAAAGGTCGAGCAGGCGGTCATCACCGTTCCCGCTTACTTCAACGACGCCCAGCGTCAGGCGACCAAGGACGCCGGCAAGATCGCAGGCCTCGAAGTGCTGCGCATCATCAACGAGCCGACCGCGGCGGCGCTGGCCTATGGCCTCGACAAGACCGAGAATAAAACGATCGCAGTCTATGACCTTGGCGGCGGCACCTTCGACATCTCGATCCTCGAAGTCGGCGACGGCGTGTTCGAGGTGAAGTCGACCAACGGCGACACCTTCCTCGGCGGTGAAGATTTCGACAGCAAGCTCGTCGAATATCTGGCCGACGGGTTCAAGAAGGACGAAGGCATCGACCTGCGCGGCGACAAGCTTGCGCTGCAGCGCCTGAAGGAAGCCGCCGAAAAGGCAAAGATCGAACTGTCGTCGGCCGCGACGACCGAGGTCAACCTGCCCTTCATCACCGCCGACGCCAATGGGCCGAAGCATCTGGTGAAGACGATCACGCGTTCGGACCTGGAAAAGCTGGTCGAAGAGCTGGTCAAGCGCACGCTCGAACCCTGCAAGAAGGCGATCAAGGACGCGGGCATTTCGGCCAGCGAAATCGACGAAGTCGTTCTCGTCGGCGGCATGACGCGCATGCCGCGCGTGCGTGAAGTCGTGAAGGATTTCTTCGGCAAGGAACCGCACACCGGTGTGAACCCCGACGAAGTCGTCGCGATCGGCGCTGCGATCCAGGCGGGCGTGCTGCAGGGCGACGTCAAGGACGTGCTGCTGCTCGACGTGACTCCGCTGTCGCTGGGCATCGAAACGCTGGGCGGCATCATGACCAAGATGATCGACCGCAACACGACGATCCCGACCAAGAAGTCGCAGGTCTACTCCACGGCTGACGACAATCAGTCGGCGGTGACGATCCGCGTGTTCCAGGGCGAGCGCGAAATGGCGCAGGACAACAAGATCCTCGGCCAGTTCGACCTCGTCGGCATTCCGCCCGCTCCGCGCGGCGTGCCGCAGATCGAAGTGACCTTCGACATCGACGCCAACGGCATCGTGTCCGTCCACGCCAAGGACAAGGGCACCGGCAAGGAACAGCAGATCAAGATCCAGGCTTCGGGCGGCCTGTCGGATTCGGACATCGACCAGATGGTCAAGGACGCCGAGCAGTTCGCCGAAGAGGACAAGACGCGCCGTGAGGCGGCCGAGGCGAAGAACAACGCCGAAAGCCTGATCCACTCGACCGAAAGCCAGCTCCGCGAGCATGGCGACAAGGTCGACGCGGGCCTGAAGTCCGAGATCGAAGCCGCGGTTGCCGAAGCCAAGACCGCGGTCGAAGGCGGCGATGCCGCCGCGATGACCGAAAAGAGCCAGGCGCTCGCGCAGGTCGCGATGAAGCTTGGTCAGGCGATCTACGAGAAAGAGCAGCAGTCGGCAGCATCCCCCGGCGCCGACGATGATGCCGGTGCGGCGAAGACCGACGAAGACGTCGTCGACGCCGAATTCTCGGAAGTCGAAGACGACAAGAAGTAAGAAAACTCCCTCGCCGGGTCCGCGCCATGCGGGCCCGGCGGGCCGGAGGGGGCCTGTTTGACCTATGTCACTCGACATCGATTATTACGAACTGCTGGAAGTCGAGCGCTCAGCCGACGATGCGACGCTGAAGGCGAGCTATCGCAAGCTCGCAATGAAATATCACCCCGACAAGAACCCGGGGTGCGATGACAGCGAAGCGCGCTTCAAGGCCATCAGCGAAGCCTATGACTGCCTGAAGGATCCGCAGAAGCGCGCAGCCTATGACCGGTTCGGCAAGGCGGGCGTCAATGGCGGCGCGGGCGGCTTCGGCGGTGGCGGCAATGCCGATTTCGGCGACATCGGCGATATTTTCGAATCGATCTTCGGCTCGGCATTTGGCGGAGGCGGACGTCAGCAGCGCGGTCCCGCGCGCGGCGCCGACCTGCGCTACGACATGGAAATCCGGCTCGAGGACGCCTTTTCGGGCGTCACGCGCGAGATTCAGGTCGATGTCGCGGCGCGCTGCGAGACGTGCGACGGATCGGGCGCCAAGCCCGGCACCCAGACCAATCGCTGCACGACCTGCGCCGGCCATGGCAAGGTGCGCGCGCAGCAGGGTTTCTTCATGGTCGAACGCACCTGCCCGACCTGTCAGGGCGCGGGCGAAGTCATCGCCGACCCCTGTAACTCATGCCATGGCGAGGGCCGGGTCGACCGGCGCAAGACGCTGACCGTCAACATCCCGGCGGGTGTCGACGAGGGCACGCGCATCCGCCTGTCGGGCGAAGGCGAAAGCGGCGCACGCGGCGCGGCGCCGGGCGACCTTTATATTTTCCTGCATATGGCGCGGCACAAAGTGTTCGAGCGCGAGGGCACGACGCTGTTCACGCGCGCGCCGATCAGCTTCACCACCGCTGCATTGGGCGGCGAGATCGGCATTCCCGGCCTCGATGGCCAGATGCACGACATCGCCATCCCCGCGGGCATCCAATCGGGCAAGCAACTTCGCCAGCGCGGCGCGGGCATGCCGGTATTGAACGGCCGCGGTCATGGCGACCTTGTCGTCCAGATCGACGTCGAGACGCCGACGAAGCTGACCGCACGGCAAAAGGAATTGCTCTGCGAATTCCGCGAGACCGAAACCGGCGAGGAATGCCCCGCAAGCCAGGGCTTTTTTGGTCGTATCAAGGAAATGTGGGACGATCTGACGGACTGATCCGTCGTTCTTCAACTTCGTCATTGCGAGCTACGCTCGCAATGACGAAGATAATTAGCCGATCTCACCCCTGAGCTCGTCGATCAACGCCTTCACCTTGGGCAATCGCCCCTCTTCCTCATCGAGGATCGCGTGGAAGGCGCGGCGCTTCAGCATCTTCAGCTCGTCCGCAGGCACCGAATCGTCGCCGTTGACGCTGCTCGCGACAATATCGATCAGCCGGTCCGCGCCGTGGAGCCGCCCCCAGAGATAGTCATTCTCGCGATAGGCGCGGCTGAAGAAGGCGCCGAAGCTGTTGAATTCGACCCCCTTCAGCATCGCCGCCGCGCCCCCCGTGCGGATCGCGGTCGCGTCCGACGGCGAGATGCGGTCGATCTTGATGGGGTCGAACTCGTCGAAGCCCTCGCCCTGCAAAAGCGGCAAGGTCGCGATGTCGTAAAAGGGATAGCCGAGATAGGCGAACAGCATCGTCCGCCGGTCGTCCTTTGGAAGCTTGGCGAGCGCCGCCGCAATCACTTCGTCGGTCTCGGCATCGAGCGCGACAAGATCGCGGCGCGCGGCGATCGCGTCGATCCACTGGCCGGGCTCGGTATCGGCGGGCACGTCGAGGTCGGCGAGCCAGCTATCGCCCTCGCGCTCAAGATACTGGCCGAGGGCGGTGAAGATCGTCTCGCGCATTTCTTCGCACACAGGGTCGCGCTTCTCGCGCGTCGCCTCGACCGACGCGTCGAGTTCACGGGCGAGGAAGCGCAGGCGGCGAATGCGGAAGCCCAGATCATGGGTGCGGAAAAACTCGATCGCCTCGCTGCTCGCGCCCGTGCCCTTCTTGCCCGAAATCCGGTCGAGACCGCGGGCGCGCGCCTCGGTCCACATCGCAATCCGGCGGTTGATGACATGCACCGGCCCTTCGGGCGGGACGAGCCGGTCGACGATATTCCCCAGTTCGTCGATCACCGCCGAAAGCTTGAGGTGGCCATAGGGCGCATAGGCAAAGCCCGCGCGCACCGCGGCCTGATCCTGCGCCTTCGCGCGCCATTTCGCGAGCCGCGCCGGGGTCGGCGTGTCGAGGAAGAAGGTCGTGCCGAACAGCGCCGCGACCTGTTCCTCGACCTCGACCTTCATCGCGTCGATGATGTGCTGCATTCGGCGGATGCGCCGCGACATCCCCTCGATCATCTCGATATTCTCGCGGATCGGCTGCTCGCGCGGGATCGCCGACAATGAGCCGAGGATCGTCGGAAGGAAGCCCGGAAGCTGGCCCTGTTCGGTGGCTTCGCCGGGCTTGCCGACACTGATCGCCTTATAATCGGGTTTCGGGTCGATATAGATGAAGCGGCGGTCGATCTCGCGCCGCGCCGGACGCTGCTTAAGCGCCGCGATCGCCGGTCGGAACGGCGCATTCGCGAGCACCGCACCGTCGATCAACACGCGGTCGGCGGGATCGCTGTCGGGCACGCGCGGCAGTTGCGCGCGGATGAAGGCATCGCGGCCCGGCCATTCAACGCCGCGCTTTTCGAGCGCGGCATCGAGTTCGCGCAAGGTGAAGGGCGGAAAGGCGCCCGGGAAGCTGGCGGTCGCGCGCGCGGCGGCGACAAGCGCCGGCACATCGTCGAGCCGCCTTCCCGCGCGGCCATTCTGCCGGAAATGCATCATCAACCGATGCTCCTGCTCGATCACGCGCGGCGGGCTGTTGAGCGTCAACTGCTCCTTGTGGCCCGCGAAGTCGGTTACCGAGACGATGAGGTCGACGGGCTGCTCGGCGGGCACGAGCGGCGGGCCCTGAGGCCCTGCATCCATCGCGTCAAAGGCATTGAGCAAGAGGTTCGAGAAAGTGACACCGCCGAAGGGCGGCTCGAACCAGCGCGCACGGACGAAGCGCGACAGCTTGGCACGCACCTCGTCCTGCGCGTCTTCGCCGACGGTGCGGTCGATGGCATTGCCGCGCCGCTTCATCGCCCAGCCGGCGATCGGCACCGCCCAGAATTTGGTCATCGCCGAAAGCGGCCGCGCGTCGGGGTCGAGCAGGCTGTCGACGTCGGCGTCCTGCAGCCACAGTTCGGTTAGCGGGTCGAGCGATTTGCCCGTCGCAAGCGCACGCGCGAGGAAGATGCCGTTGATCCCGCCCGCGCTGGCCCCCGCAACGATGTCGGGAAGGACACGGAGCTTGACGCTGCCATGCTCGGCGATCGCCGCGAGCAGGTCGCGATAGACACCGCCCGACCCGCCGATCGCCTCGCCATCGTGAAAGGCGCGCGACGCCGCGGCGAGCCGCCAGATCTCTTTGGTAATGCCGTGCATATAGACGGCGAGGCTGATGCCGCCGTAACAAATCAGGGCGAAGCGCAGTTCCTTTTCCCGCATGACCAGAGTGATAGCGTGGTTTGAAGGGCCTGTCCCCCTGTCCCTTGGTCGAGAGTATAGGCTCATTTTTTCTTGCTTTTGCGAATAGTTCGCACTAGCGGCCGCTTCCGAAAAGGGAGCTCTCCGAATGAATCGCAAATTTGTCCTCGCCGCGCTCGCATGCACGGCGCTTTCCTCGCCCGCCTTCGCGCAGGACAGCGCGCCGATCGCCGATGGCGACGAGAGCGGGGGCACGATCGTCGTTACCGCTGCGCGTACGACCCTGCCGCCGAACGCCCTGCCGCTGACAATCGATGTCATTTCCAAGGACAGTCTGGATCAACAGGTTGCCGTCTCCGGCTCGGTCATCGATGCGGTCGCAAACCTGACGCCCAGCTTCTCGCCGACACGGCAAAAGCTGTCGGGCTCGGGCGAGACGCTACGCGGCCGGTCGCCGCTCTATGCGATCAACGGCATTCCGCAATCGACCCCGATCCGCGACGGATCGCGCGATGGCTATACGATCGATCCCTTTTTCCTCGATCGCGTCGAACTAATCTATGGATCGAACGCCTTGCAGGGGATCGGCGCCACGGGCGGCGTCGTCAATCAGGTGGTGATCAAGGCGCCGCGCGAAGACGGCCTGTCCGGCCGCGCGCTGGTGCAGGGATCGACCGGCAATTTCGAAAGCAGCAGCTTTGGCGGCAAGCTAGGCGGATTGCTCGCCTATCGCCGGGGTGCGTTCGATGTGACGGGCGGCGTCGCCTATGAAACGCGCGGCCTTTATTATGACGGCGCGGGCCGCCGGGTGGGCATCGACAATACGCAGGGCGATGTACAGGACAGCAAGAGCCTCAGTTTCTTTGCGCGCCTGGGCTATGACCTGTCATCGACAGCCCGCGTCGAATTGTTCGCCACGCGTTTCAACCTAGAGGGCAATGGCGACTGGGTGCAGGTCGCCGGCAATCGATCGACGGGCCTTCCGACCAGCTCGCGGCGCGGCGAAATAGAGGGCGAAGCAGCCTCCAACCGCGTCGAGACCGTCAATCTGACGCTGACCGATACGGATCTCGGCGGCGGCAATCTGATCTTCCAGGCCTTTTTCAACCGGTCGCGCGACATTTTCGGCGGCGATATCAGCGCGACTTTTCAGGACGCCAGCATCGCCCCCATCGGCACATTGTTCGACCAGTCGGCAAACCGCTCGCGCAAGCTGGGTGCGCGCGTCAGTTATGAGCGGCAATTCTTCGACGCGCTCAACGTCACGCTCGGTTTCGACTCGATGTGGGACAAGACCCAGCAGGTGATGATCGCGACATCGCGCTATTGGGTCCCGCCCACGACCTTCCGTACGCTTGCCCCCTTCGGCCAGGCCAATCTGAAACTGTTCGACGGCGCAGTCCGCGTTGCGGGCGGCGCGCGCTGGGAAAATGGTCAGCTCAAGGTCGATGACTTCGTGACTCTGGCTTCGTATAATTCGGCTCGCGTCTCCGGCGGCACGCGCAATTTCGACGACCTGCTGATCAATGGCGGGCTGATCGTTGAACCTGTGCAGGGCATCCGCGCCTATGCCAGCTATGCCGAAGGCTATTCGATCGCGGACGTCGGTCGCATCCTGCGGTCGGTCAACGGCCGGACCCAGCCGAATTTCCGCATCGAAGACGTCAACGTCACCCCCGTTATCTCCAACAATCGTGAATTGGGTATCGAAATCAAGCGGGGTCCGCTCGATGCCAGCGCCTCCTATTTCTGGTCGACGTCAAAAGATGGCGGCCTGTTGGTGATGAACAGCGCGGGCGTTTATGACGTCCAGCGCCAGCGCATCGAAATTCAGGGCTTCGAAATCAATCTTGCGGTTGAGCTTCCGGTCGACGGGCTGAAGCTCGGCACCGGCTATGCCCATCTGTCCGGCCGCACCGACAGCAACAAAGACGACAAGGTCGATATCGACCTCGACGGCGCGAATATTTCGCCCGACCGTGTCAATCTTTGGGCCAGCTATAACAGCGGGCCGGTGTCCGCGCGCGTCCAGGCTGGACTCTATCTCGACCGCAAATTCGATGGCGCGCCGGCCAATACGGCTTTTTCGGGCTACACGCTGACCGACGCCGTGCTGCGCTATGACCTGCCGCGCCTGGGCGGGATCACGCTCGCCGCGTCCAACCTGTTCGATGTCGACTATGTCACCTATAACAGCCAGACGATCCGCTCGACCGTCGCGGCGACCGACAATGCCCGCTTCTTTACCGGACGCGGGCGGACGTTCACGCTCGGCTGGGACTACAGGTTCTAATCCGACATGATGAAGTTGCTCGACACGCTGCACCGCTGGACGGGGGGGCTGATCGGCCTCGTGCTGGCGCTGCTCGGCCTGTCGGGCACGATCCTGCTCTATGACTATCTGTGGATCGGGTTGCCGGGCACCGGCGATCCGCTACGCGGCGACCTGACCACGGTCGCCGCAACCACCGAACGGCTGATGGCGACCCCCGGCGCGCAGGGCATCATCTATGCCGATGAACGCTTCGGGCTGCACCAGCTTCGCTTCGGCAAGGATGCCGGTGCCTATGCCAGCCAGTCGGGCGAGATCGTCACGCGCTGGGCCAGCCAGTGGGAGCGGCCCGAGCTCTGGATTTTCGATTTCCACCATCATCTGTTCACCGGCGACAGCGGCGAATGGGTGATCGGCATCGCGGGGCTTTGCGGGCTTTTCTTCGTCATCTCGGGCGTCATCCTTTGGTGGCGGACGCGCAAGACCTTTCAGTTTCGGTTGTGGCCCAAACGCATGTCGCGCCCGGCGATCGTCATGCATCACCGCGACCTCGGCGTGATCGTCGCGCCGTTGCTGCTGATCTCGATCGTCACCGGGACGATGATGATCTTCCGCCCCTTTGCACTCGGCGTCGTCGCGCCCTTCGGTCCGGTCGCGGAGACGGCGAAAGCGCTCGATCCGCCGAAATATAAGGGCGGCCCGCTCGCCGAAAAGCCCGATTACAGCGCGATGCTAGGCGAAGCGCGGCGCCGTTTTCCCGACGCAGAATTCCGTATCCTCAGCCTGCCGCGGCGGCCCGGCGACCCGATCAGTCTGCGCCTGAAACAGCCCGCCGAATGGTTGCCCAACGGACGAACGACCTTGGCATTCGACGCCGCGACGGGCGAGGTCCTGGGCGCGCGCGATGCCCTGAAGCTCGCGCCCGGCGCGCAGGCGTTCAACATGGCCTTCCCGATCCATGCGTCGAAAGTCGGCGGCTGGACCTGGCGCGTCCTGCTGACGATATCGGGCCTCGCAATGACGATGCTCGGCAGCCTGGCGGTGTGGAGCTTTTGGTTCAAGCGGCCAAAGCCGGCGAAGCGCCCCGTGAAAAAGGCGGGGCTGGCATCGGCCTAGGCGCGGACGGCCGTCCGCCTTGGGGTGGGGAGTTGCCGTTGCGTTACCCCACTTCCGTCATCCCGGGCTTGACCCGGGATCCCGCTTTTCTTCAGCATCGACCGCCTTCGACATCAAGCGGGACCCCGGATCAAGTCCGGGGTGACGACGAAAGAATGGGGCAGCCTGCGGTCGCTTGCCGTCATCGCCCACCGCACCGCTTTCCTATTTCCCCCGCCGCCCTATATCGTGCGCAGCCCATGACCCGCGCCCGCGTCCTCCTTCTTACTGCCGCTCTCGGCCCGCTCGACTATCGCGTCCCGCGCGAAAGCGAAGCGCCGCTCGGCAGCGTCGTCGTTGCACCTCTCGGCCCGCGGCGACTTGGCGGGGTCGTGTGGGAGGACGCCAGCTTCGGCGCGCCCGAGGCGGTGGGCGACAACCGGTTGCGCAATCTCTACGAAGTCGTGCCCGTCCCGCCGGTGCCCGCGCCGCTCCGCCGCCTCGTCGAATGGACGAGCGACTATTATCTCGCACCGCCCGGCGCAGTGCTGAGGATGGTGCTGCCCGGCGTCGCCTTTGCCGATGCGCGGCGCCCGATCGTCGAATATCGCGCCACCGGCGAACTCCCCACGCGGATGACGCCGCAGCGCATCGTCGCGATCGAGGCGATCGGCGACCGGCAGGGCATGGTGCGCGAACTCGCCGCGCTCGCCGACGTCAGCGATGCGGTGATTCGCGGGCTGATCAACAGCGGCGCGCTCGAAGCCGTCGCGGTCTCGGCCGATGCGCCCTATCCCGAGCCCGATCCCGCCTTTGCCCCGCCAGACCTTTCGGACGAACAACGTGCCGCAGCAGGGCAGCTCAAGGATGCCGTGACCGCCGAGAAATTCGAGACATTGCTGCTCGACGGCGTCACCGGGTCGGGCAAGACCGAAGTCTATATGGAGGCGATCGCCGCCGCATTGGATGCGGGCAAGCAAGCGCTCGTCCTGCTCCCCGAAATCGCACTCACCGAACCGATGCTCACCCGCTTCGCCGCGCGCTTCGGCTGCGAGCCCGTCGGCTGGCACAGCGGCCTCCGCTCGGCGGAACGGCGCCGCGCCTGGCACGCGATTGCCGGCGGCGACGCACGCATCGTCATCGGCGCCCGCTCGGCGCTGTTTCTCCCCTATGCCAATCTCGGCGTCATCGTCGTCGACGAAGCGCATGAAACCAGCTTCAAGCAGGAAGACGGCGTCCATTATCACGCGCGCGACGTCGCGGTGATGCGCGGGCATTTCGAGGGGCTGCCGGTGATCCTCGCCAGCGCGACCCCCGCGCTCGAAAGCCTCGCGATGGTCGAGGCGGGGCGCTATCGCCATATCGTCCTCCCCGCGCGCTTCGGCGGCGCGACATTGCCCGATCTCGCCGCGATCGACATGCGGCAGGACCCGCCCGACCGCGGCCGCTGGCTCGCTCCGCCGCTCGTCGACGCGCTTGCCGACCGGCTTGCGAAGGGCGAGCAAAGCCTGCTGTTCCTGAACCGCCGCGGCTTCGCGCCGCTGACGCTGTGCCGCACTTGCGGCCACCGTATCCAGTGCCCGAACTGCACCGCATGGATGGTCGAGCACCGCCTCGTCCATCGCCTCGCCTGCCATCATTGCGGTCATGTCATGCCGCCGCCGCGGCTGTGTCCCGAATGCGAGGATGAAGACAGCCTCGTCGCCTGCGGCCCCGGCGTCGAGCGCGTCGCCGACGAAGTCGCGCTGCGCTTTCCCGAAGCCCGAACCGCCATCGTGACCTCGGACACGCTATGGTCGCCCGCGAAGGCGGCCGAATTCGTCGACAATGTCGAGGGCGGGCTGGTCGACATCATCATCGGGACCCAGCTCGTCACCAAGGGCTATCATTTCCCCAATCTGACGCTCGTCGGAGTGGTCGACGCCGACCTCGGGCTCGACGGCGGCGATCTGCGCGCCTCCGAACGCACCTTTCAGCAGATCGCACAGGTTGCAGGCCGCGCCGGGCGCGGGGTGAAGCCCGGCGAAGTGCTGATCCAGACGCGCGTGCCGGAGGCGCCAGTGATGGCCGCACTCGTCGCCAACGACCGCGACGGCTTCTATTCGGCAGAAGCCGCGGCGCGAAAATTCGCGGGCGCGCCGCCCTATGGCCGCTTCGCCGCGCTCGTTATCTCGTCGGAGGATATCGAGGTTGCGCGCGGGCAAGCGCAGCGGCTGGGGCAGAAGGCGCCGGTTGCCGAAGGTCTCGCAGTTTACGGCCCCGCCCCCGCCCCGCTCGCGATGCTGCGCGGCCGCCACCGCTTCCGCCTGTTGCTCCACGCTCCGCGCAGCTTCGACCTGCAAGGTACGATCCGCGAGTGGGTGAACAGCGTCGATTGGTCATCGAAAGCGCGGCTGGCGATAGATATTGATCCATATAGCTTTGTTTAAGCGTAACAGGGCTTTACTGTAATCGAACGCACTGGCAGCATCCCCACAAATTTCGATGCGGGGCGCAGAATGAAGAAAATCGGTTTTGTCTTGCTGGCCGGGATCGCGATGATCGCAATAATCGGAACGGCCGAGGCCAAATGGTTGCGCGCGGATACTGACAGCTTCATCATCTATAGCGAGGGCAGCGAGAAATCGCTCCGCGACTTCGCGCAGAATCTGCAGCGGTTCGACACTACATTGCGCATCTTGTTCAAGATCACGGCGACCGGGGAAGAAAGCAAGCTACCGATCTATCTGGTGCCGGCCGCCAATGATGTCGCGGAACTGGCAAGCGGATCGAGCCGCAGCTCGATCGCGGGCTTTTACCGGCAGGACCGCGACGGCAGCTTTGCCATGTCGTTTCGCCAGAACGGCTCCAGCCCCGCCATCGGCACATCGGAATCGCAGCAGATGTTGTTCCACGAATATAGCCACCATTTCATGAAGCGGCACTTCCGCGCGGCGTTTCCAGCGTGGCTCATCGAGGGTTTCGCCGAATATTATTCGACTGTCGATTTCGACAAGCAGGGCCGGGCGGTGATCGGGCAACTGGTCTCTCGCCGCGCCTATGGCCTACTGCGAATGCCAAAAATTCCGGCGGAAAAACTGTTGCTGGAACAGCCGCTCACAATGCGCAACGGCGGACAAATCGACGTCTATTACGGCCGCGCATGGATACTCACCCACATGCTCTTCCACAGTGCGGCGCGGAAAGGCCAGATGGACGCCTATACCGAAGCAATCAACGCCGGCACCGAACCGAAGCAGGCGGCGATCGGTGCATTCGGCGATCTGGCTGCGCTCGACAAGGAGCTCAACCGATATATCGAGGAAAAGCTCAGCTACGGCACCACTCGCGACGCGGTTCCCATTTCGACCAATATCAAGATCACACCGCTGTCGGCCGACGAGGACGCCGTCATCATGCCCCGGCTTGAACGGCTGAACGCGAGCGGCGACGCCGCGCGGCTGACGAAGGCGCGCGACGCGCTGCGCAAGCTTGCCGCCGCGCAGCCCGCCAATGCCGAAGCGCAATTCGAACTCGCGGCCGCCGAATGGGACATGGAAAAGGACGAGCGCGACCTTGCAGCGATACAGGCCGCGCTTGACAAGGTGCTCGCGGCAAAGCCCGACCATGTCCGCGCCAATGTGCTGCTCGGGCGGCTCAAGCTGTATCAACTGCGCGAAAAGGGTGAGGATGACCCCGCAGCCTGGCGCGACGCGCGAAAGCCGATCCTGCTCGCCAATCGCACCGACCCCGACGACGCCGTACCGCTCTATGCCTATTTCGACAGTTTTCTGGCCGAGGGAAAACGGCCTGGCGAAATGGCGATCAAGGCGCTCGAACGCGCTTTCACCCTGACGCCCGAAAATATCGAGATGCGCGTCGCCTATGCCTTCGCACTCGCGAACACTGGCGAGTTCGACCGGGCGCTGCGACTGGCGAAGACTGTCGCTTTCGACCCGCACGACAACGGCCGCGGCGACGCGATGCTCGCGCGGCTCGAGGCGATGCGCGACCGCCGCGCCGGCGACAGGGAGGACCCCACCCCCGACGAGGATGCCGACTGACCGTCAATAATCGGGTTCGGCGCCGCCCATCACCTGCGCCGCCTGTGCAGCCAGCCAGGCCATTGCCGCCGCCCAGGGCTGGTGCCCATGGCTGATCCGCGCGACGCCGAGGTTCGCGAGTTCCTTGTGCGTCGGCCCGCCCTTGCCGCGCAGGATGTTCACCGGGAGCGGCGATGCATCGCAAATCGCACCGATGCATTTCGGATCGAGCAGGAAGGGGACGAATAGCGAGCCCGCTCCCGCGTCGGCATAGGCGCGCGCGCGCTCCAGCGTCGCGGCGACGAGCGCGTCGCCATCCTTCGCCGCATCGGCCCCGCGAAACGTATCGCAGCGCGCATTGACGAAAATGCCGGTGCCGGCCGCGGCGCTATAACGCGCGACGGCTTCGTCGACGGGGAGCAGCGCGGTCGCACCGGGCAACCGGTCTTCCATATTGATCCCCGCGGCACCCGCGGCCCTCGCGCGGCCGACCGAAACGCCGACCGCGGCTGGATCGGCGCCATAGCCCGCCTCCATGTCGATCGTGACCGGCAGGTCGGTGACCGACAATATGCGATCGAGATTTTCCAGCGCCTCGTCGAGCGGAAAATCCTCGCCATCGGCGCGGCCCTGCGCTCCGGCGACGCCGAAGCTGCCCGTGGCGATCGCCTTCGCGCCCGCACCCGCGACGGCCTTCGCGCTTCCCGCGTCCCAAATATTTACGAGGATCAGCGGATCGCCCGGAACGTGCAACGCGCGGAAGGCGGCAATCTTGTCGGTCATTCTCTCTTCTCCTCGGCGAGGCCCGGTCAAAAGGGCGATAAACGGCGAATCTCAGACGGTTGAAGCATCGGATACGGTTGATATAGTCGCCCCGCGAAAATTTACCGGGGAAAACAAATGATCGCATTTCTGAGAACCGCGTTGCGCGGCGGCCTTGTCGTCGCGCTCGTTGCCTTGAGCAGCACGGCCCACGCCGAATGGTGGGAAGCCGAGACAAGCCATTTCATCATCACGTCCGAAAGTACGAAGGAAGACGTCGAGCGTTTTGCGACGCGACTTGAACGGTTCGACAACGCGTTGCGCTATATGCAGGGGCTTCCGATACCGGGGCCCGATATCGGTCCGTCGAACAAGGTTCGCGTCTATCGTTTCGGCGGTATCGACGACATCGGTCGCCTTGCCGGCAGCGCCGGCGTAGCGGGCTTTTACATCCCGCGAGCGGGTGCCGCCGTATCGTTCGTTCCGGCGGTCGAGGAACAGCGCGACCGTTTCAGCCGCCATCTCGACCAGCGCGAAATCAACCAGAAAACCGCGCTGACGGCCGAGGGCATATTGTTCCACGAATATGTGCATCACTTCATGCTGCAGAAATTCAGCACCGCCTATCCGCATTGGTATGTCGAAGGCTTTGCCGAACTCTATGGCACGCTCGAGCTGCTCGACAATGGCGCCTTCCGGGTCGGCAACGTCCCGCAACACCGCGGAGACGATCTGTTCGAGCTGCCTGGCATCCGGCTGACGCGCTTGTTCGATCACAAGAAGCGGCTCGACGGGCAGGAATATTTCCAGTCCTATTCGTTCGGCTGGATGATCGCGCATTATCTGAACTTCAACAAGGCGCGGCAGGGGCAGCTCGCGCAATATCTGAAAGCGCTGAACGCGGGCGAAGACAGCCTGACCGCAGCGCAGCGCGTGTTCGGCGATCTCGACAAGTTGCAGGGCGAACTTCGCAAGTACAAAAGCGGGCCCTTTCCGACGCTCGACGTCAAGCCGGTCAATTATGTCGCGCCGAAAGTCGATGTCCGGCGCCTGACACCGGCCGAGGAAGCCATCATCAAGGCGCATATCCGCACCCAGCGCGGGGTCTCCGAACGTCAGGCACGCACTGTCGCGAACGAGGTCGACGGTCTGGATGCGAAATATCCCGACAGCCTGCCCGTACAGTTGGCGGCCGGCGAGGCCTATGTCGATGCGAAGGAGTTCGCGAAAGCCGAAACGGCGTTGAAGCGCGCGATCGCGCTCGATCCGCAATCCGAAGACGCGCAGATCCTGATGGGCGGCCTGTTCATGACCCGCGCCAAGGAGGAAAAGAATCCGGCTCTCTATGCCTCGGCACGCAAGTGGTTCGCCGAAGCGTATCGGCTCGATCCCAAGGACCCGCGCGCCGCGATCGGCCATTATATGTCCTATTACGACGCGAAGGAGCCCATTCCGGAACCGGCGATCATCGCGCTGGAAAGCGTGTTCGAATATTCGTCTTACGACGATGGCTATCGTATGCTTCTCGCCCGCCAGTTGCTCGATGAAAACAAGGGCAAGCTGGCGCGGTCGGTTCTCGCACCGCTCGCCTTTTCCAGCCACAAGCAGGAAAAGGCGAACAAGGTCGCCAAGGTGGTCGACGAAATCGACGCCGGTCAGATCGAAGCGGCGCGCACCACGATGGCAAGCATTTTCGCGGACCAGGACAAGGACGAAATCTGACCGCATCATTGCGTCGCCAAATGGCGCCGGGCCGCATCGGACGCTGCCCGGCGCCATATTCGCTCAGCGCCCTTCGCGCTTCAGCAATTCTTCCTTGATCGGCAGGCCATAGGCATAGCCGCCGAGCGTTCCGTCGCTTCGCACGACGCGGTGGCACGGGATCAGCACCGCGACATTGTTCGCGCCATTCGCGCTGCCCGCCGCGCGCACCGCTTTGGGTTTGCCGACGGCGGCGGCGATGTCGGCATAGCTGCGCGTCTCACCCGTCGGAATCTTCCTGAGTTCGCGCCACACCGCCTCCTGAAAGGCGGTGCCCTTCACGTCGATCGGGATATGGTCGAAGCCGTTCACCGGCGCCTCGACCGCGTCGACGACCTGTTTCAGCAAGGCTTCGAACTCTTCGCCGCCTTCGATCAGGCTCGCCGCGGGAAAACGCTCCTCGAGCGCCTCGCGTCCCTCGTCGAAACTCAGGCGGCAAACACCTTTCTCGGTCGCGGCGACGAGCATCGCGCCGAGGCTGGTCGGCACAACCGCCCAATGGATCGTCGCGCCCTTGCCGCCGTTCACCCACGCCGACGCCGTCATCCCCATACGGCCCTCCATATTCCGATAGAAGCGCGACGGCCCCGAAAAGCCCGCGTCATAGATCGCATCGGTCACCCGCGTGCCATCGCTCAGCGCCTGCCGCGCGCGCTCCTCGCGCAGCGCACGCGCATAGGCGGCAGGCGACAGCCCGGTGTGGCGCGTGAAGACGCGTTGGAAATGCGTCGGCGAATAGCCGGTGCGGCTCGCCAGATCGCCAAGCGCGAGCGGTTCCTCGCTCGCCTTGATCGCCTGGATCGCCGCCAGCACCGCGCCCTCGTCGCGCGCGACATCGTCGGGCAGGCAGCGCTTGCACGGGCGCAGGCCCGTCGCGCGCGCGGCCACACCGTCGGCGTAGAAGCGGACATTATCACGCAAAGGATGCCGCGCCGCGCAGCTCGGCCGGCAATAGATGCCGGTCGTCAGCACGCCGGTGACGAAACGCCCGTCGAGTGCGCGATCGCGGCGCAGAACCGCCGCCCAGCGATCGTCGTCGGTCATCAGGTCGGCGCTCATGCTGCGTCCCTTTCGATTCGCGCCGCGAAACAGCCATGCGCGGCATTATGGGCGTCGATATAGGAAATGGCGGTGTCGGCGAACAGGTCGCGGATCGCCCCATCGGCCTCACCCGGCCCCGCAAGCCGCGCGGTCCGCAGCATTCCGTCGGCATCGAAAGCGCGGAGCGCGAGCGGGCGCCCCTCAAACACCGGCGGCAGTTCGCCACGGTAACTCGCCGCCTCGACTCCGGGCCGAACATAGATCGCATAGGCGCTGCGATACGGCGTTTCGACATCGTGGCTGGTGTGATGGAGGAGGATCAGCGCTTCGCCCGCCTTTGCATCCTCAAGGCTGATGCGGCACGGAAAGCCGCGATCGGCGGTCGCCGTGACTCGGCGCGCGTTGATCGCGGCAAGGCCCGCATCGTCGAGCCTGAAAAGCGGGGCAAAGGGTTCGGGGTCCAGCCCCCGGATCGAATATGTCATCGGAACATCCTTTCTCGGCTGTCGGAATATTCCTGCCACGGCGCGATTCGCGCCGCGTCCCGATGCTTGCGTTCAAACATTCCGGCCTCAGTGTGTTACTGTATTATATCATTGACTCACCATGGCGAAGGGCGCACTCTTCGGCGGCATATCGGGAAATCCACCATGGCCACCATCGACGCATCATTCGCACCCGCACGGCCCGCACGCCGCAACGACTGGCTCGGGCGCAGCGCGACGTTCTGCTATCTCGCCATCGCCGCCGGACAATTGCTCTTCGTCGCCTTCATCCTGCTTTATTATTATCCGCCGACGCTCACCGGTAATTTTGCGGCATGGAACGACAAGCCGATCATCAAGGGCTTTGTGGCGGGCGACACCGCCGGCAACCTCTTCTTTGCGCTGCATGTCCTGCTCGCGGCCGTCATCACTTTCGGCGGTCTCGTCCAACTCGTCCCCGCCGTCCGGGCCCGCCGCCCCGCAATCCATCGCTGGAACGGCCGTCTCTATATGCTGTGTGCGCTGGCGCTCGCACTTGGCGGGCTGTGGATGACGTGGGGCCGCGGAACCTGGCTGAATTATATCGGCGCGATCGGCATCACACTCGACGCGCTTTTGATCACGGGCTTCACCGCGCTCGCATGGCAGGCGGCGCGTCACCGGCAGTTTGCCGATCATCGCCGATGGGCGATCCGCCTGTTCGCTGTCGCAAGCGCGGTCTGGTTCATGCGTGTCGGCTATATGGCGTGGGGGCTCGCGACCGGCGGCGCCGGGATCGGCAAGGCGATGGACGGTCCGTTCGACCTGTTTCTCGCTTTCGCCAATTCGCTGCTGCCGCTCGCGATCGCCGAAATCTATCTCCGCGCCGGGGCGCGCGGGACGCCGCTCGCGCGGCAGGCCACCGCCGCACTGCTCGGCGTCAGCGGCCTTGTCATCCTCGCGGGCAGCGCGGGCGCGTGGATGGTGATGTGGGGGCCATATATCTAGCCGCGCTTGCCTTCGCTTCCGGGCTGACTAGTGTGCGCGCCATGACCCGCCTTCTTGCGCTGCTGCTCGCCCTCTTTGCCCTCACCCTGCCATTGTCGATCCCGGCCCGCGCCGCCGACGATATCAGCGCCGCGTCGCGCAGCGTCGTGCGCGTGGTCACCGTCGCGATGGTCGACGGCGAGGTGGTCGGCTTCGGCCATGGCAGCGGCATCGCAATCTCGCCGACGCGGATCGTCACCAACGCGCATGTCGTCGAATCGGCCGCCAAATATCCCGGCGATGTCGCGCTGGGCGTCGTCCCGTCCGAAGGCAAAAAGAGCTTCGCCGGCAAGCTGATCGCGATCGACACCGCGCGCGACCTCGCGCTCGTCGAGATCACCGAAGGCCGCCTGCCCGCGGCCGCAATCTACACCGGGCCGCTCGATTCGGGCGCCGACGTCGTGGCTTTGGGTTATCCCGGCAATGTCGACCTTGCGACCGCGCGCAGCGCCAACGACTATATCACTCCGCGCACGCCGACGCGCAGCGAAGGCAATATGTCTAATATGCAATCGGTCGACGGGGTCGCGATGCTGATCCACACCGCGAAAATTTCGCGCGGCAATTCGGGCGGTCCGCTCGTCGACCAGTGCGGGCGCATCACCGGGATCAACACCGCGATCACGCGCGCCGACGACGGCGATTCACCCTTTGCCTTTGCGATTGCCGGCCGCGAACTGACGCGTTTCCTGACCGACGCAGGGCAGGAATATGCCAGCATCGGCACGCCATGCCTGTCGATGGCAGAAGCCGACGCGCGCGACCGCGCGGCGATCGACGCCGAAGCGCGCGCCAGCGAACAGGCCAACGCCGCAAAGGAAGCCGCAGCGCGGCTCGACCGCGAACTTAAGCAGGCGCGCGCCGAGGAAGACGCGCTCGCTTCGCGCGAAAATCGTATCGCGCTCGCCGGCGTGCTGTTCGTGATCGGGGCACTCGCCGGGGGTGCCGGCCTGATGTTCTATAACCAGAAGAACCTGCGAAACGCGAAGATCGCGGGCGGCGCGGGCGCGGTGCTGGTGCTCGGGGCCGCGATATTGTTCGTGACGCGTCCCGACGCGCACGCCGAAATCGCCGAAGAAGCCGCCAAGACGACAGGCACGACGGCGCCCACGCTCGCGCAGGGGAATCTCCTCTGCACGATCCGGCCCGACCGCAGCCGCATCACCGTATCCGCGACGACCGACGTTCCGATCTCGATCGGCAAGGGCGGCTGCGTCAACGGCCGCACCCAATATACGCAGGGTGCCGACGACCGCTGGCAGCGCATCCTCGTGCCCAACGAAGAAGCGACCGTCACCGTCGCCTCGATCGATTCGGCCGGACGCGACTATCGCGTCGAACGCTATTTGCTCGATGCTGAAACGATGACGAAAGCGCGCGAAACGCGCGCGGCGATCACACTCAAGAGCTGCACCGCCAACTCCGACGAGCTCGCAGGACTTGCGGCGCAACAGGATGCGATCCGCAGCGCGCTGCCCGCCAGCCCGAACGAGCGGCTCGTCTATCGCTGCCAGCCGGCGAGCGGTGCGGCGGTCAAGCCGGCGACCGCGCCTTGAGGCGGTAACCGGCGTTCGCGCCGATCCAGATATAATTGCTCATCATCTCGCCGGCAAACTCGCCGTCGACCGTGCCGACCTCAAGATGCAGCGGATCGTCCGGCCGCGCATAGGCATAAGCACAGGTTTTGCGGTTCCACAGCGTCGCGACAAGTTCATCGCGATAAAGGATCGCATAGCGCTTGTTGTCGGCGGCCGGATAAGGCGCGCGGCCGCTGACGATGCGAAAGCCCGCCATATAGGCATCGTTGACGACCCCGCAGAGCGCGTCCCCTTCGCGCGTCGCCGTCATGCGCAGCTCGGCCGCAAGCGAAGGGCTGTCGCTGAGCGCGGTAAGCTGGCGCACCTGCACCTTGCCTCCGGCGCCTTCGCTGAACCAGGTCATGATGCGGCAGGTCCGCGCGGCTGTGTCGGGGTCGTGACACTGGAGCCGCCCCGCGCGCGCGTCGGCAAGCTGGTCCTTCACCGGCCTGTACGCCGGATCGATATCGAAACTGGTCCCCGAGACCAGCAACAACAGCACGGCAAGCAAAGACATGGCGGTCCTCCCGGCGAAAGGATGCGGCCGAGAGGTTGAAATCGCGTTAGCCGTTCAGGGCAGCACGCCCATGAGCGCACGAGCGACACCTGCGATGGCGACGAACCGCGCCAGTGTCGATTAGATCGCCAACGCCGCGAGCCCGCACCTCATGCGCCGCATGCTTTGAACAGCATCAGCGTGCGCTCGCGCGCCAGCTCGCTCGACGCCTCATGATAATCCTTGCGGCGGTCGCTGTTGAAACCGTGGTTGGCATCATAGACGAAGATCTGCGCGGTCGGGTGCTGCCTGGCGATCAGCGCGTCGACGCCTTCCATCGGGATGCCCGCGTCATAGCGGCCGAAATGGGCGATGGTCGCGCATCGCGGCGCCTGATCGGCGAACTGGGTGGGAACGAGGCTGCCGTAATAGGCCGACGCCGCGGCAAGGTCGGGGCTGAGCTGCGCCATCCGCCACGCGACCGAGCCGCCATAGCAATAGCCGGTGATGAATACCGGGCCTTGCCCCTTCAACGCGTCGATACATGTCTGCGCGTCCTTCAGGCTTTGCTCGAAGGGGTGCAGTTCGCGCGCCAGTTGAACCGCGCGTTCGAACTGCGGCCCCGAATAGTCGCTCTCGAACCCCGGATGCTCGCGGTCGAACAGCGCGGGCGCGAGCACCTCATAACCGTCGGCGGCATATTCGTCGCACAGGTCGCGGATATGATCGGTGACCCCGAAGATTTCCTGGATCAGCACCAGCCCGCCGCGACGTGCGCCCTCTGGCCGCGCATGATAGACGGCGATTTCGGCCTCATCGTCCATTGTCATCCGGATCATCTCGCCCATGCGCCTCCCCCTCTTCCGTTCGTGCCGAGCTTGTCGAAGCACCGTTCTTCGCTCTTACGACCTTTGAAGAAAGAACGGCCCTTCGACAAGCTCGGGGCCGGGGGCTGTGGGGAAGCCCGCCATTCCCCAAGCCCCGCCTTGCATTGCAGCAAAATCGTTGCTACGCGCGCCCCGACTTTGCAGCGGGGGCATTTTCGGATGTCATCAAAAATCCGCGCAACCATCCCCCTCGGGATCGTAGAAAAGGACTTTCGCGCGTGGAGAATTCCGGCGGCATTCAAGGCAACATCACGGCGGGCCTCGCGGGCCGCTATGCCAGCGCGCTGTTCGATCTGGCCCGCGAATCGAGCGCGATCGACGCGGTGGCCAAGAGCCTCGCAACGCTCAAGGCCGGTCTTGCCGATTCGGCCGACCTGTCGGCGCTGATCGCCAGCCCGGTCGTCGGCCGCACCGACGCCGCGAACGCCATCGCCGCGGTCGCCAAGGCGCTGAAGCTCGATTCGCTGACTGCCAAGTTCCTCGGCGTGCTTGCCGAGAATCGTCGGCTCGCCGACCTGCCGAAGATGATCGACGCCTTTGACGCGATCGTCGCCGATCACCGCGGCGAAGTGACCGCCAAGGTCACCAGCGCCCACCCGCTCACTGCCGAGCAGGTCAAGGCGCTGACCGCGAACCTCAAATCCCGTGTCGGCCGCGACGTCACCGTCGCGACGACCGTCGACCCCGCCATTCTCGGCGGCCTCGTCGTCCAGCTGGGCAGCCAGCTGATCGACGGCAGCATCCGTACCCGTCTCAATAGCTTCGCACAGGCGATGAAAGGCTAAACAATGGAAATCCGCGCCGCTGAAATCAGCAAGGTCATCAAGGACCAGATCGCCAATTTCGGGACCGACGCCACGGTCAGCGAAATCGGTTCGGTGCTCTCGGTCGGCGACGGCATCGCCCGCGTCCACGGCCTCGACAACGTCCAGGCCGGTGAAATGGTCGAATTCGCCAACGGCGTGCAGGGCATGGCGCTCAACCTCGAAGCCGACAACGTCGGTATCGTGATCTTCGGCAGCGACGCCGAGATCAAGGAAGGCGACACCGTCAAGCGCACCGGCACGATCGTGGACGTCCCCGTCGGCAAGGGCCTTCTCGGCCGCGTCGTCGATGGCCTCGGCAATCCGATCGACGGCAAGGGCCCGATCAAGGCCGACAAGCGCATGCGCGTTGAAGTGAAGGCACCGGGCATCATCCCGCGCACCTCGGTTCACGAACCCGTCCAGACCGGCCTGAAGGCGCTCGACGCCCTCGTCCCCGTCGGCCGCGGCCAGCGCGAACTGATCATCGGTGACCGCCAGACCGGCAAGACCGCCGTCGCGATCGACACCTTCATCAACCAGAAGCAGGCGAACGCCGGCACCGACGAATCGAAGAAGCTCTATTGCATCTACGTCGCCGTCGGTCAGAAGCGCTCGACCGTCGCGCAGATCGTCCGCCAGCTCGAAGAAAACGGCGCGATGGAATATTCGATCGTCGTCGCCGCGACCGCTTCGGAGCCCGCTCCGCTGCAGTTCCTCGCACCCTACACCGGCTGCACCATGGGCGAATTCTTCCGCGACAACGGCATGCATGCCGTGATCGTCTATGACGATCTTTCGAAGCAGGCCGTCGCCTATCGCCAGATGTCGCTGCTGCTCCGCCGCCCGCCGGGCCGCGAAGCCTATCCGGGCGACGTTTTCTATCTCCACAGCCGCCTGCTCGAGCGCGCTGCAAAGATGAACAGCGACAATGGTTCGGGTTCGCTCACCGCGCTGCCGATCATTGAAACGCAGGCGGGCGACGTTTCGGCGTACATCCCGACCAACGTGATTTCGATCACCGACGGCCAGATCTTCCTCGAAACCAACCTGTTCAACGCCGGTATCCGTCCCGCGATCAACGTCGGCCTGTCGGTGTCGCGCGTCGGCTCGGCCGCGCAGACCAAGGCGATGAAGAAGGTGTCGGGTTCGATCAAGCTCGAACTCGCGCAGTATCGCGAAATGGAAGCCTTTGCGCAGTTCGGTTCGGACCTCGACGCGTCGACGCAGAAGCTGCTCAACCGCGGCTCGCGCCTGACGCAGCTGCTGAAGCAGCCGCAGTTCCAGCCGATGCCGTTCGAAGAGCAGACCGCGTCGATCTTCGCCGGCACCAACGGCTATCTCGACAATGTCGCGACGACCGACGTGTCGCGTTATGAACAGGCGATGCTTGCCTATCTGCGCAGCGACCATGCCGATGTGCTGACCGCGATCCGTGACACCAAGGACCTTGGCGACGACGCCAAAAAGGGTCTGGTCGCGGCGCTCGACGCCTTCGCCAAGATCTTCGCTTAATCGCTTTCCGCATCCCGGCTCGGCCGGGACGCAAAGAGGGGCTTAAATGGCTTCGTTGAAGGAACTCAAAGGGCGCATCGTCTCGGTCAAGTCGACCCAGAAGATCACCAAGGCCAAGAAAATGGTCGCGGCCGCCAAGCTTCGCAAGGCGCAGGCCGCGGCCGAGGCTGCGCGTCCTTACGCGGAGCGTCTCGAAGGCGTCGTCGCCAGCCTCGCGTCGAAGGTCGGCGGGTCGGACAGCGCGCCGCAGTTGCTCGCCGGCACCGGCAAGAGCGACACGCACCTGCTCGTCGTGCTCAACAGCGACCGCGGCCTTGCCGGCGCGTTCAACTCGAACATCGTCAAGGCGGCGCGCGACAAGGCGCTCGACCTGCAGGCCCAGGGCAAGAAGGTCATCTTCTACCTGATCGGCCGCAAGGGTCGTCCGGTGATCGCACGCCTGTTCGCCGGCCAGATCGTCGAACAATATGAAACGACCGGCATCCGCGACATCGGCTTCGAACAGGCGCACGACGTCTCGGCAAAGGTGATGGAACTGTACGAAGCCGGCGCGTTCGACGTCGCGCATCTCTTCTATTCGAAGTTCCGCTCGGCGCTTCTTCAGGAAGCGACCGGCCAGCAGTTGATCCCCGTTCCCGCCCCCGTCGATGTTCCGGCGTCGAGCGGCGCCGCGGTCGAATATGAGCCCGACGAGGAAGCGATCCTCGCCGACCTCTTGCCGCGCAACATCACGATCCAGATCTTCAAGGGCCTCCTTGAAAACGCCGCGTCCGAACAGGGTGCGTCGATGACCGCGATGGACAATGCGACGCGCAACGCAGGCGACCTGATCAACAAGCTGACCATCGTTTACAACCGCACGCGTCAGGCGGCGATCACCACCGAACTCATCGAAATCATTGCCGGCGCCGAAGCGCTGTAAGCTATCCAAGCAAGGAAGAAACCAATGGCTACCGCTCCCGCTGAAAAGAAGGCTCCTGCCAAGAAGGCCGCCGCGCCCAAGGCTGCTGCGCCCAAAAAGGCCGCCGCTCCCAAGGCTGCAAGCACCGGCACCGCCACGGGCCGCATCGCACAGGTCATCGGCGCCGTCGTCGACGTCCAGTTCACCGGCACGCTGCCCGCGATTCTGAACGCGCTCGAAACCGACAACAACGGCAACCGCCTTGTCCTCGAAGTCGCCCAGCACCTCGGTGAAAACACCGTCCGCACGATCGCGATGGACGCGACCGACGGCCTGACCCGCGGCCAGCCCGTGACCGACACCGGCGCGCAGATCTCGGTCCCCGTCGGCCCGCAGACGCTCGGCCGCATCCTCAACGTCATCGGCGAGCCGATCGACGAACAGGGCCCGGTGAACGCCGTCAGCGTCGCGCCGATCCACGCCAAGGCTCCGGAATTCGTCGACCAGTCGACCGAAACGAGCATCCTCGTCACCGGCATCAAGGTCATCGACCTGATCGCCCCCTACGCAAAGGGCGGCAAGATCGGCCTGTTCGGCGGCGCGGGCGTCGGCAAGACGGTTCTCATTCAGGAACTGATCAACAACATCGCCAAGGGCCATGGTGGTACGTCGGTGTTCGCGGGCGTCGGTGAACGCACCCGCGAAGGCAACGATCTCTATCACGAATTCCTCGACGCCGGCGTTATCGCCAAGGACGCCGACGGCAATCCGACCCCCGAGGGATCGAAGGTTGCGCTGGTGTTCGGCCAGATGAACGAACCCCCGGGCGCCCGCGCTCGCGTTGCGCTCTCGGGTCTGACGATCGCCGAATATTTCCGCGATCAGGAAGGCCAGGACGTGCTCTTCTTCGTCGACAACATCTTCCGCTTCACCCAGGCGGGTTCGGAAGTGTCGGCACTGCTCGGCCGTATTCCTTCGGCTGTGGGTTACCAGCCGACCCTGTCGACCGACATGGGCGCGCTGCAGGAACGCATCACCTCGACCAACAAGGGTTCGATCACCTCGGTGCAGGCCATTTACGTTCCCGCGGATGACCTTACCGACCCTGCGCCGGCAACCTCCTTCGCTCACTTGGACGCGACGACGACGCTCAACCGCGCGATTTCGGAACTCGGCATCTATCCGGCGGTCGATCCGCTCGACTCGACCTCGCGCGTTCTGACCGCCGCGATCGTCGGGCAGGAACATTATGAAACCGCCCGCCGCGTTCAGGAAACGCTGCAGAAGTACAAGTCGCTTCAGGACATCATCGCAATTCTCGGCATGGACGAGCTCAGCGAAGAAGATAAGCTGGTCGTTGCCCGCGCGCGCAAGATCCAGCGCTTCCTGTCGCAGCCGTTCCACGTCGCCGAAGTTTTCACCAACATCCCCGGCAAGTTCGTGGCGATCGAAGACACGGTGAAGTCGTTCAAGGCAGTCGTCGACGGCGAGTATGACCACCTTCCCGAAGCGGCCTTCTACATGGTCGGCGGCATCGACGAAGCGGTCGCCAAGGCCGCGAAGCTCGCCGAAGACGCGTAACACACCTACACCCCTCCCCCGTGGGGAGGGGTTTAAGGACATATCATGGCTCTGAAGTTCGAACTCGTCACCCCCGCCCGCCTAGAGCGGACCGCCGACGTCCATATGGTCACCGTGCCGGGGACCGAGGGCGATTTCTCGGTGCTCGAAGGCCACGCGCCCTTCATGGCGACGCTGCGCAACGGCCCGCTGACGATCTATGCAACCGCGGGCGCAGCGCCCGAGGTGATCGAAGTCGAAGGCGGCTTTGCCGAGGTTAACGAAGCCGGCCTGACCGTCCTCGCCGAGCATATCGCAAGCTAATTGCTTCCGCCGTCCACGGCGATCAAAAGCCCGCATCCTCTTCGGATGCGGGCTTTTTTTTATGCGTTCGCGATGGGACGAGAAAAATTCGCGCAGAGAGACGCCGAGGCCGTAGCTATTCTGCTCACGCGGAGACGCGGAGGATCAGGTTCGCGCAGAGGCACAGAGATCTCAGCAATATGATGAAAGGCGGCAAAAGCCGCCAATTTTTCTTCTCCGCGTCTCCGCGTGAACCCTTTGCCGTGCCCATAAGCCGCATTCACAATCGCCCGGCGCATTAGGACAATGTCAAAGTTTCCGATTTATTCACCGTGTCGGATGGGGGTTCGTTTGCACTGGCAGCGATGCTCCTGAAAGATATGGAAGCAGGATAAAACGGATGAGTGCATTCGGACGCCGCCCCGGAACCGCTGGCCGCCCCGCCTTTGGCGTCGCGAAGCCGATGCAGACTGGCCCCGGCGTGCCCGGCGGCTCGCAGTTCCCCGCGATCGACACCCCGGTCGAAATCCCGCAGATGCCGTCGAACATGACGCCCGAAGAAGAGGCGATGGAACGGCTCAACCAGCGGTCGACCGCCGAAATGGCGGAACCCGAAAAGGCGCAAGGATTCGAGGCCAGCGTCCACAAGATCAAGGAACAGGTGCTGCCGCGCCTGCTCGAACGCGTCGACCCCGAAGCGGCCGCGACGCTTAACAAGGAAGAACTCACCGAGGAATTCCGCCCGATCATCCTTGAGGTGCTCGCCGAACTGCGCATCACGCTCAACCGCCGCGAACAGTTTGCGCTCGAAAAGGTACTCGTCGACGAATTGCTCGGCTTCGGTCCGCTCGAGGAACTGCTGTCGGACCCGGACATCAGCGACATCATGGTCAACGGGCCCTACCAGACATATGTCGAGCGCAAGGGCCAGTTGGTCATCGCGCCGATCCAGTTCCGCGACGAACAGCATCTGTTCCAGATCGCGCAGCGGATCTGCAACATGGTCGGCCGCCGCGTCGACCAGACCACCCCGCTTGCCGACGCCCGTTTGAAGGACGGCAGCCGCGTTAACGTGATCGTACCGCCGCTATCCCTGCGCGGCACCGCAATCTCGATTCGTAAATTCTCGGCCAAGCCGATTACGCTCGACATGCTGTGCCAGTGGGGCGCGATGAGCCAAAAGATGTGCACCGCGCTGAAGATCGCGGGCGCGAGCCGTTTCAACATCGTCATCTCGGGCGGTACGGGTTCGGGTAAGACGACGATGCTCAACGCGCTGTCGAAGATGATCGACCCCGGCGAACGCGTGCTGACGATCGAAGACGCCGCCGAACTCCGTCTGCAGCAGCCGCACTGGCTGCCGCTCGAAACGCGCCCGGCGAACCTTGAAGGCAATGGTGCGATCCACATGGGCGACCTTGTGAAGAACGCGCTGCGTATGCGTCCCGACCGCATCATCATGGGCGAAGTTCGCGGCGCGGAGTGCTTCGACCTTCTCGCCGCGATGAACACGGGTCACGACGGGTCGATGTGTACGCTCCACAGCAACAGCCCGCGCGAATGCCTCGGCCGTATGGAAAATATGGTGCTGATGGGCGACATCAAGATTCCGAAGGAAGCGATTTCGAAGCAGATCGCCGACTCGGTCGACCTGATCGTCCAGATCAAGCGCCTGCGCGACGGTTCGCGCCGCGTCACCAACGTTACCGAAGTGATCGGCATGGAAGGCGACGTCATCGTCACCCAGGAACTCTTCAAGTTCGAATATCTCGACGAGGACAAGGACGGCAAGATCGTCGGCGAATATCGCGCGATGGGCCTGCGCCCCTATACCCTGGAAAAGGCCCGCCAATACGGCTTCGACCAGCCCTATCTCGAGGCCTGTCTCTGACCTTATCTGCCGCTTAGCCAGAATGCCGTCGCGAACAGCGCGACGGCGGCGGAGCCCAGCGCGATGCCGCGCCACGGCATGAATCCGACATTATCGACGTCGCGCCGGTTGTTGCGGCGCCAGCTCGCAACCTCGGCAACGCCGAACAGGATCGCGGCACCGATCCCGACTGACAGCATCGACACTTGCATTGCCGCGCATCCCTTCGCAAACAGGGCCTTCCCCTGGAGAGAGGTGCCCATATGCGTTCCCTGTTACTGGTTGCAAGTGCTGCCGCCCTGATCGCCGTTCCCGCTGCCGCGATGCAGCATGATGCCCACGCCGCCCACAAGGCGCATGACGCGATCGCCGCCGCCGTGGCAGCCCCCACCCGCTCGGCAACGAACACGCCGCGCGACAAATATCGCCACCCCGCCGAAACGCTTGCCTTCTTTGGCGTGAAGCCCGGCGACACGGTGGTGGAGCTTTGGCCCGGCGGCGGCTGGTACACAGAGATTCTCGCCCCGCTTGCAAAGTCGGGCAGCGGCACGCTCTATGTCGCGGCGCCGTGGGAACGCGGTCTCAACCGTGTCAAAGCGAAGCAGGCCGAGAATGCCGAAGTCTATGGCGCGGTGAAGCTGGCCGAATTCCCGAATGCGGGTACCAATCCAAAGGTCCCCGATGGCAGCGCCGATGTCGTGCTGACCTTTCGCAACGTCCACAACTGGCGCTTCGACGGCACCGACAATACCGCTGCGGCCTTCAAGCAGATCTTCGCGATGCTCAAACCCGGCGGCACGCTGGGCGTCGTCGAGCATCGGCTCAACGAAAGCGACGACAGCGCGAAGGAAGAAAAGTCGGGCTATATGAAGAAAAGCTCGATCGTCGCCTTTGCCGAAGCCGCGGGCTTCAAGCTTGCGGGCGAGAGCGAGATCAACGCCAATCCGAAAGATACCAAGGATTACCCCAAGGGCGTCTGGACGCTGCCGCCGAACCTGACCGAAGGCGAGACCGATCGCGCGAAATATATCGCAATCGGCGAATCGGACCGGATGACGCTGAAATTCGTGAAGCCCGCGAGCTGAAACACTTCGAATCCATAGACCCGGCGCTGTTGCTCAGCGCCTATGCGCAGGGCATTTTTCCGATGGCCGACGGGGCGGACGACCCGTCGGTCCATTGGGTCGAACCGCGGCTGCGCGCAATCCTGCCCCTGGATGGCTTTCACCTGTCGCACAGCCTGAAAAAGGTGATCGTGTCGGACCGCTTCCGCGTGACGACCGACACCGCCTTTTCCGACATGGTCGCGCTGTGCGCGCAGCCCGCCGACGACCGGCCGACGACGTGGATCAACCCCGTGATCAAGGCGAGCTATGACCGCCTGTTCCAGATTGGTCATGCGCATAGCGTCGAATGCTGGCTCGATGGCGAGCTCGCGGGCGGCCTCTACGGCGTGTCGCTCGGCCGCGCCTTTTTCGGCGAATCGATGGTCAGCCGCGCGCGCGACGCATCGAAGGTCGCACTCGCGCACCTCGTCGCGCGGCTCATCGCCGGCGGGTGGCGATTGCTCGACTGCCAGTTCATCACGCCGCATCTCGCCAGCCTCGGCGCGATCGAAATCCGCCAGGCCGACTATCTCGCGCGGCTTTATTCGGTGTTGGCTGGCGGCGACGGCGCCGCCTTGGGTGCCGGCGCCGGGACGACGGGCGGCGCCACGGGCGGCGCAGTGCCCTCGCCGCCGTTCGTCGCCGGGGACTGGGGCGCACTCGACGCCTTGGGCGCGGCGGCGGCGCCCGATTTGGGCGCCGAACGCGCAACGGGTTCGCCCCCCGGATATGTCATTGCGCAGCTTTTGACAAAGACGTCATAGATCGGGTGCTGGATCACGTTGCGGTCGGGCCGCTCGCGAAAAATCCAGCCTGAAAAGACGCGGCGCCATTTGTCGTCGCGTTGATCCTGGACCGTCAACTGTACGAACGCGCCCGTTTCGGGCGGGTCTTCCCACGGCGCGGTTTGCTCGCAGGCGCGCAACCGGACGATCGCGCGTCCAACCCGCGCCGTTTCACCGGGCTTCATCTCAAGCTCGCGAACCAGGCCGTTACGCTTGTTGAGCAGGCCGACGACGGCGACGCGCTCGGCCATCGGCGTCGCGCCCTCTATGCCGCCGACTTCCTGCGGCACGCGTTCGGATTTGGCGACGGTCGGGACCGTGGTGCTGCCTCCCGGTTTCGACGGTGTCCGGTCGCAGGCGGTCAGCGCGGTCGCGGCCAGAAGCGCGATCAGCGCAGTCGAAATCTGGCGCGGCACGCTACGCTTCACTCGGCGCCGGGCCGCCAGGCCTCATAATCGCCGGTCGCAGCGGCACGCTGGCCGCCGCGTTCGAGCGCCCCGGCGGGGCGATAGGCGCCCGTGCTGCCGGTCAGATTCGGGGTCGGTTCCTTTTCCCACGCGCGCGGCGCGGGGAGGATATCGGTCGGGAGTTCGTCGAACGTGCCGTGCAGCCAGCCGTGCCATTCGGGCGGCACGCGGCTCGCGTCGTTCGATCCATTGTAGATCACCCAGCGACGGCTGCCCTTTTTGGCGCGGAAATAGCGGTTGCCGAGGCTGTCCTCGCCCACCTTCGTGCCGGTGCTCCAGCTATTCAGCAGGGTGCCGACGGTCGCACCGTCCCACCAGGTAAAAATCTTGCCCAAGATGCTCATGGCGTGGCGTTTACAGCCAAGCAGCGCGGTCGCGCAAGCGCCAAAGCGGCATAGCGCTTCCCCTTTGTCCGTTTGTCCTGAGCTTGTCGAAGGACCGCACTTGCCTTCGACCTCGACAGGAAAAGGACCGCCCTTCGACAAGCTCAGGGCGAACGGAAACGGGGATGGCTCAATCCGTCCACGTCACCTTTGCCGTCTCGTCGATCCCGAGCCGCGCCGCCGTGCCGCCCGCAAGTTCGAGCACCGCCGAAACCTCGCCGCCGCTCACCACCGGTTCGAGCGATTCGGGGATCGTATTTTCGGCGATCCGGTCGATGCTGCCGTCAGCGCGAATGAAGAGCATATCCAGCGGGATCAGCGTGTTCTTCATCCAGAAGCTGCCGATACGCGGTTTCGCGAACGGAAAGATCATGCCGCCGTCGGCGGGCAGGCTGGTGCGGAACATCAGCCCGCGATCCTGCTCTTCATCGGTGCGCGCGACTTCGACGTTGAATTTATGCGCCGTCCCTTTTGACGTGATCGTCAAAGGGATCGTTGCGGCGCTCGCATTCTCGCTTGCATCCTTGCTGCATGCCATCATCGGCAGAGCGAGCGACAGGGCAAGGGCGGTCAATATGGCGCGCATCGGCAAATCCTCATCCCGAATGAATTGCGCCCGACCTAATCGAGCGCTGCTTCATCGTCCAGCGCTGCCAGCCCGGCCTCGTCCCCCGGCGCCACGGAGAGGATACGGCGCGCGATCGTCATGCTGTGCCCCGCGCGCAAAAAGGCGCCCATTTGCCGCTCGCGCTGCTTGGGATCGTCGGACGCGCGGACGGCAAAGGGTCCGAACCGCCGTCGACGTGCAAAGCCGACTGCCGCCGCCACCGCGGCGCCTTCGGCCGTCTCGATCGCCTCGCCGCTGTCCTCTTCGGCAATTCCGTCGACAAAAAGCTGCGCTTTGACCCGCTGTACGCCCAGCCCGCGCCGCGTCATCGCGCCCGCCCGCATTGCGGCATATTGGCGGTCGTCGAGATATCGCAATTGCTCCATCCGGTCGGCGATCGACTCGCACGCCGTCATGGCGTCAACATCGTCTATCCATTCGGATTCGCGGATTTTTCTTGCCAGATAGCGCGTCAATTTGGCCCTGCTGGTCGCGAATCGCGCGACATAGGCAAGCGCCAGTTCGTCAAGCTTGGCTGCGCCGAGGGGCCTTTTCGATCGGTCGGATGAGGGGCGGCGGTTGGCCATATGCCATGTTTGTGCCACAGTCGGGCCTGATTGAGAACGATCAACACCGCCATATCGGGCCATAACGCCCGGAAATGGGCGATTGTTCTAACAACACAGGGCTCGCGCACGGTACTATGGCTTCAAAAGATGACATGCTTGTTGCCGCGCGGCCCGTTTCACGGGATGTCGCACCCCCTATGACCGATATCATCGAAACACCGGCCGACGAACTGACGTCGACGCCCACCCTTTGCGCCCAGCCGCGCCGCTTTTCGGACTTCGCCACCGTCGGTGAAGCGCTCGACTATGCCGCCGCGGGCACGCGCGGGCTCAATTTCCACGATCCGCGTGGGCGTCTTGTGCGACCCTATCCGTACAGCGAACTCAAGGCCGATTCGCTCGCCACCGCCTATCGCCTGATCGCCGCTGGCGTGAAGCCCGGCGACCGTATCGCGCTGATTGCCGAGACCGGTGCCGAGTTCGCCGCGCTCTTCTTCGGCACCATCTATGCCGGCGCCTGGCCGGTGCCGCTGCCGCTGCCGACCAGCTTCGGCGGACGCGATTCCTATGTCGGCCAGCTCGTCGTCCAGCTTTCGAGCTGCGACCCGACGATGCTGTTCTTCCCGCCCGAAATCGCCGCGATGGCGATCGAAGCGGCGGAAAAGGAAGGCGTGAAGCCCATCGACTGGAGCGAGTTCGAAAAGAAGCCGGCACCGGTGACAACGCTTCCCGAGCAGAAGTCGGACGAGACCTGCTATCTCCAGTACAGCAGCGGCTCGACCCGCTTCCCGCATGGCGTCGCGGTCACCCACGCCGCGCTGCTCAACAATCTCGCCGCGCATAGCCACGGCATGAAGCTTGAGGACAGCGACCGCTGCATCAGTTGGCTGCCCTGGTATCACGACATGGGCCTTGTCGGCTGCCTGCTCTCGCCCGTCGCCAACCAGGTGTCGGTCGATTACCTCAAGACCGAGGATTTTGCCCGCCGTCCGCTCGCCTGGCTCGACCTGATCAGCCGTAACGAGGGCACGACGCTCAGCTATTCGCCGACCTTCGGCTACGATATTTGCGCGCGCCGCGTGTCGAGCCAGACGCATGTCGCCGACCGTTTCGACCTGTCGCGCTGGCGCGTCGCGGGCAATGGCGCCGACATGATCCGCCCCGACGTGATGCAGAGCTTCGTCGACGCCTTTGCCGACGCGGGCTTCAAGGCCAGCGCCTTCCTGCCAAGCTATGGCCTCGCCGAAGCGACGCTCGCCGTCAGCATCATGCCCCCGGGTGAGGGCATTGTCGTCGAACTGGTCGAGGAAACCGAATTGTCGGGGGCTGCGAATGATTCGGGCCGCCCGACGCGTTATCGCGCGATCGTGAACTGCGGCCGCGCCGCGCGCGACATGGTGATCGAGGTTCGCGACGAGGCGGGGGGCGTACTGCCCGACCAGACGGTCGGCAAGGTGTGGTGCACCGGGCCGTCGCTGATGACCGGCTATTTCCGCGATCCCGAATCGACGGCCGCCTGCATGAAGGACGGCTGGCTCGACACCGGCGATATGGGTTATTTGTCAGACGGCTATATCTACATCGTCGGCCGCGCCAAGGACATGATCATCATCAACGGCAAGAATCACTGGCCGCAGGATATCGAGTGGGCGGTCGAACAATTGCCGGGCTTCAAATCGGGCGACATCGCGGCCTTTGCGATCACCGCGCCGGGCGGCGAGGAAACCCCCGCCGTGCTCGTCCAGTGCCGCACCAGCGACGAGGCCGAACGCCTCGCGCTGCGCGAGACCATCCGCGAACGCGTCCGCGCGATCACGGGCATGAATTGCCTGATCGAGCTGATCCCGCCGCGCACATTGCCCCGCACCAGTTCGGGCAAACTCAGCCGGTCGAAAGCGCGCGCGCAATATCTGGCCGGGGAAATTCAGCCTTTCGCAATGGCTGCGTAGGACGGACTCGACCGTTTTCGGCCGAAAGCCGACCTATCTTTCGTCGTCACCCCGGACTTGATCCGGGGTCCCGCTATTTCGTGAAACGTGCCCGTGCCTTCAAAAAGCGGGATCCCGGGTCAAGCCCGGGATGACGGAAGTGGGTGGCCGATCGCCCGCTTCCCACCCCAAAACAAACATCGCCTTCAAATAGGTCTTTCCTACATTATCCGGCCGTGCCAGCTTTCATTCGGCGAACAAAAAAGCGGTCGCGGCCCGGCTTGCGGGTGCGACCATGATCGGACGTGCCGCACATATCCAGCACTCCGCGACTTGCAAATGGGAGCGCTCATAGGGCTGAACTTCCCTGAACTTTGGAAGATGGCGCTCTCCTTGCGCCGACCCGATCGCGGATCCAGCCGGGCGATATCCAAAGAGGGCAGCGGCAGCTCACCACCCCCATTGCCGGCTGTCGCGCACATTGTCCCTCGGTGGGACAGATATTCTCACCAGAACAGCCGCATAGTTACCTTCGGGTAACTCCCGCGCGCTAGACAGGGCGGGTGAAAAGCCTGCTGACCGATCCACTTGCTGCCGAAGTCATTCCTGCGCGGACCCTGTTGGGGCTGGGGCCGCGTGATCAGGACATCGGCAACCTCCGCCAGCTCCAGCTTGCGCCGCTCCGCGGCCGCGGCTCGCTGCGTCTGGTGATGGGCATGGGCATGGCGATCGTCGCGGCATTCACCATGATCCTCAACGTGCCGATGGCAGTCGCGGGCGGCTGGCTGGCATGCACGCTGATTTTCGGCTTTTGGTCGTACAGTCGTTTTCGCGGCCTTCCATTCGGCGACCTCAAGCTTTCGGGCGTTGCCGAATATCGGCTTTGCACGCGCCATGCGCTCTATTCGGCGCTGGTCTGGGGCAGCCTTTTCTGGCTGCAGGGACTGACGCCCACGCTCGACCATGTGCTGTCGATGTGGACGATCGCGGTGCTGATGATGGTTACCCTTTCGATCGTCGCGCACAGCGTCCCGCTGGCCTGTGTGCTGTTTATCGCGCCGGTTTCTTTGTCCGCCGCCGCCGCGCTCACGCGCGCGGGAGCGCCGCAACTCGCCGCGGTCGCCCTTGTCGCGGGCTTTCTGCTTTGCGCCTTTTGCGTGCGCTTCGCGCAAAGCCATATCCGCTTCCGCCGCGCCGAAGAGACGCTGCACGAAAAGACCGAGACGGTCAGCCTGCTGCTCCGCGAGTTCGAAGAAACCTCGGCCGACTGGCTCTGGCAGACCGATAATAGCCGCCGCCTGATCCATGTCTCGCCGCGCCTTGCCTATGCGCTCGGCGGCACCGCAGAGACGCTGGAGGGCGTCCCGCTCCTGCAAGCGCTTTCGGGCGACGCCTGGGAGACCGGCCTGTTCCCCAAAAGCCTGCACGACATGGCCGAACGGATGAAACGGCGCGAAAGCTTTTCGAACCTGATCGTCCCCGTGACGATCGGGGGTGCACCGCGCTGGTGGGAATTGTCCGCATCGCCGCGCCTTGACGAAACCGGCAAATTCCTCGGCTTTCGCGGCGTCGGGTCGGACGTCACCGAAAAGCGCGCGACCGCTGAACAGATCGCCAAGATGGCGCGATTCGACAATCTGACCGGCCTGCCCAATCGCCTCAGCCTCAACGAAGATCTGGCGCGCGCGCTGAGCCATGCCATCGACGCCAAATCGCGCTGTGCGCTGCTGATGATCGACCTCGACCGGTTCAAGGCGGTCAATGATACATTGGGCCATCCCGTCGGCGACAAATTGCTCGCGCAGGTCGCGGCGCGGCTCAAGGGCCTGATGGAGCGCGGGATGACGTGCGGGCGCCTTGGCGGCGACGAATTCGCGGTCGTGCTCCACAATGTCGCCTCTGCCGACAGCGCCGAGGACCTTGCGCAGCGGATCATCACGACGATCAGTCGCCCTTATGTGGTCGACAATCACCAGCTTTTCGTCGGCGCCAGCATCGGTTTCGCGATCGGGCCGACCGATGGCGCGACGGTCGAGACGCTGACGCGCAACGCCGACCTTGCGCTCTACAAATCCAAGGACAAGGGGGGCAATGTCGTTGCCGCCTATGTCGCATCCCTGCACGCCCAGGCCGAGGAACGGCGCGTGATGGAGCAGGAATTGCGCGGCGCCCTCGAACGCGGCGAATTCGAGCTTTATTATCAGCCGGTGGTGACCGCGGTCGACGGCACGCTCAACGGTTTCGAGGCATTGATCCGCTGGAATAACAAGAAGCTCGGCAATGTGTCGCCGGGCCGCTTCATCCCACTGGCCGAGGATGCGCGCCTGATCTCGCCCATCGGCGAATGGGTGCTGCGCACGGCGTGCCGCGAAGCGATGAAATGGCCGTCTAACCTGAAGGTCGCGATCAACGTCTCGGCCGACCAGCTTACCGACCCCAGCTTCGCCTCGGTCGTCGTCTCGGCGCTCGCGCAGAGCGGGCTTTCGCCGCAGAGGCTCGAGATCGAAGTCACCGAAAGCGTGTTCCTGCGCGACGGCGGCGGCGCGGCGCAGTTGCTCGACCAGCTCATCGGCCTCGGCATCCGCCTGTCGCTCGACGATTTCGGCACCGGCTATTCGTCGCTCGGCTATCTGCGCAAGACGCAGTTCTCGACGATCAAGGTCGACCGCAGCTTTGTCGTCGGCGCGGCGAAGGGCAGCATCGAATCGATCGCGATCATCCGCGCCGTCGTCGCGCTGGCCGACAGCCTGGGCATGTCGACGACCGCCGAGGGCGCCGAAACCGAACTTGAGGTCGAGACGCTCCGCGGCTTCGGCTGCAGCAATATCCAGGGCTATTATTATGGCCGTCCCATGCCCGCGAGCGACGTGCTGACGCTGTTCCGCGCGCCCGACGACATCGCGACCGTCGCCGCCTGACGGCGATAAAACGAACCGTCCGCGCGACGAATTGAACGGCTTAACAAAAGGTTCCCCCATCCACCGCAGCGACGGCGCGACTCGTCGCTAGACGGGTGGTGGACCGCGCGCGACGTGGCAAAGACGCTCCAACGCTTGAAGACAAGCCTCGGGGGTCGCATTTCATGCTCTATCGTCGTTACCTGGCAGCCGCCATCGCGTCTGTGATGACCATCACCGGCCTGCTTGCGAGCGTTCCGGCTGCGGCGCAGGGTTATCTGCAGTGCGTTCCCTTTGCCCGCGCCGAATCGGGCGTCGAAATCCGCGGCAATGCCAAGACCTGGTGGTCGCAGGCGGCCGGAACCTATCAGCGCGGCGAAGAGCCCCGCAAAGGCGCCGTGATGGCGTTCGCCGGGACCAGCGGCATGCCGCTCGGCCATGTCGCGGTGGTCAAGAAAATCGTCAGCGACCGCGAAATCCTGATCGACCACGCCAACTGGTCGCCGATCAACGGCCGTCGCGGCCAGATCGAGCGCAACGTCCGTGTCGTCGACGTCAGCAACGCTGGCGACTGGAGCATGGTCCGCGTGTGGTACGCCCCGATCGGCGACCTTGGCCTCCGCGCCAACCCGGTGCAGGGCTTCATCTACGCCGACGGCGAAGCCGGCGCGCCGAACAATGCCCCCAGCTTTAAGGCGCCGGTCTGGGTCCAGAACGATTGGAAGCCCGGCAACGGCCTCGAAACCGTCGCCGCTTCGCTCGGCCAGTAAGACCAAACGACTTTCTGCAAGCGCATCGCGCATAAAGAAAAGCCCCGGATCGCTCCGGGGCTTTCTTTATGCGCGGGCGCGTCAGTTGATTAGGCGTCGTCGCCTTCGCCAGCGGCGGTGCCTTCACCAGTGGCGGTGTCTTCGAACCAGGCCTCGACTTCGCCCGACAGCTTGATCGTCATCGCCTGACCGAACCGGTCCTTCGACTTGCCCGCGGCGACGCGGATCCAGCCTTCGGAGATCGAATATTCCTCGACGTCGGTGCGCTCCTTGCCCTTGAAGCGGATTCCGATGCCGCGCTGCAGCACCTCCATGTCAAAATAGGGCGAGCGCGGATTGGTCGACATGCGGTCGGGGGGCGTATCGGTCATGACTATATTTCCCAAAAAATGATGGCGCGGCCCTAGCTGGACCGCGCCATCATCGTCAATCGTTGAGAAGCGGCGCCGAGGGACCGGCGCCGCGACCTCAATCCTAGAACCCGGCCTTCAGCGTGACGAAGAACTGCTGCGGAGCCCCGGTGAGCAACGTCTGGCTGTCGCCGCGGTTGGCGAAGCCGTTGGTGCCGATCGTCGACACATATTCCTTGTCGAACAGGTTCGTCGCATTGGCCTGGATCGAGATGCGGTCGTTCAGCCGGTATCCGATGCTGGCATCGACAATGATGAACCCACCCACCTCGGCGTCATTCTCGTACGAATAATAGCGCTTCGACGTATAGTTGGCACCGACGCGCGCGAAGAAATCGCCATTGTCCCAGGTGATCTCGCCCTTGCCGAGATGGCGCGGCGAGTTGACCACCGTCTTGCCCGCGGTCGCCGCAACCACCGCGCCCGCCGCGTTGACGACATCGTCCTGATATTCGGAGTCGTTGTAGGCATAGGAAGCGAAGAGCGAGAGTTCGGGGGTGACGCGGAATGTCCCCGCCGCCTCTACGCCCCAAGAGCGGACATCGCCGACGTTGCTGAGGATCGCGGGGTTGCCCTGAATGCCCGACCCGTTGGCGAACGCGATGATGCGATCCTTGAAGTCGACATAATAGCCCGCGATCACGCCCTGAAAACGCGGCGACTTGGTGCGGAAACCAAGCTCATAGGTCGTCGACGTCTCGGGCTTGAGATCGAGCGCGTCAAAGCCTGCCTGCGTCGTCGCGAAGGGCCCACCGGTCGCCGACGATTCATAGGCGCGGATATTCTCGGTATAGCTCGCGAACAGCTCGTTATCGTCGTTCAGGCGATAGAGCAGGCCAGCCTGCGGCAGGAACCAATCCTTCGCCTCGGTCGTCCCCGACGCCAGTCCGCCGCTCACGACCGGCGTCGCGCGGTTGGTGACGCGCAGCCCCTTCCAGCCGGCGTTGATCTGGAACTGGCCCAGATCGAGCGTGTCCTGCACATGATATTGCAGCGTCTGGGTGTTGAAATCGAACTCCCACTGCGTCGCCAGCGGATTCTTCGGGAAGGTCAGGCTGCTGCGATCGGGGGCGCCGGTCGTGTTGCCAAGGCCGTAGAAGCGCCGCGCCTGATTGAAGGCATTATCCTCGTACCACATGCCGATTTCGAACTTGTTGTCGCCGACCTCGAACAGGCTGGAGGTGACGATGCCATAGCGTTCAATGTCATATTCGGTGGTGCGGATCGTCATCGGCGCGCCGCCCGGCGTGGTCACATAGGGGGTGAACCAAAGGCCGCGCCCCTTGTTGCCGTGATAATAGCCCATCGCCTTCAGCGTCCAATGTTCGCCGAGCGGCGCCTCGACGCCGACGCCGGCGAGCCAATCCTTGCGCAGGCCCGCGGCATCATAATAGGCGTCGTCGACCGTTCCGACCGGTGCCGGAAACGCCTGACCGACGCCGGCATAGGGCGCGGTGAAGGGCGTGCCGAGCGGCAGGCTGCCATTCGCGATCCCCGCGTCATAAGCGGCACGGGCGACCTGATTCTGATAGACTTTGGCGACCTGGACCGCGAGGTCCCAATCCTTCGCGAAATTGTCCCACTGATAGCCGAGGCGGCCGATCATGTCGGCGCTCAGATCCTGATAGTCATTCTCGCGGCGGTTCGAATAGTTGACGAAACCGAAGAATTGGCCGTCGCCGACGGGCTGGACGATGCGCACATTGACCTGGTCCTGACGCTGGACGCCATTGCCCTTCCACTTGTCGGCATCCTGCCACGCATAGCTCAGCGACAGGCGCGGCCCGCCCGCGCCGATCTCGCCGCTGTCGATCCGTGCGAAGAGGCGCTTGGTATCGTCGCTGCCATAGGTCGCCGACGCCTCGACCCCGAGCTCTTCGGCCGGCGCCCGCGAGAAGAATTCGATCGTCCCGCCAAGGTTGCTCGTCGATGCGGCGGCGAGCGAACCCGCCCCCTGCGCGACTTCGACGCGGCCGACATTCTCGCTGATGATCGCGCGGCTGATGTGCAGGCCGTTATGGTTGCCATAGTTCATGTCGCCAAGCGGAACGCCGTCGAGCGTGAAGCCGAGCTGGTTCTGGCTGAACCCGCGGATCGAGATGCGCGCCGACCATTCATAGGCGCCAAACGGATCCGCGGCCTGGAAATTGACGCCGGGCAGCTTGTCGATGGCCTTCAGCGGGCTGATCCCCGATACTTCGAGCGCGATGTCGGCGGCGCCCAGTTCCTGCACCTGACGCGCCTGCCCCTGCCCGAGCACAACGATCTCTTCGACATCGCCGCCGTCGGCGGCCACATCGACGGCGGCTTCCTCGGCAAAAGCCGGGGTCGCGGCCAGCACGGCAAGCGCAGCGATCGAAGCGGCCCCGGCCCGCAGGCGGTTCCTGAACTGATAGGTCATTGATGAATCCCCTTTTCCCGGTCGCGAAATGGCGCCTGGGTCGCGGGGGCATTAGGCGGACGATATTGCGGCGCTGCGGCGAAGACGTGACAAGCCGATGACGGAACGAAGAAGGATCAGCGGCAGTCGCGCACTCAAGCCGACGGGAACTATTAACATAAATCAAATTGTGGAAATCATGTCCCTTGGTGAACCACATATTGAACTGACAAAAGTTTATGCAAAGACCGTAAGCAGAAAAATTTTAGTTAACGCCTTTTGTGAAATCGCATGGGATTCCGTAACGACCTCCTCAACTATTAGTTTACGCCCTGAGTTAACGACAATTAATTTCAACAACAGCGGGAACTTTGACGTTCATTCGGGAATCTGGGGCTTAGGGACCAGATCATGTACCAAGGGGATGTCTCATGCCTTTGTCCTGTCTTGAATTCCGCCCAGCCCATCTCATCCTGATCCCGGCGTGCCTTGCACTCGCCGCGTGCGAATCGTCGGGCAGTTACCGCGTCGGCAGCGTCGGCAGCGGCGGTGCCACGGGCACCGTCGGCCCGGCAGGCGCCGCGGGACCGACCGGTGCAACCGGACCTGCGGGCCCCGCAGGTCCGGCTGGTAGCGGCCTCGGCCTCGGCGATGCCGGCGCGCTCGCGGTCGGCGGCCTTGTCGGTCCAAGCGGTATCGCCGGCACCGGCCTTCTCGCAAACACCGGCGATCCCGCTGCGACCAATCCGGTGATCGGCAATGTGCTCGTGAAAACGGGCGGCCTCGTCAATGTCATCGCCGACAAGGGCCTGCTCCTTGCGAGCGCGGTCGACAGCAAGGTGCCCGGCAACGCGAATCTGGTCGGCACCGTCGTCGGCGTGGTCAAAAGCACCGGCGTCGCGCTCGTCCAGACCGGCAGCGGCCAGCAATATCTGGTCGACGGCCTTGCCGCCGCCCCAGGCCAGTTGATCACCGCAACGATCGGCAAGGCGACCGCGATCGGCAGCCCGAATGCCTCCCCCCTGATTGGCGCCAGCATCCTGTCGCCCGGACAGCAGAACGGCAGCCTGCTGACCGTCGGCGTCGGATCGGCGGGACAACTGGTCACGCTCCAACCCGGCACCGGCGGCAATTTGCTGGGCGGCGTCACCGGGGGCCTGACCGGGGGCGCGACCGGCAGTCCCACGGGAACGCCCGTCACGCTCGTCAGCAATGTCGTGACAACCACGACCGGCGCGCTCGGTCAGGTCACCAACGGCCTGACGGGCGGCACGACCGATGGCGGAACGGCGGTCGATCCCGTGACCGGGCTCGTCACCGGCGTGACCGGTACCGTTGGGGGTGTCCTCGGCGGGCTGAAGCCGAAGCGCGGCAACTGAAGCCGCACCCGATGCGCCCATTGCGCAACGCCTGCACCGCGGCGGTAGTGGGAGCCCTGCTCCTCCCCGCCGCGGCGCTCGCGGCCCAGCCGGCGGCGACGCCGCTCGATGGCCGCCCGCCGCTAGCCCCCGATCGCAGCCGCGACCCGCTCCCCGATCCCGAGGCCAAGCCGCTCTCGCTCGGCAAGGTCGAACTCGGCGCGCGGCCCGACGTCATTATCCGCGAAATCCGCTTCGTCGGCGCGGGCGTGCCCGCCAATGTCGGTCGCGCCGCGCAGCGCTTCGTCGGCAAGCCCGCATCGTCGGAAAATCTCGCGAAGCTCGCCGCCGCGATGACACGCGCATACAATCGGTCGAGCGTCGCGCTCTTCACTCTCGTCATTCCCGAACAGGATCTTTCGGGCGGGGTCGTCACCGTCGCCTCCGCCGAAGGCTATATTGGATCGGTGACGCTGAGCGGCGAGCGCGAAAGCGGCCCCGCGCCGCTCGTCGGCAAGATGGCCGGCAGCCTCGCCGGGCAGCGTCCGCTCCCCCGCGCGCGCTTCGAACGCGCGCTCGGCAATATCGCCGACATTCCCGGCGTCACCGTCACCCCGACATTGGCGCTCGGCGGCGCGCAGGGTGCGGTTGCGCTCGATCTCGCGGTCGACGCAAAGAAACCGACGATCGGACTCGGCTTTACCACGCGCACCAGTCAGTTCGTGAACGACGGGATCGTCGAGGCGAATGCGCGCGGTGCCAGTTTGCTGCGTAGCGGCGACGAAACGCGGCTCACCGGCGCCGCAGCACTCAATCTCAAATCCTTGCTCTACCTTGCGGCGAGTCATTCGACCCCGATCGGCGCGGGCGGCACACGCGCCGAACTGTCGGGCGCGGCGCTGCGCACGCGTCCCAAGGGGCTCGCGATCGATGGCGAGGCGTGGAGCGCGGGGTTCGGCGTCACCCATCCGCTGATCCGCGCGTCGCGGCGCAACCTCCTCGCCTCGGCTCGGATCGACTATCTCGATTCGAAAAACGCCCTTTTCGGATCGACGATCGCCGCCGAAAAAACCTGGACCGCGAGCGGCAGCCTTGCCTTTCGGCTCAGTGAAGAGCGCACCGTCGTCGGCGCGCGTATCGGCGGCGCAAAGGGTCTCGACATCGCCGGTGCGCGCGTCGATCCCGGCGTCGGGGAGACCGGCTTTGCATATGCCGACGCCAGCCTTGAGGCGAACCGCGCGATCGGCAAGGCATTCGTCGTCCGCGCCGCCGCAACGGGACGCTGGACGCGCGACCGCCTGCCCGCGGCGCAGCGCTTCAGCGTCGGCGGCGCCACCTTTGGCCGCGCGTTCGAAGACGGGCTGGTCAATGGCGACCGCGGCTATGCGGCGTTCGGCGAATTTGCGCTTCGCCCGCTGCGAAGCGGACGTTTCTCGAAAAGCGAAATTTACAGCTTTGTCGACTATGCCGACGTCACTTTACTCGGCCGTACCGCGATCCCGCGCACCGGTTTCGAACTTGGCAGTTGGGGCGGCGGCGTGCGCGTCGCCTATGCCGAAAATGCGACGATCGGCCTCGAACTCGCCGATCCGTGGAAGCAGCCCGTGCCGGGCTATGATCAGGATTTACGCGTCGCGCTCAGTTGGAAATTGTCGCTTCGTCCATGACCGCGGGACCCAGCGCCGCGGCAGCCGCGTAGAGCTTGTCGGCGAGCGGATATAGCTCGCGCTCCTCGCGCTCGACCCGCGTCGCCAGCACGTCGAAGACCGCTATCGTCTCACGGCAGAACGCCTCCCAGTGAGCGGCGACGCGCTCGGCGGTCCATTTATCGTCATAGGCGACATATTCCGCCGCAAGATCGCCCATTTCCAGTTCGAATTCGTGCGTGATGTGCATCAGGTCGGGGTCGCCCGTCGCCCGCAGGCGCGGATAAAGGATCCAGTCCTCGCATTTCAGATGGCGGACCAATGTCTCGCGAAGCAGTCCGCGCGCCGATGCCAGTTCGGTCAGCCGCGACGGTTCTGAAGCCTGGAGCAATTCGGTCACGATCCGCGCCAGCGCGATCAGCGCCACATGCTCGGCGCGCAGTCGCTCTATTTCGCGGCTTAGGGGCACGACACCTCCAGCGATACGAGCGGTCCCTCTGCGCCATCTTGAAGGCACCGCAATCGGAAAGCAAATTCATATTAAATAATGTCCGAAACGCACGAAAGGTCCGCATCAAATGCCGGACTCTTTGCGGCATCGCGGCGTCGCGCGGCGCACTAAACACGGCCCGAGTGGCCCGATCTATGGGATAGCTGGCCCAAACGATGGAATTCGCGCCGCAAAGGCAGTTGTCAATTGCCGGGGCAAGCCATAGGGCATTATTGATTATTCCTCGCAATAGCAGTAGCTTTTTCGCACCATGCAACGATCGACCATCCGGACGTGGTTTCTGATCCACAAATGGACGAGCATCGTCTGCACGGCCTTTTTGCTGATGCTGTGCGTCACCGGCCTGCCGCTGATCTTCCATCACGAGATCGACGAACTGACCGAAGAAGCGCCAAATTATGGCATGCCCGGCGTTGGATCATCGGGCGAAGCGCCGGGCCTGAAGCCGCTCGATGCAATGCTCGCCAAGGCGCTCGCCGCGCGGCCGGGCGAAGTGCCCGTCTTCATGGCGTTCGACAACGACCAGCCATCGATGACGATCACCACCGCGCCGCGGCCGAATTCGCCCGCCGAAGACATGACGATCCAGCTCCTGGATCGCTCGACGGGCGAGGCGACCGGGGCGGTGGATGAGGATGGGGTGATGCACTTCATTCTCCAGCTCCACACCGACATGTTCCTCGGCCTGCCGGGGATGCTCTTCCTGGGGTTGATGGGGCTGCTCTTCGTGATCGCGATCGTCTCGGGCGTCGTGCTCTATGCGCCCTTCATGAAGAAGCTCGACTTCGGAACGCTGCGCACATCGCGCAGTCGCCGCGTCAAATGGCTCGACTATCACAACCTCCTCGGCATCGTCGCGCTCGCGTGGATGACCGTCGTGGGCGCGACCGGGGTGATCAACGCGCTTGCGACCCCGATCTTTCAATATTGGCAGATGACCGAACTTGCCGAGATGACGAAAGCCTATGCCGGCAAGGGGGCGGTGGCGCCCGCGAACTACGGCTCGATCGACAGGGCGATGGCGGCGGCGCGCAAGGAAATCCCGGGCAACAATCCGCAGTTCATCGCCTTCCCCGGCGGGGCGTTCAGCAGCAAGCATCATTATGCCGTCTTTTTCCAGGGCGACACCCCGCTTACCGAACGGCTGCTCACGGCGGCGCTGATCGATGCCGAGACGGGCGAATTCACCGACGCGCGTCCGATGCCCTGGTACGCCAAGGCGCTCGCGCTGTCGCAGCCGCTCCATTTCGGCGACTATGGCGGGCTGCCGCTCAAACTGCTCTGGGCGATCCTCACCGTCTTCACGCTGATCGTCCTCGGCTCGGGCCTCTATCTCTGGCTTGGCAAGCGCCGCAGCGGGACCGACGCGCTCGTCCGCGAGGTCGAGAGCGGCGGCACTTTGGTGCCCTCCGAATGAGGAAGACCCACAGCCTGCGCGCAATCTTCGCGATCCCGCTCGCCCTCGCGCTCGTCAGCATCGTCGGGCTCGTCGTCGCGCTGACCGGTGACGGCGTCCGCGACGCCGCGTCGTGGGCTGCGCTCGCCATACCTGTTCTTGCCGTCGGTTGGGCCATGCGCGCCCGCCGAACCTGACCAATTCCGCGCGGGGTAGGGCCGCGTCTGTAGGGGAATATCTATGACCAAATCGACCGTTCGCACCGCGCTCGGCCTCTCCGCCGCGACCGCCGTGCTCGCTGCCGCGACACCCGCGATGGCGCAGGAGGGTGCAGCCGGCGAAGAGATCATCGTCACCGCGCAGCGCAACAACCAGACCAAGGTGACGGGCGGCGGCAATGTCGGCGTCTTCGGCACCAAGGCGGCCGAGGATATTCCGTTCAACATCCGCAGCTATAACGAGGCACTGATCCTGAACCAGCAGCCCGACACGCTGGGCGAAGTGCTGGAGAACGACCCGACGGTTCGCACCGCGCTCGGCTTCGGCATCGCCGGCGAAGTCTTCGTGATCCGCGGCTTCGATCTGTCATCGGACGATGTCGGCTTCGATGGCCTTTATGGCGTCACGCCGCGCCAGCTCGTTGCGCCGGAACTCTTCTCCTCAGTCCAGGTCATCAACGGCGCGAGCGCTTTCCTGAACGGCGCGGCACCGGGCGGCAGCGGCATCGGCGGCAGCGTCAACCTGATCCCCAAAAAGGCCGAGCGCGACATGGTTCGCGCAACGCTGGGCTATACCTCCGCCTCGCACATCTCGGGCGCGGTCGACGTCGCGCGCCGCTTCGGCGCCAATGGCGAATGGGGTTTGCGCATCAACGGCTCGGCGCGCCGCGGCGACATCGCGATCGACGAAGAATTCCACTCAAGCTACGTCCTCGGCGCGACGCTCGATTATAACAACGGCCCGCTGCGTACCTCGCTCAATCTCAACTACCAGCGGCTGAACCAGAAATATTGGCGCGGTCAGGTCGGCATCGGCGGAGTGGTCCCGCGCGTGCCCGATGCCGACACCAACTATTCGCAGCCATGGAGCCAGATCCTGACCAAGGATTTCTTCGGCACCTTCAGCATCGAATATGATGTGTCCGACCAGGCGATGCTCTACGCCAAGGTCGGCGCACGCGACGGCCGCGAGGACCAGACCACCGCGAGCATCACGGTGCTCGATGCCGTGACCGGCGCCGCCACGGGCAGCGGTTCCTATGTGCCGCGCGAAGATAATAATGAATCGGCCACCGCCGGCATCCGCATCAAGCTCGAAGGCGGCGGCATGAGCCACGAGATCAACGCCGGCGCTGCGGTGAGCTGGCAGGTCAATCGCAACGCCTATGATTTCTCGGCCACCAACTACGCCACCAACCTCTATGATCCCGTAATCGCGCCCGCACCCACGCCCGGCGGCTTCGTCGGCGGGGATATCGACGATGTGTTCCCGATCAGCCGCAACCGCGTGTCGAGCGTGTTTTTCTCCGACACGCTGGGGCTGTGGGACGACCGCATCCTGATCACCGGGGGCCTTCGCCTGCAGGAAATCAAGACGACTTCATACTCCTATTTCGGTGGCGCACGCACCGGCGGCTACAAAGAATCGGCGGCGACCCCGGTCTTCGGCCTCGTGATCAAGCCGGTCGAAGGATTGTCGCTCTACGCCAACCGCATCGAGGGCCTGGTCGCGGGCTCGACCGCACCGGTGACGATCGACGACGGCCAGGGCAACGACCTCCCCGTCACCAACGGCGGCGCAGTGCTGCCCCCCGTCAAGTCGAAGCAATATGAAGTCGGCGGCAAGCTGAACTTCGGTCGCTTCAACGCCGGCCTCGCACTGTTCCAGATCGACAAGCCCAACAGCTTCGTCGATCCGGTGAGGCTGATCTATGGCAATTACGGTACCCAGCGGAACCGCGGCGTCGAGATCACGCTCGACGGCGAGCCGGTCGATGGCCTCCGCATCATATCGGGCCTGACCTTCAACGACGCCAAGCTTCGCCGGACCGAAGGCGGCGTGAACGAAGGCAATGACGCGATCGGCGTGCCCGACGTGCTGGCCAACGCCAACGTCGAATGGGACCTTCCCTTCCTTCCCGCGCTGACGCTGGTCGGCCGCGTCGTCTATACCGGCAAGCAGGCGGTCGACGCCGCTAACACGCTCGAATTGGACAGCTGGACGCGCTTCGACCTCGGCGCACGTTATGTCGCGCTGGTCGGCGACACGCCGCTGACGCTGCGTTTCAACGTCGATAATGTTGCCGACAAGCGCTATTGGGCCTCGGCCTATAACGCGTTCAGTGCCTTCGGCTCGCGGCTGCTGCAGGGCGGCCCGCGCACTTTCAAGGCATCGGCCTCGATCGAATTCTGAGGGAGCGTCCATGACATGAGCGACATCGACAGTATCGCGGGCCTCGAGGCCATCCTCGGGAAGGCACCACCGGCGGTGGGACTCAAGGTCATAGATCATGTCGATGCGACGGCGCAGCGCTGGCTCGCGGCGTCGCCGCTGATGTTCGCGGGATTCGGCGATGCAGACGGCATCGCGATCACGCTCGGCGGCGGCGACGCCGGCTTCGCGGCGGCCGATCCTGCGACGCTGTCGATCCCGATCGCGGCGCTCGACGATCCGGCGCTGGCGGTGGCGGGCGCCAGCTTCGGCTCGCTCTTCCTCGTCCCCGGCATCGGCGAGACGCTCCGCGTCAACGGCCGCGTTGCGGCGGTCGACGACGGCGATGCGCGGGTCGCGGTCGAGGAATGCTATGTTCACTGTGCCAAGGCGCTGATCCGTTCGGGTTTCTGGTCTGCAGCACCGAACGACGACGCCCCCGGTTCCCCCGATGCCTTCGCCGGCGCAAGCTGCTTCATGGCTCTCGCGACGATGGATGCCGCGGGGAATGCCGACCTCAGCCCGAAGGGTGATCCCGCGGGCGCGATGACGCATGTCGCCGGCGACCAGCTATGGTTCGCCGACCGCCCCGGCAACCGCCGCACCGACAGCTTCCGCAACCTCATCGGCCAGCCGCGTATCGCGGCCGCGCTGCTGATCCCCGGCGCATCGTCGGTCGCGATCGTGCGCGGTACCGCGATGCTCACCGACGACGAAACCGCGCGCGCGACCTTCGCGGTACAGGGCAAGGTCCCGCTGCTCGCGACGCGCGTCGACGATGTCGACATCGCGATCCGACCCAGCGCGGCGCTGGCGCGCGCGAAGCTCTGGCCCGCAGCCGCCGCGCCCGCCGATATCAAGCCCGCGAAGATGTTCGCGGAGCATGTCCGGCTGAACAAGGACAAGGGAATCGGGGCACGCATCGCGAGCGCGTTCGTGTCGGTGCCGGGACTGATGCAGAGCAGCCTGGACAAGGATTACAAGACCAACCTCTACTGAGGGATAGTTGACGGAACCCCTCGCCCGCTCCGAACATTTGGAATCGGAACAGCGAAGGGAAAGTCGATGGCCGCACGTGCATATTGGAAGGGTCAGATCCGGCTCGCGCTGGTGTCGATCCCGGTCGAAATCTATTCGGCAACGAAATCCGGCGCCGCAGTCACCTTTCGCCAGATCCACGAACCGAGTGGCAAGCCGATCAAATATGAAAAGGTCGTGCCCGGCATCGGCGCGGTCGACCATGACGATATCGTCAAGGGCTTCGAACTGTCGAAGGGCAATTATGTCCTGCTCGACGAGGAGGAGATCGAGGCGGTCAAGCTCGAGAGCAAGCGGACCCTGGAGCTTGTCCAATTTGTCGACACCGATGCGATCGACGTCCTCTATTACACCAAGCCCTATTATGTCGTCCCTGCCGACGAGCTCGCCGAAGAGGCCTATATCGTCCTGCGCGAAGCGCTGAAACGCACGAAGAAGGTCGGGCTGGGTCAGCTTTCCTTGCGCGGGCAGGAACAGCTCGTGGCGCTGCGTCCGTGTGGCCGCGGGCTGGTGCTCGAAGTGCTGCGCTACGCCGACGAGGTGAACAAGGCGGCCAATTATTTCCGCGACGTCGGCAATGCCAAGCCGGACGCCGACCTGCTCGACCTCGCCGAAACGCTGATCGGCAAAAAGTCGGGCGCGTTCGACGCAGGCGATTATCATAATCATTATATCGACGCGCTGAAACGCGTGATCGCCAAGAAGGCGAAGGCAAAAGGCAAGCGCGTGCTCGAAGATGTCGAGGAACCCGCAACCAGCAGCCGCGGTTCGAACGTCATCGACCTGATGGCGGCGCTCAAGGCTTCGGTCGATGGCAAGAAGACTGCGACAACCAAGGCGGCTTCGGCCAAAAAAGCGCCCGCCAAAAAGCCCGCCGCCCGCAAGCGCGCCTGAGATGGCGAAGCGCGCCGATCCGCTCGCGCAATATAATGCCAAGCGCGACTTCGCGCTGACACCCGAGCCCGCGGGCAAGATCGAAAAGGGCGCGGGCAACCGCTTCATCGTCCAGAAGCATGACGCGACCCGCCTCCATTACGACTTCCGGCTCGAAGTCGATGGCGTGCTCAAAAGCTGGGCGGTGACCAAGGGCCCGAGCGCCGACCCCGCCGACAAGCGCCTCGCAGTGCGCACCGAGGATCATCCGATGTCCTACGCCGATTTCGAAGGCGTGATCCCCAAGGGCGAATATGGCGGCGGCAGCGTGATGCTGTGGGACCGTGGAACGTGGAAGCCCGTCGCGGGCAAGAGCGCGAAGGACCTCGAAAAGGGCCATCTCCACTTCACGCTCGACGGGACCCGGATGAAGGGCGAATGGCTGCTCGTCCGCATGCAGCCGCGACCGGGCGAGAAGCGCGAAAACTGGCTGCTGCGCAAGGTCGACGATGCGTTTTCCGGCGGCACCGACGACCTCGTCGGGCGGCAGCTCACAAGCGTCCTCACCGGCCGCACCATGGCCGAGATCGCGGGCGACGAGGGCGGCGAGCAGTCGCTGAAGGGCGCCAAAGGCGCGGCCTTCGCACGGAAGATGCAGGCGGCAGCCGCGCACAACAAAAAGGTCGCGAAACCGGCAACCAAGGGCAAGCCGCCCAAATTCCGTCCGCTCCAGCTCGCGACGCTCGTCGACGCCGTCCCCGGCGGCAACGGCTGGTTCCATGAGATCAAATATGACGGCTATCGCGCCGAAATCGCCGCAGCGGGATCGGACGTGCGCGTCTATACGCGCAGCGGCCTCGACTGGACCGACAAATTCGCGCCGCTCGTCCGCCATATCGCCGCGCTCGATCTGCCGCCGTGCCTGCTCGACGGCGAAATCGTGGCCTATGGCAAGGACGGCAACCCCGACTTCTCGTCGCTGCAAGCGGTCCTAAAACGCGGCCACGGCGCGCAGGACGAAGCGACCGCGCTCCACTTCTTCGCCTTCGACCTTCTCGAACTGGACGGCAAGTCGCTCGCCAAACTCGGCAACCTCGAACGCAAGGAACGCCTCGAAGCCCTGCTCCGCGATGCCAAGGCACCGATCGCCGTCGCCGATCATGTCATCGGGGCGGGTGAGACACTCTACGCCGCGATGTGCGGCGCCGGGCAAGAGGGCATAATCTCGAAACGCGCCGACGCCGCCTATGCCGGCCGCCGCAGCAAAAACTGGGTGAAGGTTAAATGCACCCGCCGACAGGAATTCATCATCGTCGGCTGGAATCCATCATCGACCAAGGCGCGCCCCTTCGCGTCGCTCCTCCTTGCCCAGCGCGAGGGAGACGCGCTTGTCTACAAGGGTAATGTCGGCACCGGCTTCGATGCCGAGACGATGGCCGATCTCGCGAAATCATTCGCCAGGCTGGAGCGCAAGACCGCTCCGCTCGACGTCGACGCTGCCGCCGCGCGCAAGGTTCATTGGCTCAAGCCCGATCTCGTCGCCGAAATCGCATTCGCCGAATTTACCGCGAGCGGATCGGTACGCCACGCAAGCTTCCTCGGCCTGCGCCACGACAAGGAGGCAAAAGACGTGACTCCCGAAACGAAGCAACCCGCCCCCGCGCCGGAAAGCGACGTGACGATCAGCAGCCGCGACCGCGTCATCTTCCCCGAGGCAAAGGCGACCAAGGGCGACCTTGCTGACTATTACGCCGCCATCGCGCCCGTCATGCTCCCGCACACCGCGCGCCGTCCGATCAGCCTCGTCCGCTGCCCGCAGGGGCGCGGCAAGAAATGCTTCTTCCAGAAACATGATTCGGGATCATTCGGCGGGCATGTGATGCATGTGCCGATCAGGGAGAAGGACGGCGGACACGAGGATTATCTTTACGTCGAGGACGCCGACGGCCTGCTCGCCTGCGTCCAGATGGGGACGATCGAATTTCACGGCTGGGGCAGCCATGTCGATGCGCTCGAAAAGCCGGACCGCATGGTATTCGACCTCGACCCCGACGAGGGGCTCGATTTCGCGGCCGTCAAAAAGGCCGCGCTCGACATCCGCCGCCAGCTTGCCGACATCGGGCTCGTCAGCTTCGCGATGCTTTCGGGCGGCAAGGGCGTGCACGTCGTCGTCCCCCTCGATCCGGGGCATAGCTGGGACGCGCACAAGGATTTCTCGAAACGCTTTGCCGAAGCGCTCAGCCTCGCCGAGCCCGACCGCTTCATCGCGACGATGAGCAAGGCAAAGCGCAAGGGCAAAATCTTCATCGACTATCTCCGCAACCAGCGCGGCAGCACGGCGATCATGCCCTATTCGGTGCGCGCGCGCGAAGGCGCGCCCGTCGCGGTGCCCATCGGCTGGGACGAACTCGTCGATATTCGAAAAGCCGGCCAGTGGACGATCAAGGATAGCGAGGCGTTGCTCGCACGCGCCGCCAGCGCGGAACTCAAGGGCTGGGGCTTTGCCGGCCAGTCGCTTCCCGACTTTTGATATAGCGGACATTCGCTCCGCCTTTCCGTCACGGGCTCGCGCCGGTCGGCTGGCCTTCGCGCCACGCTATGATACCAATCAAATACCAAAATATCCCTCTATTCTCGATATCCGACGTTTTATTGCGCAAAATCGCGCTTGACGTTTAAATTGGTATGTCTAAGGTCCCCTCAAAATCAGAGCAATAATTGATTTTTGAACTTTTGGAGGGAGACTTAACATGACCAATGCAAGATATCTGCTCGCTTCGGCCAGCATTGGTGCATTGCTTTTTGCCGCCAGCGCAGCCCACGCCCAGGCGCCCGCCCCGGCCCCCGCCGATGCGGCGGAAAGCGAAATCGTCGTCACCGGCATCCGCGGCTCGATCCGCGAAGCGATTGATGCAAAGCGCGACCTCGCGGTCATCGCCGACGTCGTGACCGCCGAGGATGTCGGCAAATTCCCCGACAAGAATGTCGCCGAAGCGCTCCAGCGCGTTCCCGGCATCGTCGTCAACCGCGAGTTCGGCGAAGGCGAGCGCGTCTCGCTGCGCGGCACCGCGCCGAACCTCACCAAGACTCTCCTCAACGGCCACAGCGTCGCGACCGCCGACTGGTTTATCCTCGATCAGGTCGCCTCGACGCGCAGCTTCAACTATCTGACCCTGCCCGCCGAGATCATCGGCCGTCTCGAAGTGTACAAGAGCCCGCAGGCCGATGTCGAAGAAGGCGGCGTCGGCGGCACGATCAACGTCATCACGCGCAACCCGCTCGACCTCGACCCGCTCACCCTCTCGGCCTCGGCGCAGGCCGCCTATTCGGACCTGTCGGGCAAGGTCGACCCGCAGGTCTCCGGCCTCATCAGTTGGAAGAATGCGGATGAGACCTTCGGCGTCCTCGTCGGCGCCATCTATCAGAAGCGCCGCACGCGCCGCGACGGGCTCGAAATCTTCGGCTACCGTTCCTTCCCCGTCGGCGGCGGACAGAGCGCGCTCGTCCCGACGCTGATCGGTTCGACGATGTTCGAACAGGATCGCGAACGCTATGGCGCCAATGTCGGGATCCAGTTCCGTCCGTCGGACGAGCTCGAGATCAACATCACCGGCCTTTATTCGCGCTTCAACGCCGACAACTTCAACCAGAATTATATCGCATGGGGCGAGCAGGCGCTCGCCGGCGGCGGCACCATCAGCAATGCCGTGGTCCGCGACGGCGTCGCGGTCTCGGGCAATATCGCGTCGGCCACAGGCGGCACGACGGGCTTCGGTGTCGTCTATGACGCGATCGACCGCCAAGCGGTCGCCAAGACCGTCTCGGCCGACTTCGATTTGACCTACCGCCCGACCGACAGTCTGTCGGTGCATTTCAAGGCCGGTTGGACCAAGGCGAACGGCGACACGAGCAACGAGAATTTCATCGAATTCGCCGGCCCCGGCGCGTTCAGCTATGACCTCACCAGCGGCCGCCCCGAAGTCAGCTTCTCGAACCCCAACCCCCTCAACCCGCTCGGCATCCGCCCCGACTTTGCGCGTATCCAGTCGGTCACCAACGACGATGAGGAGAAATATTTCTACCTCGACGTCGAAAAACAGGTCGAATGGGGTCCGCTCACCGCGCTCAAATTCGGGGTCAAATATACCGACCACGACCGCGTCGCCGAACGTTTCGCCACCAACGGCGGCGTCTTCACCCCCGGCCTGCGCTGCAATGGCGCCCCATGCACCTCGGCCGACTTCGCGACCGGCAGCGGCATGCCCGGCGACTTCCTCGACAATATCGCAGCGCCCGGCACGCTGACCGACTATTGGCGCGTCGATCCGGCGAAGCTGCGGGCCATCTATGGCGCATCGACGTCACCCTCAAACGACCGCTTCCTCGTCCCCGGCAACACCTATTCGATCAACGAAAAGGCCTGGGGCGGCTACGGTCTCGCCAAATTCGGCGGCGAAGGCTGGCGCGGCAATGTCGGCGTGCGCGTGATCACGACCGACCAGACGTCCGAAGGCTATATCATCGGCGGCGCGAACCCCCAGTTCACCAACCCGTTCGGCGGCTTCACCCCGTCGACCGCGAAGCGATCGTACACCGACATATTGCCGAGCGCGAACCTCTCGGTCGATCTCTCGCCGCAGGTCGTGCTGCGCTTCGCCGCGGGCAAGACGGTTACGCGTCCCGACTTCGTCGACATCACCCCCGGCGTCGACCTCAACGGCACGTTGCTGACGGGCCGCGGCGGCGATCCGAACCTCGATCCGTATCGCGCCAACCAATATGACCTGTCGATCGAATGGTATCCCGACCGCGAGACGATCGTCGCGCTCGCCGCCTTCTACAAGGATATCCAGTCGTACATCGTCAACACGACCTCGACCGAAATCCTGCCGGGCGTGTTCGTGCCGGGGTCGCAGCCCGCGGGCTGCGTCGCGGCGGGTGGCGGCAATCCCAACCTGTTCAACTGCCCCTATCAGATCAACCGTCGCAGCAACGGCGACGGCGGACGCAACCAGGGCTTTGAATTCCAGGTGTCGCGTCCGATCTGGGGCGGCTTTGGCGCGGTGGTGAACTACACCTACTCCGACGCCAAGGCGAATAATGGCGACCCGATCCCGGGCAATTCGAAGCACTCGCTCAACCTGACGGGCTATTATGAGAATGACCTGATCAGCGCGCGGCTCTCGTACAACTACCGGTCGAAATTCTTCATCGATATCGACCGCGCGGCGCCGCTCAATCAGGCCGCACTGTCGTCGCTCGACGCGTCGGTCAGCGTGAACATCACCGACAATATCGCGCTCACCGCCGACGCGATCAACCTGACCAACGAGAAGATCGAGCAATATTCGGGCACCCGCGACCGCCCGCGCGCGATCTATGACAATGGTCGTCAATTCTATGTCGGCGCGCGCCTGAAGTTCTGACGCGCCGAACCGCCCGCGCTATCGTGCTGCGGCACGATAGCGCGACGGCGGCACCCCGAAGCGCCGCGCAAAGGCGGTCGCGAAATGGCTCGGCGAGGCAAAGCCCGTCGCCAGCGCCACCTCGGTCACCGGCTCCGCGCCATACCATAGCAACCGCGCCGCCTCGTCGAGCCGCGCGCGCATTACATATTGCCAGGGCGACACACCGAACGCGTCGCGAAAGGCACCGGTGAAGCCCCGCTCATCCATTCCGACCAGCGCCGCGAACGCAGCAAGGCTATGCTCCGCATCGAGCTGCCCGCGGATCGCATCGACCAGCCGGTTGCGATCCGATGCCGACAACGCCCGCCGCATGGGCCGCGGATCGCGATGCCCATAGCGATGAAACAAATGCCGTTCGAGCGCATCACCGACCTCGTGCGACGCCATCCGCGCCAGATCATCATCCGCTTCGCGTACCAGCTCGAACAATCGCGCCGCCGCGTCGAAGAGAAACGGATCGCGATGCCGTACCCGCGCCACGAGCGGCGCGTCGGCCAGCAGCGCCGTCGGCACGCTCAGCTCGACAAACTCCGCCCGCTCCCCCTGTGCCAGCGCGGCATAGCGACACGCCGCAGGGATCATCCACACATCGCCGCGCGACGGCAGCACCGGCCCCGACGGCCCCACAGCGAACTCGCACTCCATCCGGTCGAGCCGGCCGCCAAGATGGACGACGATGACATGATGATCTTCCTCGAACGCCCAATCGGTCGGCGCTTCGAGATTTTCGGTGGCGGCGAGCACGCCAAGCTGGCCGATCTGCGCCTGATGCCGCGCGACGACGTCGCGCTCCGATCGCGGCCTGATACCATCCCAGACGGTTGCGGCTTCGGTCAATCACCCACCTTGCGAGCCCCCACGACTCGCCGAGACAATATTCGAAAACTGCGCCGGAATTTGAAAGCGGACAAGATCAAAGCGGCTTAGCCTTGGATAAACAACGACCAAGGAGACCAAAATGGCCGATCACCGCATCAAGGGTAAGACCGTCCTCATCGCCGGCGGCGGCAAGAATTTGGGCGGACTGATCGCGCGCGACCTTGCAGACCAGGGCGCAAAGGCGATCGCGATCCACTACAACAGTCCAGCATCGGCCGCCGAAACCGAAGCGACGCTGGCCGCGATCCGCGCGGCAGGTGCCGAGGCCGTCGCCTTTCAGGCCGACCTCACTTCGGCGGGCGCGATGGAAAAGCTGTTCGCCGACACGATCGCCGCGATCGGCCGCCCCGACATCGCGATCAACACCGTCGGCAAGGTGCTGAAAAAGCCCTTCACCGAAATCAGCGAAGCCGAATATGACGAGATGACCGCGGTCAATTCGAAGACCGCCTTCTTCTTCCTGAAAGAGGCGGGGAAACATGTGAACGACAATGGCAAGGTGTGCACGCTCGCTACCTCCTTGCTCGGCGCCTACACGCCTTTCTATGCCGCCTATGCAGGCACCAAGGCACCGGTCGAGCATTTCACCCGCGCCGCGTCGAAGGAGTTCGGGGCCCGGGGTATTTCAGTCACCGCGATTGGCCCCGGCCCCATGGATACTCCCTTTTTCTACCCTGCAGAGGGCGAGGATGCGCAGGCCTATCACAAGTCGGCCGCCGCGCTTTCGGGCTTCTCGAAGACCGGGCTCACCGACATCGAGGATATCGTGCCGTGGATCCGCCTGCTGGTGTCCGACGGCTGGTGGATGACCGGCCAGACGATCCTCGTCAACGGCGGCTACACGACCAAGTGACCCCTCCCCCGGCGGCCGTCCCTCCGGCCGCCGGACCTATCCCATGGGCCATCTTCCCTTGCCGCCGGGGCAGGGATATTCAGGCCGCGATCCATTCCGAAGGGGAATTTCATGCACGCCAGGCCGGTCACCGCGCAATGACGGCGAAGCGCCACGGCGCCTCCTCTGCCCGCCCGATGCTGCGCGACCGCGACGGTCATCACGCGCGCGTGACCTTCGAAGAATTATTCTTCGATCTCGTCTATGTCTTCGCGGTCACCCAGCTCAGCCACACGCTCCTCCACCACCTCAGCCTCGTCGGCGCGCTCGAAACGCTGATCCTCTGGTTCGCGGTGTGGCTCGGCTGGCAATATACCTGCTGGGTCACCAACTGGTTCGACCCCGAACATCCCCGGCTGCGTAGCTTTCTGTTCGTCCTGATGCTGCTCGCGCTGGTGATGTCCGCCGCAATTCCCGACGCGTTCGGCGACAAGGCGCTGGTCTTTGCCTGCTGTTATGTCGCGATCCAGCTCGGCCGCACGCTCTTCGTGATCTTCGCGCTCGACCGCTCGACCGCGCTTGCCGCGAATTACCGGCGCATGGCCGCGTGGTTCGCCATGTCGGGCTGCTTCTGGATCGCCGGAGCGCTCGCAGGACATGAGGCACGGCTGTTCCTGTGGGCCATCGCGGTCTTCCTCGAATATGTCGCGCCGATGACCGGCTTCGCCTTTCCCGGGCTCGGCCGATCGCGCACGAGCGACTGGACGATCGAAGGCGGCCATTTGGCCGAGCGCTGTCAGTTGTTCGTCATCGTCGCGCTCGGCGAAACCTTGCTCGCGACCGGCGCGACGCTCGCGCGCGGCGAAAGCTGGAGCGGTCCGCTCCTCTCGGCGCTCGGGGCGACCTTCCTCGGCACGCTCGCGCTCTGGTGGCTCTATTTCGGCACCTCGAGCAAGGACGCGACGACAAAGATCACCACGTCCGACGACCCCGGCCGCATCGGCGCCTGGTTCAACTATGTCCACGCGATCCTCGTCGCGGGCATCATCGTCTGCGCGGTCGGCAACGATCTTGCGATGGAGCATCCGGGCGGCCACGCCAGCCTGCCGCAGGTACTGGTGATCGCCGCCGGGCCGATCCTCTATTTGGCCGGCAGCGCGATCTATCGCCGCGTCGTTTATGGCCGCATCCCGGCGTCGCACCTCGCGGGGATCGTCGCGGCGCTCGCCCTCGCTCCCATCGGGCTGAACGCCGACCTGCTCACCATGGGGTGGCTCACGACATTGCTTCTCGCCGCCGTCGCGATCTGGGAAAGCCGGACGCGGCGCGCGGCCCCGGCGATCGAGGGGCGCTAACCGCCAACGCGGCAGCGCCCGGCCGGGTCAGCCGCGCCTATTCACAGCAGCGATCGGGGTCGTCCGAGGCATCGAGCGCGACGAGCAGGCCGATCCCCGCCAGCAGCACGAGCCCGCCGACGACGACCGCCGCGGTCCCCACGTCGGACATGTGACGGCGCCCCTTCCCCGGCGTGGAGCCGCCGGGCGCATAGCGCTGTCCGCCGATCGAAAGCTGCGGGGCCGCCCCGCCCCCGGCAAAGCCGAACTCCAGCCCTTCGCCGATCCGCCATGCAGGCCCTTTGAGCCCCGCGCCGTCGCTCCGCTGCATCGGCGCGACGGTCAGCCCGGCACGAATTTTCCGGTTCTCGTCGCTGCGCGTTCCGCCGAGCGGGATGCGCAGCCGCGCGCCCACGAAGCCGCCCGTCGCGACCGGCCCCGCGCCGTTCAGATGCGCGGGCTCGCGGACCGTCTGCGCATGGAGAGGCGACGCGGCGCACGATAGCAGCGCGAGCGATGCGGCAATCGACTTCATGGTCATAAGATACCCTCCCTGTTCGCGCTTGATCGCCCGCAATTGAGGCCGAAGAATGGCTGAAGTGTCGCGCGGAAAAAGCTTAGCCTTCCGCCGCTTTCGCCTTGCGCGCCTGCCGCCACGACGGTCGCTTCTTCACTTCGGCCACGCCGTCCGAAACCGCAGGCGTCAGCGGCATCGCCGGCACGCGCTCGCCGCGCGCCTCGGCCGCCTCGATCCACGCCAGATAGCCCTCAGGAATATCGTCCCCTGCGCTGACCCAGTCCGCCTCGCCCGCAAAGCGCTGCGCCGGCTCGGCATCGGCTGGGGGCCCTTCGTACATTTGCAGCGGCCCATGATAGGGTATGTCACCCTCGCAGAGCTGGACCAATTCCACGCCCGGATCGTCAATCTGCATCGCAACCGCCTCCTGCCCGCCCTGGTCGGCGGCGGCGATCAGCGCACGCTGGCGTTCGGCGAGCGCCAGCAGCGCCGCACCGATCTCGGCTTCTGCCCGCGCATCGAGCGCCGCCCCCTCGAACCCATCCAGCAGCGCCGCCGCCTCATCCTGCACCGCGGCCGGGTCGCCCGCGCCTGCCGCGCCGCCATGGATCACTGTCCGTACCGTCGTCGTCGAGGCCTCCGCCACCGCGGCCGCCGCCTCCGCGCCAACCTCGCCAGTCCCGGCAACGGCCCCGGCCCGTGTTGAAAAATAGTTGATCGTCGTCCGCTTGCCCCCCGCATCCTGCCCATAATGGCGAAGACAGAACATCAGCAGCGCGTCATTATGTTTGCGCCGAAACCCCATCAGCCTCTCGCCGACGAAGACCGGCACCAGATAGCCGTCGATGGCACGTTCGAACGCGATATCCTTCAGCCGCGCCACCCCGAAATCGAGCGCGGCCTCCCATGCCCGCCGAAAGCTTTCCGCGCCGGGCGCGCGGCGAAGCGTATAACAGTTCGCCTGCGCCATATTGACCATCGCGGCCGCCCGACTGACCGACCCGGTGTCGGCAAGCGCTGCGACAAACGCCCGCTGCCGCTCGGGCGTCCATCCATCGTGCCGATATTTGCGCGGCACCGGCGTAAATTCGGGAAGCGGCGCCCGATCTTCTGCTGCAATAGGTGTCCGGTTCTGCATGATAAGCCCTCCTGTCTGCCAAAACCGGACAGGATATGGCGGGGTAAAATATTGTAGGAAAGGGATTTGTTTATGATTTGTTCTCAATGAACCCGAGGCCCGTCGCGCCCGATATCATGCGCGGCGGCGGCTCGGCTATCCTGCTGCGGTCCATGTCGGCGATCGAGGCGTCAGTGCACCAGCAATCTATCTGGACCGCTCGGCGGGAGCCGGTCACGCTTCCAGTGCGCTCTCGCAAATGTGCGCACCCCTTGATCGGCCCAATTATATATCCGAGCGAAGACGATACCGAAGCCGATCGCGGCAAAAAGGGAAAACCATGGCATCGGCCCGTGGAATAGCCGAATGACCAGCGACTTCACCTGATAGTGGCTGAGATACATGAACATCGACGAAGCGGCGATCTCCGCAACGATCGTTTTTACCCAGGCCGGAACCGATATCTCGGGCACAAAGAGCAATAGCGCTACCCCGCCCGTTATATAGGCGCTCGCCGAAGTGAGGCCGTGGTGCTCGACGACAGCCGCGGTCACGACCACCATGGCAAAAACACGATCCCGCAGATCGCGCACGCTGGCTATCAGCATGCCGGCGCCAACCGTCCATAGATACCAGATCGGGGTGCGGTGGTAGAGATAGTTCGTGTCCCAGACCCTCTCGACCTGCCAGCTTATAATGATGGCAATGATCATGAGGGCCGTGGAACTACCCATCGGATGACTTCGGAACAATTCCCGCACCTTCGGAATCGCCAGCAGCGCTGCGACGATCAGGAGCAACTGCATGTAGATTTCGGCGAAATAATAATATGCGACGTGATATTGTTCGGGGTCGAACCAGTTGGATATCAATAGCGGCGGCTTCGGTTCGAAAGTCCTGGCCCAAAGCTGCATGGCGACGACGACCATGAATGTCGGGATGGCGACCCGCACGATGGTTCCGAAAATTGTGCTGACGTTCCCGGTACGGCTGATTTCCGGCCACTGGAAGCGCATGACGCTATATCCGCACAGCATGAACAGGAAATATGCTGCGCCCCAGTTCTTGCTGTAGACAAAGGTATCCAGATGCAGCGCAACGATACAGATCATGAAGAATGCGCGCGTCAACGTGGCGGATTCCAGCCGGCGCCAGCTATTCGCGCGAACCGGGGTCCTGCACTGTTCCAGCTGCGCGACCGTCAGCGCTTCCCATCCGCTGGGTAGCGGACCAAAACGTTCCTCAAATCGAAGCGAGAAGTGGATATAGCTGAGCGAATCCCCACCCATGGTTTCAAAGCTGTCTTCCGGTCCGACATTCCTGCCGGGGAAAAACTGCCGAAAAAATGCCTGCACATTGTCGGGTATAGGCGCGGCGGCGTGATCGACATCGGGATCGGCTGCGGCCGCCTCGTTCGCCTGGACAAATTCTTCGGTAAGGCTGCGCCGCAACGGTTTGCCGGTTGCCGTCCGTGGAAGCGCCGGCATCACCCTGACGTGCAGGGCGTCTCCAGCGTTCACTCCCATTTCTTTCAGGGCTTTGGCCGCAACGGAATGAAGCCGGTCGGCCGCGAGATCCATCGACTCGGCCGCTACCAGGACCCCTTCTCCGCGAAGGGCGTCGGGTACTTTCGCCACGACGACCTTGCCGCCCAGGCCAAGGCGCTCGGCAATCCGCAATTCGAGCAGGTCCGGGTTGATCTTCACGCCGCCGGTGTTGATCAGATCGTCCGCCCGGCCGTCATAATAGAGATAGCCGTCCTTGATGTGGCCCAGATCGCTGGTTTCCAACCAGCCATCGCGACCGACCAGGTCCGCGAGTTCATCCGCATCGAAGCGCCAGCGGGCGACATGCGGCCCCCGAATCCGGATCCGGCCCGCCGTGGTTATCCCGACCTCGGTCGCGCCAACCGCTTTCCCGACGGATTCAAGATATTCGTCGGGGACCTCCGAGATACGCAGGAAGCTACTGCGGGATGCTTCCGTCAAGCCGTAGTGCTGAACGATCCGGGCATTGGGAAAAAGGTCGCGAACCGCACGTTTCTCTGCGCCCGACATGAATTGCGAACCGATTTCCATCCAGCGCAGCTTCTTGCCGGCATCGCCGATGACATCCGGCGCATTCAGTATAATTCGCAGAAGCGTGGGCACCGCAGAGAGCGAATTGACCTCTCCCGACTGGAGCATGCGAGAAAGTTCGAGGGGATCGAAGCCGCGCGGCGGCAGATAGGCGTGACCGCCGACCGCGCTGATCGCACGAATCCGGCCCATGCCGAAACTATAGGTCGCCGGCACACCGACATATTCGCGGACCTCTGGCGTCAGATCCATCTGATCAATGATCCGGTCCGCCGCATCGGCCAAGTTCGAATAGGTCAGGACGATGCCTTTGGGCTTGCCCTCCGTCCCCGAGGTATAGGTGACCTGCGCCGGTCGATCGTCGCGGATCAGGGGGTGCCGCTCGGTGAACCAGCCAGTTTCCGCATCGGGAATGATGCACCGGTCGATGTCCATCCCGGTCAGGGTCCGCGCGAAGGCCTCGTCGGACACAATGACCAGCGGCTGTCGAGCCTCATTTAGCGCAAACAGATTCTCGATGAATGACAGCGAGTTTCGCGCAACTATCGCGGAGGCCGTTAACTTCGGATCTCTCACCATGCAAACCCTGTACTGACTGCCGAATAGGCGCTTCGACTGAACATGGCACGGAGCGCGCGCCGAAAACGAAGCGCCCCCCAAGCGAGTCTCCATTATGCCAGTGAATGGGGGCCGAAGGTGCTTGGTGAATTCATTTCCGATTTTTCTGAAGGCCATAATCGGCATAATCGACGCAAATCAGGGCAGTTCACCCTTGCCGGCATGGCGCGCAGCGACGTCGAAGCATCCGGCGCGACGAGAGGGTAATGCCCGAGTCTGTGCAGCGCGCGGCACCCTCTCGATTGTCTCCGCAGCCACGAAGCGGGCCGGCGTCAGCAGGCTCAGTATCTGGCAGCTCGGATGGTCGCCGCCGCACTTACACCCATAAGGCCGCTGGGCTGGGCCATTCACCCAATCGCGCGCCAAGCCCCTACCGCCAGATCCCCAATCTCCCACTCCCCGATACGCCAGCGGACCAGCCGCAACGTGGGGAAACCGACTGCGGCAGTCATGCGGCGGACCTGGCGGTTGCGACCTTCGGTAATCGTCAGTTCGATCCAGCAATCGGGCACGCTCTTGCGGTATCGCACCGGCGGGTCGCGATCCCACAATGTCGGCGGATCGATGCGGCGGACGGTCGCGGGGCGCGTCGGGCCGTCGTTGAGTGTGACGCCGCGGCTGAGCGCCTCTAGCGCGGCGGCATCGGGTTCGCCCTCGACCTGCACCAAATAGGTCTTCGGCATCTTGTGCTTCGGCGATGAAATGCGCGCCTGCAACGCTCCGTCGTCGGTCAGGATCAGCAGGCCTTCGCTATCCCGGTCGAGCCGCCCGGCCGGATAGGCGCCGGGGACATCGATATAGTCGGACAGCGTCGCGCGCGCCTCGGGCGTGCCGTGATCGGTGAATTGCGACAGGACGCCATATGGTTTGTTGAACAGGATCAGCCGTCCCAAACTTGCGTCCTCCTGGATGGCGGCAAATCCATTGTAACCGCTCGCGTCGGTGCGAACGGGAAATGGAGCCGAACAAAGAAAAACCGGCGGCCGATAGGGCCGCCGGTCTGTTTCTTACGCCGCTTCCTTCTTGCGCGACGCCTTCTTGCGCTCGTGCGGATCGAGCAGCGCCTTGCGGATGCGGATATTCTTCGGCGTCACCTCGACCATCTCGTCGTCGTCGATATAGGCGATCGCCTGCTCCAGCGTCATGCGGCGCGGCGGGGTCAGGCGGATCGCGTCGTCCTTGCCCGTCGAACGGAAGTTCGTGAGCTGCTTCGACTTCATCGGGTTGACCTCAAGGTCGTCGGGCTTCGCATTCTCGCCGATGATCATGCCCTCATACAGCGCCTCGCCGGGCGAGACGAACAGGATGCCGCGCTCTTCGAGCGGGCCGAGTGCATAGGCAACAGCTTCACCGTTGCCGTTCGAGATGAGGACGCCATTCTTGCGGCCCTCGATCTGGCCCTTGTGCGGGCCATATTTCTCGAACAGGCGGTTCATGATTCCGGTGCCGCGCGTGTCGGACAGGAATTCGCCATGATAACCGATCAGGCCGCGCGAGGGGCCGCTGAAGGTAATACGCGTCTTGCCGCCGCCCGACGGACGCATGTCGGTCAGGTCGGCCTTGCGGATCTGCATCTTCTCGACAACCGTGCCGCTATGCTCGTCATCGACGTCGATGACGACCGTTTCATACGGTTCGGTGCGCTTGCCGGCCTCATCCTCGCCATAGAGGACCTTCGGGCGGCTGATGCCGAGTTCGAAGCCTTCGCGGCGCATCGTTTCGATAAGCACGCCAAGCTGAAGCTCACCGCGGCCCGCAACGTCGAAGCTGTCCTTGTCGGCGCTCTCGGTGATGCGGATCGCGACATTGGTTTCGGCTTCGCGCAGCAGGCGGTCGCGGATCATGCGGCTCGTGACCTTGCTGCCTTCGCGGCCGGCCATCGGGCTGTCGTTCACCGCAAAGCGCATCGACAGCGTCGGCGGATCGATCGGCTGCGCGGCGATCGGCTCGCTGACGCTCGTGTCGGCGATCGTGTTGGCGACGGTCGCCTGCGCGAGGCCCGCGATCGCGACGATGTCGCCCGCCTTGGCTTCTTCGACCGGAACGCGGTCGAGCCCGCGGAACGCGAGCAGCTTCGACGCACGGCCGGTTTCGATGACCTTACCGTCCATGTCGAGCGCGTGGATCGGCTGGTTGACCTTCACCGTGCCCGACTGGACGCGACCGGTCAGGATGCGGCCGATGAAATTGTCACGGTCGAGCAAGGTCGCGAGGAAGGTGAAAGGCGCGTCTTCGTCAAGGCCCGGGGTCGGGACATGGCTGACGATCGTCTTGAACAGCGGCTCCAGCGTGCCCTCGCGCGCTTCCGGGCTTTCGGAGGCATAGCCGCCGCGACCCGAGGCATAAAGGATCGGGAAGTCGAGCTGTTCGTCATTGGCTTCGAGCGCGAGGAAGAGTTCGAACACTTCGTCGAGCACTTCGGCGGCGCGCGCGTCGCTGCGGTCGATCTTGTTGACGACGACGATCGGCTTCAGGCCGAGCGCCAGCGCCTTGCCGGTCACGAACTTGGTCTGCGGCATCGGGCCTTCGGCGGCGTCGACGAGCAGGATGACGCCGTCGACCATGCTGAGAATGCGCTCGACTTCACCACCGAAGTCAGCGTGGCCCGGGGTGTCGACGATGTTGATGCGCGTCTGATCGGCACCTTCGCCCCATTCGACCGAGGTACACTTCGCAAGGATGGTGATCCCGCGTTCCTTTTCGAGATCGTTCGAGTCCATCGCGCGCTCCTCGACGCGCTGGTTGTCGCGAAAGGTGCCCGACTGGCGGAACAGCTGGTCGACGAGAGTCGTCTTGCCATGGTCGACGTGTGCGATAATCGCAATATTGCGCAAAGACATGCGTAGAAAGCCTTGATGGAAGGGGGCAGCGCGCGGAGCGCCGCGAAACGCCGCGCCCCTAACAGAAGTGGTGCTGCGGCGCAACATGATTGCCCGCCACGAAATTCCCGATGTCAGGCACAGGGCGACGAGATGGCGCGATAATCGGCGCCCCAACGCCGGAAACCCGACGTATCGACATGAAAGCGTGTCGCGGCATAGATACCGAGCCCGACGCGTTTTGCGGCGCCGGTGCGCGCATGAAGCGGACAGAGCTTTGCAATAAGAGCGGCCCGATCGAGCTTGCGCTCCGGCATCAGGTCGAGCGCAGCGAAGCGGAGGTGACGGCTCGCCTTCGCACCCCTGAAGCAGCGATTTGCAACCGGATCGCGGTAGCCCGAAACCACCCGCACCGGCCCGACGGCCGGAACTACTTCATCGCGGATATAGCGCAGCGTCGGCACCATCGCGGGCCACATCGACCGCGGCGGAACCGCAAAAGGCTGCGCGTTCGGACAGCGGCGCCAGCGCGCGTCGCTCCGCAATATGTCGCCGAGCGGCAGCACCTCGCCAACGCCCTCGCGGGCGAGATAGGCCTCGATCGCGGCGAGCTCGTGCTTCGCCTTTCCCGCGCCCCAGCCCGCGAACAGATCGCCGTCGGTCACGCGAAAGCTATGGCGGATTGGCGTCGCCAGCAGGAAGGTCAACGCGAGCGCGATCAGGCTAACGACGAGCCAACGCCTCATCGACGCGCCAGCGCTTCGCGAAGCTGCGCCGCGTCGTATAGCGACCGGCCTTCGCCCCGGCGCAGCTTCTGCACCAGTCCCTTGTCGAAGCCGACCTTCCAGCGCCGCAGAGCCGACAGGCCTCCATCTCCGTCGCCGAGCGCCTGCAACGCGCGCGATGCCGACAGGAGTTCGAGGCGGCGCGCCGGATAGCGCTCGGCGATCAGGCCGAGCTGGTGTCGCATCGAAGCGATCGACAGGAGAGTACCAGCATGATCGCCGCGATCGAGCATCAACGCCGCGCTTGCCATGCCGTCGTCGATGGCGCGCAGCTGGTCGTCGACGCTTCGCTCCATAGGGCTATCCGGATCGCATCGCCCGATCGCGCGAACATAGGTTGCGAGGGCATCGAGCATCGCGGGGGTTGGCTCCTCGCCACCGAATTCTTCGACGATCAGATTGCGGATAAAGGGTTCGAGCGCCCGGGCCTGCGCATCGCGCGATATCTTGCCAGGCATGGCGAGGTCGGGGATTTCAACCGGATCGAAGCGGCCGTTGCCGCGCGCGGCGCTGAAAAAGCTGTTCGTAACGTCAGCGGTCCCCGCGCCCGCCGACACGCCAAAGAGGAGGAAATGCGGATTGCCGCGGCCGTTGACGTGGCAGCTCGCACAGCTCAGCCCCGCCTTCGCTGCCTGCCCACCGAGCAGCGTCGGTGCCGCGAACAATGCGCGACCGCTGCGAACGCGCAGTCCTTCGCCCGCAAGGCACACCGATGGCTGTTTCGACAGGAGCGAATATTCGGCGCCCGGCTCTGTCCAACGCAATTGCTCGAACGCGGGCAGTGGATCGGCGCGCGTCGCGCCGAGACACAGGACCAGCGCGGCGAGCGCGATCAGCTGACGGATGACCGCCCCTCCGCGATCCAGCGGCGGAGCTCGTCGACCTCGTGGCAGCCGAAGCCGCAGATGCTCTCGAGCTTGGCGAGATGCGCCCTCGCCCCCGCGATGTCGCCACGTTCGAGCTTCAACTCGCCATAATATTCGAGCGCACCGCGATGCGATGGCGCGATGGCAAGCGCTTCGCGATAATAGGTTTCCGCCGCGTCATAGCGTTTCAGCTTCCTGTTCGCGAAGCCCAGATAGGTGAGCACATCGGGGTGCGGCCCCGCTGCCCACAGCGCCGTATCGAGCTTCGCGATCGCGGCTTCATAATGATGCTCATTGATCAGGCTGACGGCGGCAACATAGGTCGCGTCGAGCGTTGCGGCCGAAGCCAGCCGCACCTCCGGCTCGACCGCATTTTGCGCCTGCGGCCCCGCGGCGACGGCCGCCTCCAGTTTGGCGATCGCGTCAGTGAGCTTCGCCGAATCGGCACACGTGGCCGCGCAGCCTTCCTGCATGGCTTTCAGCGCACCGAGCTGCTCGTCGGCTTTTTCGGCCTTGCCGAGCTTTGCCTGCGCGATGCCGAGATCGCGGCGCGCGTCGATCATCTTGTCGTCATAACGCAGCGCGGTTTCGAGCGGCTTCACCGCGCGCGAAAAATCGCCCTGCGCCATATAGCTCGCGCCGAGCAGATAATTAGCCTGCGGGTTCTTCGGCACCGCCGACACGACCTTTTTGAATGCTTTCGCTGCCTCGTCATATTTGCCCGAGGCGTAGGCGTCGGCGCCCTTCTGATAATCGACCGTCGGGTCGTAACTGCTCTGGCTCGGCGGAGCGCCGCTTCCGCCTCCGCCGCTGCCGGCCGCGAAGGCGATCGGCGCAATAAAAACCGCACAGGCGGCGAGTGTGGCGAACGAAGACCGGTAGCGCATCGCGAGTCTCTCCCTCGGTCGTTGCGGCGCCAGCGTATCACAAGCGCGGTGTGTGCGGAACGGTTCAGATCATTGCGATCAACCGCTCGACCTCGCGCGCCGCGGCCTCCGCCGCGCGGACGAGATTAGCGTGAAAATCGCCCGCGCTGTCATCGTTCGCTTCGTCGGTTACCGCCTTGATCGCTGCCCAGGGCTTGCCCAGCCGTGCCGCGATCTGCGCCACCGCGCCGACTTCCATGTCCACGAGCGTCGCGCCCAGGCTGGCGAGATCCGCCGCGGCATCGGGGCAAGCGACGAAGCTGTCGCCGCTCGCGATCCGCGCGTGCGGCAGACCGAGCCCCGGATCGGCCATCGCCGAAAAATGCGCCTCGCCCGCCTCGCCGATCGGCCATTCGCCCGCGCGGTAGCGACGGAAGAGGCCAGGCTGGCTGGCGCCATAGTCATGCTGCAACGCCTCCGCGATCCAGTAGGCGCCCGGCGCCGCACCGAGCGACCCGCAGGTGCCGGTCATCAGCAGCATATCGGCATCGCTCGCCAGCCCCCCCACACACAGCGCGGCGTTGACCTTGCCAAGCCCACAGGTCGCGATGGTGACATCGTGTCCGGCAACGACCCGCCGCCGTTCGGCGAACAGTCCGCCAACACGGTCGCCGGTGCCGGGAAACAGCGCATCACCCTCTTCGGGCAGCGCGGCGAGGATCAGGATACGGGTCATGCGGCCTCTCTATCGTGTCGCGCGCCCTTGCCAAGCGCGCGTCGTCCCGCCATCGCTGATCGCAATGCTGTCCCGCATCTTCCCCGACCGCTTCGTTCCCATATTGTTTGCGACGATTCTGCTCGCGAGCCTGCTGCCGGTGCACGGCGCGGCGGTGCCGATCGCGAGCGGGCTGTCGACCGCGGCGATCATCTTCCTTTTCTTCCTGAACGGCGTGCGCCTGCCGCGCGACGAAGTGCTGCACGGCATCCGAAACTGGAAGCTGCAGGGCAGCGCGCTTACTTTCTGCTTCGGCTTCATGGGGCTGCTCGGCCTCGCGGCGCAGGCGGCAACCGCGCCGCTGCTCCCCGCCACGCTCGCGCTCGGCTTTCTCTTCCTCGGCATCCTGCCTTCGACCGTCCAGTCGGCAACCGCCGCATCGAGCCTTGCGGGGGGCAATGTCGCGGCGAGCGTTGTCGCGGCGGCGCTGCTCAATCTCAGCGGGGTCGCTCTGTCGCCGCTGCTCTTTGCGCTGCTCGCAGGAGCAGAAGGCGAGATCCATGGCGAGGCGGTGCTTCGTATCGTGTCGATCCTGCTCCTGCCCTTCGTCGCGGGACAGCTCGTCCAGCGCTGGCTGCGTCCATGGGTGCTCGCGCATCGCGGCCTCGCCACCTTCATGGATCGCACCGCCATTGCCATCGCCGTATATGTCGCCTTTTCGGCGGCAGTGGTGGCGGGGATATGGAACCTGCTCGACGGGCGCGAGATTGCCATCGTGTTCGCAGCCGTCGCAGCGCTGCTCGCCTTCTCCTTCGGCGGTGCTTGGGCACTCGGCGGACTGCTGAAGCTCGCGCGCGCCGACCGGATCACGCTGCTATTTTCAGGCGCGCAAAAAAGCATCGCAGTCGGCGCTCCGCTTGCCGCGACGCTTTTCCCACCGGCCATCGCCGGCATGGTGCTTGTTCCGATCCTCGTCTATCACATGGCGCAACTGATCCTGTCCGCGTGGATCGCGCCATTGCTGCGGCCGGGACAAGGTGTGGTGCTTGAATAACACAGATGCGCATGCCATATAGGCATTGGCTTGGGGCTGGAAGGAAGACGAATGAGCGAAGAGAGTGCGACGGCGACCGCGACCGTTACCGACGAGCTGAAACTGACTCCGCCCGATCCCGTCCCGACGGTCGCCCCAGAAAAGGCCGCCGGCCTTGTCCCGCTGTCGACCGACCAGAAGTCGAAGCTCGGCGAACGCGTTGATGGTTTCATCGACGATCTTGTCGCGCAGGACGTCAATTCACCTGCCTTCGGCCAGAAGGTCGACCAGATCACCAACATGGGCCGCAAGGAAATGCTGGAAGCGGCGAGCCATTCGAACCGCTTCCTCGACAGGCCGATCCGCGCAATGGACCGCGACACCGACATCGGCCAGAACCTTATCGAACTGCGCACGACGGTGGAGCGGCTCGACCCGTCGGCGAACGGCAAGCTGATCTCGAAGCGCGGTTTTCTTGACAAAATCTTCGGCGGCAAGATCAACAATTATTTCGCGCAATATCGCAGCGCACAGACACATATCGGCGGAATCCTGACCGCGCTTGCCAATGGCAAGGACGAGTTGCTGATGGACAATGCAGCGATCGACGTCGAGCGCCGCAAGATGTGGGAGTCGATGGGCAAGCTGGAACAGATGGTCCACATCGCCCAGACGCTCGACGAGAAGCTCGAAGCCAAGGCAAACGAACTCGACGGCGTCGACCCCGCGAAGGCGAAGGTGCTGCGCGAGAATGCGCTTTTCTACGCGCGCCAACGGACGCAGGATTTGCTGACGCAGATGGCGGTGACGGTGCAGGGCTATCTCGCGCTCGACCTTGTGAAAAAGAACAACGTCGAGCTGGTGAAGGGCGTCGACCGCGCCTCGACCACCACCGTCGGCGCACTGAAAACCGCGATTACCGTCGCGCAGGCGATGACGAACCAGAAACTGGTGCTCGAACAGATCACCGCGTTGAACACCACCACCGCGAACATCATCGACGGCACGTCGAAGATGCTCAAGGACAATACCGCGCGCATCCACGAACAGGCGGCGTCGAGCACGATCCCGATGGAAACGCTGCAGCGCGCTTTTCAGAACATCTATGACACTATGGACGCGATCGACACCTTCAAGCTGAAGGCGCTCGACAGCATGAAGACGACTGTCACCACGCTCGAGGGCGAAGTCGCAAAGTCGAAGGGCTATATCGCGCGTGCCGAGGGCGCGAGCCAGGCGCAGGCCAGCGTCGGCGGCGCCGACAGTCCGCTCGCCGCGCTCGAAGGCTAAGGCAAAAGATGAGCATGAGCGAAGTCGACAAGATCCGCATTTCGGCCGCTTCGGCGATCGAACGGTCGCGCGAACGCCGCCGTCCGATCGGAACCAAGAGCGTCGCGCTGCGCCGCCAGCATCTCTACAAAAAACTGGGCCGTGTGCTGATCGCCGGCGGGATCGTGCTGATCGGGGCGGCGGTGTTCGGCGCGCTGATCCAGCCGCTCGGCTTCACCGGGCTGCTCGCGCTGTTCATCCTCCTGATCGGCGTCGCGGTGCTGTTCGGCCGCTCGCCCTTCCCCGAACCGCGCCAGGCTGACCTTCCCAAGACCGACCTCAAGCAGCTTGCGGGCCGCACCGAAATCTGGCTTGAGGCGCAGCGCCCCGCGCTCCCCGCTCCCGCACGCCAGCTCGTCGACGGTATCGGCGTCCAGCTCGATCTGCTCGCGCCGCAACTCCAGACGCTCGACGCATCGAGCCCCGCCGCGGCGAATATCCGCAAGCTCGTCGGCGAGGATCTGCCAGAACTCGTTGCTGGTTATCAGCGCATCCCCGCCGGCCTTCGCACCGAAGCGCATGCGGGCCGAACTCCCGACGAAACGCTCGTCGGCGGGCTCAAGACGCTCGAAAGCGAGATCGGCCATGCCGCGCGCAGTCTTGCCGCGGGCGAACTCGACAAACTCGCAACGCGCGAACGCTATCTCCAGCTCAAATATCAGGGACTTGAGGGCGAAGACCCGGCGTAAAACCGTCCGCGGCACCGCTTGCCAAGTGGAGCACGCACGGTCACATAGACACTGATGTTCGACCAGTTTCTTGCACCCGAAAATATCGTCTTCAGTTCGGCGCTTTTGCTGATGCTGTTGATAGGCGTCGTGCAGGCGATCGGGCTCGCGGGTGATATCGACGCCGACATGCACGGCGATACCGACGGCGACATCGGCTTTGCAGATACGCTACTCGCCTGGGCCGGGATTGGCCGCGTGCCGTTCCTGATGTGGCTGGTAATCTTTCTCGCACTCTTCGGTGCACTCGGGCTTGGGCTGCAACAACTGATGACCGCGCTAACCGGGGGACCGGGGACCAACCTGCTGATGGTACCCCTGACCGCCGTCGCTGCGCTCCCCGTCGCCGGCGGCGCGGCGCGCCTTGTCGCGCGCATTCTTCCCGGTCTCGAAACCACGGCGATCGAACGCGACGATTTGGTCGGGCTCTATGCCGAGATCAGCATCGGAACCGCCCGCGTCGGGCATCCTGCGCGCGCGCGCGTCACCGATCCACACGGACAGCCGCACCAGATCATGGTCGAGCCCGACAGCGCCGATCAGGTTTTCCAGACCGGCGAGAGCGTGCTGCTCGTAAAGCGCGAAGGCGATATATTCAAAGGCTTTACCCGAGGCGATTTCTATTTACCGCGGCTCGACTGACTCTAATATCCGTGCGGGGGCTTCCAATCACGGAGGCACGAATCGACAGCAACGGGTGGTCCATGATTGAAATTGCTATTTACGCCGGCATCGGGCTTGCCGCGCTCCTGATATTGGGATTGATTGTCACGCGGCTTTATCATCGCGCGACCAAGGAAATTGCGTTTGTCCGCACCGGATTTCGCGGCGAGCGCGTGATCATGAACGGCGGCGCGCTCGTCCTCCCCGTGCTCCACGAAACGATGCCGGTGAACATGAACACCGTGCGGCTTGCGGTCGAGCGCAAGAATGTCGACGCGCTGATCACGCTCGACCGCCTGCGCATTGACGTGAAGGCCGAATTCTACGTGCGCGTCCGGCCTGACGCCGGCTCGATCGCGATGGCCGCGCAGACGCTGGGCCTCCGCACGATGAACCCCGAGGCGCTCAAGGATCTGGTCGAAGGCAAGTTCGTCGACGCGCTGCGTTCGGTCGCTGCGGGCATGACGATGAACCAACTTCACGAACAGCGCGCCGATTTCGTCCAAAAGGTGCAGCAGGTCAGCTCGAACGACCTGTCGATGAACGGTCTTGAACTCGAATCTGTGTCGCTGACCGGGCTCGATCAGACGTCGATCGAGCATTTCAACGCCAACAACGCCTTCGACGCCGAGGGTCTGACCAAGCTGACGGAGCAGATCGAGCTGCGCAAGAAGGCGCGCAACGACATCGAACAGGACACCCGCGTCCAGATCGAGACGAAGAATTTGGAGGCCGACAAGCGCAGCTTCGAAATTTCGCGCGACAACGAGTTCGCTCGTCTCGAACAGGAACGCGAGGTCGAGATGCGCCGCGCGGCGCAGGCGGCCGAAATTGCGCGCGAACAGGCGCAGCGCAATCAAGAGGCCGACAATGCGCGCATTCAGGCGAAGCAACTCGTCGACGCCAAGCAGATCGAGGCGGACCGCGCGATCGAGGAAGCGCGCATCGCGCAGGAACAGGCCATCGAACTCGCCCGGCAGGAACAGCAGATCCTGATCCAGAACAAGAGCCGCGAGGAAAGTCAGGCGCGCGGCGAAGCCGACGCCGCGCGCGCCATCGCGGTTGCTGCTGAGGAACAGGTTGCCACCGCGCGCGAAACCGAGGTGGCCGAGCGTTCGAAGCGCATCGAATTGATTGAGGCCGCCAAGGAAGCCGAACGGCAGGCGATTTCGGTCAAGGTCGAGGCCGAGGCCGAAAAGGAAGCTGCAGTGAACCGTGCCGCGGCTCTCCGCCTCGAAGCCGAAGGCCAGGCCGAAGCCGAAAAGCTGCGCGCCGAGGCCGCGCGCATCCGTTTCGAGGTCGAGGCCGCGGGCCAACGCGCAATCAACGAGGCGGCGAACCTTCTGTCGTCGAACCAGATTTCGCTCCAGACCAAGATGGCGCTGCTCAAGGTGCTGCCCGAGGTCGTGCGCGAAGCCGCGAAGCCGATGGAAGCGATCGATTCGATCAAGATCATCCAGGTCGACGGGATCAACCAGAGCGGCGGCGGTGCCTCGACCAACGGCGCGAACGGCGATGGCGGCAACCTCGCCAGCAATGCGGTGTCGGCGGCGCTCGCTTATCGCGCGCAGGCGCCGGTGATCGATAGCCTGATGAAAGAACTCGGCTTCGACGGCGGATCGCTCGATGCCTTGGTCAAGGGCGCTGCGGCGCTCGATCCCGTCGCGCAGCCCGCGATCGCGGCGGCACCGCGCGGACGCAAGCCGCGTTCGGACGCGCCGCTCGCGAGCGAAGCCGAAGACAGCGACGCCTGATCGGGCGGCTGGCGCTAGTCAGGTCTGGCGCCAGCGCTGTGTCCCGAACCAAAGCAGAAGGATGAGCAGCAGAGGCGGCGCGAGGCCCCACTGGGTGCTACCGACGAGCGGGGCGAGCATCGGCGCCGACGACAGCAGCCACAGCGCTGCAAGCAGCGCACCGATCGCAAGCGCCTCGAACGCGAAGCTTCGCCAGAAGCGCCGGCGCGCCCGCGCATAGGCGGCCTGCGCGTCGATCGCGCGCTCGACGCCGATCGCAAAGCCGCGATCGCCCGGCCGCGCGGATGGCGCCAGCAGCGCAGCGAGCATCGCGTCGATGTTCTGATCGTTCGGGCTCGTCATGCGTCCGTTCCTTCGCCGATCATCTTCTGCGCCTTTGCGCGCCCGCGCAAGACGAGCGATTTGAGCGTCCCCAATGGCAAACCCATGATCGTGGCCGCCTCGCCGTGCGACCAGCCATGGCCAAAGCATAAGGTGAGCGCGGCTCGTTCCTGTGGAGACAACGCCCCGAGCAGCCGGTCGGCGTCGATCGCCGCATCACTCGCCGGGCGCGGGTCGGTCGCAGTCGCCCCCTCCTCGCCCGCCGCCAACGCATCGCGCCGCCGCGTGGTCCGCCGTTGGTCGAGGAATAGCCGCCAGCCGATCCCCATGATCCAGGCCGCGTAGCTCCCCTGCCCCCGATATTCGCCCGCGCGTTGCCAGGCGCGCACGAAAGCTTCCTGCGCCAGATCGTCGGCGTCGCATCCGGCAGCGCGGGACAGAAAGGCACGCAATCGCCCTTCGTGCCGCAGCACGAGGAGCTGAAAAGCTGCGCGATCTCCCCCGACGACACGCTGGTTGAGGGCCCAATCTTCTTCGGCGCATCCCTCATCACGCAGCGGTGCGCTCCTCGGCAGCCGCGGCGCGCGCAAGGCGGCGACGGACAAGGAGCGCGATGCCGACGAATATGGGGAAAAGCGCAGCGCCGGCCGAGGTCCGGATCAACTGCTCATGCCCCTGGATCAGCCCGAAACCGGCCATCGCAAGGCCGATGGCCAGCAACACGAGCGCGTTGCGGTCGTCTCCGCCGTTGGTGTTTTCTCTGCCGCTCTGCCAACCCAGATGTTCATAGGGCTTGTTGAGCTTGTCGATCAGCGGGCTGACCGCGTCCGATTTCGCGTCGAGCGCACGGCGGATCGAGCGATGCAGCATCCATGCATGGAGCAACCGTGCGAGCAGGAAAAAGCCGACGACGAACAACGCGACCATCGTGATATTTTCGAGCCAGCCGAAGAAATTGTTGCTGATTGCGACCAATTCGGTGGTTGGAGGCGGCGGCGGCAGGAACGACGCTATGTCACGCGGGTCGATATAGGCAGCGACGTCGGCCGGGCTGATCGATTGCGCCCCGGTAACGGGAACCGTCACCGTTGCCGCAGGCGCCGCCGCTGCGGGCGCGGCGGTGGCGACAGCGGCCGTCGTGATCATCAGGTCCATCGAAATCTCTCTCCTTCATGCCGCTATGGCATGGTGAAACCACAGGCGACGGCTCCCGGCAAGGCGGGGATGACCTGCACCGGGGAGCACATATCAACACCGCGGGGGCGCCGCCGCCCGGACTGGCGAAGGCCGGTCATGAACTGGACGGCACGATGGCTGCCATTGGATGCAGGAGAGAAAGTTTTTTCGGAGAGGGCGAGGCCTAAAGCCCTTCGCCGCCGGTCCAGTGCGCGTTGACGAGACGGCGCGCGAGCGCGCTGACCTGGTTGCGGATATCGGGCACCGCGACGACTTCCCACAAATCGCCGCGCGTCATCGGGCCGATTGCGAGAATATGCTCCGACGAACGCCCCGATGCATCGACGATATGCCCGTCGCGGTCGATATCGAGCCCCAGGCGGAGCGCATCGGGGCGGATACGCCGCGCACCGAGCAGGCGCTTCACCAGCGGGTCCGACGAACGCAGAAGATCGCCTTGCGGACCGGTGCAGTTGATCACCCGCGCGGCGCGCGTCGTTACCGGTTCCGCCTCACCGCGCGGCAGCCAAGCGACGGCCAGCGCGTCGGATTCGACCGCGACTTGCGCGATCTTGCCCGCGCGGAAATGGAGCTGCCCCGACGCGATCAGCGCATCGATCCGGTCGGCGACCTCGGGTGCGAGCCGGTGGCGATGAACATCCCAAAAAGGGCGAAGGTGGCGCAGAAAGCGCGCGCGCTTCTCCGCATCGGCGGCGGACCACATCATCTGTGTGATCGGACGGATCGAATCGACGACCAGTCGCCAGTCGCGATCCTTCGCCTCGTCGCGCGCCCAGCCCACCAGTTCGGAAAGATCGGGCGCAGGCTTGGCCAGCACCGGCTTGGGGCGCGGCAGGCCGTCGATATGGCGATGCGGGCGCAGGCCGCGCCGCGACAGCGCAGTGATCGGCCCTTCATGCCCGTGCGAAACGAGACGGAGGATGACGTCGATCGCAGTGAGCCCGGTGCCCACGACAAGCACCGGCGCCTGTTTGTCGAGCCCATCCTCGAAAGCGCTGGCCCACGGATCGCCGATGTAGCGATGCGACGGCAGATGCGCGCCCTCGATCGCGGGCGGGTCGTGCGGCGGCAGATTGCCGATCGCGAGCACCGCGCGGTCGGCTTCGATCAGCCCGCCGTTGACGAGCCCCAGCGTGACTTGCCCGCGCTTCTCCTCGATATCGAGCACCTCGTCATCGACGAGCTTCAGTCGCCGGCCATATTTCTCCATCGCCGCGCGCAGCGTTTCGCGCAGATAGCGGCCATAGGTTGCACGCGTCACGAATGCCGCCTCGCAGCCGAGCCCGCGCGCCGCCAGCCAATCGCAGAAATGGTCGGGACGGTCGGCAAAGGCGCTCATATTGCCCGCGCGGACGTTGAGCAGATGCGAGGTTTCGGTGCTGCTATAGGCGACCCCGGCGCCCATGCGGTGCCGGTCGCGCTCGATCAGCAACACTTCGACGTCGGGCTGTTCGAGCAGGTTGATCGCAAGCAACGTCCCCGAGAAGCCCGCGCCGACGATCGCGACGCGGGTCGCGGTGCGGAAGCGCGGACGCGGAGAATGAAGCTGCGCTTCGATCATCCTCATGATGTTACCACATCGCCGGAGACAGTCACACGTTCGAGTGCGCGATATTCGGGCCAGTAATCGCCGACCGCATAATGCTGGGTCGATCGATTGTCCCAGATGCCGATCGCATTCGGGGTCCAGCGGAAGCGCACCTGATATTCGGGCACCTTGATCCGGTCGAACAGCAGGCGGAGCAGGCTGTCGCTCTCTTCCTCGCTCACCCCGATGATGCGGCTGGTGAAGGTGTAATTGACGTAGAGGATCTTCTCGCCCGTTTCTGGGTGCGAGCGCACCACCGGGTGGCGCACCGGCGGGAAATCGCGCGCGAGTTGCGCCCTTTTTTCCTCGGTGACACGGCCGCCAAAGCTGCGGACGATGTCATGTTCGGCCTGGAGTCCCTCGATGCGGTCCTTCACGGGCTGCGGCAGCCCGGCGTAGGCGGCGACGGTGTCGGCCCACATCGTATCGCCGCCAAGCGGCGGCAGGTGTCGCGCGCGCAGGATCGACGCGATCGAAGGCCGCTCGCGGAAGGTCACGTCGGTGTGCCATTTGTTATACGCCTGGAAGGGTGCAAGCGTCTCGGCGGTGAGCTGGACGCCCTCAACGCCCTCGATCTTGAGGATTTCGGGATAGCCTTCGACCGAGGGGATCACCGGATGACCTTCGAGATCGCCGAACAATTCGCCAAGGCGGACGTGGCTTTCGTGGCTGATATTCTGATCGCGAAAGAAGATGACCTTGAAGCGCAGCCACGCGGCGCGAAGCAGGTCGGCCTCTTCGGAGGAGAGCGGTCGGTCGAGGTCGAGCCCGCTGATCTCTGCGCCGATCGTCGGGGTCGAAGGCGAAATCGACACGCCGAGCGATCGCGCGGTTTCGAACAGGTCGGGGGTGTTGAGCTGCGTGGCCATGAGCAGTCCTTTCGGTCGTTCGATTCGGAAATACGTCCCGGAACGGCGAAAGTAACTCAACTAATCTGATTGACAAGCCCTAACGCGCCAAAGCGCATGATATGCGCGACCTATGGCCGATAGGGAATGGCGTCGGGCAGGATCACGCCGACATCCTGCGCATAACGATCCCACGCCGCAGCAAGCTCTGCCTTACGATCAGGGTGCGCCAGCGACAGGTCGCGTGTCTCGCCAGGATCGCGCGCGATGTCGAACAGCCGCCAGATGCCGTCGCCGATGTCGGTGAGCTTCCAGTCGCCGCGGCGATAGGCACGCGAGCCGAACAGCTCCGCACCCACGCCATCATTAGCGCCATAGACCCGCGCACCGGAATTCTTGAGCCAGGCAGCCCACGACCGGCCGGTGATCGGACGCACGACCCGCCCCGCGACTTGCGTCGCCTTGGCATCGGCGCCCGCAAGATCGAGCAGGGTCGGCGCTATGTCGGCGACCGAGAGATATTGCGTCTCGGCGCTCTGTCGCGCCGCAATGCCCGCGCCGCTGATGAACGCGACCGCGCGCGTGCCGCCTTCGCTCTGATAGCCCTTGGTCAGCCACGACGGCGCGGTCGCCGCCTGGGCCCAGCCCGCGCCATAGGTCAGATAGGAGGACGCAGCGCCGCGATTGGCAAAGCTGTTGTCGGCGCCCTTGAGCGAGCTCGCCAGCATCTGCGCCCCGGTCGTTTCGACGTCGAGCGCCTCGGCGCCATTGTCGGCGAGAAAGACGATGACGGTGTTGTCGAGTTCGCCCGACGCGCGCAGCGTTTCGATCACGCGCCCGACATTCTGGTCGAGCCGGTCGACCATCGCGGCATAGATTTCCATGTTGCGCGCGGCGAGCCGCTGCTGATCGGCGGTCAAGCTATCCCAGCTACCGTCGCGGTTGCGCGGCGTGTGCGCGGCAACGTCGGGACCAAATATGCCGAGTTCGCGCTGCCGCGCCAGCCGCCGCTCGCGCAATATGTCGAAGCCCGCATCATAGCGCCCCTTGTAGCGCGCGATGTCCTCGGCCGGCGCCTGTAGCGGCCAGTGCGGCGCGGTGAAGGCGAGATAGGCGAAGAGCGGCCGCTCGCTTTTCCCCCTAGCTGGCCGCTCGCCGAGAAAGTCGATCAGCCGGGTCGCGAAATAGTCGCTCGAATAAAAGTCCGACGGCAAACGCGCGACGATCTTGCCATTTTCGCGATAGGTCGCGATCCCGCGCGTCCCGGGGCTAACTTCGGGCTTGATGTCGGTGCCATAATGATTGTGCCCACCCTGCAGCAACGCAAAGCTGCGCTCGAAACCGCGCGCGTGCGGATCCTGCTCGGGCGTCAGGCCGAGGTGCCATTTCCCCGACAACAAAGTGCGATAGCCGCTGGCGCCGAGCCGCTCGGCAAGCGTCGCGACATCGCTGCGCAAATAGCCCTCATAGCCCGGCTTGCCTTGCTGGTTCGGGCGGATCATCTCCGCCATCGTGCCGAGTCCGGCGCGATGATTGTCGGTCCCGGACAGCAGCATCGAACGCGTCGGCGAACAGGTCGGCGCGGTATGGAAGCCGGCAAGCCGGATGCCGTTCAGCGCCAGCTTGTCGAGGTTCGGCGTACGTATCTCGCCCCCGAACGCGCCAAGGTCCGAGTAGCCGAGATCGTCGGCGACGATGACGAGCAGGTTCGGACGTCGCTCCTTCGCCTGCACCGGCCCGATAGTCGCGGCAGCGCCGATCAGCGCGGTAAGGAGGAAGCGGGCGAAACGCGAACCATGGGTCATCGGATGGGCTTTCGAACATAAAAGGTCGGCGCGCCCGGGCGAATGGAACCGGGGCGCGCCGCAGACAGGGCCGACGCAGTCACAGGAAGGAAAGGGAGAACCAAAAGCGCCGGCCGATTTCGTCAGGCGGGTTCGTACTGAACCGCCTTTTCCTTGCGGACGGTGCGGCTGCGGCGCCCGTCGATGCCGACCGGCACCTCGCCCGAAATCGTCGCGCGGCGGAGCGTCCGGCGCTGCAAACCGAAATCGGCAGTCGCGCGGTGCTGGGTCGCCTGATTGTCCCAGATGGCGACGTCACCCTCGCGCCAGCGCCAGCGCACGACATTTTCGGGCTTGGTGATATGATCCTGCAGCGTCTGGAACAGCCGCGCGCTGTCGGCCGCGTTCAGCCCGACGAACTGCTTGACGAAGTGGCCGAGCAACAGACTGCGCTGCCCGCTGACCGGATGGACGCGAACAACCGGATGCTCGGTTTCATAAACGGTCGAGGCGAAGACATTGCGATGTTCCTTGATCCGCTTTGCCGCGCTTTCGCCGTCGGGCGCCGATTGCAGGATAGAGGCGTAATCATAGAGGTTGGTGTGCGTCGCCCACAGATTGTTGACGAGTTGACGCAGCACTTCGGGCAGCCCCTCATACGCGGTCTCGCCATTTGCCCATTGCGTGTCGCCGCCCGCTTCGGGGATCGTCAGCGCGCGCAGGATCGATGCCTTGGGATAGGCATCGACAAAGGTCACGTCGGTGTGCCAGCTCGACGCGGCATAGCCTTCCTTGCTGTCGAGTTCGAGCAGGTAGCGCGATCCCTCGGCAACCGGCACCGTCGGGTGCGCGACCGGATCGCCGAGCAGGCCTGCGAAATCCTCATGGTCCTGATCGGTCAGATGCTGCTGGTCGCGGAAGAAGAGCACCTTATGCCGCACGAGCGCCGCCTGGATCGCCTGCACCGTCGCCGCGGGCAGGTCGCCCGATAGCTGGACGCCGTTCACGATCGCGCCGATCGTGCCGGTCACGGGGGTGACGTCGAGGTCGATGCTCTTGTCGCGGGCATTGGCATAGCTGTTGTGAAGGTCCGTCATATCAGTCTCCTTTGGGGGTTGGACGGCGAGTATTCGGCGCAGGCGCGTCCGGCCGGTTCCGGCTGTCGTCGCGGCGAATTTCTGAAAGGGCGGCGTGCATCAGATCTTCGTCCGCAGCGTCACGCCGATCGTGCGCGGCTCGCCGATCAGCGAGGTCACGATGCCGGTGTTCTGCGCCGACAAAGTCTGGAAATAATCCTTGTCGAACAGGTTACGCGCCCAGAGCGACAGGTCGAACAATCCGTCGTCGGTCTTGAAACCGATGCGCGCATTCGCGATCCCGTAAGCGGGAACATCGGCGTAGATGCTGTCACTCGACGAGGTGTTGAATGACGAGCGGTGCGAATAATCGGCATGGGCATAGATCGACAGGTCGCGTCCGCCGAGACTGCCGAGTGGTGCCGACACATCCCCGCCGAGCGTGTAGGTGAACTTCGGAACGCCGGGGAGCTGCGCGCCGGTCAGGTCCTGGATTCCTCCCTCGTTCAGCCGCTCGGGCGCCTGCGGGGCGGTGCGGTAGTCGCTGTACGTCGTGTCGGCATAGGCGACCGAAGCATAAAAGCTCGCACGCTCCGACGGCGCGAAACTCAGATCACCTTCGACCCCGCGCGAGCGGACACCCGGGATATTGGCGATATATTGGCGGACGTTGACCGTGTTCGGCACCTGTTCGGTGATCGCGGTCTGATAATCGCTGATCTCGGTCCAATAGCCCGCGACGTTGAGCGTCACCGCCTTGTCGAACCATTGCGATTTGATCCCGAGTTCGTAGCTGTCGACCTTTTCGGGCGCGACGTCGGGATCGATCCCCGCGGGCAGGTTGGTGAGGTTGAGCCCGCCCGACTTGTTACCGCGCGAATAGGTCGCATAGGCGAGCGCGTCGTCCGAGAATTGCCAGGACAGGGTCGCGAGCCCCGACACGCTGTTGTCCTTGAACCCCGTGGAGTAGCTGGTGACGGGGTTGAACTGGGCACGGAGCGCCGCCGCCTGTGCCGCCAATCCCGCCGGAAGGGTGGCGAGGTTGGTCCCCGCGACATGGATTTGCGTGAACGAGCCGCTCTTCTTTTCGTGCGTGTAGCGCAGCCCCGCGGTCAGCGTCAGCCGGTCGGTGAATTTCCAGTCGAGCTGACCGAACAACGCATAGCTTTTGGTGCGCGGATCCGAGGTCGAATTGGCCTCGAAGCCATTCAGCGCGGCTTCCCATGCGGCAAGCGGGATGGGCGAGGTCGCGGGGCGGTTCCACAGCGCCGCCGCCGGGCCATAGGCGCTCGCGCCCCTGCCGCGGATGACTTGCCAGAAATAATAAGCGCCGACGACATAGTCGATCGGACCGTCGGTGTCGGAGGCCAACCGGAGTTCCTGGCTGAACTGTCGCTGGCGGTTCGCCTGCTGCGCCTTGACGATCACCGGGAGCGAGGTCGAATCGCCGTCGTTCGCGGGGTTCCAGTCCCACCAGCGATAGGCGGTGATCGAGGTCAGTTTCGCCGCGCCGACGTCCCAGTCGACCTGCCCCGACACGCCATAACCGTCCATGTTCGACTGATAATGGCTGTCGGCCTCGCCGCGCCGCGCGAAGGGGTCGATCGTCGGAAAACTATAGCCCGGGAAGCGCGCGGCCCGCTCGGCAAAGCTGTTCGGTATCGCGGCGCCATTGGCATAGGTGCCGAAATAATCGGCGAAGATGTTGAGGACGTGGTTCTGTTTCTGGCGCGCGAAGTCGCCGATGATGCGGACTTCGAGGTCGGCGGTCGGCGTGAACAGCAATTGCCCGCGGACGCTCCAGTTCGAATAGTCCTGCGCGCGTTCGTTCTGCGTGTCATTGTACAGAAAACCGCGCCGCTCGGTCACCGAACCGCTGAGGCGCACCGCAAGCAGATCGTCGACCAGCGCCCCCGATGCCGATGCGCGGAGCTGGTAATAGCCATAGTCGCCGACGGTGGCTTCGCCCGAAAATTCAGGGTCGAAGCTTGGCTTGCGCGAGCTGATGTTGATCGCGCCCGATGTCGTGTTCTTGCCGAACAGCGTCCCCTGCGGCCCGCGCAGCACCTCGATCTGTTGCAGGTCGACAAGGTCGAACTGCGACTGGCCGACACGCCCGAAATAGACATTGTCGACATAGAAACCGACGCCATTCTCCAGCCCGTCGTTGGTCAGCGCAACATTGCTGCCGAGCCCGCGGATGTTGATGTTGGTGTTGCGCGGATTGAAGCTGAATACCTGCAGGCTCGGGACGATCTGCTGGATCTGGGTCAGCGTATAATTGCCTGTCTGTTCAAGCTGCGATGCGCCCACGACCGAAAGCGCGATCGGGACATCCTGCGCGCTTTCGTCGCGGCGGCGCGCCGACACGATGATTTCGGCGCCGTCATAGGCGGCGGCTGAAGCGGCCGCGACGGCAGCCCCCGCGGCCCCCTCGTCGGCGCCTGCTTCCGCGCCGTCGGCAGATGCGCCTGCCTCGGCGACGGTTTCGGTGGCGAATGCCGGCGCCGTCGGCAGCAGCAGTGCGGCGCCGAGCAGAAGCTTGAAACGATGATCAGGAGAGAAACGGTTCATTAGATATGGTCCCCGGGCGGTGATCCCGCCCCCTTTTTGATGTGATGAATGGTGGCGCGGTGCGCCGCGCCGGGTCGGGCAGTCGCCAGCTCCGCCCCCCACAGCGCACGGGCGGCGCTGCGCAGGGACGCAGGATAGCGAGCCAGATCCGACAGGTCGGATTGGGTCAGCAAAGGCATGATGTTTCCCCACGCCGGCGCTCGGGTGCCGGACGTCAGACCGCAACGTCTCGCGTGAGGAGGCGCGGTTGGAGATTTTGGGATGCCGCGATTGTCGGCGGGGCGCGGTCGGTCCGCTACCCCGCGCATGTCACGCGGCGATGATTTAGTCGATGCTGCTACACATACGCATCGCAATACCCCTTCTGGGGGGAACGCAATGCCTGGCGCTGTCGCCCGAGCATCACGCGCTTTAGCCGTTGGTAACGCGGAGCAAGCTGCTTCCCGGTCAAAAGCCGCGGGTCGAGGGGAGAGCCCGTCATTCGTCTCGACCAGTCCCGAATGACAATGTCAACTTAATCGATTGATTTTAGTTTCGTCAACGCCGGAGGTCGGTTTTTGCGACGAAGAAAATCTATCGGCGGACAAGCCGAGGCTTATCCGCCGTTGATACATATTTGATAATGCTGTGTTTAACGCGGCGCGGCGGCCGGCGTGGTCAGTATCTTCTCGTTCGTATCGACGACGAACACGGCGAGCAATGTCGCGGGCTCGGTCTGGCTCGCATTGGCGCTGACATTGTGGAAGTCACCCGGCAACTCGGTGAAATTCTCGCCCTTGCGGAAAGTGCGCACCGGCCCGCCATTGATCTGGTTGAGCACCGCGCCGTCGAGCACGGTTGCATAGATCAGCGCCGAAGGCGCATGGACATGCGAGGCATTCGCCGCCCCCGGACCATATTCCACAAGCACGCCCTTGACGCTCTTACCGGGGACGTTCGGCAGTTCGTGCTGATACACCAAGGTGACCTTTGCCGGCTTGGCGGCGGGGGTATCATGTCCGGCATGGTCGGTTTGCGCAGCGGCGGGCGCGGCGGCCAGAAGCGCGGACAAGGCGAAAGCGGCAATCGCGGTCTTCATCGTCGGTCTCCAGATCGAACGGGTGGCAACATGATGCTAACCCGCTCGCACGCACCGCTGGAGAACCGAGGTCCGGCGAAACGCCTGTACCATTGCCGGAGGATCAGGATATGCGGAGTGCCAGCGCAAGCGCGCCCAGAAGGCCGGTATCGGGACCGAGCGCGGGTGCGACGATCACCTCCGCAGGGTCGCCCGCGAAATAGCCTGCGCCGCCCTCGGCGGCTTTGACGCGAACCCGATCGAGCAAACCCCGCGTTTCCATTACGCCGCCGCCGAAAATCATCCGCGACGGAGAAAGAATGGCCTCAAATGTCTGCGCGGCCTGGGCAAGATACCAGGCAATGATATCGTGGCCGGGATGATCGGCGGGGAGATCGGAAAGCGAAACGCCCCAGCGCGCGATGATCGAGGGTCCCGCGGCAAGGCCTTCGAGGCAATCGCCATGAAAGGGACAATGCCCGGCGAAACCGAGGTCGTCCGGATGGCGGGGGACACGGATATGGCCCATCTCGGGATGGCTGAGGCCATGGATCAGTCGTCCATCGACGACAGCGCCGCCTCCGACGCCGGTCCCGACGGTAAGATACAGGGTCGACTTCGTTTCCTGCCCTGCACCCCAGGTCCATTCGGCGAGCGCTGCACCGTTGACGTCGGTGTCGATCGCGACCGGGCAACCGAACGCGCGCGCGAAAGGTCCGGCTATATCGGCGTTGCTCCAATGCGGTTTCGTCGTGCGCGTGATATATCCCCATGTCGCCGAAGCGGGGTCGAGGTCGAGCGGACCGAAGCTTGCAATGCCCACGGCACTGAAATCGCCGCCCTGTTGCCGAAGCCAGTCGATTGCCGCGGAAATCGTTTCTTCGGGCCGCGTCGTGTCAATCCGCGTGCGCGCGATGATCCGCCGCGTCGCATCGCCGACCCCGACGATGAATTTCGTACCCCCCGCTTCGATCAGTGCAATTTTCCCGCTCATCTTTCGCTTCATCCCCCAATTGCGCCGATTTACAGAAAGGACGCGCCGGCGCTGGCGCGTTCGACCATGATCGCCGGCCTCTGACCCTCCGGCGTATGATAAGTGGCTTGGACATGCGCGGAGACTGCAGCAACGGCGTCGGCCTCGACCAGCGCGACAACCGCACCGCCAAAACCGCCGCCGGTCATGCGTGCGCCCCCGCGCCCGCCGATCACCCGCTGCAATTCCGCCACTAGCCGATCGATCGCGGGCGTGGTGATCTCGAAATCCTCGCGCATCGACGCGTGGGACAAGGCCATCAACTCGCCCAGCAGGATGAGATCGCCGGCCTCCATGGCCTTTGCCGCGGCCAGCGTACGCTCATTTTCAGTCACGACGTGGCGCGCGCGGCGCCAGGCGGTCGGGTCGAGGTCGCCCCGCGCAGCTTCAAGCGCCGATGGCGTCACATCGCGGAGCGCCGCCACACCGAAATGTCCGGCGACGCGTTCGCACTGCGCCCGGCGTTCGTTATACGCGCCGTCGACGAGGCCGCGGCGGATCCCCGAATGGACGATCAGCATCGCCAGACCGTGCGGCAGGGCGACCGGACGCACGTCGAGGCTGCGGCAATCGATCAGCAAGGCATGGCCCGCGAGCCCGTGCGCGGAGGCGAGCTGATCCATATTGCCGCAGCGCATGCCCACGAAATCGCATTCGGCGCGCTGCGCTATCAGCGCGATCGCTGTCGGATCGAACCGGCCGGGCGCGAACAAACCGCCGAACGCCATGGCGCTCGCAACCGACAGCGAGGCCGAGGAAGAAAGCCCCGAACCCTGCGGAATGTCGCCGGCGACGAGCATATCGAGCCCGCGGAATTCGACGCCGTCGGATTGCATCGTCGCAGCGACGCCGCGAATATAATTGGACCATGGCTGCGCCGTGTCGGGTGCGATCGGCGCGGCGAGATCGAATTCGCTTACGGCATCGCCGAAATCGGCGGCTATCAGCCGAACGATGCTGTCAGAGCGACGGCGGACCGCGACGATGCTTTGCAGACCGATCGCTGCGGGGAGAACGAAGCCATCGTTATAGTCGGTATGCTCGCCGATCAGGTTCACCCTGCCCGGCGCTCCGACGGCGAGGTCGGGGGCCGCGCCCATGAGCTGGGCGAAATGCGTCAGCACTTGACCGGCGAGCGTCACGGCCGCACCGCCCGCAACCGCTCGGCCGCCTGCTCGGGGGTCAGGTCGCGTTGCGCCTCGGCAAGCATTTCGTACCCGACCATGAATTTGCGCACCGTCGCCGAGCGGAGCAGCGGCGGATAGAAATGCGCGTGGAGCTGCCAGTGGCCGGCATCGCCTTCGCCGAAGGGGGCGCCGTGCCAGCCCATCGAATAGGGAAATGCACAGTCGAAGAGCGCGTCGTAGCGGCGGGTGAGTTCGCCCAGGGCCGCCGCGAGGCTCTGCCGCTGCGCGGTCTTAAGATCGGGCAGACGCTGCACCGCAAAACGCGGCAGCAGCAAAGTTTCGAACGGCCAACTCGCCCAATAGGGGACGATTGCGAGCCATTCGGCATGTTCGACGACGATGCGCGGGCCGCCGGCCTCGCGCTCCGCAAGCTCGATGAGCATAGGCCGGCCGCCCGCCCAGCTCCGCTGGTTCGCATCCTCGCGTTCGATTTCAGCGGGGATATGTCGGGTCGCCCACACCTGCCCGTGCGGATGCGGGTTCGAGCAGCCCATCATCTCCCCGCGATTCTCGAAGACCTGCACATTGGCATGGGTGCGGCCAAGGTCGGCGCATTGCTCGCACCAGCAATCGACGACCACGGCAATCTCGGCGTCCGACAGCGAGGGCAGCCCGCGCGCATGGTCGGGCGAGAAGCAGATTACACGGCAAGTGCCCGATGCGGCTTCGGCGCGGAAGAGCGGATCGTCGGAACATTCGGGCGCGGGCGTGTCGGCGAGCAACGCAGCGAAATCATTGTCGAAGACGAACGGGCCCGAATAGGCCGGATTGGTCGAGCCATTGGCGCGGCTATTGCCAGGACAGAGATAGCAGGTGGGATCATAGCTCGGCGGCCGTTCGGTCACCGCCCGCCCCTGCTCGCCCTGCCACGGGCGCTTGGCGCGGTGCGGCGACACCAATATCCACTCGCCGCGTAGCGGGTTGTAACGGCGGTGCGGATGTTCGGTTGGGTCGAAAGTCACGGCCACATGGCTCCGCTGCTATCGGTACAACGACTCTCGCCGGTTTCGGGATCGAGTTGCAGTTCGAGTGCCCGTCCGTCGGCAAGCCGTGTCCGCTGGACGATCCGCGCCTCGCCATTGCCAAGCGAGGGGTAGCGGCACTCGACGACGTCGAGGCCCGCGAGCGCATCGAGCAGCGTCGCGCGCTCCACGGTCAATTCGCCGAGATGGTCGCTCGTCATCAGCACCCCGCCCGACAGCCCAGCGAGCAGGGCGAGGCTGGCCACCTGCGCGTCACTGAGATCGTGGAAGCGGTCGCGAAGCAGGATGCAGTCGGGATCGGCCTGCCACAACCGCCCTGCGGCATGGTTGCGCGTCGCCTGATCGCGGAGCAGGCTTTCGGCCGACTGGTCGCCCGACCATTTGACCCCGACGTCGCGCCCGATGCGGACCGCATCGACCAGTCCGACCGACGCCCAGAGCGGGCAGCCGCAGCCGAGCAGAAGCGCATCGCCGATTTCCTCACGAATGATCGCCGCCATCTTGCGCCAGATCGCGATGCGCGAGAGGCCCGGTTCGTGCCAGGTCGCGCGGTCGGGTCCATATTCGGCGCCGAAGAACATGAAATCGGCCTTGAAGTAGCGCGCGCCCCATTCGCGCGTCCATGTCCGGAAAACGCGCCGGATCCAAGCCTCGGCACCCGGATGCGTGATGTCGAGGACATAATATTCCTCGCTGCGCTTGTGCCAACGAAACTCGCCGTAAAAGGCCATCTGGACGATCGGCATGCCGGTGTCGCGGTCGTGCACGACCCAGTCGGGATGCTCTGCATAAAGCCGGCTGCGGTTGCCGACGATGAAGGGTGCGATCCACAGGCCCGGCGTAAACCCGGCATCGGCAATCTCGCCGAGCAGCGGCCGCATCCCGCGCGGGAACTGCGGCTTGACGTCGAGCCAGTCGCCCATCTCTGGCGTGAAGCCGTCGTCGATCAGGAAGATGTCGAGATCGGTGCCGCGCGTATCGCGATAGGTGGCAGCGGCGCTTAGATGCTCGCGGATATTTTCCTCGGTGATCGCGGCGTAGAGATTGTACCAGGAACACCAGCCCCTGATGCGTTTTTCGGGAAGGCGCGGGGATATCGGCGACGCCGCCGCGACTTGGTCGGACCAGCGGACCAACGCATTTTCCGTATCGGCGTCGGCGTAAAAGAGCAGCGTCTCGGCGGCAGTCGCACCGGTCCGGTCGAGCAGGGTTTCGACGTCGATCGTCATCGCGTCGCCATCGCCGCCAAAGCGGAAGCGGTTCTGGAAGCGATCATGGCGATCGAAACCGAGCACGACGGCGCCCCGCCCTTCGACGGGCACCAGCGCGGTCAACGCAAAGCCGAGCGTCGGTTCCTTGCCCGGCGGCGCATCGCCCGCGGGAGTGCCGGGGTCGGCGAAGAAGCTGCCGTCCCAGCTATGATAGCCGTTGCGAAGATAGCGCCGGACGCCGCTGACCGCACCGAAGCGCAGACCGAGCGATAGCGGCGCTTCGGCAAGGCCGCTGACCGTGACGTCGAGGCGCATGACATCGCCTTGCGAGACCGCCAGCACGATCCGGCCGCCGTCTTCGAGCGACCATAGGATCCCGTTCGCGAGCACCGCCGCCGAACAGACAGGCACCGCGCCGTCGAGCAACGGTTGAACGCCGCCGAGGACGATCCCGCTCTTTTCAAATGACGTCATGACTTCAACCGGATTTCGCGGCGCTCGTCGGCCGACTGCCGTGCCGCGAGTGCGAGCTTGAGCGACGCCGCGCCTTCCGAAAGCGGAATATAGGGCGCGCCGCCGGTCGCGATCGCGCGATGCACGTCGGCAAGCTGCGCAACGAAGGGATCGGTCGGCCCGGCAATCTCCTCAGCCGCTACCTCGCCCGCCGTGCGGGTCAGCACCGCATCGTTCCAACCGGTAAAGCGCCCGGTCATGCGCTCGGCATAGACCGCCCATTCCTTGTGCCACACGCCGGGGACCGCAATGTTCGAGGCGTTGAGCGTCGCAATGCGGCCATCGTCCCAGCCGAAGAGGATCGCGCTGATATCCTCGACGTCATAGCCGGGCGTATCATGGTGCGCGAAATTGGTGCGGCGCGCATAGACGGTGTCGGGTTCGCCCATCAGATGACGGATCAAGTCGACCTGGTGGATGATCTGCTCGAGAATCTGGCCGCCCGATTTGGCCTCCTCGCGCCACCAGTCGGCGTGAAGCGCATTGCAATGATAAGCGCCGGCGTAAAGCCCGACTCGCCCGGTATCCGCCGACTTCCACCGCCGCACGGCGTCGCCGAAACGATACATAAAGCCGATCGCCGCGACGACGCCGGTCGCCGAGACGTCAGCGACCATTGCGTCGGCGGCTTGCTGGTTCAGCGCGATCGGCTTTTCGACGAGCAGGTGGACGCCGGCCTTGGCAACGCGTTCGATCTCACCGCCGCGATTATAGGGGGGCAAAGTGGCTACGACGAGGTCGAGACGCTCCTGCCGCAGCATTGCGTCGAGGTCCGTGTAAGCGGCGGCGGCGCGCGCCTCTGCAAACGCCTTTGTCCGCTCCGCATCGCGGCCGCAGCAGGCGACCAGTTCCATATCCGCGGGTAACGCCGCGACCGCGCCGGCATGGCGCGCGCCGATGCCGCCGCAGCCGAGCAGGCCGACGCGAAGCGCGCTCATATCCCGAACTCCAGCATCGCCTGCAACATGCCCGGCGCACCCCGGTCGAGCTGGTCGAACAATTCCGGCGCGTCGGCAAAGGGTGCGCGGTGCGTGATCAGCGGGATCAGGTCGAGCGTGCCGCCGTGCTGCAACTCGATCGCGCTTCGCCAGAGGCGCGGCTTCGACCAGCGATAGCTCGCGTCGGGCGAGACCCCCGAAATTTGCGAACAGATAAGCTGGATGCGGTTGTGGTGGAATTCCTCGCCGAGCTTGAGCCCCGGAATCGCGCCCTGGAAGAAACCCATCGCGACGACGCGCGCATTATAAGCGGCGGCGCGGATCGCTTCGCCAAGCGCGGGCGGCGCACCTGATACTTCGATACAGGCGTCGGCCCCGCGCCCGCCGGTGAGGCGCTTGATCTCCTCGGCCGCACCGGCGGGCTCGATCGCAAGATGCGCGCCGTGACGGATCGCGATATCGCGGCGCGCGGCGTCGGGGTCGATCGCGATCACGCGTGCGCCCGATGCGCGCGCGGCTTGCGCGACGATCTGGCCCGGGACGCCAAGGCCGAAGACGGCGATCGTGTCGCCGATACGGATCTGCGCGTCGTGGACGCCGTTCAGCGCGACCGCGCCGATGTGCGAGAAGATACCGATGCGCGGGTCGGCGCCCTCGGGCAGCAGTCGCTCACGTACATAATCGGCGGTCGCGACATGGTGTGTCTTGTGATTCCAGGTGCCGAAAAGACGCTGACCGACTTTCAGGTCCGCAATGCCGCCGCCGACCTCGACAATCTCGCCCGATTCCTCATAGCCGAGGTTGCGCACCGGCCAGTCCCAGCTCGGCACCTCGGCGTCGACGAACAGGCGCTGCGCCTCGTCGAACCGGCGGTGCATGAAGGGATTGGTGCCGCGATATTGCGTCAGCTCGGTGCCCGCGCTGATGCCCGAGAAGAGGGTGCGGATGCGCACCTCGTCAGGGCCAAGCGGGTCAAATGCGCTTTCCTCGAACGCAAGTTCGCGCGGCGCGGTGAGGATAAGCGCCTTATTCGACGACATTCACAATCTCCTGATTGGCCGCGACCCCGCGGCGAGCCTGCAGGCGCGTGGCGAGCAGGATGATTACGGCGGCCGCATAAAACCCTGCCATTGCGACGATGCCCGACCCCATGCCAAAGCTTTCGCCGATCCACGCGACGAGAATCGGGGTGATGCCCGCGCCGAGGAAGCCGATCATCGTCATCATGCCGACGGCGGTAGCGCGCGCCTGCGGCGGGACGACGTCCTGCATCGCGGCATAGATGCAGCCGTCGAACAACCCCTTCGCGATACTCGTCGCGACGAGCACCATGCCGATCTGCGTTGCGGTTTCGGCACCGAGCAAGGGCAGCAGCAGCAGGCCCGCAAGCCCGAGCCCGATCGCCAGCGTCGTGAAGCGTCCGATCGGCGATTTCTTCGCCAGCGTGTCGGCGAGGAGCCCGCCGAGCGGCACCGCGCAAAAGCCCGCGATATTGATCGTCGCCGAGCCGACCCATGCCGAATCGGCAAGATTCAGGCCGAGCAGATTCTTTACGAAGTAAGGCGCCCAGAAGGTTACGCCGGTCGATGCCCCCGTCGCGAGCGCGAAGACGACACAGAGAATCAACGCGGCGGGAATACGCAGTACGATCCCGATGGGATCGGCGGGCTTGCCCTGCTCGGCGGCGGTATGGACGATCGGCGCATCGCGGAGGAAAAACCAGAGCAGCGCAGCATGGACCAGCCCGACGGCCCCAAAGATCAGAAACGGCGCATGCCAGCTAAAAGCGTCGGCGATATAGCCCGCCGCGACCGCGCCGAGCCCCGAGCCCGCGAAAACCGCAGTCTGGTGCAGCGACAATGCGCGGCTGCGCATCTGCGGCTTGTGCCAATCGCCGATCAGCGCGGTGGCGGTGGGGTAGTAGGTGGACTCGCCGACCGCGACGAAGGCGCGCATCGTAAGCAGCAGCGCAAAGCCGGTCGCGAGGCTCGAGGCTCCGGTCGCGACGCTCCAGAAAACAAGGCCGAAGATGATGAGGCGGCTGCGGCGCACGCTGTCGCCGATACGCCCCGCGATGAAAGCACCGACGGCATAGATCCAGAAAAATACCGAGCCGAGCAGCGCAAGCTGGGTATCGGTGAGATCGAATTCGGCTTTCAGGTCGGGCAGCACGGCAAGCAGAATGTTGCGATCGGCGGCGTTGAGGAAGGCGACGAGCCAGAGCAGCCCGATCAATATCCACGGATAGTTGGCGCGCGACGCCAGACCTTCCCTGTTCCCAGCCATGTCGTCTCTCCCTTTACGCCGTCGGGTCGATCAATATCGCCCGAAAGTCGTTCACATTGGTCAGCGTGGGCCCGGTTATGACCAGGTCTCCAAGTTTTTCGAAAAAGCTGTAGGCGTTGTTCGACGCCAGATATTCCGCCGGGACGAGACCCGCCGCCTGCGCGCGCGCCAGCGTGTCGGGGGCGATCGTCGCGCCGGCGGCATCGTCGGTCCCGTCGATCCCGTCGGTGTCGCACGAGATGGCGAAAATGCCCGGCTCGCCGTTCAGCGCGATCGCGAGGCCGAGCAGATATTCGAGATTGCGCCCGCCGCGTCCCGCCTTGTTGGTAACCGTGACCGTCGTTTCGCCGCCCGAGATGATGACGCGCGCGGTGCCATCCTTTGCCATGCGACGCGCAAGGGCCGCGTGGCTTGCGCCCAGATGGCGCGCCTCGGCCTGGAGCTGGTCGCCAAGGTTGGTGACCTGATAGCCCTGCGCGCCTGCCATCGCCTGCACCGCCGCCAGCGCATCGCGCGCCTTGGCAATGATCTGCGTCTCGCCGCCCGCAATGCCGAGCGCATCGGCGGCGGGGGTCTCGTTCGCGGGGTCGTTCAGCGCCGCAGCAATTTGCGCAGACGGTTCGATGCCATATTTGGCGACGATGTCGCGCGCGTCGGACAGGCTGGTAAGGTCGGCGACCGTCGGCCCCGACGAGACGAAGCTGGGATCATCGCCGGGGATGTCGGAGATGATCCAGGTCGTGACATGCGCCGCGCCCGCCGCGACCGCGAGCCGCCCGCCCTTGACGCGCGAGAGATGCTTGCGGACGCAGTTGATCTCCTCGATCGTCGCGCCCGACTGAAGCAGCGCGCGGGTGATCTGTTGCTTGTCGGTGAGCGACAGTCCCGGCGCGGGCGCCGCAAGCAAGGCCGAGCCGCCGCCCGACAGCAGCAGGAGCAGATTGTCGCCCGCCTCGAGCCGCGTCGCGATCGCGAGCGCGCGTTCGGCGGCGACGAGGCTATTCTCGTCAGGATAGGGGTGCCCCGCCTCGATGATTTCGACGTCGCGCCATGTCGGCGCTGGTTCGGGCAAATGTCCGTGCCGCGTGACGACCAGGCCCTTGAGCGGTTGTTCGGCGCGGTCCTGCGCAACGCGCATCATTTCAGCCGCCGCCTTGCCGACCGCGATTACCACCGTACGGCCGTGCGGCGAGTGCGGGATTTTGCGCGGCATCGCCACCTCCGGGCTTACCGCGCGCACCGACTCGCGAAACAGCGCGATCAACCGGTCGCGTTGCGCAGTCTTGCCCACCTGTTCGGCCTCGGTAGCGATGACACCCTCCACTTGTGATTTGCCTTTGGGGTGAAGCAGAGCGGCAAAAGCGCCTAGCGCCAGATTATGGAACTATTTGTTCCATTTTTCGCAACTTGGTCAAATTTCCCAGGAAAGCGTCGGTCTCAGCTTCTCGGTCAGATAGTCGATCAGCGATCGCACGCGCACCGGCACCCCCTTGGGATCGGCGAACAGCGCGTAAAAGCTCATGTCGGGCGCCTGCCAGCCGGGCAGCACCTCGACGAGCTTTCCTTCGGCGAGATCGCTCTTGCAAAGGAAGGCCGGGAGCGTCGCAATGCCGAGTTCGGACCGCACCGCGTGGCGAAGCAGATTGAGGTCGTTGCACACGAGGCGCGGCGAGAATTCGACCGTCACCTGCTCGGTTTCGGTATGGAGCGGCCAGCGCTGGCGGCGGTCGACGGTGCCGGTCGCGAGCAGGTCGAAGCGCGGCAGTTCGACATGGTTCTGCGGCATGCCCTTGCGCTCGAAATAGCCCGGCGCGCCGAAGAGGCCACATTCGGTGACACCGAGTTTGACCGCGACAAGCTCCGAATCGGCGAACGGCCCGACCGCAAGCGCGACGTCGAAACCCGCACGGAGCAGCCCGACGGCATCGTCGGTCATCACGCTGACAAGGCGCACGTCGGGATAGAGATCGAGGAAGCTCGCGAGCAATGGACCGATCAGGCTCTGCCCCAGCACATAGGGGATCGCGATCTTCACCACCCCGCGCGGCACATTCTGGCGGTTCTGCAACGCCCGCTCGCCGTCGCGCAGCACGCCCAGTGAGCGCAGGCAATATTCGAAGAACATCGCGCCGTCCTCGGTCACGGTCACCGATCGCGTCGAACGGTGGAGCAATTGCACGCCGAGATTTTCCTCGAGCCTTGAAATGCGCCGGCTGACCGTCGATTTGGGAAGCCCAAGCGCCTGCCCTGCCTTGGTCAGGCTTTCGGTCTCGACGATCTTTGAAAAGACCTGCAGATCGCCCAGATCGAGCATCATTCGTCTCCCGCAATTTATGTCTTATCGTATCATTATCAGCAACACAGCGTTGCAACAATACGGGCTTTCGTTGAAGGACCCTCCCCTTCAGTTTTTATGACAACGGCCTGCAAAGGGCCCGGACGAGACCATGGGAGGAGACCAGCATGACCGCTCACCGCCGCTTTTCGCGCACTTTCCGTAACGCCCTGCTTTGCGCGACGCCGCTTGCCGCGACGCTGATGCCGTTGCAGGTGGCCCACGCGCAGGACACCGACCAGACCGCGCCGCAGACGGCCGACGAAGCGGTCGCGAGCGATCAGGACACGATCATCGTCACCGGCACCAGCCGCGGCCGCATCGCGCTCGACACGCCGCTCGCGGTGACGTCGGTCGGCGAGGATTCGCTGGCACGCCTGGGCGTCAGCAGCCAGGCCGACATTCTCGCGAGCATTCCGACGATCAAGGCCGACGCTGGCGGCGGCGAGGTCGCATCGAACGTGTTCGTGCGCGGTCTTCCCTCGGGCGGGCAATATCAGTTCACGCCGCTGATGTATGATGGCATCCCGGTGATGTCGACGTTCGGCCTCAATTCGTCGGCCTATGACGTCTATTACCGCAACGACCTCGGCATCTCGCGTCTCGAGTTTGTGCGCGGCGGCGTGTCGAACCTGTTCGGCCCCGGATCGGTCGCGGGCCTGATCAACTATATCAGCAAGAGCGGCCGCGACGAGCTGGAAGGCACTGCGCAGATCGAATGGGCCGAAAAGGGCCGCTATCGCGGCGACGCGGCGATCAGCGGACCGCTTGGCGAAAATCTCTATTTCGCGCTGTCGGGTTTCTATCGCAAGGACGACGGCCCGATCAAAACGGGCCTCGACACCGAGGGCTTCCAGGTCCGCGGCAACCTCAAATATGAGTTCCCCGACGACAGCGGGTCGATCACGCTTTACGGCCAGTATATCGACGATCAGGCACAATTCTATTTGCCCGTCCCGCTCGATGGCACGACGCGCGGGCGCATCGCCGGCAACGACGGCAAAAAAGTCTATCAGTTGATGACGCCCGACGTCGCGGGGCTCGGCTTCAACACTCCCGACGGCCCGTTCGCGACCGATATCACCGACGGCGTGACCACCCGCGGCGGCCAGGTCGCCCTCGCTTTCGACAAAAAGTTCGGCGACAGCGGCTGGGGCATCAACGGACGCGTCAAATATTCGGACTATAAGCACAAGTTCGGCCTGTGGTCGGATGGCGACGGGGTCGTGAACGTCCCCGAAACGCTGAATGCCTTTGTCACCAACGCCGCACGTCGCGGCCAGATTCCCGAGCTCAACGGCATCACTGCGGCCAACGCGACCTTCACCTATGTCGGCGGCGGCGCGGTGGCGGCGGACGACCTTGTCTTCGCCAACCGCTTCACCGACCGCAACCGGCCGATGCACGACCTGTCTGCCGAGCTGAACCTGACCAAGGAAGCGACGACCGGCAATATCGAGCACAGCTTCACGCTCGGCGGCTTCTATGCCGACACGGTCGCGCGCGACGTCAACGTCACGACGACATTCCTCGCGGCGTTCAACAACCAGCCGCAGTTGATCAACCTGTCGGTCACCAACCCCAATACGAACGTCACGACGATCATTTCGCGGAACGGCCTGCTCAACGCCGGCGGCGGTTATGTCAACAACCGGCATCAGGCTGAGCGCTACGCCGCCTATTTCGCCGACCAGATGCAGATCGGCGACCGCTTCAACCTCGATATCGGCGGACGCGTCGAACATTATAAGGGCGACATCAGCCGCGAGCGGACGTCGACGACGGTGACCGACGCCACCACGCCCAACCTGTCGGCGTCGCTGCGCGACGTGATCTGGGGCAATGACGGCTATCTGACCGGCAAGGTTTCGACGACCGAGTGGGCGCTGGCCGCCGGCGCGCTCTACAAACTGACCGACGATGTCAGCCTCTATCTCAATGCCAGCCGGGGCTATTTCTTCCCCGAGGTGCGCGCGGTCGGTTTCCTGCCGCTGCCCGCCGGGACCGCCGCCAATGCCAGCGTGGCCCCCGGCACGCAAAGCTATGAAGGCGAAATCATCAAGCAGGTGCAGGGCGGCATCAAGGTCAGCCAGCCGGCCTTCAGCCTTGAAGCCTCGGCCTTTTACACCAGCCTCAAGAACCGCCGGCAGGTGCTGTTCGTCAACGCGCCGGGCGGCGGTTTTCAGGAACTCGTCAATCTGGTCGCCACCGAATCCTATGGTGTCGAGGCGGTGTTCGACCTGAAGCTGCTCACCAATCTGCGCTTCAACGGCAATCTGACAGTGCAGAAGGCGAAATATACCGAGTTCCAGTCGAACGTCGGCGGCGTCCCGACGTCGAATCCGGCGATCATCGACAACGATCTCGAGCGTCAGCCGCAGATCCTGTACAATGCCGGCCTCTATTATGACGATGGCGCGCTCGATGTGTCCTTCTTCACCAACTACACCGGCGACAATTTCACCGCGTCGAACAATTCGATCAAGCTCGACGGGTGGAATATCGTCAACCTCGACGCGGGCTATACCGTGCCGCTCGGCAACAAGAGCCTGCGCCTGGGTGTGAATGTGTTCAACGTCTTCGACACCGATGCAACGACCGAAGGGTCGCCGCGTCTCGACAACAACCAGACGGTCGGGGGCGCTTACTTCGTCGGCCGTCCGGTCCTGCCGCGCCGTATCACGGCGCGCGCCACCTTCAACTTCTGAGAGAGAAAACGGGCATCCGCGACATGACAATTGACAAGCTTGACGCGGGTGCCCGCGCCATCCTGACCGCCAACGACCGCGGCGGCTACACCGTCCCCAACGGCCGGGTCTATCCTTTCCAGTGGAACTGGGACTCGGCCTTCGTCGCCCTCGGCTTCGACACCTATGATCGTGACCGCGCGTGGAAAGAGGTTGAGACGCTGTTCAGCGCGCAGTGGGACGACGGCTTCCTGCCGCACATCGTCTTCTGGCAGGACGACCCCGGCTATTTCCCCGGCCCCTCGGTCTGGGCGACGGGCAAGACCCCTGTCACCTCGGGCATCACCCAGCCGCCCGTGGCCGCGACGGTCGTCCGCAAGCTGTGGGACAGCGCGATCGCGGCAGAGGCAGAGGACGCCTATCGCCTCCGCCTCGAAAGCCTGTTCGACAAGCTGGTCGGCTGGCATCGCTGGTTCCGCGACTATCGCGACCCCGAAGGCCGCGGCGTCGTCGTCGCGATGCATCCCTGGGAAACCGGCCGCGACAATTCGCCCGAATGGGACATCCCCGGCGAGCCGATCGACATCTCGAACGTCGGCGAATACACCCGCCGCGACACCGGCCATCTCGACGCGAAGATGCGGCCGACCAAGCTGGAATATGACCGCTATCTCGCGCTCGTCCAATATGGCGTCGCGCAGGGATGGGACCATGCGAAGATCACCGCGGGCAACCCGTTCAAGGTCGCCGACATCGGCATGTCGATGATTCTGCTGCGCGCGAACCGCGACCTCCTGGCGCTCGCCGAATATCTTGGCCGCGACGAGGAAGCTGCCGAAATCCGCGCGATGATCGCGAAGGCCGAAGCCGGGATCGACTGGCTGTGGGACGAGGAAAAGCATAGCTGGTGCTCGCGCGACCTCCTCACCGGTCGCTCGTCGGGTTTCATCACCAGCGCATCGTTCCTGAGCTTCTACGCCGGCCTTGCCGACCCCGCGAAGGATGCCGCGATGCTGGCGCACCTGCACCGCATCGGCAGCAAGGTCGAATATCTGATGCCCAGCCTCGATCCCGAGGATCCGGGCTTCCAGATGATCCGCTACTGGCGCGGCCCGGTGTGGGCGGTCGTGAATTACATGATCGGCACCGGTCTGGCCGAAGCGGGTTTCGATGCCGAGGCGGCGCGCGTCCGCCACGACACGCTGGCGCTGATGGAACGCAATGGCTTTTACGAAGCCTATAGCCCCGTCGACGGGTCGGGCAGCGGCGGTGACGATTTCTCGTGGACCGCGGCAATCTGGCTGGCCTGGCGCTGATCAGCGATCGGGATCGACCACCGGTCCCCGGACACGCGCGCGTACGGCGCTCGGGCTCGCGCCGAGCAGGCTCCGCACCATCTTGTTGAAGCGCTGTGCGTCGGCGACGCCGCAGCGTTCGGCGACGCGCCAGATCGGCAGGTCGGTCGATTCGAGCAGGAAGCGCGCATGTTCGGCGCGCCGCTGGAGCAGGCGGTGCGGGACCGTGGTACCGAAGCGGCTGCGGAACAGCCGCGCGAGATAAGCGGGCGCGCGACCCGCCGCGGCGGCGATGTCGCGCACGCCGATCGCTTCGTGGAAATGACGGTCGATATATTCGGCGGCGCGCGCCGCGGCATCGTCCTCGGGCAATGGGTCGGTGCGACGCGCAAGCGTCAGGAGAAGGTCCTGCGCCGCGAGCCGTGCCGCGATATGCGCGATCGGGTCGCTGGCGGTCGCGAACAACCCGCTGATATGCGCAAAGCGTTCACGCAGGGCGGCGCATCCCGGCAGGTGGAGCGCAATCGGAGCACACGTCCCTTGCCCTTCCACAGCTTCGATATGGATGCACCAATGGGCGCCCGGCGCGGCGAGGTCGTAACTCGACACCAAGCCCGCGGGGCTCAGCGTGATATCGCCAGGCGCGATGCGGATACGCTGTCCCGCCAGCTCCATTTCGCCCGTGTAGCCGTGGAGATGCAGTGCGTGGGTGCGCCCCCGATGGATCGTCGAAAAACCGCTGTCGGCGAGGACAAATTGCCCCGCGACAGCAATGCGGGGCAAATCCTCCAGCGGCAGATCGAGGTTTTTCATGTTCGATTTTTTACCACAAGATAAGACGTAGGCCAATTGCGATCATCGGCCGAAAGCGGCACGGTCGGCGCATATCTGGACCATAAGGATGCCGCGGCGATGCTGAGCGAAGAGCAGAAAAAATTCTATGACGAGCAGGGCTATGTCCTCGTCCCCGGCCTGTTCAGCGCCGAGGAAGCCGCGGCCTTCCGTGCCGAGATGCACCGGATCGCCGACAAGGAGGGCAACAGCGACGCGACGTGGGACAGCGTGCGCGGCAGCGGCACGACGATCACCCACTGCCACGACGTCCATTTCCGCTCGGCGATGGTGACGCGGCTGCTCACCGACCCCCGGCTGACCGAAATCGCGCAGGACATCATCGGCCCGAACGTCCAGCTTCACCACAACAAGATGTTCATCAAGCCGCCGGAAAAGGGCTCGCCCTTTCCGATGCATCAGGATTATCCCTATTTCCCGCATCGCGACCATTCGATGATCGCCGTGATCCTGCACTTCGACGACGCGCCCGAGGAAAAGGGATGCCTGCGCGTCTATCCGGGCACCCACAAGCTCGGCCCGCTGCCCGCCGAGGGCAAGGATCATCATGCCTCGACCGAAACCTATCCGATCGAGGGCGCGACCCCGCTTCCCGCGAAGGCAGGCGATGCCTTGTTTTTCCATTATCTGACCGTCCACGGGTCGGGGCTCAACACCTCCGACGAACCGCGCACGACGCTGCTGATCCAGCTCCGCGATCCCGCCGACGTGCCGCTCAACGACCGGCATAGTTCGCGCGGCCAGGGGATGATGCTCGCGGGCGTCGACCCGACGGCGGGGTCGTTCAAATTCGCATGGGAAGACGAGCAAGCTGCCTGACGTCTTCGCCTGGCTGCCCCTGCTTCTGTCGTTCGGCAGCCCCGCCGTGGATGACCGCTGCGCCCATCTTGCCACGCTGGCGCTCGACAAGGCCGTGGTCGAAAGCGCGGTGCTTTCGGACGGCATCTGCCGGGTCAGCGGATCGGCGCATCCGGTGCCCGGGTCGGACATCCGTTTCACCGTCTACCTGCCCGCGCCCGAACGCTGGCGCGGGCGTTATTACCAGATCGGCAATGGCGGCTTCGCGGGTGCAATCCATTTGCCGACGCTGGCCGAGGGCGCGGAGCGCGGCGATGTCATCGCGGCGACCGACACCGGACACCGCGGCGACGGCTTCGATGCGAGCTGGGCCGCGGATCGCCCCGTGGCCCTCGCCGACTATGGCTGGCGCTCGATCAAGGCGACCCGCGACGCGGCGGACGCGATAACCCTCGCCTATTATGGCCGCGCGCCCGGGCATCGCTATTTCATGGGCTGTTCGAACGGCGGGCGGATGGCGCTGATGGCGGCGGCGCGCTGGCCCGAGGATTGGGACGGCGTGATCGCGGGCGCGCCGGCCAATCCATGGACGGTCCAGCTACGTCATTTCGGCGCTATTCAGGATAGCGTTCGCAGCGCGGACGGTTGGCTCGGCACGCCGCAGCTCGACCTCATCCGACGCACCGCAATCGCGGCCTGCCCGGCGAAATCGGTACGGAACGGCATTGCTCAACAACCCGGCGCGTGCCGGCCGGACTGGTCGCGCCTTGCCTGCACGGGCGGGCCACGGTCCGGCTGCCTTTCGAAAGGGCAGCTTGCCTCGCTCGCCCGCATCGTCGACGCGGGCTACCAGCCGGCCGCGATGGATATCGCCGACTGGCAACGATGGATCGTCAACGCGGATCCGGCCGCCCAATCGCAGCGGACCTTCGCCGAACAGTCGCGGCAGCATCTGTTCGCATATTATTCACCCGCACAGCTTTCGGCCGAGCTTGATGTGCGCCCCGCCGATCTTCAGCGCTTTCGCGACAAAGGCGGCAAGATCCTGTCCTATTTCGGTTGGTCCGACGCCGTCATTGCGCCCCGCCTGGGTCTCGACTGGTACCGGTCGGTCGGAAAGGCGACGCAGGGGCAGGCACCGCTGCCCGATTTCTATCGGCTCTTCATGGTACCGGGCATGCAGCATTGTCAGGGCGGTGCGGCGGCGACGAACTTCGGCCAGTCGCTCGATGCCCCTGCGGGCGCCCGGCATCCCCAGTACGACATCCGTCTCGCGGTCGAGGACTGGGTGGAAAAGGGATCGCCCCCCGACAGGTTGATCGCCCAGGGCAACGGCCGTTCCGCGGTTTTGCGCCCCGTCGATCCGGATTTCTAAATACCGCCCGCAGACCGCCGAACAGCGGCCAGCCAGGGCGTGGATAACCCCGGGGATAACCCAGGGGACAACTCCGGCATAAGCCTGTGGATCAGCTGTTGAGAGCGCGCCGGATCGCCGCGATTTCGGCGTCGAGTTCGCTGTCGGCGACGCGCAGCGCCTCGACCGTGCGTACCGCGTGGATCACCGTCGAATGGTCGCGCCCGCCGAAACGGCGGCCAATCTCGGGATAGGAACGCGGCGTGAGTTCCTTCGCGAGGTACATCGCGACCTGGCGCGGGCGCGCGACCGCGCGGACGCGGCGCTTCGACGCCATTTCGCTCTTGTCGAGACGATAATGCGCACAGACCGCGCGCTGGATCTCGTCGATCGTGATGCGCGGGCGCGCGGTACGGACATTCTCGGCGAGCCGGTCTTCGGCGAGCGTCAGGTCGACCGTCGTGCCGGTGAGCGCGGCATAGGCGAGCAGCTTGTTGAGCGCGCCTTCGAGTTCGCGAATGTTGCGGGTGAAATGCTTGACCAGATAGGCGACGACATTGTCGGGCACGTCGACCATCGGCATCGCGGCGAGCCGCTGGCGAATGATGCGTTCGCGAAGATCATCCTCGGGCGCTTCGATATCGGCGACAAGCCCGCCCGACAGACGCGACAGCAGGCGTGCCTCGACCCCGTCGAGCATCGCGGGCGGACGGTCGGCGGTTACGACCAGGCGCTTGCCCGCGGTCATCAGGTCGTCGATCGTGTGGAGCAGTTCTTCCTGCGTCGAATTCTTGCCGATCACGAACTGGAGATCGTCGAGCAGCAGCAGGTCGGCGGCGCGCAGCCGCGCCTTGAACGCCATCATGTCACCGCCACGCATCGCGCCGACGAATTCCAGCATGAATTTTTCGGCCGACATCAGGATGATGTTCGCGGTCGGATGCGCTGCGGCATAATCCTGCGCGATCGCCTGCAGCAGATGCGTCTTGCCCTGCCCGGTGCCCGAGCAGAGGTAGAGCGGATTGAACTGCGGCGCCTCGACCATCGCCATGCGGCGCGCGGCATTGGCGGCAAGAATGTTGCTGCGCGCGACGACGAAGCGGTCGAACGACTGGCGCGGGTCGAAACCGAGCAGCGCCGGATTGGCGGCGGGCACAGCCGGCGCCGGTGTATCGAAGTTCGGTAGCGGCGCGGCCGCGAGGCTCGCGGCGCGGTCATCCGCTGCGGCGCCGCCGCGCACCATGACGCTGCGGACCGCGGGCAACTGCTGCCGCCACGCGAGTTCGAGCCGGTCGCCGAAGCGTTCGTTGATCCAGTTCGCCGAAAAGCGGCTGACGGTTTCGAGCGTCACCACGCCCGACAGCGCGCAATAGTCGGCAAAGCGCACCGGCTTCAGCCAATGGTCGAAGGTACGCACGCCAAGGTCGCGGCGCAGCCCTTCGGCCACGCGCGGCCAAAGCGTCGCAGCATCTCCGCTCAT